>CABYXZ010000001.1 GCA_902523065.1 uncultured Marinoscillum sp.
TGTTCCAGATCTAGCAATGAATGCCGTAATTAAAATGTATTTAAATGGGGATTCGTTATCTGCTAATGAACCAGTAGATAAAGGTTCTACCATTGATTTGGATGTTGGTGATGGATTTGGAAATCAAATTTTTAACGCTCCTGATTTAATTGGTTTGGATTTTGATGAAGCTAAATTTACAATAATTGGTTCTGGTTTAAGATTAGGTTCTATTAATTATCAAGATAGTGGGTTTGTTTTCACAAAGTCTCTTAATGACGATGGAGATGAAGTTTACGAAAAAGAAGAAATTGAGCCGGGAAGAGTATTCAAGCAATTTCCAGCAAAAGATATTATGGTTAAGATTGGAAGAAGAGTAAACCTTTGGATAGTACAAGATTCTATAAATGAAAAGAATCAATAAAATACTATTCTTAATTTTATTAAGTAAATCATCCCTTTTTTGTCAAGATTTTATTTCGGTGAAAATAAATGAAAATATTTTCTCAAACCATACGAATGACACCATTCATTTACCTTTTTGGGATGACTTCTCAAAAAATAAAATTGATGATAATAATTGGAGTTTCTATGATGATATATCATTAAGAAATTATAATAACAATAATGCACCAAGTTTAAATGTTATTGAGCTAGATGGTTTAGATGCAGATGGTAATCCATACAATGAAATTTATGGACAAGGAGTTTCAGATATTATTATTTCTGATATAATAAACTTAAAGGATAAAAAAGATGAGGACTCCATATTTATGAGTTTTTTTTGGAACTATAATATAAATGGAGAGTTTCCGGACTATGAAGACTCTATAAAACTAGAATTCTTAAATAAAAATAATAATTGGGATTTAGTTTGGAGTAAAATAGGTGGTTCAGAAAACTTTCATGGTAATTATTTTAAATATGAAATATTAAATATTAAAGAAAAATATTTACATAACAATTTCAAGTTTAAATTTTCAAATATTGGAAATTCAGAAGGACCATTTGATAGTTGGGTCCTAGACTACATTTATATAAATTCCAACAGAAATGAAAATGATTCAACATTTCTTGATAGAACACTCTCCTATTCTCCTTCAAAGTTATTTAAAGAGTATTTTTCAATACCTATTAAACACTTTGATAAAGCTAACAATATAGTAGACTCCCTAGAGATAACAATCAATAATCTTGATGAAAATATTCAGCCTATTAATTATTCCTATTTAGTTTCAACAGATAACCCATATTCCATAACTTTTATTGAAGAAAAAAAACAACTTAGTCCAATACTTATTGGATTTGAATCTAGGAAAATAAAAACAAAAAATATTGATTTAATGAATATTGATGTAGAATCAGATTCTTTAAACATAAATTTAAAATTCTTCATAACCTCTGGAGATTCGATATATGCAAACACGAATTACCTAAATAATGATACATCATCTTATGATATATCTTTTTCAAATTATTATTCATATGACGATGGTACTCCGGAATTTGCTGCTGGTCTTAATCAAAAAAACGCAGAACTTATAGTTGAATTTAAAACCCTCAAAAAAGATACTCTTACTCATTTAGCTTTAATTTTCCCAAATACAAACAATGAATATTCAGGAAATATTAACCTTATAGGATATAAAGATTATAATGATGAAAAGTTATTTAATCAAACTGAGTTTATATCATATGACAATAAGAAATTAAATCTTTTTAAATTAAAAAATCCAGTCTTGGTTGAAGACACATTTTATGTTGGGTTCAAACAAAATAATAATAATTTTCTTCCAGTTGGCTTAGATAAAAATACAAATTCATCCAACAAGATTTTTTATAAAGTTGATGGAATGTGGAATCAAAATACCGTAATTAATGGTAGTCTTATTATAAGGCCTGTCTTTGGAAAAACCAATTATGTACTAACGTCAATAAACGAGATTGAAATCGAGAGAGATCTAAATATATATCCTAATCCAAGTAATGGGAAATTTTATTTAAGTGAAGCAGCAGATATAATTTTTATTTTAAATTCTGAGGGGAAAAAAATTATGAATTTAAAATCAACTAATGAGATTCATTTAGAAAATTATCCTAAAGGAAATTATATAATAATAATACAAAAAAACTCTTTTGTAACAACAAAAAAGATCATATTAAACTAGAGATGTAATTAATTAAATCCTTTTTATTTTCAACATGGTATCCGTCAATTCCATTTAATTTTGCAGAAGTAATATTTTCTTTCATATCATCAAAAAATAATATATCTGATGGTCTATATCCACATTCATCTATTACCATTTCATAAATTTTTTTTTCAGGTTTCCTGCAAAACATTTCATGGGAATAAAAAACTTTGTCAAAAAATTTATTGAAACCATAGCCATATTCATTAACCATAAGTTTTTCAAAATAATTTTTATGAATTGAATTAGTATTACTTAGTACCATAAGAGAAAAACGGTTTCTTAATTTAAAAATTGATTCTAGTACGTCGGTATTAATATTAAGAATTACTAGATTCCATATTCTATTAAACTCATTATTATCAAGTTTTACATTCAAATTTTTAATTATTTCGTTTCTAAAGAATTCTTCTTTAATAGATCCTTTTTCAAATTCAAAAAAGATATTTTTTTTCTTTAACCCCTTTTTAAGAAATCTATAATCAATAAATTCAAATTCGTTGGAAGGTTTGTTATTTGAAATTCTAGAAAATTCATTTATAGTTCTAGAAGGATTAATGTTAATAATAACCCCACCCAAATCAAATATTAGACATTTATATTTCATTAAATGCTAAAATAAATAATTATTAAAGCATAATACATTTAATTAAATCTTTATAGTTTTGAGGGAATTTTTCTAATGAAAATTAATTCATTTCTCAATTATTGAGAGGGCCCATAGCTCAGTTGGTTAGAGCGCCCGGCTCATAACCGGTAGGTCCCAGGTTCAAGCCCTGGTGGGCCCACAATTATGAGATTAAACCGCTAAATCAGGTTTGATTTGAGATAACCATTTATCTACTCTTTCGTCTGTCATCTCATGTTGGTTATCATCATCAATTACTAGTCCATAAAAATCACCATCAGGATTAACACCAAGTGACTCATCAAAATCATATCCTTCAGTTGACCATGATCCAAAAACCTTACCACCATTCTTTAGAACAACTTCAGCTAGAATACCAATACCGTCTACAAAACTATCAGGATAACCAAGTTGATCACCTAATCCAAAATATGCGGTTTTAATTCCAGTAAAATCTATTTTTTTGAACTCAGGAAAGAAGTAATCCCAATCACTTTGAAGCTCACCAATATACCATGTGGGAACACCAATAAGGATTATTTTATACTTTCTAAAATCTTCCGGGGATACAGAATTAACTTCTAATAAATCTACTGAACCCTCTCCTATTTTCTCATGTAAACTCTTTGCAACACTCTCAGTAGCTCCGGTATCAGATCCATATATAATTGCGATACTATTTTGTGACATTTTTTAATTAATTTTAAATTAAAGCAGAGAGATCAACCATATCTCAGGATACTTTTTATGTCTGCAATATTAAGTTGTTAATGCATAATAAAAAATGAAAAAAGATAATTTTAAATCTCCTGATTTTTATAACATTGATACGTTATTTAATGAGGAACAGTTACTAATAAGAGACACTGTTAGGGAGTGGGTAAAAGAGAATATAAGCCCTATAATTGAAGATTGTGCCTTATCTGGTAATTTTCCAAAAGATATTGTAAAGAAGTTAGCTGAAATAGGTGGGTTTGGTGGCTTTTTACCAACAAATTATGGTGGCTCAGAAATAGATTTTACCTCATACGGATTGATGATGCAAGAATTGGAAAGAGGTGACTCATCAATAAGAGTTTTAAGTTCAGTTCAATCATTGGTAATGAACACAATCTATTCACTCGGTTCAGATGATCAAAAACAAAAATATTTACCTGAACTTGCTAGTGGTGAATTAATAGGAAGCTTTGGGATGTCTGAACCAAATCACGGTTCAGATCCTTCCTCTATGAAAAGTCACTATTCAGAGGAAAAAGATTATTATATAGTAAACGGATCAAAAATGTGGATTGGTCACGCACCAATCTGTGATGTAGCTGTAATATGGGCAAAAAGTAAATCAAATAAGTATGCTGGGTTCATTGTTGAAAGAAGTACTGAAGGTTTTAGTACTGCTAAAATTGAAAAAAAATGGTCATTTAGAGCTTCTGAAACAGGTGAATTAATATTTCAAAATATGAAAGTTCCAAAAGATAATATTCTTACAGAAACTGATAATATTAAGATATTATTTGACAGATTAAATATTGGAAGATTTGGAGTGGCCTGGGGAAGTTTAGGAATAGCGATGGAGTGTTATGATGTTGCTCTAAGATATTCAAATGAAAGAAATCAGTTTGGCAAATCAATTAGTTCTTACCAGCTCGTACAACAAAAATTAGTTAAAATGGTAACCGAAATAACTAAATCTCAGATTTTAACATGGAGGTTAGGACTACTCATGGACAATGGAAATGCATCTTTTGAACAAATATCTTTAGCAAAAAAGGTGAATGTAGAAATGGCTTGTGAAGTTGCAAAAATATCCAGATCAATTCTTGGTGGAATGGGAATAACAGGTGAATACCCAATTATGAGACATATAAATAATCTTGAGGCTCTAGTGACCTACCAGGGAACTGACGAAATTCATACACTAATAATAGGAAAGAAAATTACAGGAGTTTCAGCGATCAAATAATTTAAATCTACATTTTTTTACCAAGAAAATGATTAACACCTCTTGGAAGTGGATTCCCTGAAGATCTCCTATACGAAACAATTTGACCTATATGATAGAGGGAGTCAGAAATTGGACCGTGAAAAAGATTATAAAAATCAAATCCATTTTTACCAAATCTTATTTTAGAATTTTGAAAATCATCCTCTTCGTATTTTGAAACTATATCGATTGATTCCTTAGTTAATTTTAATGTGTTTTCTCTTAATTTCTCGAATGATAATTCGGGATAAGACTCAGATCTTTTAACCTCAATATCTTTTATTCCACTATTTATAATTATAGCTAACACATATATATGTTCAAGAGTTGCTCTAGTTGAAATTCCTGTATCAGAAGGTTTATATATCAGATCGTTTTCTCTTAAACCTTCTGTTGACCAGTAGTACCTAAAACCTACTGCATGTAGAAATCTAGAAATTATTGCATTCTCTGAATAATTTTCATCAAACTCTTTAATCTCATAGAAATAATTATTTTCTTGGGAATACATTTGCATCGAGATTAATAAAAAAAATATAATTGTTAATTTCCTCAATCAGACTTTGATTTAATGTGAACATCTCTCTGAGGGAAAGGAATCTTAATATTATTCTCTTTAAATTTTTTAAAGATTGCATAATTAATTTCACTTCTTATAAATTCAGGTTTATCAGTATGGGAAGATGTCCAAATACCAAGCTTAAAGTCTAAAGAACTATCTCCAAACTTTTCAAAAAATACTCTTGGCTTAGGTTCTTTCTGAACGTTAGGGTTTTCATCAGCAACCTCCATTAATAATTTTTTAACAATTTCTGGATCTTCGTCATAACTTACTCCCACAGGTATTCTAAATCTTATTATTCTATTATTATGACTCCAGTTTATTACCTGGCTTGAAATAAACTCTGAGTTAGGAACAATTATAGAAATATTATCATTAGTGACAATTGTTGTAGACCTTAAAGAAATATTGACAATATCACCACTAACCTCTCCTACTTCTACCCTGTCACCTACTTTTATTGGTTCTTCGACAAGTATTGTCAATCCACTAATTAAGTTATCGGTTACTTTTTGAAATCCAAAACCAATACCCACACCTAATGCTCCAGCAAGTAAACTTAAAGCACTCAAATCAATCCCAACTGCCTGAATAATAATGATTGTACCTATGAGCATCATTGTTATTCTAACTCCGTTTGCTATTGACTCTCTGAATGATTTTTTAAGTTTTGACCTTGCTAAAATCTTATTCAATAAAAGAAGTCTAACATTTTTGGATACAACTATAAGCAGATAGAAACTAGCAAAAAATATAACTATAGTACCAATACTTACCTCTGAATCACCAATCTTAAAAAGAGTTCTATTAAAAATGAAAAGAAACTCTGAAATTACATTAAGTACTCTAGATAAAAAATCGTTGAAATAATCCATTCAGATTGAAATTTAAAATTTAAAAATTAGAATATTAAGTTTCAAAGATTATTTTTTTTAAATTGATTAATTAATATGGAAAATCAAAAAACCATTTTTGGACATCCTTACGGGTTATATGTTCTCTTCTTCACTGAACTCTGGGAAAGATTTTCTTACTATGGAATGAGGGCTCTTCTTGTATTATTTTTAATATCCGAGACATCAAGCGAGAATCCTGGTTATGGTTGGACAAATGAGGAGGCTCTTTATTTATATGGTTGGTACACTATGCTGGTTTATGTTGCAGGGATACCTGGAGGATGGATAGCAGATAACATACTCGGTCAAAAAAAGACAGTAATGTTAGGTGGAGCTCTGTTAGTTCTAGGTCACAGCATCCTTGCAATCGATAATTTAACTGCATTTTATGCTGGTCTGGGATTTATAATATTAGGAGTTGGTGGATTAAAGCCAAATATTTCAACAATGGTGGGAGGATTATATAAAGATGAGGACAAAAAAGATATAGGATTCAAGATTTTTTATATGGGCATTAATATTGGTGCATTTTTATCGGCACTAATAATTGGTGGTATAGGAGAAGAATGGGGATGGCATTATGGTTTTGGTTTAGCTGGTGTTGGGATGTTACTTGGTCAACTTGTTTTTATGTGGGGTCAAAAATATCTAGTTGGCGTTGGAGAATTTATCGGAAAAAATGATAGCCCTGATAAAGAATTAATGAATAAACCTCTAACAAATATTGAGAAAGATAGAGTAAAGGTTCTTCTTTTATCATTTTTGATAGTTGTTGTCTTCTGGGGAGCCTTTGAGCAGGCAGGTGGATTGATGAACATTTATGCATCAGAAAAAACTGATAGAATGATTACATCATTAAATTTCGAAGTACCAGCAACGTGGTTCCAATCTTTAAATGCCGGATTCATCGTTTTATTTGCTGTTTTAGTGGGTAAGTTTTGGGCATGGTGGAAGTCATTAGGTAGAGAGTCAGCACTTTTATTTCAAATGGCTGTAGGTGTAGTAATTATGGCGTTTGGATTTTTAGTTATGGCTGAAGCAGCAGCTGAATTTGAAAAAAATGGATCAAGTGCAATGTACTACCTTGTAATTGCTTATTTACTTCACACATTGGGAGAGTTGTGTACTTCACCTACTGTGATGGCACTTATTACAAAACTAGCTCCAATAAAATACGCATCATTAATGATGGGTACATATTTTGCATGTACTGGGTTCGGAAATAAGTTAGCAGCTGAATTAGGAAAATGGGCACAGACAGCTGGAGAGTATGATATATTTCTAGGGATATTTATCTTCTGCTCCCTTTTTGGTTTACTAGTAATATTATTATTAAAACCTTTAAAGAGACTGACACACGGTCTAGATTAACCCATAATCGAATGTTTATTTCCTTCAATAAAAAAATCCTGCATTTTATCAACAGTTAAGCAAGAATGTACAGGTATTATTGAAACTAGATCTCCTATTGTAAAATTTTGAGTATTCTCAACTTTAACAATCCCATGTTCCTGTGATAATGATTTAACTATTCCAACTCTATTTTTTTCATTCCATAAATTCTCATAATTATAGACATATCCATAGCACTGTCTATCATCTATATGTACAGAATCTTTAGAAAAATGAACTGATCCGCCGTATATCAAAATTTCATTTCTCTCCTTATAAATTGAAACAACAGGACATATCATTCTCAGAGCAATGTCTTCAATCTTACATGATCCTATCAAATGCTGAAATAAATCATAAAAGATAAAATTACCTGGTCTTATTTCTGTTATAAAACTTGGGTAATAATTAACTAAACTGTTCGATGGTGTGTCCCCAACTGAAAATTCACAATTTTTATATGACTCGCTAAGTTTACTAAGTTTCATTATTGATTTTTTGTATTTTTCAATAATGTCACTCTCAGATCTAGAGTTGTATGTATCTCCAAAATGAGATACAAAACCATTAAAATTTAATTTAATATCATCAGAACAATGGTTAATTATTTTATCTATATCTTCAAGATTCTTATATATAATTCCAGCTCTTTTATATCCAACATCAATTTTTATGTAGATAATTACATTCCTAGTCAGTTTGTCCGATAAATGTTCTAAGACAATATAATTATCAACCAAAAGACCAAGCTTACATTTCTCAGAAATATTATTTAAGGTTTCTATTTCAAGGATATTAACTGGAAAAGCAATGAGAATATCATTCCAATCTTTACTAAAATATTTTGCCATGGAAATTGATGAAACAGTTATCCTATCAATGCCTTGATTTTTATACCATTTTCCAACTTCTAATGATTGATGGGTTTTAAAGTGTGGTCGCATAATTAAATTATTTCTATCGGCCCTATCTTTAATTTTTGAAATATTGGTTATTGAAATTTTTTTATTGAGCAATAAAGTTGGTCTAGTAACATCTAACATATACCTAGATAGTATTATTTATTTTAATTTGTTATAATTTACACAATCTGTATAAAATACTTTGGAAGAGAAAGATCTTATAGAAAAATTAAAATCAAAAGATGAAGAAGCTTTTAGTTATTTTGTTGATCAATACAAAAAACTTGTATTTAATACATCTATTTCAATAATACAAAATTCTGAAGATGCAGATGATTTATCACAGGAGGTTTTTATTCAAATATTTAAATCTATAGAGGGCTTTAAAGGTAAATCAAGTTTATCGACCTGGATTTACAGAATAACAATATCTAAATCATTAGAGTATGTTAGATATAAAAAAAGGAAGAAGAGATTCACCTATTTAATGAACTTATTTAGAGAAGATGGTTCTACCATCGATATTCCTGAGTTTGAACATCCAGGAATAGTACTGGAAAGAAAGGAAGAATCTAAGATCTTATTTCGATCTATTGAAAAGCTTAGTGAAGATCAAAAAACAGCCTACATTCTTAAAAATATAAGAGGACTATCCTACAAAAAGATTTCAGAGATTATGAAAAAAACTTCCTCTTCAATAGAATCGTTAATATTTAGGGCTAAAAAAAATTTAAAAGTTATGATTGAAAATGAACTCAATGACAAGAAATAATTATTTTTGACTTCTAACTAAATAATATGAAAATTAAAGTATTATATCTTTTTATACTATCAACTATATCCTTTAACATATATTCTCAAGAATTTAGGTATGGAATTAAAATAGGATCAGTATTTTCCAAACAAAGTCTTATAACTGAATCTAAATCGAATATAATCGGCGTTAGCTATAACAGAATTGGTGGTCTTCCATATGACGTCAATACTTATACTGGATATAATTTTGGTGCGAATTTAGAGTTATCATTTAAATTATTTCCTGATGATTATGACAAAAGAATTAAATCATATCTAGGATTAAGAAGTGGTATTAATTATTCAGCACAAGGCGTGATTGTGGAAGATTCTAACAGAACATCCTTCACAAATAAATTAGATTATTTACAAATTCCAATTCTAATTAACTTTAGAATGAATAATTTTAACTTCTTCATTGGACCACAAATTGGTAACATATTAAATATAAAAACTGAAGTTAGGGCATCAACATCTAACTATAATTTGGATACAGCATCGAGTTCAAATTCATTTAGATTTACAGAAAATGATTTTGGAGATAAAGAAACAAGTTTTGTTTGGGGATTTGGATATAAAGTTTATAAAGGAACATCTCTTGAGATTAAATCTACAAGAGGAATAACAAATATATCGCAAGTTGAAGGAGAAATATGGAAAAATAAATCCTATGATATTACTATTAATTTTAACATAAATGAAATTTTATGAAAAAAAGAATTAATAAAATAATAGATAGTTTAAATGGGATTAAAGAGGTAGAACCAAGACCATATTTCTATTCTAGATTAGAAGGAAAAATGAAAAGCTCGAATGAAATCGATTTATTTTATAATAAAATTGAAAAACCAGTTTTCATAATAACATCTATACTAATAATAGTGCTTACAGTAATAACATTAAATTTCAATGAATTAGAAGAAGACAACTCAAATTATACCATTGAAGATTTATATTTTGAGGATAATGAGTCTAGCATAATAAACCTAACTTCATATGAAGAGTAAATACCTATATCTATTAATTTTTGTACTTATTGTCACAAATATTTTTACCGTATTTAATCACAGAAAGAAAGGCCCAAGAAAAAATTCAGATTTTTATAGAGAAATTAAATTTTTAAAGAAAGAATTAGAATTTTCAGAAAATCAAATCGATTTAGCAAAGGAGGAGTACAAAAGATATAAAAACAAAAAAGATAGCATAGAGAATAAATTTAGAAAATACGATATTGTGATAATGAACGATATTTCTGTTGGCAACAACAACAACCCTGAAAATATGGAAAAATATTATGAGATTGCTAAACTTTTAAATAAAGAAAGAATGAAACATTGGAGAATAATCAAGTCAATTGCAAACGAAAACCAAGAAAGAAAACTTGACAGCATTTGGTCTAAAGCAAAAGAAAAAATAACCTCAACTAATTGAATCAAATTTTAAGTTATGAAAATTGGTGTGCTATCTGATACTCATAACTATCTACCTAAAAAAGCATTTCACTATCTAGAAGGATGCGATGAGATATGGCATGGTGGCGATATAGGTTCAATTAATTTACTTGAAAAACTTGAACAAATATGTCTTACAAGGGCAGTATGGGGAAATATTGATAATGAAATTATTAGAAGAGAAACGGAAGAGTATCTCATTTTTAAGATTAAAAACTTTAAAATCCTAATAATTCATATTGCCGGAAAAATTAACTCGTATAATAGAAAAACTAGAGATTTAATATTAGAAAATAAACCAAATTTATTGGTGTGTGGACATAGCCATATACTAAAAATCGCAAGAGATAAAAAATATAATTTAATATACATGAATCCAGGAGCTGTTGGAAAAGTTGGATTTCACAAAGAGAAAACGATGGTTAGGTTTAACTTAGTTGATGACAAAATTGAAGACATGCAAGTAATAAAACTTGATGGATAAGCTATTTTTTAACAGGCTTTTTGGATGACTTTGAAAAACCTTTCTTGATTTCTTCAACATCTACATTTCTTATAACTGGCTTTGCGTTTAAGCTTTTAATAACTTGTTTAGCTCTTTTAGCCTTTGAAACGTTCCTCCTTCCTTTTCTTTCTAATCTAGTAACTGCCATAATATTATATATTATTGGCGCAATTTAAATAAAAAATAATGTAAATCATTTGCTAGCTTTGTAATAAATTTTAAAAAAATGAATAAGATTAAACCATCACTTGCTAAAGGAACAAGAGACTTTGGGCCTGATGAAATGGAAATAAGAGAATATGTAATGAATATTTTCAAAGATGTATTTAATCTTTATGGTTTCAGATCTATTCAAACACCATCTATTGAAAATACCGAAGTCTTAACAGGAAACTATGGTGAAGAGGGAGATAAATTAATTTTTAGAATACTTAATTCAGGTGATTTCCTAAAAAATACATCGGAAAAAGATTTAAATGATCAAAATAATCTAAAATCTAAAATATCAAGTAAAGCTCTAAGATACGATTTGACAGTACCACTGGCAAGGTACGTATCTATGAATCAAGATAAAATATCAATTCCATTTAAAAGGTATCAAATTCAACCAGTATGGAGAGCAGACAGACCACAAAAAGGAAGATTTAGAGAGTTTTATCAATGTGACGTTGATTACATAGGTACAAATTCAAAGTTATGTGAAGCTGAAATTATTGATCTTGTATATACATTATTTGATAAGCTTAAAATAACAGATATTGATTTTAAATTAAATAACAGAAAGATTCTTCAAGGCATTGCTGAAACATTAAATTTTCCTGAAAGATTTAATGAAATCTGTATAATGATTGACAAAATTGACAAAATTGGTTTTGATAAGTTTGAAAAAGAATTAAATGATAAAAAATTTGAGTTGTCAAGTATTAAAAAACTTATCAAAATACTAAAGTTTAAAGGGTCTAATACTGAAAAAATTAATTTCATTGAGGATATAATTAAAAATTCAAACACTGGAATTGAGGGTATAAAAGAAATCAGAGAAATAGATGAGTTAAACGAAAACTATATATTAGACTTTAGTCTTGCAAGGGGTCTATCATATTATACTTCATCAATTTTTGAGGTTAAATCAAATAAAGAAAGTATTGGCAGTCTTTGTGGAGGGGGAAGATATGAAAATCTGACTGAAAAATTTGGAGTAAAAAACATGCCAGGAATTGGAATTTCATTTGGTATGGAAAGGATTTTTGAATTACTTGACTGTAATGATAACATTCAAAATGTTATTAATGATAATAAAGTTCTATTGTCATATCTTGATGTGAAATTTATTCCAAAATGTCTTGAAATAGCAAATAAATTAAGGGTAAATAATATTAGTGTAGACTTAGTGACCGACAATTTTAAATTGAAAAAACAGCTAAAATATGCAAATAAAAACAATATACCCTACGTTCTTATAGTAGGAGAAGATGAAATCAATACAAATTATTTCACATTAAAAAACATGAAAAACGGTGAACAGGAAAAAAAATCTATTGATGATATCATTTCCAAGATGAAATCAATTAATAAAAATGAATAAACTTTTCATATCAATAATTTTATTGATCTTGTTATCGCTAAATTCATATTCCCAAAAAAGTAATCTTGAAAGGTTTGAAGTAAATTTAATAAGTGGATGCGCTCCTTTAGAAGTTCAAATAGTTGATGAGAATGTAGATTCTACAGCTACTGTAATTCAGTACGACTTCAATTACAACAATTTATCATTTAATCCCTCATCAACTACATTTAATATATATGAAAACCCTGGTAAATACATTATAGCACAGGCGATTAACGTAGATAATGTAGAAAAAATTGACATAATTGAAATTGAGGTTTTTGAACCAAAAGAATTTGAAATAAAAATAAGTAATTGTCTTAATAATAAAATGGAAATTGAAATTATTGACAACTACTACACTGGATATAATCTGTATATTGAGAATACTTTTATAAAAGAATTAGATCAAGGGATAAATAACTTTGATTATAGTAATTATTTAGACTCAGAAAATAAATTCAATGGTTTTATTAGAGCAGAGTTTTATGGTAATGACATAAGTTGTTATGAAGAAAGTTTTTCAATTTCTTCAGTAAATTCAAATACTAAAAATTTTATAGATTCTGTAAAGGTTTCAGATGACAGAACATTTTATAGTTTATTTTATAAACCTGAGAAAAGTACTAACTACAAACTTAAAATTGACGAAAGAATTGATTCTGTCTACTTAAGTCCGTCATACATTTATTTTAACGATTCAAAAATAGAAATATCAAATAAAACGTTTTCTGACAAACATGTAGAGATTGAAAAAATTTACACGTGTCAAAATGAAGTAATTGTGGACGGAATATACCTAATTTATACAAATGCTTATGAAGAGCGTGATGGAATAAAAATTGATCTGGATTATATAAATGAGTATGATTCATTACATATCTTTAAAAATTCAGAACTTTTTTCAAATTCTAAAAAATTAAATATGGATAGTTATAACCTGATTGAGGGAGAAGAATATTGTTATTACTCTGTTGGGTTTAAAAATGGAAAAAAATCTATTTCAAATTTAAGCTGTTTAATCAGCAGTAAAAATTACAATCCTTTACCTATGCCAAATAGCTTTACACCAAATGGAGATGGTCTCAACGATGAATTTAAACCTTTTGAAAAAAATGTTTCTGACTATAAATTAACTATATACAATAATTTTGGAGTAAATATTTTTGAAAGTAATGATATTGGTTTCGGATGGGATGGAAATTTTGATGGCAAAGTAATTCAAGGTTCATATATTTACATATTAGATTTTACTTTGAATGGAAAAAAAGTAAAACAAAAAGGAAAATTTTTATTAATAAAGTAGAGCAATATGTTTGATATGATGAAAATGATGGGAAAATTCAAGGAGGCCCAAGATAAAATGAAAGAAATAAAAAATCAGTTAGATACAATCAAAGTTGAATCAGAATCAGGAGCAGGATTAGTAAAAGTGGAAGTTAACGGAAAAAAGGAGGTTATTTCTATCAAAATTGATAAAAGTATAATTAATGAGGTTGAGATGGTAGAAGATTTAACAGTTGCAGCTGTTAACAAGGCAATGAAAAAGGTTGAAATAAAGTCAAGTGAGTTCATAAAAGAAAAAACTGGAAACTTAATGCCCAATATTCCAGGCTTTGATATTGGTAATTTATTTAAATAATGCTATCAAATAAGAGAATTGCAATAGCAATTTTAAATTATAATGGACTAAATCTCCTAAAAAAATTCTTACCGTCAGTTGTTAAACACTCTGACAAAAAATTATCAACTATTTACATAATAGATAACGGTTCAGATGACGAATCAAATATTTATGTAAAAAATAAATTTCCTGAAATAAAAATAATTCAAAATGATAAAAATTATGGATATGCTGGAGGTTACAATAAAGGTTTATCAAAAATAGATTACGATTATTATGTACTAATAAATAATGATGTAGAGGTAACTAAGGGTTGGTTAAATCCAATGTTTGAACTTCTTGAGTCGGATCAAAATTTTGCTACTTGCCAGCCAAAAATAAAATCTTATCATAACAAAAAAAAATTTGACTATGCAGGAGGATCAGGTGGATATTTAGATTTTCTTGGATATCCATTCTGTAGAGGAAGAATATTTGATTCAATTGAAGAAGATTTTGGACAGTATGATGATGAAAAAGAAATATTCTGGTCATCAGGTGCTTGCTTTATGATTAGATCAAAAGTATTCAGAGAAGTAAATGGTTTTGATTTTGATTTTTTTGCACACATGGAAGAAATAGATCTGTGTTGGAGGCTTAAAAATCTAAAATATAAAAATTTTTGTCAACCAAAGAGTTTAGTATACCATGCTGGAGGTGAGACACTAAATGATAATAATCCAAAAAAAACATATCTTAACTTCAGGAATAATCTTATAATGATTTTAAAAAATGAAAATCTTTTTTATGCATTTCCTAAACTTTTTATAAGATTAATACTTGATGCCTTTGCATCAGTTATAATTTGTGTTAAGAAAAAAAATATTCTTCATTTAATATCAATAATAATGGCATATCTAATATTTATTTTAAATATTCCAAAAACCTTATTGAGAAAAAGGTCTGGAATTTTTAATCATGGAAAACTAAAAAAAGAAATTTTACCTATTAATTACTTTCTTAAGGGTAAAAAAAGGTTCAGTGATTTATAAATATTTATTCGATAAATAGATAAAAATATGTATTTTTGAAGCTGATAAGTAATTACTTTAATGAAACAAATTATGAAAAATATTAATATTTTAAATCTTTTCATCTTCTCATTTTTAATGTTTACTGCCTGTAATCCATTAAAGAAGATGATTGAATTATCTAAACAGCAACAAATTAATGTGAACCCTGACCCTATTACTTTAGCAGGATCTAGTGTATCATTTGATGTTCAAACTACCCTCCCCAAAGGTATGTTACCTAAGGGAACTAGCTACACACTTAATTTTGAGTTTGATGGAAACGATGTTGGATCAGTTGAGTTTAAAGCTTCTGATTATCCAAATAGTTCTTCTTCTACATCTACCTCAACTCAAACAATCTCAGTGCCATACAATAGCGCTACAATGGGTGGCTCACCAGCTAAGTTAACTGTAGTTGGTACTGCAAAAGTTGTTGCAACAGGAAACAGTCTAGATACTGAGGAATCTGATGTTGCTGATGGTGTAAATAAAACAATTACATTGACAAATGCGTCAATGATTCCTACACCTAAAGCATATCCAGGATATACTGATGCTGAAGAAACAGAAACTACATCTGTAGATTTTTATTTCAATCAAGGTAGTTCTTATTTGAGAGGTTCTGAAAGAAAAAGTGACAGGGGAGAAAAATTTTCTGCGTTTCTAGCTGAAAAAAATATCACAAAAGGCGTAAATATTGTTGGTGCACACTCTCCAGAAGGTTCAACAAAAGTTAATGAGTCATTAGCATCAAGAAGATCTGCTGCCATAGAGAAATTTTACAGAGCAGAAATGGATAAATACGACTACAAAGATGAAGCGGATAAGGTTGGTTTTACTCTTGTTCCTGTAGTTGAAAACTGGGATGCTTTAAGAAACGCCTTGAAAGAATCTGATGCTGTATCAAGTGCAGATAAAAGTCAAATATTGGCTATTGTAAATGGTGGTGGTTCATTTGTAGACAAAGAAAAATCATTATCAAAATTATCATCATACAGAACTTTGATAAAAGAGGTTTATCCTGATTTAAGAAATGCAAGAACTGAAGTAGTAACAGTTATTGAGAAAAAACCTAATAACGAGATTCTTGCCATAGCTCAGAATATAGTATCAGGTGAGGCATCATCAGATGCTTTATCTCATGGAGAGCTTTTATTCGCTGGAACTCTTACACCAGACTTAAAAGAGAAGGCTGCAATATATGGATCCGCAGTTCAGTGGGGAGGTACATGGCAGGCTCACAACGATTTTGGATCAGTACACATCCAACTTGCAAGACAGGAAGAAATGGGTTCTGATGCTCAAAATAAATTATTAGAAGCTGCCAAAACTCAACTTGACATTTCTAATACTAAGAATGAAAATGCTGAAGCACATCTTAACCTAGCTGCAATAGCTGCTATGCAATACGACTGGAATTTAGCAAATGAGCATATTAATAAATCTGCAGATTTAGATCTTACATATGCAGATGGACCATATAATATGGCTAAAGGGACAATTTCAATTCCTCTCGGTGATTACGAGAATGCTGTCAACCATCTTGAAAAAGTTGGTCAAAGAGGTTGGGCAAAATGGAGAAAAGGAGTTGTACAACTAATGTCAGGAAATATTGACGAGGCTAAAAAAGAAATGGCTGCGTTAAGAAAACAATTTGCTGATAACGGATGGACAGAAAATGGTGGAATCGATTACATATACGCTGTAATATCTGCAAGAGAGGGTGATGCTGACGGTGTATCAAATAACCTTAAAGCTGCAATCTCAAAAGATGAGAATGGTTCATTCAAAGAAAGGATTATTAACGACCTCGAATTCGTTAACTATCAAAATGCGGTCCAATCTGCAATGAATTAATTTTACTAAATTATTTAAATAAAAGGCCTTGATAATCAAGGCCTTTTTTTATTTTTGCCGAGTATGAGAGAGATACAGTTCAGAGAAGCTTTAAGAGAGGCAATGGTTGAGGAGATGAGACAAGATGAAAATGTTTACTTAATTGGTGAAGAAGTTGCTGAGTACAATGGAGCATACAAGGTGAGTCTTGGAATGCTTGACGAGTTTGGCCCTGAAAGAGTAATTGATACTCCAATAGCAGAGACCGGATTTACTGGTATAGGAGTAGGATCTGCAATGAATGGTCTTAGGCCTATAGTTGAATTCATGACATTCAATTTTTCACTTGTAGCAATTGATCAAATTATTAATGGAGCAGCCAAAATGTATCAGATGTCAGGAGGTCAATTTAATATACCTGCTGTATTTAGAGGACCTACTGGTAATGCAGGACAACTGGGTGCCCAACATTCTCAAAATTTTGAAAACTGGTACGCTAACACCCCTGGTTTAAAGGTTGTAGTTCCATCAAATCCCTATGATGCTAAAGGGCTCCTCAAAACCTCAATTAGAGATGATGACCCAGTTATATTTATGGAATCAGAGCTTATGTATGGTGATAAAGGTAATGTTCCAGAACAAGAATATTTAATTCCTATTGGTGAGTCAAATGTTGTGCATGAGGGGAATGATGTAACACTAGTATCTTTTGGTAAAATGATGAAAGTTGCAGAAGAAACATTTAATGTTGCCAAGAAAGAAAATATAAGTGTTGAAGTGATTGACCTTAGATCAGTAAGACCAATAGACTACGATAGTATTGTAAAATCAGTTAAAAAGACGAACAGACTAGTAATTATTGAAGAGGCATGGCCATTAGCTTCAATATCATCTGAAATAAGTCATCACATTCAAAGGTTTGCTTTTGATTACTTAGACGCACCTGTACACAGAATAACTTGTGAAGATGTGCCATTTCACTACGCACCGACATTGATAAAAGAAATTTTACCTAGCGTTGAAAAAGCTATGAAAGCAATAAAAAGCGTAACTTATAAAAAAAATTAATTCTTTTTATCAGAAAGTCCAAGCGCTGACATCATACCAGATGGACCTGTTTTTTTCATCATCTTCATCATTTTTCTCATTTGATTAAATTGTTTAAGAAGTTGATTTACTTCCTGAACTGAGGTTCCACTTCCCATAGCAATTCTTTTCTTTCTAACACCATTTAATATATCAGGATTTTTTCTTTCTATAGGAGTCATGGAATATATTATCGACTCAATTGGTTTAAATGACTCATCATCTACATCAAGATCTTTAACTTTTGAAGATACTCCAGGCATCATACCAAGAAGATCTTTTATATTTCCCATCTTCTTTATTTTCTGAATTTGAGAAAGAAAATCATCTAACCCAAATGTGTTCTCAAACATCTTTTTCTGCAACTTTCGAGCCTCTTCCTCATCAAAATTTTGTTGTGCTCTCTCAACAAGACTAATGACATCACCCATTCCAAGTATTCTTTTAGCCATTCTATCTGGGTGAAAGACATCAATTGCATCCATTTTCTCACCTGTACTAATAAATTTAATTGGTTTATCTACAACCTTCCTTATAGATAATGCTGATCCACCCCTTGAATCGCCATCTAATTTTGTTAATACAACACCATCATAGTCTATAGCTTCGTTAAAGGTTTTTGCTGTTAATACCGCGTCCTGACCTATCATAGAATCAACTACAAATAAACTCTCATGGGGTTTAAGGTTTGATTTTAAACTTTTAATCTCTTTCATCATCTCCTCATCAATTGCTAATCTTCCTGCAGTATCAATTATAACAGACTTAAAACCACCTTTTTTGGCGTGTTTTATTGCATTTTTCGCAATATTTAGTGGAGATTTAGAATTTTTATCTGAAAAAACTTCAATTTTCAAATCATCACCAATTACATGTAATTGTTCAATAGCTGCTGGCCTATATACATCACAAGCTACCATCAAAGTCTTCTTACCTTTTTTGGTCAGATACCTCCCAAGCTTACCACAGAATGTAGTTTTTCCAGACCCCTGAAGACCAGATAAAAGTATAACATTTGGATTTCCATCTAAATTTAATTCCGCAGACTCTCCACCCATTAAATCAGTGAGTTCATCTGCAACTATTTTTGTCAGAAGTTGGCCGGGAGAGACTGAGATTAAGACATTTTGACCCATTGCCTTATCTTTTATATTAGAAGTTATTTCTTTAGCAACCTTATAACTTACATCAGCATCTATGAGAGCTCTTCTAATCTCTTTAATAGTTGATGCAACATTTATTTCTGTAATCCTACCCTGACCCTTTAATACTTTAAAAGCTCGGTCTAACTTATTACTTAAATTCTCAAACATTACTAACAAAAATAATAATTATGGAAATAATGATTCATTTATTTCACTAATACTATTTATATTTCAAAAAAAAATTTTTGAATAAAAAAAACATAAAACATTTATTGTCCATTTTACTGTTTGTTGGACTGAATTTATATATTTTCTATCCTGTTATTTTTTTAAATAAACAATTAAAACAGCATGATATAGAACAATGGAGTTATTCCGCAAAAGAATCCTCAGAGTTTAGAAAAATCAATAATGAAGAAGCTCTTTGGTCTAATTCAATGTTTTCAGGGATGCCAGCATATCTAACTGATGTAAAATGGTCAAATGAAATCATTAGGTACACTCATAAACTGTATAGCTTTTTCTTTCCACATCCTACAAATATCCTACTAATTTCATTTCTTAGCTTTTACTTTATGTTATTGGCCTTTAACGTAAGACAGGAAGTTGCTGTATTCGGAAGTATCGCCTTTACTCTATCATCATACATGATTGTTGGTATTGGTGCAGGTCACAATGCTAGAATAGGAGCAATTGCTTACATTCCTCTAATTATTGCCGGAGTTCATACATGTATTCATAAAAATAGAAATTTAGGGTTTATAATTACTGCTATAGCTCTTGCACTACAGCTGAGACTAAATCATTTACAAATTACATACTATACCTTATTTATATTAATTTTCTATGGAGTAACTCAGCTTATTTATTTTTATAATAAAAAGAAAATAGTTTTTTTCATCAAAAGAATATCGCTTTTAGTAGTTGCTGCAATAATAGCTATTGGTACATTTTTTGGTGAGATATGGTCAATACTTGAATACTCCAATGAATCTATTAGAGGAAAGTCAGACCTTGATGCTGGTAGAATTGGCTTAGATAAACAATATGCATTCCAGTACAGCAATGGAGTTTTTGAGCCATTGACATTATTTTTTCCACATATTCTAGGTGGTTCAAGTCAAGAGAGTCTAGATAAAAACTCAAATCTTGGAAAAGCTCTAAGAAAAAATAATATTGCTACAAATCAAATAAACAGTCAGCTAAGAAGAGTCCCCACATACTGGGGTGATCAACCTCTTACAGCTCCATACTATGCTGGAGTTATATGTATATTTCTGATGATATTTGGATTTATTATCTTAAAAGCACACGAAAAAAACTGGTTAATTTATCTTCTTGTTACTAGTGTTGTCTTAAGTATGGGAAGTAATCTTGAAACAATAAATAATTTATTTTTTGATTATTTACCTGGATATAACAAATTTAGATCTGTTACATTTATAATCATTATATCCATTTTCTCTGTTGTTTTAATTTCATGTCTTGCTATTCAAAAGTTTATTGAAGACCCAAAAAAATATAAAGATGACATAATTAAATCATTATATATAACGATTGGTATTTTCTCACTTATATTTCTATCATACTTTGTATTAAGTTTCTCTGGAAGAGTTGATTCAAATTTTAACAACTATCCCGAATGGTTTGTTAATTCACTGATAGAAGATAGAAAAAGTTTATTCCTTGCAGATCTTCTTAGAGGTAGTATTCTTATTCTTATTACGGTTAGTCTAATGTTTGGATTATTTTATGAAAAAATTTCAAAATCCATTTTTGGAGTACTTTTGATATCAATTATTTCAATTGATCATTTAACAAATAATTCTGGTATTTTAAAGACAGATTCTGTGTGTGAAGTTTTTGGTGATTGCTCTTTCAAAAAAATTAAGGAATTAGAAATCAAAATGACCGAAGCAGATCAATATATACTTGAAAATAATGTAGATAGAAAAAGAGTATTTAATCTTCAAAATACTTTCAACGATGCAAGAACCTCATACTATCATTCCTCAATTGGAGGATATCACGGTGCAAAAATGAGAAGATATCAAGATATTATTGAGAATGTATTTCAGGAAGAAAGAAATGATGTTGTTGCAAAGCTTCGAGAGAGTAATACAAACTTTTCAGAAAATAATATTATAAATATGCTCAATGTGGGATTTATACAGTTTGGAGACAAAAGAAATAATGTTGTAAAAAATAATTTTTCTTACGGCAATGCGTGGTTTGTAAATAAAATTATAGAAGTTGAATCAGCTGAGGAGGAAATGGAAGCACTAACAAGTTTAGAGTCAAAAAAAGAAGCAATTATTGATGTCTCAAAATTTAGTTTAAATAATAACAAAAATGAATTTAATGTAAGTGGTAAAATTAATTTGATAGAATACTCACCAAAAAGATTGTTATATAAATCATCTAACAACTATGCATCCTTTGTTGTTTTTTCTGAAATATATTATCCAAATGGATGGAAAGTTCTAGTAAACGGCATTGAAAAAAAGTTAGTAAGAACAAATTATGTGCTAAGAGGATTAGAATTAGACAAAGGAGAAAATACGATTGAAATGATATTTGAACCAAATTCATATACAATCGGTAATGTAATTATAAAATTTTCAAATTATTTACTTCTTTTGCTAACGTTATTATTATGTACTTATGAATTTAGAAAAAAATATAAATAATAAATTATCTCTTTATTTTATCATATTTCTAATGTTTCTAGGATGTGAAATAAATAAAAAAAGTGTACAGTCAAATGATTATAATTCAGAATATGAAATCAAGAACAAATCTAATATCAGTCTACTTAACAGAGTTAGAGCTAATCCAAGCATATATATTGAAGGAAATGGTGACAATGCAAAAGTTTATTTAAAAGGTGTTTCAAGTATAAATTTCCCTAAAGAAATATTATTTGTCTTAGATGGAATTCAGGTAGGAAATTATTCTAAAATTTCAAGTATGTTAGATCCTACTATGATTAAAAGTATAAGAATATTAAAAAATGCGGTAGATTTAAGCATGTATGGTTTTGCTGGATCTGGAGGAGTTATAGAAATTAAAACAAAATGATTATTAGAATAACATTTACATTATTAATGGTAATTAGCTTTTCATGTGAGGTAAGTAGGCCTCAAGGTTACTCCTCTAACGATAATTCAACTACATTAGGCTTATTGGACAGACTTAGATCTATTCCAGGGTTAAGGATAAGTGGTGTGGGTGAGAGAGATGCTCAGGTTTATTTAAGAGGTCAAACAAGTATAAAATACTATCAAGAGGTAGTATTTTATGTGAATGGGTCAAGAGTAGGGAACTACTCCTCTGCTTACCAGGTAGTTCAACCAGAAAATATAGATTCAATTAAATTACTTAAAAGTGCATCTGAACTTAGTCTTTACGGTTCTGATGGAAGAGACGGAGTAATACTTATTAAAACTAAAAACTAAAGAAATTTAGGAAAAAACTTAGGCGTATTTTTTTTATAATCTTGGTATTCCTTTTCACTACCCCACCTCTTTTCACCAATTTCCTCAAGTAAATTAACTCCACTTACTTTAGTTAACAATAAATAAATAAAAAGAGGCGATGTAAGTACAATGTAATTAATTCCATACAAATAGGGAATGGATATAATAGCTAATCCGGCCCAAAGCGTAAATTCTCCAAAATAATTTGGATGTCTAGTTAAAGACCATAATCCAGTTGATATAAATCGACCTTTATTTTTTTTATTGAATTCTGTTTTTTGTTTATCAGCAACAACTTCAAATATAAAACCGAATACCCATATTATAATTCCTGAGATTGTTATGATATCAAGTTCAATAGATTTAGAACTTGTCAAAACAACAATTGAGGGTAATAGACAGGTAAAAACCCATAATCCAGAAAGTATAAAAGCTAAGAGAAATCTCTTAAAATCTTTCTTTATTTCAGAGAACCTTACATCCTGACCAGTTCTTTTAACTCTTAAAAAAAGAAATGAACTTAATCTAATAGTCCATAATGATACAAGTAATGAAACGATAAAAGAAACATAATCAATATTTCCAAAATAAAGATATCTTCCAGTTGTAAGTAGAACTACAGATGATATAAAAGTGATTCCACCAGTTAAATCATAATAATGTTCTGTCTGATTTATATATGATGGTATGAAAACAGAAATATGGATTGTAAAAATCAGTAACCACAACACATATACTAATTTGTAATTAAAAAATAAAATTGTATCAAATGATATTAGATAAGCAACCAGTAAAGAAAATGATAAAATTATAATCGAAAATATGTACTCTTTCATTAGCAATTACCTAGTGTGACATATACTGACTCATTCCAGCAATTAATATTATTTTGACCAGGAGTCGATGTATCTCTTTCTACAGTATACGTAAATGCAACAAATTGTTTATTATATATATCACTATCAAGGCATTCATAAATATATGTTACCTGGTTTACAATATTATTTTTAAAGGTTTCTACATTATCAGGATTTGGGAAAGGAGGATCAGGAACTTTATTGAATCTACAGGGTAAATCATCACAAGAAAAAAAAATAAAAATCAAAATGATCAAATTGATTCTTGTATCCATATTCTATTTAGTTTTTTTCTTTTGAAATATTTTTTCTTTATCTGTCGTAATCCAAATCCTATTCCTATGCCAACAGAACAACCTAATAGTATTTTACTATCATACACTTCTGAGGCTGATGCTCTTTGAACAACAGAAAGGTTTATAAAATCAATAAGAAAATAAGCTGCAGATCCACCAGAAAAATAAGTACCAAACCTTCTCATAAAGTTTGATGATTTATCTCTGATATCAACAACATTTATTTCATCTATGGGGATTTCAATATTATTAAATTTTATGTTATCATCAGTTATTCCTGATATTCTTGCAGTTATAAAGTAATCATCATTTAGCTTTTTAAATCTTAGGGTTTCACCCTCGTAAAAAGACATTGTCTTAAAACTATTTGCTTTACCTAGTTGCAAAATATTTTGACTAAATACCTCATTTGAGATTGATAAGAAGAAGAGTAGTAATATGAACCTCACAAATTATTTTATTAAAAAACTTAATTTATATTAGCAATACAAACTAACTATGAACTTAATAAAAATTTTCTTTACTTTTTTAATATTTACTGTTATATCATGCTCAAATGATAATATCACTAGAATAAACTCTCCAGATAACAAAATTGATTTAACCTTCAAAGTTGAAAATGGCCACGCATTTTATAAGGTAGAAAAAGAGAATAAATCAGTAACAGACTGGTCAAGGTTGGGAATAAAACTAGAAGATGGAAATGATATAGGATCAAACTTAAAAGTTTTAAAGGTAGCTAGAGAAAGTATTCAAAATAAGTGGTATCCATTTATTGGAGAAAAAGATGAGATTGAAGACAACTATAATAAGTTAAATATTAATATTTCGAAAAATAATATTAATTATGAAATAATATTTAGGGTTTATAATGATGGAATATCATTTAAATATAATGTTCCAAGTCAAGAGGCATTATCGAACTATAATATTATTGACGAATACACTGAGTTTAATTTATCTTCAAAAGATACTGCATGGTGGATTCCAGGTTTTTCTTATAGAAGGTATGAATTCTTATATGCAAAATCATCAGTAGATGATATTTCTAAGGAGTTTTTTTCTAAAAATGTAGAAAATATATCATATGATACTATAGGGATAGATGCTGCTCATACGCCTCTAACAATTAAAAAAGATAATGGATTGATAATAAGTATTCACGAAGCTAATCTTATCAATTACTCAAGTATGACTTTAGCTCCAAAAGGAAATGGATTGCTTGAAGTTGAACTTTATCCGTGGAGTGACGGGACAAAAGTAAAGTTAGATAATAAAATAACCTCACCTTGGAGATTTATTCAGATAGCTGATAACTCTTCTAAACTTCTTGATTCAGATATAATCCTAAACCTTAATGAAGATCCTGATGAAAATCAAGATTTTTCATGGGTTAAGCCTGGAAAATACATGGGGGTTTGGTGGGAAATGATTGGAACTAACGAATCTACATGGTGGCAATCTCAAAATCACGGTGCTAATAATAATAAAGTAAAATATTATTTAGATTTTGCATCGAAAAATAATTTTAATGGACTTCTTGTTGAAGGATGGAATAAAGGATGGCATCCAGAGTGGTGTTGTTCAGGCAATGGAGATCCTTTCAGTTTTACTGAATCTGTTAATGATTTTGATATTAATTACTTATCAAGTTATGGTAACTCCATTGGTGTCAATTTAGTTGGTCACCACGAGACAGGTGGACAGATACAGAATTATGAAAACCAATTAGAAGATGCCTTTAAACTATATAACCGAATCGGAGTAAAAAATATTAAGACAGGTTATGTTAATGATGTAAGTAAAAACATTAAAAAAATTAATCCTGAGGGTACTGTTTCCCGAGAATGGCATCATGGCCAGTATATGATTGATCATTTCCAAAAAGTCATTGAAACCGCAGCAAAATATAAATTAAATATAATAAAACATGAGCCCATCAAGGATACAGGTCTGAGAAGAAAATATCCAAATTTCATATCAAGAGAAGGTGCTAAAGGTCAAGAATTTAATGGGTTTTCATCTAATGGGGTTAATCACGCTACTGATCTTCCATTTACAAGACTATTAAGTGGACCAATGGACTATACACCTGGTATATTTCAGTTGAATAATTTTAGATATGTATCACCAGGTTCAGATGAAATAGATAAAAATGCAATTGTTCCTTCGACAATTGCGAAAGAGTTAGCACTTTATGTTGTTTATTATTCACCAATGCAAATGGCTGCAGATCTACCAAAACATTACATAAAGCACCCTGAAGCATTTGAATTTATTAAGAGTGTACCTGTTGAATGGAGTAAAAAAAATGTTATTGATTCTAAAATATCAGAATACGTTATTCTATCTAGAAAAGATAAATATTCAGATGACTGGTACATTGGTGGAATAACTGATGAAAAAGAAAGAAACTTTGATATTGATCTAAATTTTCTAGAAAAAAATCAAAAATATAAATTAATAATTTATAAAGATACCAAGTCAACTCACTGGAAATCTAATCCAATGGAATATGAAATTGAAGAAAAGATTATAGAAATTGATTCTTCGTCCTCAATTCCAATATATATGGCACCAGGAGGAGGATTTGCAATTCATATAGTTAAAGTCTAATGACAAGCTTGGTTAAACTTTTTAAGTCGGTAATAATTGTAAGGTAATGGTGTAATAAAACCTGCAATAAGCATTGGCAGTATTACATAAATATTTATCATAGCACCACCAGTTATTACAAAATCAACTGTATTCATAGCAACTTCCATAGATATCATACTTATAAGAGACATACCTACTGCTGTTTTGAAAGCTATATAAAATGGTTGAGTTAAACTTAATATGATAGTTTCAAGCATTATTGAGGTAAGAATGCCATTGATTATTGCCAATAGCATTATGTACTCTGTAGCTAATGAATATGAAGAATATTGAAAAAACAATATAGTTCCAAAGTCGCCGATAGAACAACCAAGAAGACACCAAAGGGTATTTACAGAAGCTTTTTTCCAGGTAGATTTACACCTCCATGAGATAGAAGAATCAATCGATAAATTCACAATCTTCTCCAAATTTTAATATACCTGCTTTCTGCAACTTAACAACATGTATAGTAACATCTTCTTTGGTTAAAATTGATCTTGAGTGAACTATTTTATCATCAGGATAATTATTATTCACGTATTCTTTAATGCAGTCATCAATCTCTGAAACATCTAACTTCTTACACCATTCTTTTTTGTCTTTTCCTCTACCTTTCTTTTCACCCTGTTTACATTCAGATTGAATTTCCTTCATTTCATCTGAATTGTTTACTGTAACAATTTTAGGTTCCTCATCTTCTTTTTCAGATTCAAATACTAGCTGAACTGGATATATGAGTTTATGTCTGCTCTCATTCTTTGGATTATTTTCGTACCAATCTTCAATTTTTTTCCTATCATCAACATTATTTATTGTAATTATTGAGCTATCAGGCATTTCTACAGAGTATGGAAGGTTAATTTTAAAACAATTTTCATTTTCTTTATCAAATTCTCGACATGATTCAACAACTTCTTTTAACTCTTCAAGTGTTGAAATAGTAACATTTTCTTCCTTCTCCTCAGACTCAAACATGATATCAACTGGAAGTTGAACCTGTGGTCTTTTCTCTACTTTTGGATTATTTTCATACCAAGTCTTGATTTTTTCTCTATCCTTATCCTCAGTCAATGTAATTAATGATGAATCGGGCATCATAACAGTATAAGGCATAACAAACTCAAAACATCTTTCATCTCCTCTTCCCTTATCAGTACCTTCACCTTTTTCCTTATCTTCGTCGTCTTTCTCTCCTCCTTCCCTATCCTCTTTATCACCTTTTCCTTCACCTTTTCCTCTACCAAATTTTCCCTTTTCATAGATATCTTTAATAAATGGATGATCTCTATCAAACTTATATGCTCCATCCTCATCAAAAGACAAACTTTTATCGTTTGTAAGATCGGCTTCAAAACCATAAGTATTCTTACCTATTAAAATATATGATGTGTTAACACTTTGTGATGGAAAATTTTGTTCAATAAATTCCCTGGATTCAGGTGCTAAATAATCATTATTTAACTCGTAATAAATAATGTCTTTTGGGTCCTCACCTGGTAATCTAAGAGAATCACCAAGTTGTTCACATGAAATCGTAAAAATTAAAAAAAGGAGAAATAATGATGTGTTTTGAATTTTCATAAATTTTATTTTATTTATTATTACCATATTAATTACGATAACAAAACAAAAATATTGCCTAATATAACATAAAAACATGAAAAACTGGAATAATGCAATAACACAAGACAGTTGGAGAATTTTAAAATATAATGCAGAAACCATAACTGGATTTGAAAAATTATTAGAGGTAGGACCATCGATATCTATTTTTGGCTCAGCAAGAACCAAACCAGATGATTTGTACTACAAAAAAACTGTTGAAATTGCTAAAATGATTGCTAAAATGGGTTTTGGTGTAATTTCAGGTGCTGGACCTGGCATAATGGAAGCAGCTAATAAGGGTGCAAAGGAAAATGGTGGGAAATCAGTTGGGTTAAGAATCAATTTACCTTTTGAACAGTATACTAATAAATATGTAGATGAGGACTACTTACTCAAATTTGATTACTTCTTCATAAGGAAGCTAATGTTTCAAAAATACTCCCAAGGATTTATAGTCATGCCTGGTGGGTATGGAACATTAGATGAATTATTCAATGCATTAACATTAATTCAAACAAAAAAATCTAAACTCTTTCCAATAATACTTGTTGGAAAGAAGCATTATGAACCATTATACGACTGGATAAAAAGTACTTTATTAGATGGAAAATTAATTTCAGAAGAAGATATCCATTTACTAAGTTTAGTCGAGGAAGTAGATGAAGTTGAGAAAGAACTAACAAGCTTTTTTGAAGTAAATAAAATTGATATAAACTTTGAATAAAATCAGTTCAAATCATCAATATAAGGTGTAGGTAATAAAACTTTATTTCTCAGCACAAAATCATTCCATTCTACATATAAAGAATCAAAAATATTTGGAAAATCATTTATAAGATTATTTTGTTCAGTGAAATCACTAACATGAAAGAGCTCAAAATTCTCTTTAGTAAAAGGATTAGTTTTATTTATAATCTTCCAATTTCCTTTTCTAAGTATTGATTTTCCACTGTGTTCAAATGAAAATACATAATCTTTTGAATGAATGTTTTCTGAAAATTCTTCAAAAAATGGTAAAATAGATGATCCCTTTAAAGGATAATTTTTGTTGTAAATATATTCTGAATTTGAGATATCATAAATAGTTGGAGCTATATCAAGTAATGTCATAAATTCATTAGAAATTTTTGATTTACTTTCTATACCTTTTATTATAAGTGGGGATCTTATACCTCCAGATGTAGTATATCCTTTGTAAAGTCTAAATGGATACGATATGGTTTCAGCCCAATTTCGTCCAAGAGACGCAAAAGATTTTGCAGAACCAATTTCATTTATATCATATGAAAATTTATCTCTTATATATTTTCCATACGTTTTATTATAATAAAAATCCTCAGCTGCAGCTCCATTATCTGATAGGAAAAAAATTATTGTATTATCATACAAATTTTCTGATTTTAAATACTCAATTAGTTTTCCAATATTTAAATCCATATTTTCAATCATACCAGCATATATCTCCATTTTTTTTGATTCCAACTTTTTTTCATTAACACTTAATTTTTTCCAATTTTCAGAAAGATATGATGCATCAGGGAGATTACTCGAGACCGGAATTATTCCTTTCTCAATATTATTGATTAATCTTTTCTCAAGAACTTTATGATAACCACTGTCATAATACCCAACATAGTTATCAGAGAATTCTTTATCTACTTGCAATGGCCAATGAGGCGCCGTATATGATAAGTAAGCGAAAAAGGGTTTATCATGATTAGATTTAATAAAATCAATCATCTTTTGTGTATAAAAATCAGTTGAATACTCTCCCTCTGGCCATAATACTCTCTTTCCATTTTGTGAAAATGATGAGTCAGGATAAGCCTCAATAGGTTTATTGTTATCATAATGAGTAAAAGCACCTGGTAATAAGGAGTATGAATTATTAAAACCTCTTTCGTAAGGATCACCCCCAATATGCCATTTTCCAGATATAAATGATTTATAACCGCTTTTTTGTAAAACTTCAGGAATGATTTTTACTCTTTCAGAAAGTTTACCTTCATACCCAAAATTTTCGGAACTAAATGCTTGAATACCAATACCAGCAATGTGATTATCATTTCCTGACAAAAGCATTGCCCTTGATGGAGCACATAGTGGTGAGGTATGAAAATTTGACATAATAACTCCTTCTTGAGCAAGCATATCAATATTAGGAGTATTGATTTCACTTCCAAATGAGCCAAGGTCGGAATAACCTAAATCATCGGCCAGAATTATGATGAAATTTTTTTTTGCTATTTCACTCTCTGAACACGATATGAGGAGAAGAAAAAAAAATATTTTAGTTAACTTTTTTAAATTCCTCATTGTAGATTTTTAAACTATATACCTTATTATCTTCAATATTGAAATTGACAAACAATTTCTCCCTCCATTTTTCATCTTTATCAGTAATAAAAATATCATATTCCCACCAATCTAGATCAAAAAACTTTATTCCATTATTAATATCTAAAGTCATTTTTTCATCATCTTTCTTGATGATAATTCTTCCGTACATATCACTTATATATTCACCTTCGTAATCTTCAAGTCTAAGAGACATTTTAGAATTAGTATCTCTATCCTTAAATTTATTTAGGTATGAATCTTTATATTTTAAATCCATTTCATAATAAAGATCAAACACCTCTTTATTCCAATCTCTTGTATCATCATTAAACAGGAAAAGATCCATTACTTTATACATGATTGCATGTCTTAACTCTGCATGATCTAAATTGGCAAATACATGAATACCAATATTTTTATCCCTTATTAATCCTATTATAGCAACTAACCCTTGTAGACTTCCAGTATGAAAATCTATTTTTTCACCTCTATAGTCATGTTGATACCAACCAAGTCCATACGTCTTCCAATCAGGATTTGTAAGCTCAGCTGTAGGATAAAAGGAATCACCTACAATAATGTGTGGTTTAAACAAATAATTAAATGTTTCCTCCTTCAGAATGTTCTCACCCAAAATTTGTGTTTTGTTTAATAGAAAATGTAAATATTTTTCCATGTCATCAGCACAAGACCACATCATGCCAGCTGCACCTATTTGATCAGAAATGGTAAAAGGAACATTTACTATACCCTCATCATAATCGATTTGATGGGGATAAGTGTAATTACCATAATTAAAAATATCCTTTGACCATGTTTTTGTACATTCAAGTCCTATTTTATCCAAAATATTAATCTTCATAAAATCCTGCCAACTTTTACCAGATACATTTCTTATTACCTCTCCAGCTATAACGTACATAATATTTTGATATTTATAACCGCCTCTTAATGGATATGTTTTTGGGGACCTTGAAAATTTTAATAACATCTCTTCAATAGAAGTACTATCTGTTGTCCACAATTTATCTTCATTACCAATTCCTAAATTATGTGTTAATAGATCCTTTACTCTTGCATCTTTGGTTATATATTTATCAGAAAGTTTAAATGACGGAAGAACATCAATCACTTTATCATCCCAAGACAACGAATCTCTATCTACCAATATTCCAAGTGACATGGATATAAGTGCTTTTGTTGTCGATGCCATAGAAAAAATTGTCTTTGTATCTACCTTCTCATCTTTAAAATAATTTTTCTTACCAAAAGTCTTTTTATAAAGCGTCGAATCATTTTTTACAACAACAACTGAAATTCCAGGTATTTTCCACATTTCCTTCCCTTCCAATATGAATTCATCAAGTATGCTAATATTTGATTGAGAGAATGAGTTGATTGAAAAAAGATAAAAAAGAAAAAAAACAGTTCTAAACATTATTATATCTTCAAGTCTTTTACTGTTCTAAATCCAGTGTGCATTGCTCCTGTATCAGGAGTACTTTTCATCCTCATTGAATTTCTATATCCTGTACAGTAGGATTTGTTACATAAATAACTACCTCCCCTAACAACTCTTTTGATAGAATAAGGCTCAGCAGGATCAAAGCTTTTGGTTGGACCAGTTGGGTTTTTAGAAATAATATCAGAAACAGATTGGTAATATCTATAATTGTAAAGGTCGCTACACCACTCCCACACATTTCCTGCCATATCATATAGTCCATATTGGTTAGGAGGATAACTTTTTACAGGGGAAGTTGACTCATAACCGTCAATCTTATAATTATTTTTTGGAAATTCTCCCTCCCAGGTATTTGCATAATCACTTAATTTGATTTCATTTCCCCAACTAAACTTCATACCATTCAAACCTCCTCTCGAGGCATATTCCCATTCAGCTTCTGTTGGAAGTCTTCTACCTTTCCACTGAGCATAAGCATTCGCATCAAACCAACTAATTTGTACCACTGGATGATTTTCTTTTCCTTCAATATTTGTTCCGGGCCCACCGGGATTTTTCCAATTAGCACCTGGCTTCCATTCCCACCACTGAGAATGATTTGAAAGGTTATCAATATCTGCTTTCTTAAAAACCAAGGATGCAGGAACAAAAACACTCTCATCTGGTTTTGGAGTATTTGGTGGTAAATCTTTCTTAAGTTCCTCCCAATCAGGACTTTTTTCAGCAGTTGTAATATAACCTGTAGCATCAACAAATTCTTTAAATTCAGCATTGGTAACCTCAGTTTCATCCATCCAAAAAGAACTAATTTCAACGCTATGAATAGGTCTTTCATCCAAATTTGAATCAATATCGTCACTTCCCATTTTGAATGATCCACCTCTAATCAGAATCATTCCCTCAGTATCGAAATTATTAACTGTACTTGTTTTACATGAGGATATAAGTACTAGAAAAGAAAAAAAGAATATATATTTATTCATTATTAATTAAATATAGAGAATTTATGAAAAACTTTATCATTACATTATTATGTGCAACTGTTCTTTTTTCTTGTAATAATAAAAAAGACTTTGGTGTGGTTAACCTTGAAGATGAAAAAACCAAATTAGTTGAAGATCTTTTCAAAGCTGTAGAGAAGGAAGACATCGGATTTTTAAAAGAATTATTCTCAAAAGATATGGTATTTGTAAATCCTGATGGTGAAGAATTTAATAAAGATGAATTTATTGCAGGAGTTGAAGAATTATTTGAAATGTTCGAAAATGTAAAAATCAAAGAGAATAATAATTCAACAGATGGATCTGGATCCGCTATTGAAACAACTCATTATTCAACTGGAGATACCTGGACAGAAATTTGGAGTGATTTCTCTGCTAATGGAAAATACACTGGTGATGAGGTATCATTTCCATTTTATATTGCATACAAGTGGGAGGGTAATAAGATAATCAGAGAAATGCAGTATTTTAATCCTAAAGTTTTTGATAACGAAAGGGAAGCAAAAAATATGCAATCAAAGTAAAAAATTTTAAAGCTCTCTTTAATTTAAACTAAAGAGGGCTCTTTTACTCTTGAGTGTTTACTTGTATTTTTAATGTTTTGGAAAGGTTGTTCAATAAATACGTACATCAGAGTGGCACCGAATATAATTGCAACTAATGATATTATTCCATTTATCAGGAAGATGTAGACTGGAGTTAACATATCTGAGAAGGCATTATTAAAAATTGGAAAAAACCAAAACATAAACATTTCGTGGAAAAGATACGCTGAATAAGAAACCTGAGCTATTGGGTAAAAAAACTGATGGGATAAAAAGTTATTCACAGGTTTAATGATTAACCCATTTGAGTAAATGCATGCCATAATTAAATAAGCAACAGCATAGGAAAAAACTTCTCTGTGAATAATTTCATAATATTTTGCAACATCAGGGTGAAATGAGTAGAAAATTGAATTTTCAACATAAGTCCATTGACCAAGAGTAATAGTAGAAATCATTACAAATATTGTTAATGATAAGACAACCAGAACATCAGACAAGATTCTGTAATTATTAAAAAAACTTATAACTTTTTCTTTGTAGTTCACATTTATATAAGCCACAATAACTCCTGATAACAAACCTCCATACCTAAGATGTGTTAATACATAATATTCCCAAAACCAATCCATCCATCCCTCATCAAGAAAGGTATTATTAAAAGGGACTGATAAGTCTAACATGACAAATGAATAATAATAAGTGAAGTATATTGGTATGATAGCCATGATAATAAATATCACTGCTTTATTACTAAACCTTGGAATAATAAATGCAATTATAAAAGGAATAAAAATATAAAACTGTTCCTCGATGGCAAGAGACCAAGTCCAACCCATGTAAGAATCTCTCACGTAATTATTAATATATAGAATATTAGACCATGCCATGTCCCAATTCCCTGCGGGATGTCCATGAAGAAAATAAACACCAATAACCATAGAGAATATATATACTGGCATCAATCTTAAAAATCTTCTTATATAAAATCTTTTAAAGTTTAATGTATTTGATTTATTAAACTCCTTAAATAGTATAGTACCTATAAGAAAACCACTAATAACAAAAAATAAATCAACACCAAGGTCTCCTTTCGAGATCCACATCAACAAAGAATACTCTGTAACCTTATCTCCAACAGCTGGATAGTCATTATACTGAAATAACCAGACATGAAAAATAATAACCCATAAAATTGCTATTGCTCTAATACCGTCGATTGGTTTATAGTTTTTTTCTGGTCTGTTAAAAAGGTTATAAATTGCTTGTTTCAAAATGATAATTTCAAGTATTTAAGCATAATATTAAAAAAATTTGAATTTTTCCAATAAAATTTACAAAAAATTAATTTTTTTAATAAATAGATTACAATTATGTAACTTAATGTGATGAGATTTATATTTTTAATAATTATACTATCCAGTTGTAGTAATACAAACAATCAAAAATTTAGTGAATACCAAGATTTAATTTTATTATTCCAAGATTGGAGAGTTTTCGAAGAACCAAATATTATAAATGGAGTTCACGACTATTCAAAAAAATCATTTGATCAACGAAGGCCTCTTTTCAATGAGTTTAAAAATAAATTATTGAATTTTGATACATCTGGATGGACTGTAAATGAGCAAATTGATTGGCACATTGTTTTTGCAGAAATGAATGGTTATGATTTCAATGACAGGGTTTTAATGCCCTGGGTAAGAGATCCAGCATTTTATCAGTCAGTCTGGATGTACCAAAGTGATGTTCCAGCTCACGAGGGTCCAACTAACCATGGCGTTCTTGAGTTTTGGATGTATGATCTTCCTCTTTCGAATAGTGATAAAGAAAAAATTAAAAATGAAATTGATTTGATTCCTATTTTTCAGAATGAAGCAAGAAAAAATCTAACTGGAAATGCAAGAGAGTTATGGATCGCTGGCATTGAAAACTTTAGACAACAAAAAGACAATCTTCTTACAATAAAAAATACATTAGGTTATAATGAAGATGATCAAATAAATGTAAGCATTAATAATGCAATTGAATCAAATGATAAATTTATTCAGTGGTTGGAGGAAGAATCTAAAACCAAAACTGGTCCATCTGGTATTGGTAAAGAAAATTATACTTGGTATCAACAAAATGTTCATCTTCTCCCTATGACATGGGAAGATGAGGTTCGTCTTCTCCAAAGAGAACTTGATAGATCTTGGTCCTCTCTTATGTTAGAGGAACATAATAACAGAAATTTACCAGAACTAGAAGCTGCAAATACACCAGAGGAATTTAAGGTTCTAACTGAAAATGGTGTTGAAAGATTTATGAAATTTATAAAGGACAAAGAAATCATGCCTTTCAAAGAAAATATGGAACCGGCACTAAGGGAACACATGGGAAAATTTGTACCAAGTAAAGATAGAAACTTCTTTAACATTGGATTACATATTGATCCACTACCTCTATACTCACATTTTGTACATTGGTTTGATCTTGCGGAAATAAGAGACAACCCTCACCCAAGTCCGATACGAAAAGAAGCATTATTATATAATATTTTCGACACCAAAAATGAGGGATATGCTACTGGTGTTGAAGAAATGTTTATGCATGCAGGATTATATAACGATAGTCCAAGATCAAGAGAAATTGTATGGATTATGATAGCACAGAGAGCCGCGAGAGGGCTGGGATCATTATATGCCCATGCAAATGAGATGACTATGGAAGAAGCAGGTGGTGTACACGTTAGATGGACACCAAGAAAGTGGATGAATAGAGAACCTCACCTACTAAAGTTCGAGCAGCACCTTTACCTTAGACAACCAGGATATGGAACATCTTATATCACTGGTAAATATATGCTAGAAAAAATAGTAACTGAGTATGCAGAAAAGTTAGAAAAAGAAAATAAAAAATTTACTCTAAATGAATTTTTTAAAAAATTTAATGAGGCAGGCAGTATCCCAATAAAGCTTGCAAGGTGGGAAATTCTAGATAAAATTGATTACGATGGATAAAGTTATTCTAATTGAAAAACATAAAATTTCCTTGATTGACTCCAAAACTAATGGTATAAAATGGAAAATTAATGTGTCAGACAACATAACAGGAACTTACAGACTTGATAAATATATTTTCCTTTATACACATAACTGGATGGGAACACATTATACCTCAGTTATTGATATTGATTCAGGAAATTTTTATTGGAAAGACGAAAAGTTAAATATTGTAACAAACTGCGTAGCTATCGATAATAAACTTTTCTTTGTTAATAAATCATCTAAGATTGTGGTAAAAGAGATTGAAACAGGTGATGTGGTTTTCGAGGAAAAATTTCCATACCAAAAATGGTACAGTATATATTACCCCAAAATAGTTGTATATAATGGCAATATTGTTATTTTCAGTAAGTCGAAAGCTGTGAAATTGGACTTGTCCTCTTATAAATTTTCTGATTTTATATTTAGAAATATTAATTTAAGTACAATTGAGTCTATGAACGATAAATATAACATTGCAGTAAATAAATACACTTCCTCAGGGACAGGTGGAGAGGCATACATGTATGGTGCATACGCTGGAGATGCAGGAGGAGGAGCTGGTGGAGACGGAGGAGGAGCTGGTGGAGACGGAGGAGGAGCTGGTGGGTAACAAACTATTTGTCAACTCCTAAACCAAATAAAGCATAGTCATACTTAACTGGATCTATAGGGTCAAATAACCTTAATTTACTATCTAATTGAATCAAAGTTTTAATATCATTTTGCGTCCTTGATACTAGATTTAGATTTTGAGCAATTCTAAGGGTATGCGTATCAAGTGGACATGATAAAATAGAGGTTGAGATTTTATTCCATATTCCAAAATCAACTCCACTCGTATCTTTTCTAACCATCCATCTTAAAAACATATTTATTCTTTTACATGCTGATCTTTTTGCTGGATCAGAAATATGTTTTGTAGTTCTTTTCATGTGATCAATAGAAAAAAAAATCTTTTTAAATTTTGTAATTGTCTCAAATATCCACTCATCACCTTGATTTGTTGTAAAAACATTCTCTAAACCTCCATGATTTTGGTATATATTTTTTAGGGATAATATGAAAAATTTAAAGTCGTCAGAGTTAAAGGTTCTGTGAACAAATGATACGGATTTAATATTTTTCTCTGATGCGTTAATGACAAAATCATATGGTGAACCTCCCATTATTTTCATCATTTTATCTGCATTATTTATTATCATTTTTCTATTACCCCATGAAATTATTGAAGTCAAAAATGCTGAAATCTCAATATCATTTTTTTCTTTAAATCTATGAGGTATCTGTACTGGGTCTGAATCAATAAAATGAGTAGTATTATATTTCAAATATTTTTCTTCTAGTAAATTTTTTAAATCATTATCTGATATATCACGTTTCATATATTTACAATGTTAAAGAACCTTTCTTACAAAGATCCACAAATAGAAAAACAAATAAATTCATTGGTAGGGGAAGAGTTCTCTTTAATGAAAAAACTCAAACTTAAAGGAGCTGGATCTCGGAAGTTATACATAAAAAAGTGTGATAATGAGATTTACGATTTACTAAGGAATGACTACGAGCTCAGCGTCTGTAATATAGAAATAAGACCGAAAGGGATTATTATTTATATAAAGTCAAATCTTGAAACCTATGGACTAATTATACCTTACTATAAACTTGTAATATTTAAAGTAGGTGACGAGGACTATACAATCAATGCAGATACTAATTTTTTAAAAATTAGAATAAAAAGTAGATCTGACCACGGCTTTATGAAAAAAATAAATTCGCAAAAGGCAAATTATCTTTCTGATAAAAATCCCAGATAATAGTTAAGATTATCCTAGTTCAAATGTAATTCAACCTCTAGTTCTATGTCATCGAGAATGAGTTTATCTCCAAGGTTTTCAAAAAATGTACCTGACCTAAACCTCACGTCATACTTTGATCTGTCAAACGTTAGCTTTGATGTCGCTACCTTGTCATCTACACTAAGAACGAAACTTATCGGATGGGAAATACCTTTAATAGTTAGTACACCATCAACATCATAATTTTCACCGTTTTTTTTAGAGGAGGTTACTTCAATAGTTGAAGATTTATGGCTACTGACAGAGAAAAAGTCGTCAGACCTGAGATGACCCTCAAGTCTCGCTTTTGATCCTCCTGTCAGATCATCAACTGACAATGATTCCATATCAACAACAACTTTTCCTGTAACAGCCTCAGGCTGAATATTTATCTCGCCTCCAACAAATTTTAAAGTACCGTAGTGTGAACTAGTTGTTATCTCTTTTCCCGTCCATTTAATATTACTTTTCTCTATATTAATGTCGTAGTCTTGAGAAAATAAATTGAAATTAATTAGTAAAAAGATGGTAATAAGTAGATTTTTCATATGTTTTGTTTTTTATTTATAATACGAAATTTTTAAAAAATGTTTCGATGAAAAAGGTTGTGATCCACTTTAAAAAGTATTTTAAGTATATAAATATATCATTTTTAATAATTTTATTACTCTCGTGCGAAAATGATGAGGCTGAAATTAATGAAGATGAGAGTGAGGTAAACAGTGAATTTATAGGACTTAATAATATATCTACAATTTTCGATAATCTAACTAGATCCTATCACATATACGTTCCTAATTCATATTCTGTCTCAGAGCCAATTCCGATAGTCTTTAATCTTCACGGTGGTGCATCCACAGCATCTGGTTACTTAAACTCCATAGGAGACATGAGATCAATAGCTGATACAGCAAACTTTATAATTATATATCCACAAGCAACAACTGATAACTCAGGTGACCCAACTTGGCACCTTGGAGGTGAAAATTCTAAATCAACTTCAGTTGATGACGTGGGGTTTGTATCTCATATCATTGATGAAGTTTCCTCTATTTACTCGATAGATCTTGATAGAGTATATGTCACAGGTTTTTCCAATGGTGGATATCTTGCATATGAAATTGCTTGTTTACTAAGTAATCAAATAGCAGGTATAGGCGTAGTTGCAGGTCATATGTTCATTGACACCTACAACTATTGTAATCCATCTCACCCTACTCCATTAATTAATATTCATGGAACAGAAGACTTTTACGAAGGAATTGCAGGATACTATTTAGACCAAAACCTATCAAATCAGTACTGGGCAGAATATAACAATACTGATCCTGACCCTGTCATAACATACATTGAAAATACCAATTCTCAGGACGGCTCTACAGTTGAATTGCACTCATGGCTGAATGGAGACAATGAGGTATCTGTAATCCACTACAAAGTAATTGGCGGAGGTCACTCCTATCCCAACCTAAACCCTTCTTCAAGTAAAGGATATGAAAACGGTGACATTGACTCAAATTCTGAAATATGGAATTTTCTATCAAGATATGATATAAACGGATTAAGATAACTTATAATTAATATTTAACTATGAAAACAATAAATGACAATCAAAACAAAGAGGTAATAATTATTTGCGAACTATCTGTAAACGACGACAGAACAATTGACACGAGGGAATGGAGTGATAGTTATGCCAAACTTATATCTGAGACAGAGGAGAACACTATCTCTTGGAGATTTTTAATCTCTGAGGATGAGAAAAAGGTAACACTTTATGAAAGGTATAAAGATGAGCACGCTTTTAAAAATCATCTCAGCAGGATATTAGCGGAGGGAGGTGATCTTCAAGAGGAGTTTGGAAATTTTTCGAACATCTATACATTTGAAGGAATAATTTATTTGGGAGAAGTGTCGGATGAACTAAGATCTTACATAAAAGATCATGGTCTAGAGCTAGACTATCGCTCAAGTATTGGAGGTTATACAAGGTATTAAAAAAACCCATTATAAAGATGGGTTTTGATTTAATTCTTATTGTGTGAGCCATCGCAATAACCGCTTGGGTTACTCGTATTACCACACTGACACATAGGTTTGTCTTTTATATTTGTCATACTTTTAAGTTTATACAAATTAGAACGGCACATCTCAACTAATGTTTAGTATATAATTATAAGTTTTATAATTTATAATGATTCCAAATAATTGCATAAAAAAACCCATCATAAGATGGGTTTTAAAGATTGCAGTCCCTAGGGGAATCGAACCCCTGTTTCCAGGATGAAAACCTGGCGTCCTAACCCCTAGACGAAGGGACCGGTTTTTGTTTTGCAAATATATTGTTACAGAAATATTTAAAAAAATTATAAGAAAAATAATTTGATAATAATCTATTATTTGATAATTGATCATTGATAATTACATTTACAATCATAAAAAATCAAGCTATGAGTAAAATTAAGATAGGAATAAACGGATTTGGAAGAATAGGAAGACTTGTTTTTAGAGCAGGAATCAAACAAGATAATGTAGAGATAGTAGGGATAAATGACTTAATAGACGCTAATTACATGAGCTACATGTTAAAATATGATACAACTCATGGAAGATTTAATGGAAGCGTTGAAGTTAGTGGTAATGATCTCATAGTTAATGGTAATACAATTAAAGTCACCAGTGAAAGAGACCCTGCTAATATAAACTGGGGAAATATAGGAGCAGATTACATTGTCGAATCAACAGGTCTATTTCTCACAGAAGATTCTTCAAAAGGCCATCTATCATCAGGTGCTAAGAAAGTGATTATGTCGGCTCCGTCAAAAGATTCTACCCCAATGTTTGTAATGGGAGTAAATAATGAAAAATATACTACAGATATGAACTTTGTCTCGAATGCATCATGTACAACAAACTGTCTTGCTCCGATGGCTAAAGTTTTAAACGACAACTTTGGTATTGAAAGTGGACTCATGACAACAGTTCATGCAGCAACAGCTTCACAAAAGATTGTAGATGGACCTTCAATGAAAGACTGGAGGGGTGGTAGATCTGTTTTTGGAAATATTATTCCATCTTCAACTGGGGCAGCAAAAGCTGTAGGTAAAGTTATTCCTTCTTTAGATGGAAAACTTACTGGTATGGCTTTTAGGGTTCCTACTATTGATGTTTCAGTTGTTGATCTGACAGTTAATTTATCAAATGAAACAAGCTATGAGGATATTTGCAGAGCTATGAAAAATGCTTCGGAAAATGAATTGAAAGGAATAATGGGATATACTGATGAGGCATTAGTATCAACAGATTTTATAGGAGACACAAGGACATCTATTTTTGATTCTGAAGCAGGAATTATGTTAAATAGTAAATTTGTGAAATTGGTTAGCTGGTATGATAACGAGTGGGGCTATTCTACTAAAGTTGTAGAGCTTATAAATTACATGGATAGTAAATCTTAAATTAACACTATTCCCTTATCTCTCATTTCATCGAAAGCTAATTTACAATCATTTTCATTTAAACCTTTAGTGCATTTTGTTATTACCCGTGTATAGAAACCTTCACTTACAGAATCTAGTGCAGTAAATTTTACACAGTATTCTGTTGCCAAACCAACAAAATCTACTTTTTCAACTTTTTTAATTCTTAGAAAATCAGTTAATCCTGTAGAAGCGTCCTTAGCGTTATCATAAAATGCACTATAGCTATCAATATTTGAGTTTTGACCTTTATAAACTATTTTTTTGATTTTTGAACTGTTAAAGTTTTTAGGAAAATCAGATCCTGGAGATTTTTGTATACAATGATCTGGCCATAAAATTTGATTAATACCTTCAGAGTTTATTACGTCACCTACATCTTTATTTTTATGATTTGATGCAAAACTGATATGATCCTCGGGATGCCAATCTTTTGTAGCTATTATTAAATCATAATTATCTAAAATATCGTTTATCTTCTCAACTATCATATCACCTTCAGGTACCTCTAATGCACCACCAGGTAAAAAGTCATTTTGAAGATCAACAATAACTAATGCTTTCAATTTTTTCTTGATTTAATAATCATACTCTTTTTCTCATCAAAAAGTTTCTTTTCCAAACCAACTGGGTAAATATGAGGATTTTTAAGCCTCTTATGAGACTCATCAAGAAAATCAAGGTCATTTTTTAATTTACTTTTAATATGATCCAAAGATGGTTTAGAGTAAATAGATTTACCACCTTTGAATATCTGTTTTAATAAATCTTCAAACTCATGATTATTAGTAAACTTCTTTGATTTAGTAGAATCATTCGGATCAATCATATTATTTAATTTAGATTCGGAATATATATCATAAATCATATCACCAATAAATTTTGATTTATTTCTAAATCTTCTGACTTGAAGAACACCAGGGTTATTAATCTTTATTTTCTGCTCTGAGAGTTTTATTTTCTTCTCCCAATTTCCATTTTTATTTTGAATCGCAGATAATTTATATACTGCTCCTAGAGAGGGGTTATCAAAAGCTGTAACCAATCTTGTCCCTATTCCCCAAACTGATATCTTTGAACCCTGTAGTTTTAATGATTCTAATATATGTTCATCAATATCATTACTTGCAATTATTTTAACATAGTTTAGATCATTTTTGTCAAGAAGCTTTCTTATTTTTTTACTTAAGTAAGCTAAATCTCCTGAATCAATTCTTACACCTATTATTCTTTTATTTTTTTTCTCCATTTCCTTTGCTACGATAATAGCATTTTTAACTCCCTGGATCGAATCAAATGTATCAACTAACAAAACTGTATTGTCAGGCATATACTCAGCATAATTTCTGAAGGATGAAATTTCTGAATCAAAAGCCATAACCCAACTATGTGAATGAGTTCCACTTACAGGAATTCCATAGATTTTACCAGCTAAAACATTAGATGTTTTAGAAGTTCCACCAATATAAGATGATCTACTAGCAGAAAGAGCACCATCAATACCTTGTGCTCTCCTCAAACCAAACTCGAGTATTGGGTCCCCATTCGATACATGTGCAATTCTTGATGCTTTGGTTGCAATTAAAGAATTAAAATTAAAAATATTTAGAATAGCTGATTCGATAAGTTGACACTGATAGATTGGTCCGTTAATCCTAATTATTGGTTCGTTAGCAAATATCACTCTTCCCTCCTCTATTGCATAAACATCACACTCAAATTTAATTTTAGATAAAAAATCAATAAATTCTCTTGAAAATAGATTTGAGCCATTTTCAGTTTTTAAAGATTGAAGATAATCTAAGTCTGACTTTGAAAATTTAAAGTTTTCCAAAAAACTAATAATATTTTCCAGCCCAGATGAAACAGCATAACCGGATGAGAAAGGATTTTCTCTAAAAAAAACATTAAAAGATGCTATATTATTATGAATACCTTTTTTCCAATAACCATATGCCATCGTTAATTGATAAAGATCAGTTAATAATGATAAAGATGTTTTATATATATTTTTTATCATTTCTTGCTAAAAGAATATTGAATACAACTCCAAAAGTAACTAGTATCATTCCCAGATAAACTAAAAACTCAAATTTTTCATCAAAAAATATATTACCTATCAAAAGAACAAATACTAACTCAGAATAGCTTACTATTGAAACTTTTGACACCTTTTCAGACTGGAATGCTTTGGTCATAAAATATTGAGCAAATTGTGTAAAAACACCAATTAATATTAGTAAAAAGAGATCGATTAAATTTGGTTGAACCCAGTTGAAAATACTTATTAAACCTCCAATAGGAAAAGCTATCATAGGAAAATAAATCATTAAAACTAGCGAATGCTCCTTGTCCCTTAAATATCTAATTATGCTATAAGCAAAAGCTGCACATAGACTGCCTCCCAACCCAATTAATAAATAAAAAATATTTACTCTTGAATCAAAGCCTTGAATTAAAATGATTCCAAAAAAAGCTATAAGTAATAAAATCCATTGAATTATCGACATTTTCTCTCTTAGAAGAAAAACCCCAACCAAACTTGTAAATAAAGGTGTAAAATATATTAATGTAGAAGCGGTTGCCAGGGGAATCTCCTGAAGAATAACAAAATAACAATACAATCCAATTGTACCAAAAATTCCTCTCATCATCAATAATGATCTATTTGTACCTAAAATATTGTTTCCCTTTCTTTTCAAGAGATAATATGTAATAAGAAAGGAAATAAGACACCTAAAAAAAACTATTTCCATTGGAGGAATATGGGGCAGCATTTTAACAAAAATCTTTACTACCATGAAAAATATTGTAGCAAAGAACATAAAGGTTATTCCTTTATTCAAAGTGATTTTAATTTACCATTATTTAATTCGTACGAATGATCAGAAATTTTTAAAAACTCTTTATTATGAGATACAATAACAAATGTTTTTTTATATTTTTTATTCAATTTTTTAATAAGTGATATGAATTTTTTAGAATTAGTTTCATCTAAATTTCCTGTAGGTTCATCGGCGAAAATTATATCTGGGGAATTGATTAGGGACCTTGCTATAGCAACCCTTTGCTGCTCACCACCAGATAACTGATTAGGCATATTTTTTGATTTGTCTATTATATCCAAATCTTTGATTAATTGATTAGCCCTTTCCTCAACTCCTCTAGATTTATCTTTTGAAACATAACCAGGAATGCATATATTCTCAAACACGTTAAACTCACTTAACAAATTATGTGACTGAAAAACAAAACCGATATTTTCATTTCTAAATTTGGACAAATCATTACCCGAAAGACTTATTAGATTCTTTTCTTTAAATTCGACAGAGCCTAAGTCAGGTTTCTCAAGAGTACTTAGTATATAGAGCAAGGTTGATTTACCAGCACCAGATCCTCCAAAAATCGAAATTATGTTTCCAAGTTTAAACTCTAAATTAATATTATCTAGAACTTTTACATCACCAAAAGACTTTGAAATATTATTTCCTTTCAACATACGGACAAATCTAATTAATTATCGATGTTATGATTAAAAAATAATATAAGATTTGAAATAATAATCTTAATAGTATAGTTTCGTGTAAAATGAATATACACGAGTACCAAGCAAAAGAAATATTAAAAAACTTTGGAGTAAAAATACAGAATGGATTTGTAGCAGAAACTCCAAAAGATGCAAAAACATTAGCAGAAAAACTATCTAAAGAGAAAAGTAATGTAACAGTACTTAAAGCACAAATTCATGCTGGTGGGAGAGGAAAAGGTATAATCAAAGAAACTGGATCTAACGGTGTGGTAATATCTATGTCATTAGATGAAGTTGAAGAAAAATCTAAAAATATACTTGGAGGTACTTTAGTAACTCATCAAACTGGTGAGGAAGGGAAAAAAGTTAATAAACTTCTTGTTGCAGAGGATGTTTACTATGATGGACCAGAGAAATGCGAAGAATATTATCTGGGAATTCTTTTAGATCGATCAACTGGAGTCAATGTTATTATGGCATCAACTGAAGGTGGTGTTGATATAGAAAAAGTAGCTGAGGAAACACCTGAAAAAATTATAAAAGAATGGATAGATCCTAAAATAGGTTTACAACAATACCAAGTGAGAAAAATCGCATTTTCATTAAATCTATCTGGAAATGCTTTAAAAGAGATGATTAAATTTATCAATTCTTTATATAGTGCTTATGAATCTATTGATGCTTCCTTATTTGAAATAAATCCAGTTCTAAAAACTTCTGATAGTCAGATTCTAGCAGTTGATGCAAAAGTTAATATTGATGATAATGCACTTTATAGACAAAGTGATATTGAAAATTTGAGAGATTTGGATGAAGAAGATCCATCAGAAATTGAAGCGAATAAATCTAATTTAAGTTATGTTAAATTGGATGGAAATGTTGGCTGCATGGTAAATGGAGCTGGATTAGCTATGGCAACTATGGATATGATTAAGCTTTCAGGTGGAGATCCTGCAAACTTTCTTGATGTTGGTGGAACAGCAAATGCTGAAACTGTTGAAGCTGGATTTAGAATTATTTTAAAAGATCCAAACGTGAAGGCTATTTTACTTAATATTTTTGGGGGAATTGTTAGATGTGATAGAGTTGCAAATGGTGTTGTACAAGCTTATAAAAATATTGGAGAAATTAATGTACCAATTATAGTAAGACTACAGGGAACTAATTCTGAAGAAGGATCAAAAATTATTGAGGACTCTGGTCTTAAAGTTTATGCAACAAATACCCTGCAAGAAGCAGCTGATAAAGTAAATGAGATTCTCTCCTAAAATTGCGTTGGTAGTTCAATTGGATAGAACATCAGATTTCGGCTCTGAGGGTTGAGGGTTCGAGTCCTTCCCAACGCACTTAAATATATGTTTAGAAAATTAATCTTTTTAGGATATCTAATATTTACTATAACACTTATTATATCTCTCAACGTAAGAATAAATGATATCCCTCCTATAGGTAAATTTTTAAATCCTTATTCAGGATTTTGGGTTAATGGTGAAAAGAAAGTCGGAGATAACTTAAAAAAAATAATTCTTGAAGGGATAAAAGAGGAGGTCATAATACAATATGATAGTACCATAGTTCCACATATTTACACTAAAAATGACAAAGACTTATTTTATGCTCAAGGTTATCTCACTGCTTTTCATAGGTTGTGGCAGATGGAATTTCAAATTAAGGCGGCCTCAGGTGAGCTAAGTGAAATTTTAGGTGAACAAGCGCTAAAAAGTGATATATCAAAAAGAAGAAATGGTATTATGTATGCTGCTAAAAGGACATTAAAAAAATCAATTCAGGATGAAGAAACCCTAAATCTTCTTGATTCATATGTATCTGGAGTAAACGATTATATAAACTCTCTAAACTATAAGGATTTACCAGTAGAATATAAAATTTTAGATTACAAACCTGAAAAATGGACACTCTTAAAAACATTTATTTTAATGGAATATATGTCTGATATGTTATCAAGAGGAAATTCAGATATTGAAGACACATATCTTATAAATGAGTTAGGTATAGATTTATATAACAATCTATTTCCAGAGTATTACAATGAGATAAAGCCTATTATACCTGATTATATACAATTTGATAATGAAAGTAAAAAGAATTCATTCATTTCAGAAAATATCAATTTTAATTCTAAATTGGACTTAATCCCAAATCCTAATCCAGACAATGGAAGTAATAACTTTGCCATCTCACCAAAAAAATCAAAAGATGGTAGCAGTTATTTAGCAAGTCAACCAGATCTTTCATTGAATCTACCATCAATATGGTATTTAATTCATCTTAATTCTCCAAATTTTAATACAATGGGAGCATCACTACCAGGGGCTCCCGGAATTATAATTGGATTTAATGATAATATTGCTTGGGGTGAGACTAATGCTACAAGAGATGTTGTGGATTGGTATAAAATTGAATTTAAAGATTCAGAAAGAAAAGAGTACAGATACGGTGACAAATGGCTTAAAACTGAAAAAGTTATTGAAAGGTTTAAAGTTAGAGGTGAAGATGATTATTATGATACAATAATATTTACGCATTACGGACCTGTAGTTTATGATAAAAATTTTGGCTCAGATAAAGAAAAATTAAATTTAGCAATGAGATGGATTGCACATGATGAATCAGTTGAGTATAAAACTTTTTTATTATTAAATAAAGCAAAAAATATAGATGATATAGAAAACGCTCTTGAATATTTTGATGGACCTGCACAAAACTTTGCATATGCTACCAAGAATGGTGATATAGGCCTTACTATTGCAGGAAAATTTCCAATAAAATATGAAGGACAAGGAAAATTTATATTAGATGGAAAAGATATAAAAAACGAATGGCAAGGATATATTCCTTACAAAAACATATTAACCTATAAGAATCCTAAAGAAGGGTATGTGAGCTCTGCTAATCAACATCCTGTAAATAAAACATATCCATATTATTACTATAGCCATAATTATGAGATGTATAGAGGTAGAAGACTAATAGAAAGACTTGAATCAATAGACAATGTTGAGATTAATGATATTAAGAAAATTCAAAATGATAATTTTAATTATAAAGCATATGAAGTCCTTCCATTAATACTTGATGAGATAGATACAAGTAAATTAACTTACGAGCAAAAGATATATTTTAAAAATCTTAAAAATTGGGATTACTTCGCAGAAGTAAGTAATGAGAATCAAGTTGTTTTTAATGAATGGTGGAATAATTTATACAAAAATATATGGGACGAATTTGATAGTTTAAAATATCCATACAGAAAACCAAACTCATTTAGAACTTATAAGCTGATTAAAGAAGATAAAAATTCAAAATTTTATGACGTAATTAGTACTTCAAAGAATGAGTCATTAAATGACTTAATTAATAAAAGCTTTCTTGAGATAACTGTTAAGCTTGACACTTTCAAAAAAAGAAATTCTTTAAAAAAAATTAAGTGGGGTCATTATAAAAATACAACTATAAACCATCTCCTAAGAATAAAAAGTTTTAGCTATGACAGTGTTAGTATAGGTGGCTACGCAAATATATTAAATGCAGCAAGCGAGAGGCACGGTCCATCATTTAGATTGATAGTTAAATTAAAACAAAATGAAAAAACTAAAGCCTGGGGAGTCTATCCAGGTGGTCAATCTGGAAATATTGGTAGTCAAAATTATTTTGGAGAGGTAGAAAATTGGGGTAAAGGAGTTTATAATAAATTACTGTTTAATAGTAATTACATGGATAACAGAAATCATATAATATTTGAAAAAAAATATAATATAAAATGAGTTTCATATTTAGAATTATAATTATTGGAATAATATCATTTTATATGCCTCACTACCTTCCGTGGTGGAGTATAACAATTATAACTTTTGGAATAGGGTTTACTTTTGATGAAAACTACTTTTCACACTTCCTAAGCGGCTTTATTGGTGTTGGTACTGCATGGCTATTTCTATTACTAAGTATAGATTCTTCGGCAAATTCAATTATTTCAAATAAAATAATCGATTTATTGGAAATAAGCTCCGTAAATATGTTGATTATTTATACTAGTATAATTGGAGGATTCGTTGGTGGTATAGGTAGTTGTTTAGGGAAAAGCTTAAAGGATTTACTGTATAAGAAAAAGAAAAAAAGGGATTTTAAATTCTAGTTTAATACAAAATCCATAATCTCTTTATCGAGAGGGTTTGTACTTGATGAATATACTGCTTTTAGTGAGCCATTGGAATCTACGAGATATTTAAAAAAGTTCCATCTAGGAGATTTATCATTCCAACCATTATCAGAAATATTTGATAACCATTTATAAACTTTGTTGGCGTTCTTACCTCTTACATCGGATTTCTCAAATAATTGAAATTCAACACCATAATTCTTTTCACAGAAAACTTCAATTTGTTCATTGGAACCTGGTTCCTGAAAACCAAAATTGTTTGATGGAAAAGCTAGTATGGTAACCTTGTCATTATATTTTTTATGTAATTCTTGAAGATCTCTGTACTGATTAGTGTAACCACATTTTGAAGCAACGTTAACTATAAGAAGTTTTTTACCTCTATATTTTTCAAAGTTTATAGTGTTTCCGTCTATGTCCTTTGCAGATAAACTGTAAAAATCGGAGTCAGAAAATGGTAAATTATCTGGTGCTGTCTCATTTAACTTAAACACCTTCTCCCTTAAAATATATATGCCACTTACAGAAACGAGAGTAGAGAATAGAATTATTGCTACAAATTTCATTACATTTTATTAACAACATCCATGCCTAGAGTATTTAGCGATTCTTTTATGACACTAGACGTCATGTCTGATAACGCAATTTTAAATGAAGTTGTTTCATTATTTTTACCATCAAATATTTTCTCATCTTGGTAGAAAGAATTATAAGTCTTTGATAAGTCATATACATAATTACAAAGTAGTGATGGAGAATATGTTTCTGCAGATTTTTTAAGATTGTTTCTATGCTTAAGTATTAGATCAATTATTCTTTTCTCATTGACAGATAATTTATTCACATTATCAAAATTCAAACCTTTAAAATCTATTTTAAGCATTTTAGCTCTTTTCAAAATCGACTGAATTCTTGCGTAGGTATATTGAATGAATGGCCCTGTATTTCCTTGAAAATCGATTGACTCTTCAGGATTAAATAACATGCTCTTTCTTGGGTCAACTTTTAATAAATGATATTTAAGAGCGGATAAAGCTATTATATTATATAATCTTTCTAAATCTTTAGAATCAAAATCGTCTATTTTCCCTAGTTCAACAGTTCTATTTTTAGCTGTCTCTTTCATCAATGTGATAAGTTCATCTGCGTCAACAACAGTTCCTTCTCTTGATTTCATTTTTCCATCAGGAAGATCTATCATGCCATAGGATAAATGATAACATTCTTTAGCCCAAGAATATCCTAACTTATCTAATATTTTAAATAAAACTTTAAAGTGATAATCTTGCTCGTTTCCAACAGTATATATCTGTTTCTCAGATTTTGGATAATCTTCAAATCTTTTTATTGCTGTACCTATATCTTGAGTCATGTAAACTGATGTTCCATCACTTCTAATTAATAATTTTTTATCGTAATTCTCTTCTGTTAAATCAATCCAAACTGAATTGTCTTTTTCTTTGTAAAATATTTTTTTGGATAAGCCTTGATCAACATTTTTCTTTCCAAGTAGATAAGTACTTGACTCGTAATAATTTTTGTCGAATTCAACATTCAGACTTTTATATGTTTTATCAAACCCATCATATACCCAATTATTCATTTTTTTCCATAATTTCATAATTTCTTCATCTCCACTCTCCCATTTTTTTAAATATGATTTTGCCTCCAACATTAATTTTGATTGTTTCAATGCATCATCCTCAGTTAATCCCTTTTCACATAATTTTTTAATTTCTTTCTTTAGTTCTTTTTCAAATTTTACATAGAAATCACCAACAAACTTGTCCCCTTTTAATTTCTCAGAATTAGGAGTTTTACCCTCCCCAAATTTACTCCATGCAACCATTGATTTACATATATGTATACCACGATCATTAATTATCTGCACTTTATGAACTTTATATCCAAGTGCTTCATAAATCTTTGAAATAGAGTCACCTAAAAAAATATTTCTTAAATGACCCAAGTGAAGAGGTTTATTTGTATTAGGAGAAGAAAACTCAACAATAATTTCTTTACTTTTTTTACTTAGTTCTTCAAGTTTTTTTTGATTTAAAATAGATTTAAAAACATCTAATAAATATTCCGTTTTAATATCAAAATTTAAAAATCCTTTTACTTGGTTATAGCGACTAATAATTGCTGATTTATTGTTTAAAGCATCTCCAATTTTTTTTCCAACTTCATTAAGATTCTCTTTAAGGTGCTTAAGATGTGGAAATAAAATTAGTGTGTATAAGCCATCAAAATTTTTTGGTGTCTGGTCAATATTAATATTATCGATCGAACACTTATAGTTGAATTCATCTTCAAATACTTGAATAATTTCTTTTTTAATTTTTTCTTGTATCTCCATTTATTAACAAAATTTAAATTAAATGTTTGATATTCATAGTATTTAAAGCATTATGTTTGAAAAATATTTAAAAAGTAAATAATGTCTGAGTCTGTTGCCATAATACCTACATATAATGAGAGTGGAAACATCAATAATATTTTAGAAAATATACAGGATTTATCCATAAAATTTGATGTAATAGTAGTTGATGATAATTCACCTGACGGGACGGGGGATATTATTAAAGATCTTATTGTAAAAAAAAAATTTAATATTAATATAACCTTAATTGAAAGAAAAGTAAAGGATGGTCTTGGGTCAGCATATATAGAAGGATTTCAAAAAGCAATATCACTAAATTATAAGTTCATTTTTCAAATTGATTGTGACGGATCTCATAATCCAAAAAAATTAGTTGAAATGAAAAAAACCTTAGTAAATGATTCAGATATAGTTGTTGGATCAAGATATATAAAAGGTATCTCAGTCCTCCACTGGCCTCTTCCACGATTACTATTATCCATTTTTGCTAATTATTATGTAAAATTTATAACTGGTATGAAAGTGAACGATTCAACAGGTGGTTTCAATGGATACTCGAGAGATGCTCTAGAAAGTATTTTAAAAAATAAAATTACTTTTCAGGGTTATGCATTTCAAATTCAAATGAAATTCATAGGGTACAAGTTAGGATTTAAAATAAAAGAAATACCAATAATTTTTAAAGATAGGGAGATTGGAGAATCTAAAATGTCAATCAATATTTTTTACGAAGCTTTTTTTGGAATATTAGGTATGAAAATAAAAAGTCTTCTATTTCCATTAAAAAGTTAATTAAACTTTACATTGTCGTTCACTGATATTTTTCCAATAAAATAAATAGGTAAGTAAATTGAAATTAAAATAATCATTGAAAGTGACATATTTATCAAAATTATTTTCAAAATCTCAAATTTAATAGGAACAAAATCAAGATAATAGCTATCCTTATCTAAACTAATAATTTTGAATTTAGATTGAACATAAATAAAAACAAAAGCAAAAAAATTACTTATTAGTAGGCTCTTAATCAAAATATGAACACCAGCTCGATAAAAAATAGAGTAAATAATTGAATCTTTAGTTCCAAATGATTTTAAAATACCTATAGTTTTTACCTTATCCATAATAAAAATTAATACCACGGATATCATATTAAAACATGCTACAAAAGAGAGAATTATAAAAAATATAACCACATTCTTATCCAATAATTTCAACCAATCGAACACCTGAGAATACTTACTCTCAGAAGTTTCAATGAATTCATCGTAAGAAGACAAATTTTTAATTTTCTCATATGTTGAAATAGTATGTTCGTCATTTGATAGATATAAATTAATACCAGATGCATAATTTTCATCCCATCCATAAATCTTTCTTCCTAAGTCAATATCACCGAAGACAAATGAGTTATCAAATTCTTCTAGTCCGGTATCATATATAGATTTAATTTTTAATTTTCTAAATACAGGGGGGTCATTAGGAAAAAAAATTGAAACAGTGTCGTTTACATTTAAATTTAATTTCTCTGAATGAGAACTACTTATTATAATAGAATTTGATAATTTTTCAATATTATTTTTATAATATAAATGAGGAGATATTTTATCCAAATATTTAATATCAACACCTTTAAATATTACCCCCTCAGATTTATTATTTTTTTCAATCAATGCAGAAAGTAAAACAAATGGGATAGCATCCTCTATTTCGTTTACCTCTTGATAATTTGAACCAATACCGGAATTAGTATCAATAGGATAATTTTTAAAACTTAGTCCGTTCCCAAAATTTGATATATTCAAATGTCCTGAAAAATCAAATATTTTTTCTTTAATTGAATATTGAAAACCATCAAGTACACTTGAAGAAATTAATATAGAAAATATGCCTACACTTAAGGTGATTAGAGATGTCTTTTTAATAAGTGAAGAGTAAATACTTGAATTTGATTTCCAAAGATTATTTCCAATTTTATTTAATATATTCATTAGGTAAATTTGCTCTATAAAATTTAGACTATGGCTATCAAAGATATTATGAAATTTTTCATTTTTTTTAATATGATTTTAATTTCATGTTCAAAAGATGAAATAATTATTGATGATATTGAAAATAATGATGAAATATCAGAAAAATTTAATTGCATCAATTGTGAAGATTCTATTTTTATTTTTAGAATAAATACCCTTGGAGGGGAAATTGTTGATGAACCAAAGATACCATCTGCCCTTACAGTAAGTATACGTGATAGTATACAATATGCTGGAAATATAGGCATCGAATTTAGAGGAGAGACTTCTCAGTGGTTTGAAAAAAAATCATATGGTTTCGAAACTTGGGATAGAGAATATAATGATGCCGATTATAATTTAGCAGGTCTTCCTGAGGAAGAAGATTGGATTTTATACGGACCATATAGTGATAAGTCATTGATAAGAAATAAATTAATTTATGAAATATCAAATAGTATTGGAATGTACGCTTCAAGAACTAGATATGTAGAACTATTCATCAACGAAAAATATCAGGGTTTATACATACTTATGGAAAAACTTAAAAGAGATAAAAATAGAATTAATATATCTAAACTTGAGAATTCAGAAATTAATGAGGAATTGATCTCAGGAGGGTATATAATCAAAATTGATAAAAGTGATATGGAGGACGGAAGTTATACTGATTATAATTCTTTTCAATCTCAGTTCGATGTATTTGGAAATGAAAATGGAGATAAAAAAATAAATTTTAATTATGAATATCCTAAGCCAGGAGAAATACACGCTAATCAAAAAAATTATATAAAAAACTATTTTTATGAGTTTGAGTTATCTCTCGCATCAAACAATTTTAAAGATCCCGTAAACGGCTTCAGAAAATATATAGATGAAGATTCATTTATTGATTTTTTTATTTTAAATGAATTATCAAATAACGTCGATGGATATAGATTGAGCACGTACCTTCATAAAGAAAGAAATGAAAAGTTAGTCATTGGTCCAATTTGGGATTTTAATTTATCATTTGGAAATGCAGATTATTGTGGAGGAGAAAGATATGATGTATGGTGTTTTAAATTCAATGAAAGATGCCTTGGAGATTATTGGAATGTTCCATTTTGGTGGAATAAACTCTTAGAAGATGAAAAATTTGTAAATAAACTTAAAAATAGATGGCTCTATTTAAGATCAAATCTTTTATCAGATCAATCATTGGAGGAACTTATAAATAAGAAGTATGATATTTTGTACAACAGAACTGGTGCTGCAAAAAGAAATTTTGATAGGTGGGAGATTCTTGAAAATTATATTTGGCCAAATAGTTATGTTGGAGGAAATTATTATAACGAAATTGAATTTCTTAAAAATTGGATAAAAAACAGGACACTCTGGTTAGATGAGTCAATAAACGACCTATGATTATAAAAAGAGTTTTAAAATATTTACTTTTTTCAATAATTAGCTTGCTGATTATTTCATCAATTGTTGTTTATTTAAATCTTGACTACAAGATGTATCCATTAAAAGCAGATCAAAAATTATATCCAAAAGATATTTGGCAGATGAATACGGATAGTTTAGCTGAAGAACTTCTTAGTAGAATGACACTCGAAGAAAAAATTGATCAGATGTATGGTGAAAAGATGTATAAATCTATACCTAAATTTTTTGGAAATTTTATATTTAAACAACGTTTTCCTCACATATATGTTGGTAGAAATGAAAGACTAAATATACCACCTTGGGTGCTTTCTGATGGACCAAGGGGGGCAAGAGTTCTTGATAAAAATATTGATGCGGTTACAACTTTTCCAGTGGCTATGGCAAGGGCCGCTTCGTGGAATACAAATTTAGAATATGAGGTACACGATGTAATTTCTAAAGAGATGAGAGCAAATAAAACAAATTATGCAGCAACACCATGTATTAATTTATTGAGACATCCTGGTTGGGGAAGAGCGCAAGAGACCTATGGTGAGGACCCATGGCTTCTTGGTGAGTTTGGAGTGGCTGCTGTTAAAGGAATTGAGAAGAATAATGTTATGGCATGTCCAAAACATTTTGCACTTAACAGTATTGAAAATTCTAGATGGGTAATTGATGTATCTGTTGATGAGAGAACACTTAGAGAGGTTTATTTACCTCATTTCAAAAAAGTAATTGAAGAAGGTAAACCTGCCTCTATTATGTCAGCATACAACAAGGTAAGGGGAAAATATAGCGGTAGTAATGAAGAGCTATTAACTAATATCCTAAAGAACGAATGGGGTTTTAATGGATTCATTTCAACTGATTGGATGTATGGGATATATGATGGAGTTGAAGCAATTAATGCAGGGTTAAATGTTGAGATGCCATGGCAGGATGAGTATAGTTACAAAACAATTAGAAATGGGCTAGAAGAAGATAAGATAACATTAGAAAATATTGATGAATTAGTTCTTTCAACCCTCAAAACCAGATTAAAATATGCTTTTTCGTATGATAGTATAGATTACAATCATGAATTAATACTAAATAAATCTCATGTAAATTTAGCAAGAGAGGTTGCAGAGGAAAGTATGGTACTTATCAAAAATGAAAATATATTACCATTTGAGTTAAAAGAAAATTTAAAAATTGGTGTAATTGGCAGATTGGCAGATACAGAAAATACTGGTGATTTAGGAAGTAGTAATTCTAATCCTCCATATGTAGTAACACCATTTCTAGGTATTAAAAATTATCACATTAATAATAATAACAAGATCTACTTTGATAGAGCTGATGATATAAATAAATCGATAGAGTTAGCAAAAGATTTAGATCATATAATTCTTGTAGTTGGTTACGATTACTCGGATGAGGGTGAATATATTATGAGTAGAGGTCAAATGTTAAAATCAGCAGAAGCTAAAAAACTAATTGGAACCAAAGGTGTTGGTGGTGACAGATTAACCCTTAAGCTTAGGGATGAGGATGAAATATTAATTAATGAAATATCAAAAGTTAATGATAATATTGTTGTTGTTTATGTTGGGGGGAGTGCAATTGATATGAGCAGTTGGGAAGGTAATGTTCCATCAATAATCTTTTCATGGTACTCAGGTATGGAAGGTGGAAATGCATTAGCAAAAATTATTTACGGTGATGTAAATCCAAGTGGAAAATTACCATTTACTATTGCTAAAAACTCAAGTGATTATCCATATTTTAATCCTTATACTGACACAATTACTTATGGATACTATCATGGTTACTCTTTATTTGAAAAATTTAATAAGGATATAGCATATCCATTTGGATACGGATTAAGTTATAGCAATTTCAAATATGAAAATTTTAATTTTATTAATGTTGCAAACGAAGACTCAATATTAATTTTTAGTGTGGATCTGACTAATATTAGTGATGTAGGGGGAAAAGAAATATCTCAGTTTTATGTAGGTTTTGAGAATTCAGAAATAGATAGGCCTCTAAAATTATTAAGAGATTTTAAAAAGGTTTATCTCAAACCAGGTGAAAAAAAATCAATCAAATTTAAGGTTAATAAGAATGATCTATCATATTACAACATAGAAAAAAAGAAATGGATAAATGAAAAAATAAAATATAATTTCTATGTAGGAGGTTCATCAGAACAAGATAAATTATTAAAAATTTCAGAATTTATTTATCAATAAATTCTAAAGAATCTTTTGCAGATTTTATTGGTAATAAATGATATAAAGTTTTAAAGTCTTCATATGTCTTTAAATTATTATTTTCGAAGTCAAGATTTAAAACACAATTATCTGATGGTTTTACAATTCCTACACCACAATCAATATTTGCAATAATAAATTTTAAATTTTTAGAATTCATTAAATTATAACATAATTTCCAGACATCACCAGTCCATATTTTCTGTTTATTCCTTGGAATTTCCTGTGACATTTTGTTTAAGGGAATCATATCATGGATAAATATGATACCGTTTTTGTTTAATGAGTTTATAGAGTTTTTTAAGTCATCTAAAACTTGATCATAATGATGAAGACCGTCAATAAAAATTACATCAAATGTTTGATCGTTATTTTTAAAGAATTCATCACTCTTTACACCGTGAATATTATTTACTGAATCAAAAGCTGGATCAACTCCATATTTATTATTTATATCAAGAGATATAGAATTATAATTATTACAATCACCTAGTCCAATTTCTAAATATCTACAATTTTTTTTATCAAAATTATTTAATGCTCTATTTATCAAACTTAACCTATTATAATTCGCTGTTTCGAATTCAAAATCATTCTTAGGTTTAAATTTAGACTTGAATTTAATGTATGATTGGATAATCTTTTTCACAACTAGTCTATATTTTTTATATGTTTCAATTTATTCCTCTCAATTATCATTTTAGGGAGTAAAAGTAATAGTTTAATGTAAAATCCTAGAAGATTAAAAAAAGAAAAGATAAAACTTGAAATATTTCTTCTTTTTTTAAAATAGTATTTTGGAAGACCATATACTTTAATCAAAGCAACAAAATATGAGTGAATAATATTTTTATTAATATTCAAGACACTTGACTTAAGCATAGATCTTGATAAAATAATATTTTTCTTATAACTGGTATTTTCCTCTCTATCATGAAAAATTTTTGAGTTTTTAGAAATTCCAATTTTAACTTTAAAATAATTTAATCTATCACAAAAATTCCGATCCTCACCATAATGAAAAAATTCTTTGCTAAATGTCCCATATTTTAAAAATATATCAGACTTAATCATCCAAGCTGCAGCATTAATAAATTTAGTTTCATATAAGTTTTTTTTCCTGAAATTGACATCAGTATATTTTCTAAAATTAAAATCATACTTATCCCCTTTACCATCATAATGTAGTGGGCTAATTATTCCAAAATTTTTATTTTTTTCTAAGACATTTACTAAATCAGATATTGTATCTCTCTCTACTTTTGCATCTTGATTTAACAAAAATATATAGTCAGCTTTTTTTTTTTGAGAATATTTTATTCCAATATTATTTGCTTGTCCAAAACCTAAATTTAGTTGATTTTCAATAAGTTTTATTTCTTTAAATTCAGATAAAATTTTTAATGTTTTATCACTTGATCCATTATCAACTACAACTATACTACATGAATATATGGATTTAAATAAAGACTGAATAGTATCCTTAATCCATCTTTCACCATTATGTGTAACAATAATTGTAAAAACATTTTTTCTCATAAATTTTATTCTTCTGAATAATTATTTAGATAATTTATAATTTAATTCTTAAATATGTCTCATATTTAAAAAACTTATGATATGAAAAAACTTTTTATATTACTTTTTACGAGTCACTTCGTTTTCTCATACCAAAATAGTGAATTAAAAGTTGGTTCAGAGAAAATGAATGAGTACCTAAATAAAATATCTAATAAGTCAGTAGGTCTCCTAGTAAATCATTCCTCATCCGTAAGTAGCACTCATCTAATTGACACCTTAATTTCTAAAAATATTAACATCAAAAAAATTTTTAGTCCAGAACACGGATTTACTGGTAATATTGAGAGGGGAAAAAAAGTAAACGGAGATACATTAATTATAGATAATAAAATTATCCCCATAATATCAATGTATGGAAAAAGTAGAATTCCCACAAAAGAGTCAATGTATGGTTTGGATATTGTGATTTTTGATATTCAAGATGTTGGAACAAGATTTTATACTTACATAAGCGCAATGCATAATATGATGAACATTTGTGCTGAACTTGGAATATCATTTATGGTCCTAGATAGACCAAATCCAAATAGTGGTTATATTGACGGACCTGTTTTAGATATGGAATACCAATCTTATATAGGAATGCACGAGATACCAATAGTACATGCCCTGACAGTTGGTGAGTTAGCAATGATGATAAAGGGAGAAAAATGGATTAGAAATAGTGAAAAACTTAAATTAAGTGTTATTAAAATAGATAATTGGGATCACAAAAAAGAATATAAATTACCAATTAGACCATCACCAAATCTACCTAACCAACAATCAATTCTACTTTACCCATCCCTATGCTTATTTGAACAAACTATTGTCAGTATAGGAAGAGGTACACCTTACCCTTTCCAAGTAATAGGCCACCCAAATTATGATAATAAATCTTTTTCATTTACACCGAAAAGTGTAACTGAAGAAAGTAAACCTAAATTAGAAAACGAAAAGTGTTTTGGAATTGATTTAAAAAAAATAAAAGTAAAAAAAGAATTAAATATTAAATATCTAATTGACTTTTATAACAGATTGAAAAGTACCAATTCCGATTTTTTTGGAAAATATTTTTATAGAATAGCTGGAAATAAAATTTTAGAGAATCAAATTAAAGACGGGATAAGTGAAAGAGAGATAAGATTAAGTTGGAAAGCTGATATAGATAAATATAAAAAAATAAGAAAAAAATACTTGCTTTATAAGGACTTTGAATAAAATGAAATTTAAATCTATAATTTTTATGGGTACTCCAGACTTTGCTGTATGTAGTCTTGATAAAATAATGAAGTCAAAAATTTTAATTAAAGGGGTTATAACAGCACCTGATAGAAATAGCGGTAGAGGAAGAAAAATTAATAAATCCCCAGTAAAAGAGTATGCTATTAAAAATAAAATTCCAATTTTTCAGCCTACTAACCTAAAAGATGAAAATTTTCAGAAGGAAATAAAAAAGTTAAAAGCTGATCTATTTGTTGTAGTTGCATTTCGGATGTTACCAGAGTCTCTAATTAACATACCAAAACTTGGTAGCATCAACCTACATGCATCATACTTACCAAACTACAGGGGGGCTGCACCCATTAATTGGGTAATCATAAACGGCGAAAAAGAAACTGGTATAACAGTTTTCTTTTTAAATAAAAATATTGATGAGGGAGATATCATTAATCAAAAAAAAATAAAAATTAATAAATATGAGAAAGCTGGAGAACTTCACGATAGACTTATGGAGGAAGGATCCAATTTATTAGCGGAAACTATAATCGACATATTTAAAAATAGACATAAAAACAAAAAGCAAAAAATCAAATCAAATGACACAAAAGCACCAAAAATTACGAAAAACATATGTTTATTATCAAAAAACGAAAAAGCAGAAAAAATTATAAATAAAATTCATGGTCTCAGCCCATACCCGGGAGCTTTTATCCATCATAAAAATAAAAGTTTTAAAATTTTTGGAGCTCGACCACATAAATTCGTTAATAATAGTTCTAGTTTTTTTATTTATGATAAAAAGATTTTATATAATAACACCATGAGCGAGACTATTGAAATTACTGAAATCCAAGCTGAGGGTAAAAAAAGAATGAATTCCTCAGAATTTATAAAAGGAAATAAAATATGAGAAATATATCAATGATAGTAGCTGTATCAAAAAATAATGTCATTGGTAAAAATAATTCACTTGCTTGGCACCTGCCTGATGACATGAATTATTTTAGTAATATGACTCAGGGACATAGCGTAATAATGGGAAGAAAAAACTGGGAATCTATCCCTAAAAAGTTCAGACCATTACCAAATAGAAAAAATATTGTCATCACAAGAAATACTGATTTTAATGAAGATAAGTGTAAGGTAGTTAACTCACTTGAAGATGCGATAAAAGCTTCACGTGATAATGATGATGAGGAAATATTTATTATAGGAGGTGGAGAAATTTATAAATTAGGTTTAGAATTTATAGATAAACTTTACATAACTGAGATAAAAGCAAATATTGACGGAGATACTTTTTTTCCGAAATGGGATAAGAAAAAATGGAAAGAAGTATCAAGGATTAAACACCCATCAGATGATAAACATATTTATGAATTTGATTATGTCATTTATAAAAGAATCCTGTGATTAATTCTAATATAATTACAATTGGTGATGAAATACTATCTGGACATATTATAGATACTAATGCAAAATGGTTAAGCGAGAAGCTCAATAATCTTGGAGTAACTATTTCAAAAAGACTAACAATACCTGATAAAAAGAAAGATATTAAAAAGACAATTAAGTTATCAATTAATGAATCAGATATTATCATAGTTACCGGAGGCTTAGGGCCAACAAACGATGACATTACTAAAAAAACATTATGTGAAATTTTTAATAGTAATCTCAAAGAGGATAAAAAATCACTTGATAATGTTTTAAGAATATTTAATAAGAGAGGTCTTAAAATCACAAAAAAAAATAAGGATCAAGCTCTCCTTCCTGATAAATGTATAGTGCTAAATAATGATTATGGCACAGCACCAGGCATGGCTTTTTACGAAAATAAAAAACTTCTCATCTCATTACCTGGAGTGCCTTTTGAGATGAAAAGTCTATTCAAAGATAAATGTATCCCGCTTATAACAAGTAAGTTTAAAATGCCAATCATTTATCAAAAAACAATTAAAACAACTGGAATTGGAGAGTCATGGTTATCAGACTTAATTTTAGATTGGGAAAACAATCTTGAAAATGACATAAAGCTTGCTTACCTTCCTAGTCTAGGGAGGGTTAAATTAAGATTGACAGCTAAAGGATACAATAAAAATACATTGAAAAAAATTGTAGATGATCAAATTAAAAAACTGATACCAAAAATAGAAGAATATGTTTTTGGGTTTGATGATGACGAACTTGAAAATGTGATAGGAAAACTACTCACTAAAAAGAAAAAAACCATTTCAGTTGCGGAAAGTTGTTCTGGTGGAAATATCTCAAAAGTTATAACCTCAATACCTGGATGTTCAAAATACTTTTTAGGTAGTATTGTAGCATACAGCAATGATATCAAAGAAAATGTATTGGGCATAAGCAGAAAGTTAATCGAAAGATATGGAGCTGTTAGTGAAGAAGTTGTAGAAAAGATGGCATATCAAATAAGAAAAAAATTTAAATCAGATATTGGTATTTCTACTAGCGGTATTGCTGGTCCGTCAGGTGGAACCAAAGAAAAACCTGTAGGCACGGTTTGGATTGGATATAGTGACAAAAATAAAACAGTGAGCAAAAAATTAAATCTTACAGAGAGGAGAGATATTAATATTATACTATCAACGATTAATTTATTAAATTTTTTGAGAATTAATTTAGAAGGTTACAGAAAAGGATAAGATAAATCTGTTGTAGTATCCTTCCCTTCTAGTTATGTTATCCGAAACGTTTTGATTTGGATCAAAGAAGATCATATCCCACCACCATAAATTATGTTCTGATTTATATTTTTGTAATAGATAGCCTCCCTTTAATGAGATATTAGTTCTTCTCAAAGATTTCTTGATTCCTAAACCGATACTCCAATAAAGACCACCTTCAACAGATATGTAATCATTTCTAAAATCTTCAGCGAAAGAATAACCGATATTATTATATGTAAAAAATTTATATCTAGATACTTCTAATGAATTAGAAGGAAAAATATCATAAGAGCTATTTATGAAAATAGGAATGAAATTAATTCTATCAATTGTTAAAATACCAGTTCCAATGCCCGAGTTTAAAACTTTTTTATTGTTAATTCCTTTAGCTATATAAACATTACCATAAGCCGTATAATCACCAAAATTAAGACCTAACTCAAATTGATTCCATGATTTATTATTCAATACCTTAAAATACTTTGGAGAAGAATAATTTAATTTTAACTTATAATTCTGATTTGATGAAATTCTGATTGTATCATTATTCTTTTTAAGATAAAATAAAATTCCACCTTGGATATTATTACTTATATCATCTGTAGAATATTCTAAAAGTTTTCCGTAATATTTTCCTGGAAAAAATAATTCATCACTATTTAATAACTCTATTGGTTTTGTCCCTCTAATTTTTAATACATCATTGTTTTGTGATAAAGCTAGAAAAGGAATAAATATTAAAAAAAAAATACCTTTCATCACATTCTTTCTATAGGTATAGTACTAATGTATAACATCTCTGCATTTTCACAATCATAATTATATTGATGAAAACCATCTGATCCTATAACCATTAATACTCCCTGAAATGGAATGACATCAAGAGATCCAATATCATCAAAGTGTTTTATTAACCTCAAATCATCCAAGTCTGTTTTATCATACATTTTTATACCATATTCACCTTCTGATATAAATAAGCAGTTTCCATCAACACCAAGACCGTGTGGGTTAATCATTTCATATGTCTTAAATAGCCTTGGATTATTAAGATTAGAAATATCTACTATATCAAGCTGATTATTGAAACCCATACATTCGCTTCCACCTCTTAAAGTAACGTAAGCATAATTATCCTGTACTACTACTGGATCACAGCTTGTTACGTGCTCATAAGATGATATATATTTAGGTTCCTCTTTATTCTCTAAACCATATATATGCATTCCACTTTGAGCTCCAATAAATAGATTTTCTCCATAAGGAAAAATTGTCTCTATACCCCACCCTAAACTAACTTCTGAAGTTATCTTTGGATTTACCTTGTCCTTTATATCGAAAGTTTTTAAGTCATATGAATCTACTGTATATAAATAATCACCTTTAATTGTAAATCTAGCCATTGAACCACCAATTCCTGTACCCGAAGACTCACCGCTCATCTGAACATCACCGGAAACATTTCCGCCAAATGAGAAGTCTGATGAACTATCGCATGATAATAAAAAAACTAAATAAATCAATAAACTCTTAATCTTCATACTTAAAATACTAGCTCACAATCTTTACTTTCAATAAATTCTTCTATAACCTCTTCATTATACCCAGTTACTATTCCTAGATTTTCAGAAAAAAGCATTCTGTTCTCGTAATAGTTTTGAAATGATCCCTTGATTCTGTTAACTTCCTTAATAGAGTTTATATCAGAAATATCAAAAATCACCAAGTCTATATAACTATCTGCGTACAGATAATCATCTTTAGTAGCTATATCATAATTTCCAGGAATATTAATAAAACCAAGTTTTTTTGGATTACTTACTACTCTATTGTCAATAACGTGGATGCCTTTACCAGTTTCACTTATAAATAGATAGCCTGACTTATAATTTAATTTACCTGGTGAGTTAATATCTCTTATATCATCATAATAAATAGAGTCCCTTAAAGATTCCATATTTGAATATACTGGTGTTGAATTTACGTATGTTGTGTATTCGTTACACTTATCTTGACATGAAAAAAAGAGAATAATAAACGAAAAAAATATGTATCTTGGGGTCATGTTTTTGTTAACGTTTATGACAAAGTTAAATTATAATTTTTAAATACAAACTCCCTTTAAAATATGAGTAAAATCGAAATGTTGATGCCAAAAATGGGTGAAAGTATTATGGAGGGAACCGTTCTTAAATGGCTAAAGAAAGAAGGAGATAAGATTAATGAAGATGAATCTGTATTAGAAGTTGCTACTGATAAGGTAGACACTGAAATACCATCTACATGTTCAGGAATATTAAAAAAAATTTTAGCTGAGGAAGGTGAAGTAGTTAAAGTTGGAAGTCCAATAGCAATTATAGATTCTGATGAGGAAAATACATCTGATGACGGATTAGACTTTATAGATGAGATTGAAAAAAATTTTGAAGAAGTAAAGGAAATTACATACCAAAAACCAGATGCATCAACAAAGAAAATAAAGAGCGAATCAAATAGATTTTATTCACCTTTAGTTCTGAACATAGCAACTAGAGAAAACATCAGTTTGGATACACTTGATGAAATCAATGGAACAGGTGAGAATGACAGAGTTACCAAATATGACCTTCTAAAGTTTATCGAAGATAAAAATTTAGTTTATGAACCTAAAATTGAGACTTCTGAAAATAATGATTTAGAGATAGAATTAAAAGAGGGAGAAGAACTTATAGAACCAGATAGAGTTAGAAAAATTATTGCCTCAAGGATGGTAGAGTCGAAAAAAATAGCTCCTCATGTCACTTCTTTTGTAGAGGCGGATATTACAAATATTTATAAAACACGTAACGATATAAAAGAAAATTTTTTAAAAGAAAATAAAGTTCCAATCACTTTTAATCCAATATTTATAAAATGCGTTGCAGATGCTCTTAAAGAATTTCCAATGATGAATATATCATTTATAAATAATAAAATAATTAAAAAAAATTATATAAATATTGGTGTAGCTGTTGCATTAGGTGACGATAATTTGATTGTGCCTGTTCTGAAAGATGTTGATAAACTAAATTTCATAGATTTAATCAAACACTCTAACGATTTAATTACCCGAGCCAGAAATAATAAGTTAAAACCTATTGACCTTGAGGATGGGACATATACCATATCAAATGTTGGTTCATTTGGTAATGTTATGGGTACACCAATAATTGTTCAGCCTCAAGTTGGCATTCTTGCTATTGGAACAATTAAAAAAGTTCCAGCAGTAGTCGAGACAGAAAAAGGCGATGAAATTCAAGTAAGAAATAGACTATTTTTATCACACACTTACGATCATAGAATAGTTGACGGAGCACTTGGAGGAAAATTTGCTCAAAAAGTTGCTGAAAATCTTGAAAATTTTAATTTAAAATCAAATATTAGCCAATAAATATGGAATTAAAGGCTACGTTCAAAAGAAGTTTTTTTAAAACATTTACTTGGAGAGTTTTTGCGTCCTTGGATACAGCCCTACTGACGTGGTGGTTTTCCGGTGATGTTATTACTGGTTTAAAAGTTGGTGGTCTCGAGGTTGTAACCAAATTAATAATTTATTTCTTACACGAAAGAGCGTGGAGAATTGGTTGGAAAAAACAAACTGATGATTTTCATCATTCTAAAAGAAGAAGTTTATACAAAGCTATTACCTACAGGTTCATTGGCACAATGGACACTTTTTTAATAGCCTGGTTTTTTACAGGTTCGGCATTTACCGGTAGCAAAGTTGCAATAGCTGAAGTATTTACAAAAATAATTATTTATTATGTCCACGAAAGAATATGGGACAGACAAAAAATCGGAAACTAATTTTTCTTATCTTTCAATTGGATCTAATATTGGCGATAGACTCCATAATTTGTCAAAGTCTCAAATTGAAATAGAAAAAGTTATTGGCAAAATTCATAATTCATCAAAGATTTATGAAACTGAACCTTGGGGCTATAAAGAGCAAGAGTTTTTTCTAAATATGGTAATATATGTTGAGACATTATTAAATGCTGAATCATTATTATTAGCATGTAAAAAGATCGAAAAAAATATGGGTAGAGTAAAAAATAAAAAATGGGGAGAGAGAAATATAGATATTGATATTCTTTATTATAACAATGACATAATCAATCAAAAAGATTTACAAATACCACACAAGCACCTTCATGAGAGAAAATTTATTCTCAAACCGCTTAATGATATCAATCCAAACTATATTAATCCAACAAAACGAAAAACTAACTCAAAATTATTAAATGAATGTACAGATAATTCTATTGTAAATGATATTTGAGGGTTACGAATATTTTATACTATTTCTTGCTGGTTTTTTCTCTGGAGCAATTAATACAGTTGCAGGTGGTGGATCACTTCTAACCTTACCAATTTTAATTTTTATGGGGTTACCGCCAACTGTAGCAAATGGTACTAATAGGATCCAATTAATTTTTGCACAGTTTTTCGCAGTTTATGGATATAAATCTAAAGGCTTATTTGATTATAAATTATCTATTTGGTTAGCATTTTCTGCAATACTTGGATCAATAATAGGAGCAAAAATAGCTGTTGAAGTACCAGAGGAATTTTTTAAAAAAATATTATCAATTATCATGATATTAGTAATGATTAATATTTTTTTTAAAAAGAATAAAAAAGTTGACGAAACTATTACCTCTATAAAAAAACAAAAACTGTCTATTTTATTGTTTTTTTTCATTGGCCTTTACGGAGGTTTTATTCATGCAGGAGTTGGATTCTTAATGATACTAGTACTTTGTGGTATTAACGGATTTAGTATTATAAAAGCTAATAGTATAAAGGTTTTCGTTGCACTTTTTTTTACTCTATTTGCCTTATTTATTTTTATTTTAGAAAGTAAAATTAATCTTATGTATGGTATAAATTTAGCTATTGGAAGTTCATTGGGTGGATGGTTAACCAGCAGATGGTCATTCAATAAGTCAGAGACATATATGAGATATATTTTATGTGCTATTATATTTTTTTTAGCAATTCGTCTTTGGTTATTCTAGTATGAAAATTCTCATAATCATTCCAGTTTTTAACGAAGAAAACAATATAGAAAAATGTATTGATTCTATTCTGCATCAAACATATAAAGTATCAAACATAATTCTTGTAAATGATGGATCAACAGATAAAACATTGGAAAAAATTAATTTTTTATCAAAAAAATATAAAAATGTTAAAAGCTATGATCTAAAAAATTCCTTACCAAAACCGCTGCCAGGTAAAAAAATAATAAAAGCCTTTAATTATGGTCTTTCAAAGAATAAACTAAAATACGATTTTATTGGTAAGTTTGACGGAGATCTCATATTGCCAAAAAATTATTTTGAAATTCTTATTAATGAATTTAAAATCAATAATAAACTTGGATTGGCCTCGGGTGTAATAGCATCAATGGTAAATGAAAAATGGTTAATAGAAAATATGTATGATAAAGACCATGTAAGGGGCGGAATAAAATTTTATAGTAAAGAGGCTTTTAAAGAAATAAATGGATTAAAAGAGTCTATTGGATGGGATACTCTTGATGAAATGCAATTAAAATATTCTAGATATGAAATTAAAGTATTCAAAAATATTATAACAAAACAAATAAGGAAAACAGGAGATAGATATATCAAAAAGAAATATTTTAATCAAGGAAAGGTAATGTATCTTCTTGGATACGATATTTTTTTAGCTCTGGTTGGTTCTATTAAATTTTCATTAAAAGAGAGTTCATTAATGCCATTTTTTAAATCTATTTTTTCTTATTTCTATTGTCTTGTGACTAATGAAAAGAAAATTGTCAATGATAAATTAGCTAATTTTATAAAAAACTTTAGATATAGAAGGATTAAAGAAAAGATTTGCTTTAATATCTAAAATCTAAAAATTAGATGAACATAATAGTTAGACAAAGTTTTTGGTCTTCAATAGTAATTTACATAGGAGTTGTACTAGGCTTCGTAAACTCCATAATTCTATTCCCTCAATTTCTTAGTACTGAACAAATTGGAATTGTAAGACAATTAATTAGTGCGGCTACACTTTTGATACCTATTACAACATTTGGAGTAAATGCATCATATGTAAAGTTTTATCCCAATTTCGTAGATGACAAAAGTCAAAAAAATCAATTTTTTATATATGAATTGACAGTAATCCTTTTGAGTTATTGCGTAGTATTTGCTTTTTTAAATTTATTTTATGAAGATATTAGAGGTTTATTTACTGAAAAATCAAGAATATTATTTAATTACTTTGATGTTTTTCTATTAATTCTTTTTTGTCTGAGCATAAGCACTTTATTTGAGTCATTTCTCAGAGCTAGATACGATACGGTCGTAACAAATGTAGTTAACGGGGTTTCAAATAGAATACTTACTGCTTTAACTTTAGTTCTTTTTTCTTTATCACTTATAAGTTTTGACGAATTCATAAATTACCAAGCAGTTATCTATGCTTTTGGTCTTTTTATACTATTAGCATATGCTAATAGAAAAGATAAAATTGAAATTAATTTGAGTTTTGATAGAATAAAATACAAATTAAAAGAAATTTTTAATTTTAGTTCTTATGCTTTTATAGGTTCATTTTCTAATATAATAGTTCTAAATATTGATGTTATTATGGTTACAAGTTTTTTAGGACTATCAGATACAGGAATATATACTACAGCATTCTACATTGGAATGATAATTGAGATACCAAGAAGAGCAATATCTCAGATATCAATTCCATTCATTTCTGAAAATATTAAAAAGAAAAATTTTTCTAAGATTGAAAAAAATTATAAAGATGTAAGTATTCACCAAATGCTTATTGGAGTTTTGTTTTATGTTATTTTAATTTTAAATATTGATAATATTTTTAATCTAATTCCAAACTCAGAGGAGTTTTCAGCTGGAAAAGATGTCGTCTACATCGTGGGCTTATCCAGACTTGTAATAATGGCATTCAGTTATAACTCTGAATTGATCTCTCTCTCAAAATACTACAAATTTACAGTTATAACTATTATAGCATTAGCTATTTTAACTATAACACTAAATATTTTTTTAATACCTGATTATGGAATGATAGGCGCAGCGTATGCTTCACTAATTTCGTTGGTATTTTTTAATCTAATCAAATATAGTTTCATTAAGATAAAGATGAAAATAACTCCTTTTTCTATAAATTCTATCAAAAGTATTTTATTGGGAGTGTTTGTTTATTTTGCTGTTTTGTCAATACCAGATAATGATATTATTATAGTTGACATATTAATTAAAACAATAATATCATCTTTCATTTTTGTTATTTCAGTTTATGCCCTAAAAATATCTCCAGAACTTAATAAGTTAATTAAAAGTAGATTAAACTAAATGATTTCAAAAAGTATATCTTTTAGTTTAGAAAACTTTATTTCAGAGTAATCTAAAGATATATTTTTAAGATTATTATTATTGAAATCATGAAAACTTTGAGTGATGTAATTCCTTATTGATTCCTTGTCATTATAGGCTACTCTATTTCTTCTTTTATACTTTTTTAATAAGTTCTCAACATCCACATTGACATAATCTCCTAAAGTAATAATTTGTTTTTCGGATACTAAATAATCGTAAATCTTGTATGGTATTGTATTTTGGATTTTAGTATTATTGAGTAGAAGAAGTAGTATAGATGATTCAAATATTTTTTCATTCACTTTTTCTACGTCAATGTTTCCAAAAATCTTAATATTTTTTTTATTTATTAAATAATTTTCTATGTAATTGATTGTAGAATCCTGTATATGACCATATAATCGAAGTTCTAGCTTACTTGACATTTTATCGTTCTCTGATAATAATTCGTCAAGTGTGTTTAAAAAAATTATTGGATCTCTAAACTTATTGATAAGACCAAAATAGGAAATTATAAACTTTTCATTTGTGATAGATCTTTTTGTAGTCAGACTTGAACCGTTTCGAAGAAAAATAATTTTATTTTTATCTATATTTTTTAGATACTCATCACGTAAGGCAGAACTTGTAACTAATACTTTGTCAGAGTTATTAAGAAAATTTTTTTCTATTTTTTTATGAATTTTTTTGGCGAAAAAAGATGGTTTCATATTCAAAAAAATATCCCAATTTGTATATGGGTCTCTAAAATCAGATATCCATTTTATATCTAAACTATCTTTTAACTTTTTTCCTACACAATGCATGCTGTGAGGAGGAGAAGAGGTTATTATAGTGCTTATATTCCTCTCTCTAATAAAATTTACAAGAAAACTATGCGATGAAAGGGACCAAAAAATCCTTGAATCTGGAAAAAACAAATTTACTCTTATCCATGAAAAAAATTTATTTAATAAACTTTCAGATGAGTCAATAACACCACGGCTATATTTTGAGGAAAATAAATTTGAAAAAATCGTATTAATATCAAATATTTTTTTTCTAATTATTACTAACTGACCTTTCTCAACGACTTCATTCTTATTTGAGGCAGTAAAGACATAAACCTTTACTTTTTCTTTAATTAATTCATTTACTAAATTATACCATCTCTGTCTTCCAATAGAATTTTTTTGATCCCAATAATAAGAAACAAGAAGAATTTTTTTCACTATTTGTATTTAATTCAAAAATATACATTAAATAATGTTTATTAGTTAATTTTATGAAAATGAAAAATTTAGCAGTACTTACCTCAGGTGGAGATTCACCTGGAATGAATGCCTGCATAAGGGCTATTGTTCGTTCAGCAAATCATAAAAAAATAAGTGTTCATGGTATTCAATATGGCTACAATGGATTAATCAATAACGAATTTAAAATTCTATCTCCTTCAGATGTAGGAAACACAATTCATATTGGAGGGACTATATTAAAAAGTGCAAGATCTGATGAATTTAGAACCAAGAAAGGAAGGGAAAAGGCTTACAATAATCTTCAAAAAAATAACATTGACGGATTAATTGTTCTTGGTGGTGATGGGTCGCTAACAGGTGCTAATGTCTTCAATAAAGAATTTAATTTTAATATAATTGGTATTCCCTGTACAATTGATAATGATATTTTCGGTACTGACCATTCAATTGGATTTGCTACAGCTAGGGAAACAGTAGTAAATTCAATTGATAAGATTAGAGATACCGCTTCATCTCATGAAAGAATATTTATTGTTGAAGTCATGGGAAGAGAGTCAGGAAATTTAGCATTAGAGGCAGGAGTTGCTTCTGGTGCAGAGTTAATACTAATTCCAGAAAATAAAAATTCAATGGAAGAAGTTATAAAAAAGATTCAAGAGTTAAATATTATGAAGAAATCATTAATAATAGTTTATGCTGAGGGTTGTAAATTTGGCTCCCTAAATGAATTATCTAATGAAATAAATAAAAAAATTGATAACAGTAATGTGAGAGTTTCAATTTTAGGTCACATTCAAAGGGGAGGTATACCATCTCCATCAGATAGGATACTTGCATCTACACTAGGATATGAATCAATTAATGCTATTACTTCTGGATTAACAAATAAAATGGTTGGAATAATTAATCAAGAACCTACTCTGATAGATTTAAATAATGCCATATCAACAAAAAAGAAGGTCAATTTATCTCTAAGTAAAATTTCAGATATAATTTCTAAGTACTAATTTTTAATATCTTTTAACAATTCAGTACTGCTTCTATACCATTGAATATCTTTATTTCTTTTAAACCATGTTATTTGTCTTTTAGAATATCTCCATGTATTTATTTTAATTAGGTCAATAGCCTCTTTTTTACTTATTTTTCCTTTTAAATAAGAGAATATTTCTGAGTAACCTACGCTTCTAAGTGGATTTAATTCTTGATATTTTTTCAAGTTCTCTACCTCTTTAAATAATCCCATTTCAACCATTTTATCAACTCTTACATTTATTCTTGATTTTAATTCAACTTTTGATGGACATAAACCATACAACCTTAATGAATAATTATTCATATTTTTTTTCTTATTTGTTAAATAAGAGGAGTAAGGTTTTTTTGTATACTGAATAATCTCAAGTGCTCTTATCAGTCTCCTGTGATTTTTTTTGTCAACTATTTCAAAATATTCTGGATCTGAAGTTTTAAGTTTTTCTAATAAATATTCAATACCCTCTTTTTTGAATAATTCATTTAAATCATTTCTAAATGATTCTGGCACTTTTGGCATATCATCTAAACCATAAATGACAGAATCTACAAATAAACCTGATCCCCCAACTAGAATAGCATAATCATTTTCTAAAAAATAATTACTTAGAAACGAATTGGCTTCTCTAGAAAAAATTCCAGAAGAATATTTATCTTCAACCGAGATATTATTTATGAAATGATGATTAGCTTCATTGAGTTCTTTTTTTGTTGGTTTTGCAGTACCTATTGTCATTTCTTTATAAAATTGCCTTGAATCTGCAGATATTATATCACAATTAAATATTTTTGAAATCATAATTGATGCCTCTGTTTTACCACTTGCAGTAGGTCCAACAATTACTATTAATTTTTTTTTATTTATATTCATTTAATCATTAAGATGGAGATCAAATTAACAAAACAATTTCAAAATAAGTTAGAATCAATACTTATTTCTCAAGACTATAAAGTAAGATTTGAAAAAGGGAATTTTAAATCAGGATATTGTATTATCAATAAAAATAAAATTGTAATTATCAATAAATATTTTACGATTGAAGGAAAAATAAACTCACTAATTGAAATAATTAATAAAATTAATATCCAAGAAAAAAAGTGTACTAATGACCAAATTAAATTAATTAAAAAAATTGAAAATTAAATTCCTTGGAACCGGAACATCACAAGGAATTCCCGTTATTGGATGTGAATGTTTGGTGTGCAAATCAAAAAAAAAGGAAGATAAAAGACTAAGATCATCTGCAATTTTGCAGATATCAAAAAAGAATATCTTAATTGATACTGGACCGGATCTAAGGCAACAATCATTAAAAAATAACATTAACCGAATTGATTATGTTCTTTATACCCATGCTCATCGTGATCATGTATCTGGAATAGACGAGTTAAGATCTTTTAATTTTATTCAAAAAAAAGAAATTAAAGCCTTTGGAAATAGAGAACTTGTAAATCAATTAAGAAAAGATTATTCATATATATTTTCTGATTTGAAGTATCCTGGTCTTCCAGATATTGAATTAAATACTGTAGAAAAAAACTTTTATATTGAAAACGTAAAAGTGATACCAATTAAGGTTAAACACTATAAATTAAACATTCTTGGTTATAGAATTAAAGATCTGACGTATATAACTGATGCAAAAACTATTAATAAGCATGAACTAAAAAAAATAAATGGATCTAAAATATTAGTGATCAATTGTCTTCAAATAAAAGAGCATTTGTCTCATCTTAATTTAAAAGAAATGTTGAATTTAGTTAGTAATATTGACGTAGGAAAGGTTTACTTAACTCATATCTCTCACAATTTAGGTCTTCACGATGAGGTAAATAAAAAACTCCCAAAAAATATAGAGCTAGCCTATGACAACTTAGAGCTGAGTTTATAAATCTACAACATTTATTTTCATCATATTTGTATGGCCCTTCCAATGTGTTGGCATTGAGGAAGTAATTATATACTTGTCATTTTTAGATAAGTGCCCTTCACTAACCAAAATTTTTTCAATATTTTCAAAAGTACTATCAATATTTTCAGTTTTATCGTAATAAATAGCTCTTATACCCCATAACAAGTTTAATTCATTTCCAATTTTTTTATCATTAGTTACAATATAAATTTTGGCTTTTGGCCTACTTCCAGAAACTCTAAATGCAGAGTAACCACTTTTTGTCATTGCTACCAATGCTTTAGCAGAAATTTGATCACTTAATCTACATGCAACATTGATTAAGCTTTCACTTAACATATCTTTTAATTTTTTTCTTTTTTCAAATTTGAAATAAATTTCACTACTAGTTTTTTCTATTGAACTTATTATCTTTTCCATACTTTGAACAGCAAGTATGGGATATTCTCCTGTAGCAGACTCTGCTGATAACATAACAGCATCAGCACCATCAAGAACAGCATTTGCAACATCATTTGACTCTGCTCTAGTTGGTGTTTTTGAACTAATCATACTCTCTAGCATTTGAGTAGCAATAATTACAGGTTTACATGATAAATTACATCTATTTACAATCCTCTTTTGATGAACTGGTACTGTTTCCATAGGCATTTCAACTCCCAAATCACCCCTTGCAACCATAAGACCATCCGAAACATCTATTATATTATTAATATTTTTAATTGCTTGAGGTTTTTCAATTTTTGCAATAATCTTAGTTCTTGATCCTTCTTTTTTAATTAAGTCTTTGAGTTCTAAAATATCCTGTTCAGATCTAACAAATGATAAAGCGACCCAGTCTACATCATTTTCTAAACCAAACTTAAGATCTTTAATATCTTTATCAGTAATAGAAGAAAGTTTAATGTCGCTATCTGGTAAATTAACCCCTTTCCTTGGGTATATATAACCACCTCTTAAAACTTTGGCAACAATATTATTTTTATTTATTTCGACTGCTTTTAGCTCTAATTTTCCATCATCAATTAATATTCTTTCGCCTTCTTTAATATCTTCAATAACATCGTTATCAATAGAAATCATTTGTTTGTCACCTTTGATATTTTTTGATGTTAACTTTAATATTGAGTTATCTTCAATAAAAAAATTATCATCTTTTAATTCTCCTACCCTAATTTTAGGACCCTGAAGGTCTTGAAGTATTGTTATAGGAACTTTAAACTCATCGCTTATATTTCTAACATTTTTTATTGTTTGAAGATGGTCCTTATGATTACCGTGTGAAAAATTTAATCTGACAACATCAACACCCTTTGATATCATTTCTTTAAGTATATTATAATCAGATGATGCAGGACCTATAGTTGCTATAATTTTTGTTCTATTAATTTTTATTTTACTCATAAGCTTAGGTAATACCTATCTTTAATTTTAGATACATCTACAAAATTAGCAAATTGAAATGTATTATTCGATTTAAGTCTATCAATTATATCATAATCTTTAAATTCAAAGAATCTTTTTGAAAATAACATAAAATAGTCAAAATTGGATAACGCTGAAACGAGATAAGTTCTATTTGATTTTTTTAATCTATTTGAAATTAACTTAATATGTTTTCTTTCAAATTTAAATTCTAAATACGAAATCATAATTTTTGATCCATCAACCAAATTGATAATTTCGTCGCTTTTCTTAATTAAATTTATATCAAAAAGTTTATTTAAGTGCCAAGCTATCTTATATTCCTTATCCGTTGTTACAAGACCTATAACATCGAAATTAACTGATTCTTCTGAAAAATCTTTATTCTTATTAATTAACACCTTATCAATCTCATTTTCAAACTTTTACTTTATTAAAACTATATAACTAAAATAGCTTAAGAACAGAAAAAATCATTAATTTTGCATTGAATTAAATTTAAACTCTATGGAAAATCTTGAAAATAAAATTAAAGAAATAATAATTGACAAGTTAGGTATAGAAGAATCAGAAATAACAGAATCTGCTAGTTTTACAAATGATTTGGGTGCTGATTCATTAGATACTGTTGAGTTAATTATGGAATTTGAGAAAGAATTTAATGTATCTATACCAGATGAAGATGCTGAAAAAATTGGTACTGTAGGTGATGCAATCTCTTACTTAAAAGATAACGTTAAATAGTACTGTCCCAAGCATGGGTAAAAAAAGAGTCGTAATAACGGGAATGGGGGCTATAACCCCTATTGGTAACAATCTTATTGAATACACCAGTGCTTTAAAAAATGGCCTTAGCGGATGCGAAGAAATAAAATCCTTTGACACTACCAAGTTCAAGACAAAATTTGCTTGTGAAGTAAAGTCTTACGATCCCCTTGATTATTTTGACAGAAAAGAATCAAGAAAAATGGATATTTTTTCTCAGTTTGGTATGATTGCTGCTGAAGAAGCAATAATCCATTCAGAAATAAACTTAGATAAAATCAATAAAAATAGAGTTGGTGTAATTTGGGGGTCTGGAGTTGGTGGAATTGAAACTTTCCAAAATGAGTTAATAAATTTTGCTGAAAATGATAAAAATCCACGATTTAATCCTTTTTTTATACCTAAGCTTATTCCTGATATTTGTCCAGGAATAATAGCAATTAAGTACGATTTTAGAGGTCCAAACTTTGCTACTGTATCAGCTTGTGCATCTGGATCTAATGCAATAATTGATGCCTATAACTATATACTTTCTGATACATCAGATATTATTATTACAGGTGGGTCTGAATCAGCAGTAAATGAAACTGGAGTTGGTGGATTTAACGCTCTTAAGGCTTTATCTGAAAGAAATGATTCTCCAGAAACTGCTTCTAGACCCTTTGATAGAGATCGAGACGGTTTTGTTTTGGGAGAAGGTGGAGGCGCTCTCATCCTTGAAGAATATAATCATGCAAGAAATAGAGATGCAAAAATTTATGGAGAAGTTATCGGTTTTGGGATGTCATGTGATGCTCATCACATTACAGCTCCACATCCTGAAGGTGAGGGAGCCAGGTTAGTAATGGAAAATGCTTTGAAAAGTGCTCAAATTAAAATAGAAGACATTGACCATATAAATGTTCATGGTACATCAACACCACTTGGTGATAAAAGCGAAATAAAGGCTATTGAAAAGATATTTGGAAATCATGCAGAAAGAATAAATATATGTTCTACTAAATCTATGACGGGTCATCTATTGGGAGCAGCGGGTGCGATTGAATCAATAGCTGCTTTAATATCAATTAATGATAGTTTTATACCTCCAACCATTAATCATTTCAACTATGATGAGGAAATAAATCCAAAATTAAATTTAACACTTAATAAATACCAATCAAGAGATGTTAATATTGCAATGTCAAATACATTTGGGTTTGGAGGTCATAATACTTCATTAGTATTTAAAAAGTATAATTAATAAATGATTTTTTTTGAATCAAAAGAAAATAAGGAACTAATCCGTGCTATTCAATTTATTCTAGGATATAAAACAAAAAAACCTGAATTATTCAAATTAGCATTATTACACAAGTCAATAAAATCTGACGAATCAAACGAAAGACTTGAGTTTTTAGGTGATGCTATACTTGGATTAATTGTAGCTAAACATCTTTTTAAGTTGTATCCATTTAAAGATGAAGGATTTTTAACAAAAATTAGATCAAAAATAGTAAGCAGAGACTCACTAAATGATGTTGGAAGAAAGATGGGTTTAAAAAAATTGATTAATGTAAAAAGGTTTAAATCAAAATCGTACGACTCGATATATGGAGATGCACTTGAAGCTCTAATAGGTGCTTGTTATCTTGAAAAGGGGTTTGACTTTTGTGAAAAAAATGTAATAAAAAATATCATTTTACCTTATTTTGATTTGGAGAAACTTACAACTCAAACTCATAATTTTAAAAGTAAAATATTAGAGTGGGCTCAAAAAGAAAAAATATCAATCAACTTCATTGTTGAAAAAACATCCAAGTCAAGTAGACTTAGTGAATTTAAATCAATTCTCAAGATAGATGGAAAAAATGTATCAACTGGATATGGTAAAAGTAAAAAGAACGCAGAAAAAGACGCCTCTAGAATTGCATGTGAAAAATTACAGTTAGGTTAATGAATTTAAAAATTGCAAGTTCAAATCTAAATCAAACACCGCTAGCTTGGGAAAAAAACTTTTCTAACATAAGAAATAGTATAAATGATGCCAGGAAGAAAAATGTCAAGATATTATGTTTTCCTGAGTTAAGTATCACAGGTTACTCTTGTCAAGATCTCTTTTTTAATAGTTGGTTTATTAAAAAATCGGAAAAATATCTAAAAAAGATTGTGAAGTTATGTGACGGAATGACTGTATTAATTGGTCACCCTCTAAAGTATAGTGGAAAACTATATAATGCAGTATCCATTATAAAAAATAAAGAAATAAAAGGATGCTTTATAAAAAGCAACTTACCAAATGATGGTATTCATTATGAAAAAAGATGGTTTGAGCCATGGAGACTAGGAGAAATCAAAGAACATATTTTTGATAAGAAAAAAGTTCCAATTGGCACTATTCAATATGAATTCAGTGATTCTCTAACATTAGGTTTTGAGATATGTAGAGATTCCTGGGATAGTGAGAGACCTGCAAAATATATTAGAACAAAAAAAAATTTATTAATAATTAATCCAATAGCTAGTCATTATGCATTTGGTAAATTCGAATTTAGAAAAAATCAAGTTTTGGAAAGCTCTAAAAAATTTGATTGTACATATATCTCTACAAATTTACTCGGTAATGAGTCTGGGAAATTTATATTTGAGGGAGATACAATTCTAGCTCAAAAAGGAAGATTGCTTAACATTACAAAAAGATTTTCTTTCAAAAATTATAATCTAAATGTCTTTATTGTTAATCTAAAAAATGATATAAATAAATACATTTATAATAAACTCAATTCAAACGAGGAATTCATATCGGCGTTTTCTATAGCATTGATTGATTATCTAAAAAAATCAGGACTGAATGGTTTTGCTCTATCTCTTAGTGGGGGTTTAGACTCTTCAACAATTGCAATATTAGTATATGAATCTGTCAGAAGATATATTAATGAAGTAGGATCTAAGGAAGTTATTCAAAAACTTAAAATATCAAATTTTTCATCTTCTATGAATGAAAATGAAAACGTTAAAAATATTCTGAATAAAATTTTTATAACTGTATACCAGAAAACAAAAAACTCTTCAAAAGAAACAATGAGATCAGCAAAAAAACTATCTGATTTCATTGGCAGTAAACATTTTGAGTGGAACATTGATCAAGAAGTTAATTCAATAGTATCAAAAATTAGTAAAAATACAAGAGTAGAATATAATTGGGAAAAACATGATATATCACTGCAAAATATTCAGGCTAGAGTTAGATCTCCTTTCATCTGGTTTATTGCTAATACAAATAACTTCTTACTTTTAGCAACCTCAAATAGAAGTGAGTTGTCTGTTGGTTATTCCACCATGGATGGAGACTCAAGTGGTTCAATTTCCCCAATTGCTGGATTAGATAAAATATTTATTCAAAAATTACTAAAGTACTTATCAGAACATCACAACTATCACATTCTTGATTTGGTTTTAAATCTTAAACCTTCAGCAGAGCTACAACCACTAAAATATAATCAAACAGATGAAGAAGATTTAATGCCATATATTTTATTATCTAAAATTGAATATCTAGCTGTTAAAAAAAGACTTGGACCCAAGGAAATTATTAATCAAATCAAGGGAGAAAAGGAAGAAATTAAGGAAAGTGTAAAAAAATTCTTTTCAAATTATGGAAAAAGTCAATGGAAAAGAGAAAGGGCTGCACCATCTTTTCACTTTGATGAATTCAGTTTAGACTCATCTCTATGGCACAGAATGCCAATATTGTCTAAGAATTATTTAGAAGATATAAATGATCTATAGTTACCTTACTGGATCATGTCCATGCCCTCCCCAAGGATGACATTTAAGTATTCTCTTAATTGACATAAAAAAACCCTTTGCAAAACCATACTTCATGATTGCTTCCTTTGAATATTGAGAACAGGTAGGGCTATATCTACAAGATATTGGAAGAAAAGGAGATATGAATTTTTGATAAAAAAGAATAGGTAATATTAAAATTTTTCTGGTATACATGTTTTAAAAAAACTTTGCAAATTTGCATGATAAAATGATCTCAAAAAAATATTTTCTTACTCCAATTCTCATTTTAACTATTTTTTTTAGTGAGTCTAGTGCTACTAAAGATAGTGTTTTAAATAATACTATCTCAAAAGTAATCATAAATAAGATTAATATTAATGGAAATAAAAAAACGAAAAAAAATATTATAACAAGAGAACTTAGTTTTAAGGAAGGTCAAGAGTTTGATAAAGAAAAAATTTTATCAATAATTAATGAGGATAAAAGAAAAATAATTAATACAAACCTATTTAATGAAGTTAATATAAATATTAGGTTATTACCTAATAATAAGGAGTCTCAAAAGGCTGATATAGATATAGATCTTATAGAATCCTTTTATTGGATTCCATCTATTTTATTTGAATTATCTGATAGAAATTTCAATGACTGGTGGCAAAACTTTGATCATGATATAAATAGAATAAATTATGGTTTAGGTTTGACACAATATAATCTAACAGGGAAATCTGATGAATTTGAAATGACATTTAGATTAGGATTTATAAAAGAGTTTTACGTATCATATTATATTCCCTACCTATCTAAAAAACAAAAAGGAGGACTAAAGTTCAATGTTAATTATATAAATTATGACCATCTGGAATTCAATACAGAAAATTATATTCCTCTATTTTACAAATCTGAAAATTCATTAAAAAAACATTTAATAACATCCGTTGAATACTCTCACAGAGAATCATTTTATAATTATCATTTCTTTGAGTTAAAACATAATAATATAAATTTAAATGATTCAATATTTATTCTAAACACAAATTATTTTTCAGAAATTATTAATTCAGACCTTGGTTATTTAAGTCTATCATATGAATTTGATAGAGATTTTCGAGATTTTAAAAATTATCCATTAGAAGGCTTTAGATTAAATGTGAATGTTGAAAAAGATGGTTTAGGTATATTGGGCAGATTAAATAAATTAAAATTCAGAATTTATTACTCAAATTACATTAAACTAAAAAATAACAATTACTATTCTTTTAATCTTTCCTCAATGATTAGTAGCAAAAATCAACCTTACTTCATATATGAGTATACTGATAACTTAAGAGGATATGAAAAGTATCTAATTCACGGACATTCAAACATCATTTTTAAGAATACGTTTAAAAAACAGATGTTTTCAACAACAATTAGTAGAAATAATGATAATTATTTTAGAAGAATAAAAAATATTCCATTTAAAATATACGGTAAAGTTTTTTTTGATTCCGGTTATGTGTGGAAATACGATTTATCTCAAAATAATTCAAACTTAAATAATAAATACCTATATAGTTATGGAATTGGTTTTGATTTTGTAACTATTAAAAATTTATCATTCTCATCAGAGCTCTCTAGAAATAATAAAAAAACCTACAATGTTTCATTTAAAGTTGGTGCAGATTTTTAGTAATGAATAAAGTAGCTTTTCACACATTTGGATGTAAATTAAATTTTTCTGAAACATCAACAATCGCAAGAATTTTCAAGGAAAAGGGGTACAAAACCACTACATTTAAAAATAATCCTGATCAAGTAGTTATAAATACATGTTCAGTAACAGAGAACGCTGATAAAAAATGTAAAGATTTAATAAAAAAAATTAATAAAATATCTCCAAATTCAAAAGTAACAATTGTTGGTTGTTACGCTCAATTAAAACCTAAAGAGATATCTAGCATTAGGGGTGTAGATAAAGTTTTAGGAATAAAGGAAAAGTTTGAATTCAAAAACTATTCTAGCTCAAGTGATAAGGTACAGTTTGAAAATATTAAGAAAACCAAAGATTTTAAATTATCTTATTCTTTTGAGGATAGAACTAGATCATTTTTAAAAGTTCAAGACGGATGTAATTTTGGATGCTCCTTTTGTACTATACCTCTAGCTAGAGGGAGAAGTAGATCAACAGATTCAAGTAGTGTTATTAAAAAATTAGATGAAATGATACTTAACGGTTCAAAAGAGATAGTTCTTAGTGGAATTAACATTGGTGATTTTGGAATAATAGATGGTAAAAGGAAGGAAAGTTTTTTTGATTTATTAAAGAAAATTGAACAAATAAGACAAAAGATTAGAATTAGAATTTCATCAATTGAACCAAACTTACTAGATGATAATATCATTGAGCTTATTGGTAAATCAAAAAAATTTGTAAACCATTTTCATATTCCTTTACAATCAGGAAATGATAAAATTTTAAAATTAATGTCAAGAAAGTATGATTCAAATTTATATTTTGAAAAAATAAGTAAAATAAGAAAAGAAATAAATAATTCTTGTGTAGGTGCAGATGTAATAGTTGGTCATCCAGGTGAAACAAAAAAAGATTTTGAGAAGACATTAAAATTTATAAAAAGTACAAAATTGAACTATTTACATGTATTTCCATATTCACAAAGAGATAATACAAGATCAAATAAGTTTGGAGATACCGTTCCTTTAAAAACAAAAAATGAAAGATCAAAAATTTTGAGATCACTTTCGGAAAAATTAAGAAGGAACTTTTATGAAAAAAATATTAATAAAGAACATAGCGTCCTATTTGAAGATAAAATAAAAGAAAATTATATACATGGTTTTACAGAAAATTATATAAGAGTTAAAGTTCCATTTGACAAAAATTTAGTAGGAACAATCAAAAGAACATGTATTATTGATATAGATAAAGATTCATGTGCATTAGGTAAATTAGTATAAAATGAAAATTATCTGTGTAGGTAGAAATTATGTTGAACACATTGAGGAATTAAATAATGAAAAGCCTAAAGAACCTATAATTTTTTTTAAACCTACTGTCTCATTAAATAAATCAACCGATTTCTCATTACCAGAATTTTCTAATGATATACATCACGAAATTGAAATTATTTTTGAAATAGGAAAAGAAGGTAAAATGATAGAATTGAAAAATAGTCTATCATACATATCAAAAATTGGTCTTGGAGTTGATTTTACTGCGAGGGATATTCAAAAAAAGAATAAGAAAAAAGGTCTTCCTTGGTCTTTTGCAAAATGTTTTGATAATTCAGCATCAATTTCTAAACTTATGAATATTAACAAATTTAAAGAAATAAATAATATTAATTTTTCTCTATTAAAAAATAAAGTAAAAGTACAGGAGGGAAACTCTAAGCTTATGATTTTTAATATAGAATATCTTATTCACTACATTTCTCAAAAAATTACTCTGGAAAAAGGAGATATAATTTTTACTGGAACACCAAAAGGAGTAGGAAAAATTTCAAACCAAGATATACTAGAAGGATATATAAACGATGAAAAAATTCTCAATATTAGTATTAATTAATTTAATATTTCTAGAGGTAAAAACTCAAGAAATTTTATTCCCTGTTAACCCTAACAATCAAAACTATTTATCTGGTAATTTAGGTGAACTGAGGGGCAGTCATTTTCATATGGGAATAGATATTAAAACTTTTGGTAGAATCAATGAACCAATTTATGCAGCAGACGATGGATTTGTTGAAAGAATTTTTATTTCAGGAACAGGATATGGAAAAGCAATTTATCTAAAGCATAATAATGGTACAAAAACAGTATATGCTCATCTCAATAAATTTAATAGTGAGTTAGACAAATATTCTACAAATTATCAATACAGAAATAAACGATTTAAAGTAAATATCTTCCCAGGAAGTAGATTTTTTTATAAAAAAGGGGATTTAATTGGTTATTCGGGTAACTCAGGTAGTTCAGGAGGTCCTCATCTTCACTTTGAATTAAGAGATAGCTTAGACAACGTCTACGATCCACTTAGATATGGGTTTAAAGAGATCAAGGATAATAGAAATCCTATTATAAATAAAATATCCTTAAAGACTCTAAATATCGACTCAAGAATTAATAACGGATTTGGTTTAAAAAAAATTGATTTATCTAAGTCAATAAATCAGCAAAAAAATTATTTTGTTCAGGCAAAAGGAGAAATTGGAATATCATTATTAGCATACGATAAATTAGACGGCTTTGAAAACAAAGTAGGTATAAAAAAAATAATGCTTTACGTGGACGATACCTTAAGGATAGAAAATGAAATAAATTTACTAAGTTATGCTGAGACAAAAAGCGTAAAGAGATACATCGAATATGATATATTTCAAAGAAATAGAGAGCAATTTGTAAAATTATATCAGGATGATGGAAACAAATTAAACTTCCACCAAGATAGGGATGATGGGGTCATAAGAATAGGTGAAAATGAAACTAAAAAAATTAAAGTTGTAGTTTTTGATTCTTTTGAAAATAGTAATTCGTTTACTTTTTATCTTAAGTCAAATGAAGTCAGTAAAAATACAATTGAAAACTTTAACCTTTTCAAAAATGAATATTATAACATAGATAACACTTTAGTTATTAGATCAAAACTAAAGAATCGAGACAATATAGAATATAAAGAAAATAGCTACTTAAGATCTATAAATTATTCATTTAAGGATGAAAATTTCAAGTATTATCTATTTGACTTGAGAAAAAATAATCCGACTAAAATTATTTTAGATGATAGTTACATAGATCTTAATTTTTTAGATCCTGTTTTTATTGGAAAAAAATATAAAATTGAAGAGAGTGATTTTTCAATCAATTTTTCAAAATCGTCTTTATTTGATACTCTATATTTTGAATTTCTAAAAGATGAATCATATAAGTTTAAAAATTCTCACCCAATTAAAAATAACATTGTAGTTACTCTTAAAACAAAAATTGCTAATGATCATAACAAAACTCATGTTTATGCTATCAATGATGATGATATTTCTTTTATTGGAGGAAAGTGGGATGAAAATGAAATATCTTTTAGTACTAATAGCTTATCAAATTATAAAATTTTAAAGGATACAATCAAACCAGAAATACAACCCATAACTATAAACCAAAATATAATTACTTTTAAAATAGATGATAAAATGTCAGGTATTAATTCATATGAGGCCAACATAAATAATGAGTGGGTTCTATTTGAGTACGACAATAAAAATAAGATGATTATTTCTAAAAAAAAGAACCTAAATAAACCATTTAAAGGTAAATTTGAGTTAATTGTTTTAGACAATGCTGAAAATAAAAGTATATATAATATAAATATTTAAAAAATGTCATTAAGTGTAGGAGATAAAGTTCCAAGTTTTGATTCAACTGATCAAAATGGAAATAGTTTTAATTTAGATAAGTTTAAAGATCAGAAGATTGTCTTTTACTTTTACCCAAGAGACAACACTTCAGGATGTACAGCACAAGCTTGTGATTTAAGAGATAATTTTCAAGAATTTAAAAATAACAATTATGTAATTGTAGGTATTAGTACTGACTCACCTAAATCTCATGTAAAATTTATTGAGAAAAATAATCTACCATTTGATCTGATAGCAGATGAAGACAAGAGTGTTCATAAATTATTTGGAACTTGGGTTGAAAAGAAAATGTATGGTAAAACTTATATGGGAACAGCTAGAAAAACCTTTTTGATTGATGAAAATAGAGTAATAACAGATATAATTGAGAAAGTAAAAACTAAAGAACACACAAATCAGATATTAGGTGAGTAAGAGTATTGAGGATTTAAAAAAAATTTCATCTCAAGTTAGAAGAGACATATTAAGAATGGTTCATAATATTCAATCTGGACATCCAGGAGGTTCGTTAGGCTGTACAGACCTATTAGTTTCTTTATTCTTTAATATTATGAAAAGAAAAGAGAAATTTGACATGAACGGTAAGGATGAAGATATCTTTTTTCTCTCGAATGGTCACATTTCACCAGTATTTTATAGCGTCTTATCAAGATCAGGTTATTTCGAGATTAATGAATTAAATACTTTTAGAGAATTAAACTCGAGATTACAAGGTCACCCTGCTACTCATGAGGGTCTACCTGGAATCAGAATTGCGTCAGGGTCTCTAGGTCAAGGCTTATCTGTATCAATTGGATCCGCCTTAACAAAAAAATTAAATAATGATAAGAGTTTAGTTTATGTTTTGATGGGTGATGGGGAACTACAGGAAGGACAAATATGGGAAGCAGCAATGTTTGCAAGTCATAATAAAATCAATAATCTAATTGGAATTATTGATTATAATGGGCAACAAATAGACGGTCCAGTTGATAAAATAAATTCATTACTGAATCTTGAAGAAAAATTTAAATCTTTTGGTTGGAATACTTTTTTATGTGATGGTCATAATTTTGAAAATCTTTTAAAAACATTTGATGATGCTAAAAAAAGATTAAAAGACAATAAACCAGTCGTGGTTATAATGAAAACCATTATGGGTAAAGGTGTAGATTTTATGGAAAACTCTCATAAATGGCATGGTATAGCACCCGATGATGATCAATTAAAGAAAGCACTTTCTCAACTGGATGAAACCTTAGGAGACTATTAAATGGAAAGAAGAGAATATAATTTTACTGAAAAAAAAGATACAAGATCAGGCTTTGGAGATGGTCTGTATGAAGTTGGATCAAAGAATAAAGATATTGTTGCACTATGTGCCGATCTAACAGGCTCTTTAAAAATGGGAAAGTTTAAAGAAGATTTCCCTGAAAGGTTTGTTCAGGTTGGAATTGCCGAAGCTAATATGATGGGCATAGCTGCAGGATTGACTATTGGAGGAAAAATACCATTCACTGGAACTTTCGCAAATTTCTCAACCGGACGTGTCTACGACCAGATAAGACAGTCAATAGCATATTCTGGTAAAAATGTAAAAATTTGTGCATCACATGCTGGCCTTACACTTGGTGAAGATGGAGCAACCCATCAAATTCTTGAAGATATTGGAATGATGAAAATGCTTCCTGGGATGACAGTGATAAATCCATGCGATTATAATCAAACTAAAAATGCAACAATAGCTATTGCTGAACATATTGGACCTGTATACTTAAGATTTGGTAGACCAAAATGGCCTATTTTTACTGAGGACAATGAACCTTTTATTATTGGTAAAGCAAAAAAATTTGTAGAAGGTAACGACGTAACAATTTTTGCTACTGGGCACATGGTTTGGCAAGCATTGGAAGCAGAAAAAATTCTATATCAAAAAGGAGTGTCCGCTGAAATAATTAATATTCACACTATAAAACCTATTGACAAAGAAGCTATACTGAGAAGTATTTCAAAGACAGGTTGTGCAATATCATGTGAAGAACATAACATTTTAGGTGGACTTGGTGAGAGTATATCCAGAATCTTAATTGAAAATAATCCAATACCATTTAAAGTTTTAGGAGTAAATGATTCGTTCGGTGAAAGTGGAAAACCAATTGATCTACTCTCTAAATACGGTTTAGACCCTAAAAATATCTGTAAATTTGCTCTTGATGTAATAAAAAGAAAATGAATAAAGCTCTTGTTTTATTATCAGGAGGTCAAGACTCAACAACTTGTCTTTATTGGGCGCTAGAAAATTTTAGTTATGTAGAGGCAGTCGGATTCGATTATGGACAGAGACATAGCTTAGAATTAAAGTTTGCAAAAAAAACTGCTTTAATAGCTAATGTTAATTTTGAAATAATCTCAATAAATAATTTATTCAAGAATTCAGCATTAATAAATAAAACGCAGGACTTAAATGCAATTCATCCAAATAATAAAAAGTTACCTAGTTCATTTGTACCCGGAAGAAATATTTTATTTATCTCATTAGCTTCTTCCATTGCATACAATAAAAAAATTGATAATATTGTAACGGGTGTGTGTGAAACCGATTATAGTGGTTATCCCGATTGCAGAAAAGAATTTATAGATTCAATGAAAAAATCAATTTCTATTGGATTAGATTATAACATAAACATACATACACCACTTATGAATTTAGATAAAGCAAAAATTTGGAAGTTAGCAAAGGAATTAGGATGTATTGAAATAATCATAAATAACACTATGACAGATTATAACGGTTCTCAAAAGAAAAATGAATGGGGATATGGAAAATTAGATAATCCTGCAAGTAAGTTAAGGAGTCAAGGTTACTACACCGCTAAAAAAAATAAATGGATATAATATGAAGCTTAAAAGTAATATAATAGACCCCTATGTAGGTCAAGAAGCTGAAGGAAAAAAAATCAAATTTGAATCGGTTGATAAAATTGAAGTTGAAGAACTCAATGTTTTTTTATTTGATAATAAAAAAGAATATATAAAGATAACTTCAAAAGAATTTATTGCTGTCTGTCCATTTAGTGGTTTACCAGATGTTGCAAGATTAAAGATAGAATATTACCCTGAGGGAGGTTTAGCAATTGAATTAAAATCGTTAAAATATTATTTAGTAAGTTTTAAAAATGTTGGAATTTATCAAGAAGAGGTTACTAACAGAATATTTAAAGACCTAAAAAAAATACTCAAGACAAAAAAAATAAGAATAACAACAAAGTATAATGTCAGAGGGGGTCTTTACACTACATGTAAGGTGGGAAATATTTAATTTGAATATTTTCTATTGAATCTATCATATAATATTTGTTGCTTTCCATTTAAGTTAATTTCTCTACCTGTAATAAATGCATGAACAATTTGACTTGTTCTCATGTCGAGAATATCACCCTTAGAAACTATTATATTAGCATCTTTACCAACTTCAAGTGATCCAGTTAGATTATCAATTCCTAAAATTCTAGCAGTATTATATGTTATCATTTTCAATGCTTCCTCTTTAGGCACACCATAAGCAACAGAAGTTCCAGCTAAAAACGGTAAATTTCTTTGGGAGTGAAGTGAACCTGATGCAGTTAGACCAACAAGAATTCCCTCCTTATATAATAGATATGGTAGTTTATAAGGTAAATCAACATCCTCTTGATTTCTAGAAGGTGTCCTGTGGATATTGTTGAGTAATATTGGTAAATTATTTTCTTTGATAAAATCAATAGCATAATAAGCATCATCGGCTCCAACAATAACTAAATTGTTAATACCGTGTCTCTTAAATGTCTGAACTGATTCAATAATTTGTTCTCTGGAATTAGCATGAATATATACCTTTTTCTCATCTGAAAAAACACCAAGCATTGCTTCTAACTTTAAATTTATTTCTTCGATATTATCTCTTCTATCAAAATAAGATCTTGAATCAATAAGAAACTTATGAATTTTATCAACTGTGCTTTTATAATTTGTATTTGATCTAAATTCTGTTGAGCCCGACCTTCTACTTGGAGGATACGTTTTTCTAGGCCACTTAAAATGGATACCGTTATCGACCTTATATGCTGCATCCTCCCAATTCCACCCTTCCATCATCATAATAGAGGAATTACCTGTAATTAAATCTCCATCTGGAGTAACTTGTGATAAAAGGATACCATTAAATCTAAATGTTGAAATCATATCCGAATCTGTATTATAAGATGTAAGAGTCCTAATATTAGAATTTATATCACCAATCTCGGTATGATCACGAGTAGCTCTAATTGCTGATATGTCCTCTAATCCAACCTTTGAGATAGGTAAAATTAGGCCAGGATAAACCAATTTATTATTTAAATCAAATTGAATATGATTTTCAAAATTTCTAAGAATTGTATTATTAAAATCACCTACATGAGTAATTTTCCCAGAATCAAAACATATATATCCATTTTCTATGATAGTTCCGTTTCCTATATGAACTTGGGCATTATATAAAATTATTGGTCTATCTTGTTCACCTACTGGTTCAGGAACCTGAGAATAAATATTTTGTGATATAATAAAAAGAATTAAGAGGTATAATTTTTTCATATTCTAAAATTAATTTTCACTTGTTGATTGATAATCATATTCATCTTCACAAGTAAGTTCAAAGTGAGCAGTTTTGACAGGTTTTCTTCGACTTCCAGATCTAACGTCTGAATTTTTCATTTTAGATATTATTCTTGCTCTCTCTTTTTTAATTTCATTTCTTAGTTTTTTATCTTCTTCTAAATCATAATATATCTTACCATCAACAATTGTTTTAAGAGGTTTTGAATATATAGACAATGGATGACCATTCCACAAAACTAAATCAGCATCTTTTCCTACCTTAATACTTCCCATTCTGTGATCTAGATTTAGTAATTTTGCTGGGTTTAAAGTAACCAATTTCACTGCCTCAATCTCAGATAAATTACCATATTTTATAGTCTTACCGGCCTCTTGATTTAACCTTCTAGCCATCTCCCTATTATCTGAATTAATTGCTGTAACAACACCTGCTTGCGTCATCAGAGCAGCATTATATGGAATTGCTTCCTTAACTTCATTCTTAAATGCCCACCAGTCAGCAAAAGAAGCACCTCCTGCACCATGGTTAGCCATAATATCTGCAACTTTATAGCCTTCCAATATATGTGTAAATGTATTTACTTTAAAATCAAACTTTTCAGCAACCTTCATTAACATATTTATTTCAGACTGTACATATGAATGGCAAGTTATGTGCATTTGACCATTTAAAATATCTTTTAAAGCGTCTAATTCAATATCTTTTCTGGGCATAACAGCATTAATCTTCTCTTTCTTTGATAATGAATTATAATACTTCCATTTGCTTTCATAAATTTTTGCCTTGTTAAATGCATCAACAAATACTTGTTCTACACCCATTCTTGTATCTGGAAATCTTGTACTTGAAGTAGCCCTGGATCTTTTAACATTTTCTCCTAGTGCAAATTTAATATACTCATCTGCGTCACTAATAATCATTTCCTCGGGCGAAGATCCCCATCTAAACTTCACAATAGCAGATTGACCACCTATTGCATTAGCGGAACCGTGAAGAAGTTGCGATGTAGTTACACCCCCAGCTAATTGTCTATAGATATTTACATCCTCAGAATTAATCACATCTTTCATTCTTACCTCAGCAGTATTAGACTGTGAACCTTCATTTACTCCAGAAAGGGCTATATGAGAATGTTCATCAATAATTCCTGGTGTAAGATGCATGCCGCTTCCATCAACTATTCTCGTATCATTTCCATTTACTGATATTTCTTCGCCAACTTCAATAATTTTTCCTTTATCTATCAAGACATCTCCCTTCTCAATTATTCCCTCACCTTCTAAAGTCCATATTTTAGCTCCTTTAATGAGCATTCTCTCCTGACTTTTTAGGTTTTTTGATCCATATTCAACGAATGGATAGATAACATCTCCAATATTCTCTTTCTTACTTCTTGAAACCTTAAGGGTCTTATCAATTTTAATTTTATTTACGGATTTTTTTACTCCAGTCCATTCGAACCATTCTAAATTGTTTAATGTACCCTTTCCAATAAATCTTCCATTTGAGAAAAATCCAGATAATTTATATTCTCCAGGTGAATTTACTCCATTATCTTTTTTGAGGTTAAATGATAAGTTGATATTCTCATCATCAATTAAAATTTTATTTGTTGATTCTAACGAATCTGTTAACTCAACACTTCCAATTTTAGCACGAGGTTTATCTTTATCGCCATAAACTGTTAGTAAAACATCATTAAATTTTTTATTTTCTCCATTAAAAGAAAGTAGATATTCACCACTAAAGTCAATAATATTGGTGTCGTTTACCCTATGCCACTTTCCTTGTACCCAATTACTAATAATTTTTGTTTTCTCAGAAAAAATATCACCATCAGCTATGAAAAAGTTTGCAATAAAAGACTCATTCAAAGCACCTAATTTATTTTCCATTTTAATAAACTTAGATGGATTATAAGTAAGTGCCTTTAATAGAATGGCTTTTGATGCGCCTCTCTCGTGAGACTTAATTAAATTATCCCTAAAATCAGATAAATTTTTTAAACCATTAGTAGTTATTGAAAAATCAATATTATTTTTTTCAAGGAAAAAAGGATTTGAAGGGGCTAATTCCCAATGCTTCAGTTGGGATAGTAAGATATCTTTATTCTTGAAAGGATCATCAACATTATATGGTTTAGGATAATTTATCGGAACAATTAAATTTGAATTGCCTTCTTTTATTTCTTTTATTCTTTGATATTCGTCCCCTTGACCTTTTATGATAAACTTAATTCCAATCTCTTTCTCAATTTTTTGAGCTAGAAGAACTTTAAGTTTATCTCTGACCTCTATAATTTTAGGTAAATTATTATTTTTATTTATTGCTGACAAGGAGAGATTGGTTTCATTAATTTTTCCTGAATTAGTAGAATACCAGTTAGCATCAAAAAAAGATTGCTTTAATAAAGCTACAGCTCCCATCAGTGAACTTGGATACCTCTGTCTAGTTGATCCCTTCATAAAAGAAAAGTGATTTGAAACCTTATCTTTAATTATAATCTTTTGTTCAACATCATCTCCAAGAGAGACTAAAGAACCAGTCCCTCTCATAATTCCATCCATATTATGAGAAACTACTAACCCAAAACCTTCACTTCTAAGTTTATTTGATATTTTATTGTCAATTTTTATATAATCAACACTATTGTATTCAGGCCTTATTGATTCATTCCAAGCAAAAGGACCACTCTTATTTGATAACATCTGAGGACTATTATAACTTGAAATCCAATTTGAGGAAATATTTCTGGATTCGTCATCAATAATTCCATAATCAGTATATAAGTCAATAAAAGAAGGATATACATAATTTCCTTGTAAATCAAATACTCTTATACCCTCAGGTATTGATACATTTTTTCCAACTGATGTGATCACACCGTTTTTAATAACTAGAATTCCATTTTCGAGTTTAGTTTTGTAATCAATTATGATGTTGGCATTAATAAATGCATAGTGATTTTCTCTGATATCATTAACACCATTGACTGGAAACCCCTCCTGAGAATAGGAAAGAAAAGGAATTACTAATACAAGCAGTAATATGAAATATTTTTTTAACATAATTTAAATAAGTTAATTATCTAACAACCTTACCCTTAATAAAAATCAAGGACCTTCTGTTGTCGTTGGTAATAACTGAAAGTGATTTTCTGAAAACTCCAGGTCTACCCTTAGGGTTATACTCAGCAATAATAAAGCCCTTTTTACCAGGTTTTATTTCGTCTTTTGACCAGTTAGGTGTAGTACAACCACAAGAAGGTTTCACTGTTAATATTCTAATTGATTCTTTACCATTATTTGTGAAACTGAACTTATGGGAGACCTTACCCTTATTTTCTTGAATATCTCCAAAATTATACTCAGGGGTTTCAAATACAATTTCAGGCTTTTGAGAAAAAGAATTAAAAAAAGAAAATAAAATAAAACTTAGGGTTAGTAGTTGATTCATTATTTTTAAAAATATATAATTAAATTATATGAATCAATTACAATTGAATTATTTTTATAAATAAAAATGGCCAGAATTCTTACAGGTATTCAAAGTTCAGGCAAACCACATCTGGGAAATATTCTAGGTGCTATAAAACCTTCCGTTCAATTATCAAAAGATTCAGATAATCAGTCACTATTCTTCATTGCTGACCTTCACTCTTTAATAAATATTAAAGACTCTAAAGTAAGAAATGAAAACACATTAGCAGTTGCTGCTTCATGGATAGCAATGGGTTTTGACTACGATAAAAATTATTTCTACAGACAATCTAAAATTACTGAGGTATGTGAATTAGCATGGTATTTAAACTGCTTTACACCCTACCCTATGTTATCTAACTCTCACTCGTTTAAGGATAAATCAGATAACTTATCAGAAATTAATTCAGGATTATTTACCTACCCAGTTTTGATGGCCGCAGATATATTATTATATGACTCAGATATAGTTCCAGTTGGAAAAGATCAAAAACAGCATCTTGAGATCACAAGAGATATTGCAAAATCATTTAACCATAATTATGGAGATACATTTATAGTCCCAGAAAGTAAAATAGATAAAAATGTACAGACTATTCCTGGTACTGACGGTAGGAAAATGAGTAAAACATATGATAATACAATCGATATTTTTGCTGATGAGAAATTGCTAAAAAAACAAATTATGACAATAGTTACCGATAGTAAAGGTCTCGAAGACAAGAAGAATCCAGATTCATGTAATATTTTTAATATTTTTAAATTAATAGCAAGTGAAAGTGAGACTGAGAAAATGAGAAAAAAATATATTGAAGGTGGGTATGGTTACGGACATGCTAAGACCCATTTATTAAATTATATATTAGAATTATATAAAGATGAAAGAAAATTGTTTTCAGAATTAATTAAAAATCAAGATCATCTTTACAGCATATTAGAGAAAGGTGAAAAAAAAGCAAAAATTATTGCAAGAAAAGTTCTAGATAGAGTTAGAAGTAAACTTGGGTATTAATTGAAAACACAATCAAAAAAAAATGAACTTCTAGAATTATCAATAGCTGAAGCTAATAAGTGGCTCAGCTATGGACTCAAAAAAGAAGAAGAAAAAGAAGTTAATAATCTTCTTATTGGAGGAAATGAAGATCACCTAATAGAGAGCTTTCATAAAAAACTTGAATTTGGTACTGGAGGAATGAGAGGTCTTATAGGTATTGGTAGCAACAGAATAAATTCTTACACTATATCCTTAGCTACTCAAGGATTATGTAATTATTTAAAAAAAACATACGAAAATAATATATCTGCTGTAATTGCATATGACAGTAGGAGATTTAGTAAAGAGTTTGGTAATCAAACTGCAAAAATTTTCTCTGCTAATAATATTAAATCTCATATTTTCTCAGATTTAAGACCAACCCCAGAATTATCATTTGCAGTTAGAGAGTTAAACTGTTCTTGTGGAATTGTAATAACAGCTTCTCATAATCCAAAAGAGTATAATGGTTATAAAGTTTATTGGAATGACGGAGGTCAAATAACATCTCCTCATGATAAAAATATTATCTCTGAAGTTGAAAAAATAACTGATTTCAATCAAATAAATTTTAATTTCAATAATGACTTAATTATGGAAATAGACTCGGAAATTGATAAAAAATACATTGAAAAAATCCAAAGTTTATCACTTTATGATAATTCAAAATCTAAATTAAAAATTGTTTTTTCCTCTCTTCACGGCACTGGAATAACTCAGATTCCTCATGCATTAAAAGCCTTTGGATTTAAGAATATCATTAGTGTCAAAAGTCAAGAATTACCCGACCCAGAATTTTCAACTGTACATTCTCCGAACCCTGAAGATATTGATGCTCTTGATTTAGGTATAAAAAAATTAAAAAAAGAAAAAGGAGATATACTTATTGCTACAGATCCAGATTCAGATAGAGTCGGAGTAGCACTTTATCATAACGAAGAGATTAAAATATTAAACGGCAATCAACTCGCCACATTAATTGTTTACTATTCCTTAATTAATCTCAAATTAAATAAGATGAATAAAACTCCTTATGTGGCAAAAACAATTGTGACTTCTAGACTGATTGATTTGATAGCAAGAGATTTTGGAGTTAAATCTTACTCCACTCTTACAGGTTTCAAGTATATAGCTGAGTTAATTAAAAATAAAAAAAATGAAAAGTTTATTGCTGGAGGAGAAGAAAGTTATGGTTACCTAGTCGACGAATTTGTAAGAGACAAAGACGCAATTATTTCTTGTGCATTCATATGTGAGATCGCTAACTGGGCTAAAGAAAATAACAAATCATTAAATGATATTATGGAAGAAATTTATGATACTTACGGACTATTTATAGAGAAGCTATATACAATTAAAATGGAGGGAATAAATGGAACTAATAAAATTAATGAAATTATGGAGAGGTTTAGAACTCAACCACCTCAAACAATACTTGGAGATAAAGTAAAAGAGGTTATTGACTACAACAGAAAAGTAAAAAACCCTGTTATTAATGTTAAATCAAATGTTATCCAATTAATCTCAGAAAATAATTATTCGATGACGTTAAGACCATCAGGAACTGAACCAAAAATTAAGTTTTATTTTAGTTTGTCGGATTATAACAGTGAAGAAAATAAAAAAAAATTACTTAATCTTATTGACAAAGAAGTTGTTAAAATAAAAAAAAACTATGAGTAGTCTAAATAAATTATCTTCCTGGATTGATATAGGTAATCATTCTAAAAAAATTTCAGGTAAGTCCTTAAATGAGATGTTTAAGGAAGATAAGGACAGATTTAACAAATTTTCTGTTCAAAGGGAAAACCTTCTTTTAGATTTTTCTAAAAATCATATAGATGATAAAATGATGAAGTTGTTTTCTCAATTATTAGATGAGATAGATCTTAAAGGTAAGATGAAAGATTTTTATAATGGTAAAAAAATTAATACCTCAGAAAACAGATCTGTTTTACATTTCCTCTTGAGAGGGAGTTATAACTCAAAAACCAAAGAATTATATTATAGAGATGTAAAAAAAGGTCTTGATAAATTAAAATCCTTTTCAAAAAAATTTAGAAATGGTGATATAAAGGGCAACTCAGGAAAAAAAATTAAAAACATAATTAACATCGGTATAGGAGGGTCAGATCTTGGTCCAAAAATGATATGCGAAGCTCTAAAATGTTATTCAAACAGAGACATTCAAAACTATTTTATATCTAATGTAGACCCAAGTAATCTATCAGAAGTATTACAAAATATAGATCCAAATGAATCAATATTTATTATTTCTTCAAAGTCTTTTGGTACAATTGAAACTTTAAAAAATGCAAATATTTGTAAAAATTGGTTTCATAATCATACTAAAACAAATGAGGACTTCAAAAATCATTTTTTTGGAGTAACTGCTAATACTAAGAGGGCAAAAGAATTTGGGATTGATGAAAATAATATTTTTCCAATCTGGGACTGGGTTGGTGGAAGATACTCTTTGTGGTCTTCGGTTGGTTTACCAATTATTTTAAAAATTGGCTTTGAAAATTTTGAGAAGCTACTTAGTGGGGCCAATGAAATTGATAACCATTTCAAAAATGAACCATATGACAAAAATATTCCCATTATACTGGCATGTTTAGGTGTTTTATATAATAATTTTCATAATTGTGAAACGCATGCAATTTTCCCTTACGATCACTACCTAAAATACTTACCCGTGTATCTTCAACAAGCAGATATGGAAAGTAATGGTAAAAACACATCAAAAGATTCAATGGAAGTAAAATATAGTACCGGTCCTATTTTGTGGGGAGATGTTGGAACAAATGGTCAACATTCTTTTTTCCAACTAATTCACCAAGGCACAAAAATAATTCCATGTGATTTTATAGGATTTGTAAATTCAAATAATGAGAAGGAAGAATTACATGAAATATTACTATCAAATATGATTGGACAAACTATGGCATTGATGAAAGGAAAAAAAATGGAGGAAGTAGAAAAAGAACTTGGAAGCAAGACTAATTACCTAAATTATGAAATTCTAAAAAACTCAAAAGTATTAAAGGGAAATAAGCCATCAAACACGTTATTATTTGATAAGCTTACACCATATAACCTTGGAAGATTGATTGCTATATATGAACATAAAATTTTTGTCCAAGGTTGTATATGGAATATAAATAGCTTTGATCAGTGGGGAGTAGAATTAGGTAAGATGTTATCTGATGAAGTTTATAAAAAAATCAATAAAAATGACAGATCTAATATTGATAACTCTACAAGTGGTCAGTTAGATTTTATTAAAAAATTTAGGCAATAATAAACCCAGCAATATTTCCAGTTAAAAGAGTTGCTAAAGTAGCTGCAAGTAAAGCTCGAAGACCAAGTTTAGATATATCCTTCTGCCTTGATGGTGCCATAGACCCGATTCCTCCGATTTGTATAGCTATAGAACTGAAATTAGCGAAACCACATAAAGCATAAGTTGAAATAAGGATTGATTTTTCAGATAATAGTCCAGATGCTTTCATCTCAGCTAAATTCACATATGCTATAAATTCATTCAGAACAAATTTCTGACCTAAAAGGCTTCCTACTAAAACTGTTTCATTCCAATTTATGCCAATCATAAAAGCAAACAATCTGAAAATTTGACCAAGTAGAAATTCCATCGATAATTTATTAAACTGTCCACCTGATGATGATTTAATCCATTGGTTGATTGTTGTTATATCACCAAAAAACTCTAGAAAATAATTAAGCATATAGACAACAGCTAAAAAAGCTAACAACATTGCTGCAATATTTAATGCAAGTTTCAATCCGTCAGAAGCTCCCTTCGCAAGTGCATGTATTGCGTTAGAACCTAAATCTTCATTAGATAGATCTAAATTTTTATTAATACTATTCTCTTTATTTTCTGGTTGAAATATCTTTGACATAACTATTCCTGCAGGTGCATTCATTATTGATGCGGTCAATAATATTGTAGCAAATTTCAATGATTGATCAACATCAGAACCACCAAGAAGAGCAACATAAGCAGCAAAAACTCCACCAGCAATTGTTGCCATTCCTCCTGTCATTAAACACATCAACTCTGATTTAGACATATTTTTAATGTAAGGCTTAACTAGTAAAGGTGCTTCCGTTTGCCCTAAAAAAATATTTCCTGCTGCAGACAAAGACTCAGCTCCTGATAATTTCATGGTCTTAGACATTACCCAAGCTATTGATCTAACAATTACTTGAAGAACACCCATATAATAAAGAAAAGCACTAATAGATGAAAATAAAATTACAACCGGGAGAGCAGAAAATGCAAATCCATTAAATGAAGCATCTGGAAATAGAAATAAGGTTCCTTCTTTTGAAAAACCAATTAATAAAACAAAAAATTTGCTTATACTACTGAAAATAGATTCTACAAAAGGAACATTGGTTATTAAAATTGCAAATACTAACTGTAATATAATTCCAGATAAAACTAACCTCCAATTAATATTTCTTCTGTCTGAAGAAAATAGAAACGCAATAGAGATTATAAAGATAAAGCCTATTATAAATCTTACTAATTCCATTAATTTCTTTTCTTTATTTCGTCTCTTATTCTTGCAGCAAATTCATAATTTTCTTCTGTAATTGATGAATTTAATTGATCTTTTAACTCTTTATCTGTCATATCCTTAAGAGTTTTAACTGAATCACTTTTTTTAGTTACTCCTTTATCAACATTAACTTCATCAAATAAGATACCTGCTTCATTAATAACTTTTTCATCGGCATATAATTCAGCATTAAATCTAATTCCTATAGCTATTGCATCTGAGGGTCTTGAATCAATACTTAAATTTTTGCCATCATAATCAATTTCAATTTTAGCAAAAAAAACACCGTCCTTTATGTCAGTAATAATTATTTTCTTTACTGAATATTTAATTTTCTTAGATAAGGATTTGAATAAGTCATGAGTCATAGGTCTATTAGGAATTATTTTCTCAATCTCCATTGCTATTGATTGTGCTTCAAACATCCCAATTATTATAGGGAGCCGTCTCTCCCCCTTTTCCTCTTTTAAGACAAGTGCAAAGGAACCTGTTTGAGTATCGACACTTGATGAAAGACCTAAAATTTCTAACTTAACTTTTGACATTTTTAATTTTTTCTAAATATTGTATAATTTCTGGAATTATTTCGAATGCATCCCCAATAATACCATAATCTGCGTTATTAAAAAAAGGTGCATCTGAATCAATATTAATAACTATAATTTTTTTTGAGGAATTTACTCCCGCGAGATGTTGAATTGCTCCTGAAATTCCAATAGCAAAATAAATCTCAGGTGATATTTTTATACCCGTCTGTCCAACATGTTCTGAGTGAGGTCTCCAGCCTAAATCTGATACTGGTTTACTACACGCTGTAGCAGCTCCAAGAAGATCAGCAAGCTTTTCGATCATTTCCCAGTTTTCAGATGATTTCAAACCTCTGCCAGCCGAAATAACAATTTTAGCATCAGACAAAGAAATCTTATTATTTACATCCTTTTTTTCTAATATTTTAATTTGAAATAAATGTTTTCTTTTTGACTTTAAATAAATCAATTCTGATTCCTTATGGTTTGAAGTGTGAATTTCAAATGAATTATTCTTTATTAAAAAAATACAACCACCCGATTGAATATTTATACCAGATATAACATTATTGTTATATGACGATGATTCACAAAAAAAACCTGAATTTAAAACCTTTAAATTGATGATATTTGATACAACAGGTAATTTAAAAATCTCAGAAAGTTGTGAAGCAATTTTTTTATTAATTAAAGAGTCTGACATAATAAAAATACTGTCCTCATATTTTTTAATTTCCTCATTATATAAAGAAATTTTATCTATGTCATCAATAACTAATAAGGTATCGGCATTTATCGATTTAACTATTTTTTCATCTTGAATATCAGTTACTACTATTACATTTTCAGAAATTTTATTTGCAATAGAAACACATTCAAGAGATGAGTTTTCTATTTTATTATCATTTTTCTCTACAATTACAATACAGTTCACTTGAAAATCTTTAATTCTTCTAATAAGTCAGAAATATTATCTTTTGCAAAGTATTTTATCTCAGATCTTTTTGGGGGTAAGGTGAAGTTTTCATATTTCACTTTCATTTCTTTTTCCTCTTTTTCAATAATATTTATCTCTTTAGATCTAGCTTTCATAATACCTCTCATATTAGGTATCTTCCAATCTGCAATAGGTTCCTGACATCCTAAAATTACGGGAGTACTGACTTGAATCTTTTCTATTGAACTCTTCTTCTCTAAGTTAACCTCAACAGTAGTGTTATCAACTATTGATAGAGATGATACAGGGGAAAGAGAATTGTATTTTACTTTAGAGCCAACAAGATGATGAACAATTCCTGAATTAAAATCTGTTGACTCCTTACCCATAAGTATCAAATCAAATTTATTTTCACTAACAAAATCTGCTATCAAACTTGAAACTTGATTTGAGTCATTAGGATTGACATTAATTCTAAATGCTGAATCTGCTCCTACTGCTAGAGAGCGTCTTAACAATGAATCATTCTCCTTTAATCCAACATTTAATACGCTAATGTTTATAGATTCATTTTCTTCCTTTAGTTCAACAGCTCTAGATAAAGCGTAATCCTCGTAAGGTCCAATTATAAACTGGATATCATCTTTGGCTAGTTTATTATCATTAAAAACAATTTTAGAGGTTGTATCAGGCACACATGAAATACAAACTAGGATATTCATTTTTAAAAGGGATCATTTTTTTCAGAATTAAAATTACCGTTAGCCTTACTCTGGAACTTATTTGTTGTCATGTCGTCATTTGATGACATATCAGCAAACTTAGCAAATCTCTCTATAAACTTTAATTTTACTTTGCCTGTAGGACCGTTTCTATTTTTTCTTAAAAGAAGCTCAGCAACACCAGCTGTAAGATTGCCGTCCTCATCTTCTGTTATATCATATCTATCAGCTCTATATATAAATAAAACCATGTCTGCATCTTGTTCAATTGAACCTGATTCCCTTAGATCTGATAGAACTGGTCTTTTATCTCCACCCCTAGTCTCAACTGCTCTACTTAATTGAGACAAGGCTAATACAGGAACATTTAATTCTTTGGCAATGGCTTTTAATGATCTTGAAATTGAAGCAATTTCTTGTTCTCTGTTACCAGAGGATTTTCCATATTCTCCAGACATCAATTGTAAGTAATCAACTATTATGCACTGTATATCGTGTTGAGATTTTAATCTTCTCGACTTTGCTCTCAATTCTAATATGCTAAGAGCAGGTGTGTCATCGATAAATATTTTAGCATTATTAAGTTGATCTGTCTTGTGTAATAACTGCTGCCACTCATAATCTTTTAAATTTCCTTTTTTAATTTTATCACTATCTAGTTCAGCCTCTGAGGAAATTAACCTGTTAACAATCTGTAAAGAAGACATCTCAAGAGAAAATAAAGCAATAGGCATTTCGTGATCAATCGATGCATTCCTCATCATTGAGAGAACAAAAGCTGTTTTACCCATTGAAGGTCTACCAGCTATAATTACTAAGTCAGATGGTTGCCAGCCAGAAGTTATATTATCTAAATCAATAAAACCAGATGGTACTCCAGTTATACCATCCTTCCTTGTTTTTTTTGCCTGGAGCTCGTCTATAGCTTCCTTCATTAATCCTTTTACTTGAGAATAATTTTTCCTTATGTGAGATTCAGATATGTCAAATAAAGATTGTTCAGTATTATCCAAGAGATCAAATACATCAGTAGTGTCTTCGTAAGCTTCTTTTTGAACCTCACCTGACACCTCAATTAATTGCCTCTTAATTGATTGTTCTAAAATAATTCTTGCATGGTATTCGATATTAGAAGCAGAATTCACTCTGGTTGTTAACTGTGTAACGTAGAAGGATCCGCCTACATATTCAAGTTTACCATTTTTTTTGAGTTGAGAAGTGACTGTTAATAAGTCTATCGGTTCCGATTCATTAAATAAATCAATTATTGATTGATAAATCTCTTTGTTTGCATCCTTATAAAAGTTTTCAGGTTTGAGAATATCAATAACATTTGTCAATGCATCTTTCTCAAGCATTAAAGCACCTAGAACAGACTCCTCAAGATCTAATGCTTGTGGTGGTAATTTTCCTAAATCTAAATTAGTATTTATATCTATATTAGAACCTCTTATATTTTTAATAAATCCTTTACTCTCTTTCAATTTTATGTTTTGACAAACCTAAATAAATTTTAGTGTTATGTTGATTTATAATTTCTATAATTTTCCATATGTTATCAACAAATACAAACTAATTTATTTTATGTTTGTTACAGCATGATTTATTTATATTTTTGATCGATGCACTCAAATAGTAATATTCATATTATATCAATTGGAGGTAGTGTAATGCATGACCTAGCTATTAATTTAAAAAAAAATGGAAATGTAGTTACCGGTAGTGATGATAAAATATATGAACCTTCAAAATCTAACCTAAAAAAAAATAATTTATATCCTAAGAAACTAGGATATTATAAAGAAAATATTGCAAAAAATCTTGATTTTGTAATAACTGGTATGCATACTAAGAGTGATAACATTGAGCTTCAAACTGCAAAAAAAAATAGAATACCTATTTACTCATACCCTGAATTTATAAGAAAATCCTCAGATAATAAACATAGAATTGTAATAGCTGGAAGCCATGGAAAAACAACTATAACGTCTATTATAATGCATGTTTTAAAGAAAAATAAAATAAAATTTGACTATGTTATAGGTGGAAGAGCCAACGGTTTTACTTCTAATATTAAAATTTCTGAAAATCCACTCATTATAATAGAAGGTGATGAATATTTAACTAGTCCTCTTGATAAAAATCCTAAATTTTTAAAGTATGATCACCACATAGTATTATTAAATGGAATAGAATGGGACCATTGCAATGTATTTCCAAATAAAAAAGTATACATAAAGCAGTTTGAATCCCTGATCAATAAAACACCAAAAGGTGGAGAAATAATATATTATGATGGAGACAATAATGTTGAAAAAGTAATCAATGATTTTAAAAATGAAGATGTGACTTTAAAATCTTTTAATCGTGAAAAATCAGTAATAAAAAATAATATCTGCTATATACATAATGACTCCAATGAGTTAGTCAAAATCAATATTTTTGGTAAACATAATCTACAAAATCTTGCTGGCAGTAAATTGGTATGTGAGCAACTTGGAATTAAAAGTAAAAATTTTTACGAGGCTATAAAATCTTATCAACTCCCAGAAAATAGACTAAGCTTAATCCTCAATAAAAAAAATAAAGTTTTTAGAGATTTTGCACATTCACCCTCCAAGCTATCATCGACAATTGAGGCAGTTAAAAAATTCCACAAAAAAAAATTATTAGTGGTTTATGAACTTCACAGTTCCAGTAGTTTTAATAAAAAATTTTTAAAAACATATAAAGATACCCTTTCATGCTCAGATGATTCAATAATCTATTTGTCTGAGTCCATACTAAAAAATAAAAAAATAAAAAAACCATCTATAAATGAAATGAGATCTTCTTTTAACTGTAAAAAAATTAAATATGTTAATGATCCAAAAAAACTTGAAACATTAATAAGTAAAAAAATATATATTAATCATAACAAGCTGTTTATGTCATCTGGAAACTTCGATGGATTAAATATTCAAAAAATAGTTAAATGATAATTAATAAACCAATAGTTATTTTTGACATTGAGACAACTGGATTGGATATAATTAATGATCAGATAATTGATATTAGTCTAATAAAAATAGACTTAGATTCATCAGAAAAATTGAAACAATATAAAATTAAACCAGCTATTAAAATATCTAAAGAAAGCACTGAAATACACGGTATAAGTGATGAAGATGTAGAAAATTGTAAATCTTTCCAGTTTTACTCAAAAGACATATTTGATTTTATTAAAGGATGTGATCTTGGAGGTTTTAACATATTAAAATTTGACCTACCAATACTCATTGAAGAATTTATGAGATGTAATATTGAACTAAAATTAGAAAACATTAAAATAATTGATGCCCTAAGATTATACCATCTTATGGAAAAAAGAAATTTGAGTTCTGCATATAAATTTTATTGTAATAAGATTCTTGAAAATGCACACGATTCTTATGCAGATACAAAAGCAACAGTTGAGATTATAAAAAAGCAAATTGATTTCTATAAGAATCAAGAAGTTATTGATAATAAGGGAAATAAATTAGGAAAAATTACGAGTAATATTGACTCTATTGGATCAATTATAAATAATAATATTGTTGATATTTCTGGAAGAATAATAAAGAATTCTGAGGGTAAAGAAATTTTTAACTTTGGAAAATATAAAAATCAGCTTGTTGAAGCTGTTTTTAAAGAAAATCCTCAGTACTATCATTGGATGATAAATAATGACTTCCCTCTTCATACAAAGAAAAAAATTTCAGAAATAAAACTTAGAAATATTAATGAAAGGTAATATCTATATCTCTGGAATTTTTACTATTAATTGAAATATTTATATTGATATATTTATCTACAAAGAAAGAATCTGCTATCTCAGGCCATTCAATAAAACAGTAATTTCCTGAATTAATATACTCCTCAAAGCCAATCTCAACTAAATCATTTATAGATTTTAATCTATACAAATCGAGATGATATATACTCTTTTTATTATCGTCTTTATATTCATTAATAATGTTAAAAGTTGGACTTGATGTATTATTAATAACTGATAATTTTTTAGAGAAACTTTTGATCATAGTTGTCTTTCCTGAACCAACTTGACCAGTAAATAAAAATATTTTTAATGACTTGTCTTTTTTTTGAATTAAATCAAAGAGTTTAATATAATCCGATTCAGAAATATTTTTGAATTTCATTTTAAATTTTAGGATCAAGTTCAATAAAAGGAATTATCATTTCATCCAAAGAAATCCCTCCATGCTGAAATGAATTAAGAAAATTTTTAGAATAGTAATTAAAATCCTTAGGATAAAGAAGGTATTGATTTTCAACAGAAAATAAATATTTAGTAAAAATATTTTTTTGTGGCAATCCTATTCTTTCACCATTTTCAACTATATACAAGTCATTATTATCTGTATTAATATTCTTACCAACCTTAAATCTTAGGTTTGTATTGGTTTCCTTATTTCCTATTATTTTAATAGGATTTTGAACTTTTACTGTTCCATGATCAGTAGTTAAAAAAACTTTGACGTCTTGCTCAGATAAAAATGTAATCAATTCATTTAATGGTGAATTTTTAAACCAAGAACTTGTAAAAGATCTAAATGATTTTTCATCATAAGCTAAATTTTTAAATAACATATTCTCAGAACTTGAGTGAGACATCATATCGATAAAATTAAAAACTATACTGTTCAAATCGTATTTCAGTAAATCTGATTTTTTTTTAGAAAATTTAGTTCCATCAGAATGAGATATAATTTTATTATATGAATGTTTAATATTTAGACTATGCCTTTCTAGATTTTTATTGATAAAATCAAATTCCTTATTATTAAATCCATCACTTTTATTATCCCACAATTCTGGATATTTTTTACTCATTTCTAGAGGAGTTAAACCAGAAAAAAGTGAATTTCTTGAGTATTCTGTTGTAGTTGGAAGTATTGCTAAGTATGGATCGTCATTTTTAATATTAAATATCTTAGAAATATCTGATTCAATAATTTTCCATTGGTCATACCTCAAGTTGTCAACAACTATTAAAAAAATTGGTTTTGATCCTAAATGTTTAAATAACCTTTTTGATAAAATATTATGAGACATAACTGGAGATGATTCATTCCTAGTTATCCAATCCTCATAATTGTTAATAACAAAATTTGAAAACTTACTATTGAGTTCTTTCTTTTGTGATGATAAAAACTCGTCAAAATTATTTTTAGAAGACTCCTCAATGTTAATTTCCCAAAAAACAAACTCCTTATATAGATTAATCCAGTCAAGATGAGATTTACAATTTGAAATTTTGTTATCCAAATTATTAAAAAAATTTAAATAATCAACTTTAATCTTTTCACTCACTAGCTCAATATTTTGTAAAACTTTTTTAATTGATATCAATAGTTGATTTGGATTTAAAGGTTTAATTAAATAATCACTTATCATCGATCCTATTGCCTCGTTCATTATATTCTCTTCCTCATTTTTTGTAATCATTATAATTGGAACAAAAGGTTTTCTATCCTTTATATCTTTAATAAGAGTAAGACCACTCTTACCTGGCATATTTTCATCTAATAGAATTAAATCGAAATCATTATTTTCATCTATATATTCCAAAATTGAGTATGGATTATTAAATGTATTTATCTGAAAGTTTTTTTCCTTTAGGGTTAGAACATAAGGCTTTAATAAGTCAATCTCGTCATCAACCCATAAAATCTTATATCTTTGCATCTTTAAATATTTATACCAAATATAAAAGAGAATGCGATGAATAGTATTGATTTTAAAATCAAAAATCTTGCTAAAATATTTGATGGAAAAATTATTGGAGATGAAAAACTTATCATTAATGGAGTTTCTTCTATCGAAAATGCTAATGAAGGTGATATAACATTTCTCAGTAATAAAAAATATTCAAAATATTTAAATGAAACCAAAGCTTCTGCTATAGTTATAGATAGTTCATTTAGCATTCCAAAAAGTTCAAAAAAAACATTTCTACTAGTAAAAAATTCATATTTAACATTTGCACTATTACTTACTGAGGTAAATAAAAAAATTGGTATTGAAAAAATTGGTATTGAAAATCCTAATTTCATTCATAAATCCTCTAAAATTGGTGATAACATCTACTTAGGCGCATTTTCTTATATAGGAGAAAATGTTAAAATAGGAAATAACTCCAAAATTTATCCTTATTCCTACATAGGTAATAATGTAGAAGTCGGTGAGAACTCTATTATATATCCAGGAGTTAAAATATATGATAATTGTATTATTGGAAATAATTGTAATATTCACGCAAATTCTGTTATTGGTAGTGATGGTTTTGGATTTGCTCCAAATTCAAAAAATGAATATACAATGATACCTCAGATTGGAAATGTCATAATCGAAGATAACGTGAGTGTAGGATCAAATACAGTTATAGATAGAGCAACTCTTGACTCAACAATTATTAGGAAAGGATCAAAACTTGATAATTTGATTCAAATTGCTCATAATGTAATAATTGGAAAAAACACAGTTGTTGCAGCCCAGGCTGGAATATCAGGTTCAACAACAATAGGAAATAATAATTTAATTGGTGGACAAGTTGGAATTGTTGGTCACCTTAAAATAGGTGATAATGTTAAGTTTGGTGCTAAAGCAGGAGTTATCAAAAGTATAAAACAAAATCAAACTGTATTTGGATATCCATCAATGGAAAAGAATGAATTTTTAAAATCTTATATTATATTTAAAAAATTACCTGAAATCCAAGAGAGAATTAAAAAGTTAGAAGGTCTATTAAGCAGTAAATAAAATGAGAAACTTTCAAAGAACTATAAAAAATGAAGGTAGAATCAAAGGAATAGGTCTTCATACAGGCAAAAATGCTAAAGTCAAATTTCTACCGGCAGTAATAAATCATGGAATTAAATTTCAGAGAATTGATTTGCAAGATGCACCTATTATAGAGGCAGATGTTGACTATGTAACAACTGTTGAGAGGGGTACAACTATAACTAAAAATGATGTAAATATTTCTACTATTGAACATCTCCTTGCAGCAGTTGTTGGACTTCAAATCGATAATATCTTAATTCAAATAGATTCAGAGGAAGTTCCTATACTTGACGGTAGCTCAAAGGAATTTATTGAATGTCTAGAAAGTTGTGATTTTATGGATCAAGATGCTGCAAGAAATTATATTGAAATCTCAGATAAAATTCTGTATAAGGATGATGAAAACAATGTGGAAATTGCAGCATATCCTCATAGTAACTACAGAATTACATGTATGGTAGATTACAACTCTGAAGTTCTTGGAAGTCAGCATCACACACTAAATAAAATTTCAAAATTTAAGAAAGAAATATCGAAAGCAAGAACATTCTGTTTTCTCCACGAGATCGAACAACTTCATTCGAAAAACTTAATTAAAGGTGGTGACTTAAATAATGCTATTGTAATAGTTGATAAAGTTCTTAGTAAAAGAAAGTTAGATGAAATTTCTAAATTGATGGGAAGAGAAAGTGTTGAAGTTAAAGAAGAAGGCATATTAAACAACACCAAACTACAGTATAAAAATGAACCCGCAAGGCATAAGCTTCTAGATATTGTTGGAGATTTGGCTTTAGTTGGTAGACCTATAAAAGGACATGTTATAGCTGCAAGACCTGGGCATAAATCAAATGTTGAGTTTGCTAAAATCTTAAAAAAATCAATTAAAAATGGAAACCTTAATGCACCAAAATATGACTCAAGTCAAAAACCTGTTTATGGAATAAATGAAATAAAAAAAATTTTGCACCATAGATATCCTTTCTTATTTGTTGATAAAATAACATATCTTGATGAAAGTCAAGTTGTTGGAATTAAAAACGTAACTACAAATGAACCATTTTTTAATGGTCACTTTCCTGAAAACCCAATTATGCCGGGAGTATTACAAGTAGAAGCATTAGCTCAAGTTGGAGGTATATTAGTGATGAACTCTATAAATGATCCTGAAAATCATATACCTTACCTTGCTGGAATTGAAAAGTTCAGATTCAGGAAAATGGTTATACCTGGAGATACACTAATTATGAGATGTAAACTTTTAGCTCCTATTAAAAGAGGTATTGCTAAAATGAGAGTAGAGGCTTTTGTAGATAACTATCTAGTCGGTGAAGGTAATATGACAGCTACAATAACAAAAAAAAATAATGAATAGCCAAAGTTCCATTAATCCTAAAGCAAAAATTGGTAAAAATACAGTAATCGAAGCTTTCAGTTATATTGATGATAATGTTATTATAGGAAACAATTGTTGGATAGGAAATAACGTGACGATATATTCTGGAGCGAGGATTGGAAATAATGTTAAAATATTTCCGGGAGCAGTAATCAGTTCAGTTCCTCAAGATTTAAAATTTGATGGAGAGCATACTACTGTTGAGATAGGAGATAAATCGACAATTAGAGAATGTGTTACAATAAGCCGTGGAACTAAAGATAGGTTTAAAACCACGATTGGAAAAAATTGCTTATTAATGGCATATAGTCATATTGCTCACGACTGTATAATAGAAGACAATTGTATAATAGTTAATGCTGTTCAAATTGCTGGTCATTCAATAGTTCAAGAATATGCAATTATCGGAGGAGGATCCTTGGTCCATCAATTTACAAAAATAGGATGTCATTCCATGATCTCAGGAGGATCAATAATTAGAAAAGATGTACCGCCATATTGTAAAGCTGGAAAGGAACCATTAAGTTATAAAGGGGTAAATTCAATAGGACTTAAAAGAAGAAATTTTAATCAGATTCAAATCAATCAAATTCAAAATATGTTTAGAATTCTTTATTTAGAGGGTAAAAATATTTCACAAGCTATAAATAAAATTTCTAATGAAATTGAAGATTCAAAAGAGAAAGAAATAATATTGAAGTTTATAAAATCGAGTGAAAGAGGAGTTATAAAAGGAATATTAGACTAATAATATGAATATAAAGTTCGAAAATGTTTCAAAAAAATTTGGGGCTAAAAAGGTAATTAAAAACTTCAGTAAATCATTTAAAAGAAAAAAATATGCAATTGTTGGAGATAATGGATCAGGTAAGTCAACACTCTTACAACTAATATCAAACCTTATTACTCCAAGTGATGGAAAAATAATTTATTCCCTTGACGATATTGAAATTGATAAAGAACTATTTATTAAAAAAATTATTTTTAGTGCACCTTATCAAAAGCTGGTTGAAGAGTTAACAGTAAAAGAGTTTTTAATATTTCATTATAAGTTTCGAGATTATATAAAAAATCCACTTACGATCCTATCTGAGTTTGGACTTGAAAATTTTAAAAATACTCAAATAAAAAATTTATCATCTGGATCTGAACAAAAACTAAAACTATTAATTTCTTTTAATACAAAAGCTGATTTCATTTTACTTGACGAACCAACCACTAATCTCGACAGGAAAGGTATAACTATTTATACAAAAACAATTAAAAAATATTCAAAAGATAGGGGAATTATAATTGCGACTAATAGAGAAAAAGATATCGTATTTGATGAAACAGAGGTAATAGAGTTAATTTAAACTCTCCATCAAAACAATTGATTCCAAATCCCAAATCTCTGGCAAAACGAAACAGATATAAATAGAAACTATTATAATTGAAATAAAGTTCATCAATAAACCAGTCCTAATCATATCTTTAATTTTTAAATACCCTGAGCCAAAGACAACAGCATTTGGTGGTGTAGCTACGGGTAGCATGAAAGCACAGGATGCTGCAATAGTAGCGCTAATCATTATAATTAATGGATTGATACCTAATGAAATACTAACAGTTGCTAAAATTGGTAATATCATTGAGACTGTTGCCAGATTTGAAGTTATTTCAGTTAAAAAATTCACTGCCAAAACTATTAAAAGTATAATAAATATAACTGATAAGTCATTTAAGAGATAAGCCTTTTCACCAAACCATAATGCAAGCCCACTTTCTTGCATAGCTGCTGCAACTGAAAGTCCACCACCAAAAAGTAAAATTATTCCCCAAGGTAGTTTAACTGAATCCTCCCATGTTATAATTTTTTGTTTTTTATCTTTTGACTTAAAAATAAATAGTAGAATAGCATAAAAAATTGCTATTATGGTATCGTCAATAAAGATTAAATATTTTTCAATCCCCTTCTTAAATATTAATGAAATTATAAAAAGAAAAAAAATTGATAAAACAATAACCTCCTCATATTTTATTTCTCCTAATTTTTTTAGCTTTTCCTTAATAATATTATTATTAATCTTTGATGATGAGGATATATCATATGAGAAATTTGTCAGATAAATCCAACAAATGAGTAATAATGAAATAGATAATGGGAAAGCCATTGCAAACCACTCATCCCAATCTATTTTATAATTAAAAAATTGTTCAACATTAGATTGTAAAATTAAATTAGGTGGTGTACCAAATAATGTAGCAAAACCTCCAATTGAAGCAGAATAGGCAATACCAAGCATTAAGACTTTTCCAAAGTTGCTATTACTTAGGTTTTTTCTTAAAGAAACTTGAGATGCTATTGCAATACCAATAGGAAGCATCATAATACTTGTAGATGTATTAGATAAAAACATTGAAAGTATCGCAGTAGCTAACATAAATCCAAGGACCATTCTTTTTTTGTTTGTTCCAACAAAATAAATTATCAAAAGAGCAATCCTTTGATGAAGATTCCACTTTTCCATTGCTATGGCAAGAAAAAACCCCGCCATATAAAAGAAAATAATTTTATTTCCGTAAGCACTAGATGTTGATGATAAATCTAAACCACCTGTCAATGGAAATAAAACTAATGGAAGTAAAGATGTAATAGGAATAGGCACAGCTTCATTTATCCACCATGTAGCAATCCATATGACAGAACAAAATATAGCAAATGAATCATTCGACATCCCATCGAATGGACCTATATAAAAATAAAAAAATAAGAATAATGCAGGCCCTAATAAGATATTAAAACCTCTTAACATTTTATGATTATTGTTTCACAAAATCAAAAACCCAATTTCCTTCTTTTAAACCTCCAGAAACTGTGAAACTTGTTCTTAAAGTTGTTTGAGTCACAGATATACTCATAACTACATTATCGCTTCTCATTAATTTGCTTCTGTCACCATTTTGAAACTCCCAAGCACCAGAATTTGGCCATACATCGGCATCAATTGAATTTGTAGTTGAGTAATTACCACCAGATTTAGATGATCCAGAAAAGGTAAGAGTAATATTTTTAAAGTCAGAAACAACAGATCCATCTCTTACAGCAGATGTTTCATCTTTAAGAACCCATGTTCCGTTCAATAAATTTGCTTGAATGTCAAGTGGATCATCTACCTGTAGATCTGGTTGATCCATGCTATTGCAAGAAATTAGAATTAAAAGAAATAGTAAATTTTTAATATAAGTTTTCATTTAAATAACTTTTAACAAATGTATAGTATAAAATTTAAATTTTAAATAAAAAAAGGTCATCAATATTGATGACCTTTTAATTTACAGTGTTTAGTATTAGAAGTTCAACTTAAGTGAAAAGTTTGTAGTTCTTCCCCAACCTGGAAAACCTTCAGCAATGCCAACACCATTATCATCGATACCTCTAGACCAGTAGATATTATCTAATAAATTATAACACTGTACCTGGAAATATGCTCCAACATTACCAATATTAAATCTTGCACCTGCTCTTAAATCCATGACACCATAATTATCCATTTGGTATGGTTGGAAGTTTGAGGCACCTGGATCATCTCTATCTGAAACATCGTAATCTGAGTAGAGCTTAGAATTATATAGGTACTGACCACCAATATCAATAACTTTACTAATTTGATATCTTGCAGTAATTCCAAGTTGATTTTGTGGATGATTACCAACATATAAACCACCTGAATAAATATTTACGGTTGTTATAGTTTGATCTCCGTCACTTCTCAACTCACCAACTACATCATTAGCCCATTTCCAATCACCAAGAGATACTATACCACCTAAGTCAAAGTTTGGATTAGGTTTAGTATTAAACTCTAACTCAATTCCTTTATGAAGTGCATCTTGTCCTCTTATTGCTGATCGTGTTGCTACACCATTTATAGTAACTCTAGGTGATAGCAAACCTTTATCAATCCATTTTGTCATGTAACCATTTATTTTCATTGAAAAATATCTAGATCTGTAACCATAACCAGCTTCTATCGATCTTGCCTTCTCATTCTCAAGAGGATCAACAACTACGTTTTGGTAGTTAGTGAACACAAAGTTAAAAAATGGTGCTCTTGAAAAAGTTCCTCCGTTTAGATAAAAGTTACTTGCATCATTGAAATTAAAATTAAAACCAGCCTTTAGGTTGTGACCAGTTATATTAACTTTTCTAGATTCTTGAGCAGTACCTCCATTTTCAGTTCCTATATAATTCATTCTATCAACTCTTACGTACTGAGTTCTAGAAACTGAACCTGCTAGGAAGGCTGAAACCTTATCATCGCTATACTCTAGCTGACCATGTAAACCAGCGTATCTATGGATACCATCATTATCGTAAGCGATTCTTTGATTTTCAGGAGTTTTAACAAAAAATAATGAAGTTCTATTCTCATGAGGATATTTCATGTGATCTCTGATCCCTCCATCTCCAAAAGAGGATAATGCTGAGTTTCTGCTATAATCTACAGTATATTTATATAGTTCCGTCCAGTGTGATCCACCTAATAAATCTCTAACTTCCCTAAAATGTTCTCCTCTATAAGTTCTTGCGTCAACACCGACAGTAAGAGATAAATTATCACTAAACTCATGTTCTAGATTAGATAAAATACCATACCACTTGTGGTTATTCACTGAATTTCTAAGAATAAGTGATGAACCCTGTGTTGTTGCAAGACCGTAGCTTGCTGAACCACCTTGGTTTGCAACATTATCAGAAACAACTGCACCCCAATTAATTAAACCATCATCTGTTCTGTCTTGATTACCATAATAACGGCCATATGATCCTAAAGGACCTGAACCACCACCTTTTCCATAAGAAGCATATACCGAGGTATTAAGTGATGTGTTATCATCAATATTGTAATAATGGTTTAATACAATATGAGGTTTGTGATAATAATTATTTCTTCCATTAAGCTCTTCTCCATCAAGATATCCCCAATCTCTATTATACTTGTGTCCATACTGATCAACCTCAGACTGAGTTAAGTACTGATCTCTCTGCCCATGCTTTTGTGGAGCACCAACTGCAGTAAGAACTAAAGAATTATCTTTATTAAATTCTTTTGCAATTGATAGAAAATAAGTATTGGCGTGTACATAAGAACCGTCTACATATCCCTTTCCATCCGTCCTAGAATATAAGAATGATACAGCCCAGTCTCTTTTAGTTCTTCCTGTATTATAAGAAAAAGTTTCCTTGAACTGACCGTAGTCAGAAACCTGTTGCATGAAAGTACCACCTTTTTTAGACTCAATCGAATTTGTAACAATATTTATTGTTCCACCAATTGAACCAATTGCTAATTTAGAGACACCAAGACCTCTAACAACTTGCATCTGTGAAGTAACATCTCCAAGACCATTCCAGTTAGACCAGAATACTCTTCCATTTTCCATATCGTTTACAGGAACACCGTTTATCATAACTGTGATGTTTTCCTGAGCAAAACCTCTAATGTAAACCCTTGAGTCTCCTACTCCACCACCTTCTTTAGATGTGTAAACACCTGGTGTCATTTTGAGGAGCTCACCAACTTCCTGTGTACCAGCATATTCCTCTACATACTGTTTTGAAACATTGGTATAAGTTGAAGGAGTCTTTCTGTCAATACTAACATCAGCAGTAACCCTAATCTCATCGAGTGTAAGGTTAGTTGACGTCATTTGAATATTTCCAAGATCACCACTATTTGCAATCTCAACGTCTTCATATCCTATGTATGATATAAGAACAACATCAGATGTTGAGGCATTAGTTGAAAATGAAAAAGAACCGTCTAAACCGGTAAATGTACCATCAGTAGTCCCTTTTATTGACACATTCGCACCAATTAATGGCTCATTCGTTGTGCCATCAACTACGACACCTGATACTAATGATTGCGAAAAAGAAGTGAATGAAAAAAAGAAGACTACAAAAAATTGTAATAAAATTTTATAGTTTTTCATATATAAAGTAAAGTTTAACTAATTAAGCACGAATCTAGTTAAAATATATTACTAAATCCTTAAGCCTATATTATCTAAAGTTTATTGACTTCAATAAACTTTAATGGTGCTAATTTAATTAAAATATATGTAAATTTGAATATGTCAACTAAGCTATTTAAAAACGATAAGAATTATATTTTAAAATCAGTTCAAAATGATACAAAAAAAGAACTACTCATATATCTTATTGAAATATCTATTCATAAATACGAGGTTAAATCTAATCCACTAGGTCTAGTTGATGATTCAATTAAAAAGTTAAATAATTATAACAGTAGAGTAATATCAAGGCTAAATTTTTTCTATAAAAAAATTTCTGCCATATATAGATATAATTACGGTGAAGTTCAATTAAGTTTTTTATGGGACGGTTCATCTCACAATGAATTTTATAAGAAAAGATGGATTGATTTTTTTAAAAAGGAGGTTTTGATAATGATTGAAAAAAATGTTTTTCTCAAAACTCTTTTGTCCTTAACAATATTACAAAATGACAATTTAAGTTTACATCAATATAATTTATCTTCTTTTATAAGAAAAAAATTCAAAATGCAGGTATTTAAGAAAAAGGGAGTAGTATTACATTCTCAATGAAACCTATCATATTAATTTTTATATTAATTTTTATTCCAAATATTAGTTTTTCTCAAAAAAGTGAGGTGAAGGTAATTGAAGATTTAATTTTAGAGCAAAAATACTTCTTAGCAGATTCCATCTTAAAAGAAAAAATTTTAAATAATAATAGAGTTTCATCAGAGCTCACATTTCTATTTGGAAAAAATTCATTTTTTCTTGAAAAATATGAACAGTCAATAAACTGGTTAAATAAATATTTAGAACTGAAAGGAGAGTCTGGAATATTTTCAGATGAATCAATTAAATTTTTAGAATTATCAAATTCAAAAAATCTTATTGAAAATTCTAAAAATATAGAAAATGTTTATGTGGAGTTGTATTCATATAATTATATAGATTGTCAAAATAATAGAAAAGTATGCCCAATTTGTAAAGGGACTTCTGTCATGATTATTGAAACTGACGTCTCAAAAATTTATAAAACATGTCCCTTTAGTGATAATAAGGGGTTTCTTACATGTGATGAATATAACCAATTTCTCAGGGGAAAACTTAAACCAAAAACTTCAAATTAGTCCCTTCATAATTATACCACATAACCAAGCTGCGTAAGTACCGACAGCATAACCAAATACAGCTAAAAGAACACCTACTGCAGCTAAAGAAGGATGAAAGGCAGAGGCTACTACTGGAGCTGATGCAGCTCCACCTACATTTGCCTGACTACCCACTGCTACGAAGAAATATGGTGCTCTGATAAGTTTTGCTGTAATCAGTAGAATTATCACATGAAATCCAAGCCAAATAAATCCTATTAAAAACAAACCTGGATCATTAAATATTGAGTTGATATCCATCTTCAATCCTATTGTGAGAACTAAAATATATATAAAAAGACTTCCTACTCTAGACGCACCAGATCCCTCTAATTCTCTAACCCTAGTAAAAGACAATATTACTCCAATTGATGTAGAAATAATTACTAACCAAAAAAAACTTGATGTCAAACTTAAGGAACTTAGACTTGGATAGTTATCAGCAATATATGATGAAAAGATATTACCAAAAAAGTGAGCAAATCCGGTAACACCAAACCCAATGGAGCAAATATATATTACATCTTTAAGGTCTGGGATTTTTGAAATACTAAGATTATATGCTTCTATCCTATCCTTAATCTCAACAATAGAAGAACTATCTGCATTGAGAATATTATCATCAATATATTTATTTCTATTAACTCCAATAAGAAGAATAGCCAACCAAATATTTGCACAAATTATATCAACTGCCACCATTTTAGAGAAAATTTTTGAATCCACTTGAAATACCTCCATCATTGCTGCCTGATTAGCACCTCCACCAATCCAACTACCAGCAATGGTTGTCATCCCATCTGCAAGATCAGTCAAATCAATATCAACTATTGTAGGAAAAAAATATTTTACAAATAAAATTGAGATAGGCCCCCCTAATAATATTCCAATGGTGCCAGAAAAAAACATAATTAATGCTTTAGATCCAAGCTTTGAAATTTCTTTGAGGTCGATACTAAGAGTTAGTAGAACAAGTGAACAAGGAAGTAGATATCTGGATGCCACAAAATAAAGTTGTGAATTCGATGAATCAATTAACCCCAAGTAATTAAGTAATGATGGTAAAAAATAGCATACTAGTAAGACAGGAAAAAAAGTATAAAATCTTTTCCAAATTGTATTATTTAAATTTGAAGTGTAAAAAACAAAACCTAAAATCAATATTAATATCCCAAAAATTACAGCATCGTTATCTATCATATTTTCAAATCATATTATTAATACGTATTTTTACTAAGACTAATATAATTATATAATTCAACATAAATTTTTTCCATTCTTCAATAGAATGGATTTTTTTGTTATGAGGTTAAATAAACATAGTAAAACAATTACACAAGATGACTCTTTACCAGCTGCTCAAGCAATGCTATATGGTATTGGATTAAAAGATGAGGATTTCAAAAAACCTCAGATTGGAATTGCAAGCACTGGTTTTGAGGGAAACCCTTGTAACATACATCTGAATGATTTTGCACAAAATATAAAAGATAGTATTAATAAAGAGGACATGCTTGGTATGGTATTTAATACCATAGGGGTTAGTGATGGTATTACAAACGGAACTACAGGAATGACATACTCACTGATATCCAGAGAAATAATTGCTGATTCTATAGAAACAATCGTTAATGCTCAATTTTATGACGGAATTGTTGCTGTTGTTGGTTGTGACAAAAATATGCCTGGAGCTATGATGGCTATTGGGAGATTAAATAGACCATCAATCCTTGTTTACGGTGGAACGATCAAATCTGGAAATTATAAAGGTAAAAGTTTAAATATTGTATCAGCATTTGAAGCGTATGGAGAAAAGATATCTGGAAAAATTAACGAAAAAGATTATAAAGGAATAATTAAAAATAGTATTCCAGGTCCTGGAGCATGCGGAGGAATGTATACTGCAAATACTATGTCTTCCGCAATAGAGGCTCTAGGTATGAGCCTACCCTACAGTTCATCAAATCCTGCTGAAAGTTTTGATAAACTTGATGAGACCAATAAAATTGGTAAGTCAATGAAAATTCTTTTAAAAGAAAATATAAAGCCAGCCGATATAATGACAAAAAAATCATTTGAAAATGCTTTATCTATCACTATGGCTTTGGGAGGCTCAACAAACGCAGTTCTTCATTTAATTGCTATGGCTAAATCAGTAAATGTAAATTTAACTCTTGATGATTTTCAAAATTTTAGTGATAAAACGCCTTTTATTGCAAATTTAAAACCTAGTGGAGATTACTTGATGGAAGATGTATATAAATTAGGAGGAGTACCTGTTTTAATGAAATATATGTTGGGAGAAGGCTATTTACATGGTGATTGCATGACAGTTACTGGAAAAACAATTGAGGAAAACCTTAAATCAGTTAAAGGAAAAATTGATAATAAAGTGATAGTCTCTTTTTCAAATGCAATTAAGAAAACTGGTCACATTCAAATCTTAAAAGGAAATATTGCACCTGAAGGAGCTGTTGCAAAAATAACAGGAAAGGAGGGTGAAACATTTACAGGAAAAGCAAAAGTTTTTAATAACGAATTTGATGCTATCGAAGGAATTCAAAATAAGGTTAAAAAAGGGGATGTAATTGTTATTAAAAATTCAGGACCTAAAGGAGGACCAGGTATGCCAGAAATGCTTAAACCAACTAGCGCAGTAATAGGTGCAGGATTAGGTAAAGATGTTGCTCTAATAACTGATGGAAGATTTTCTGGTGGTTCACATGGATTTGTTGTGGGACATATTTCCCCTGAATCATTTGTTGGCGGACCAATTAATTTAATTAAAGATGGAGATACAATAGAAATTGATGCAATTAATAATAAAATCGATTTAAAAATTGGTGAAAAAGAGTTTGAAAAAAGAAGAAAAAAAATAAAATTACAAAAAAGCAAATTTAATAGCGGAGTAGTCAAAAAATATATAAATTCTGTTTCCTCTGCTTCAGAGGGATGTATAACTGATTAGGATTCATGAAAGTAACTGGTTCAGAGGCATTAATTAAATCATTATTAGAGGAGGGTGTTGATACGATTTTTGGTTATCCAGGGGGTGCAATTATGCCTATATACGATGCACTTTACAGCTATATGGACAAAGTAAACCATATTCTAACTAGACATGAGCAAGGTGCAATTCACGCAGCACAGGGTTTTTCTAGAGTTTCTGGCAAAGTTGGTGTTTGTTTTGCCACTTCAGGACCAGGAGCAACAAATCTTATAACTGGTATTGCAGATGCTCAGATTGATTCTACCCCTCTTGTCTGCATTACAGGACAGGTTCCTTCTCACCTTTTGGGTACAGATGCATTTCAAGAATCAGACGTAATTGGTATATCGATGCCTGTAACGAAATGGAATTATCAAATTACATCATCTCAAGAAATACCTGAAATAATTTCGAAAGCATTTTATATAGCCAAATCTGGAAGACCTGGTCCAGTACTAATTGATATTACTAAAGATGCACAATTTTCAGATCTAAATTTTAAATACAAAAGGTGTGAAAAAATAAGAAGTTATCATCCCTATCCTATACTAGATGAAAATAAGGTTTCAGATGCAGCAGAGCTTATAGATAAATCAAAAAGACCTATGATTCTTGTTGGCCAAGGTGTCTTACTATCTAACGCAGAGAAAGAATTAATTGAGTTTTCTGAAAAAAGTGGTATTCCAATGGCTTCTACCTTGTTAGGCTTATCAGCAGTAAGCTGTAATCATAAAAATTATGTCGGTTACCTTGGAATGCATGGGAATTATGGTCCTAATGTAAAAACCAACGAATGTGACCTAATTATTGCTATTGGAATGAGATTTGATGACAGAGTAACTGGAGATACATCAAAATATGCCATTAATGCAAAGGTTATTCATATAGAAATAGATCCATCAGAAATTGATAAAATTATTAAAACTGAAGTAGCAATAAATGCAGATGCAAAAGAAGCATTAATAAATCTCATACCAAAAATTAAAAAAAGATCACACGAGGGATGGATAAATGAGTTCAAGGAGTGTGACAAATTAGAATATGATAAGATTATAGACAAAGAAATAAATAACAAAGAAGATAAAATTCTAATGGCAGAAGTTGTTAATAAAATTTCTAATCTAACAAAAGGAAATGCAATAGTTGTAACAGATGTTGGACAACATCAGATGGTAACCTCAAGATATTACAAGTTCAATAAGCCAAACAGTAATATAACCTCTGGCGGATTAGGAACAATGGGATTTGCCTTACCAGCAGCTCTTGGCTCAAAAATTGGTAAGAAAAGTAGGGAAGTTATAGCAATAATTGGTGATGGAGGAATACAAATGACAATTCAAGAACTTGCAACAATTTCTCAATATAAAATAGGTGTTAAAATCCTGATTTTAAATAATAATTTTTTAGGCATGGTGAGACAATGGCAAGAATTATTTTTTGATAACAGATATTCATTCACAGAGATGGAAAATCCAGATTTTAATGTTATATCTGATGGATACAGAATAAAAAATAACATAGTTGAAAGGAAAAAAGATTTAGATGATGCAATAGAAGAGTTTATTAACTTTAAAGGACCCTACTTACTTAATGTTATTGTTGAAAAAGAAGAAAATGTTTTCCCTATGGTTCCATCAGGTGAATCGGTATCAAATATTAGACTAGAATGAAAGGCAAAGGTATATATCAAGTCAAAGGATCTGAGAAAAAGGTAAAAGAGTATACATTATCAGTTCTTACTGAAGACAAGGCAGGTCTATTAAATCATATCACTATTATATTCAATAGAAGAAAAATGAATATTAAAAGTTTGAATGTATCAACTACTGAAGTTAATGGTGTAAGTAGATTTACGATTGTTGTAAATTCTACAAAAGAAAAAATAATTAAAATTTTAAACCATATAAATAAATTGATTGATGTTTTAGGAGCTTTTCTATATGAAGAAAATGAAATTTATTTTCAAGAGATAGCTTTATATAAACTATCAACTAAAATATTTATGAAGGGAGATATTGTCGAGAAGATAATAAGAAAACACGGAGCTAAAATTTTAGAAATCGAAGAAGAACATACTATTATACAAAAGACTGGAAGTAAAAAAGAAACTCAAAATTTATACAATGATCTTGATAAATTTGGTGGGATTTTAGAATTTGCAAGATCAGGAAGAGTAGCATTATCTAAGAAAAAAAGAAAAACAATTAATTTTCTAAAAGAATTAGAAAAAACAAAATCTAATAAATTAAATATATAAAATATGGCTAAAATTAACTTTGCAGGAACAATAGAAGAGGTGGTTACTAGAGAAGAATTTCCATTGGAAAAAGCCAGGGAAATATTGAAAGACAAAACTATTTCAGTAATTGGATATGGTGTCCAAGGACCTGGTCAATCACTTAATTTAAAAGACAACGGGTTCAATGTCATTATTGGACAAAGAAAAAACTCAAGATCATGGGATAAAGCTATTGATGACGGATGGATAGAAGGAGAGAATTTGTTTGAGATTGAAGAAGCATGTAAAAGAGGCTCAATTATCCAGTACTTACTAAGTGACGCTGGTCAAATTCAAATGTGGCCAACCATAAAAAAATATCTGACCAAAGGAAAAACTTTATATTTTTCTCATGGATTTGGAATAACATATAAAGAACAAACAAATATTATACCTCCTAGTGATATAGATGTAATTTTAGTAGCTCCTAAGGGATCAGGAACTAGTCTTAGAAGATTATTTGTAGAGGGTAATGGATTAAACTCTAGTTTTGCTATTTATCAGGATCATACTGGAAATGCTAGAGATAATGTAATAGCTCTGGGAATTGGAGTAGGATCCGGTTATTTATTTGAAACAACTTTTAAAAAAGAAGTATATAGTGATTTAACTGGTGAGAGAGGGACCTTGATGGGAGCAATACAAGGTCTATTCGCTGCTCAATATGACATCCTGAGAAAAAAAGGTCATTCTCCATCTGAAGCATTTAATGAAACTGTTGAGGAAGCCACTCAATCCCTTTATCCCCTCATTGCTGAGAATGGTATGGATTGGATGTACGCTAATTGCTCTACCACAGCTCAAAGAGGAGCTCTTGACTGGTGGAAAAAGTTCAGAGATGCTGTCTATCCAGTATTTGAAGAATTATACGATTCTGTTGAAAAAGGAGAAGAGACTAGAATAACTATTGAAGCTAATCAAAAAAGTGATTACAGAGAGTCTTTAGAGAAAGAACTAGATGAACTTAGAGAATCAGAAATTTGGAAAACAGGTAAGGAGGTTAGAAAACTAAGACCTTAACAATTTTCAGACAAATGAATAGAAATATTCATAATTTGGATAGATACGATTATGAATTGGATAAAAAATTTATATCAAGCTATCCACTAGAGAAAAGAGAAAATTCAAAACTTCTAGTATATAGAGACAACAAAATTGTTGATTCTAACTTTAAAAATATATCTAATCACCTTCCAAAAAACTCTACTTTATTTTTTAATGATTCAAAGGTTTTAAACGGTAGATTATTCTTTGCAAATAAAAATAATGCAAAAATTGAAATATTAGTCACTGATAAAAATATTCCAAGATTACTAAATAAAAAGTCTCCGTTACTAGTTGATGCTATAATTGGAAATAATAAAAAATGGAAAAAAGATGAAGTATTAGAAAAAAAAATTGATGATCTAATAATATCAGCTTCAAAAAATGAAAATAAAGTAAAACTTGAGTGGAATAAAGATCTAATATTTGATAAAATACTTTCTAAAATTGGAATTATTCCTCTACCACCCTATTTGAAAAGAGATGCCGAGGATTCTGATTATGATAATTATCAAACAGTTTACTCTCAAAAAAAAGGTTCAATCGCAGCTCCAACAGCAGGACTTCACTTCAATCATAATATTATAAATGAAATTGAAAAGAAAAACACTATCGACTTTTTTACATTACATGTCGGTCTTGGAACATTTAAACCAATAACAAATGAAAACATTCATAAGCATGAAATGCACTCTGAAGAAATTATTATTACTAAACAAAATATTTTGAAAATTTATGAAGCAAATAACATCACTGCTGTTGGAACAACTAGCTTGAGAGTACTTGAGTCAATATATTATCTTGGATCAATAATTGACAAGCAAAAAAAGGAATTTCAAATAACTCAAAATGTTATGAATAAAAGAATTGGAATAAGTTTAAAAGAATCCTGCGAACAGATAATTAACTATCTTGAAATTAAAAAGATTAACGAATTAAAATTCAGATCTAAAATATTTATTTATCCTGGTTACTCATTTAAGGTGTGTGATCAACTTATAACAAATTTTCATTATCCAAAATCGACTCTTATAATTTTAATTGCAGCTTTCATCGGTGATGATTGGAAAAAAGTTTATAAGTTCGCAAAACAGAATAAATATAGATTTTTAAGTTATGGAGACTCCTCACTCCTCTTTAGAAGATGATAGAAATAGGAAAAGACATTGATTATGCAGTAAATAAATTAAAAGATGGTGGTATTGTTGGAATACCTACTGAGACTGTGTATGGCCTTGGATGTAATGCATTAAATGAAAGTTCAGTTAAAAAAATATTTAAATTAAAAAGTAGGCCAAAAAATGATCCAATAATTTGCCATACTAACTCAGTTGAAAAAATAAGAAAATACGTAGAATTCTTCCCTAAAAATGCTGAAATTTTAGCAAGAAAATTTTGGCCAGGACCTCTAACTATACTTTTTAGAAAAAATAAATTAATTCCAGACATAACAACATCCAAGTCTGAATATGTTGGTTTTAGGATACCGAATAATAAAACTACTCTAAGTGTGTTGGATAAATTAGACTTTCCATTAGCCGCTCCAAGCGCAAATAAATTTGAGTATATATCACCAACTAATCCTCAGCATATTATTCAAAATTTTAATGGTGGTATTGATTACATTTTGGATGATGGTAACTGTTTAATTGGAATAGAGTCAACAATTTTGGGTTTTGAGAAGGAAAAAACTATAATTTTCAGACTCGGTGGAATAACCATAGAGAATATAGAAAAATCTATTGGTAAATGTTATATTAATGATGAAAAAGTAAAAATTCCTGGGTCATTTAAAAAACACTACTCACCAAAGAAAAAAGTTTATGTTGGTAACATCGAAAAATTATCAAAAAAATTTAAAAACAAAAAAATTGGTATTCTATGTTTTAATAAAAAGTTTAAATTAATTGATGAAAAATATCAGATAGTTTTATCTAAAAATTCTTCTCTACATGAAGCAAGCCAAAATTTTTATTCTTCGTTGTATTTATTAGATAATTTAGAAATAGATTTAATAATTACTAGTTATCTACCAAATTACCATATGGGACGAAGTATTAATGACAGAATAAGTAAAAGTTCAGAAAATGGATAATATCAAATTCATCAATAGTATTAAATTTAATAATAAGGTAGCAATTGTTAGAGTTGACTTTAATGTTCCTCTAGACAAAACATTAAAAATCACAGACAAAACAAGAATCGTAAAAGGAATTTCATCTATTAAACACATAATTGATAATGGTGGAAGATGCATAATTATTTCACATCTAGGAAGACCTCAAGGTCAAGGATATGAGAAAAAATTCAGTTTAAATAATATTTTAGATTGTGTATCAGAGGAACTCAAGACAAACGTTAAATTTATTGATAATTATTATGATGAAAATTTTAATATAAATAATCTATCCTCAAAAGTTATATTATTAGAAAATTTAAGATTCTATAAAGAAGAAAAAGAAAATAGTATTGAATTTGCTAAAAAACTTTCATCATTTGCCGATATATATGTAAATGATGCATTTGGGACATGCCATAGAGAACACACATCAATAAATATGTTACCTAGACTGATGAAAGAAAGTTGTGCTGGATTATTAATTGAAGAGGAAATTTCTAATATTAATAAAATATTAAATGATTATAATAAACCTTTTACAGCTATCCTTGGAGGAGCAAAGGTATCTGATAAGATTAAAGTAATAGAAAAATTTATAGAGTTAGCTGATAACATAATAATCGGAGGAGCTATGTCAAATACATTTATTAAAGCATTAGGTGGAAATATAGGAAATTCACTTTACGAAGAAAACAAATTATCACTCGCATTAGATATAATTTACAAAGCAGAGAAAAATAATGTAAAACTTGTTCTTCCTGTTGACTCAAAGTGTTCAAAAAGTCTTGGAGACCAAGAAAATATTTTAATTTTTGAATCCAACAAAATTGAAAACAAATATTCCTCATTTGATATAGGTCCTAAATCATTAAAAATATTTAGTAAAATCATTAAAAACTCTAAAACAATTATATGGAATGGACCTTTAGGGGTTTTTGAGAATAAAAATTTTAACGAAGGAACAAATCAAATGGCAAACTTCATCAGTAACGCAACAAAAAATGGTGCTTTTTCATTAGTTGGTGGTGGTGATTCTGTTTCGGCCATCAAAAAAAATAACAAAGAAAACGATATTTCGTTTATATCAACTGGTGGAGGTGCTCTGTTGCATTTGATTGGTAATGGATACCTTCCAGCACTCAAAATATTGAGAGCAATTGATTAAAAATTGACTGCGTTATTTGATATTTATTGATTTACATAATATTTTTGAGGTTATGAAAAAAATTACTTTACTTCTGATTAGTTTTCTTACTTTGTCTTTTGGATATTCACAAAAGATGGAATTCGACTTCCTTCAAAGCAGCTTGGACGAAGGTGAGCTAAAAAATTATCAATATATTAAACCACACTTCTTGGGAGATAAAGTAGCAAGAAAAATCAAACTAATTGATTTAGCTTACAAATGGGAGGATCCTCCAACTGCTATGAGAAGTACCCCACTCATAAAGATTGAAAAACAACCTATATATTTTGCTCTAAGAAAAGTTATATCTCCGAGATATTATAAAAACAAAATAAAATCTAAATCCATAACGAAAGATGAAGCTATAGAGCAGATAACAGAAATACTCGATATTGCTTTGATGATAAGATATCAAGATACTGAGGATTTAGAAAGTATGTTGAGGGGAATAGATAATGGAGATAATGTTATCGATGTTTTTAAAAATAATATAGAGCTTATCTATTTCTAATTACTTAGGAACCTGCCTGTAAAGATAATAAGTCAGCCCACTGAAAATTAAGTTTGGAAGCCATACCGCAATAAGTGGGTCTAATGTCCCATTTTCTGCAAAAGCTCTGGTCATAACAAACATTATTATGAATATAAATGCAAATGAAAATCCAAGCGCAATTAGATATCCTGTTCCTTGCCTTGATTTTCTTGATGCTATTATAACTCCTAAAATAACAAGAATAATCACTGTAAAGGGTTGAGCATACCTTATATACTTTTCAATTATATAAAACTTAATCTCATCTGATCCTCTTAATTTTTGTAATTTGATAAAATCATTTAGTTCACCCATTGTCATGGTTTCTCCTAAACCATATTTATTATCAAAATCTGATGGTGAAATCAATAGTGTAGTGTCAAATTCTAGACCATTCTCAATAATTTCAATCTCAGATTTTAATGTCCTCTTTTTCCATGCCTTAAATTTCCAACTATCAGATTCTTTATTCCATATTATTTGTCTGGCAAATAGCTTATTTCTTAATTTTAAATTTTCAAAATTCTCAATAGTGACATTATAACCTATATCCATATTATTATCATATCTTTCGAGATATAAATAAGTATTATCATCAATTTTAAAATGAACATTCTTATCAGAGAAATAATAAGGACTTTTGATATACATAAGCTCAAATGCTATCCTTTCTTTATTTAAATGAGGAATTATGAACCCATTAAGTATAAAACTTAAAGAAGCAATAATTAGAGATCCATATAGAAATGGTTTAATGATAGATTTAAAACTTTTACCTGAAGATAAGATTGCAATTAGTTCAGTTCTATTTGCTAGTTGAGCTGTAACATAAACTGTTGCAATAAAAGATGTTATTGGAGTAACTAGTGAAACAATAAATGGGATGAATGAATAATAGTAATTGAGTATATCAATATATGAGACATTATTTTTAATAAACTTATCATTCTTTTCAGTAAAATCGATAACAACAACAACTAAAATCATAATTGCAACGACGAAAACAAAAGTTTTCAAAAATTTTTTTAATATGTAATTATTTAAAATATTCAATTTAGAGTCTGTTATTTATTCTCTTTTTTATTTCACATTTCCAAGTGTGAAAAGTGTCAGAAACAATATGCTTTCTTGCCTCTTTAGCTAACCAAATATAAAAAGAGAGATTATGAATTGAAGCAATTTGAGCACCTAACATTTCCTTATTCAAAATTAGATGTCTTAGATATGACTTCGAGTAATTTGAACTCACTGAACCCATATCCTCATCAATAGAAGAAAAATCTTTATCCCATTTTTTATTTTTGATATTTATTGTGCCATTTTTGGTAAATAGCATTCCATTCCTACCATTCCTTGATGGCATTACACAGTCGAACATATCAACACCCATTGAAATACATTCTAAAATATTTTCTGGTGTGCCAACACCCATTAGATATCTAGGTTTATCTTTTGGCAAAATATTACAGACCAAATCAACATTTTCATAAATAATTTCTTTGGGTTCACCAACTGACAAACCACCTATTGCATTTCCAACCATATTTTTATTACTAACATATTCAGCAGATTTGGTTCTAAGATCCTTAAATGTGGAGCCCTGAACAATGGGAAATAAAAATTGTTTTTTATCATATAAAATTTCAGTCTTATTAAACTCCTCAATTGATCTTTCTAACCAATTGTGAGTTAAATTAAGTGACTGACTTGCGTATGAATATTCGCAAGGATATTTTAGGCATTCATCTAAAACCATACATATATCAGATCCAATTTTTCTTTGGATTTGCACAACAGATTCTGGTGTGAATAGATGTTTTGAACCGTCAATATGTGAGTAGAATTGTACACCTTCATCCATTATTTTTACATTTTTTGATAAGGAAAATACTTGGTAACCACCAGAATCAGTCAAAATTGGTTTATTCCAATTCATAAATTTGTGTAATCCACCTGCACTATTTATAACATCAACACCAGGTCTTAGGTAGAGATGATAAGTATTTGATAAAATTATTTCAGCTTGAATATCATTTACTAGTTCGTGTTGATGCACCCCCTTAACTGTACCTAGAGTTCCTACAGGCATAAAAGTAGGAGTAGAAATTGCCCCCCTGTCAGTAAATATTTTTCCTGATCTTGCATTTGTTTTTGAAGATCTGTGTGTTAATTTAAAAAACATTAGTAAATTCTAATATAATTAGTATTCAATATCATAACCATTAATGGATAAAAAAAGAAAATTTTCCAAAAAAGCGTTAAGAGATTTTGACCTTATCGACGCAGCAATTGCAAGAAATGATCAAAGTGCATTTGCTGAATTAATGGCTACTTATAAAAACTCAATTTATTTTACTATACTAAAGATGATTAGAGATCCTGATGATGCTGAAGATTTGACTATTGAAGCATTTTCAAAGGCATTTAATAAACTTGATAAATTTAAAAAAGATTATACTTTTTCAACCTGGTTATTCAGAATTGCCACTAATAATACAATTGATTTTATTAGAAAAAAAAGATTAAAAACAACTAGTTTAAATACCTCTTTTACAGATGATAGTGGAAAAAATATTGATATTGATGTGAAAGATTTAGACAAAACACCTGGTGAAGAGGCCATTCATAAGCAAAAAATTATGCTCGTTAGAAAATTCGTATCTAAACTTCCTGAAAAGTATGAAAATCTAATCAAGTATAGATATTTTGACGAATTATCATATAACGAAATAGCTGAAAAGACTCAAGCACCACTAGGTACAATTAAAGCTCAACTATTTAGGGCAAGAGAGTTACTTTTTGAAATTCTAAAAGATAAAAAATCACAAATTTGAATGTATAAGTATTTTGATATTCTAGATAAATACTTCTATGAACTTGGTCTTAAAAAAAAAGAAAAACTAAGTCAGCTTCATGATATATACGAGTACTACAATAGTAAAATAAATTTAATTTCTAGAAAAGATTTTGAGAACTTTTACCTGCACCATGTCATTCATTCACTTACCCTCTGCAAATTTATTGAAAATAAAAAATTAAATATTTTAGATCTTGGCACTGGTGGAGGTTTTCCAGGAATTCCGTTATCAATTTTTTTTGAAAAAAATTCTTTTCTACTTGTTGATTCTATAAGTAAGAAAATAAAGGTATTGAATCAAATAACTAAAAAATTAAATCTAAATAATGTACAAACCTTAAATGGGAGAGTTGAGGAAGTAAATGATAAACATGATATAATAGTTTGTCGTGCCGTCGCGAGTATACCAAATATTATAAACTGGACCAAAAAATGTACAAAAAAAGGATCTGTAATTCTTCTTTTAAAAGGAGGAGATGTTGAAAAAGAGTTAAAAAATATTCACATGAAAAACAAGATATTTAAATTAGAAAATATATATTCTGAAGATTTTTTCATAGACAAAAAAATTATAAAAATAGAAGTAGATTAATATGTTTTTGACATTTGATACAGAGACAACAGGTTTACCAAAGAATTTCAATGCTCCAATTTCTGAAAGTGAAAACTGGCCAAGATTAGTTCAATTAGCTTGGCAACTAAACGATAATAATGGAAGACTTATTAGTGTAAATTCTCATATAATAAAGCCTGATGGTTACTCTATTCCATATAACTCAGAAAAAATTCATGGTATTTCAACTGAAATTGCATTAAAAGAGGGAAAGAAATTAGGAGATATTTTAAAAGAATTTGAAAAGGATCTTTTAAGATCAAAATATATAATTGGACACAATATAAAGTTTGATATAAATATAGTTGGGGCAGAACACTACAGAAAAAATTTTAAATCCTCCATTGAAGATAAACTGAAAATAGATACAGCTATAATTTCTAAATCTTTTTGTAATCTTCAAGGTGGTCTGGGTGGAGGATTAAAAATGCCAAAATTAATTGAGATGTACGAATCCTTATTTGGAGAAAAATTCTCAGATGCCCATGATGCATCATTCGATGTAAATGCAACCGCAAAAAGCTTTTTCAAATTGGCTGAATTGGGAGAATACAAAAATGATGATATTTCTAAAGAAAATATTCAATATGAGGAACCTAAACTAGGAAATTCAAACTTTGATAAAAAGATAAAAAAAACTGAAGTATATGTTGAAAAAAATAAAAATGATATAAAGTCAGAATTCATTCATCTACATAATCATTCACAGTACTCTGTTCTTCAAGCAACATCTAGCATAGAAAAAATTGTTAGTAAGTCTATTGAATATAAAATGAATGCTGTTGCAATTACTGATTTAGGAAATATGTTTGGCGTATTTAAATTTAATAGAATTGCTCAAAAAAATAATATTAAACCAATAATTGGTTGTGAATTTTTTGTTTCAGAAGACAGAAAAAAAAATAAATTTACTAGAGATAATCCTGACAAAAGATTTAATCAGGTTCTCATCGCAAAAAATAAGGATGGATATGATAATTTATCAAATCTATCTTCATTAGCATTTACAGAGGGTCTCTATGGGCAGTACCCTAGAATTGATAAGGAACTAATCAAAAAATACAAAAAAAATGTTATAGCATTATCGGGAAATATGTTCGGTGTTATACCAAAACTAATTCTTAACCAAGGAATTGAAGCAGCAGAAGAAGAATTAAAATGGTGGTTAGATACATTTGGAGAAGATTTTTACTTAGAATTAAATAGACATGATATAGATGAAGAAAATCATGTTAATGAGGTTTTATTAGAATTTTCTAAAAAATATAATATCAAAATTATAGCTGCAAATGATGTATTTTATATAGAAAAGGAAGATTCAACCGCACACGATATTCTGTTATGCATAAAACAAGGTGAATTTAAATCAACTCCAATAGGAAGAGGAAGAGGAAAAAGAAGGGGACTAAAAAATGATGAATATTATTTCAAGTCTCAAAATGAAATGAAAAATTTATTTTCCGATATTCCAGAAGCTATAAACAACATATCTGAAATTATTGATAAAATTGAGGTTTATGATCTTGAAAGAAAGGTCGTTTTGCCTAAATACAAAGTTCCATCAGAATTTAAAGACGACGAAATAACTAATTCCCAAACTGAATACCTTAAAAAAATCACCTATGATGGTGCTAAAAAGAAATATAAATCAATAAATGAAAATTTAAAAGAAAGAATAGATTTTGAAATTGATACAATTAAAAATACTGGGTATCCGGGATATTTCTTAATAGTTCAAGAAATAACAAATAAAGCTAAAGAGCTTGGTGTAAGTGTTGGTCCTGGAAGAGGTTCTGCAGCTGGTTCTGTTGTAGCATATTGTATAGGTATTACAGATGTAGATCCAATAAAATATAATTTACTTTTTGAGAGATTTCTAAATCCAGATAGAATATCATTACCCGATATAGATATCGATTTTGACGATGAAGGAAGGGAAAAAATTATAAATTATGTTATAGATAAATATGGTTACGATCAGGTTGCCCAAATAATAACTTACGGAAGCATGGCTGCTAAATCAGCAATTCGTGACGCCGGTAGAGTTTTAGAACTTCCACTTAACGAAACTGATAGAATTGCAAAATTAGTTCCAGAGAGGCCTGGAGTTAGCTTAATAGACGCATTTAAAGAAGTTCCTGAACTCTCAGATATAAGAAAAAAGAAATCACTAGAATCTGAAGTCCTAAAGCAAGCTGAAATAATTGAAGGATCAATTAGGAATATTGGGACTCATGCATGTGGAATAATAATTACTCCTGATAAATTAACAAACTACATACCAGTATCTAAATCTAAAGATTCAGAGCTTCTAATCACTCAGTTTGACAACAGTGTTATTGAGTCTGCGGGTATGTTAAAAATGGATTTTTTAGGTTTAAAAACTTTATCAATAATAAATACAGCTCTTAGTAACATTAAGAAAAACAAAAATATAAATATTGACATCGATAATTTACCACTTGATGATAAACCGACATACGAACTGTTTCAAAGGGGTGAAACCAATGGAACATTTCAATTTGAGTCAGATGGTATGCAAAAGCATTTGAAATCACTAAAACCTGATAGGTTTGAAGACCTTATAGCAATGAATGCATTGTACAGACCAGGGCCAATGGAGTACATTCCAAATTATATTGCCAGAAAACATGGTAGAGAGGATATTCAATACGATTTACCACAAATGAAAGAATATTTATCAGAAACATATGGCATCACAGTTTACCAGGAACAGGTAATGTTGTTATCTCAAAAAATATCGAACTTTTCAAAAGGCGAAGCTGACCAGTTGAGGAAGGCTATGGGTAAAAAAGATTCCAAACTTCTTGAATTACTTAAACCCAAATTTTTTGAAGGTGGAGTAAAAAATAAAGTAGATGAAAAACAACTTGAAAAGATTTGGTCGGATTGGCAATCTTTCGCTGCATATGCCTTTAATAAATCTCATTCAACTTGTTACTCTCTGATTGCTTATAAAACAGCTTATTTAAAAGCAAATTATAAATCTGAATACATGGCATCTGTACTTACCCATAATCAAAATAATATTGACAAAATATCTTACTTCATGAATGAATGTAAAAAACAAAATATTAAAGTCCTTGGACCTAGTATCAACAAGTCAGAAAATAATTTTGTAGTAAATGATTCAGATCAAATACTGTTTGGTTTAGGAGCAATTAAGGGTACTGGAAGTTCAGCTGTAAAACATATAATAGATGAAAGAAAAAGTAATGGTCAGTTTAAAGATGTCTTTGACTTTATATGCAGAACAAACTCAAGGTCAGTAAATAAAAAAACTTATGAAGCTTTAGCGCTAGCAGGAGCATTTGACTGCTTTGAAAAAGAACATAGAAGACAGTTTATTTATGCAAGAGAAAATGAATTGTCTCTTATTGAAAATTCAATTATTTACTCAAATAAATTACAAAAAGAAAAAGAGACAAGACAGACATCACTTTTTAGTGGTGAGAATGGTAGTCACATAAAAAAACCAGTAATTCCAGATATTGAACCATTCTCAGAACTCGAAAAATTAAGAATTGAAAAAGATATTTTAGGTTTATATGTGTCTGGTCATCCTCTTGATAAATATTCATTTGAAATTGAGAATATTTGTAATACAAACTTTAAAAAAATAAAAAATAATGATGTTAATGGAAAATCAGCATTATTTGTTGCAGGTATTGTTACGAGTGTTGAACATAAAATATCAAAAAATGGCAAGCCCTATGGGAATGTAATAATTGAAGACTTTTCAGACTCATATAATTTTATATTTTTTAGTGATGACTACGTAAAATTTAAAAATTTCTTTGAAGAGGGATGGTTTCTTTTCTTAAATGGGAAAATGAAAAATAAGTGGAATAATCCAAACGAGTTAGAGTTCAAGGTTGACAATATTAGTCTTCTATCTAAAACTAGAGAAAATCATATTAAAGAACTTCATATCAAAATTGATATTGAAAGTATTGATTCAAATCTCATTAACGAATTAAATGATAATTTTGATAATGCTAAAGATGGAAATTGTCATTTAAAAGTTACTGTGGTATCGAGGAATAATGGTAAAAATATTTCAGTAGATATGATTTCTAGAAATAAAAAATTCCACCTTGACGATAATATAATAGAAACCTTAAAATCAAGATCAGAATTAGAATTTTTAATTAATAAATAATTTATTTTAATTAGATTTACGAAAATTTAAATTATGGGAAAAGCAGTAGAAATAACAGATTCAAATTTTAACGATGTAGTAAATAATGGGGTTGTTTTAGTTGATTTTTGGGCTGAATGGTGTGGTCCATGTAGAATGATTGCTCCAATGATTGAGGAACTAGCGTCAGAATATGATGGCAAAGCAACAATTGGAAAGTTAGATGTTGACAATAATCAGGAATCTAGCGTGAAATTTGGAGTTAGAAGTATCCCTACTCTTCTCATTTTTAAAGATGGTGAGATTGTTGATAGACATGTTGGGGCGGTAGGAAAGGATATTCTAGCTAAATCTATTGACTCTAATTTATCTTAGTGTAAATTTTTATATGCACAATAGATGTAAGAATCTTTATCCTCATTCTCTTCAAAAGGTTGGTTAACATCAAATATTTCAGAGAGTTTATTGATTAGTAATTCTTCATACTCATCTAATAAAGGATTTATATCATATACCTTTTTATTATCGATTGAAATATTAATTGAAAAATTATTTCTGTTTATATCTCTTATATTCATTAAACCAGGCTCAATTTTTTCGACTTTATTTATTTTATTTTTTAAAAGGAGTGAATAAAAAAAGAGTTGAAATACTGCATCATTTCTTTCTCTTTTTTTATTTGAAAATAATGATTTAATACTTTTAATATTTTTAATATCTCCGCCAGTTTTATAATCAATTATTCTATATATATTATTTTTAAAATCGATTCTATCTACTATTCCGGAGATATTTATTTTATTGTTTTTTTTAAGATCTAATGTTTTTAGATATCCTGATTTTTTATCTCCTTCTAAATCAATTATTTCAAATGGTGAATATTTTTCATCAATATTAATGATCTTAGAAATATAGTCATTCATAATTTCATATAGGATTAAATTATTTCCTTCAATACATAATTCATTATTTTTTTTAATATTAAAATGATTTTTAATTGTTCTATTAATTGTCCCTTTAATTCCAGCTTTTATTCTAAAAAAATCATTTTTTGTTATTAACGAGTTTCCTTTCTCCTTAATTATTTCTGAATAAATGTCTTCTAATACCTTGTGAGAAATTTTACCAAAATCAGGTTTCAAAATATTAGCTGAAATAGGATAGGTCTCTCTAATATTAGAAATATATTTATAATAGAATCTAAGTGGACACTCCAGATAATCTTTTATACCAGATGGTGAAATATATCCTTTTTCAAAAAATCTTAATCTTAATTTTTCTAAGGTATTTTCGTCCTTCCTAATAATTACTTTTTTCTTATTTTTTGAAGATAATTTATCAGATACAAAATAATTTTTAATATTGAACTTTGTCTCTGATTCAACCTGTCTAATGTATCTACTTATTTCACCATTTGACTTAACTGATGCAGTTGTGTTATAGATAAAAGTAATATTTTTAGCTCTCTGAATTACTCTGTAAAATAAATAACTATAGATTTTATCAACATTATCAGATGTATCTAAATTAAATGCTTTTCGAATATTAAATGGAATAAAGGAAATATTAAATGATGACTTAGGAAAGTTACCCTCATTCATATTAAGAATGTAAACATCATCAAAATCAAGATTTCTTGATTCAAATACTCCCATTACCTGTAACCCCTTTAATGGTTCCCCTGAAAATGGAATCCTTATCATTTTAAGGATTTGGTTAATAAGTTTAAATTCATTTTCACTTGAATTTAACTTTAAATGAATGAGATCTATTTTATATATTATGTCAAGAAATGATTTTAAATACTCTTTATCTAAAACACTTAAATTTTTTGATTCATTAAATAATGATTCTGCGGTTTTTTTAAGTTTTAGAATCAAAGAGGATTTTAAATCAAATAAATTTTCAAAAAAAGGTGATGATTTAGATAGTTGTTCGTTTCTAATATCAATGATTTTGTCGTTCTTAATACCATCTAAAATATTATTACAGAGAATATCATTGAATTGATAAATATATGGGTGTGTTATTATTTCTTCAACATCTTCGAAATAATGACAATATTTGAAGTCTCTCTTATATTTTCTATTATTAATTCTATAAATAAGTTTAACAAGCTGACTAATTGGTGTCTCCTGAAGAGAAAGGCCCATGGTCACATTAATATTTTTGATTTGCGATGGAATAGAATTCAACACTGGTAGAAGTAAATTTTCATCGGGTAAAAGGATTAAAACTTTATCCTCATCGAATGATTTATCTTTTACCCTTTTCGATAGAATGTTCCCAATTATTTTACTCTGTCCAATATTTGATGAAATTCCAATAGATGATATTTTTTTATTATTTCCTATAAAATTGTTAGGTTTAATATCAGGGAATGTTGATTTTAATATTTTATCTTTACTGAACTCTCTAAATGATTCGCCTGCCTCCTGATTATAATCTTCGAAATAGTATTTATCAAAGTCCCAGAATGCCATAGATGATTTCTTTTCAATAAAATATTTTATTATCTGTTTTTCACTTTTAGATAAAATATTGAATCCAACAAATAAAAATTCAGAATTAGATTCGAATTTCATTGTATTTATTTTTGATAAAAACTCCTTGTAAACAAGGCCTTTGTATGCTAACTTTTCATTAATTAATTTTGATCTATACTCAGTAAATACATCAAGAATTATTTTCCAAGTCTCATTAAATTTTTTTTGATTAAGACTCATCTTAGGAAAAAACTTATTCCAAAAAGATTTTATCCTCTCAAAATTTTCCTTGTTTAAATAATCAAAAGAATTGTCAATTTCTTTTTGGTTTTTTACTGCTTTAAAAACTTTTGATTCATCAACTAACTCTAATTCTATATCATCAAAGTCTTTTATCATTACCTGACCCCAGTAAAAAAAATCTTCAAAATTTTCTTTATAATCACTTTTGTTGTACTTAATTATGATCTTATATAAAATATAATTTAGCTGAATTGAATCGGTGACATCATTAGAAATTTTAATTTTAGAATACTTTTGAATAAAATCCTCCATAGTATATACTGAAGGAGACCATACTGATTTATTAATTTTTTTTGATAATGCTTTTTGAAAATAGAGACCAGCTCTCCTATTTGGAAAAATAACATTAAGATTTTTGAAGTCAAGATACTTTTTAAAAGTATAGTCAACTACTTCCTCCAAAAAAAAACGTTTTTTGTTCACTATATTACTTTATTTAAATCAATATAAATTAAGTGTCCAACTATTGGTTTATCATAAATATTTTTTAATAAACTGATATATAAATCAAGTTTATTAAGATATTTTTTATGTTCATAATCAACAATCTTACCAGTTTTATAATCCAATACATAAATTTCTTTTTCAGTCTCTACTACTCTATCTAGTCTATATGTATTACCATCATCACTCAAAATTTCTATCTCGTTAAATGATTTATTTTTATGATTAAAAAATTTTGTGACTTCTTTATTTTTTTTCAAGGATGAAATAATTTTCAAATCTTTTTTATTAATTAATCCTTCATCATATGCTATGTCTAACTTTTTATCAAAATGGTTTAAATGGTAAATTTGAGATAATACTTGATGAATGATATCACCTCTACTTTTGCCTTCAAAATTTAAATTTTCATCCTCTGTTGTTTTTATAATCAATCTCTTTCTCCAAGAATATGATGGATATTTAACAATTGCATTTAAATTATTTTCATCATGACTTTTAATTTTTTTAATTTTTCCAAATACATATTGATCTGTATCATATTTTGATCCAAGTATTCTAAATAGTATATCAGAAACAGTTTTTATATTTTTTCTTTTTTCTCCTCCACCAAGAATAAATAGATTATCCTTAGGCCTAGTAAAAGAAACATACATCAAATTAATATTATCTTCATATGCCTTGACCCTTTCATTCTCATAATACTCATTAAATACACTATCATCCTCAGATTTCAAATACTTTATAGGATAAATAAAATCAAAATCTTTGTCATACTTTTTTAGATCAACCCAAATGATTTTTTCTCTTCTACCTCCTAGATTATCTAAACTCCAATCAAAAAATGGTAATATAACATTATCAAACTCTAATCCTTTTGATTTATGAATTGTTATAATTTGAATTTCGTTATCCTGTTGGGTCATATTTAGTTTTCTATTTCCATTTTTTTTCCACCATTCAAGAAAAGAACCAGTTTCCTCTGACTGTAATACTTTGTACTCAATTATTATATCTTGAAAAGATTTTAAATAAGGTATCTGAGAATCTAGAGAGTTCAATTTAAAAACTCTTATCAACTCTTCAACTAACTCATATATTGGAAGTCTTGAAATTTTTAAAATGTTTTTAGAAAATGATTCTGGCAGTAATTTTAGTTTATCTTCATTGGATATTGAAAAGTGTGATATATCGCTAGATTTTAAGATATAGAAATAATAAAAATGAACAATTTCTGACAGTGCTAATCTATCTCTTGAATTTTTAAGGTATTTAAATACACTAATAAAAAAATTTACAACTGGAGAAGAGTTTATATCAAGAGCTTCTGCTGAGACATAATTATAATTATAATTTTTGTCATTATCTGATTGAATTGATAACATCTCAGCAATAATATTAGCCTCCTTATTATCTCTAACAATTATACCAATGTCTCCTGCAGAATATCCATTGTCTTGAATTTTATTTATACTATTGATAAGGAAACTATTTACATTTTCTAATTTTTCATTTTCATTATCTCTAAAATTAACTTCAACATAACCCTCTCCCATTTTATCCTCTCTTATCTGCTGAACAATATCAGAATTAAATTTTAAGGAAAGATTATGAATAATAGAATCATCTTCAAAACATTCAGTAATTCTAGAAAAAATGCTGTTATTAAATTTTATAATCTCTTCCGAACTCCTCCAATTTTTATTGAGGTTTCTAAATTCAATGATATCACTACCAAAATAAGACTCAATATCATTATCCATAATCTTAGAATCAGATCCTCTCCATCTATATATAGATTGTTTAGAGTCTCCTACAAATATGTTTTCATTACCAGATGCGACTGACTCATTTATCAAACGAATAAAATTTTTCCATTGAAATATACTTGTATCTTGGAATTCATCGATTAGATAATTAGAGTATGAATTCCCAACTTTTTCAAAGATAAAAGGAATTGATTCATCCTTTATTACTTGATATAGAAGTTCTGAGATATCACTTATTAGAATGACATCATTTTCATCTCTATATTTTATTACTCTTGAATCTAGTTCACTTATTATTCCATATGTGTAAAGATTCCTGCTTATCTCATTTGAGGAATTATATATGGCAAAAGAAAATTTATAATATTCAATTAATTTATCAAAACCATCAATCAAATTTGATTTTATTATTTCTAATACTCTATCTCGTTTACTATAATTTTTAACTACCCATTTTTCAGGATTATTTAAACATGAGATAATTCTTTTAGAAGGATACTTTATTTCACCTTTAGAATTTTTTAGAATGAAACCAAAAATTCCAGAATGACCAAAACTAAAATCTTTTTCGTCTAAATTATTTTTTTTTATTAATGAAATCAGTTCAGATGATAATCGAATTACTTCTTCTTCAAATCTTTTTTTATTTGAATTTATTTTTTTTCTTAAAAGGTCTATTTGATCAATATAATTTCCAGAATTTGACATTTTAGGTATTGATTTATAATCTTCGGTAAATAATATTTTAGTAATATTTTTTAATTCGTTATTAATCATAAAATCTTTACCAGAATTTATTTTATCTCTAGAAAAATCTATTAACCACTTTGTTATTTTTTCTCCCTTATTTAAATCCGATAAAAAAGAACTAACTACCTCATTTATAACAAATTCTAAATCCATCTCAATATTATATTTTCCTCTAAACTTAAGATCTCTTGTAAAAGATTGAATTATAGAATAAAAAAAAGAATCAATGGTAGTTATATTAAAGTAAGAGTAATTATGTAAAATATTTATCTTTAAATTTTTTGCTTTGATTGATAATTCCTCTGATGAAATATTAAAATATTTTGATAATTCAATTATGAGATTTTTATCTTCTCCTGCAGATATTGAACTAATCATTTCTAGGATTCTTGATTTCATCTCCTCAGCAGCCTTATTTGTAAAGGTTACGGCTAATATTTTTCTAAAATAATTTTTATTTTTTAGCGCTAGTCTGATGTAGTTTTTTGATAAGGTATAAGTTTTTCCAGAGCCTGCAGAAGACTTATATATTTTGATTGTTTTGAGCAATTTACTAGCGATTAATTAGATCATCTATAATTTATATAATAATAAAACAATATAAAATTATATAATAGTTTAAAGGGTTTTTGAAAAGAGCCATTCCATAAATTTTCCCTCTTCAAAAACATTTTCCCATGAATTATGGTAGACATTTTTATACTCAGTATAAATATGATGTGAATGTTTTTTTGATAACAAATCAAATGCTTCTTGCGACTTTTGAACAGGAACAACTTCATCTAATTCTCCATGAAAAATCCAATGAGGTACAGTTGAAGCATTATCTAAAATATCTAAATTGGCACCTCCACATATAGGGACAGCTGCAGCAAAAATTTTTGGCATTTTTGATGTCAAATCAAAAGTTCCGTAGCCACCCATCGAAAGGCCCATTAGATAAACTCTTTTTTTATCAATATTATATTTACTTATTAAAAAAGAAATTAATTGAATTAACATTTCTGAATTACTTGACAAACTATTTTTTTCATATTTTTCACTACTTATCCATGGATCAATTTTATGATTGGACCATCTACTATTTTTTTTACATTGAGGAAAAACCACATAACTATTAAATTCTATTGATTCAGTCTGTTTTAAAAAAAAATCACCTCCATGAATTAATTGAGATTTGTTATCATCTCCTCTCTCACCACTTCCGTGGAGAAAAATTAAAAGCGGTTCTTTTCTATTTGTTTTTGAATATGGCTCTAATAGACGATAATTTAATGTGTCATTTTTATTAATATATTTTTTAAAAAGATAGAAAGAATCATCTCTAATTTGAGAAAATGATAATGTTGGAATTAAAAAAATTAAATAAAAATACCTCACCTATGGAAAGATATACAAAATAAACTATTCGTAAAATTCGGCAACAATTTTAATGTCAGCATTTATTACTATCCTTAGAGGATTATCTGTAGACTCAATATCCCCTGTCCACCTTAGAAATTTAAAATTTCCAGAAGGTATAGCAGTCAGCTCAACATTAGAATTGTTGTGATAACTTTCAAGACTTAGTGGGCAACCTATCAACTCATTCCAACCTACACAAGAAAACTGATCTATAATCCTACCTGAATTTTGAGGAAATACACCAAATTCAACAACTGAAATTCTCTTTAAATCAGAGCTAGGCTTTATAGAATCAACATCTATAGAGCAAGAAATAAAAAAGAATGATAATAAAGTATACTTCAACTTCATATGAATTTCAAAACGAAATAAATATGAATTGGTTTAGTTAATAAAGTTTTATAAGTTGACTTTTCATTATCCTAAAATTTTCTTTTATGACATCAATATATTTTTTGTCGATTTTTAAAATTAGATCATTTATATCTACAACTTCCATCATATCAATCTTGTAAGTTTGTTCCATATCACTACTCTCAAATTTGATAATATACTTTAAATTGTACTCGAATATGTTCACATTTATATCATCTATAAAAAAAGACTTAACTACACGCATCTGGTTTCAAACTTTATTTTTATTAATTATTTAAAATCTGTATTATGTTCTGATCTCATCTAGACATAGTGATTTTAAGTCAGAGTATTTTAGTTTTAATTCGTTTAGTTCGTTTAAATATGCTTTGATATTTTTCCTAGATTCAATTAAATTTCCAAAAAAATCATCACTTTCATAAAATTTATTGTTAAACCTGTATTTAATAATTTCAATTTGGTCGACTTCACTTACATCTGTTTTCCAGTTATGCTCTAAAAAAAAGTTAACAGATAGCTTGTAATTGAAGTCAAGAAAAAAATCATCGTATTCTTTAGTATGTACATCATGCCTTCTTAAATCTTCATTAAAAAGTTTAAATAACTTTGTTTTTAGGGTTTCTGATTTTATTCTTTTAATTAAGTCAGAACTAATTAACTGATTAAATATTCCTTCTTGAGGGAAAAAAGACTTTAGAGCTCTTCCAACAGAGGAAATATGATACATAATCTTTTCCTCAGATAGATTTATCTCATTATTTAAATTATCATACAAAATGTCTGAGCTCTCTAGAGAGACTTCTTGCAACTTTATAAAATTATTTATCTGATTAATGTCTTGATCTATAACATTAATAAGTTGTTCTATTGACTTGTTCTTTCTTTCATTTTCTAACCTATCTTGTCTTGCATCTTCAAAATAAAGAGAAATTAATATGCCTAAAAAAATTACTACAAACTCAAAAGAATACTTAACAACATATTCTTTCATCTAATACTCTTTAATTGAGTTATCAACGTCTTCTCTCCACCTCATTATCCCACCATTAAGATTATATAAATTTTTGTAAGAATAGGTATCTTCTAGCATTTTGATTATGTTGGAGCTTCTTGTTCCTGTTCTACAATAGATTATGACATCCTTGTCTTTAGAGATCTTCTCAAGATTATCAATGATAGAATACATATTAATTTTATCTCCACCAATACAACAAATTTCAAATTCATATTCATCTCTTATATCCACAAGTTGAAAATCCTCTTCATTGTCTATTTTTTCTTTAAGAGAAATAGGATCAATCTGCTTCATTATACTTTTATTTTACCGGATATACCTCCAGAGACAATATATTTCATAACCTCAGAGGATGGGTTAGAAAGAGGAGTAATATTTTTCTTGTCAGATATAAAAACATTACCACTAAAATTATAAGAGTGTGGAAGATAAACTGATACTTTACCTGGTAAGCCAATATTCTTTAGATCTTCGCTTGTTACAAACCCAGGTTTATATAAGTTATTTTCAACCTTAACAAGAACTGGCTTATCAAATTTCTTTTTTTCACCCATGAACGAGGTCATAAGATCTTTTATAGATGAATAAACTAGATTTAATAAAGGAACTTTTTTTACTAACTCCTCAAACCAATTAATCAAACCAGTATTATATTTCTTTGTAAAAGAACCTATGATGGTAATAGTGACAATAACAATTACAAAACTTAGACCCGGGATATTTTTAGCTATAGGAATTAAGCTATCCAGAAAGTTATATAAGTACCAAACCACGTAGATAGCAGCAGCCATAGGTACAATAAGTAGTAAACCCCTCAAAAAATTGTTTAGAAGATTTCTCACAACAACAATTTAAATAAATTATAGTGTCATTCCAATAAAGGTCTTAAACGCTAATCCCATTAGACCAGTAAGTAGCATCGTTATTCCCAAACCTTTTAGTCCATTAGGAACGTGAGAATATTTTAATTTTTCTCTTATAGCAGCTAATGCAACAATCGCAAGCCAAAACCCAAGTCCACTACCAAAACCAAAGGCAGTTGCCTCTTGAATATTAAAATCTCTTTGAACCATAAAGAGAGAACCTCCAAGAATTGAACAGTTAACAGCTATTAGTGGTAGAAAAATACCAAGAGATCCATACAAAGCAGGAGAAAATTTCTCAATAATCATTTCAACAAGTTGAACAAAGGAGGCAATTACAGCTATAAACATTAGAAGCTGTAAAAATGTTAAATCAATTGTCGCAAAATCAGATGAAATCCATGATAGTGCGCCTTCATCTAAAATATTTTTTTGAATCAGCCAATTAAGTGGTGCAGTACAGCTTAAAACAAATATTACTGCTAAACCAAGACCGTTGGCAGTACTAACTTTTTTTGAAACTGCGAGAAAAGAGCACATCCCCAGAAAATATGCAAATATCATATTATCCATGAAAGCACTTTTAATTACTAAATTGAATAACTCACTCATTTTATACTAATTTTCAATGTATCCGTTTCTTGTCCTTTGTGCCCAAATAAGTAATCCTAAAATAATAAAGGCACCAATTGAATCAACAAAAAGACCGTTTGTTGGAAATGTATCCCATCCTACAGCTTCAAAAACTTTCCATCCTAGTATTGAACCAGACCCAAGTAATTCTCTAAAGAATGCGACTACTAAAATGATCCAGGCATATCCAACACTACTACCTAAGGCATCTAATACACTGTCGTATGGTTTATTTCCCATTGCATATGCCTCAAGCCTTCCAAGAATTATACAATTAGTAATTATTAAACCTACAAATGCTCCTAAAACTTTAAACATCTCATAATTAAATGCTTTTAGGAACTCTGAAACTAAAGTTACTAGAGTTGCAATTATAGCTAGCTGAACAATAATCCTAACTCTCACTGGTATATAATTTCTTATCATGGATGTTATTAAACTTGAAAATATCATAACAAAAACAACACTTATTGACATGACAATAGTTGGTTCAAGTTTTATTGTAACAGCTAATGCAGAACATATACCTAAAACTTGTATTGAAATAGGATTATTGTCATCTAGAGGATCTACCAATATCTTCCTTCTTCTTTTAGATATGAGGGATTCTGACTGTTTAATTTTTACAACTTCTTTTTCTTGAATTTCAGTACTCATCTATTAAAAGTTAACATTCTAGTATTTGATTTTATTTTTGAGATATAAGGATTATAACACTCAAAGTAGTGATATATCATATCATTCAAACCATAAGCTGTAATTGTGGCACCAGACATACCATCAACTTGGTGAGAATCTAAATCTTTGTTATTTTCTGATTTAAGCATTTTAACTGATACAAGCTCATCAACCTGATTATAAATCATTTTTCCTTTATATCTATTTTGAATCTCATCAGATGAAATTCTTGCACCAAGTCCAGGAGTTTCAGCTTTATGATCAAATGCCACCCCAACTACAGTATTTAGATTTTCATCAAGTGCAACAAAACCGGAAATCCAATCCCAAAGACCATTACCAAACATAGGGAATATATAGTAATCTACTTTATCTCCGTCCGAACTAAACATAAAAACCGGGTACTTTCTTTGATCAGGTGATATTTTATAATTCTTTTGGATATTTACCTCCTCAGCGACATATTTAGATCCATCATCCTGTAAAACCTCCTCACCTTCAACATCAATTACAATAGAATTCATTTTTTCGTTATATAATTCAAGAACCTCTTCAGGAGAGAGGGATGAAATATCCATGACTGCACCTAAAATTTTCTTTTTAGTATCTATCTCGACTTGCTTCTTCTGGATAGGGCCCAATTGCATTCTTGTGAAAGAAAGTAATGAACCTAAGAAAATGGTCATTATCAGTGTAAAAGAAATTATATAAATATTAGACTGTTGCACGATTTAATCTTCTTTTTTTATTTGCTTCAACTACATAAAAATCTATAAGTGGAGCAAAAACATTCATAAATAAAACAGCAAGCATTATTCCCTCAGGATATGCAGGATTAAAAATACGAATTAAAACTGTTAATAATCCAATCATAAATCCATAAATCCATTTGCCTGTCTCTGTTTGAGCAGCTGAAACTGGATCTGTTGCCATAAAAACAGCACCAAAAGCGAGTCCACCCATAACTAAATGATAGTGTGGAGGTAAATTCATAAATTCATTAATACCAATAAGATTAAAGATTCCACCCATAAAAAGGGCTCCAATGAAAACACCAAAAATAATTTTCCAACTAGCCACACCGGTAAAAACTAAAATGAATGCACCTATCATACACATTATAAAAGATGTTTCGCCGATTGATCCTGGTATTGATCCAATAAGCATATTATCAAAAGAATAAAAATTTGAATTTCCTACTTCTGTTGAATATTCATCAAGCAAATTAACAACTTCATCTGAATTTGTAGAACCTACAGTGGATGCACCAATTGCAAGTGGTGTTGCGCCAGAATAACCACTTACAATCTCTTTGTCTTCGTCATAATATGTCCATACATCTCCACTTATGTCACTTGGAAATCCAAAGTAGAGAAAAACTCTTGCTGTTAAAGCAACATTTAAAATATTCATACCTGTGCCACCAAAAACTTCTTTTGCTATTACAATAGAAAATATTGTTGCCATGGCAACTTGCCATAGTGGAATATTTGGAGGCATAATTAGTGGAATAAGCATCCCAGTTACTAAAAAACCTTCGTTTATTGGGTGTCTTCTAATTGTTGAAAATACAACTTCAACAAGACCACCGGCAACATATGATACAAGAACAACAGGTAGTACTTGTTTTGATCCTACTAAAATTTTATCAATGAAGCTTCCATCAGTTCCAGTTGCAAAATAATACTGATGACCAACGTTCCATATACCAAATAATAGGCAGGGAATCATTGCGATAACAACTGTCATCATTAATCTTTTCAGATCTATTGCATCTCTAATTTGAGCACCTTTTTTAGGTGTAACCTCATTAGGAACAAATAAAAATGTTTCACCAGCTTCAAATAAATAGTGGAACTTTTCCAATTTTCCACCTTTCTGAAACATTGGTTTTTGTTTATCTAAAATACCTCTTAAAAATTTCATTAGTCTTCCATTAATAAATTTAAACCTCTTCTTAATAATTTTTGAAGTTCATTCTTTGATACATCAACAAACTCACAAAGTGCAATATCTTCTTCTAATAACTCATATATACCAAGTTCTTCCATCTCATCATAATCATTTGCTAATATAGCTTTAAATAAAAAAGTTGGCAGGATATCCATTGGTAAAACTTTCTCAAAAACACCAGTTTGAACAAAGGCTCTCAACTCACCATTTGTATTTGTATCAAGTATATATTCATTCTTTTTAGGTTTTAGGAAAGAGAGTAAGCCGAATGCTCTTTGAAAACTTAATTTATTTGGGACTGGCATTATCCAACCTAAAAACGAATGCTTATCTCCCTCAGGAAGAACACAAATCATATTATCATAATAACCTAAATATCCATCATGACCAACTGAATTTCCAGTTAAAACATTTCCAGAAATAATCCTTTTTTTACTTTTTTCATTATTAATAACAACAGAAGAAACATTTATACCAAAATTGGATTCAATAAATCTAGGTTTTTCAACCTCAGATCCTACAACGCATACCTTTCTTGATGTATCATATTTACCATCAAGAAATAGTCTTCCTATCTCAATTAAGCCTTGAGGAGTTGTTGTCCAAACAATATCTCCCTTATTAATTGGATCGATATTGTGAATTTGAATACCTACATTACCAGCTGGGTGTGGACCTGAAAATAAATTATTATCACATCCATCATAGCTAAAATGTTTTATGGAGTCAGCATTATGATTAAGGTGTACTTTACCATCTGTCAGTTTTCTTATTATATTCAAACCAACCTGAATAAATTTTTTTTCATTCTCATATATAAAAGATGGTCTTGGAGATAACGGATGGCTATCGAAAAAGGAAATAAAAATAGATTTTGGTGTTTTATCTGGATCAGCAACTAAACCAAATGGTCGTTGAATTATATTAGGCCAAACTCCGGAACCACATACATGCTTCTTAATTTCATCTCGTGATAAATTGTCAATATCTCCCTCAGAATATTTTTTAAATTTTAAAAATTTGTTAATCTTATCTGGAAGAATTCTTATTTCTTCAAGTCTTCTTTTTTCTCCTCTAACTATTTCTATAATTTCACCACTTACAGGCGAAGAGTACATGACACCTTCCGATAATTTATCATAAAGAATTGGAGTTCCAGACTTAACTTCATCACCAATCTTTACTAAAAGTTTTGGTCTTGAAAGTCCTATAAAGTCAGTAGGTTTTACTGCATACGAACTTGGTAATTTAAAGTCAGATAATTCTTCAGTGGCAGATCCCTTCAGCTTTATATCAAATCCTTTTTTAAGATCTATTTTAAGAGACATTTACAATGAATAGTAAGTTCAATTCGCGACAAAAATAAGACTAAAAAATTTATTTCTTAATTATTTTTTAAGAAAAAAACTAAGAAAATTTATTACTTATAAAATTAATTATTTTGTCTACTTGATCATTAATTTCAAGATCAGATGTGTTCAATATAAAAGCATCATCAGCAACCATTAAAGGGCTATCTTTCCTTGTTGAATCTTGGATATCTCTATCTTCTAAATTTTTAATTACATCACTATATGTTATGTCAGGATTTTTGGATTTCATTTCATTGAATCTTCTCTTTGCTCTTACCTGAATATCAGCGGTCATAAATACTTTTATCTCAGCATCAGGAAATACAACTGTTGTTATATCCCTACCTTCCACAACAATATTTTTATTGATACCAAAAGTCTTTTGTTTATTAACTAAAAATTTTCTTATTGATGAATTTGAACTAAATAATGATACTTGATTAGAAATTTCGTCAGATCTTATTTCATTTTCAACATCCTGATCATTTAAAAAAATATGTTGATTATCTTCAACATATTTAAAATCAATTATAATATTATTGAGCTCATCTTTAATTTTTTTTGTATCATTTTGAGATACCCCTTTATTGACAAAATAAAGAGTAACTGCCCTATACATTGCACCAGAATCAAGATACTTGAAATTTAAATTTTTAGCTAATAGTCTCGAAGTAGTACTTTTTCCACAACCAGAATGACCATCGATAGCAATAATTATATCCCTAATCATAGGTTTTCCTTTTTATTTCTCCTCCCCTTCTATTGTATTCATTCCAGGTTCCAGATTTTTCTCCATTTTTATACATTCCACTTTGCGAAATTTTTCCATTTGTATGGTACTCTGAATACATTCCATTAAGTAAACCATTTTTATATTTTGCTATTGAAAAAATATTTCCATCTTCATAATAATCAAACAACTCTCCATTACCATTATCAAATGTTTCATTTTTAAATACTTTTCCATCTGATAAATAAAAATCTGAAACTTCAATTAGTTTACCTAATTTATATATTTCTTCTTGTTTAAGTGATCCACCTACATGAAACCTACCCCACTTTCCGTCCTTCAATCCATTAATGTACTCTCCAATTTCATCTAACTCCCCTCCATCGTAATAACTAATCCACTGACCGGACTCATATCCATTTTTAAATATACCCTCCAGGGAAAGATTTCCTGAGTTGTGAAAAAATTTCCAATTACCATTTTGATAATCATTTACATACTTGCCAATTGAAAAAATATCTCCATTCTCATTAAAAGTTTCCCAAACACCTGTTTTCAAACCATTTGAGAATTCACCTTTAACACTTATATAACCTATTGGCAAGTATTCGATATACTCTCCATTTAATAAATTATTTTTAAAATTATATGATTTTGATACTCTTTCACTGGGATAATATTCTGTAAATTTTCCGTTCCTCATGCCATTATCATAAGATTCCTCTTTTTGAATTGATCCAGTATTAGGATAAAAATAAACCCATTTTGAATGAGGGAGATCGTTTTTAAACCTCTTTTGAAATGTTATTCTACCGTATGGACCAAATTCTGTCCAAATGCTATCCTTAAGTCCTAATTCATAATATCCCTTTAAGGCTATTTGTTCATTGGAATAGAACTCATAATATTCGCCGTCAATTTTATTATTTGTGTAGTAGGCCTTATTAATTGCAATACCAAAGTTATCATAGGTAACATAGTCTCCACTTAATTCACCATTTATATTATAATTTGCAAGTTCTTTCAGTTTTCCGTTTGGGTGATATTTAAGCCAAATTTTATATTTTTTTCCTTCAAGCATCTGACCTACAGACTCTTCCTTACCATCTTCGTAAAATGTCTTCCATAATTTATTTTGCATGTTTTTAATGAAAAAACCTTGTTTTTTTAGCTTAGATGTTTCGTAATATTCAGCAAAAACACCATCTAACTCACCGTTATCATTATACCCATAATTGGCCATGAGGCCACCATCTTCGTAAAAAAGATACCATTTTCCAACAGGAATATTTTTATTAAATTTTCCTTTTATCCTTATATTACCGTCCTTGTCTGTATACACGTACTCGCCACTAGATGATTTCTTACCTAGTGTGTAAACCTTAATAATCTCTTCGTTAGAAACAGGAATATATAATTTTTGACTTCTACCATTATTAATAAAAAATACTGTAATAAATAAAAAGGAAAAAAATTTTACCATCTTATTAGTGCCGAGGCCCACGTAAAACCACTACCAAATGCAGCAAGACATACCAAATCACCTCTTTTAATTTTATTTTTTTCTAAAGCCTCATATAGAGCAATGGGTATTGAGGCTGCTGTTGTATTTCCATAACTCATTATATTATTAAAAATATTATTGTCATCAATATTTAATTTTTTTTGGATGTACTGACTTATTCTAAGGTTAGCTTGATGCGTAATTAACATGTCAATATCCTTCGAAGTATAATTATTATGATTAAGTGATTCAAAAATTACTTCTTCAAATCTTTTTATAGCATTCTTAAAAACAAAATTTCCATTCATTTTTGGGAAAAAACCTTTTCCATCCTCCTCATCATCATCTATTATTTTATCTATCCAGAATGTGGTTGCTGGTTTGATTACTGCTAACTCATCCGCAAATTTTCCTTCTGAATGAAGATGCGTAGATAATATCTCAGACTCGTCATTACTTTTAGATACTATTGCTGCGCCAGCACCATCTCCAAAAATAACTGAGACTGATCTACCTCTTGAGGACTTATCTAGCCCCCCTGAATGGATTTCACTCCCTACAACCAAGATATTCTCATACATTCCTGACTTAATATATTGATCAGCTACAGATAACCCATAAATAAAACCTGAACATTGATTTCTTATATCCAAGGCACCAACTTCTTTAATTTGGAGGTTTTTTTGGAGAAGGACACCACTTCCAGGAAAAAAATAGTCTGGACTTAAGGTAGCAAAAATTATAAAGTCTATATCATTCTTCGATATTTTTGCATTTTTAATTGCAATTTTAGAGGCGTATGTTCCCATAAGCGAAGTAGTCAAATCACCTTCAACCCACCTTCTCTCCTTAATACCTGTTCTCTCTTGAATCCACTCATCACTTGTGTCCATAATTTCTTCTAAATCAGAATTCTTTATAACATTATCTGGCACATAAAATCCAACTCCTTTTATTTTTGATTTAGGCATATATCAAAAGTAGAAATTTTTTTTTAATCAAAAAGAGAATAATTACCATATTGATTAAGATTATTTTTAGGCTCTACCACTCTTCTATCATCAATGGTCATATTTTCAAAGTAAGGAGAAATTGAAAAATTATTAAAATCTTCAAACCTTAACGGATTAATAAATGAATTTAATTTTTTAAATGTTGAAGTTTTATCAAACCAAATATCTAAATATCTAGTATCAAAAAACATTGGAATTTGATTTGTGAATTTTCTCCACTTATTATCAGACTGCGAAGTAACAAATGAAAAATAATAAAATGAATCACCTGATAAATCTTCATATTTCTCTTTAATACCAACACAATACATCAGTTTATCCTTCTGAAAAGAAAAATAATAGGGAGTTTTTTCCTTTTGATTTATTCTCTTCCAGAAAAAAAAACCATCACATGGAATTAAACACCGATTAAATTTAAATTGATTAAGCAGTATATTGCTTTTTTTAATTTTTGAAACTTCAAGATTAACTAATCTTTTAGCTAGAGATTTATTTTTCGATAAATACGTACTAGATCCCCAAAGAGTTTGAGTTATTCTTTTAAGATTCAGGTCTATAATGGGAAGTTCAAATGTTGGAGAAGCGTTATAAATTGGTGTTAAATTATTTTTATCATCTAATAAAAAATCTGGAATTGATTCCACCTTTATAAGAGAATATCTATCTACCATAGATTAAAAATAATAATTTTCTTATGTTAATCTTAATAACAAATTTTAAATTAAATTTGAAAAAAAATTTATATGGCTGAGATCATAAGAATGCCAAAAATGAGTGACACAATGGAGGAAGGTGTCATTGCAGGTTGGTTAAAAAAAGTTGGAGATGAAGTAAAATCAGGAGATATTCTAGCTGAGGTAGAGACAGATAAAGCAACGATGGAACTTGAATCATACGATGATGGATTTTTACTTCATGTCGGTGTTAAAGATGGAGAATCTGTTCCTGTTGATGGTGTTATTGCTATTATTGGTGAGAAGGGTGAAAATATAGATGATATTCTAAAAGAAGTTTCTAATGAACAAAATAATAACGAAGCTGTAGATGCTAAAGAAGAAAAAGAAGAAATAGTAGATGAAGATGATCCAGTTGAGGAAAATTTAGAGCTTAAAGAGGAAGAAGTTAAAAATACCGAAGATAAAATTGAGGATATAAACATTGACTTTTCTAATGAAAGTGACAGAATTAAGGCTTCACCTCTAGCGAAAAAATTAGCGTCAGAAAAGGGGGTTGATATATCAATGGTGAAAGGATCAGGTGATGGAGGAAGAATAATAAAAGAAGACATAGAAAACTTTAAACACTCCGAAAACATACCAACAAAAGAAGTTAAACTACCTGAAATTTATTCTAAAGAATCTTATGAGGAAATACCTGTTTCTCAAATGAGAAAAACAATATCTAAAAGATTAGCAGAAAGCAAATTTTCCGCACCACATTTCTATCTAACAATGGAAATCGATATGGATAATTGTATAGAAGGAAGAAATAAAATTAATGAAACATCAGATGTGAAAATTTCATTCAACGATATAATAATTAAGGCTGCAGCTGTTTCCCTCAGAAAACATCCAATGGTAAATGCTAGTTTCTTAACTGATAAAATTAGAGTTAACAATCACATTCACATAGGTGTTGCTGTTGCTGTTGATGAAGGCTTGTTGGTTCCTGTTATAAGATTTGCTGATAACAAGTCTCTTTCTCACATATCAACAGAAGTGAGGAATCTTGCTGGAAAGGCTAAAAATAAAGAGCTTCAACCATCTAATTGGGAAGGAAATACATTTACAATATCTAATCTAGGTATGTTTGGTATTGATGAGTTCACTGCTATTATTAATCCAAATGATGCATGTATACTTGCTGTTGGTGGAATTAAAAATACACCAGTTGTAAAAAATGGGGAAATTGTTCCAGGTAATGTAATGAAAGTGACATTATCTTGTGATCATAGGATTGTTGACGGAGCAATTGGATCTGCATTTTTAAAGACGTTAAAAGAACTTATAGAGGATCCAATAAAAATATTAGTTTAATGATTAAAATAAAATCAACTACAGTTTGTGCAGTTCTCAAAGATGGTAAGGTTACCATCGGTGCAGACGGACAAGCAACAATGGGTAATACGGTAGCTAAGAGTAATGTTAATAAGATTAGGGTTCTTCTAGATGGTAAAATTTTAGCAGGTTTTGCAGGATCTACCGCCGATGCTTTTACATTAATAGAGAGGTTTGAGGAAAAACTGAGTAAGTATGGCGGAAATATGAAAAGATCAGCTATAGAACTTGCTAAAGATTGGAGGATGGATAGATACTTAAGAAGGCTTGAAGCAATGATGATTGTAGCTGATAACAATCAGATTTTAATTGTTTCAGGTACTGGAGATGTAATTGAACCTGATAATAATATTGCCACAATTGGTTCTGGTAGTATGTATGCTCAGGCTGCTGCTACAGCTTTAAAAGAAAATAATCCAAAATTAACATCCGAAGAAATTGTTAAGAAAAGTTTAAAGATTGCTGCTGATATATGTGTATATACCAATCATAACATAATTATCGAAAAAATTAAATAAACTAATTAATTCTCAATATCTATTGAACCAATTCCATTAGTTGCTTCCCAGAAATTATATAAAGAAGATTCATCCTCTCCTTTTTTTGAAAACCACTCTGCCGTCGCATCAACCTTGTTCCATTCCTCATCACTAAGTGGTGTATCTGTAATTACTACAGCTAAAATTTTAAAATTTTTTTGAGAGTTTTTGGAATTTGGTACTCTTTTTCCTAAAAGGTTTTCAAGAACTTGAGAATCATATGTTTTTCTTGAGTTAGCTGTAAAATTAAATTTATTTGAGCCAGATGAAAATGATGTAATTTCAGTAAATACATCAAATTCAGATACTTGAGAGGATGGTATCATTCCCATCATATATAATTCTAACTCATTAAATGGAATTCCATTACCACCATTTGCAAAACCACCAAAACTATTCACAGTATACGAGTTATTTCCATTATCAACTAATGTACTTTGATCAAATCCACCAAGCTGACCCCTTGAACTCCCTCCAGTAAAACCCCAGTGAGGTTTATAATTAAATGAAGTTATACCTGTTCCAGGTCCATTAATATAATGTGTATCAATACCGAAATTAGCCCAGTTATGAGCCAACTCATGTAAAGCAGGTCCATTTCTTAAATACTCAAGACCTGTTAGTTGCATTACAGCCTTTAACTTTCCATTAGAACCATAATCTAAAGAATAATCGTAAATCTCCTGACCAGTGCCTTGAATATTGTTAGATACACCAACAAGCATTCCATAATATGAAAGATTTTCAGGTATGGACGGTTCATTTAAAATAAAAAAAATAAAATCATATTTATCTGCATATTTTTTATATAAATCATTTGTTAGAGATTTTCTTTTATCTGAATTTCTGAATTCATCATTATTAACCCAATCTCTATACTCACTTTTTGTCATAAGTAATGATGAAACTCTATTATTAGAATGAGATGTTATCTCATGATCAGTGATTCCATCAGGATTAATTAATGAATCTTCACTCTTTGAACATGAAATCAAAACTGAAAATAAAAAAATTTTTATTATTAATTTATGCATCGAAAATAATATTACAATTCTCTGACCCAAATATTTCTATAGCTCACCTTATTACTGTGGTCTTGGAGTTTAAGAGGTAGCTTTGGCGGATGAGCTTTATATTCAGGATAACCAATAAATTTAACATAACCCTGTATCTGCACATTATTTTGAACTAAGACTCCATTATGAAAAACAGTAACATAAGCTGGTGATTCAAGACTTCCTCTCTCAGAGAATATAGGAGCCTTAAAAATAATATCATAAGACTGCCATTCTCCTGGTTTTTTTGAGGCATTAACTAGTGGGATGTGCTGCTTGTAAACACTTGCAGCCTGTCCATTAGAATATGTTCTATTTTCGTAAGAGTCAAGAACTTGAATTTCATAACCAGAATCACCTGGTGAGTTAGGATCTTCCATAAAATAAACCCCACTATTTCCTCTACCTTGACCTTTACTTTTAATATTTTCTGGAGTTTTAAATTCAACATGTAACTGACAGCTCCCAAAAGATTTCTTAGTTAGTATATCTCCAGTACCAGGATTAACTGTAAAGTAATCATCTTTAACAATCCACTTCGCTTCTTTCCCATTTTTATGAACCCACTCATTTAAATTATCTTTAGAAAATAAAATAATAGCGTCAGAAGGAGCATCTCTAAATGAATTTCCTGGATTAATAACATCTGGTTCAGGATCCCAAATTTCTGTAACAGTCGGCTCAACCTCTATTTCTTGGTAAGCATTCTGTAATTCAGATTCTGAAGAACATGGAAAGTAAAATATTTTATCATTGTCATTCTTAGTAAAATAACCCTCACACTTCAATAATTCAGAATAATAAAGTGCCTCATCTTTACTAGAAAAACCTTTAAAATCAGATTGAAAATTTATAGTTAAAAAAAATAGTAATAGTGGAATCATTTTTAGTAGTTTAGTTTAGTATTTAAATATAAAACAATTGCAGATATTTTACCTAAAAAATATTAAATCAGATTTCTTGGTAGGTCAAGAGTATAATCACTGTTATAATGTTTTAAGAAAAAAAGTTAGAGATAAAATAAAATTAACTGATGGAAAAGGCAATTTGTATTCAGCAGAAATTCAACAAATAAAAAATAGAAAAATACATTTAAACAAACTAAAAATTATAAAATCTATTAAGAAAAATAAAAATACATTTGTTGCTGTTGCTCCTCCAAAAAGTTTCAATAGAGTTGAGTGGATGGTTGAAAAACTAACTGAAATTGGTATCAGTAAAATATTCTTGATAGAAACCTCTAATTCAGAACGAAATAAGATAAGAATTGAAAGGTTAGAAAAGAAAATAATATCAGCTATGAAACAATGTAATTCACTATTTAAAACCGAAATCGAGGGAATAATTAAAATTAAAGAATTTGTTAAAAAATATAAATTCAAAAATAAGTATGTTGCAGATATCAAATCAAAATCTGAATTTTTTAAAAAAAAAATCAATGAAAATTCAGTTATACTAATTGGCCCGGAGGGAGATTTAACAAATGATGAATTATCAATGCTCAAAAAGGAAGGTTATAATAGCCTTAGTTTAGGGGATATGATATTAAGAACAGAAACTGCTGCTGTAGTTGGTGGTTTTTTAATGAATATTACAGGCGAAAAAAAGTGATTGGCCTGGGGTTCGAACCCAGGACCCTCTCCTTAAAAGGGAGATGCTCTACCAGCTGAGCTAGCCAATCATAACATCTGGAACGCGCAAAACTAGAAAATGTTCCTGATATTTTAACAATCAGATTAAATTATTATATTCAAAAATGAAAAATTTTTTCTTATTCTGCTTGATCATAATTTATTTTAATTCAGATCTGAAATCACAGCAAAAAAAATCTCCATTAATCTACTCATTCAAAGAGTATGTAAATCATAAAAATATAACACCATTTGATATTGAATGGATCCAAATTGGTCCAGTTATTAATTCAGCAAGGGTTGAATCAATCCAAATAGATGAAAAGAATCCGGGGACAATGTATGTAGCTTTCGGTTCAGGCAATCTATGGAAAACAGTAAATAATGGAATATCTTGGAAACCAATCTTTAATGACGTGCCATCAATAGGAATTGGTGATATTGCACTTGCGCCATCAAATAGTGATATATTATATGTTGGAACTGGAGAAAGTTTAAAAAAGGCTAGAAATTTTACTATGCCCGGTACAGGAATATATAAATCAGTTGATGGAGGAAATACTTGGCATCATAAAGGGCTTAATGATTCTTGGCATATTGGTGAAATTTCAATTAATCCTAAAAATCCAGATATTGTTTTTGTAAGTGTTTTAGGACATTTCTGGTCAAAAAATAAGAATAGAGGTATATACAGAACATTAGATGGTGGTTTAACATGGGAGAATGTATTACACATTGACGATAAAACAGGATCAAATGATATTGTAATTTCTAGGTCTAATCCAGACATAATATATGCAACAATGTGGGAAAATAATCCTGGAATTAGCGGTTATAATAGTGGTATCTATAAAAGTGAAGATAACGGAGACAATTGGATTAGGCTAGAAGAAGGATTACCTTATGGTAATAAAATGGGAAGAAGCAGTGTTGCTGTATCATACTCAAACCCAGAAAAAGCTTATGTTTTAATTGATAATCTTGCAAAATCAAGAGCCAATGCTGCCGAAGTTTATAGAACCGTAAATGGAGGAGAGACTTGGCAAAGAACACACAAAGAAGAATTATTAATTTTTCCAGGGATTGGGTGGTATTTTACAGATATTTATGTGAGTCCAGATAATGACGATGAAATATACGGACTCGGTGTAAGAGCTGCTTACAGCAACAATGGTGGTAAAAGTTTTAAAAACCTTAAAGGAGTTGTAAAAAGATTGAATCCTAGTCAGGCAAAGGGTCTTCATCTTGATCATTGCGAACTTTGGATCAATCCAAAAAATTCGAATCATATTGCAGTAGGAAACGATGGTGGGTTGTTTGTTAGTTTTGATAAAGGCAAATCATGGCTTCATTACAATAATTTACCTACTGGAGAGTTCTATGATATTGAATTGGATAATAAAGTACCATACAACATATATGGCGGCACACAAGACGATGCAACAGTCTATGGTCCTGCAGATGAATGGAATAATTCGTTTAATGAAAAATGGAAATATCTCTGGATAGATGCTTGGGATGGAGGAGATGGATGTATTACAAGAGTAGACCCAAATGATAATAATACAGTTTACTTCAGTATGCAAAACGGGGCCTTGCGGAGGAAGAATATGCTCTCAGGGATTTCTGTTTCAATCAAACCTAAATTACCTATAAATATAAATGACAATTTAGATTATAATTTTATTACCCCTTATTTTATATCAAATCATGACTCAAATACATTGTATCATGCTGGAAATTATGTATTTAAATCGACTGATAGAGGTGATTCATGGAAATTAGTAAGTAATAATTTGATTAATTCGTCTGATAAACCATCTTTTTCAGCTGGAGCTTTAGCTGAATCTAAATTAGAAAAAGGATTATTGTATTATGGAAGTGATAGAGGATCTTTTTGGGTATCCAGAAATGATGGTATTTCGTGGAAAGAAAGATCAGAAAAAATAGGAAATGGATACATAAGAAGTATAGAACCTTCAAAGTTTAATAAGTCTGTTGTCTATATGTCAATGACAGGAATAAATTATGATGATTTAAATTCATACCTTTATGTTTCTGATAACTATGGTAAAAACTGGAAAAAACTCAAAGGCAATTTACCCAATGAGCCAATAAACTTTATTAGAGAAGATGAAAACTTTGAAGATATACTTTATGCTGGTTTATATAGAGGACTTTACGTAAGTCTTGACAGAGGTAAATCATGGAATATTCTTGGAAAAAACCTTCCAATGAGTAGTGTATCTGATATGGAAGTCCACAAATCAACTAATGACATGATAATATCTACCCATGGAAGAGGAATATATAAATTTAATCTTAACCCACTCCATAAGTATTACCTTAACCAAGAAAATATTAGTGATGAATTACTTTTTTCAGATATGGAAATGGTTTTACCAAAATTTAACGATACTCACAAAGAACCCCTAATGGATACATATCAAAAGGTACCAATATCATTCAAACTAAATTCTAAGAAAAATTATAGTTTAGTAATTAAAGAAAATAATGAAAAATTATGGAGTTATGAGTCTGAAGGAATTGAAGGAATTAATCAAATTAGATGGGACTTGATTTTAGATAGAGTTGAAACTAATCAACCATATTTCATACATTTCAATAAATTCATTAAACCTGGTAATTACAGTCTTCACCTAATTACAGATCAAAAAGAATCTAAAGTCAACTTTAGTGTATATGAGAATCTTTAGGATAATAGTTATTTTGGTCACATCAAGTTTTTTTTGTGAAAATACTTATAGCTCTACTCAAAAGGCTGATTCATTATTTAATCTTAAAAGATATTCCGAATCAAAAATTTTATATGATTCAATATTTTATAAGGAAAATAAATATTCTAATAGTATGCTTTTAAAAATGGCAACTATTGAAGAGAGTTTAGATAACTACGAAAAGTCAATTTATTATCTAGAATTATTCCAAAAAAATAAAAACGAAAATAAGGTACTAGATAAAATAAATGATATAGTTGATGATAAAAATCTTAATGGGTTTGAGAATAGTGATAAAAAAATATTTATAAATATTTATAAAAAATATAGAAGTAATATTTTGGCTTTATTACTCACCTTAATATCAATTATATTTATTGTGAATTTGGTAAGATATTTTAGAAAAAACGTAATAAATTTTATACTTCCTTTTTTTTACATCTCAAGTGTCCTATCACTTTTAATAATCAATATAAAACCGCCCTCAGATGCAATTGTATTTAAGGATTATACATTTATTATGAAAGAACCTTCCTCAGGATCGGATTTGTATTCAATTTTAAATAAAGGAGATAAACTAATTGTATCTAAAGATTTGGAGGTATGGTATGAAATAATATTGGATGGTAAGAAGAGATACGTGAGGAAAAAAAATGTTAGATTAATAGATTAATAATTCTTAAGTAATGATTCCCTTTCATTTAAAATTTCCTTGTAAGCTAAATAATCTGCTATTTTAGGAAACCAGTTCTTTATTAAATGAGCTAGTTTTCCTCGAAGAGTGAAAATAAGGTCTCTTTTTTTTGAAGTATATCCATCAAAAACTCTATCTGCTACAGTTTCAGGAGACATCATTTTTGCATTATCTCTAGATGATGCGCCCTCTTTCTTTCCATCAGACTTTAAAGTATTTTTTCTAAAATTACTATGTACATATCCTGGAGAAGCAACCATAACATGTACATTTTTTCTTTTTAATTCTAATCTTAATGAATCAAAAAAACCTTGCATTGCGTGCTTAGAAGAAACATATGCAGTACGTGTAGGAGTTGCGATGAATCCATTTAAAGAAGATATTCCAATGATTGTACCAGATGTTTTAATCAGATAAGGAAGAGAATGCTTTACACTGTATACTGTACCCAAAAAATTAATTCTAAATAACTTTTCAAAAGTATTAAGATCTAAATCTTCAAATAATGATCTTATAGAAATTCCAGCATTACATATTAATACATCAATTCTGCCAAACTTTCGAATTGAAATATCTACCATTTTTTTCACGTCATTTGAAGATGAAATATCATGTATTACTCCTTCACAAGAAACTCCATTTTTTTTTATTTTTGATAAAACATTATTAAGCCTATCCTTATTAGTTCCGGTAATTACAATATTAAAATTCTCCTGAGAAAACTTATAGGCAAGTGCTTCACCAATTCCTGAAGAGCCTCCTGTTATTACAGCAACTTTATTTTTCATTATATAAATATACTTTAATTAAATTAGTATAATTTCGTTACAGATATCCGACCCAGAATAATGAGCAAAAATATAATTAATCAATTGGCTGAAGAAAAGGACAGTTACTTTAATGCGGCCATTCCTCCAATCTTTTCTAATTCTAACTTTCTTTTTTCAAATGTTGAAGATATGCGAAATGCCATGTCATCTAAGAGTCCATCTCCGTTTTATACTAGAGGTAGTAATCCAACAACATCAATTTTTGAAAAGAAAATTGCAGCCCTTGAAGGTACAGAAAAAGCAATTGCTCTTGGGAGTGGAATGGCAGCAATTAGTACTGCAATTCTATCTCAAATTAAATCTGGTGAGCATATTATATCAGTCAGAAGACCTTACACAGGTACTGATAGATTTATGAAAGAAATTTTGCCACCACTAAATATTGAAGTTTCTTTTGTTGATGGAACTGATACTGAAAACTTTAAAAATATGATAAAAAATAATACAAAACTTATATACCTAGAAAGTCCAAACTCCTGGACTTATGAAATGCAGGACCTTGAGGAAATATCTAAAATTGCAAAAAAACAAAATATTATAACCATAATTGACAATAGCTACTCATCACCGATAAATTGTAACCCTTCAAAGTGGGGAATTGATATTATTATTCATTCTGCTACAAAATATATTGGAGGACATGCAAATGCAATGGGGGGAGTGATTTGTAGTTCAAGTAAAATAATTGATACTATTAATAATAAAGAATTTAAATTGATAGGTAGTGTTTTATCACCATTTAATTCATGGCTATTCATCAATGGTTTGAGAACTCTTCCTATTAGAATGAAACATATATCTGAATCTACACCAAAGGTTGTTAAGTTTTTAGAGGAAAATAGTGAGGTAAAAGAAGTCATTTATCCTAGTTCTAAGAATTTCCCTCAAAATAAGCTTGTTAAAAAATACATAAAAAAACCTTGTGGACAATTCACGATTGTTCTTAAAAGTGAAAAAAAATCTAAAATTGAAAAGTTCTGTAATAATCTCAATAACTTTTTTATGGGAGCTTCTTGGGGAGGACATGAATCATTAATTTTCCCTGAAATATCAAGGTACAATAATAATAGTGAATATTACTCAAAAACTGATTTCTTGCCTCATAACTTCGTCAGATTTTACATTGGATTAGAGGAAACTGATTTATTAATTGAAGACTTAGATAAATCATTAAAATCAATTACCTAATAAATAATTGTAACGGTACCACGGTAATCTGATTTTGTATATTTAATGTAATAGAAATAAACACCAGAGGAAAGCCCTCCACCATCCCACTGAAATTCTTTATCATACGATTTATATACTTCAACACCTGTTCTGTCAACAAAAACAATCGATTCAAAATTGTCATCACAACCATCAAGAGGTAAATTTTGAAATGGATCCGTTAAATCTGTAAGCTTAAATACATCATTTATTCCATCACCATCTGGACTAAATGCATTTGGAGGACGGAAATCATCCCAATTTACTATTGGTTTTTTTAATATAAACCTAATCTTCTTAGATGATTTTGCTGTATTAGGACAGTTATTATCAACTACATCAAATGTAAGTTCATATAGTTTGTCAGAAAAGTCATCATTTAATTCATTGCAACTTGGATTCCATTTTAATTTACTTGTGACTTCTCCTGTACCATAAGCATCACTAAATGAAAAGTTACCTGGTAAAGCATCAGAAACTAAACTCAACAATATAAGATCGTCAACATCAGAATCAGATGCATTTATATCGACTTCAAATGAGTTGTTAACATCTAAAACATATTCATCTTCATTATTAATAATTGGTACTGCATTTTCATCAAGTTTTATTTTGATAACAAGTTGGATTGTGTCAGCATTAATTTCTTGGCAATAATCAATATCTTCAGTTATAAAATTAATCTTATATTCTTCGGTATCATTATACGGGAAATCCACACATTCAAAATTTATATCAAATCTTCCATCAACACTACCAGGCTTTGAGTTAAAAGTTGAAAAAACTCCATTTATTTCATTAAGTTCAAAACCAACCCCAGAGGCACTTATAATAACTGTATCATTATCCTCATCATTGGAAAAAAGATTGAGTGAATAATTCCCAGATAAATTTGTTTCTATTTCAATCACGGAAAAATTTGGTCTTGAAGAAATACTGTCAGTTATATCCTCATCTGATGATAACTTTGGTCCTGTATTAATAGGTAACTCAACATTCAAATTATAAAAAATTGTATCAGTGTTTTGTAGATCACAAGTATCCAAATCATCAAGTACAAAGCCAATCATAAAATCAGTCTTATCGGAATAATCAAAATTTCTACAATCAGTATTAAATTCAAGAGTTCCTGAAATATTTCCTTGGTTGCCTTCAGATCTGGTAAATGAAATGCCGTAATCCGCTAACTTAATTTTTGGTTCAGATGGTATAACAAAATAATCTAGACTTAAGCTATCAAGATCTGGATCTAAACCATTAATAACTTTAGAGAATGATGAGTTCCATGGTACTGTAACATAATTTGTGTCTTTTTGATTAATAAAATATGGGTCCTGATTTGTAGGCGGTTCTACAATCAAAGTAACCCTAACTGTGTCTCTTTGAGGTAAAGGGCACGCGTCGTCAGCGGCAATAAGATCTATAAGATAAGGTTCATTTTGGACATAAGGACAATCCGAAACACATACCTGGACCTTTAATGTATCTCCAGCATCATTTATTGAGCCCTCACTAAAAGAGAAAATATCATTTAAATCTGATTTATCTCCATTACCAAAATTGACACCTATAGCATTAAGTGTAACATTTGTACCAACATCATCGGTAACAAAGAGATCAAAACATTTTGGCTCAGATGCAACATAAATTATTGTGTCGTCCTCCTTATAATATTCATCTTGTCCAGGGACTTTTACTAGGGCCTCCGGAGGATCTGGTGGACTACAACCATCAACAACTAACATCTGAAAATCTCTTCTTGCTTCACCAATTTTTACACCATCCCTATACTCGTCAGCCTTTACTGAAAAAACATATAAACCTACCTCTGTTGGAGTAACTGTTATGAACCCCTCATTTGATATCGATAAAGCAGGGTCACCAGGTATCATCGAGGCAATATTATATCCAGGAGCAAAATCAACTATAGGATGTGGTGGTGCGGATGGAGGTGGTACAGGATTTATAGGCTCAACATTTGCTTGTTTATCATCAAGAGGGGCTGCTAGGGAATAAACAATTGAATCTCCGTCATCGTCCTGACCAGCAAAATCAATATAAAATAACTGATTTATACAAGCATAATCGCTTAGAGGAGGAAATAATCTTGGAGAAGAATTTATAAATGGCTTTCCTTCTGCATCGACAATTGGAGGAAAATGTAAAGTATAAGTCATGCCATTCCATCCTGGGTTAACTAAGTTTTTAGTAGACCAATTTCTACAACACCTTTCCCATACAATGACATACCCATCAGGGTGATTAAAATCCTCAGGATCTAAAGTTATCTCATGAGAATATTCAACTTTTAAAGTACATAAAAATCCAAGAGAGCAGTCTGGATTAGTATATGGTACAAATTCTTGATTTGTTATAAACATGGTTCCATTTCTTATGGCTTGACCATCAGATTTTCTAAATATTGTATATGATATCAGGTCATCTGGTCCAGGATTTGCTGTTTGAGCACAATCAAAATATTGAATTAATTTTACTCTGTAAGTGAATGAGTTTTCATTTCCAATATGAATCATTTCTATCTCCCCACCAACAATATGATTTGCATTAACATTACTTAGGTGACCAAAAAAAATAAATAAAAATAATTTAAGAATCCTCTTCATAAAATCAGCTTAAATATAGTAAGTTTATTGTAGCATGGAAGAAAATAAAGACCTAGATATTCAAGAAATGGGAATTATTTCGTCTGATTTTATAAAAGTTGCTGATAAACTTAAAACAGCTACACAAAAAATAACTGAAAATAAATTTTCTAATTTCCCCATAATCATCATGAGCAAGAATGATATCAAGTTAGGATCTCTTTTTATTGATATCAAAGAGTTTTATGAGAATGAATGGAAATATCATGCATCATACTTAGAGATTTTATTATCAAATAATATAATCCATGACGAAAAAATATTTAAAAAAAGATATAAAGATTACAATGAATACTGCTGTCTGCTTGTTGTAATGGATAATAAATCAAAGATTATATTTATACCATATCCAGAAGATTAATTTAAATTTACCAAATGAATGATATACTAAGTCCAGAAAGCTACACATACTTATTTAATCTAATAATTGAATACTCCCCAAAAATCTTACTTGGTCTAATTTTCTTATTTGTTGGAAATAGAGCTATCAAAAGAGTGATTAATATCTTAGAAAAATTTCTCAATAATAAAAAAATTGATAAATCATTGGTTCCATTTTTTCGATCATTATTATCGATTACACTGCAAATTGCTTTAATAATTTCTGTACTTTCAATGGTTGGTGTTGAGATGACCTCATTTCTTGCAATTTTAGGTGCAGCAGGTCTTGCAGTTGGATTAGCTCTAAAAGATACACTACAAAATTTTGCAGCTGGAGTGATGATTCTTTTTTTCAAACCATTTAAAGTAGGTGATTTTATTGAGTACGAAGGGACCCAAGGTAGTGTAAAAGAAATTCAAATATTCAACTCAATCCTTACCACTCTAGATAATAAAAGGGTTATTATACCTAATGGAATACTTCAGACATCTATAGTTACAAACTTTTCTTCTGAAAATACTAGAAGAATAATATGGACATTTTCAATTTCATATGGTGATGATTATCAAAAAGCAAAAAAACTTCTTCTAAATTGGATCGAAAATGATAAAAGAATAATTAAAGATCAAGAACCACTAATTGTACTTTCAGAACTTGCAGATAGCTCGGTAAATATCATGGTTAGAGTATGGGTCAAGTCAGAAGACTTTCTTGAAGTAAAGTTTGATTACAATGAAAAAGTCTATTCTGAGTTTCCAAAAAATGGCTTAAGTATCCCTTTCCCTCAATTAGACGTTAACATAAACAAATGAAGTTAGTATTTATAATTCCTTTAATTTTAATTATACATTCATCTTGTATTTCTCAAGAAAAAAAAGATGAATATTGGCAAAAAAAACTATCTAAAGAACAATATTATGTGCTAAGAAAAAAAGGTACCGAAAGACCATTTACTGGAAAATATTGGGATAATAAAAAAAGTGGTGAATATAAATGCGCTGGTTGTGGTCAAAAGCTTTTCTCATCTGAAACAAAGTTTGACTCAGGTACTGGATGGCCGTGTTTTTTTGATGTAGAGGATAAGAAATATGTCAGTTTTCTTGATGACAACAGTTTTGGTATGAAAAGAATTGAGGTAATTTGTTCTAACTGCGATGGACATCTTGGACATATATTTAATGATGGACCAAATCCTACTGGATTAAGATATTGTATTAACTCCGCATCCCTTGAATTTGTTGAAAAAAAATGAAAGACTTTTTACTGGTAGGTTTAGGAGGAATGACAGGATCAATCTTCCGTTATTCAATATCTAAATTTTTCACTCCAACTTTATATATATTCCCTGTTAGCACTCTCCTTGTAAATTTAATTGGCTGTTTTATAGCGGGTATAATATTTAAACTAACCTCCAATCATTTTAATGATACATTTTCAAATAATATTTTAAATTTTCTAGTCATAGGATTTTGTGGCGGATTTACTACTTTCTCTGCATTCTCTATTGAATCTATTACTTTATTTAATCAAGGTAAGTTTTTACTTCTAATATCATACATTATGGTAAGTGGGATTTTTGGTATTCTTTTTTGCGGTTTGGGGATGTTAATAGTAAAATAATGAAATCAAATTCTAAGCTTTTAAGTAATAATTATGAAAAATTAAAAAATAATGTTTCTAATCTTAGAAGCTCATCAGCAGAGGATAGAATTAAAAAACTAAAAAAATTAAAAGAGAAGATTTTAGATAATCGAAATAACATTAAAGCTGCTCTCAAAAAAGATTTCAAAAAAAATGGTTCTGAAGTAGATTTGACTGAAATATTTCCAGTTGTCCAAGAAATTAACCACACTGTTAAAAATCTAAAAAAATGGATGAAGAGTAAAAGAGTTAACACACCTATTTCATTAATCGGATCTACATCACACATTTCTTATGAACCAAAAGGATTGGTTTTGATAATCACACCATGGAATTTTCCTATTAATTTGACTTTTATTTCTCTTATAAACGCAATATCTGCAGGTAATGCAGTACTTATAAAACCCTCAGAGATAACAGATCATACTTCAAAAATTATCAAAAATATTATTGATGATACTTTTAGTTCGAATGAAGTAAATACTATACTGGGTGGAGTTAAAATTGCTGAAGAAGTACTAAAATTAAAGTTTGATCATATACTTTTCATAGGCTCACCAACCATAGGGAAACTAATTATGAAAGCAGCAAGTAATCATTTAGCTTCAGTAACTCTTGAGCTAGGAGGCAAATCACCTACAATTGTAGATGAAAAGGTTGACATAAAAGCAACTGCTAAAAGGATTGCTTGGGCAAAGTTCATAAATAATGGACAAGTTTGTATAGCTCCAGATTATATTCTGGTAAATAAGAAAATAAAAGATATTTTTCTTCAACTATTGGTAGAAAATATAAAGAAAATATATACTGAGAAATCACAAAATTCTTCCAGTTATTGTAGAATAGTCAATAAAAAACAATTTGATAGATTAACTAATTTAATTGAAGACGTTAAACAACATGACGGGAAAATATATTTTGGCGGAAAAAATGATTCAAAAGATCTTTTTCTTGAACCAACCATTCTCACAAAAATATCTGAAAAATCTAAAATTAATAATGAAGAAATATTCGGACCAATCCTACCAATTTATGAATTTGAAAATATCGATGATGCAATTGATATAATTAATAAAAAAGAGAAACCATTAGCACTTTACATTTATAGTAATCATAGAAAAAATATAAATAAAATACTAGAAAAAACCTCCTCAGGTGGTGTTTGTATTAATCATAGCACCTTACATTACTCAAACTATCATCTCCCATTTGGTGGAGTAAATAATAGCGGTTCTGGAAGATGCCATGGAATATATGGTTTCAGAGAATTTTCTAATCAAAAGAGTATTTTCAGACAAAGAATTAAATTTAGTCCAACAGATTTAATCATACCTCCCTACACCAATTTTAAGAAAAAATTAATAGAAATTATGATTAAATATTTTTAAAAATTTTGACGAATTTTCCTGTCGATTTCTCTTTTTTTAACAGCTTCCCTTTTATCATAAATTTTCTTTCCCTTACATAATGCTATTTCAATTTTAGCATAACCTCTATCTGAAACAAAAAGATTCAATGGTATTATTGAAAGTTTTTTCTCAATAACCTTTTTCTTTATTTGATTAATTTCTCTTTTATTCAATAATAACTTTCTTATTCTTTTAGGTTCATGATTATTTGAATTTCCAAATTGATATTCTGAAATACTAAGATCTTTGACATAAACCTCGTTTTTGTCAATAGTACAAAATGAACTATTTAGGTTAATAAGTGAATTTCGAATTGATTTTATCTCAGTTCCTTTCAATAAAATACCAGCTATATATTTATCAAAAATTTCGTAATTAAAACTAGCTTTTCTGTTCTTAAAAAATAATTTTTTGCTCATTTTCTAATTTTTTGAGAAGGGAACACTGTCATATCTTGAAAATTTTTTATCCTTATACATAAACCTGGAGAAATTTGCAATCATAGCTGCATTATCAGTACAGTATTGTATATCTGAAATATTAACTTTAATATTCATTTCATTTTCTAATTTCATCAGGCGGTTTCTCAATAGTGAGTTTGCAGCAACACCTCCACCTACAGCTATATTCGATACTTTATACTCATTCAAAGCAATTTTTAATTTGTCAATTACCATTTCAACTAACTTATATTGAATTGAAGATGCAATATCGTTTAGGTTTTCTTCAATAAAATTTTTATTTGCATTCAAATTATCATTAATAAAATATAAAAAAGAGGTTTTAATTCCACTAAAAGAAAAATCCATGCCTGGAACTTTTGTATTTGGAAAATTAAACTTAAAGGGATCACCATCTTTTGAAAGAACATCAATTAAAGGTCCAGCAGGATAATCTAAACCCATTATTTTACCACACTTGTCAAATGCCTCGCCTACAGCATCATCTCTTGTCTCACCTAATATTTTAATATTATCATAGGATTCAATGTACATAATTTGAGTGTGACCACCACTAACAACCAGAGATATAAAAGGAAAATCTACTTTTGAAGTATTTATAGTATGAGATAAAGCATGAGCTTTTATATGATCAACACAAATTAAAGGAATACCTAATGAGTAAGAAATAGACTTAGCAAATGATGTTCCAACGAGTAAGGAACCTAATAATCCAGGTCCATTAGTACAAGCAATAGCATTTAACATACTTAATTTAGTTGAGGATTCTATAAGAGCTCTATTCACTATATAGGTGATATTTTTTTGATGTTTTCTCGATGCAATTTCTGGTACAACTCCTCCCAGCTTAGAATGATCTAACTGAGATGAGACAATATTAGACTTTATAATATCATCTGATATCACAGAAGCAGATGTATCATCGCATGATGTTTCAATAGCGAGTATAGTCGTTGACATATTAATTTTTTTAACAAAGATATATATATACTTTTGTAAAGTAAGTTGTCTTATCGCTTCAAATTGAAGAGGAAAGTCCGGACAATATAGGGCATTATACTTCCTAACAGGAAGGTCTCTAACGAGAACAGATAGTGCAACAGAAAATATACCGCCTAAATTAGGTAAGGGTGAAAAGGTAGTGTAAGAGACTACCGATTAAATAGCAATATTTAATGCTTTGTAAACCTTATAAATTGAAAGATCAAGCAGTTCGAGTGTATTTATTTACAGTTAGTTGCCCGCTAAGATTCGAACGGGTAGATCGATTGAACCTGGTAGTGATATCAGGTCTAGATAAATGATAAGAATCTGATTTATCAGATACAGAATCCGGCTTATAGACTTACACTATTTTTTGATGAGTGTCAATAATTATATGGCTAGGAAAGTCTTTATTTTCAACATTAGAATATGTTGGACATAATTTTCTTTCGCAAGAGGAAAATAAAATAACTAATATAAAAAGTAATCTTTTCACCTTTATAAGTATTCACAAAGATACAAAACTTTATGAATTAATTAAAAATTAAATTAGATGCCAAAATTTAGTAATGAATTAATTAATGAAAAAAGCCTCTATTTATTAAAACATGCTAATAATCCAGTGAAGTGGCAATCATGGAATGAGGAAACACTTAAAAAAGCAAAAAAAGAAAATAAAATTATTATTCTAAGTATAGGCTACTCTACGTGTCATTGGTGTCATGTCATGGAGAGAGAATCTTTTCAAGATAAAAACGTTGCTGAATTTATGAATAAATATTTTATATCTATTAAGGTTGACAGGGAAGAAAGGCCTGATATCGACAACATATACATGGACGCTATCCAAAAAATGGGTGTACAGGGTGGATGGCCATTAAATATATTTCTTCTTCCAAACCAAAAACCTTTTTATGGTGGAACTTATTTTACTAAAAACAATTGGTTAAGAATTCTTGAAAATATAAAAAATATATCAGATGATAACATGAAAAAAATTGTAGAATCCTCTGAAGAATTCACAAAAGAGATTATAAATTCTAACGAAAATTTTCAGACATCTAAAACATTTGATATAAAAACACTAATAAATGAAATTAAAATAAAATTTGATTTTGATGATGGTGGAATGTTAAGGGAGCCGAAATTTCCTATGCCCAGTTTATGGAATAGTCTATTACTATATTCAAAAAATAATAATGATAAAGAAGTATATAAGCATACATTAAAAACTATTAATTCAATACTGAAAGGTGGAATTTATGACCACCTAGGAGGTGGGATTTCGAGGTATTCTGTAGATAAAAAATGGGAAATACCTCACTTTGAAAAAATGTTGTATGATAACGGTTTATTTATTGAGCTTCTATCAAATATCTATAAAATTTCAAAAAAAGATATGTACAAATATTATATAGATCATTGTATAAAGTGGATAGAAGATGAAATGATGAGTAAGGAAAATGGTTTTTATTCAGCTATCGATGCTGAATCGGAAAATATTGAAGGAAAATTTTACAGATGGAAATTGAGTGAATTGAATAAAATATTTAAAAGTGAAAATGATTTCTTGTCAAAAGAAATAAATCTTAAAAATAATTTTGGTGAATTTATTATTCTTACCCTTAATAATAATATTGACTTTCTTTCTGAAAAAATTAAGGTTAAACTTTTCAATGAAAGAAATAAAAGAATTAAACCAATAACAGATAAAAAAATAATTTGTTCATGGAATAGCATAGCTCTTATAGGAATCATTAATGCTTACCAAGCAACAAAAAATAACTCATATCTTCAAATTGCTAAAAAAAATGCAATTTTTATTAAGACAAAACTTTTAAGTAAAAACAGATTATCTAGAGTCTACGGAAGTGATCAATTAGGTTACTTAGATGACTTTGCCTTTACTATAAAAGCATTTATTTTATATTATGAGACAACAAATAATAAAGAATTTTTAGATGATGCTAAGAAATTAATTGAATTTACAATATCAAAGTTTTATAACAAAAAAGAAAAAATGTTTAATTATTCTAGTTTAGAGCATGAAAAACTTATATCAAATAAAGTTGAAATTTTTGATAACGTAATACCCTCATCAAATTCAGTTATGTATCAAAACTTACTTTTTATGGGTAAATTATTTGATGATATTTTATATAAAAATATATTTAATGATATAGGAAATAGTTTGAGCAAATATCTAAATACTTATGAATTTATGCATAATTGGATATACGTTAATCAAATTAACCTTTTTAAAGTGAATGAGATAAAAATAATAGGTAAGAAAAATAAAAAAGATCTATTATCAATACTATCTATTTACTCCCCGAATAAAGTGGTTCAATTCCAAGAAGATGAAAAAGATAAACAATCATTTATTTTATGTCGTAATAATGTTTGTGAAGCACCAATCTTTGATGTTAAAAAATTAGTTGATGCAATAAAAGTATAGTAACAAAGTTTTATAATTAATGAAATACTATTTAAATATCTTAATCTTTATTGTATTAATTTCTTGCTCAGATAATAATAATGTATCAGAAATACCTACGATAAGTTTTGAGAATATCGTATTTAAAAAAAGTGAAAATAACTTTGTTCAAGACTCACTTATATTAACAATTAATTTCATTGATGGTGATGGCGATCTTGGTCTATCGAATGATGAAAATAGTTATCCTTATCATCAATATAATGCAATAATTGATGAAAATTTTAATTGGATAACTTTTGGTACAGAAGATGTAAGGCCCCCTCTTTATATTTATGAACCAAACGGATCAATTACATTTTATAGTGAAAATGATAACAGAACATCATTTAATTGCAACGACTATATTATTGATACTATTAACTCAACTTATCAAATGGATACTTTTTATATCCAAAAAAACATAAATAATAAAAACATATACATTGAATTCTATAAAAAACAAAATGATAATTTTGAATTAATTGACTGGACAAGAGTATTTGATGAAGAATTTGGATGTGGTATTGACTTTAACTCTAGATTTCCTCCACTGAATATAGGAAATACAAATCAAGTTCTACAAGGTAAACTAAGGTATGGTATGGTTTCTTATGGTTTTGAAAATGTTATAAGGAATGATGTATTTAAATTAAAAATATATATTATGGACAGAGCACTTAACTTAAGTAATGTTATTGAAACTCCAGAGGTTACATTACAAGAGATAATGAGTGATTAAAGCTGTGGATAAGCCCTAGGGTCTAGCTCGTTAAAGACATTATATATAACATCAAAAATATCCTCACAATTAGGTTTAGAAAAATAGTCTCCATCAGTACTATATGCTGGTCTGTGGTCTTTTGAATGGATTGTAATTGGCTTTGAATCCAAAAAGTAATATCCATTTTGTTTTTCTAAAACATTTTGCATCATGTAAGCACTGGCACCTCCTGAAACATCTTCATCAGCAAAAACTATTCTATTAGTCTTTTTTAAAGAATTTAAGATTGTATCGTTTTTATCAAATGGTAATAAAGTTCTTACATCAATTACTTCACACGAAATTCCAACAGCCTGTAACTGTTCAGCTGAATCCATCACAATTTTACACATAGATCCATATGTTACAATTGAAATATCTGATCCTTCTCTCAAAATTGATGGACAACCGAACTCTACCTTTATTTCTGAAAGATTAGTTGGGAGATTTTCCTTTAATCTATAAGAGTTTAATGGTTCAATAATTATTCCAGGCTCATCAGATGACAAAAGAGTATTATACATTCCAACAGACTCAACAAAATTTCTAGGAACTAGAATATGAATACCTCTTAAACTATTTATCAGAGTACCCATAGGTGAGCCACTATGCCATATACCCTCAAGCCTGTGACCTCTGGTTCTAATTATTACTGGTGCTTTCTGCCCTCCTCTAGTCCTATATTGCAAAGTAGAAAGATCATCAGAAAGTGTTTGTAAAGCCCAATAAACATAATCTAAATATTGTATCTCAACAATAGGTCTCAAACCGCGTAATGCAGAGCCAATTCCTTGACCAATTATTGATGATTCTCTTATTCCTGTATCAGTTATTCTATATTTTCCAAATTTTTCTTGTATCCCAGCAAATCCTTGATTTACTCCTCCAATCATACCAACATCTTCACCAACAGCAAAAACCTTTGGATTATTTTCAAACAATTCAAAAAAGTATTTATTAATTATTTCTCTTCCGTCAACAAGTTTATTCTCATTGTTGTATTTTGGATAGACTTCCTTAATATTAATGGCAGATTTTTCTGATTCACTGTATAGGTGTGAACTATATTCTCTTTCATACCTACTCTCTTTCTCAGAAATCAAATTATATAAATAATTTTTTGCTAAATTATTTTCGCTTCTTATTATCCTCCTTACATATTTTAATGACCTTAAAATATCTGACTTGAGTGGATGAATGGTGGTAGATAGGTTTTTTCTTACGTTTATAATCTCTTTTTTATTTTTGGGACTGTTCTGTGCTACCCTTGTAATAACTGCAATAGCATCGTCAAAATCTTCCTTTATATCATCCCTATATGATTTCCATGATCTATCTCTTGATTTTTTCGCAATTTCTTCAGCATTTTTCTCTATAATATCAATTTCACTATTTGAAGCAAAATTATTCTCAATTATCCACTCTCTCATTCTTTTAATACAACAAAAATCTTTCTCCCAATTTAATCTTTCCTTTGATTTATACCTCTCGTGGGACCCTGATGTAGTATGCCCTTGGGGTTGGGTAACATCTTTTACATGAATTATACAAGGAACATGATCTTCTCTAGCTAATTTCTCAGCTTTTTGATAAGTCTTTAGTAGATTAATGTAGTCCCAAGCATGAACTGTAAAAATTTCATATCCATTTTCTTTTTTAGATGATCTTTGAAAACCTGAAAGAGCTTTAGACAAATCATTTCTTGTAGTATGATATTCAGATGGAACAGAAATACCATATCCATCATCCCATATTGACATAATAAGTGGAACTTGCAGGACACCGCACGCATTAATTGCTTCCCAAAAATGTCCCTCAGAGGTACTGGCATCTCCAATTGTTCCAAATACAACCTCATTTCCATTAATTGAAAAGTTTTCCATATCAGATAAATTCTTATTGTTTCTATATAATTTAGAAGCATAGGCTAAACCAACTATTCTTGGCATCTGTCCTGAAACACATGAAATATCACTCACTGAATTCATCATATCAGTTTGTGTTTTCCAATCTCCATTTTCATTTAATAATCTCGTTCCAAAATGACAATTCATTTGTCTACCTCCAGAATGGGGGTCTTTTTTAATATCTGTATGTGCATATAATTGAGCAAAAAACTGATCAGGAGTTAACTGATTAATTGACATCATGAAGGTTTGGTCTCTATAATATCCAGATCTAAAATCCCCGTTTCTGAAAAATTTAGACATAGCAATTTGAGGTAACTCTTTACCGTCACCAAAAACACCAAACTTAGCTCTTCCCATAAATACTTCCTTCCTTCCGATATAACTAATGTTCCTACTGACATTCATTAAAAGGAAGTCATCAAGAATTTCTTTTTTAGAAACTTTAAGAGATTTATTTACTGTGAGATTTTCTTGAGTCATTGATTATATAAAGATACAAAAAATTAGAGGGAAATAAATTTTATAATTTGAAATAAAATATCAAATTATATATTAAAATAATAATTTTTTAAAATTATATTTTGCATAAATATTAAAAACAAAATAATATTTTATTATTAATTAAATTATAAGAATAAAAAAGGATATTTTTTTTTTAATTATTAGACCATAAAGTTAGATTTACGTATAATTATCTACATGATAATAGGCGTTCCAAAAGAAATAAAAAATAACGAATTTAGAGTTTCACTGACTCCCTTTGGAGTCTCTAAATTAATTTCAAAAAAAAATACCATTCTTGTTGAGAAAGATGCCGGAAAGAACTCTAGTTTTCTAAATGATGAATACAAAAAGGCTGGAGCTATAATTGTCGATACAAGAGAAGAAGTTTTTCAAAAATCAGAAATGATTCTCAAAGTAAAGGAACCAATTGAAGAGGAATATAATCTTATCAAAGAAGGTCAAATTGTATTTACATACTTTCATTTTGCCTCACATAGACCTTTATTAGATGGGATGATTAATAATAAATCAATATGCATAGCTTACGAAACAGTACAAAGTGAAGATAAATCTCTTCCACTTCTTACACCTATGTCTGAGGTAGCAGGCAGAATGGCTACACAAGAAGGTGCCAAATTTCTAGAAAAACCTATGGGTGGTAGAGGAATATTATTAGGAGGCGTAACTGGTGTTGATCCTGCAAAAGTTTTAATAATTGGCGGAGGAATATCTGGAACAGAAGCTGCTAAAATGGCTGTGGGCTTAGGTGCAAATGTTACAATTTTAGATTTAAATCAGGAAAGATTAGATGAACTCAACGTTTTATTTAATGGTAAAGTAAAATGTATTTTATCCAATGAAAAAAATATATATGAAAATGCTATAAAAAGTGACCTCATAATTGGAGCTGTTCTTATTCCTGGGGCAAAAGCACCAAAATTAATAACAAAAAAAACACTTAAATTTCTAAAAAAAGGTTGTGTTTTAGTTGATATTGCTATTGACCAAGGAGGTTGTTTTGAAACCTCAAAACCTACAACTCATGAAAATCCTACTTACATAATTGATGGTGTAGTACATTATTGTGTAGCGAATATGCCTGGCGCCGTTCCTTACACATCGACTCAAGCCCTCACAAATATGACACTTCCATATATTGTTGAAATATCTGAAAAAGGATGGAAAGAAGCTGCAAGATCGAATAATGAAATAAAAGAAGGATTAAATATTATAAGTGGAAGAGTTGTGAATAAGAACGTTTCTGAGGCATTTAATGTTGAATATTTTAATCCTGACGATCAAATCTAATCCACATAATCTGGTATATAATTCAATATATTTATATCAACTGATTTATCACTACCAGAAATAACAAAATGATCAATTCCATTTGTTATCATCATGTATTTACTAGAATAGACGTTGTTATATACAGAAACCTGGCTTAAATGACTTTCATTTAGCCTCATTTTAAATGATTTACATTCAATTAAGAGATAATTATCTATGCCATTTCTTGACTTAACTAAAATATCTGAACGCTTATTTAAGTTATTATATTTTAAGAGAGACTCTATAGATATTAAACCTTCAGGGTAGTTTAAATTAGTAATAAGATGATTTATGATACTTTGCCTAACCCATTCCTCTGGAGTTAAAACAACTTTTTTTTTTCTAATCCTATCAAAAACATATTTTTTTTTATGGTTTGACTCAATCTTCAAATCATTATTTAAAAGATTAGAATGAAACATAAACTATTTTTTTATTTGAGTTCTAATAAGAAAAAACAAACCAACAATAAAGAAAAAAGTTAAAGCAAGAACACCTGATCTCATACTGCCTGTAACTTGTTCAATATAACCATATGAAAATGTTCCTATAACAACAGATATATTATAGGATATACCATAAAAATTAAAAAATGATGCATTATCTCCAATCTCTTTTGGCAAAAGCTTTGAGAAAGTTGATCTAGAAAGAGATTGAATACCACCCATCAATATACCTACAACAGCAGCAAGTAAATAAAACTGGTATTCATTATTAGTAAAATAAGCAGTTAAACAAACAATAATCCAGCATATATTCATTGTAATTAAAGAAAATTTATTTCCTTTCAATCTAGAAACATATGCAAAGAAATAAGCTCCAAAAATTGCTATAAGCTGAATTATTAATATTGTAAATATTAATTTATTCTGATCAAGGTTTATTTCTTTATCCCCAAAATAAGAAGCAACCAACATAATTGTTTGAACCCCCATACTGTAGAAAAAATATGATAATAAATAAAGTTTTAAGTGTTTAACACCTTTTATATAATTCCATACTTTTATAAGCTCTTTCATGCCATAAGTAAGTATAGTTCTGTTAAGTACCATTTTTTTTGGTTTTTCTGGAAGGTAGAATAAAGTTATTTGGGCAAATAGAATCCACCAAATACCAACTAATAAAAAAGTAAACTTAGTTGCCTCCTTAGAGGATTCAAATCCAAAAAAATCAAAACTTTGAATCAGTATTAGGCAAATTACTAATAAAATAACACTTCCAACATACCCAAATGAATACCCCCTAGCACTTATCTTATCAAAATTATTAGGTGTTGATATTTCTGGTAAAAATGCATTATAAAAAACTAAACTACCTGTAAACCCAATACTTGCTAGAACTGAAAGTATAATACCATACTCAACATTATCTCCCTCAAAAAAATATAAGGACATGCAAGAAATTGAACCTAGATACATAAATATTCTCAGAAAAAACTTTTTATTACCTGAATAATCAGCAATACCTGATAGTATAGGCTGAATTATTGTAAGAATAAGAAATGAAAAAGATAAAGAGTATGAATATAAAACAGAATTAACGATCTCAAAACCAAAAAAAGAAACGATATAATTGTTATCTGATGTTGTAGTTACTGCATTATAATAAAGAGGAAATATTGCAGTAGTTATCACTAAAGAGTAAACAGAGTTTGCCCAATCGTAAATACACCAGGCATTAACTACTTTAGAATTTGGTTTAATTGAACTCATAAATAAATAAGAAAATTATAATAATTCTCCTATCTATACACTATATGTTGTCAGAAGTTTGAATTGAAGAGTATAGAATTTTTCTAGCATTTGCCTCCCTAAGTTCCTGCTGAACGTCAGATACTATGCCCATCTTAGAATCTACATCAACTTTCATTGACATGGTAATCTGATCCCTTTCTGCCTCATTTAATTTATCTTTTTCCTGATTGACAAATTGGATTATCTCGTCTACTTCAACAAAAACATCATTGACTTGTATTTTTGGTTCTTTTCCAAATAAGGAGCTTTGTTTTGGCTCACCAATGTATATATAACTTACAAGAGATTTTCTTTCAAGTTTTGTCAATTGAGCAGCCTTAGGTAGTTTTTGTTTAACCATTATATCCGTCTCTCTTAATACAGTTGTTACCATGAAGAAAAATAATAACATAAATATGATATCAGGCAAAGCGGCAGTTGGAATGTCTTGCGATGTATTTGATTTTTTACCGAATTTTGGCATTAGTTTGCAATTTTATTTGGTTCAGCAATAGATATAGCCCTAGGGATTCCGTCTCTTGCAGCAAAATACTTTCTTTCTTGCACCGGGTCATCTCTGTCAAGTTGTAAAAACTCGTTTGCAGATAGACCAACCCTTTCACCATAAACATCATTATAAGCAGCATTGACTTGATCTAGAACTTGTACATATAAATCATAAGATGTCCCCCTATCAGCTTTGAATGATACAACTGCTTCGGTTGGGTCATCAGAGTAATCAGATCTTCTACCGAATGATGAGACAAATGATTTCATTGACCCTGGAAGACTATTATATATTTCTACACCCTCTTCTCCTGGATTACCAAAGTTTAAAATAAATGTTTTTACCATTTCTCTCAATGCATTAACATCTTCAAGTGGTTCATCCTCAACTAGTAATCTATCCTGAGAATTAGCAAGTATTTTAAATATATTTCTGTCGTTTTTTGTAACCTCTGGTGGTGGTTGATTAGGATCTGGCTTAGGAGGTAATAACATTGCAATACCTTTGTCATTTGCAATAGTAGTTGTCACTAAGAAAAAAATAAGTAACAAGAAGGCTATATCAGCCATTGATCCATTTGGTATTTCGGCAGTAGGTCTATTTTTTCTAGCCATTTTTGAAAGCTTTTCTAAATTCTGATGCTACAATACCTATCACTGCAATCCCAGCTAGTAAATATACTAAATTTAACATTCCACCTATAAATTTAGAAAGAGATTCATCTACACCAAACTCCGCATAACTAGCATTTACTTCATTACCTGATATTAGCCATGCGATAAAAAATAAAACGAGTATTGAACCTAGACCAATGCCAGAAGTTATGAGCGACTTAGGATTCTTTGAAGCTATATATAAGGGAAAACCAACTGCCAGAACAGCGGCAATCAATACCATAAAATACCCGAAGTATAAAACAATATCTACAAAATCCATTATTTAGATAATTTGTTTCTAACTAATATATCTACTAATGAAATAGAAGCATCTTCCATTGTATTAACTAGAGAATCTATCTTAGAAACCAAGTAGTTATAAAATAATTGAAGAATAACAGCAACTATTAATCCACCCACTGTTGTTAATAAGGCAATTTTAATACCTCCAGCAACTAGGGAAGGTGAAACATCACCGGCCTCAGCAATAGCATCAAAAGCACCAATCATACCAATAACTGTACCCATGAATCCAAGCATTGGAGCAAGTGAAATAAATAATGAAATCCAAACCATTCCCCTCTCTAACTTACCCATTTCAACAGATCCATAAGAGATTATTGACTTTTCAACCATCTCTATACCTTCTGATGCTCTCATAAGTCCCTGTACAAAAATAGATGCAACTGGACCTCTTGTAGATTTACATATCTCCTTAGCTGTATTGACGCCATCTTTACCATTAAGTGCGTCTTCAATATCTGACAATAATTTCTTTGTGTTAGTAGTTGCAAGATTTAAAGTAATTATTCTCTCTATAGCCACAGCAAGGCCAAGAATAAGACAAAGTAGAACAATACCCATAAATTGCCATCCTCCTTGTATAAATTGTTCTTTTATGGCATAATGGAAAGACTGCGACTCTTCAACAACTTCTTCAATCTCTTCTTCTTCAATAATCTGTATTGTTGATTCCTCAGATGCAGAGTCAGTTGATTCATTTAAAGTAGTATCCTCTTCTGATTGACTAACATCTTCTACATTTTGGTCTTGAGCAAATGCAAGACTATTTAGTGATAACATACAGAAAGTCATCAACATGGTTATTAAGTTTCTCATAATTAATGTTATTATTTTATAAAATAGAATTTTCCAAAAATAGCGTTATTAGTATATAATAAAAAAAAATTAAAAGAAAATTTGGACTGTCAAAAAAATGCAGAGAGGAAGGGATTCGAACCCTCGATACGAATTGCTCCGTATACGCACTTTCCAGGCGCGCGCCTTCGACCACTCGGCCACCTCTCTTTGTTAGTGCAAATCAAATAAATTTATTGCATTTTCTGAAGTGACATTACACACATTCTCCATTGGAATAGATAAGACCTCTGATAATTTGCTCGCTACATATTTGACATTACTAGGTTCATTTTTTTTACCTCTTTTAGGTTCAGGTGATAAATATGGACTGTCTGTTTCTATTATTAAATTTTTCAAGCTTATCCGAGATATAATATCTCTTAGTTTAGAGTTTTTAAAAGTTATAACCCCTCCAATACCAATCTTGAATCCAAGATCAATAATTTTTAGTGCTTGTTCATACGTGCCATCAAAACAATGAAAGACACCCGTTAATTTATAATTTTTAATAACATTAATCGTTTCTTCAATAGATTTTCGAGTGTGTAAAACAATTGGAAGTTTATTCTCTTGAGCAAATTCGCATTGAATATTAAGAGCACTAATTTGAGCCTTTATATTATCATTTCTATGATAAAGATCTATTCCGATTTCTCCTATTGCAATTGTATTACTGGAAATATTTGATAAAATTTTTTTAATAGTAGTTTTATAATCCTCTTCAATGTAACAAGGGTGTAAGCCAAGCATATGGTAGCAAGTATTAGCATACCTATTACTTATGATAAGCATTGGTTCAACTGAATTAAGATCTACATTTGGCATGAGTATTTTATTTACGTTATTTTCTTTAGCCTTTTCAATAACTTTATCCAAATTTTCAATAAAATCATCCATGTATAAGTGAGCATGAGTATCAATAAGTTGTAAATTTGAGTTTGTCATATAAATCTTTTACAATTAACTTGAATCAATATAAGAATTAATTAAAATTAAATGGAAAGTAATAAAATAATTTTAGGTCTAGATCCTGGAACAAATATTATGGGCTATGGATTAATTCAATTATCTAAAAATAATATTGAACTTATTCAATATGGAGTATTAAATCTTAAAAAACATAACGACCATACCAAAAAACTTCAATTAATATTTGAAAGCGTTAACGAACTTATTGAAGAATATAAACCAAATGAGATATCTATCGAATCTCCTTTTTTTGGAAAAAATGTGCAGTCTATGCTAAAACTAGGAAGAGCCCAGGGTGTAGCGATGGTAGCAGGAAAGATTAATGGAATTAAAATAGCAGAATATGCACCACGAAAAATCAAAAAATCAGTAACTGGAAATGGTAATGCATCAAAAGAACAACTTTCAAAAATGATAAAAAAAATACTTAATCTTAAAGGAAATATTGATAAAAAACTTGATGCTACGGATGCATTAGGAGCCGCCTTATGCCACTACTATCAAAAATCTAATAATGAAAGTCCAAGGAAATCATGGAAGAAGTTCATACAAGCAAACCCAGAAAAAATTATCTAAAGATTTTCTCTAATTTTTTTCAATAAAGAAGTAAAAGTTGATTCATCTAATTTCAATCTTTTGTTTATAAAGTCCATCTCCTTCTCATTTTTGAATGGAATAAGATGGACATGTGCATGAGGAACCTCTAAGCCTACAACCTTTAGGCCAACTCTACTACAATTAGTAGACTTTTCAATAGCAGAAGCTATTTTTTTTGAAAAAATTAATACTTTATTTAAATACTCTTTATCAAGATCAAAAATATAATCAACTTCAATTTTTGGAACTACTAATGAATGGCCGATCGTAAGAGGGTTTATATCTAGAAATGAAATAAATTTCTCGTCTTCATAGATTATATGGGATGGTATTTCTTTATTTATTATCTTGGTAAAAATTGTAGACATAAATTATAGAGAAATATTAATAACCTTAAAAATTACCTCTCCTGATGGTATTTTAACAGTTACTTTCTCACCCTTTTTTTTACCTAACAAGCCCTTTCCAATTGGTGATTCAACTGATATTTTACCTTCCTGAAGATTTGCTTCTTCTTCAGAAACTATCACATACTCGAATGATTTATTAAGTTTAACATTTTCAATTTTAACTTTTGAAAGAATTGATACTTTATCAGTACTAATATCATTTTCATCTATAATTCTTGCACTAGATAAAGATTCTTCAAGTTTTGATATTTTTAATTCATGTAATCCCTGAGCTTCCTTTGCAGCGTCATATTCAGCATTTTCAGATAGATCCCCTTTATCTCTTGCCTCAGCTATTTGTTTAGCTATCTCTGCCCTACCCTTTGTCTTCAAATAATTGAGTTCGTCCTGTAATTTCTTGAGACCCTCTTCAGTAAAATATGTTACTTTATTCATTTTTCTATTCAATAAAAAAAACGGAAGTTTCCGTTTGTACAAATATATATAAAACTAAATAATCAGATTAGATCCCACCCATTGCTATTGCAACTATAAAATAGATTGCAAGAGCCATTAAATCATTGGTAGTTGTTATAAAAGGGCCAGATGCTAATGCAGGATTAAACTTTAATTTATTAAGTACGATTGGTGTGAGTGTACCAAGTAAAGAAGATACAAGAACAATTGAAAATAATGATACTGAAACTATTTTAGCAGTTTTTGAATAAATCTCAAAATCTAGGAAGTTAAGGTAATCAAAAAGCATCAATCCACTATACACTAGTATTGACAAGACAATTCCATTTAATATAGATACTAAAATAACTTTTGTCAACCTTTCTGCAACTGATATTTCAAATGGACTTGGTGTTGATAATGTTTGAATTACTATAGAAGAAGATTGAATCCCAACATTTCCTGCAGTTGCCATAATTAGAGGTATAAAAAAAGATAGTGAAATAAAAACTTCATTCTCTTCAAAGTAATTTGATTCAAATGAACCTAGAAAAAAAGCACCAAAAAGTCCTCCTAAAATTCCAATTACCAACCAAGGCAATCTTGCATTTGATAACTTCCAAATTGAATCATCTTCTTCTACATCAGTTGTGATACCTGACATTATTTGTCTTTCTTCCTCAGCAGACTCTGTTATCACATCAACAACATCATCAATTGTTATTCTACCAATTAATTTTTTTCTTTTATTAACAACAGGCAAAACAGTTAAATCATACTTTTGCATTATCTGAGCCACTTCCTCTTGATTCATATTTGCATCTACTGAGACCACAAAGTCATCATATATATCTTTCACTTTTGAATTATCTTTAGATATGATTATATCCTTTAATGATACTTTACCCATTAGTGTTCCTTTTGAGTCAGTCACATAAACACTGTATATCTGAGAAACATTTTTAGCTTGTTTTCTAATTAAATCTATGCATTGCTTAATTTTCCAATCGATGTTACACTTGACAAGTTCTTTAGCCATTAAACCCCCAGCAACCTCATCATCATACTTGATTAAATCTCTTAAATTTTTTGATTTAATTTTATCATCAATATTTATTAAAACTTCCTCCCTTATCTCAGAGCTTAAATCTAATAAAATGTCTGCTCCATCGTCAGAATCAATAATTTTTAAAACATCTGCTATTTCGTAAGAAGAATATATTTTCAGAAAATTTTCTCTCGTATCATCGTCTAGTTCGGAAATAATCTTAGAAGAAGTTTCCAATCCAATATTATCCAAAACATACTTTGATTCTAATGAATTAAATTCATATAAGAGTTCAGCCACATCAACATGACTTACCTCATGAAATGCACTTTTTATAAATTTTACGTTTTGATTTTCAATCTCAACCTTGAGTCGTTCCTTAAAATTATTTGATAGCTCAAACTTCATGGTTGACCTTTATTATTTCAGTAGACAAAGTTAAAAATTCATTCAAATTTAATTGTTCTGCTCGTTTCGAAAAGATATCATTTGAGGTGAATTCTTTGGGTAAATTTAGATTTTTTAATGAATTTCTCAATGTTTTTCTTCTATTATGAAAACAATTCTTCACAATTTTTTTGAACTTAATAAAAGGAATCTCAATTTCAATATCTTTTTTCCTTTTTCCATAAACAACACAGGAATTTACTTTTGGTGGTGGATCGAAATTGTCAGGGGTAATAACTTCGGATAAAGTTACGTCATAATAAATTTGAGTGAGTACAGACAAAATTCCATAGGATTTTTTATTTTCAGATGAACAAATTCTTTCTGCTACTTCTTTCTGTAACATGACTACAAACTCATGAATCTGAGATTTATTTTCGAGAATTTTAAAAAGAATTTGAGAGGAAATATTGTATGGTAAATTACCTATAATTGAATAATTTTCATTAAATATATTTCTGAAATTTAAATCAAGAACATCACCATTCATTATGTCTAAATTTGGATATTCTTTTCGTAAATAATCAACTAAATCTCTGTCAATCTCAGAAACTACTAAATTAATATTTTCATCATTATATAAAGTTTTTGTTAAAACACCCTTTCCTGGTCCAATTTCAAAAATATTTTTTCTTAAAATAAGTTTCTCTGATATTTTAAGTGCTAAATTTTCATTTATTAAAAAATGTTGACCAAATTTTTTTTTAGTTTTAATTTTTGTCATTTATAGGATGTACATTTGCCACCAATTTAGTTGAAATTAATGGAGAAAAATATAAACAATAAATTAAAAATAGGTTTTAGTATTGGAGATTTCAATGGTATTGGTCCTGAGATACTTCTAAAAGCTTTTTATAATAAAAACTTATTTGAAGTCTGTGTTCCCATTGTTTTCAGTTCAAGATATATATTAGATTATTATAAAAATAAATTTTCAATTGATATTGATATAAATGACCAAAAAAATAATATGAAGGAAAATCAAATTAATTGTTTTTCTAATGAAAAATTTGATTCTAATATTTTACCTGGTCAGGTAAATGTGGATGCAGGAAGATATGCTGAATCATCATTAAGAGAATCTATAAAATATTTTAAAAAAGGTTTTATTGATAGTCTTATAACCCTTCCAATTAGTAAAATAAACATTCAATCTAACACTTTTCAATTTCCTGGACACACAGAATTTTTAGAAAGTGAATTTACTAATGAGAAGAGTATGATGGTTATGTACTCAAAAGATATGATAATTGGTTTTGTTACAGGACACGTTCCATTAACTGAAGTTCATAATTATATCAATGAAATTAAAATCACTGAAAAATTTAATATTTTTCTAAATTCTCTAATTATAGATTTTAATATTGAAAATCCACAGATAGCAGTTCTTGGTTTAAATCCTCATTCTGGTGAAGATAGCCTTTTAGGAGAGGAAGAATCAGAAATTATCTTACCAACAATGGAAAAATTTAATAATAAAAATAAAAACTTTCATGGTCCATTTTCATCAGATTCCTTTTTTGGTCTAAAAATGTATAAAAAATTTGATGGAGTAATCTCTTTTTATCATGATCAAGGACTAACTGGATTCAAAGCTATTTCGTTTGATCACGGAGTAAACTATACGGCAGGATTATCTATTATTAGATCTTCACCAGATCACGGTACTGCATTTAATATTGCTGAAAAAGGTATAGCTAATGAAGAATCTCTTATAAATTCAATATTATTAAATATTGATGTTTTTAATAATAGAAAACTTCATAAATAAATGACAAGATTTTAAATTAGTTTCAACTTTTGTTATGGACAAAAAATTTCTAAGAAAATTCGGTATTAAAATACAAAGTCTATCAAATAATAAACATTTATTTGAATTCGATTTTAATCAAAAACTACTAGATCAATTTAATAGTGAGATAGACATCTCTAAATCTAAAGGTGTTTGTAATGTTATTCTCTTAAAAAGTGAGATGATGCTTGATGTTACATTTAATATAACTGGTGAAACAAATCTTACATGTGACAGGACTTTAAAAAACTATATTCATAAACTGAATTTTTCAAAAAAAATCTTGTTCAAATTTGGAGATGAAGATGAAGAAATATCAGATGAAATGATTGTAATAAATAGAGCAAAATCTATTTTGAATATATCTAAGTATATATATGAGTTTTTTATTTTAGAGATTCCTGTAAAAAGATTACATCCAAGTATTAAAAATGAAGATAATATTGATAATTTTGTATATAAGACTAATTCATCTAAGAAGATTGATCCTAGATTTGAAACTTTAAAAAAACTTAAATAAGTTACTATGGCACATCCTAAAAGAAAAACTTCCAAAACGAGAAGAGACAAAAGAAGAACTCATTATAAGGCTAAGGCTAAAAAGTTTGTTATTTGTCCTACTACTGGAGAATCTCATCTTCCACACAGAGCTTTTTGGTATGAAGGAAAATTATATTACAAAGGAAAGGTTGTCCTTGAGAAGGAAGCTGCATAATACATTCAAAATTTATGTCTTCAAATAAAATTAGAGCTAGCATCACTGGTGTTCACGGTTATGTTCCTAACTACATACTTTCAAATAGTGAGCTTGAAAAATTAGTTGATACAAGTGATGAATGGATAGTCACAAGAACAGGAATAAAAGAGAGGCGGATTTTAAAAGGTGATATGAAAGGAACTTCTATAATTGGAACAAAATGTGTTGAAGGCCTATTAGAAAAAACAGGAACTAGTGCAAATGATATAGATTTAATAATTTGTGCCACGGTTACTCCTGATATGTTTTTTCCTTCAACAGCCAATCTAATTGCAAATAATGTTGGCGCAAACAATTCTTACGGTTTTGATTTGTCAGCAGCCTGTTCGGGATTTCTATACGCTTTAGCTACAGGATCTCAATTTATAGAATCTGGCGCCCACAAGAAAGTTATTGTAATTGGTGCTGATAAGATGTCTTCTATTATTGATTATACCGAAAGAAAAAACTGTGTTCTTTTTGGAGATGGTGGAGGAGCAGTGCTTCTAGAACCTTCCAAAGACAATACGGGAATACAGGATTATATTTTAAAAAGTGACGGATCAGGAGGAGATATGCTGTGTCTTAAGGCTGGAGGTAGTTTAAGGCCAGCATCAATTAAAACAATAGAAAACAAAGAGCACTATATATATCAAGAGGGATCCTCTGTATTTAAATTTGCTGTAACAAACATGGCTAATGTTTCAGAGGAAATAATGTTAAAAAATAACCTGACCTCAAATGATATATCTTATCTTGTTCCACATCAAGCAAATAAAAGGATAATCGACGCTACGGCTAATAGAATGGGAGTAGGTCCAGAAAAAGTTTTATTAAATATTGAAAAATATGGTAACACAACAGCTGGGACAATCCCTCTTTGTTTTTGGGATTTTGAGAAAAAATTCAAAAAAGGTGATAATTTAGTTTTGGCTGCTTTTGGAGGTGGATTCACATGGGGTTCACTATATTTAAAATGGTCGTATAACACAAAATAATAAAATGGCAAACACTAGTGATATTAAAAATGGACTTTGTATTGAATTTAATGGAAATTTATTTTTTGTAACTGAATTTCAGCATGTCAAACCAGGTAAAGGTCCAGCTTTTGTTCGAACAAAACTAAAAAATGTTGTAACTGGAAAGGTTATTGATAATACTTTCCCTTCTGGACATAAAATTGTTACTGCGAGAGTTGAAAAAAGGGGGCATCAATTTTTATATAATGATAGTTCTGGTTATCATTTTATGGATAATTCATCTTTTGAACAGATCATGATTGATAAATCAATGATTGATAACCCTGAATTTCTAATAGAGGGAATGGGAGTTGAAATTTCAATTCATACAGAAACAAACGAAGTGTTATTGTGTGAACTTCCTGCTAGTATTGAAGTAAAAATTACTTATACAGAACCCGGAGTAAAAGGAGATACTGCCACCAATGCTACAAAACTTGCAAAGATTGAGACTGGTGCAGAAATTCAAGTTCCGTTATTTATCAATGAAGGGGACAAGATAAAAATTGATTTAAAAGAAGGTAAATATATGGAGAGAGTAAAATAAGTATAAATTTGTATAGATGAACACAAAAGAAATTCAAGATATAATCAATTTTATAAAAAAAACTGATCTAGATGATGTTAGTATTGAGACAGAAAATTATAAAATTAGAGTAAAAAAGAACTCATCCTCAATTAGCGAAAAAGTTGTTCATAAATCAGAAAAACCTAAAATAATAGAAAAAAAGGAAACTGTTGTTGAGGATACTACTACCGAATCAATTACAACCGAAGAAAAAGCTGGTAGTAATATCATAATTAAATCTCCTATGATTGGAACATTCTATAGGTCTCCAAATCCAGAAAGTGATCCATTTGTTTCAGAAGGTGATACTATAAAACCTGGTCAAACAATATGCATTATTGAGGCGATGAAATTATTCAATGAGATTGAATCAGAAGTTACTGGTAAAGTTGTGAAAGTATTAGCTAATGACTCCTCTCCTGTTGAATTTGACCAACCGCTTTTTGAAATAGATCCTAGCTAATTTCCTAAAATGATAAAAAAGGTATTGATTGCAAATAGAGGAGAAATAGCACTTAGAGTTATAAGGAGCTGCAAAGAGATGGGATTAAAAACTGTTTCGGTTTACTCTAAAGCAGATATAGAAAGTTTACATGTAAGGTTTGCTGATGAGGCAGTATGTATAGGCCCTGCAATTTCTAAAGAATCTTATCTAAGTATCCCCAGAATAATGGCAGCAGCAGAAATTACAAATTCGGATGCAATCCATCCTGGATACGGATTTCTTTCAGAAAATGCTGAATTTTCAAAAATTTGCAATGAAAGTGGCATAAAATTTATTGGACCAGATTGGAAAATGATTCAAAAAATGGGTGACAAAGTTACTGCTAAAGAAACTATGAAAAAAGCAGGAATCCCTACAGTTCCGGGTTCTGATGGTCTGATTGAATCAATATCCGATGGAAAAAAACTTGCAAATAAAATTGGTTATCCTGTAATTCTGAAGGCTACAGCTGGTGGCGGAGGTAAAGGGATGAGAATAGTAAATAATGAAAAAGATTTTGAGAGTGCTTGGAATAGTGCTAAGGCCGAATCTGAAGCTTCATTTTCAAATTCAGGACTCTATTTAGAAAAATTCATTGTTAAACCTAGACATATTGAAATTCAAGTTATGGGTGATCAATACGGAAATGTAAGTCACCTCTCCGAAAGAGATTGTTCAATTCAAAGACGCCATCAGAAACTAATTGAGGAGACTCCCTCACCATTTGTAGACGATGAACTTAGAAATAGAATGGGAGAAGCAGCAGTAAAAGCTTGTAAGTTTATTAAATACGAAGGAGCAGGTACCATTGAATTTCTGGTCGATGCCAATAAAGATTTTTATTTCATGGAAATGAATACAAGAATTCAAGTAGAACATGGAATCACAGAAGAGGTTACAGATTATGACCTAATAAAAGAACAAATAAAGGTAGCTGACGGAGCTAAAGTTTCCGGAAAACATTATTATCCAAAACTCCATTCAATTGAGTGTAGAATAAATGCAGAAGACCCAAAAGCAAACTTCAGACCTTGTCCAGGTAAAATCACTGCTCTGCACAAACCAGGAGGTCACGGTGTCAGGGTTGATTCCCATATCTATTCTGGATATGTAATTCCACCTAATTATGATTCTATGATTGCTAAGCTTATGGTCAGTCATCAGTCAAGAGAAGAAGCAATTGTAAGAATGAAAAGAGCTTTAAATGAGTTTATCATTGAGGGTATTGAGACCACAATACCATTTCATATAAAAATTATGGACGATGAAAACTTCAAAAAAGGAGATTTCACAACAAATTTCATGGATACTTTTGAATATTAGATGTACTATGATTAAAAGTAATCCCATTATCCTCTAATTTACTTAACAAAGGATTATATATAATCTCATCAAAAGGAAGAAATACTCCCTTAAACTCAAGATTTTTCTTAATTATTAATTCTATCAGTAATGCAATAGGTAAACCAACTGTTTTTGACATAGCTGTCTCTAAATTATTTTTACCTTCTATCTTCATAAAAGATTCTTTCCTTTTGAAATGATTATTTTCTTTATATATAAAAGAGTGATACATAACTACTATATCAATATCATCTTTTTTTAGCTTCCACCTATTTTTTAAAATCTCCATAAGAAGATGACTTGCTTTTTTACTTCTATTCAATAATTTATAGTTAGAAAATAAACCTAACCATTTCAAATTTTTAAACTCCTTCGAATCACTTTTAATTAGAAAATTTTTTTTGATATATTTTTTTAACTTCTTAAGGTCACTAAGATTTAGTTTATAATTAAAAAAATCAAAATAAGTTTCCAATTTTGGGTTTTTTATAGTGTTAATATCATCTGTCAGTCCTAGGTTAACCAGTACATTCCATGACTTGCAGAAACCAGGGTGTCTTAATGTACCTCTTTTTAATGTCTTTACATTTTCTAATTTGTATAGAGACCTATACTTTAAAGAATCTCTATTAGGATATCCTTCGTATAAATCGGAATTCTTAAACTTTATATTTTTAACTGATGAAAAAATTTTATCGTAAGGAACATCAATAATTTTACCATCATCAAGATATTTTGCGCCATCAACTCCAGCAGTAATTACATTCATCGGATTCCAAGTAAATTTATATCCCCAGGGATTTTCTTTATTTTTTTTTATTAAACCTCCAGTATATGACTCAAAACCTAATATTTTCCCTTTTTTATTTAAGTCATCTATATCTTTTTTTGCAGATAAATGATCTAGACCTGGATCTAGACCTATTTCCATAAAAAGGAAACAATTATTTTTCTTAAATTTTTTTTCTAAAGATTTAATTTTTTCATCTAAATAAGATGCAGTTATCATATTTATCTTTTGGGATGAACAAATCAGAGCAATTTGGTAATGGAGTTTTGGTGGCAATAAACTTACTACAATAAACGAACTTTTAATTTGTTTTGAAATCTGAGAATTATCATTTATGTCAATCTTTTGAAAATCAATCTTTTGAAAATCATTAATGTACTTTGGGGTTTGATTTGAAATAACTTTAATATCAATTCCAATTCTTTCTTGATTTTTGGATAAGTAACTAACTAGGTTGTAAGAAGACTTTCCAGCACCTAGGATTGTTATTGTTTTTGTCATAAATTTAGATCAGTATTTTAAAACTAATCTATATATATTTCAAACATTTTTCATGAAAATAATAATAACTGGTGGAAGACAATCAAATTCCTCTCTCTCATATTTCAATAAAGAATGGTCAAATGGAGTAAGAGGAGTAGTTTTTGAGTACGATACGGATTCAAAAAAAATTGAGGAAAAATTTGTATATGAAACCCCAGAGGAATTGCGACCAAAAAATGATTATAGCATATCCTTTAAAAGTGGATCTATTCATCAAGGAAAATTATATGTAACTACTCTAACTGAAATTTTAATTTTGAGCTTGCCTGATTATAAGATTATCGACAAGATTTCCCTGAACATATTTAACGATCTTCATCATGTGATATACGTAAAAGGTTTTTTGTACATAGTTGTTACTGGTCTTGATTTAACAATTGAATATGATTTAGATAAAAAGAAAATATCAAAATTTTTTAATTGTTATAGAGAAAAAAAAACATGGGAAAGGTTTAGTAAAAAAGTTGATTATAGAAAAATAAATACAACCAAACCTCACTTTAGTCATCCAAATCATGTTACAATTTTTAATAAAAAACTCTATATAACAAGATATAAACAGCAAGATGTTATTGTATATAAATTAAATGGAGATTATTTAAGAACAATTGAGTTAAACAATGGGATTCCTCATGATGGTTCCATTTTCAATGATGAATTCATTTACACAACTGTTACAGGAAAAATTATTAAGGTTAATAAAAAAAATGAATCAATTAAAGATATCATTGATCTAAACAAATTTGCTGTAGATGATTGCTCCTTGGGATGGTGCAGAGGATATAATTTTTGTAATGATATGAATTATGTGGGTTTTAGCAGAATAAGGCCTACAAAGTTCATGGAAAATGTTAAGTGGCTAGGAAGTAAAATTAATGATAAGTATAAATTAAAGATGCCTACTAGAGTTGAAATTTATAATAAAAATTTCACCAAAATAGTTGACACAATAGAGTTAGAAAAAGTTGGCTTAAATTGGATATTTAGCATTTTAAATTACTAATCTTCTCTATTTATAATTGTTGAAGAAGCTTGACTTTTAGGAAGAACACTTATTTCACTTATATTAACATTATCAGGTGAATCAACAACAAACTTCATTACCCTTGCTACATCGTCGGCAACTAAAGGCTTAATTCCCTTATATACCTCATCAGCTCTATTCATATCACCCTTGAATCTTACCTTTGAAAATTCAGTGTTCACCAACCCAGGACTTACTTGAGAAACTTTAATATTATATTTATTTAAATCTAGTCTCATTCCTTTAGTTATTGCATCAACTGCAAATTTAGATGCGCAATAAACGTTTCCTTTCTGATATACTTCAGAGCCAGCAATAGAACCAAGATTAATGATATGACCTTTTCTCCTTTTAATCATAAGATCTAAAACAATTTTAGATATGTATAAAAGACCTTTAACGTTTATATCTATCATCTTATCCCAATCATTAGTATCTCCGTCCTGAATATAATCTAAGCCGTGAGCATTCCCAGCATTGTTAATTAAAATATCAATTTCTTTCCATTTTGATTCAAGAGTTTGGAATGCGTCCCTAACTTGATTTTTATCAGAAATATCAAAGTTTAAGATTTTAATATTTGAAATTGAAGATAGTTCGTTTTTAATTTTATTTAGATTCTCCAATCGTCTTCCACAAATTATCAGATCATTCTCTTTTGCAAGAATTCTAGTTGTAGCTTTACCGATTCCAGATGTTGATCCAGTGATTAATATTTTCTTTCTGTTATTTTGGTCCACCCTCAAAAGTAAGGAAAAATGATATATTATGAATAATGATTTTGTCTATCGGGAGATTATATTCATTCCTCGAATTATCATTAATCATATTAAATAAACCTCTCGAATATCTTATTTCTGGAGATAACTTAAATAAAGGGAAAAATAAATCAGCACCAAAACCAATTTCTAAAGAAACATCAAATGCCCTCAATTCAAGAATATCTTTTCCAGCTTCATCTTTATTTTTTGCTCCAATCTCTAAACTTGGTTTTATACCTCCAATAATAAACATTCTACTATTTTTCCTTCTCTTGGATTTATACTTTATAAGTATTGGACTCTCTAAAAATGTTGCAGGTCTAACATCTGAAAATACTGTACCATCATCATACAAGTAATCAACTTTGAATTCTTGAAAAGATACTTGGAGTAATGTCCTTAAATCAAAAGGATAGTATATGCTGAAATCTGATATAAAACCAAGTTTGAAACCTGGACTAACATCAGGAAGAATGCTATGTAAATTTGAATAATTAGATGAAGAAAAAACTGAAGAATATTCAAGTCTATAATATGAAGAGTGTGCGCCCAACAAGAAACCATAATGAACTTTAGTGTCATCGTAACCACTTAGATTAAATGTTGACGACTGAGAGAAAGTATCAAAATAAATAATAAATAATAAAAAAACAGTAAAGCTTTTTTTCATTTTTCTATTCTAATATACTACCTAAACTCTAAAAATGAATTTAAATTGCAATTTGGAATATATTAAATGAAAATCAAAACAACTCAATTTATTAAAAGCAGTACCTCATTAGAGGAATGTCCAAAAGGAGATTTTCCTGAATTTGTTTTTTTTGGAAGATCGAATGTGGGTAAATCAACTCTAATAAATGCGATAACAAATAATCAAAAATTATCTAAAATATCCTCTAAACCGGGTAAAACTCAACTCATAAATCACTTTTTAATCAATGAAAGTTTCTACTTAGTTGATTTACCAGGTTATGGCTGGGCAAAAACTAGTAAAGAAAATAGAATAAAATGGGATAGAATGTCAAAAGATTTTTTGGTTAAATCTCATAAGTTGGCCTTATTATTTATTTTAATAGATGTACGTCTAAAACCTCAAAAAATAGACTTAGAAAATATTAATTACTTAGGAAAAAATAATGTGCCTTTAAATTTAATTTTTACTAAATGTGATAAAGTAAAAAAAGAGGAATTGAAAATTAATGTAGATTCATTTATAAATCAAATTTTAGATTCATGGGAGGATGTACCAAAATATTTTATAACCTCTTCTACAAAAAGAGTTGGTATAGATGATATATTAAGCCAAATAAGTGACACAATAAATTCAATTACTAAAAAATGAAGTTGATGTATGAGCTAGCAATCAAACTTATAGATATATATATTCTTATATCTTCTTTATTCAATAAAAAATTAAAAAGAATTTATGAAGGAAGAAAAGATACCTTTAAATACATTGATGAAAATATTGATATTCAAAAAAAAAATATACTTATCCATGTATCGTCTGTTGGTGAGTTTGAGCAAGCAAAACCAATTATTGATGGACTTAGATCATTAAATAAATTTGAAATTATTGTTTCTTTTTTTTCTTCATCACTTGAAAATAAAGTCAAGGAAGATAAATCTGTTCATCATAGTTTTTACCTTCCATCCGATTCAAAAAAAAATATGGAACTCTTGCTAGAAAAAATAAATCCTGTAATCTTATTGCTCATAAAGTATGAATATTGGAGAAATTTAATTTTGTTAACAAATAAAAAAAGTATTCCAATAATTTCAGTTTCTTCAATTTTTAGAAAAAGTCAATTTTATGTTCCTTTATACAGTTCTTTCTTTATAAATACTTTAAAAAAAATTAATCTTTTTTTAGTACAAAATAATGATTCAGTTAACCTTCTAAAAAAAAATAATATTACTCGTGTAAAAAAAGTTGGAGATACTAGGTTTGATAGAGTACTAAAAATTTATAATGATTCAAAAAAATATCCTCTTGTAGAACAGTTCAAAAAAAATAAAAAAACTGTTATGATTGGAAGCTCATGGAAAAGTGATATAGATAAATTAAAAAATGAGATTTTAAGAGACTTAACTGATACTAAATATATAATTGTCCCCCATGAAATTAATGACTATAATATCAAGTATATAGAAAATATATTTATTAACGACACAATAAAATACTCTGAACTCCCCCAAAAAATTATAAAAAAAAGAATACTAATAATAGATAAGTTTGGTTTGCTATCATCACTATATAAGTATTGTGATGTTGCATTTATCGGAGGTGGATTTAGAGGTGCATTACACAACACTCTAGAGGCAGCGGTTTGGGATCTGCCAATTATTTATGGAAAAAATAATAACAACAAAAAGTTTAATGAAATTTCTCATCTAGAAAATCTAAGAATTGGTTTTCCTATTACGAGTGGAAATGAATTTAAATTGCTAATTAATAGAATAGTTAAATATGGAGATATTGGATCAGGAGGGAATAAATTTATATTAAAAAACTCTGGAGCTACAGATAAAATAATTAGAGAAACCATAAATCTTATTAAATGATTGGTTTAGTTATAAAATCTACAGGCAAAAATTCATTAGTGAAAGCTAAAAATAAAGTTTACAAATGCACCTTAAGAGGAAACTTTAGACTAGAAAATAATTTCTCAAATCCAATTGTCTCAGGGGATTTAGTTAAAATTGAAATAGTCAATAATGAAAACGGTATAATAACCGAGATATTCGAGAGAGAGAACTTATTCATAAAAAAATCTTTAAAAGATAATAAGGCACACGTTGTTGGATCAAATATTGATCAAATTCTGATCATTTGCAGTTTTAAAAAACCATATACAAAACTTATTTTTATTGATAAATGTATATCAGCTGCTAATTTTTATAATATAAAACCAATTATAGTTTTTAATAAAATAGACCTTCTAAATCCTGAAGAAGTTAATAAATTAAAAGAAATTGAAAAAAAATACTCCTCTATTGGAATAAATTTCTGTAAAATATCAGCAACTGATAGATTTAATCTTGAGGTAGTGAATAAATTATTAAAAAATAAAAAAACTTTATTTATAGGAAATTCAGGGGTTGGGAAGTCAACAATAATTAATCTAATTTCAAAATCAAATCAAAAAATTGATAGTCTTTCATCAAAAACAGGAAGAGGAAAACAAACTACAACATTTTCAGAAATTTTTGAAATTGATTCAAAAAGTTTAATTGTAGATTCACCAGGTTTCAAAGATTTTTATTTTTACGATATTGAAAAAGAAGATGTAAAATATTTATTTAAAGAATTTATCGAAATACAAAAAAATTGTAAATTCAATAACTGTCTTCATCTAAATGAGCCTAACTGTGAAATAAAAAAAAATATTGGTAATAAAATATGGAGTAAAAGATTCAGTAGTTATTTATCAATAATTAAAGAACTTAGCTAGCTAATTTTTTAATTCTAATTTTAAGAAAAGCAAAAATAATTGTCATAATAGGACTTATCAGACTAAAAAAACAAAAAGGTAAATAAGTCACCGTAGCTACATTTAAAACAGATGCATGATATGCACCACAAGTGTTCCATGGTACAAGAACAGAAGTAACCGTGCCACTATCCTCAAGGGTTCTACTTAAATTTTCAGGAGCAAGACCCTTTTCTTTATAGATTTTAGAATACATTTTACCTGGGACCACAATCGATAAGTACTGATCAGAAGCTGTAAGATTAAAAAATATACATGTACCTGCAGTTGATGTTACAATTGATGCATGTGAACTAACCTTACTTAATATTACTGATGATATTTTCTTTAAAAACCCAGAGCTTTCCATTACCCCTCCAAAAATCATGGCAGAAATAACAAGCCAAATAGTATCTAACATACCAGACATACCACCAGATGATAAAAGTTCAGTAAACATCTCATCAGAGGTTAATATGTTTACATTTCCATATAGAGATATCATTGATCCAATAAAAAGATCTCTCCAATCCCCGTAAGTATTACCAGAAATTTCCACTAAAAGTTCAGATTGAAAAATTAATGCAAATAATGAACCAAGAATGACACCAATAAATAGAGCTGGTGCTGCCTTAATTTTCTTGTATATCATAAAAATAACAACTAGTGGAACGACAAAAAGTATTGGAGATATAAAAAATTTCTCTTTTATAATAAGTGAAATATTAAGAGAATTCTCTACAATTTGACCGGAATTCAAATTAAAACCTATGAAAGTAAATATTAGAAGACAAATAATAATTGAAGGAAGTGCTGTCAATGATAAATATCTTATATGAGAAAATAAATCACTACCAGAAACAGCAGGTGCTAAATTGGTTGTGTCAGAAAGTGGTGACATTTTATCGCCAAAATATGCACCTGAAAGGATTGCTCCAGCAATAATACCCTCTGAAATATTTAGAGCTTTACCAATACCAATTAGTGCGATACCAATTGTGGCTGATGTAGTCCATGAGCTTCCAGTTGCCATCGAGACAATAATACAAATTATACATGCAGCAAGTAAAAAAATCTCTGGATTAAGTATTTTAATACCATAATAAATCATTGCTGGGACTACGCCACTGACCATCCAAGATCCTGCCAAGGAACCAACAAGAAATAAAATTAATATGGACGGAAGAGCAGATTTAATACTTTTAACAATTCCCTCTTGAATTTCATTCCATGAAAAACCAACATTAAAAGCAATGACTGATGCAAATGCAGAAGATAGGAAAAGAACAATTTGAATACTACCGCTCAATGAATCACCCTTGAATATTGAGACATTAATTGCAAGCAATACAACTAAAAAAAATAGTGGCAAAATTGACTGTAAAAATGATGGATTATTTTTTCTATTAGAAACCATTAAACTTTTCTTAAAATATATAGTAAACTTAATTAATAAAAATTATTATAGCTTTTTGATATAATGAATAATATAAATTCTGAGTTAACAAGATTAATAGAAAATCAGAAGGATAATTTTCCTTTAGAACAAAAATTTTTTACTGATAAACAAATTTTTGAGGAAGACTTTAAACATATATTTTCTAATCAATGGGTATTTATTGGTCACATCTCTAGAATTCCCAATAAAGGTGATTTCTTCATAACTGAAATTGCTAATGAATCCATTATCGTAGTAAGAGATAGAGGAGGTGATATAAATTGTTTTTATAACGTGTGTAGACATAGAGGGTCTCATATTTGTACAAAAACTGAAGGCTCACTAAGAAAGCTTGTTTGTCCATACCATGCATGGACATATAACCTTGATGGTTCTTTAAGTAATGCAAGTATGATGGATGATAATTTTAAAAAAGAAGAATGGAGTTTAATAAAATGTAATAAAAATATATTTGAAGGTTTAATTTTTATTAATCTATCAAATAAACCATCTGATTTTAATGAGTTCATAAGTCCGTTAAAACCCTTTATTTCATTACACGGCTTAGGGAAATCAAAAATTGCTTTAAGAAAAGTATATGAAATAGAAGGTAACTGGAAATTGGCACTGGATAATTTTCATGAGTGTTATCATTGTCACCCATCTCATCCTGAATATTGTGATGTTCATTCAAAAGATTATATTCAGTCATATGGCGCAGGAAGTAATACTGGTCCTGAATCCTTGAGTTTTAAAATACTATTAAACGACTGGAATAAAAAAGTTGATAAGCTTGGATATTTTAGGGGCGAATACTCAGAAAACAAATTTTCAAACTTCTATAGAAGTGCTGAAAGAACACCTTTTAGTGGTGGGAGATTATCTGAAACAAAATCTGGTGAACCTGCATCAAAGTTAATGGGAAAGTTTAAAGAATACGATGGAGGATATACCACAATCGGTCCCTCACCTTTTAATAGTTTAATAATGTCAAACGATTTTGCAACCTGCTTTACATTCTTACCAAAAGAAACACTAAAAACTGTTGTTGAATTAATGTGGTTAGTTGATGAGTCAGCTATTGAAGGGGTTGATTACGAAAAAGATAATATATCATGGTTATGGCATGAGACTACACTTGCTGATAAAAGAATAATTGAGGATAATCAGAAGGGAGTATTATCAAAAGAATATTCTCCTGGGCCTTTATCAAAGATGGAGATTGGTCTTGAAAAATTTAAGAATTGGTACCTTGAAATTCTAAAAAAATCAATTAATCAACCTAGTTATTAATTATATTTTTGAAGCACATATATCCTGCGGTACCTGCAACACTTCCGCAAGGGTAAGAACCTGCCCCACAATAAAAAATATCCTTCATATTTCCATAGCTATAGAAGCTGCCATCAATTTTTGAAAATGTTCTTTTATCAAAATTTTGACCTTCGGTAAGCATCATATGATCAATGTTACCCTCAGGAAAATAGAATTGTTCATTCATATCCTTAGGAGTTAAAAATACACTTCCTATACAGTCCTCAGGATTTGATATGTACTTAAAAACTTTATTTTTAATTTCTTCATGTATATGAGGTAATTCTTCTCCTTTTTTATCATAAGATAAATTTTTAGTAAAAAAAATTAATTTATCAAATGGCTCATCATTTCCTAATTTTCTCTGACCTGCTCCCTCACAATAGACTTGAATGTAACCAGGTTCGTAATCTTTTAAACCATTTAAAGTATTTTGAGACTTAATCTCAAAATCATCTAAATTATCAACTGAGAAAATAAATCTAAAGGATGAGAGAGAATCATCATTATCACTATGATTAACCCATCTAACTTTATTTTTAAAAAATGCAGTTACCTTTCCACTAGTGCCTGTATACTTTCTTTTTATAATTGATTTTTTCAGAGATTCGTTATCAATATATTTCATGGGAGAAACTGGATCAGTAGCAAAAATTAATATATCGTAATCAAAACTCTTCCCATCATTCAACATAACCTTTTTTCTTTCTCTGTCAATAGATTTAATTACAGATGAGGTATTAATTTCAATACCGATTGATTCATTTAACAGTCCAAGTTCTTCAGTAACTTGCCATATACCATGTTTCACATATCCCCAGTAACCACCAAAAACTGATCCGGAGTCCATTAATGGGATAATAAATGCCGAACCCTCTGAATCAATTGATTCAGGGCTACTCTCGATGACAGTCATTCCCATATATAACTTAGTTTTTTCAGATGTAAAGTAATAATCAAGTAGATTTCTAGCAGTACCTCTTATCCAAAGTTGTGCTAAATCTTCACCTAAAACTTTAGAGGCTTTATGAAAAGAAGGTGCCTCTCCTTTTAAATATCCTTCTTGAATATATTTGATCACCCTGTTTTCATCTTCTCTAAACTCTTTAACTCTACCTCTTTCTCCAACTTTGTCATACAGCTCTTTTTCTAATCGGTTAGGATCCTTATATATATTTATCTCAGTATTATCATTTTCGAAATAAACAATCTTTTGATATTCAGGAGAGTAGATCTTTAATTTATTTGATAAGCCGGTGTCATTAAAAATAAAATCAGGCATCATCCCTAACACTGTTGCCCCCTTTGCAAAATCTATATTCTTATTATCAATTTTTATTTTGTCAAAAGTACAAGCACCGCCTATTTTACTTGATTTCTCTATGATTTTGACATCATAATTATTTTTTTGTAGGTAATTTGAAAGAACTAAACCATTTACTCCAGCACCTATAACAACTGCTTTTTTTTTACTCATTTTAACTATTTACTCATCAAGAGAAATCCTTTTATAAAATCATTAATATCACCATCTAATACGTTATTTACGTCTCCACGTTCTATATTAGTTCTAACATCTTTAATCATTTTATATGGATGAAGCACATAATTTCTTATTTGGGATCCAAAATCAATTTTTAACTTTTTACTATCCCTTTCATCTTTCTCTTTATTTACTTTCTCAAGTTCTATTTGATATAATTTAGACTTTAACATTTTCATAGCCTTTTCCTTATTTAATATCTGACTTCGTTCTTGTTGACATTCAATTATTAATCCTGATGATTTATGTTTTAATCTAACTGCTGATTCAATTTTATTCACACTTTGTCCTCCAGCTCCGCTAGCTCTAAAAGTCTCCCACGATATCTCAGATTGATCTATATTTATTTCTATAGTTTCATCAACCTCAGGATATGCGAAAACCGAAGCAAATGATGTATGTCTTCTTGCTCCAGAATCAAAAGGAGATATTCTAACTAGTCTATGGACGCCAATCTCAGACTTTAAATTTCCATACGCAAAATCTCCTTCGATACCTATAATAGCAGATTTAATTCCTGCGGTATCTCCTGGCTGAACATTAACTTTTTTAACATTAAAATTTTGTGATTCAGCCCACATCACATACATTCTCATAAGAATACTAGCCCAGTCTTGACTTTCCGTTCCTCCTGCCCCAGGATTGATTTCAATTATGGCATTCATTTGATCTTCTTTACTTGAAAGCATCTTCTTAAATTCCAGCGATTCAAGTAATTTCAAAACCTTCTTATATTCTTTTTCTATCTCCTCCTCCCCAATCTCTCCTTCAATGAAAAACTCGTGAAGCGTTTCTAAATCTGAAAGAGCAATATCTAATTTGTCAAATGATTCGATCCATAAATTGTTAGAACTGATCTCTTTGAGAATTTTTTCAGCATTTTCCTTATTATCCCAGAAACCCTCTCCTGAACTAATTTTCTGCTTTTCTTTAACAATATTTTTTTTATTGTCGTAGTCAAAGATAACCTCTTAAAGCAGAGGTTCGCTTTTTAATGTTATTTATTTGTTCTAGGTTCATTTCGATATTTTTTTAAGCCAATTAAGTTCAGTCAATTCTCTTCCAAATTTTATATTACTTAATTTATTCAATAAAGTATTTGAAATTGATTTTTCTGATATTTCTGGAAGATTATATTTTTTATTGTTGTAACCAATTGATTTTATTGGTGCTATCGTAGCCGCAGTACCAGCTCCAAATGCTTCGCTCATTGAACCACTTTCAAGGGAAGAAATAACTTCTTTAACAGAAACTTTTCTTACATCAACATCAATATTCAGTAATTTTGATAAATGAATTATACTATCTCTTGTCACTCCATCTAAAACAGTATCACCAAGAGGAGGTGTTACTAATTGATTATTAATTACAAAAAATAAATTCATTGTTCCAGATTCTTCTACGAACTCATGGGATTTACCATCAGTCCAAATTAATTGATGATATCCTTCTTTTTGTGCTTCAACGGCTGGATATAATGCTGCCGCGTAGTTAGCAGCTGTTTTAGAGAATCCAACACCTCCAGAAACTGCTCTTGTATAATGAGTTTCGATTTTTACATTTACTGGCTCAGAGTAATAACCTCCTGCCATACCACATATAATCATAAATTTATAATTGTCAGCTGGTTTAATACCAATATACGGGTCAAGAGCAAATGAAATTGGTCTTATATATAGGGAGTTTTTTTCACCCTCTGGAACCCATGCCTTCTCAACACTTAATAATTCTTCAATAGACTTAATAAAAATATCCTCTGGAATTTTAGGCATACACATTCTCTCAGCACTTTTATTAAATCTCTCTGCATTCTTGTCAGGTCTAAAAATAAGAATTTCACCCTCTTGGTTTCGATAAGCTTTCAATCCCTCAAATATAGTTTGGCCATAATGTAGTGTTGTACATGCTGGTGATAAAGAAAGGTCTTGAAATGGCTGAATTATAAAATTTTGCCATGACCCGTCAATGTAGTCACAAATAAACATATGGTCAGTATAATATTTACAAAAACCTAAATTATCGTAATCGACATTTGATATTTTTGAGTTTTTAGACTTAATCAGTTTAATTTCCAAACCTTAAATATTTAATTTTTTTTATCAGATGATATTAATCCATCCTTTAATCTAACTATTCTTTTTGAATAAGCCGCAATATCTTCCTCGTGTGTTACCATTATAATGGTATTACCTCTATTATGCAGTTCTGTAAATAAATCCATAATTCCATATGAGGTTTTACTATCTAAATTACCTGTAGGTTCGTCTGCTAAAATTATACTTGGATCATTTACAAGTGCTCTTGCGATGGCAACTCTTTGCCTTTGACCTCCTGATAATTCATTGGGCTTATGTGTAGCTCTATCAACCAAATCAACATCTTTCAATGCTTTCATTGCCATCTCTTGTCTCATATCAAAAGAATATCCTGCATATACCAGAGGTAATGACACATTATCCAGTGCAGATGCTCTTGGTAGTAAGTTAAAAGTTTGAAAAACAAAACCAATCTCTTTGTTTCTTATATCAGCAAGCTCATTTTCACTCATATTACTAACATCTTTATTATTAAGCTTATATTTTCCACCCGTTGGAGAATCCAGACAACCTATTATATTCATCAGAGTTGATTTTCCTGAACCTGATGCACCCATAAAGGATACATATTCATTTTTTTTTATATTAACACTTATTGAATCTAATGCCTTAACAATTTGTTTTCCAACATTATAGTGCCTAGAAATTTCACTCACTTCAATAATATTTTTCATATAAATAATTAATTTCGTGTTTTAATTATAGATGACAAAGTAAATAAATTTGCTCGCAAAATAAGATAAAAAAATATAATTATATAATGGAAATATTTTTTGAATTCGAGACCTACATTGCATTGTTAACCCTAACAATAATTGAGATAATTCTTGGAATAGATAATATTATTTTTATTTCAATTATTACGAATAAGGTTGAAAAAGAGAATAGACATAAAGCAAGAGTTTTAGGGTTACTACTTGCACTTGTTCTTAGAGTAATTATGCTTTTTGGTCTCACATGGTTTATTGGCCTTACTAAACCTGTTTACATGAACATTAGCATTAAAGATATTATTCTTTTCCTTGGTGGTGGATTTTTAATTTTTAAAAGTGTTCTTGAAATTTCACATAAGATAAATGGTAATTTTGACGAGAAGGAGTTATCAAACAAGACTGTAAGTTTATCAACTGTTATTTGGCAGATTGTTGCAGTTGATTTTGTTTTTTCAGTTGACTCAATATTAACTGCGATAGGATTGACCGAAGTACTTCTACTAATGGTAATTGCAGTAGTTATTTCTATTTTATTTATGATATTTTATGCCTCAAAAATTAGTGATATAATTGATAGGTACCCTTCCTTAGAGATATTAGCATTATGCTTTTTAATTTTAATAGGTTTCACCTTAATATTAGAGGCAGCTCACATTGATATTCCAAAAGGATTTATATACTTCTCTTTATTCTTTACATTGGGAGTTGAACTAATAAATATAAGGTTTAGGAGAGTTAGTTTAAAAAGGATTAAAATAAGAAAATAATTATTCTTTTATTATCTTCTTCATCGTCTTTTTCTCACCCTGAACAAGTTGAATAATATACATCCCGTCATTGGAGTCTCTTATATCAATTTTATGTGATGAGTTAGAAGACTTATTATCAAGAGTATTTGTGTAAATGTTTCTTCCAAATATATCCGTAATCCTACAGTTTACATCACCCTGCCACGTATCATTAAAGTCAATACTAAATTCTCCAGATGTAGGGTTTGGATAAATAGATATATCCTTGTCAAGTTCAGTAAACTCAATTCCTTGAACTACAGGTAAGTCTTTTTGTATGTATAGATCATCTACCATCCAGCCCCATGAAACCGTTAGATCGTCAGAGAACATTCTAAACCTTACCTTGACTGTATCTCCAACACTAAAGTGTGGAGAGAAGTTAATCTGTCTGTCTCTGATAAGGTCAGGAGATCCAAATTCTCCAATGTTATATGCTGTTCTCCAAGCTGGATCAGCATCTGAGTCGTAACCGTCAATCAATCTTCTCCAATAAACACCATCCTTAGATGCTTCAACAATTACATAGTCCCAGAAATTCCAATCACCAAAAGAAGTACCAGGCTCTCCTGGTTCTACAAGTACAATCTCTTTAAACCTTATAGATGGTGTGTAATCTGTTATTATAATAGGAATATTTAGCAGGGCATGGACGCTGTAACCATCATCGTAGCCTCCAGCAACTCCTGACTCGTATGGGTGTTCCGTATGTAGCTGTCTTCCTTCAAATCCACCTTGAATACCAATTCTGAATCTATCGAGCCCAAACTCATCGCCAACAAGATCGCTGAATGTTGTGCTGTACTCTGTCCTTGGTTGAAGTGTTGGATTTAAAATAATATTATATTCATTAGATGGATATTCAAGTCCATCTTTATAACCAAAAGCTTGTATAGTATAATCTCCCTTATCATCAACCTCAAACACAAAATTTGTAGAATCTGATTTATCTACATTTTGAAATACGTCCCTTTTTACATTGTTTGCCTTTATAACTAAGGAGTCGTAACTAGACTTAGTGTTAATATTTGTGGAAATGACATAACTGTCTTCTGAATCTAGCTGATATGCACTTAAGATGAATGGTGGAAGGATTGCTGGTTTTGGTTCATAGGACTTTAGATCATCTATTGTTGCGGTCCAAACACCTCTTCCATGGGTTGCTATAACAATCTGTCCCTCGTCTTTAAGTTTTAAATCCCAAATAGTAACATAAGGTAGGTTTGACTCTACCAAGTGCCAACTCGTACCACCGTCAGTCGATTCAATTAAGCCAACTTCTGTTCCAGCCCACATAATATCTTTATCGTGTGGCATTACCAGAAAGCTATAAACTGGAACATCAGGAAAACCATTTAAAGATTTACCATCAGTTGAGTTTGTGAAGCCACTTAAATCTTCCCATGTCTCACCAAGATCTCTCGTCTGCAATACTTTAGCCGCACCTGGCATTCCAAATAATACGTATGCGGTTGAATCCTCAGTTGGATGAGAGTATATACCGCTGGTTCTGCCTAAACTTGAAAAATTTGGAACTGACTCATAGGTCTCGCCCCAATCTTTAGATAGAAAAATATTTCCAGCAAATGACATTGAACTACCAGCCCATACGTATCTTGGATTGGCTAAGGAAACTTCAACGTCTGTACCACTCCAAAAACTAGAATTCCAGTTTCCCTCAACTTGTTTCGCTTGCCAACTTTCTCCAAAATCATTTGATTTCATTACACCAAAATTAGTTACGGCATATAATACATCAGGATCTTGAGCTGGAGAAGATAATCTTGTTATAAAAGGATCAGCACCTTCAAGTCCGTACTGTGCATAACTCCATGATGCACCACCATTTGTTGACCTATAAAAATTATTACCTTGAGACCCACCTATTAATTTATTTGGATCGGTGTGATGCGCAATAGCTTCGAAACCATCACCACCAATCTCAAAGGACCAAGTTGTTGTTTCATCAGCTATTAGATTTCTTGGAGATAAAAATGTCCCATTATCTTGAGATCCTCCAAAATACTGATCATAACCAACTACCTTATCAGCACCATAGAACTGAGTCGTATTATATCCACCAGCAGGTTGATACCAATTATTTGAGGTCTTTCCAGACACCTTAAAATCATTATCAACAACTCCAGGATCCATACTTGAATTAGTATAAAAAATACCACCATCAGTTCCTAGATAAATTCTAAAAGTATTATCAGAATCTATAATTGTCCCTAAATTATGATGATCAACATGAACATTTTGGTTTATACTTTCAGCACCACCATTATCGTAGTAGTCTGTCATGTATTGAACATTTTTCTTTAGTGTTTTATAAGTTGCAGCAACGGATTCAATCTTGATTGATGAGTTAGGCAAGTTATTTGGATCCCAACTTACGTTGTTGGATAGATACGGCCATATGAGGAAAAGGGACTTATAAATTTGACCCCACTGCTGAGTAATTTCAGTTTGTGACATAGTTTGATCATAGGGAATATTTTGAGGAAAAATATACTCTCTGCTTTCACCATATTCTGTTGTAATGTTAAAACTTCCATCATTTTTATTATCCCTAAAAGAAACTGTAATCTGTTCTGGCGGATCAGCAGATATATTCCACACCTCGAAAGGAACTTCTACAACATCTTGATAGGTATAGTTTGCATGCGAAACGCCTGATGTCGAACCCTCAGGAACTGAAAATCTGTAGGCCATCTGAGATTTCCCGGGGCCAAATCTTATTTCTACATCAACTAATTCAGGTGCATCTGCGTGAAGGTTCCATTCGTTATTATACCCTACTGCATTTCCTCCCCAAATATTAACTAGCTGAAGAAATGAAGATGTGTTATCTAAGGTTACTGTTGTCGTTGAACCACTAAAATTAACACCTGGATCAGATAATATTGTAGCTTTTGATGCATCTCTTCCAGCATAATAAACTATACTATCATTAAATGGATTAACAGTAATAGTATTATCAAACCATCCTTGAGCTATTAACCAATCATCATTACTACCGTCTTCATTCTTTACTAAATTCCAAGTAACACCACCATCATAACTTACTTTTAAGTATGAAGCAGCATCACCATCAATAGATGCGTAAATGGTATATGGGTCTTGATATGAAACCGCTAATTCAAGTCGACCAAATGCACCAGATCCTCCACCAGCAAGAATACCGTCTTCACTATCATAGTCTATTGTACCAGATAAATTTATTCCTCCAGGATTTGTCCAAGTACTACCCCTATCAACAGACCTTAAAACTCCAACTCCTCTTACGGCAGCGTACTGAATATTAAAATCAGATGGAGCAGCAATTACTTGTTGAATTCTAGTTGATGCTGAAGCTACTTCGGTCCAATTTTTACCACCATCTATAGTTTTCCAAATGTGCCCTTGAGCAAAGTAATCTTCAGTTGTTGAAGCAATAACGATATCCGGATCAGTTGGATCCACTAGTAACCTACTTACATTATTAAATTCGTCTAAAACATAACCATTACTTTCTCTTGGAGATACATTAATCCAATTTTTTCCTGAATCAACTGATTTATAAACTCCTGCTCCTGTTATATCTTGTATACCTCCAACCCAAGCTACTCCTGTTGCTGCATACAATACATTAGGTTGTGACTTACTCTGATCCAACCAAGATATAGCAATGCTTTCCATACCATTGCTTATCTCTGACCATGTTACCGATTCATCAATTGTCTTCCAAACACCGCCACCTGTACTCCCTGCATACCAAGTGTTGCCAGTAGGGTCTGATACGTCAACTAGTATTGGCCTAGTTCTTCCTGGTACATTAAATGGTCCTCTCTCAATGAATGTGGCTTTCTCTTTTGCATATGTATTAGAAAATAAATTTTTTTCACTCATTCTCGACTGAGCAAAAGTGCTGTTATTCCTAGATAACATTTTTTTTAATTCTATTTCTTTATAACCCGGTTTATATCTACCAAATTTTGGTTCGGAATTAACATTATCACCACCATGTTTTATGGAAGCTAGATAGTATGAATATTTCTCAGGACCATCATATTTGACTCCATTTTCAGTTATAGATTTTATTTTTGGAGTAGGTTTAACTGGCTTCTTTTCATATTCCTTTTGACAGGAAAATAAAAGAATAGATAATGTAAAATAATGAAAAAATCTTTTCAAGGGTTGTTGTTTATCCAGTGTAAAATTATAATAAAAGATATTAGATTTTAATTAACGTAATAAAATTTTATAAGATTAGAATACTAGAGAAATTATTCTTTTATTATCTTCTTCATCGTCTTTTTCTCACCCTGAACAAGTTGAATAATATACATCCCGTCATTGGAGTCTCTTATATCAATTTTATGTGATGAGTTAGAAGACTTATTATCAAGAGTATTTGTGTAAATGTTTCTTCCAAATATATCCGTAATCCTACAGTTTACATCACCCTGCCACGTATCATTAAAGTCAATACTAAATTCTCCAGATGTAGGGTTTGGATAAATAGATATATCCTTGTCAAGTTCAGTAAACTCAATTCCTTGAACTACAGGTAAGTCTTTTTGTATGTATAGATCATCTACCATCCAGCCCCATGAAACCGTTAGATCGTCAGAGAACATTCTAAACCTTACCTTGACTGTATCTCCAACACTAAAGTGTGGAGAGAAGTTAATCTGTCTGTCTCTGATAAGGTCAGGAGATCCAAATTCTCCAATGTTATATGCTGTTCTCCAAGCTGGATCAGCATCTGAGTCGTAACCGTCAATCAATCTTCTCCAATAAACACCATCTTTAGATGCTTCAACAATTACATAGTCCCAGAAATTCCAATCACCAAAAGAAGTACCAGGCTCTCCTGGTTCTACAAGTACAATCTCTTTAAACCTTATAGATGGTGTGTAATCTGTTATTATAATAGGAATATTTAGCAGGGCATGGACGCTGTAACCATCATCATAGCCTCCAGCAACTCCTGACTCGTATGGGTGTTCCGTATGTAGCTGTCTTCCTTGGAATCCACCTTGAGATCCAATCCTGAATCTATCGAGCCCAAACTCATCTCCAACAAGATCGCTGAATGTTGTGCTGTACTCAGTACGAGGAGCTAAGGTTGGATTAAGTGTAATGTCAAACTCATTTGAAGGGTATGCAATGCCGTCTTTATAACCAAAGGCTTGGAGGGTATAATCTCCTTTATCTAAAACATTAAACACTATATCACTGGTCTCAATATTTATTGAATCAGTAATTGTAATATAAACTGTTTCGTTAGCTTGTATACTAAGAGAATCGTAAGCAGATTTGAAGTTTATTGTAGTATTAATTATATATTCATTTTCATTACTGACCTGATATGCGTCATCAATAACTGGAGGTAAGGTAGCAGGTTTCGGAATAAATGATTTTAAATCTTCAATTGTAGCTGTCCACAAACCAGCTCCGTGAGTTGTTATTATGACCTGCCCCTGATCTTTTACCTTCAAATCATAAATTGCAGTAAATGGCATATTACTTTCAACTAAGTACCAACTCTTTCCTCCGTCAGTACTTTCGATTAGACCAATATCTGTACCAACCCAAATGATATCATTGTTATGAGGCATTACTAAAAGACTGTAAACTCCCACATTAGGAAATCCTGTTGAGGATACTGAGATTCCTTCATCTAATGAGGCAAAGCCGGAGATGTCTTCCCAGGTATTTCCTAAATCTTCAGTTTTAATAACTTTAGGAAAACCATAATAGCTAAAAAGTACATATGCAGATGAATCCTCATATGGATGTGTGTAAATGCCAGATATAGTTCCCATAGCAAGTCCATTTTCATTGGTAAAGTTGTTTACTGGATTGTAAGAATTTCCCCAGTCATCAGAAACATATATTTGGGAAAGATTACCCATATAGCCACCAACCCATATATATCTTGGATTAGCGTCTGATACACTTATATCTCTGCTATTAATATTAGCCCAGTTACCATCAGGAACTTCTACATTGATCCATGTATCACCCCAGTCTGTACTCTTACCAACACCTGTTGAATTCAGAGATAGTATCAAGTCAGGGTCTTGATATGAAGACTCATACTGAGAACTAAATGGAGCATTTAAAGACTGAAATGCTGGCATATTACTTACGAAAGACCATGAATCACCACCATCAGTACTTCTAACAGCAGAATTGAATTGACTACCTCCAAACATTTTATCGGGATCAGAATTATGTGCTAGAATTTCGAAACCATCACCAGACCAGAATTGCGTATAATTTGATGTATCTGATCCAACAAAATTTTTATTTGAAAGAAAGGACCCGTGATCTTGTGCACCAACAAGGTACTGCTCCCTACCTTTTACCTTATCAGCTCCCCACAGCAGAGATGTATTAAACCCACTACTAGGCACATACCATGAATCTCCTACCTGACCTGCATTATAGAAATCATCATCAACAACTCCAGGATTTGATTTTGTCTTGGAAACACTTATACCCCCATCATGGCCCAATATAAATGAAAATGTAGTATCTTGTTCATTAACTATAGGTTTAAAAAAGTGATGATCAACATGAACATTTTGATTGATATCATTTGAACCATAATAATCTGTAATGTCAATAGTCTCTTTCTTATAAGTGTAGTATGAAACATCTAAAGTTTCAATTTTTAGGGATGAATTCGGTAAACTATCAGGATTCCATGTTACACCTTCGGCCAAGTACAACCAAATAAGAAAAGTAGATTTATATAACTGTCCATTCTCTTGAGTTATTTCTGACTGTGACATGGTAGGATCATATGGTATGTTTTGAGGAATTATATATTCTCTACTTTCACCAAATTCAGAAAGAAGATTAAACGACCCGTCGTTGTAATTATCTCTGAATGAAACAGTAATTTGTTGAGGTGGTTCAAGAGAATTATTCCAAACTTCAAATGGGACATCTGTTATACCCTGGTAAGTGTAATTTGCGTGTGGAACACCAGAGGTAGAACCTTCAGGAACAGAAAATCTATATGCTTTCTGAGTTTTCCCAGGTCCAAATCTTATCTCAATATCATCAAAATCTGGATTGTAGGAGTTGTCTGACCATTCGCTACCAGATCCAAGTGCAGAACCTCCCCATATATTTAAGATATTAATATTAGATGAAATATTATCTGTTTTGACAATAGTTGAGCTACCGTTAAAGCTAACACCAGGATCTGGTAGTAAAGTAGATCTTTGCATATCTTGAGATGCATGGTAAACTACACTGTCGTTAAACGGGTGAATCATAATTGAATTAGCAAAATATCCAAGTCCATTTAGCCAATCATCTTCAGTATTATCTTTATTTTTAATTAAATTCCAAGAAATACCTCCATCATGAGAAACATAAAGTTTTGAAAACTGTGTTGTTGGTCCCCCATTAACTGGAAATTCACTATATGCTCCTAGATAAAGTGTGTTTGGATTTTTGTGAGAAATCGATACCGAAACTCTTCCAAAGTTTGAGTCACCACTTTGATTATAAATACCTGATTCATTATCATAACTAATAACACCAGCTAAACCGATGTTACCAGGATTGAACCAACTCTTTCCTCCGTCTATTGACTTGATTACACCTTTTCTACTAACACTTGCATATATTATTTTAGGGTCAGTTGGTGAAGGTTGAAGTTGCGTTATCCTTTCCAATTGTTCGCTTGTGTATTTTAAATTCCAACTCTTTCCAGCATCTTCAGATCTATATATAAAACCTGAGCCCGGGCTATTTGTATACCAACCACCAGGCCAGATAGATACACTGATAACATCTGGGTCTTCTTCATCAATGACAATATCACTAATAGACCTAAATCTAAAATCAATATTTCCTAGAGAGTCTTTAAGAGAAATATTATCCCAAGTTACACCACCATCAATGGATCTGTAGACGCTCCCGCCGTACTGACCAGCTTCTTCATATTGCCACGAATTTCCAGTACCAACATAAAAAATATTAGGATTAGATTTACTTTGTTCTATTGTTGATATATATGAATTTTTAAGTTCGGAAGTTATTTCTTCAAAGGTGACACCTGAATCAGTTGTTTTTAAAATCCCACCCCCAACAGTTCCAATGAGCCATGTTTTATTTGTTTCATCTCTGGAGTCAACAATACCAGCAAGTGATCTACCAGGCATGTTTCCAGGACCTCTACTTTGAAAGACAGCATTGGTCTCTGCGTAATTAGTAAACTGTGGAGTTAATTCTCTACTAGCAGCAGAAAACCTACTTTGATTTCTTCTCTTCATAGCTGCCAAAGCTTTATCATAGATATCAGATGGGTAGGTACCATATTTAGATGGTTTAGAAAGATCAATACCCCCATGCCTTTTAATCTCTAGTAAATAATTAATTTTTTCCGGACCTGTGTAAGTAGTACTTCCAACAGTAAGATCTGAATTAAAACTTTTTAACGAAATATCAACTTCAGATGTACTTGAATTTTTTTTCGTATCCGAACATGAAACAATAAGAAATAATAAAATGTATTGCAGGTACTTCATTATCACTAAAATAATATAGAAAAGTTAATATATGGCGTTTAAACTAAAAAAATAGTTGAACTAATTTGCACAAAATTCTTTGAGCCTCCTATTCTTACCTGGCTCTCTAAGTTTTTGAAGTGCTTTCTCCCTAATTTGTCTTACTCTTTCTCTTGTAAGACCCATAACATCACCAATTTCTTCAAGTGTGTAAGGATTGTCAAAACCGATACCAAAACTCATTAATACAACATCTCTTTCCCTAGGTGTAAGAGTAGATAATGCTCTCATTGTTTCAATTTTCAATGAATGATTGAATACCAATCCTGTATCAGTTGGACCTTCTGAGTCATTCTCAAGGACATCAAGAAGGGAACCGGAATCATCTTCCCCAAATGGAGCATCCATAGACATCTGCTTAACTTCAGCACCAAGCGTACTTCTAACCTCGGATGTTTTCATATCAAGATTATCTGCTATTTCTTCCTCAGTTGGCTCTCTCTCGTACTTTTGCTCTAATTCTGCATACGCTCTTCTTATCTGATTAATTGCGCCAGATTTATTCATTGGTAATCGAACAATTCTTGACTGTTCTGCAAGTGCCTGCATAATAGATTGTCTTATCCACCACACAGCATAAGATATGAATTTGAAACCCTTCGTTTCATCAAACTTTTTTGCTGCTTTTATTAAACCCAAATTGCCTTCATTTATTAAATCGTTTAGAGGAAGGCTTCTATTTTGATACTGCTTTGCTACTGACACAACAAATCTCAAATTAGCCCTTACAAGCTTATCCAGTGCGTCTTGGTTACCTTTTTTAATTTCTTTAGCAAGTCTAACTTCTTCCTCTGGGGTGATCATAGGAACGCCACTTACCTCTGTAAAATACTTTTCGAGAGTGTGACTTTCTCTTCTATTAGTTATCGATTGTGTGATTTTTAATTGTCTCATTTAGATGTTTTATAAGGAAAAATATCAGCAAATGTATTATAATATTTCGTTTATTTCAAGTAATAATTATACAATAAAGTGAAAAGAATTAGTCAACTTCAATTTCAACATTTTCTGATGTTGGTGATGCCTGACAACATAATATATATCCATCATCAATCTCTTCATCTGTGAGTCCATCAGAGACTTCCATGTCGACCTCACCACTTTTTAAGTATGCCATACACGCAGTACATACACCACTTTGGCAAGAATATGGCAAGTCTATATCATTTTCTAGGGCGGCATCAAGAATAGTCTCAGACTTTTTAACTTCCAAATCTATCTTCTCACCATCCATAGATATTTTAACTCTTCTAAATTCACTCATTAAACCTAATAACGTTGGTATAGGACATCTGTTACAATTATTCTTTAAATTTGCTTATGAGTGACAGTATATTTTTTTTAAAATCAATATCTCCTATAGACGGTAGATATCATAACAAAACCTCAGAACTCTCGAATTATTTTTCTGAGTTTGCACTTATAAAGTATAGGGTATTTATTGAGATACAATACTTTATTGAACTATCAAATACTGATATTAAAATTTTTCAATCACTCAATAACAATGATAAAAAAAATATTGAATCAATATATGGTAACTTCTGTTTGGAAGATGCTGTAAGAATTAAAGAGTTAGAGAAAGAGATAAATCACGATGTCAAAGCAGTTGAGTATTTCATAAAAATGAAATTTGATGAACTTAAACTGTCAAAATTTAAAGAATTTATTCATTTTGGTCTCACCTCCCAAGATGTAAATAATACTGCAGTACCACTAATGTTAAAAGATTCAATGGATAATGTTATCTCATTGTGTTATAAAAAATTAATCAATGAATTGAATCAGATTTCTAGCAAACTTAAAGATGTTGCCATGATTTCAAGGACGCATGGTCAACCTGCGACACCAACCACATTTGGAAAAGAATTCAAAGTATTTGAAGTAAGACTTTTGAACCAAATCAAATCGTTAAATAAGATACCAAATAATGGAAAATTTGGTGGTGCATCAGGAAATTTAAATGCGCATTATGCTGCATTTCCAAATATTAACTGGGATAAATTTTCGGATAAGTTTTTAGAAAGAATTGGTCTGGAAAGAAGTAAGCCAACTACCCAGATTGAACACTATGATAATATGGCTTCTAAGTTTCATAATCTATCAAGAATTAATACAATTTTAATAGATATGTGTAAAGATATTTGGCACTACATATCAATTAACTACCTCATTCAAAAAGTGAATAAACAAGAAGTTGGGTCATCTGCAATGCCTCACAAAGTAAATCCAATTGATTTTGAAAATGCAGAAGGAAATTTTATGATTGCAAATTCTCAATTGATATTTCTTGCAGAAAAATTACCAGTTTCCAGACTTCAGAGGGACTTAACTGATTCGACTGTATCAAGAAATATCGGAGTGCCTCTATCACATATTAAAATTGCCCTAGATTCATTAATTAATGGACTCAAAAAAATTGACGTTAACGAAAGAATTATAAATTTAGATCTTAAAGATAATTGGGCAGTAGTGTCGGAGGGAATACAAACTATTTTAAGAAGAGAAAATATAGAAAACCCTTATGAGATACTTAAAGACCTAACTCGTGGAAATAAGAATATAAATGAAAAATCCATAAAAGAATTTATTAACGGTTTACCAGTTGATAAATCGGTTAAAAAAGAACTATTATCATTATCTCCAGAGAGTTATCTTGGAAACCTGAAAAATGATTAAGATACTTGTTGGATTTATTCTTAGAAAATTACCTAGGACTCTTTTACAAAGAATTAGTAAGCCATTTTTCTATATAATTTCAATTTTTTATCGAGGGAATAAAGTTTCTTGTCCTATTTGTGGAAGTCAATTTTCAACTTTTTTCCCATACGGAAGAGAGACCCGAGAAAATGCATTATGTACAAATTGTTTATCACTTGAAAGACATAGGTTTCTTTATTTGTACATGAGAGATGTTAAGAGAATTTTTAATAAAAAAATGAATATTCTACATATAGCTCCAGAAGCTTGTCTAACAAAAAAATTTAAAAATAATCCTAATTTCCAATATGTCACAGCAGATCTTTACTCTCCATTAGCTGATGTAAAGATGGATATTCATAATATTCCTTTTGGAGATAATCATTTTGATCTTGTTCTTTGTAATCACGTACTTGAACATGTTGAGGACGATATTTTAGCCCTTAAGGAGATAAGAAGAGTCCTCAAAAAAAATGGTTTTGGTATAGTTATGATTCCTTTTTACAACCCAGTTCCAGAAACTACACTACAAGATAAGTCTATTGTTTCATCAAAAGATAGAGAAAAATATTACGGACAATCGGACCATCTTAGAAAATATGGAAATGATTTTAAAAATAGATTTGAATCATCAGGACTTCATATTGATGTGATAAAACCAGAAAAATTTTTAAAATCATCTGAAATCATAAAATATGGCATAATAAAGTCTGATATGATAATATCAGTTTCTAAATAAGCCATAGATGTATCCACTACCATATCCTAGAAATTGAGTGATCGTTGTTAAAATAGACAATAAACCAATTATTGGATTTAAATTTAATAATGAGGAACTTAAAAATATAGCAAGAAAGTAGATTGAATAAATAATATTTAATATAAAAAAGTTATCAAGGATTAAAAACTGAAATATTATCATAAAAGACAGACCTAAAGAAAAAAATGAAGGAAATAAGTGAAATATTCTAAATGTACCACTATACTTTTCATCTAGAAATCTTCTTCCCTTTCCAGACCTAAACATCTGGCTGAAAAACTTAAATAAGTTAGTTCTTCTTTTATGATAAACCTTTGCATCTGGAATTAATGCTGATTTTTTATTTGAAAATAACAACTTGTATGAAAGATCTAAATCTTCACCATACTGCCTAATATTAGAGAATCCATCAACACTTATAAATGCATTTCTTTTGATTCCCATATTGAAAGATCTTGGTAAAAATTTATCAATTGATTTTTTTCCTCCTCTGATTCCTCCAGTTGTAAACAATGAGGTCATGGAATAATTAATTGATTTTTGTAGATATGTGAAACTTTTATCCATCATATCAGGACCACCAAAGAAATCAATCTTATTTTCTTTCAAAAATTTTTCTACAACTAAAAAATAATCTCTTGGAATTGTACAATCTGAATCAAAAAAAATAATCCATTCACCTGATGCTTTATTAACTCCAAAGTTTCTTGCCATTGCCGGACCTTGATTTTCTGTGAAATAATAAGAAATTTGAAATTTTTTCTTGTAAGAATCATAAACTTCCCTTGATGAAATTTGAGAACCATCGTCTACAATAATCAACTCAAAATTTTTAAATGATTGATTGTTTAAGCTATGTAGAAGCTCCTCCATTTCCTCAGGCCTGTTGTATACTGCTACAACAATTGAGTACTTGACAGATTTAGACATTTTTTGTTTTATCTATTTTATATCTTTTCTTGTCTGAATTTATCTGAATAAAAAGCTCTGATAAAAAGCCAACTAAAAAAAGTTGGACACCAATGACAATAGCAACTAGTGCTATATAGAATAGAGGTTGATCAGTAACTGGACGTATAAATTCAATGGGTATATTCTGCGAGATTTTAGATATTTTTTCATATACAATCATACCAACTGAAACAAAACCAATCAAGAAAAACAGGACGCCTAATGAACCAAAAAAATGCATGGGCCTCTGTTTGAATCTGTAAACAAAACTAACAGACAATAAATCTAAAAAACCCCTAATAAATCTTTCCATACCAAACTTTGTAACTCCAAATTTACGCTTATTATGCTTAACAATTTTCTCTCCAATAAAATTATATCCATTCCATTTGGCAATTAAAGGAATATATCTGTGCATCTCTCCGTACAAATTGATTGATTTTATAACCTCTTTTCTATAAATTTTAATTCCACAATTAAAATCATTAAGCTTAATACCAGAAAAAACTCTTGTAACATAGTTGAAAAATTTTGATGGAATTGTTTTTGTAATTGGATCATTTCTTTTCTTTTTCCAACCACTCACTAAATCAAATTTTTTATTTCTTATAAGTTGAAATAATTCATATATCTCTGAAGGATCATCTTGCAAGTCCGCATCCATTGTTAAAATATAATCACCTTCAGACTCTTTAAATCCTGCATCTAGGGCATCTGATTTACCATAATTCTTTGAAAACTTTATAGCTTTTACTTTTTTATCAGAAATGGTAATTTTTTCCATTTCTTTCCAAGTATCATCATTACTTCCATCATCAATGAAAATAACCTCATAACTTAGTAGCTTTTCGCTTAGTTTATCAGTAATCAGATTATAAAGCTGAGGAATTGATTGTGCCTCATTAAATGCGGGAATAATAATTGATAAATCTAATTTTTGCATTAATTAATTTCTTTTATCCTATTGTCTTTAATCACCGCTTTGACTTTTCCTTTAAGTGACCAATTTAACCAGGGCGAATTAATTGATTTTGAGAGATTCGAATTTTCATTATAATCCCAAGAACCGTCAGGATCAAATACTGTAAACGATGCTTTTGAGCCCTCAACAACTGAATAGGTTTCAACACCAAGTATTTTTTTTGGGTTAGTAGAAAAAGTTTTAATTAAATTTTCAAGTGGAATTCTTCTGGAAAGTTGAACAATATTAGAAAAGAAAGTTTGTAGTGATATCACCCCAAAGTTTGCTTTTTCAAATTCACATTTTTTTGTATCAATATCTTGAGGTTCGTGGTGAGAGGCTATGATATCTATTGTACCATCATTTATTCCCTCAATTAATGCATCTATATCTTCTTTAGTTCTTAGAGGAGGATCAACCTTATAGTTAGGGTCAAAACTAACAACGTTTGAATCATCAAGAATCAAATTATGAATTGGAACATCACATGTTACATTTAATTTTTTTGTTTTTGCATCTCTGATAATTGAAACTGATTCTTTTGTCGAAATACCAGAAAAGTGAATTTTCCCACCAACATATTCTAAAATAGATAAATCCCTTTCAACTGCAATGCTCTCAGAAATTCTAGGAATACCTTTAAGACCTACAGTATTACTGTAGTAACCATTATTTACAACGCCATCTGAAAAAGATCGATCTTTAGGTTTAGTAAGTAACAAAGTATCAATTTGATTCAAATAAAGTAATGAATTCATTATCATTTCACTACTTTCCTTACATGAATATGAGTTGGTAAATGCTTTAACACCAGAGTTATGAAGATCAATAATATCATTCAAATCTTTACCATTAAAATTTTTAGATATTGCAGCAGAAGGATGAATCTCACAAAAATTATTCAATGATTTTTTTTGAATATATGAAACATCGGCTTTAGTTTGAATTATAGGATTAGTGTTTGGAGTAATCAAAACGTCAAGAAATCCTGAATTAATTGCAACATGTACACCAGACTTTAAATTTTCTTTATACTCATATCCAGGATCACAAAAGTTTGCATTAAAATCAAACCAACTTTCACTAATATAAAGACCCTCGAGATCAACTACTTTCTTGACTTTATCTGATATCTTATTTTTTGATATCTTTTTAATATATCCTTTACTATCAATTAGGATATTAACATTTGAATTAAAATATTTAGATGTCGTATCAGATACTGTAACAGAATTAAGTAGTAATGACATTCAAAAATATTTTAGCAAAACTAAAACATATTTGATTTATCAAAAAATTAATCTAATAAAACAGTTTCCTCCCTGTCAGGACCAAGAGATATTAATTTAATCTTAACTCCTACACTACCCTCTATAAATGTAATATAGTTTTTAAAGTTATCTTCTAAGTCCTCATACCTTCTAGATTCATTAACTTTAGATGTCCATCCTGGAAACACTGTATAAACAGGTTTTATATTATCTGAATCAATAATAGATGGAAAATAGTCAATCTCTTTTCCATCATAAATATATCCTGTACAGACCTTAACTTCATCAAAATCTGATAAAACGTCCGCCTTCATAATATATAAGTGAGTAACACCATTTAACATTACTGAATATTTAAGAGCAGGTATGTCTAACCAACCGCATCTCCTCGGCCTTCCTGTAGTTGAACCAAATTCATTACCATTATGAGCAATAGTATCTCCAATATCGTCAAAAAGTTCAGTTGGAAAAGGTCCTGCTCCAACTCTAGTACAGTATGCCTTGAAAATACCATATACATTGGAAATTTTTCTTGGTGAAATACCGAGACCAATACAAGCTCCAGCAGTTGTTGTATTTGAGGATGTTACAAAGGGGTAGCTACCAAAATCAATATCAAGGAGTGTCCCCTGAGCACCCTCTGCTAAAAATTTTTTCTCTTTATTTATGTTGTTATTGATTAAATACTCAGTATCAGTAATCTCAAATTTTTTCAAAAATTGAACAGAAAGAAAAAAATTTTCTTCCTCTAATTTAAAGTTGTCATCATAATGACTGGCCAAGAAATAATCATGATAAGATTTTTGTTTATCATATTTATCCTTGAATGATTTTGATAAAACATCACCTACCCTAAGTCCATGCCTACCAATTTTATCCTGATATGTAGGACCTATTCCCTTTAGTGTAGAACCAATTTTATTGTCACCTTTATTTTTTTCTAAAACCTTATCTAAGAGCCTATGAACAGGGGAAATTAATTGGGCTTTATTAGAAATCGATATTATTTCATGTAAATTAATTTTAAATTTTTCATGAATAGAATCAACCTCATTTTTAAATATTACTGGATCTAAAACAACTCCATTACCGATTATATTATGTTTATTCTTTCTGAAAATACCGGAAGGTATTTGATGTAAAACATGTTTTTTATCATCAAATTTAAGAGTATGGCCTGCATTTGGTCCACCTTGAAATCTAGCAATAAAATCATATTTGGGGGCTAGAAAATCGACTACTTTCCCTTTCCCTTCATCACCCCACTGTAAACCTAACAAAACATCAACCGACATCTATTTTTTATTTTTTTCACCAAAGAAGTATAAAGAATGATTTTTAATCTTAACATCAAACATTTCCTCCAGTGTGTTTTTGATAGATTGTATTCTTGGATCACAGAACTCAATAATTTCTTCATTATCTAATATAATATGATCATGCTGTCTAAATCCAAACGATTTTTCATATTTAGCAATATTTTCTTTGAATACATGTCTTGATACCAACTCTAGACTGACAAGTAAATCCAAGGTATTATAAATAGTTGCTCTACTAACTCTATATTTTTTTTTTATCATTTGAGAATAAAGCTCATCAGCATCGAAGTGATGATCAAAAGAATATATTTCTTTAATAATGGCATACCTTTCCTGAGTCTTTCTTAAACCTTTAAGTTCAAGATGTTTATCTAATATTTTTTTTACCTGTTCAAGAATTAATTTATTATCCATAAAACTAGTCAACTCGGTTCACAAAAGTTACATTTTTAACTTTCTGTAATTTCTTTATCAATTTAGATAATTGCAAGGTATCAGAAACAAATAATTCAATCTTTCCATGGAAAATTCCATCTTTCAAGTCCACGTTAATTGATTTCATATTAACCTTTAATTGAGATGAAATTATTTTTGTTACATCATCAATGACGCCTACCCTATCCGTTCCATCAATAATTAAAGATGTAATTAAGTTAGTATCAGAATGAGAATACCAATTTGCCTTAATTATTCTGTAACCATATTTTGAGAGTAACTCTGGAGAATTCTTACAACTTGTCCTGTGAACTTTTATTCCTTCATTGACCGAAACAAAACCAAAAATATCATCACCTGGGATAGGTTTACAGCATTTTGAGAGTGAATATTTTATGTCATCCCTCTTACCTTCAAACTCCACTAATTTGGATTTTAGAACGGCTTTTCTTGTAAGTTTTGACCTATCAATATCTTTATTGATTACTGCGCTCTTATTTTTATCCTTAATTTCTTTTTCATAATCAACATACTCTTTAATTCTCTTCAGATTAAATGTTCCCTTTGCTATTTCATAATAAAACTCTATAATGCTTTTATACTGAAAATAACTAGCAACCTTTGATATATTCTCATCAAATTCAATTTTTAATTGTTTCAATTTTCTCTTTAGTAAGTCCTTTCCCTGATTAGAAATATTTTTTCTTTGCCTAGTAATTTTTGCTTTGATTGCTGACTTTGCTTTCGATGTAACCACTTTATTTAACCAGTCCTCATTTGGTTTTTGATTTGAAGATGTCAATAATTCAACTTGATCTCCTGAGGACAGGTTATGGTTTATAGGAACTAATTTATCATCAATTTTAGCACCAGTACATTTTGATCCTAACTCCGAATGAATAGAGAATGCAAAATCTAAAACTGTAGAGTTATTTGGTAATGTTATTAAATCTCCTTTAGGTGTAAAAACAAAAATTTCGTCGTTATACAAGTTTCCTTTAAAATCATCTAAAAATTCTTGAGGAGAATAATTTTTTTGGCTAATTAAATCTTTAACTGAACTTATCCAATTATCAAACTGAGAATTTCCTTTAAGTTTTTCTTTATATTTCCAATGGGCAGCAAATCCTTTCTCAGCTATATCGTTCATTCTTTCACTCCTTATCTGTACTTCAACCCATTTACCAGAATTACTCATAACAGTCGTGTGTAAGGATTCATAGCCATTCGTCTTGGGAGTAGCAATCCAATCTTTTAACCTGTCAGGATTTGGTTGATAGCAATCCGTCACACATGAATATGCTTTCCAACAATGGCTTTTTTCATCATCCAATTTTGATTTGAGAACAATTCTGACGGCAAAAATATCATAAATCTCTTCAAAAGATTTATTCTGATTTTTTATCTTATTATTTATAGAATATATGGATTTTGTTCTCCCCTTAATCTTATATTCAAGTTTACTTTCAATAAGCTTCTTTTTGATTGGCCTTATGAATTTTCTGATAAACTTGTCTCTTTCTGATTTACTATCCTTTAATTTCTTTTTTATCTTTTTGTACATCTTTTTTTCTGTATACTTTAGATATAAATCATCCAATTCTGACTTTATAGAAAATAAACCTAGACGGTGAGCTATGGGAGAATATATATAAATAGTCTCTGATGAATTCTTAAGTTGTGCACTTCTTGACATGCTATCAAGGGTTCTCATATTATGTAATCTGTCAGCAATTTTTATTAATATAACTCTCATGTCATCTACTAGAGTTAATAACATTTTTTTGAAATTTTCAGATTGAAGAGATGATCCTGGAGTAAATACGCCTCTAATTTTTGTTAATCCATCGCATAAATTAGCAACTGTTTTACCAAACTCTTTCTCTATAAAATCTAAAGTATAGTCAGTGTCTTCAACAACATCATGAAGCAATGCTGCAATAATAGAGGTAGTTCCTAGACCTATTTCTTGAACACAGATCTGAGCTACGCTAATTGGATGAATTATATATGGCTCTCCTGATTTTCTTCTCATGTCTTTATGTGCATCAAGAGCTATTCTAAATGCTTTTTTGATTTTTTTTGAATCAGAACTATTAATAATTGACTTAGAATGTCTTAGTAGTTTTCTGTAAGCACTAACAATTAATTTATTATCCTCTTCTTTGGTCTTAACTGAATATTTTACTTTCATATACATAAAGATAAATTAAATTAATTTTTCTCATTAAAATAATTTATCTCTAGATTTGCAAACCTTATAATAAAGCGGATGTGGCGAAATTGGTAGACGCACTAGACTTAGGATCTAGCGCCGAGAGGCATGGGGGTTCGAGTCCCTCCATCCGCACATTTAAAATATAAAAAGTTGAAAATCAACAAAAAAAAAATTTCAAATACCGAATCTTCAATTGACATTATTATTGAAAACAAGGATTACATAAATCCATTCGAAAGTAAACTTAAAGAGTTAAAAAAAAGAGTAAATCTAAAAGGGTTTAGACCTGGAATGGTACCAGTACAGCTGATCAAGAAAATGTATGGTAAATCAGTACTAATAGAAGAAATAAATAAAATAATTAGCGAAAAAATTAATAGCTACATTAAAGAAGAGAGAATTAAAATTATTGGAGAACCAATAGCTAAAGAAAGCGACATCGACAAAGCTGATTTAAATAATTTAAAAGACATTTTTTTTAAGTTTCATGTAGGTCATCTCAGTGACTTTAAAATTGAATCATTTTCAAAAAAAAATAAGTTCACACTTTACAATATAAAGGTAGAAAGTAAAACAATAAATGAAACAATTGAAAACCTAAAAGTTCAATATGCAGATGTTAATAATCTAAAAGAAGTTACGGAAAAGTCAAACATATATTCGAAAATAACATTCAAGGATAAAGAGCATAAAGGGTTATTGGACATTAAAATATTAGACAAAAAAGAATCAAAAAAATTGATAGGTAAAAAATTAAATGACAAAATAAATATTGATCTTAAAAAACTCTCAAAAAATGATGAAGGAACAGTTTCTCAGATATTAGGTGACTCAATAAAATTAAAAGATATACCATCTAAGGTAGCACTTCAAATTGAAAATATAATTGAAAGAACACCAGCTCAATTAAATACAACATTTTTTGATAAAATTTTTGGTCCTGGAAAAGTAAAAAACAAAAAAGATTTCAATACTGAAATTAAAAAGTCAATTGAGTTTAATTACATGAGAGAAACTGAATTCTTTCTTAATAGAATTATTGAAAATGAATTATTATCAAAAAATAAAATTGATATGCCAAATAGTTATGTTGAGGACTGGGTGAAAAAAAATAATGATGAAGAAACATCAAAAAAAATAATAAATGAACAGTTTGAAGATTATTGTAAACAAATTAAATGGTCATATATAGTTGATGATATTGTTGAGAAGTATAAAATTTCAGTAGAAAATGAAGAGATTGAACAGGTTGCAAAAAGTCAAATAGAGCAACAGCTTATGTCATCTGGTATGCAAAATGTTGGGAAAGATATTAATAAGTTCGTAGATAATTATCTTAAGCACAATAAAGGCGAAAATTATTTAAAAATCTTTAATCAAGTTAAGTCAAATAAAGTATTTAATAGTATTAAAGAAAAATCAACTATTACAAAAAAGTCTATAACATTTGATAAATTTAAAACGTTAGCTAGTAAATTGTAGTAATGAACAAAAAGGAATTAAGAAAGTTTTTAGTAAAGGACAAAAATATAAATGGCTTAACCTTTGACAAGTATGCAGAAAGGGTTGAAAGCATGACAAGAGCTGTAATTGAGGAGAGGCCTACAAATTTTAGAGAGATTGACGTATTTTCTAGGCTTATAATGGATAGAATTATATTTCTAGGAATGGGAATTGAGGAAAATATATCAAACATAATCACAGCACAACTGCTATTCCTAGAGTCGGTTGACTCAAAAAAAGATGTATTACTTTACATCAATAGTCCAGGTGGTTCAGTATATGCAGGACTTGGTATCTATGATACAATGCAGTATATATCTCCTGATGTTGCAACAATTTGCACAGGCATGGCTGCATCAATGGGTGCTGTATTGTTATCTGGAGGAGCAAAGGGTAAAAGATCAGCTTTAAAACATTCAAGAGTTATGATTCATCAACCTTCTGGCGGAATGCAGGGACAATCTACCGACATGGAAATCACTCTCAAACAAATGCAGGAACTTAGGAAAGATCTATATAATATTCTTTCTGAACATACCGGAAAATCATACAGTCAAATTGAGAAAGATTCCGACAGAGATAAATGGATGAGATCTGAGGAAGCCAAAGAATATGGTATCATTGACGAAGTATTAACAAGAAAATCATAACATTTCCTTGTATATAAGGTCTGCTAATTTTTTAGAAGAATTAGTATCACCGATTTTTCTTCTCAATTCATAAAAATTTTCTCTCATCATCTTCTTTATCTGATTCTTTTTAAGTGATTTCAATTCATTTGTTAGATTATTAATATTGAAATTATCCTGAATCAACTCTTTTACTATTTCCTTACCCAAAATTAAATTAACTAACGAAATATGTTTCAACTTAACGAGAAGCCTTGCAATTAAATAAGATGTATAAGAAGCTTTAAAGACAACAACATGAGGAGTATTAGTTAAAGCGACTTCAAGACTGGCAGTTCCTGACATTACTACAGCAGATTCACATTTATCTAACGATCCGTAAGTATCATCATATACTATCTCCACGTGATCATACTTCAATATTCCCTCATACAATAATGAGGAAATATTTGACACGCCAAAAACTAAAAACTTCTCATCTTTAATTTTTTTTACTAATTGGATTAGAATAGGTAGTGAATATTTGATCTCAGTTTCTCTACTTCCTGGAAAAAGAGCAATATAATTATCTGTCTTTTTTAGTTTATTTTTTTTTATTCTATGAACTAATGGATTACCAATATAATTTATGTCTATACCTTTACCCATGAAATAATTTTTCTCAAATGGGAGAATAGAATAGATGCTATTTATGTTTTTTTTTAGAACAATGTTTCTTTTGGAATTCCAAGCCCAAGTTTTTGGAGGAATATAATAATCAACCTTAATATTATTTCTTTTACAGAATTTTGCAATTTTCAAATTAAAACCAGGAAAATCAATAAGAAGAACTCTTTTTGGATTTAGTTTTAGTATGTCAATTTTACATTTTTCAATTTTTTTGTATAGAAAATATAATCTCTTTAATACCTCATAAAATCCCATTACAGAATAAGATTTATAATCCTCAAGCAAAATAGCACCTGCACTTTTTAATAAGTCACCACCCCAACAATGAATTTTTAGATTTGGATTTATTTTAAAAAGCTCTTTAACTAACTCAGAACCATGCAAATCTCCTGACCTCTCACCACAAACAATAAATAAATCTGAATTATTTCTCGCCATAATAATCTATAAAATTTCTAGGTGTCTCATATAGACGAATCCTATGTAATTTACAGATATTATCTTGTTTGAGTCTATTCTCCAAAACTTCCCAAAACTTAATTGTCACATTCTCAGTTGTTGTAATTACTCCTTCCAAGAATGGAACATCAATATTTAAATTTTTATGATCGACTTTGTCAAGAATTTCTTCCTTTATTATATCAGATAATGACTTTAAGTTAATTATCATACCAGAGTCAGTATCAACTTTTCCTTTTACTGTGACTAATATTTCATAATTATGTCCATGCCAATTTTCATTGGAACATACTCCGAATACATCTCTGTTTTTTTCCTCAGACCAATCAGGATTATATAATTTATGTGCGGCATTAAAGTGTTCTTTTCTTGTTATGTATATCATATTATCAAAACTTTAGGTGAATTTCCAAGCTCTACCTTAACATGTTCTTCAGGTGAAGTACTTAGCTCCAGACCTTTATAATCAGGTATAATTGGAAAATTTTTATAATTTCTCTCAACTAAAACTCCAACTTGAATCTTTTCAGGTGAAAAGTTAAGAATGGTATTTATAGCGTACATTATAGATGATCCAGAGTTCATTACATCATCTACGACAATTACAATTTTATTTTTTAAATCATTAAAATCAAAATCAGATTCCTCACAAGAGATTTTTCTTTTTTTTTTATCAAAGTTAAAATGAATAGTACTCATACTAATTTCTGAATTTTGCTTAACGCATTCGCTTATTTCTTTGGATAAATATTTTCCATTTGGGAGTAAACCAACCATTATAATTTCATCCTTATCAAAATTTTTTTCAATAATTTCAAAAGAGATTCTATTGATCTTATTTTTAATATCACCTGAGTCTAGAATAATATTTTTCATTTATCTCATAGAGGCATCTCTTTATTATCTTTGAAAGTAGATAATATTACCATCGATTGTAAACTATCAGTTGACTCAATTTCACTAACCTTCTCAAGCATTAATTTTTGATATGATTCAATATCTTTTGCAACTACCTTTAGTATAAAATCACCAGAACCAGTAATATGATGACACTCTACAATATTTTCAACATCTTTAATTTTCTCAATAAATAAATCAAGATTTTTTTTGTTATGACTTTTCAATGATACCATTACGTAAGTACTAACACCCAATCCAATTTTAGATTTATCTAATTTTGCATGATAGCCACTGATAATTCCTCTAGTTTCTAATTTCCTTACTCTTTCCAGTGTTGGAGCAGGAGATAATCCGATTTCTTTGGATAATCTAGCATTTGTAATTTTAGCATTTTTTTGAAGAGTCTTCAAAATTTTCTTATCTATAGTGTCTATTTTCATAAAGAATTTTATTTTGTTAGACGTCTATATTTTAAAGAATGTTTTGGTTTTTAATAGTTTTTTGATTGATTAAAGAATATTATTTGATTTTCTTAAGATTTAATTTTGCTCTTTGATTTAATTCATCTTTTCTATTTGTTAATTTGACAACATTTTTAAAGTAAACTTTTGACTTTTTAAAATCCCCCATATCAAAATAAATTTTTCCAAGATAATAATGAGAATAAAATGAGTACCCTAGTTTTTCCTTACCTGATATTTCAGCAAGTTCTATTGTCTTCTCATAATTAATAACTGCATTTTTATAATCCATTTTAGCAAAATAATATTCGCCAATAAAAAAATGAGAAATTCTTGCCTCATCCTGATTATATCCAAACGTATTCAATTTATATTTTTTTATAATATCTCTAGCACTCAAAAATGCTTCAGAAATTCTTCCATTTTGATATAAGATTTGAGTATAGTACTTATGAAAGATTGAGTTATTAGGATAGGTATCATGAAGATACTTTGAAAGTTGTAATGCTTTTGATAATTTCCTTTCACTCAAATAAATTCGCATTAAAAAAAATTGGGCTTCTGTCCTTGTGTAAAAAGAATTTCCAGAAGCATTTTCTAACTGTTCAATACCTTTCAGCTTATCTCCTTCTGGAAATAATTTAACCAAAGGTTTTAGAAGAGGATATTTATCTGAAATCCAGACTGAGTAATAATTAAAAAGACCATTTCCAAAATCAATTTCTGGAATCATCATATCATTTTTTTTAATTTCCTTAAGATATTTGATCGCATTTCTACCTGAAAGAGCTGATTGGGTCCATTTTTTTCTGTCAGCAAGAAGTCTACCTTTAAATGCAAATGAGGCGGCTAAAAAAAATGCTCCATCAATTTTATTTCCCTCTTTATATACGTCATATGCTTTATCGATTGTTTTATCCATCTGTGCTAAAAACTTATTATCAAGATTCTTTGTTATTTTTTCAGCTTTTCCAGATGAAGCATCAATTTTCCACCACATACTTAATCCTAAAAGAAAAGAAGGTAAAGGATGATTTTTATATTCTTGAGATAGCCACAAAAATTCTTTTTCAGCATCATCAAATTGGAAATTGTACATCTTATTTATTGATGAAGTTGATTCGATTTGTAAATCGATTTTTTTTAAAATACTAATGGTATCAAAATCTGAACCTTTAAGATTTAAAACACTTAATATTAGAATTTTTGTTATTATTATTTTATGCAATTGCTTTAATTTAATTAACAAAATAACTGAATCATTAAGAATAAGGTTATAATAATTTTAATTATTTTCGCATTCATTAGTTCATGATGTTTGAATATAAAAAATTAAATGATCTTGCTGGTTGGACAGCTTTTTTGATATCACTCATAGTATATTCTATAACTGTTGAAGATACAGCAAGTTTTTGGGACGCCGGAGAGTTCATAGCTGTATCTAGTAAGCTTGAAGTACCTCACCCTCCTGGAGCACCATTTTATCTTTTACTCGGAAGGTTTTTTTCAATGTTTGCATTTGGGGTTCCAGAAAACATTGCAATAGCTATAAACTTTCTAAGTGTTGTATCAAGTGCATTCACAATACTATTCCTTTTTTGGACAATCACATATTTAGCATCAAAAATTATAGACCCAAGATTAAATAACGATAATAAAGTATTAGTTATACTTGCCGGTTTTATTGGATCCTTATCATTCACATTTACCGATTCATTTTGGTTCTCTGCTGTAGAATCTGAGGTCTATGCTATGTCTTCATTCTTTACAGCTTTTGTTTTTTGGGCAATTTTGAAATGGGAAAGTCTTGATGACGAAAAAGATCAAAATAAATGGATAATACTCATTGCATATATGATGGGGCTCTCAATTGGAGTCCATCTTTTAAATTTGGTAACAATACCAGCCCTTGCCCTAATTATTTATTTTAAAAAATTTAAAGAGGTAACTTTTAGAGGTATAGTAATATCTCTTTTACTTGGATTAATTTCTGTTGGTTTAATAGTTGAAGGTATTATTCCAGGGATACCAACACTAGCTAATACAATTGAAATAATTTTTGTTAATAATTTAGGTTTACCATTTGGAAGTGGAATAATCCTTTTTTCCATTGTATTTCTTATTACACTATTTTATTTAATAAGATATAGCCAAAAAAGAGAGAAAATTACTCTAAATACTATATTACTTTCTTTCTCATTTATACTAATAGGTTATTCTTCTTATTCAATCGTTTTAATAAGATCAAATTACAATCCTCCCATCGATGAAAATAATCCTGAGAATGTTTTAAATTTCATTTCTTACTTGAAGAGAGAACAATACGGATATAGACCTCTATTTTTCGGTCAATATTTTGATGCAAACATTACTGGTCAAGAAGAAACAGGAGTCACATATAAGAGAGGAAAAGATGAGTACGAAATAAAAGAGAAAAAATTAAAATATGTATATGATTCTAAAAGAGTAACTCCATTCCCTAGAATGTACAGTGCTTCTCCTAATCATATAGAAAGATATCGTGAAATCACAGGTCTTTCTCAAAATGAAAAACCGACTTTCTCTGATAATATAGTTTTCTTTTTCAAATATCAAGTTGGACATATGTATCTGAGATATTTTCTTTGGAACTTTTCTGGAAGAGCATCTGATATACAAGGTGCAAGTTGGCTTAGTTTTCTAAATTTATTCGAGGATGTTCCTTACTCAATAGAAAATAATAAGGCAAGAAATAATTACCTTATGATACCTTTAATATTGGGGATACTTGGTTTATTCTTTCAGTTTTTCTCAGATAGAAAAAATTTTTATGTTGTACTTCTCCTATTTATACTAACTGGCTTTGCATTAGTCGTATATTTAAATAGCCCACCTATAGAACCACGAGAAAGAGATTATATATACGCTGGGTCCTACTACGCTTTCTCTATTTGGATTGGATTTGGAATTATTTCAATTTTTTCTTTTTTAGGAAAACTTATTAATAATAAGAAAATAGCATTGATACTTTCTGGGTTGATATCATTTTCATCACCATCAATTCTTGCCATTGAGAATTGGGATGATCATGATAGATCAAATAGATATCTAACAGTAGATTCTGCCAAGAATTTATTAGCTGCATGTGAACCTAATTCCATACTTTTTACTGGCGGAGATAATGACACCTTCCCTCTTTGGTATGTTCAAGAGGTAGAAAATTTTAGAACTGATGTTAGAGTCATTGTATTAAGTTATTTTAATACAGATTGGTATATTGATCAGATGATGTCGAAAAAAAATAAATCAGAAAAAATAGATTTTTCAATAAGTCTTGATAATTATATTCAAGGAGGATACAATGATTATCTCCCAATTAGAGCTAATGATAACAGATCTATAAACCTCAAAAAGTATATTGAATTTGTAGAAAGAAATGTAAAAGCAATTCAGTTTAGAAACTATAATACTATACCGTCAAAATCATTTTATCTTACTGATTTTGATTTCAACGAAAATCAACTACCAGAAAATTTAAAAGCTTTTTATCAAGATACACTTATTTTGAGAGTCAAAGGAAATAAAAATGGCCTTGAGAAAAAAGATTTAGCATTCCTTGATTTACTACAGAAGGGTAATTGGGAAAGACCAATATACTTTAATAATACATCTCTCAACGGAATTGGCCTAGATATTAAAAGAAATGTTGTACAGGAAGGGTTTGTATATAAATTACTTCCAATTGAAAATACATCATCAAACAGTTTTGTAAACACAGAAAAAATGTATTCCAGTCTTATGGAAAATTCGTTTTGGAGAGGACTTGATGATGAAAATGCATATTTCTCAGAGGATCATAGGGGATTTATAATGAATTATAGATCAACTTTCAATACATTAATTAAAAATTTAATTGATAAAAAAAGATACGATGATGCTCTAAGAGTGATTAATAAATGCTTGTCAATTATGCCAGATAAATCACTAACATTTGATCATTTTTCAGTCCAAATTGTAGAGTTTCTTATAGATCTTAATAGAGAAGCAAACCTTGAGACAATGGAACTAGCTAACGAAATAGCTGAGTTAACAAGTTCAAGAGCAGATGAAATACTTAATTACTATTTTGATAATGGAATTAAAAACCGATATGAAATAAATAGGAACTTAGTTTCACTAAACACTCTAGCAAGAGCTTTCAATAATATTGGTGATGATGAACTTTCAAAAAAATATAGAGAACTTTTTGAAAATAATTATTCTAGAAATGCAGTTAATTAATTTTCAAAAATTTTACCAACTCCCTCCTATTATTTGATTTATTTGTAACTGATAAAAAATAATATCCTGAATTTAATTCTCTCAGAGATATTCTAATGATATTCTCTTCTGAATTTTCTATTGTTGTATTTACTTTATTTCCAATTAATGAATGTATAGATACCGACTCTCTATCAATAGCCCTATCGTCGGAAAATTTTATGTTTATATATTCAAACGCGGGGTTAGGGTAAACATCAAAGGAATTAATTCTTTCTTTATCTTGCGAATAAGAAAAAATTGAAAAGCTTAAAAAAACTAATAATAAAATACTTCTTTTCATATGTTAATAAATAAATTAGATCATGTAATTACAAAATCTAAATATTAATTTAGGTTAAAATTACAATAATTTTTTGACTCTTTCTGATATCCAATCACCGACGTATGAAGTTGTGTAACTCTTTTCTTGATTAATATCCTCTGTCACAATACCATTCTCTAATGCATCTTTAACTGCTTGATTTATAATTTCTGAATATTCTTTTAAACCGAAAGCAAGATCTAACATCATACTTGAAGATAGTATCATTGCCATAGGATTTGCTATGTTTTTTCCAGCAGCTTGTGGATATGATCCATGAATCGGCTCAAATAATGAAACCTTACTACCAATAGAAGCAGATGGCAACATACCAAGTGACCCAGTTATAACCGATGCCTCATCAGTTATTATATCACCAAACATATTTTCTGTTAATATCACATCAAAATCAGATGGATTTGTTATTATTTTCATGGCCGCATTATCAACAAAAAGATATTGAACATTTACATCTTTGTATTCTTTAGATATATTTTGCACTACCTCTCTCCAAAGTCTTGAGGTTTCTAGAACATTTGCCTTATCAACTAATGTTAAAATATTCTTCCTTTTTTTTGCTTCTTCAAATGCTAGGTGAGATATTCTCTCAATCTCTTCCCTAGTATATCTACATGTGTCAAATGCACTATTTTTTTTTTCGTCAAGACCTTTTTCTCCAAAGTAAATGCCTCCCGTGAGTTCTCTAAAAACAATAAAATCAGTGTTTTTTAAAATTGAAGCTTTTAAAGGCGATGAACTCATTAGAGAATCATAAACCTTAACAGGTCTTATATTGGCGTATAGACCTAAATATTTTCTCATTTCAAGAAGCCCATCTTCAGGCCTAATTTTAGCTTTTGGATTATTGTCATACTTTGGATCCCCTATCGCTCCAAACAAAATTGAGTCACAACTATCGCATATTTCTTTTGTTTTATCAGGGAAAGGGTTCCCATATTTATCTATTGCTTCCGCACCTATGGGAGCATCGTAATAAGAAAAATTTATATCTGAATTACTTGAGAGGGTATCAAGAACTTTGACAGATTCTCTAATTACTTCAGGTCCAATACCATCACCACTTAACAAAGCTATTTTTTTACCTGCCCGTTTCATTTTCAAACTTTAATATTTTTTCTTTTATGCTTAATAGATAATCTACATTATCATAACCTTTAAGTAAACATGTTTTATTGTAATCATTAATTTGAAACTTTTCATCAATACTGCCATCTAAGGAATAAAATTTTTGTTCATTCAAATCAATTTCAAATTCAATATTAGATTCATTAGATATTTTTTTAAAAATCTTTTGAATTAAATTTTCATCCAATTCAAATACTAATAAACCATTATTTAATGCATTATTTTTAAAAATATCAGCAAAGAAGCTACTTATAACAACCCTAAATCCATAGTCATGTATAGCCCATGCAGCATGCTCTCTACTTGACCCACATCCAAAGTTTCTTCCTGCCAAAAGTATTTTTGAGTTTTTTGGGTTAGAATTTAAAATAAAGTCGTTATTCAAATTCCCATCTGAACGGTATCTCCAATCTCTAAATAAATTTTCTCCAAAGCCATCTCTAGAAACTGCCTTTAAAAATCTTGCTGGAATAATTTGATCCGTATCTATATTCTCAATATTTAAAGGCGTAATAGTTGATTTTAGTTTTTCAAACTTTTCCATATTATAAATAATCTCTTACATCTGATACATGACCACTGATTGCAGATAATGCAGCTGTTGCAGGGCTTGCTAAAAAAGTTCTGGATCCTGGCCCTTGTCTTCCCTCAAAATTTCTATTAGATGTAGATAAACAGTATTTTCCCTTGGGTATTTTATCTTCGTTCATAGCTAAACAGGCTGAGCATCCAGGCTGCCTAAAATCAAAACCAGCATCAACAAAAACTTTATCTAAACCTTCATTAATTGCAGCCCTCTCTACTGATTTAGACCCTGGAATTACCCAAGCATTAACATGTGGTGATTTAGTTTTACCTTTTATTATATCTGCTGCAGTCCTCAGATCCTCTATTCTTGAATTAGTACAACTACCTATAAATACATAATCAATTTTTTTATTTTTAAGTTTATCCCCAGAATTAATACCCATATATCTAAGTGACTTTTCAAAAGAATGTTTGGAACTGTTAATAGCTGAGCTAGGAATTTCCTCATCAATTTTAATCCCCATTCCAGGATTAGTACCGTAGGTTATCATTGGTTGAATATCTTCAGCATCAAATTTTAATACCTTATCATAATTTGCATCTGCATCTGATCTGAGTTTATTCCAATATTTTATTTTTTTATCCAGTTCTATTCCTCTAGGTGCAAACTCTTTATCCTTTAAATATTTGTAAGTTATTTCATCTGGTGCGATCATCCCCCCTCTTGCTCCCATTTCAATGCTCATATTACAAATAGTCATTCTTGACTCCATTGATAATTTTTCAATAGCAGAACCAGCATACTCCACAAAATATCCGGTGCCTCCAGATGCACTAATTTTAGATATTATATACAAAATAATATCTTTAGAGTATACACCCGAGTTTAACTCACCATTAATCTCTATTCTCATAGTTTTTGGTTTATTTTGGAGAATACATTGAGTTGAAAGTACCATTTCGACTTCACTAGTTCCAATACCAAAGGCAATAGAACCAAATGCGCCATGAGTTGAGGTATGACTATCGCCACACACAATTGTCATTCCTGGCTGGGTTAGACCTAGTTCTGGTCCTATTACATGTACAATACCTTGATATTTATGACCTAAGCCATATAATTTAATATTGTGTTCTTTACAATTAGCTGTAAGTTTTTCTACTTGTTTTCTTGATAATTCTTCCTTAATTGGCAAATGCTGATTTTCAGTTGGAACATTATGGTCAGCTGTTGCTATAGTTCTATCAGGTCTAAATACATTTATTTTTCTTGAGTTAATTCCGTCAAAAGCTTGGGGGCTAGTAACTTCGTGAATGAGGTGTTTATCAATATAGAGAATACTTGGACCGTTTGGAATTGAGTCTACTACATGTTCTTCCCATACTTTATCAAATAATGTTTTACCCATTTTTTTCTTTAACTAATTCAATTAAATCTTCATCATGTAGAAGTTTTTTTTCATCAGCTAGCTCTATAAATCTAACGTACAAAGTTTCTAATTCAATTTTTGAGAACTCATAACCTAATAGGCTAAGTCTGTGCTTCAATGCAGCTCTACCACTTCTTGCAGTTAAATCAATTGAAGATGAGTCTAATCCAACATCTTCAGGATTAATAATTTCATAATTATCTCTATTTTTTAAAAAACCATCTTGATGAATACCCGATGAATGAGCAAATGCATTTGCCCCAACAATAGCCTTATTTTTTTGAACTGGCATATTCATCATTCTGCTAACTTTTTTACTCAGTTTAATTATTTTTTTTGTATCAATACCTGTTGATAAATTCAAATCAGGGTGTGCTTTCAAAGCCATAACTACCTCTTCAATTGATGTATTACCTGCTCTCTCCCCAATTCCATTAATAGTTCCTTCAATTTGCCTAGCTCCATTTTGTAATCCAGCTAAAGAATTTGCAGTCGCTAATCCTAGATCATTATGACAATGGACTGAAACAATAGCTTTGTCAATATTAGGAACTCTGTCAAATAAATTTTTTATTTTTTTTCCATACATCTCTGGTAAATTATATCCAGTTGTATCAGCAATATTTATAACTGTAGCTCCGGCACCAATAACTTTTTCAACCATTTTTGCTAAAAAATCAGGGTCTGCTCTTCCTGCATCCTCAGGATAAAATTCAATATCTTCAAAATATCTTCTTGCATATTTTACAGCTGCAACTGCTTGATCTAAAATTTTTTCCCTAGTGGAGTTAAACTTATGTTTAATGTGTATGTCTGATGATCCAATTCCAGTATGCAACCTTCTTCTCTCAGCACTTTTAAGAGAAACATGTGCCATATTGATATCATCAACCAATGCTCTTGAGAGTGCACATATAATAGGTCTCTTTACATTTTTTGATATTTCCACAACTGAATTAAAGTCTCCAGGACTAGATATAGGAAAACCTGCTTCAATTATATCAACACCAAGATCCTCTAAATCCAATGCTATTTCTACCTTTTCATCAGTATTTAATTGACAACCAGGAACCTGCTCCCCATCACGAAGAGTTGTATCAAAAACATAAACTTTTTGTTTTTCAGACATTTAAATAGAAATAATGGTTGAATTTACATATTTTTCACAATTTCTCTACCAAACTCAGAACAAGAAAGTAGAGTTGCATTATCCATTAATCTTTCGAAATCGTAAGTAACTTTCCCAGAAAGTATGGCTTTAGTTAATCCATGGTGAATCAAATGTTTTGCCTCATTCCATCCCAAGTGTTCTAACATCATGGCTCCTGATAGAATTACTGATCCTGGATTAACTTTATCTTGACCTGCATACTTTGGGGCAGTACCATGAGTAGCCTCAAAAATTGCATGACCAGATTGGTAATTAATATTTGCTCCAGGTGCAATTCCTATCCCTCCAACAATAGCAGCAAGTGCATCTGAAATGTAATCACCATTTAAATTCATTGTTGCAATCACAGAATATTCTTTTGGCCTTAAAAGAATTTGTTGAAGAAATGCATCAGCTATAACATCCTTAATGATGATTTTATGATCTCCAGAATTAATCACTTGCCATGGACCTCCCTCATAATCTACTGCACCAAATTCATCTTTTGCTAATTGATATCCCCAATCTCTAAATGCTCCTTCAGTATATTTCATTATATTTCCTTTATGAACTAACGTAACAGAACTTTTTTTATGTTGAATTGCATATTTTATAGCAGATCTGACTAGTCTATTTGTTCCCTCAACGGAAATAGGCTTAATACCAATCCCTACAGTATTAGGAAATCGAATTTTACTAAATCTATCTTTAAAATTTTCTTTAATCAGATCTTTAATTACTTCATTATCTTTTGTTCCATTCTCAAACTCAATTCCTGCATAGATATCTTCTGTATTCTCTCTAAAAATTATCATATCTGTTGTAGAGGGATCCTTTACTGGTGAGGGAGTACCATCAAACCATTTTACAGGCCTTACACAAGCAAATAAATCTAATTTTTGTCTAAGAGCAACATTTAAAGATGTTATCCCACCCCCAACCGGTGTTGTTAATGGTCCTTTGATACCAACCAAATACTCCCTAAAAGCATCCAAAGTTTCTTCAGGAAGCCAATTTCCTGTGCTATCATAAGCCTTCTCACCTGCCAAAACTTCCTTCCATTCAATTTTTCTTTTGCCACCATATGCTTTTTCTACAGCAGAATCAAAAACATGCTTACTTGCTGGCCATATGTCAACGCCGATTCCGTCTCCTTCAATAAAAGGAATAATTGGATTATCGGGAACATTAATTTTACCCTCAGTAAAACTTATCTTATTTGGTACCATAATCTACTATATTTTAAAATTGGATAGCAATAATAGAGATTTTTTAATAAAATGAAGAAAACATTTATTCAAATGATTTTATTTCCATTTAATGTTACAACCCATACTTGGAAACTGTTCAGAGCTTATTTTTTTTCCTGTAAGAAGAGAGTCAATTGCAGATCTCAAGTCTTTACCATCAATTTCTTTACCATTGCCTGGCGAAGAATCATCTAGCCTACCCCTATAAACTAATTTTTTAAAATCATCATAAAGATAAAATTCTGGTGTACATTCAGCTTTAAATAATCTTGCAACTTCCTGAGTTTCATCATATAAGTAAGGAAAATCAAAATTTAATTTTTGAAATAATTTTTTCATTTTATCAGGAGAATCTTCTGGGTGTGTAATAACATTATTTGAACTAATTGCTATGAAACTTACTGATTGACTGAAATCTGATACTAGCTTTTTCAATTGATCATGGTAATGAATAACGTAGGGACAATGATTACAAATTACCATTACAAGAATGCAATCCTTTATTTCATAATCATCTGAATTAAATTGTTTATCATTTATGACATTGTATAATTTAAATTTTGGGAAATCAGTTCCTAAGGGAAGCATTTGAGAATATGTTAAGGCCATTTGAATCTGTTTTAGTTATTAATAATTATTTATTATAAATTTAGTAAAAGTAAAACTATACTCACATGAAAAACATCATTCTAATTTCAATTATACTCTTCATAAACAATAATATTTTCTCACAAATAGATAAAGCACCTGAAAGATACAGAGGAGAGGGTCCATACAACCAACTTATCATAAGAGGTGCAACATTAATAAATGGAAATGGAGCTCCACCTACTGGACCTGTTGATGTAGTTATAGAAAAAAATATTATTAAAAAAATTATAAATGTAGGATATCCAGGATTAGAGATAAAAGAAAGCAGAAGACCCATACTTGAAAAAGGAGGAATTGAAATTGATGCCCAAGGAAAATATTTACTCCCAGGATTTATTGATATGCACGGACATATTTCATCTCAGAGATCTGGTACAGCAGAATATGTATTTAAACTTTGGATGGCTCATGGGATAACTACCGTTAGAGATCCATCATGTGGTCAGGGTTTAGATTGGGTGTTGGATCAAAAAAATAAAAGTCAAAAAAATGAAATTACTGCACCAAGAATCCTAGCCTATACTAGTTTTGGTCAAGGATCAAAAAATGGTATTAATTCACCAAGTGAGGCAGTTGAATGGATTAGGAAAAATAAAGAAAAAGGAGCAGACGGAGTTAAGTTTTTTGGATCGAGATCTGATATTTTTAAAGCTGCACTACAAGAAAATAAGAGAATTGGTTTAAGATCGGCATGTCATCATGCCCAAATGGATGTAGCTGAAATGAATGTATTACAAACAGCAAGAAATGGTTTAACTACTATGGAACATTGGTATGGGCTACCCGAAGCATTATTTGAAAACAAAACAATTCAAAATTATCCTCTTGATTATAATTATATGAATGAAGGAAACAGGTTTGAGGAAGCAGGAAAACTATGGAAACAAGCTGCAGAACCTTATTCAAATAAATGGAATGACGTTATGAATGAATTGATATCTCTGGATTTCACTATTGATGTGACATTTGTGCCTTACAGTGTATTCAGAGATGTTCAAAGAGGAAGTAGCTTGCCTTGGCATAAAGATTATACTAGGCCCCAACTTTTAAAATTTTTCCTACCATCAAGAGATTCACACGCTGCTGCTTATTATGATTGGGGATCTGAATTAGAAACAGAATGGAAAGAAAATTACAAGCTGTGGATGACATTCATAAACGAATATAAAAATAGAGGTGGAAGAGTGACAGCTGGATCAGATTCCGGTTATATGTATAATCTGTATGGTTTTGGTTTCGTTCAAGAATTAGAACTATTAAGAGAAGCAGGTTTTCATCCCATGGAAGTAATAAGAGCAGGTACTCTACACGCAGCAGAGGCAATTGGAATGGAAGATAAGATTGGAACAGTAGAAGTTGGAAAACTAGCAGATTTAATATTAATGGATGAAAATCCACTTAAAAATCTAAAATATTTATATGCTACAGGAGATATAAAACTTGATGAAGAAAATGATGTTGTGAGAGTAGGAGGAGTAGAGAAGACAATCAAAGACGGAATAGTTTATGATGCGAGGTTACTATTAGAAGACGTTAAGAAAATTGTTGATGAAGAAAAGTCAAAAACTCCAGATTGGAAAAGTTTATTGTATGAGTCAATTGGTAGAAAAAATTAATCTGATAATTTAATACCTAACTCATCTAACTGATCATTATCAATTATTGATGGGGAATCTATCATCACATCACGTCCCGATGTATTTTTTGGAAAAGCGATAAAGTCTTTTATTGATTCCTCTCCAGCAAATAATGAACAAATTCTATCAAAGCCAAATGCAATACCACCATGAGGAGGTGTACCAAATCTAAATGCGTCTAATAAAAAGCCAAATTGATTTTTAGCTTCTTCCTTAGAGAAACCAAGGACCTCAAAAATAGTTTCCTGAAGTTTTCTATCATGAATTCTAATTGATCCACCACCTATTTCAACTCCATTAATTACTAAATCGTAGGCATTTGCTTTAATATTTCTGGTATCATTTTTAATTGATTCAATATCATCTGTTAAAGGAGAAGTAAATGGATGATGTACTGAGTGATATCTATCTGATTCTGAATCCCAAATAAAGAGAGGAAAATCTACTATCCATACTGGTTTAAAAATTTTATTATCAAACAAATTTGTTTTTTTACCCATAAGTAATCTTAATTCAGAAATTGCTTTTAAGTTTTGATTCTCTTCTCCTGCTAATATGAGAATTAGATCACCTTGATTTGCTTTACATAATTTAGAAATACTTTTAAGATCATCAGAGGAATAGAACTTGTCAACAGAGGACTTAAAAGTACCATCCTCATTAACTTTTAAATAAACTAAGCCCTTAGAACCGATTTGAGGAGTTTTTACATACTCAGTTATCTCATCAATATCTTTTCTTGAGTAGTTAGAACAACCTGGGACTGATATTGCTAGAACAGATTCTGCATCATCAAATACTTTAAATCCTTTACCTTGTGTAACAGATGAAATATCACAGATCTTCATATCAAATCTTAAATCTGGTTTATCTGAACCATACATTTTCATAGCATCATCATACTTCATAATTGGAATTTCACCAATATCTATATTTAGAATCTTTTTAAAAAGATGACTCATGAAATTACCGAAGGTTTGAATTACATCACTCCTATCTACAAATGACATTTCACAATCGATTTGCGTAAACTCAGGCTGTCTGTCGGATCGAAGATCCTCATCTCTAAAACATTTCACAAGTTGATAATACTTATCTAATCCACCTACCATCAGAAGTTGTTTAAATGTTTGTGGAGATTGAGGCAACGCATAAAATTGACCTTGATTCATTCTTGATGGTACAATAAAATCTCTAGCCCCCTCTGGAGTTGACTTAATTAAAACTGGTGTTTCAACTTCAATAAAATCAGCATTATTGAAAAAATCTCTAGTTGTCTTCAAAAGCTTGTGTCTAAGTAATAATTTATCTTTTACGTTAGACCTTCTGATGTCAAGATATCTATATTTCATTCTCAAATCATCCCCTCCATCAGAATCTTCTTCTATTGTAAAAGGGGGGACCTCAGACTCGTTTAAAACAATAATTTTATCAACCAAAACTTCAATCTCTCCTGTATTTAATTTATCATTTTTTGAAGATCTCTCTGAAACGTTACCCTCTACAAATATTACAAACTCTCTTCCACACTTCTTGGCCGTATTAAAAACATCATTAGATGTGTTTTCTTCTTCAAAAATAAGTTGAGTTATACCGTACCTATCCCTTATATCTATCCACACTAATTTCCCCTTGTCTCTTACCTTTTGAACCCATCCTGATAGTTGAACTTTTTTTCCCTTATCACTTAACCTTAACTCACCACAAGTATGAGACCTTAACATATAAAAATATTTTAGACAAAATTAATAGAATTATAAAGAATGGGTTAATTTTTTTTATTTTCTTACACAACGGATGAGTATACTAAAAAATAGAGATGAGCATTTTATGAAAATTGCAATCAATGAAGCAAAGATTGCATTCGAAGAAGATGAAATACCTGTTGGAGCTGTAATTGTTTATGAAAATCAAGTAATAGCGAGAGGGCATAATCAATCAAAAAGACTTAATGATTCAACAGCGCATGCAGAAATGATTGCAATAACATCTGCCCAGAATACAATTGGAAGTAGATATCTTAATGATTGTGAGTTGTATGTGACATTAGAACCATGTATGATGTGTTCTGGTGCAATATATCTCTCAAAAATTCCAAAAGTGATTTATGCTTTAGATGATAAACAGAAGGGATACTTAAGAAATTCTAAGTTAGAGTATAATAAAAAAATTGATATAATTTCAAATGTTCTTGAAGAGGAGTGTAAGGAATTATTAAATACTTTTTTCTTTAAATTAAGATCATAAAATACCCATATATTAGTTTAAAATTCTTAAATTAATATTTAAAATATTATATAAAATTAAATAAAGAAATATGTCATTCACTTTACCTGATCTACCCTATTCTTACGATGCATTAGAACCACATTTTGATTCTCAGACCATGGAAATTCACCATTCTAGACATCATAATTTATACATTACAAACCTTAATAATGCTATCGAAGGTACAAACATGGAGAATGCAAGTATCGAAGAGATATGCAAAAATCACTCTGAAAATATAGCTGTAAGAAACAATGGTGGCGGTCACTATAATCACTCCTTATTTTGGAATATAATCTCACCTAATGGCGGAGGAGATCCCCACGGCAAAGTTGCTGAACTTATAAATTCAACTTTCAATGATTTTGATTCATTTAAAAGTAAATTTTCAACCGCTGCTATGACAAGATTTGGCTCGGGATGGGCTTGGTTATGTCAAATTGATAATCACCTTGAAATTTGCTCTACGGCAAACCAAGACAACCCTTTAATGCCAGGGATTTGTAACGATAAGAGTAATCCAATCATAGGAATTGATGTTTGGGAACATGCCTATTACCTTAAATATCAGAATAAAAGAGCTGAATATATTGATGCTTTTTTTAACGTAGTAGACTGGAATAAAGTCAACGAGAGAATCTCATAAACTTATTGATGAAATCAAGAAGAAACTTTATACAAAAAAGTGCTGCTATTGGACTTGGAAGTGGACTAATTAGCAGTATTCCAAATTTTTTAATTGCAAAAGACTTAAAAAAAAATTCACCTAATGAGACAATCAATTTTGGTGTGATTGGTTGTAAAGGTCAGGGTTGGAGCAATATGAGATCAATTCTAAAAAATAAAAACACTGATTGTATTGCTTTGTGCGATGTTGATGATGATGTTCTTAGTCAAAGAAGTAACGATACAAAAAAACTTACTGGAAATAAACCTAGACTTTATAAAGACTACAGAAAAATGCTTGAGGACAAAGACATAGATGCTGTAGTTATAGGTACTCCTGACCATTGGCACTGCCTTAATCTAGTTGATACATTAGATTCAGGTAAACACGCATACTGTGAAAAACCTTTATCCAACTCTATTGAAGAGGCATATATTATGTTAGATGCATCTAAAAAATCAGATAGGTGTGTTCAAGTTGGTCAGTGGCAAAGGAGTGGTTCACAATATAAAGATGCAATCGAATATTTATCATCGGGTAAACTTGGAAGAATAAGATTAGTTAAGGCATGGGCGTATATGTCATGGTATGGTTGGGTTGATACAAAACCAGATAAAGAGACACCTTCAGGGATAGATTATGGTATGTGGCTAGGACCAGCTCCAATGAGAAAATTTAATGAAAATAGATTCCATTTTAATTTCAGATGGTACTGGGATTATGCAGGTGGGCTAATGACAGATTGGGGTGTTCACGAAATTGATATCGCGCTCTGGGGTATGAGAGAGTCAAACCCTATTTCTGTTATGGCAAGTGGAGGTAGATTTGGATATCCTGACCAAGATACTGAGACTCCTGATACATTGCAGGCAATTTATCAATACAAAAATTTCACTATGATTTGGGAACATGCTAATGGTATTGATCAAGGAAATTACGGATTACCGGAGGGGGTTGCTTTTATTGGTAGTAAAGGAACTCTTAAAGTAAATAGAAGATGGTGGCAAGTAACTTCTGAAAAAGATCAGAGATACACCAAAGAGTTTTATTTTAATGATATGCCAAAAACAAACGGTAAAGGAAATGCTCTCGACAGACATACAAAAAACTTTATCGAGTGTATGAGAGATAATAATAAAGAGAATCTTAATTGTAGTTTAGAAGAAGGAAGTATCGCTGCAATTAATGCGCATATGGGAAATATTGCTTTTAGAACTGGCAAAAAAATTTACTGGGATAAAGAAAAAAGATCATTCAATGATATTGAAGCAGATTCATTTATCAGACCAAAATATCACAATGGATGGAAATTACCTTTGATCTAATTTAGATTTTAATATTTTTTTTAACTCAATATTTTCATCTCTTAATTTTGCTGCCTGGTAAAAATCTAATTTTTCTGCTGCTTCTCTCATCTCTTTTTCATTTTTTGAAATAATTTTTTCAATCTCATCTTCATTCATATTTTTAATGACTGGATCAATTTGTAGATCAGAGATAAAATTACCTGATTCTATTTTATCTTGGGCAACAACCGTTTGCTCCATAATTTTCTTTTTAGATTTTGAAATTGTCTTAGGAACAATATTATTATCATTATTATATTTTTTTTGAATTTTTCTTCTTCTCTCTGTTTCATCAATAGTTGCTTGCATTGATTTAGTAATCTTATCTGCATACATTATAACTTGACCATTCACATTTCTTGCAGCTCTTCCAACTGTCTGTATCAAGGATTTTTCATTTCTTAAAAAACCTTCTTTATCAGCATCTAAAATAATTACTAATGAAACTTCAGGTAAATCTAATCCCTCTCTAAGAAGATTTACACCAACCAATACATCAAAATTACCCAATCTCAATTCTCTTAAAATATTTACTCTATCTAATGAGTCTATCTCTGAATGTATATATTTTGTTTTTATTCCACTTTTATCTAGATATTTGGTCAATTCCTCAGACATCCTTTTAGTTAAGGTAGTTATTAATACTCTCTCTTCTTTTTCAATTCTTTTTTGTATCTCATCTATTATATCATCTATCTGATTATCTGATTTACGAACATCAATAGGTGGGTCAAGAAGACCAGTTGGCCTAATTATTTGTTCAACAATTGAACCACCTGAACATGTTAACTCGTAATCAGAAGGTGTAGCACCTATAAAAATAACTTTATTAATTAGAGACTCAAATTCCTCAAAATTTAAAGGTCTGTTGTCAAGTGCTGATGGTAATCTAAATCCGTAATCAACTAGATTCATTTTTCTGGACCTATCTCCTCCCCACATAGCTCTAATTTGGGGTATTGTGACATGGCTCTCATCAATAAATAATAAAAAATCATCTGGAAAATAATCAAATAAGCAGAATGGTCTTTTCCCTGGATTTCTTCTGTCAAAATATCTTGAGTAGTTCTCTACTCCAGAACAGTAACCCATCTCACTAATCATCTCAATATCAAATTCTGTTCTTTCTTTTATTCTTTTTGCCTCACTAAACTTTCCCTCTGACTCAAAAAAGTTTATCTGCTTTTCCAGGTCATTGCTAATTTCCTTTATTGCAATATCGATCACATCTTTAGAAGTAACAAATAGATTTGCAGGGTATATCTGAATTTTATCTTCCTCAGAAATAATTTTACCAGTTAAAGGATCTACTTTGTGTATAGACTCTATTTCATTACCCCAAAAAATAATTCGAACAATATAATCGTCATAAGCAAGATAGACATCGACTGTATCACCCTTTAACCTAAAAGAACCTCTTTTGAAATCCTCCTCATATGATCTTTCATATAATATATCAACAAGATCATATAATAGATTTTTTAACTTAATCTCATCTCCAACTTTTATTTGAACTACATTCTTACCAAAGTCATCAGGATTACCAATACCATAAATACAAGATACTGACGCGACAACGATTACATCTGACCTACCAGATAGTAATGAGGAAGTTGCACTTAATCTTAATTTTTCTATTTGCTCATTAATTGACAAATCCTTCTCTATATAAACATTTGTAGTTGGTATATAAGCCTCTGGTTGATAATAATCATAATACGAAATAAAATATTCAACTTTATTATCTGGAAAAAAACTTTTTAACTCCCCATATAATTGTGCTGCAAGTGTTTTATTATGACAAATAATAAGAGATGGCTTATTTGCTGTGTTAATTACGTTAGCCATAGTAAAGGTTTTCCCTGACCCTGTAACACCTAATAAAACCTGATGTGTTTCGTTATTCTCTAAACCATTAAGTAGAGATTCTATTGCTTGAGGTTGATCTCCTGTTGGTTTAAAATCTGCAGTTAATTTAAAATCCAATTTATAATTATTTATTCCAAATATCCCAAGATATTTTGGCCTGAGTCTCTAACATCTCAAGTCCATTTTTTGTATACGAATTATTCTTTTTTCCTTTAGATAAGAATTTTGTTTGTTTTGGATTGTATACTAAATCATACAAATAACTATTACTATTTAAAAACTTATATTGAATATTAGGGAAAGAATCTATGTTTGGTGACATGCCAAGAGGAGTAGTATTAATAATTAATTTATACTTAGAATATATTGCTTCATTTCTAATATCTTCATATGAAAAATATGATGGGTTTGAGGTCGATACAATTTTATAATTAATATTTAATTTTTTTAATGCATAGCATATAGCATTAGAGCTTCCGCCTGAACCTAAAACTAAAGCATTAAAATTTATATTTGGCAGCCATTTTTCAAGTGAAATTTTGAAACCCAAGTAATCTGAATTAAAACCTATTAATTTATTGTCAATTACTTTTATGACATTTACTGAACCAATTTCTTTGGCAACATTGTCAACTTTATCCAAATACCTTATAATATTTTCTTTGTAAGGAATGGTAACATTAAGCCCTATTAAATTTTTTTCTTCTTTTATTGTCTCAGTAAAAGAATCTAATGATGCCATTTCAAAATTTTTATAAATGCTGTCTGTAATTTTCTCTCGAGAAAACTTTTTGGTAAAGTAATCTTTTGAAAAAGAATGACCTAGTGGGTATCCAATTAATCCAAAAACTTTCATTTAATAGGCTTTAAAGAATATGATAAAATAAATGAAATTAATATAAATATAATTGAAAGCTCCATATAATTTTCAATACCTAAGGACTTAGAAAAATCGTTTGGTAAATAATTTCTTCCATCAAATTGCCAAGGCCACATTTTGTTTAAGGCACCTAACATCAAACCCGATAATGTAAAAACTGTATTTCTATAATACCTTTTTAATAATAAACTTATAACTCTCGAAAAAATGATAACACCAGTTATAGCACCAGATAAAAAAATTAAAATTATATCAAAATAAAAATTTGTGAGTGAATTTATTATGTAGTCATATTTTCCAAGAATTAAAAGAATATAACTTCCTGATATACCTGGTAATAACATTGCTGTAATTGCTATCAAGCCAGAAATAAATACAGAGAAATAACCTTCACCTATCCCAATTGGATCAATCAATGAGATAAAATATCCTATTAATGAACCAATTGCTATAAATAAAAAATCATAAAATACTGAGGGTCTTAAATTGTAAATTATCTTCAATGAAGAAAAAAATATCAATCCAAAAAAAAATGAGAAGAGTACAACTCTAAAATTTTCAAGAAGAAAATCAACTAAAAAAGAAAAAGAAATAATTGAAAACAAAATACCTATTAGAACAGGAATCAGAAAAGGCAAGTTTAATTGTTGACTTAATTTTTTAAAATTTAAAGTAAATAAATAGTTGATAGATCTTAAATTAAATGATTTAATAGAATTAATAAAGTCATCATATATACCTAAAAGTAACGCCACTGTACCACCAGATATTCCTGGAATCAAATCAGAAACGCCCATGGCCATACCTTTTAAAAAATTATAAAAGGAAATTTTATTAAATAATTTATAAGAAATCATTAAATGTGTCGCCTCTTAAACCAACCCTAATTGTCTCCAGAGAGATAACTTCATTTCCAGAAATATTTCCAAGATTAACATTAGGGCCTAACAATTTTACGAACCAAACTTGTTGAGCTTTTAAGGGTGCCTCCCAAATAATCTTCTCAGTAGGTATCTCAGTTAAAATTTCCTCTACTAATCCCTGTCTTACCTCACCTGATGATCTAAATAGACCAACACTACCTGATTCTCTAGCTTCTCCAATTACTTTCTTTGAGCCCGCATTGAGTTCAGCTTTCATCTGTCTTATCCATTTATAAGGTGGAATAATTTTTTTTTCATCTTTTGACCCTATTTCTGAAAATACTGTAACATGTTTTGAAAGCTTTTCAATGTATTCACATTTTTTTTTGTGAGGAATTGATATCGAACCATCAGAGACTTCTGCAAGATTTAGATCATACTCTTTTAAAATTGAAATGTAGTCATCAATTTGACTTCTAATAGCAAAAGCTTCAAATAATGTGCCCCCAAAATAAACGTTTATGTCAGCATCTTTAAAAAGTTTAATCTTCTTCTTAAGATTATTCATGAAGTTTGAGGTAGTCCAACCAAACTTAATTACATCAAAATATTCTGAACTAGACTCAATCAAGTTCTTACATTGTTGAATGCTTGATCCTTTGTCAATTACCATAGTTATACCTTTCGATCTTGGTTTTTTCTCTCTTTTAGGTAAATTTTTTAAATTAAAATTCATCTGTTACCGCTATTTTTAAATTGATTTATAACCCTTATAAGAGCTGATTGACTCTCAAAGTTTGGCACAAAATCAAAAAGAACATCGTGATTATCAAAGTTTAAAGATAAAGCACTCTCAAGGACATTTATTGACTCTTTATATCTTCCGGCGTCCATCAAATAAATTACAAGCCTGTAGTAGAGCAAAGATTCACCTGGTGACTCTTCAATTGCTTGATCAATTATATCAATGGCTTTGTCAATATCACCACTTTCATAATATATTAAGGAAAAATCAAGAGATAACTTATAATCATCTGGCTGCATTTCGACAGCTTTAGAATATAAATCTATACTAGAAACTAAATTTCCTACCTTAAACTCGGCATACGCCAAAGACTTAACATACTCAATATTTTTATTATCAATTTTATATGCTTTCTTGAAAAAATGAATAGCTTCAAACCACTTGTCAAGTTTAGAAAGACTTCTTCCTAATCCAAAATAGGATTCTTTGAACATTTGATCAATTTTTATAGATTTTTGATAGAAGCTTATTGATGTAGAATAATCTTCAAGGTAGAAATTAACGTTTCCTAAACATGAGTAAATTTCAGGAGACGGACCATCCAGGCTGAGTGATCTGTCAAGATACTTTTTTGCTTGATCAAATTTCTCAAGTTTAATCAATGCCTCTGATATATTTATGTAAGCACTTGAATATTCTTCATCAATGGCAATTGAAAATTCAAATGCTTCGACAGCATTTTCAAATTGATCAAGTTTCATATATATATTACCCAAATTGAACCATGCATATTCTGAATATGGATCTTCATCAATAAATTTTTTATAATACTCGATGCTATTTTCAAGCTCTCCAGTTATTTCAAGGCAATAGGCAAGGTCATAGAGAGCATTTTCATGATTTAGATTACACTCGATGGCTTTTTTAAAATATTTAGAAGCTTTTTTAAATTTCTTGTCAGCTTGGTAAGCTAACCCAATTTGATAATATATTTCATCTTTGTTGTCAGATATGTCAAGAGCTTTTTTCAGGATTTTTATTGCACCAGTTGAATCTCCTAAAATTATTTTCACCTGACCAATTAGAATAAAAATATTTTCATCCTTAGGGTTTAGGGAGTATGCTCTCTCTAAAGACAATAAAGAATCTGAAAAGTTTTGAAGAGCAATCAGAATATTAGCTCTTTGTATTAAAAGGTCAGAGGAAAAATTATGTTGAGAAAGGGCAATATTTACTGCCTTCAACCCTAATTTAAATTTATGGTTATCAATATACCACTTTATGATCTTCTCGTATGTCTCCGAGTCATAGTAAAAATCTAAATTTTCCTTAACTTTTAATTCGAAATCTGAAACTAATCTTTGAATCTCTTCTTGTCTTTTCTTGTATTCTTCTGCCATTTTAATAAACCTTAAAACTAACAATTATATTGTTTATTAATAATTATTTATCAAATGAAATATAATTTTACTTAATGGCCCTGTAGTTCAATGGATAGAATAGAAGTTTCCTAAACTTTAGATACAAGTTCGATTCTTGTCGGGGCTACAATGAAAACACTATTTATTTTATCACTATTGTTAAATACTGAGTTATTTCATAATTCAAAAAAAGGCATAAAATTTTATAAAAAGGGAGATTATGAAACTGCTATAAATCTCTTTCTTGAAGAGATGAAAAATAAAAAAAAATTTAAAAACTATTTCTATCTTGGACAATCGTATTCAATGGTAAATGATAATCAGAACGCCATAAAAATGTATGAAAAAGCATTATCAGGAAAGTTTTCAAAAAGTATAATTTATTTTGAAATGGGCCTATCCTACTTTTTACTTGAAAAAAGCGAAGAAGCACTCCAAAATTTAAATTTGGCTCTTAAATATGATCCTAATAATGTTAATTATTTAATAAATCGTGGTTCTATAAAATACGATTTGGGATTGATAAACTCGGCATGTATGGATTGGATGAATGCAAAAAGTATAGATGTTAACTCAATTGATCCAGAGTTAATAAATATTAATTGCAATTAATCTTTTTTCTTAAAATCTCCGTTTTTAATTGCCTTAATAAACTTTACCCATGCAAAAGGATTAAGTAAAGGATTCGATGGTAGTTGAAACTTTGTTGAAGTTGATAACATTTGTTGATCCATGAAGTACTTATAATTCATATTAGCACTCATTGGTTCATTGCTATACATCCTTCTGAGTAAGTCTTTATCCAATGACCTGTCAAGATTATCAAGATCTCTTCTATTTGGCAATTCAATTGCCAGAACAGCTTTCTTAAATAGATCCTCGGTTGGATATGGAAAAATCTCAAGTTCTGGTAAAATTGTTGTATCAGGTTTTAGTTCAATGAATAAAGTTACCGACTCACCCTTGTCTCCGGGCATAATAAAGTTTTGTTTTTGGTATCCAATAGCACTTACAATTATACTATCTCCCTGTATTACTGGCATTGCAAAATAACCATAGGGATTCGAGGTTGTTCCTCTTCCTGCTGCAGGAACATAAATGTGGACTCCCCCTACACCTGATATACTATCCTGACCAACTACAACACCAGAAAGCTGTATTATTTTTTTTTGTCCTTGCGCACAACTGTTGTTGTTATACCCAACAATTAAAAGCAACAGAATTGTAACTATGTGTGTTATTTTTTTAATCATAAAAAAATGTAAAACCTAAAATACATGCTAAATTACTTAATAAATATTTTTTTTTTGTTTAGAATGTATAGATATAACAATATTTAACTTGATATGAGGTTAAAAAAATTTAATATTGAATACGGTAAGACAGTTTTTAAGTCTTTTTCTGATGAATCAAGAATAAGAATTCTTAATATTCTTTCAAACAGAAAAGAAGCTACTATTACAGATTTAGAAATAATTTTAAACTTTACCCAAACCAAAACATCTAGACATGTTAATTACCTTAAAAATTCTGGATTATTAAATTTTAGAAATCATGACCAATTCATATTTTATTCATTAAGGGAGGAAGCTCTTGATATAATTGATCAAATATTTGAATATTTAGATAAAGATTTACAACTTAAAGAAGACCTTGAAACCTATGATATAATGTTTAACAACAGAGAGTTAGCAGTAAATAAAATAGAATTAAAATCCTGGAGATAAAAATAAATACATAATGTTATGAGTAATGCATTTTTTGAGATACCTATTCCAATAAACGAACCAGTAAAAGATTTTAGAGATGGATCAATTGAAAAGAAAGAACTCTTGAATACGATCCAAGAGATGAAAAAAAATCAGGTGGACATACCAATGATCATTAATGGAAAAGAAGTTAAAACAAGTAAAAAAATTGAAATTAGAGCACCTCATAACCATAAATTAAAACTTGGGACATTTAATGAGGGAGATGAGTCACATGTAAAAATGGCAATTGATGCAGCTCTTAAGGCTAAAAAGGAATGGGGATCTATGTCATGGCAGTCTAGAGCATCAATTTTTCTAAAAGCTGCTGAACTTATTGCTGGTCCATACAGATCTAAAATTAATGGTTCAACGATGCTTGGTCAGTCAAAAAATGTTTTTCAAGCAGAAATTGATGCAGCTTGTGAATTTATTGACTTTCTAAACTTCAATGCATCTTACATGGAAGAGATTTATAAAAATCAGCCTGAATCGTCAGATGGTATGTGGAATAGACTTGATTACAGACCTCTTGAAGGATTTGTATTTGCTATCAGTCCATTTAACTTCACCTCAATTGCTGGAAATCTTTGCGCAAGTCCTGCTCTTATGGGTAACACAGTAGTATGGAAACCTGCATATCCTCAAATATATTCTGCAAACATAATAATGGAAGTTTTCAAGGAAGCTGGCCTACCTGATGGTGTAATAAATATTATCTATGTAGATGGTCCCGTTGCAGGAGATATAATTTTCAAACACAAAGAATTTGCTGGACTCCACTTTACTGGAAGTACAGCGGTCTTTAAAAATTTGTGGAAAGAAATTGGTAATAATGTTGACAGATATAAATCCTACCCAAGGATAGTTGGTGAAACTGGTGGAAAAGATTTTATAATAGCTCACAAATCTGCTAATGCAAAAGAAGTTTCAACTGCAATAATTAGAGGATGTTTTGAATTTCAAGGCCAGAAGTGTAGTGCACCATCTAGAATTTATCTAGCAAAATCTATATGGGGCGATGTTAAAAAGAATTTAATTCAAGATATAAAAGACATTAAGGTTGGTGACCCTGAAGATTTTAGTAATTTCATGAATGCAGTTATAGAGGAGAAAGCCTTTAAAAAGATAACCTCATATATTGACGATGCTAAAAAAGACTCAGATCTTGAACTATTAGTTGGAGGAAATTATGATGACAGTAAAGGCTATTTTATCGATCCAACTGTTTTTATTACTAAAAATCCTAATAATAAATTAATGGAAGAAGAAATTTTTGGTCCAGTAACATGTATTTATATATATGAAGATGAAAAGTATGAGGAAACGTTAAAGCTTGTAGATAACACCTCCCCATATGCTCTTACCGGAGCTGTATTTGCAAAAGAACAAATTGCGATTGACCTAGCAAACAGGGTATTAGAATATGCAGCAGGTAATTTTTATATAAATGATAAGCCAACAGGGGCTGTTGTAGGTCAGCAACCATTTGGGGGTGGCAGAGCATCTGGAACTAATGATAAGGCTGGCTCTTATCTTAATTTATTGAGATGGGTTTCTCCAAGAACAATCAAAGAGGTTTATAATACACCTAAAGATTATAGGTATCCTTTTATGGATTGATTAGTTTAGCAGATATTTTTTCAATATGAAAAACGGTCTATTCTTAATCTCATTACTATTTTTTATTACAAATATTAGTTTCTCCCAAAGAGTTGTTGACGTCCCATTTATAAAAGATGAACAAATTAATCTTGATGGTATTCTAGATAAAGGTGAATGGGAAAGCAGTGAAAAATTAAATTTGGATAATGAAATAGAACCAGGTTATAATATAAAACCTATAGTAGAAACAGTTGGCTTTATACAATATTCCGAGAAGAATCTATATGTAGCTTTTCATGCTAAAACAAATGAAGAAGTCAGAGCTGCATTAAGAAAAAGAGATGACTTAGGGGCATTTAGTGATGATTTAATTGGTATAAGTTTAGATCCGTATGGTGATGGAAGAAACAATATTTTTATGGGTTCAAATCCTCTTGGATCACAAATTGACGTTAGAGTTCTAAATACTATAAGTGAGGAGCAAAGATATGACTTCGCCTATGATTTAGAATATGAATCTGCTGGTACAGTTGGGGAAAATGAATATTTTGTAGAATTAAAAATACCTTTCTCATCAATACCATTTCCTAGTGGCAAAAATCAAGAATGGAAATTTAGTTTTGTTAGAAGATATCTTGATTATTTTATTCAGACATCTAAAGTAGATAGAGATAATTCCTGTCAAACCTGTCAACTTGATGACTTCATTTTTTTCGATAAAATTAAAATCGATAAAAAACTTGATCTATTACCATATATATCTTCAAGTCTTACAGGAGCTAGAAATGATAAATCCAATTCTATTGATTACCAAAAGATTAAACCCAATATTGGAATTGGAGTAAATGCAGAATTAACCAAAAGTTTATCATTAGAATTAACCGTAAATCCTGATTTCTCACAGGTAGAGGCAGATGTTACACAAATTGATGCTAACTCTACAGTGTCATTAAGTTACCCCGAGAAAAGACCTTTTTTCAATAATGGTGTTGATATCTTAAGGCTTAACTCTAATGATCTACAACCATTTTATTCAAGATCAATTAATGATCCAATATATGCTCTCAAAATGTTGAATCAAGGAAAAAATTCAAGAATCTTATTCTTATCTTCAATAGATAGGAATTCTCCCTATCTCATTGCAGGAAATGATAAATCTTACTTTGGAGAAGGAGGAAAAAGTTTAGTAAATATTTTCAGATACCAGCATTTACTGGGAAATGGATCAAAAATAGGAATTATGTCTTCAAGTCGAGTTTACAATGGGGGTGGATATGGAAATTTATTTGGACTAGATGGTCTCATCCAGATATCAAACACCTTAAGATTTGCATTTGATATACTCAAAAATTTTAATCGTGAACCCAATAGGGATTGGATTGAATCAGATGATTATTTTGGAGAAAATACTGTTAAGCTTGATGGTGAAAAATTTAGAGGTAATGGAATATCGTTGGCTTTAACAAGAAGAACTGAAAATTGGACAACGTATATAGCATATAAACACATCGATCCAAATTATAGAGCAGACGTAGGTTTTGCTGTAAAGAACGATAGAAAATGGATTACTCTATTACAGTCACATAATAAATTTTGGAATGAAGGATTTTTAAAGAAAATGACTTTTATCGTAAAGAAAGATATATTATATGATTTTAACAATAACCTTGATGTTATGTCATTAGATGGTAGTATCAGAGCAGATTTTAAGGGAAATACAGAATTTTCATATTATTACGATTACGATTTTATTACAAACTACTTAGGAGTTAACTATAAACATTACGGGACTAATAGATTAAATTTTACTACAAGTCCAACTGAATTTTTTTCATTTACATCAAATTTAAGATTCGGAAAGGATATAGCGTTTAACTCAGAAAATCCTGCAATAGGAAAAGAGTATGACTTATATTTGGACCTAACTCTTCAGATAAATAATAACTTCTCAATATCTAATTCCATCAATAAGTCTCGACTTAAAAATATTGCTGACAATACATATTATTTTAACGGCATTTTATACAGATTAGGTACAAAATACCAGTTCACAAAATCTCTAGCGTTAAGACTTACTTCAGAATTGAATAATTTCAACAATTCATTGTTTTTTCAACCATTATTTGAGTGGGTTCCCAACCCCTTTACAATATTCTATGTTGGTGGAAATCAGAACTTTCTTAAAGAGAATAGATATGAGACAAATAGTTCTCAAGTATTTATAAAATTTCAATATCTAATTAATCTGTAAAACAATTATACCAATTATGTCGTTTGTATTTTTGTGAATATTACTAATAAAAACAAAAGAAGAAAGTTCCTTAAAAATGCAGGTTCAACTGCTTTATTTGCTTCACTAGGAACCTCATTCTTAGTAAGTTGTAGTACAAGTGAAGAAAATGTTGATCCAACTTTACCTCCTGATGAGACAGGTGGTGAAACAGGTGTTGGGTTCACAGTTGATGGCGACGTCTACACTTTCGACCTTACCCATTCTTCATTTACTGCACTTAAATCAGTTGGCGGATGGAAAAGATTTGATCAAGGAGGCATGTTGCTGGTAAATGTAGGTCAAAATATAATTCGAGCATTTAACAGTTCATGTCCTCATGCTGGATGTAGAACTAGTTGGGGTTATTCAAATAATAATTTTAGATGTGGCTGTCATGGTGCAACATTTAATAACCAAGGTTCAGTACTTAGTGCTCCGGGAGGCACTGGGGATTTAATTTCATTTACAGCTGTACTTGAAGACGACGTTCTGACAGTATCAAAGTAACATTAGATACTGACCTGAATTCCATTTTTATAATATACTTCCTTTTCTAATTTACCATCTCTTGAGTATATTCTCATATATCCGTTTTGTATACCCTCTGTGGTTTCCGTTTCATCTGAAAGTGTTCCGTCACCATAATAATTTTGTTGTAAACCATCTCTAACTCCATTTTTAAAATTCCATTTTCTCTTTAAACGTCCATTTTTATAATAAGACTTTGACTCGCCATTTCTCACAAGTTTTTTGTCAAAGGTTTCTTCACTTTCAATTTTACCACTTTTATAAAATCTTTTGACTGATATTTGGCTTACACCATATTTCCATTCACTCTGCATATTTCCTGATGGGTAAAATAGTTCGGTCAAGATTTTAATACCATCTTTATATGTAACTTTTACTCTTACTTTATCATTTTCATCAATATCAACAGCTGTGCCAGTAAAAACTTTATTATTGTAATAGGCAATATTATCTGAATTAGTAATCTCATTAACACTAATATTGCTAGAACAAGCTGATAACAATATGATCAGAAAATAAAAAAGCTTCTTTTGCATCTAATTGATTTTAATGTATGAATTTAAGAGTTATTACTTTATTAATAAAAAAAGATTGAAAATAATTAAATTTATGAATGGGGTTAAGTTTAATTAATCTTGGTATAATATTTTTTGTCATGTGGATGATATATTTCTCCCTTGGTGCTTTTGCAAGTATGACAGAAGATAAACTACTTCTAAACATTTTTAGATCATTTAAGTATATAATAGGTATTATTTCAATTGTTTTAATAATCCTATATATATTTTATTGATGAAAAAAATACTACTTAATTTATTCCTCATAACTTATACTTTTACAACATTCTCACAAACCGTTAGTGTTAGAATTCTAGATAATATTGATGGGAAACCCCTAGAAAATATAAAAGTAGAAAATGAAGAAGAAGTTTTTTACAGTAACAAGGACGGGGAAATAGTTCTCGAGAATGATTTGTTACCTATTGATTTATTTATCAACGATTTTAGATATTACCCAAAAAATGTAAGATTGAGCAAATCTCAAAGTATTGAAATAAAACTTACACACAAAGGATTTATCCTTGATGATATAGTAATAAATTCAAATTTTTATTCAAAAAAATTAAAAGACAATAATACGTCAACATCGATAATTGATGATATTGAATTTAGAAAAAATGAGGGTGAATTTTTAATTAACTCTCTTAATCAGGTAACTGGAGTATACTCCCATTCTGCTGGATATAATACGAATCGAATTACAATCAGAGGTATGGGATCAAGATCCCCATACTCAACAAATAAGATAAAATCATATTTAAATAATATCCCACTTTCAAATGGGGTTGGAGAAACAACCATTGAAGATTTTGGAATTGACATATTTGATCAAATTGAGATAAATAAGGGTCCAAATTCAAGTATCTATGGTTCTGGTCTTGGTGGTAATATTATACTTAAAACCTCAAAAAATTTTGAAAAAACAGTTAAAGTTAAATCAATCCTTAAATCTTTTAATACTTATCAAAATAGCATCTCTGTATCAAGAAAGATCAATAGATTAAACTTGCTCCTTAATTTTGAAAAACTAAAAAGTGATGGTTACAGGGATAATAATACTTATGATAACAATAGGTTTTTTGCCAGTGTGAATTATGAGATTAATGAAGATTACGTAATAGACCTCATTCACTTTTATAATTCAGCAGATGCACTTATACCCTCTTCTCTCAGTTTAGAAAATTTTATAAATAACCCTTCTAATGCAGCATTTTCGTGGAGAAACGTAGAAGGAGGAGAGGATTACAATAGATCATTAACTGGTTTAACATTTAATTCGAAAAAAAATAAATACTCATCAAGTACTACTCTTTTTTACAAGACATTTAACAATGATGAGAATAGGCCATTTAATTACTTGATTGAGGAGAGTGATTCATATGGATTTAGACATATTGGAAAATTTCCGTTAAATTCTTTTGACTTTAGTTACGGACTTGAATATTCTGACGAAAATTATCTATTTAGCACTTGGGATGAATATGGAAGCAATAATCAATCGATAATATCTCAGCAAACTCAAAACAGAAAAAACTATAATTACTTTCTGCAGTTAGATAAGTCATTTAAAAATTCTTTTTTGACTATTGGAATTGGATCAAATAAAATTAATTACGACTGGGTTGATGAGACTGAATCAACATCATTAAGCTATAACACAAAAACTATTATATCACCAAGAATATCCTATAATCACAATTTGGATAAAATCTCAATATTTGGAAATATAAGTCATGGTTTTTCTTCTCCTAATATAGATGAGACTCTTGATGAGAATGGTATAGTAAATCCAGATATTAAACCAGAAACTGGCTGGAATTATGAGGTTGGGATTATAGGGTCAACAAATGATAATTCTCTTTCATATAATCTCGGCCTTTATTTTATGGATATCAAGAATCTTTTAGTAGCACAAAGAACAAGCTTTGATACTTTTACAGGGGTAAATGCGGGTAGAACAACTCATCCTGGCTTGGAAGCAACAATAAATTTTCCTCTATTTCGAGGTAAAAACTTAACTATTACTTCATCAAATAATTTTTCTAAGTATTGGTATATCTTCAAAGATTTTAATAATAGAGGGACTGACTACTCTCAAAATAAATTAACAGGTGTACCTTCCCATACTATATACTCTAAAATTATGATTAATCTAAAAAATTATTTAGCACAAATTTCATTTCAAAATGTAGGGAAAATACCTATGAACGATTCAAACGAATTATTTACAGATTCTTACTCCGTAATTGATTTAAAATTATCGAGACTCTATTCTATAAAAAATTTAGGAATCAATATATCAACAGGTATTAACAATTTATTTGACACTAGATATGCATCTGGTATTGTTATTAATGCAAGAGGATTCGGTGGTAGAGACCCTAGATTTTATTATCCAGGTTTGCCAAGAAATTATTTTATATCTTTATCCATAAGCATTTAGACAAATTGGATAAAAAAATCAAAAATTATGCTGTAGAATCGTTAGTTATACTTTTCAGTATAATTTTGTCTTTTTATATAGAAGGCAGACGAGACTTAGCTGAAAAAAATTCAAATAAAAATAAATTAATTACTGATTTAATAAATACAATTGATGAAGATCTAAAACAACTTGATTACATAAAATCAGAGATGAATAGATCCTCAAAAATAATCAATGAAATCCAAGGTGATATTTCCTCAAGAAAAAATATTCTAACTGAAAAACAGATAATTGATAAGCTCACTGAAACGAATGTTTCCTACTCCTACTTTGCCCAAAAAGGAATCTTTAACCAGTTAATAGCTACGGGAAGCTTCGAACTTATTGAAAAACAGGAATTAAAACTTTTATTACTAAAGATTTATAATCATCAAAATGATAGAAATAATGCTATCTCAATACTTATTGACAACTTTTCAATTGATTTCTTAAATCAAATTTATTCTAAATTCAGAATAGATATTGATCAAAATAATATGGAAGGTGAAATATATGGAATAAAACAACTTACTAATTATCAATTCAATGAGGAATATTATTATTCTGATGATTTTTTTGGATTGTTAACTAGAGCTGAAATATATGTAAATAATTATTCTAGACTTATAAACGACATAAGTAAAAATCTTGAACAAGCTAAAATTTATGCAGAGTATGAAATAAACGACTAGTAAAGAAGGTACTTTTTAGAATTATTTCTCCACCCTGCTTGAGATTTATAGTCTACAAAAAAAATATTTAGATCAGCTTGTGATTTGTAATCAGAAAAAAAAATTTTCTTATCTGATCTTGACTTGTAATCAACAAAAAACCATAAACCATTATTTTGTTTTGCCTGAGAGATATAATCAACTCTAAATACTAACAGGTCAGCCTGCGATTTAAATTCCGTAACAAAGACATTAATGTCAGCCTGTGATTTATATTTTGTTGAGTATATTTTTTGACTAAAAGAGTTATTACTTATAAATAGGAAAGAAAGTATTACTATTAATCTCATCTACAAGAAATTTATTTTTTTTCTTCAACTGCGGAGAAAATAGAAAAAGCCATAGTATTTGCTGATTTAGCATATTTGGTTGCCTCTCTAGTTTCTTTTTTAATTTCTTCTAATTCAAAAGAGGTATACTCTAATCTTGAAACTATATCATTTAGTTTATTTCTTGTCTCATAATTTTGATATGATAAAATTATTAAACCTAAAAAAGTTAGATTTTGAAAATTAAAATATCCTCTTGTTCTTAAAAAGTTTTTCATATTAAAATAAGTTGGTGTTCAATTAAATAATTAGTTGATAATTTATTATTAAAACTAAAAATAGATAAAATATAACTATGTTAATATCTTTAAATAAAATTAAATTTTATATATTAAAAATTACATATGAAAAATTTTTTAACATCAATTTTAATATTGTTCTTCTTTAGTATTAACTCAGAAAAAAATCTCTCCGGTCTTTGGAAATCTACTGATGTTGATGTGGTAAAATATCTTAAGTTTGATAATAATGGATTACTAACAGAGATAATTGAAAATCAAACAAAGAGTTATAGGTATAAAAAAAATGAAAATTTTATTGAAATAGAACTTGAAAATGGAAGCTCAGTAGAGAGTTCATTTTATATTAATGCTGATACATTAACAATTCAATATTTCGAAAATGGTAAATCTGTAAGGAATCAGTATTTAAGAAAAAAATTAGCCCTCTAAGTGAAAAAAAATAAAGAACAATCAAAAGGTCAATTAGCTCAGATAGCAAGGAGAAAAAACACAACAAAAATTAAACCATCAGGAAAAATTTATAAGAGATCAAAAAAAATAGATGATGAATAAATTATTTTTAATCGCATGCCTTCTAATACCAAATTTACTTTTATCACAAAGTGATGAAAAGATTAAAAAGACAACTTATTCTACAATTCAGAATAATTGGGATAGATTTTTTGAGATGCTATCAATACCTAATGACGGATATGATACCCCAAACATTGAAAAAAATATAATATGGTGTGAGGAAACATTTACAGAACTTGGTTTTGATGTTGAAAGGGTAATGGCCGAAAGTACTAGCCCAATGATGCCAAATCATCCGCTATTAATTGCAAACAAGTTTATATCAAAAAATTATAAAACTGTTCTGATTTATTTTCATATGGATGGTCAACCCGTTGACCCTAGTAAGTGGAACCAAGAAAACCCATTTATTCCCATACTTTCTGAAAATGTTGATGGTAAGTGGGTAGAAATAGAAAGAGATAAAATCAAAAACAATCCAAATCCAGATTGGAGAATTTTTGGTAGATCAACTAGTGACGATAAAGGACCTCCTATGATGTTGGTTAATGCATTAGAGGTTCTTGAAAAGCTAAATAAGGAACCTAAATTCAATATAAAATTGATCATTGATTTTCAGGAGGAAATGGGTTCACCAACAGTTGTTAGTGCAGTATCTCTTCACAAAGAAAAACTTAAGTCTGATTTTCTTTTGATAATTGATGGACCAAGACACCCTTCGAATAAACCAACCTTAACATTTGGAGCGAGAGGTATTAGTAGAATCACACTAACCTCATTTGGACCAATTAAACCACAACATAGTGGACATTTTGGTAATTATGCACCAAATCCAGCAATGAATTTATCAAAAATTCTTTCGTCAATGAAGGATTATGATGGTAGAGTTGTAATTCCTGGATTCTATGATGGAGTAACCTTTAGCGATGAAATTAAATTAGTAATGGATGCAGTTCCAGACGATGAGGATCAAATAAAAAAAGAACTAATGGTAGCATCGGCTGATAAAGTAGGAGAAAATTATCAGGAAGCAATACAGTATCCATCTTTAAATGTTAGGGGATTACAATCAGGTTGGGTTAGAAAAGAGGTTAGAACAATAGTACCAGACATGGCAATTGCTGAAATTGATGTAAGGCTTGTAAAAGAAAGTAATCCAGAGAGGTTATTAAACTTAATAAAGAATCATATAATTAAGGAGGGTGCATATGTTATTGAAAATAGAGATCCTTCAGATGAAGAAAGGCTAACCAAAAAAAATATAATTAGGTTTGACTCAAAAGTAAGTTACCTAGCGTACAGGACTGAGATTAATTCACCTATTGGAAATTGGGCATCCAAAGCGTTGAAAAAAGCATTTAATGAAGATCCTATTAAGAAAAGAACATCAGGTGGTTCAATACCGATTTCTCCATTTGTGACAACATTAAATGTTCCAGCTTTAACATATCCCTCTGTAAATAAAGATAATAATCAGCACAGCCCTAATGAAAATATTAGAGTAGGTAATTTTATTGATGGAACATTAGGCATGGTTTACCTTCTTCTAGAAAAAATTGATTAATATCTATCAGGTATAATCAACCAGGCAATTAGATAAATAAATATTCCCCCACCAAACATAAAGAAAAAGGCAATAAATAATAGTCTAAAAATTACAGGATCAATCTCAAAATATTCACCTAAACCTGAACACACTCCTCCTAAAATTCCATTAAAACTATCTCTAAAAACTCTTTTCATTTGATTTCAATTTAGAGAAAATGTAATTAAAACGCACCTGAGTAGATAAATTTCTAACTGAACTTCCAAAACCACCAGCAGGTCTAATATTTAATATTCCGTAAGATATATATATGCCTAAACTAAAACTATTTTGGTTATAGGAAATTCCACCTTGAGCTCCAATGTCTAGAGGCTTTAACTTATCATCATAATTACTACCTATATTTCCATAAACCTTAGACTTAGTGATGTTGTTTTTTAAATATTCTCTAAAAGCTATTCCTATGTAAGGACCTACTTCTATCGCAAATTGTTTAGAGGAATAATATTTCAGTCTAAAAGGTATTTCAAAGTATTTATAGAAGGATTTTACTCTTACTCCAGTTTGATTTATTGTAAAACCTTTTGTTGAATAATTTATCTCAAATAATAGGCTGTAATCATCTCTAATTAAATACTCTGTATTCAGTCCAAATGCCAGGCCTGGTAGAAAGCCCCTTCCATTATTGAATTGGTCTGAAGTATTTGAGTTGACGATGGTGGAAAAATTAAATCCTGTATTTAATCCCAACGTAATTTTATCCGTATATCCTTTAAATTGAAAAAAAAATAAAGGTATTACTAAATAAAACTTTATTTTTGAATTGATCATATCAATAATTTAGTGAATATTATATCATTATGCTATCAGTAAAAAGACTTAATCTTGATTCTTCATGGTCAATAGATTTTAATTCAGTGAATTTTATTGTAGATCCGTGGTTAATTGGATCAGAGATTGATGGTTTTAAATGGCTAAATGAAGCATGGCATATTAAAGATCCTGTTAAGATTGAGGATTTACCAGAATTTAAATTTTTAATGATATCCCAAAATTATGAGGATCACTGCCACATTGAAACTTTAAAAAAAATTTCAGATAAAAAGCCAATAATAGCAACAGAATTAGCATATAAAAAAATATTAAAACAGTTCCCAAATAGAGAAATAACATTAATGGAAGAAAATAAAAAAACCACATTTGAGAAACTTGAATTCATTTCTTTGAGACCAAATAAGATTCTTGATCCAATTTACTTTGCTGTTGTGATAATAAATAATAAAAATGAGGCAATATTTTATGCACCCCACGGTTTTGTACTAAGTGATGAACAATTAGAACTTATTAAAGACATAAATATTAGTTTACTAATTACAACTTTTACACATTTTAAAATACCAAAAATTATGGGAGGAGACGTAAATCCTGGGATGGAAAATGTTTACGAACTTTATAAACAACTTTCTCCAAAGAAAACTATAAATACACATGATGAAGAAAAGAAGGCAAAAGGATTAGTTTCTAATTTAGCAAAAATAAAATACGCTGACTATGATAAAATTGAATCTAATAATGATATTAATTTTATAAGAATTGATAACTATAAAAAAACCACAATCAGTTGATTTCAAATCTCATAATTTTATTGATTTCTATCGTAAATGTAAAAGATGAGATTCCTTTAGATGATCTGGTTGGTAATTGGGAGAGAGTATGTATTGAAAATGACGCTCTTGGATTTCAAGTTTCGCACTGTAGGTTTTTTGGAGATAAAAAAATGTATATTAATGAGTGGAATTATATTGAAATGACATTCAGAAATGGTGAAAGAAGATTTTATGATTTTAAATTAGATGGGGATAAAATTCAAATTTTTTATAAATACAGAGAAAATATTGAGAGTGTGCTAAGCATAAATGGAGACACACTTAAAATTGAATCTAATCAAGTTTACAATGATATGATGAATAGAAAATATGATGCAAACCGAAACAGTGTCTATTTTGTTAGAGGAGACTAGACAATAGACATCATTAATAAGAAGTGTGAAGCTGATGCAAGAAGTACAAAAATATGCCAAATAACGTGATTGTATTTGAGGTTATTGAAAGAATAAAAAGCAGCTCCAAAAGTATATAATAGACCACCCAAAACCATCAGATTTACCTGATACTCTGAGAAATAAATTAGGATATTTTGAAATTCAATAACTATTAGCCAGCCCATTATCAAATAAAATACGAGGGAAAGGTTTTTGTATAAATTAAAGAAAAATATTTTATGTAAAGTTCCTATAATAGCCATAAACCAGATTATCAATAGTATATTCTCCCCTACTTCTGTATTTAAATAAATGACTATTGGTGGTGTATAAGAACCTGCTATCAAAAAATAAATACTTACATGATCAAGTTTTTGAAGTACATTGGAGTACCTAGTGTCAATTAAATAATGATATAAACTTGAGGACAGATACATAAAGATTAGAGATGAACCATAGACCAATGAACATATTAAGTTTTTTATTGATGAATTATCGAAATCTAGAGAGTTATAAATTAAAATACTTACTCCAATAAGACTAAGTATAAGGCCAAAAAAATGAGTTATAAAATTATATTTCTTCTCAAATTCAGATTCTTTTCTCTCCTTAAAAATATTATTAATCATCAATAATAATTAAGCTTCTATTTATATATATATTTATGTTTTAAGGTAATTATTTTAGATTAAATAGCTCATGAAAGCAAAAAAAATTAAAAACATTTTTCTCATAACTCTTCTAAGTCTAATATTCAAAGTTTCAGCCCAAGAAAATGATATCTCTTCTGATTTAAAATGGAGAAATATTGGGCCAGCCAATATGATGGGAAGAATTGCTGCAATTGATGCTAGCAATAAAGATTACAGAAAAGTTTTAATTGCCTCAGCATCTGGAGGAGTATTTAAATCTGACAATGGAGGTATAACATGGGAGAGTATTTTTGATAATTATGGTGCTGGATCAATAGGTTCTGTAAAATTTGATCAAAATAATTTAAATACTATATGGGTAGGAACAGGTGAGTCAGCAAACCGTAACTCAAGTGCGTGGGGTGATGGAATCTACAAATCTGTAGACGGTGGCAAGACTTTTAAAAATATGGGCTTAGAATCCACTCATCAAATTGCTGAAATTGAAATACATCCTAAAAATCCAGATATTGTTTACGCTGCTGCAGTAGGACATTTGTGGGGGTATTCTGGTGATAGAGGACTTTTTATGACTAAAGATGGAGGTTCATCATGGAATCGTGTTGAGGGTGGACTGCCTAATGATGGAAAAACAGGTTGCACAGAGATAATATTTCATCCAGAAAATCCAGATATTATGTTTGCTGGATTTTACCACAGATTGAGACAACCTGCTAGTTTTGTGAGTGGAGGAGAACAAGGTGGACTATTCAAAAGTACAGACGGAGGAAAAAACTGGAAGAAAATTACTACGGGTCTTGCCAGAGGAAAAAGTGGGATGATAGATATATCAATCCATCTAAATAATCCTAAAATAATGGTAATGGCATATGAGGCAGATGAAAATATTCCTGAAAATGAGCCAGGAACAGGAGTTTATATTTCATATGATGAAGGTGAATCTTGGAATTTTTTATTAAAACATGCAGTAAGACCTTTCTATCATGGACAGATAGAGATTGATCCAATAGATCCAGACAATATTTACGTTGTTTCTAGAGGGTTTATGATATCTAATGACGGAGGTAAAAGTTTTTATCCGAGAAGATGGAGAACAGATGGAGGTGATGACCACGACATGTGGATTGCACCTTATGATAATAAAATTATGTATTTAGCAACTGATCAGGGTTCTAGACTATCTATTGATGGTGGTCAAAGTTGGTTATCACACAACAATATGGCTATTGGTCAGTACTATGCAATTGGTGTTGATATGCGAGATCCATATTATGTTGGTGGAGGATTGCAAGATAATGGTCTTTGGGTCACGCCAAGTAACAGCAGAGAGTATAGAGGAATTTTAAATATGCATAGTACGTGGATTGCAGAGGGAGATGGTTTTCATACCCAAATAGATCCTGAGGATTGGAAAACTGTATACACAGTTAATCACGTTGGATTTGTTGCAAGGCAAAATATTGAGACAAGAGAATATTCATTTATTACACCTACTCCTGAAACTATTTCAAATTTTAAAGATTTTGTTGATTATAATTATGATGAGTCAAGAAATAGATATACAATTGACCCTGGTGAACATTGGTTTTTTAGAGAGAGACCTGACAGACCTCTTTTACCTCCTCAGTTTAGGTTTAATTGGAGTAGTCCATTTATAATTTCATCCCATAACTCAAAAAAAGTCTTATTTGGATCAAATCATCTATTCCAGTCTTTTGACAGAGGAGACAACTGGAAAATAATAAGTCCAGATCTGACAACAAATGATAAAAAACTTAGAAATACTTCGAATGGAGGTGGCCTGACTAATAGTAACACTGGAGGTGAAAATCACTTTACAATTATTACAATTAGTGATACTCCTATAGATACAACATTAATATGGGTTGGAACAGATGACGGAAATGTTCAGGTAACAAGAAACAATGGCGATTCATGGGAAAATGTAAAAAATAATATTGATGGTGTTCCTGAGAAGATATGGGTTAGTAGGGTTGAAGCGTCAAAACATTCAAAAGGAAGAGCATATGTATCATTTGATAACCACAGATTTGATGATAATAAACCTTATGTTTTTATTACAGAAGATTATGGGAAAACATGGAGTAATATATCATCCAATCTACCCCAGGATTATTCAGTTTATGTAATAAAAGAAGATTATGTAGATGAAAATTTACTTTTTGTTGGTACAGAAAAATCTGTCTATTTCAGTAATGATAGAGGAACTACCTGGGAACAACTTGGTAGCAATCTTCCAACTGTTGCAATACATGACTTGGTTATTCATCCTAGAGATGGAGATCTAGTTGCTGGTACTCATGGAAGAAGTATCTGGATTCTTGATGATATTTCACCCTTGCGATTTTTAAATGAAAAAGAAGATAACCTACTACCAACAAGAATTTCTACCAAATGGGTAAAAATTAATACAGGAAGAAAACAACCTTTTTTCGAGTTTAGAGGTGAAAATCCTCCATACGGGACTTTAATTAATTTTTTCAGTACTAGTAATACAAAAGGTGAATTAATAATCTCAAAAAATAATGTAGATGATAATTCTAAAGAACCAATTTTTAGAAAAAGTTTAAATATAAAGGCAGGTATAAACAGATTTGTTTGGCCTTTTGAATTAGAGAGAACAGAAGATGAGTTTTTGAGGTATAGAGATAATCTTATTAAAATAAAAAAAGAATTTAAGGGTGTTGTTATTGATAAGAAAGGACTTGACAAATATAATTTTATTGATCAAAAATCTTTTACTGATCTAAATAAAGTAAGAAAAAGCTTTCTTGATGATTACGGAATGTATGCCGGTGGTGTAAAAGTTTTTGATTACAAACTATATGATAATTTTGAAGCAGATGAGGGTATATATAATGTTGAGATACGACTTAATAACGGCAAAAAATTTACAGATAAAATTATTGTTAGAGAAGACCCACTTAAATCTAATTAATATTTCCTTCAGCCAATCTGATTAAAAAGTCAGCAGTACCTTTATTTACTTTCATTTGATTTTCAAACATCATAAAATGATGAGTATCATCAACTATAACCATAATCTCCATATAAACTTTTTTCTTCCTTAATCTTTGTACTAAATCAGTACTCTGTTTAAAGTATACATTTCTATCATCATCGGCGTGAATGATTAATACTGGAGATTTCCATGTATCTATATCTGCGATAGGAGAAGATTTCCAGGCTGTCTCTCTTGCTAAATCGTAATCGGGGGCTTTCTCATAATTGATTGAGTTTAAATATCCATATAAAGTTCTATCGTGTACTCCATGTATATCTACACCACCAGAAAATAAATCTGAATCTCTACCAAGAGCCATAGCTGTTAAATATCCTCCATAACTTCCACCATAAACATAAATTCTATCTTTATCAATATTATTTTGTTGATTGAGCCATAAACCTGCAGCTTTCACGTCTCTATATTCTGACGCACCCTTGGTACCTCCATCGACTGGATTATGGAACTCAAATCCATAACCAATTCCAAGTCTATAATTAACAGAGATAACTACAAAACCTTTATTAGCTAAGTATTGATTTAAAGCGTATGCATTAGAGTAATAAGATGAGTAGTGCCATCCTAATAACATTTGTCTTGGTGGGCCTCCGTGAATATAAATCACAGCAGGCTTATTTTTTTTATTGTCCTTTTTCTCAAATTTTGTAGCATATACTTCAATTCCATCAGTAGATTTAAATTTTATCTGAGTTGGAATTACCATCTTGTCAGAAGGAAAATCATTAGGTATCCTGTCTTCTGATAACAATTTAATTTTATTATTATTCAGATTTAATACTGAAGGCAAAGGGGGCCTGGTTGATGTTGCACTTATGAATGCAACATTGTTTAAGTCTCCAGTAATTAGAGGAGTCCACTCAAGTCCAATACCATTAGTAAGAACTTTCATGTCTGACTTATCTACTGATACTTTTACGATATGTCTTCTGTCTATATCATACTCATCATCCCCCGTATTTGCGGTAAACACTAGTGATTTTTTATCAGGAGATAATTTAATGTACTCACACATAAAGTTTCCTGGGGTAAGTAGGGTTGGTTCTCCGCCACTTTCTGGTATGGAATATAAATGTTGCCATCCATCGTGGTATGAAAGAAAGACTATGCTTTTGTGCGCCCAGTGCAGATTAGCACCACCCTGAGTCCTTGGGTATGATCCTCTAATAGTTTTGGGAGCTTCCCACAATTCTTCACTTACCATTGTATTTATGTCTGACTTCACAAGTTTCCACGGTACATGTCTTGCTCCGAGTATTGAGTCAGGTTCTCCAGCAGCTCCTGGTTGTCTTATGTAAACAATCTCATTTCCGTCAGGAGACCACCTAGGAGATGTGTCTCTATCAAAAGATGGATTAATCCACTTTATATTACTTTTTTCATCTTTATAAACTCCAATAAAAGATCTATCACCTCTATAAGAAACAAATGCTATTTTTGAACCGTCGGGAGACCAAGAATGAGATCCATTTCTTCCTCTTGAATGAAAGAGTTTTTTTGATTCACCTTCACCATCAATTGAAGAAATCCATAATTGTCCATCTTTGGTATAAACAACTTCTTTACTTGATGGCGATATTACAGGATTTTCAATAGCTTCTTCATCAATTGCTTCGTCAATCATAATTGGATCACCACCACTAAAGGGGATACTCCAAATCTGAACCTTAGGGGGATCAGGATTAAATGTAGGATTCACTGGAAGTCCATCATCCCAGTTAGAACCATAATCTCCTCCTCTTATATATACAATCCATTTACCATCTGAGGAAATTGAAACACTTGATAATTCTTGACCGGTATCCTCCAAGTATGAGGTTAACTTTTTGGCAATAAAGGAAGGTCCTTCAGCGACGTATAAATTTCTTTTTCCCTCTTCATCAAATGCCCAAGCAATCCTTGATGTCTCTGAAGATCCTGTTAGCTCATTTGGGAATGGATATGATTTAATCTGATCTAAAGTAAAGTTTGATTGAGAATAAGAGAGATTAGTTATAAATAAAAGTAGTACAAAATATCTCATCTAATTAATATTTCGCTGGTGATGTTGGGATAGTATTTTTTATAAATTCCCTAATGTCATCATTAGAATTTTTTAAATCTTCTCTTCTCAAATACATCATGTGACCACTCTCGTAACCCTTGAAAGATAGTCTGTCTTTCATCTTCCCACTAGGATCAATATGCCACATAGTATATTTAGCATCAAAATATTGAGTAGCACCGTCATAATAACCGGATTGAATCATAACATTGAGGAAAGGATTTTTAGCCATTGCCTGTCTTAGATTATCTCCAGTTCTGTCATTATCTCTATTCCAAGGTCTCACATTACCCCAGACATTATAATTCATATTTGTCTTATAATTTAATTCGTTATTAAGATAATATTGCATAGCTGGTGTGAACGCGTGATCCCAAGCATCTAGCTCAGGATAACTACCCACAGAAACACCTGAATTTTTTTTATCTATACCTCTATATCTTGAGTCCAATCTTCCAAGAATAAAGCCCTCATCATATAATAATTTTTTCCAAAAATATTGATCCGTTACATCTAAATTATTGTCAATAAAATCTCTAGCTGAAAGACCAGAATATTTTGAGGCTATTTTTGCAATTTCTGATCTTTTATCGTCAGTTATCGAATTACCAAGAGTAATAGCTGGCAGAAACTCTTCAACAGTAAATTTTTCAACAACTTCTAAGAGATCCAAAAGTTCCATCTTTTGTAAATCATCATCTAATTTGTCGTGGTACCATGCTGTTGCTGCAAAATAAGGTAATCTTAATGCAGATCCTACTGGACCATCTCTGTCAATACCTAAACCTGTTGGTGAAACCAAGATAACACCATTAAGATATGTGGTGTGGTATCGACTTTGAAGCTCAAGAGCTAGCCCTGAGCATCTTGTTGTTCCATAACTTTCTCCAATAAGATACTTAGGAGATAACCACCTATTATATTTATTGATAAAGTCTTCAATCCACTGAGCTAAATACTCAATATCTGAATTAACACCAAAAAACTTTGACCTATCATAATCTTTGTCTAGTATTCTTGAGAGACCAACATTTACAGGGTTTACATAAACAATGTCAGCTACATCGATAATTGAGTGAGGATTATCCTTTATGCCATAAGGTTGTACTGGGTAGCCTTCATCATCAATGTTTAGTGTTCTCGGACTTGTATATCCCATATGCATCCATATAGATGCAGCGCCTGGACCTCCATTGAAGGAAAAGAATATTGGCCTGTTTTTGATATCTTTTACATCGGATCTCTTATAATATGTATAAAATAAAGTTGCGACTGCGTTGTCATCTTCACTCCAGACCGGTAGAGTTCCTGCAGTTGCTGAATATGGAATTCTTGTGCCATTCACTGTTACAAAATGATTCGTAACGACTGAGCTTTCAGCTTCTATACTTCTAGATACCTGAGAGAGAATATTGTTACTAACAAAAAATATTAAGATTAATAAAAAAAAGTTTTTCATGATATTAAAAAAAAAGGCCAAACATTTATTGGCCTTAATTTAACAATAATTTTCAAATAAATTATTTCATATCCATATTTCCAGCCAGAGTCTTAGAGATTGCAACTAACATCATCAATGAATATATAGCATGATATACTCCAATTACTGTTGGTAGTAGTGGATTTGTAAGTATAAGGTATGCAAAAGAAGCATTGATAACTAAAATGGATGATTGGACCTTTAAAGACCAGGTTTTTTGAACTGAATCTTTATTTGGACTAAGAAATCCACCAAAAGGACTTGCCAGTATAGCCTGAACAATAAATATCACAATAGAGACAAAGCTAAAATAATCCTGTGGATCCTCTAATAATAAACCTACTCTGTGAATAATAGGTATAAATGAGTACAGAAAAAGGCCTCCTAAAGCAAAAAATCTATCTTTTGCTACAGCTAGACCATAAATACTAATTGCAAGGCAAATTCCACCTGCAATAATTGGTATTAATAATTCATTTACTTCCATAAATCTTAAATGTTTGGTTGAAAAATTAAATATAGTTTTTTTTGAATTAATTAACGTTTATCATCTATATTAAAAAAATGGATTTATTATCATCAAAAAATCATTACGAAAGAGATGAAAGAATTCAGTTTAGTAATTCAGATCATACATATCTAATCGACAAAAAAAATAAAGCAGTTTCAGTAACAGAACTTATTGGTAGATATTTTCCAAAATTTGATAAAGAGTTTTGGGCAAATAAAGAAAGTATTAAAACCGGAAAACCCAAAAATGAAATATTAAAAAAATGGGATGAACTTGGAAAGAAAGCTAGAGATCTTGGAACAGAATTACACGAACAAATTGAAAATTTTTATAATTCAAAAGAATATATTAGATCAAAAGAACTAGATAAATTTTTCAAATTCCATAAAAATCATATACAAGATAAATACCAGCCCCACAGGACAGAGTGGAGAATATTTGATGAAGATAAAAACCTTGCAGGTACTGTGGATATGGTGTACGAAAAAGAAAACGGTGAACTATTCATTTTTGATTGGAAAAGAAGCAAAAAAATAATCAACTCTGATGGATCAATAGAAAAAAATAATCCATTTGAAAATGGGCTCAACGGATTAAGTCATCTACCCTCAAGTGACTACGTAAAATATTGCTTACAACAAAATATATATAAGAACATTCTGGAATCTAAATACGACAAAAAGGTTTCAAGCATGAACCTATTAATTCTACATCCTTACCTAGAAAATTATCATATTATACAAGTAGAAAGTTTCAAGAATGAAACAAAATACCTTCTAGATTCGATTTAAAATTCATATGGATTACTCTGATGCATTTAAGGTTTTAAAAAATGATCAAGTCATGAGTTTTTTAATTAAAAGATTTAAAAACGAAATTGATATCACAGATAGATATAACAATGATTATGCTAAAGCAATTTCAGACTTAATAATTGAACAACAAATTAGTTTCAAGGCTGCTATAACAATTAAGAAAAAATTTAATGTTCTCCTAACCAAAAGTGATAATCTCCTGGATATACCGGACGAGAAAATTAGATTAATTGGTATTTCTTCAAGAAAGGTTGAATACATAAAAAATGTATATAAATTTTTTGAATCAAACGAATTTGACTTTCAAAAATTGACTGACGAAGAAACAATAAAAATATTATGTGAAATAAAAGGTATTGGTAGCTGGACAGCAGAGATGTTCCTTATATTTATTTTATTTAGACAAGATATTTTCTCAAAAAAGGACTTGGCACTTATTAATAGTATTAAAATAAATTATGGTATTAAAGACCTTTCAAACAAAAAACTAGATAAACTAATATTGAGTTGGAAACCATACAATACGATAGCTTCACTTTTGTTATGGAAGTCAATAGAGGAAAAATATTTCTATCGTTTTTAGTTACTTTGGATATCTGATGTTATCAATTAACTCAGCCACATGCTTAGGTGGTTTTTTAAATACCATCGACACTGTTATTGATGTTACAAAATTGCACAACATTGCAACTGATCCAAATCCTTCTGGAGAAATACCAAACCACCACTCAGACTTTGGTGGAATATCACCCAACCAACCTAGTTTAAATTTCATCATGTAGAATAACATTACAGATATTCCAACAAGCATTCCACTTATAGCGCCCTCCTTATTTACTCTTCTAAAAAATATTCCAAGAATGATAGCAGGAAATATTGATGCAGCAGCTAAACCAAAAGCCAAAGCAACAACAGCGGCAACAAAATCAGGAGGATTGTAAGCAAAATAACCGGCCACTAGAACAGCAAATGTTGCTGATAATCTAGCTATGATAAGTTCATTTTTTTGCGATATAGATGGATATAAAATTTTCTTTATTAAATCATTAGATACAGCTGTTGATATAACAAGTAACAAACCTGCAGCAGTTGATAATGCAGCAGCTAGACCTCCAGCTGCAACTAGAGCTATAACCCAAGCTGGTAGATTTGCAATTTCAGGGTTTGCTAAAACCATAATATCGTTGTTAATATAAAGTTCATTCTCAGAAGAGTTTATATAATTTATTATACCATCATTATTTTTATCATTAAACTTTATCAGACCTGTATTTTCCCAATTCTTAAACCATTCGGGCATCATCACATACTCCTTATTACTAACTGTTTCGATTAGATTAACTTTTGAAAATACAGATACTGCTGGTGCAGTTGTATATAAAATTGTTATAAATAATAATGCTAACCCTACAGATTTTCTTGCGTCACTAACCTTCTTAACAGTAAAAAATCTTACAATAACGTGAGGTAAACCAGCAGTTCCAACCATGAGTGCCATGGTAATACAAAATACATCAATAACTGACTTTGATCCCTTGGTATATTCTGTGAAACCCAAATCTTTTGATAGCATATCAAGTTTATCCAGAAGATATATACCTGAACCATCATTAATTACTGATCCCATTCCCAGCTGGGGAATAAAATTTCCAGTCATCTGGATCGATATAAAGATAGCAGGAACCATAAAGGCAAAAATTAGAACACAGTATTGTGCAACCTGAGTGTAGGTAATACCTTTCATACCACCGAGTACAGCATAAAATAATACTATAACCATACCGATTAACACACCCACTTCAAAAGGGACCTCTAAAAATCTGGAAAATACAATTCCAACTCCTTGCATTTGGCCTGCTACATATGTAAAAGATACGATCAAAGCACAAAAAACAGCAACTAATCTTGCATTGGTTGAGTAGTACCTTTCTCCTATAAAATCCGGTACTGTATACTTTCCAAAGTTTCTTAAATAAGGAGCAACTAATAATGCAAGTAGAACATAACCCCCAGTCCAACCCATTAAGTAAACTGATCCATCATATCCTGAAAATGCTATAATTCCTGCCATTGAAAGAAATGACGCTGCAGACATCCAATCAGCAGCAGTAGCCATTCCATTAGCTAAAGGAGATACGCCTTTACCAGCAATATAAAACTCATTTGTAGAATTTGCTTTGGACCATATAGCAATTCCTATGTAAAGCATAAATGTAATTCCAACAATTATATATGTCCAGGCTTGTACATCCATCTTTAATTATCTTTTTCTTTCTTATACACTCTATCAAGACTATTTATGAGATACACATAAATAAATATGATAATTACAAAGACGTACATTGAGCCTTGCTGAGCAAACCAAAATCCTAGTTTAAATCCAGCAAATGAATAACTATCCAAATAATCCTTAAGTAGTATTGAAAAACCAAATGACACTATAAACCAAACTGAAAGTAATATCCCGACATACTTTAAATTATTATTCCAGTAATTAGTTTTTTTATCATTCATTATGATTAGCTTATAAAAATTTATAATTTTTAGAAAAGTTAATGTTATGAAGTTAATTAATATAATCCTATTAGTCATATTGTCAAACCAAATTCAATCACAGAGTATACTTGGCCTAAAAGAGAGAGCAAGAGTAATTAGTGAAATTCAAAAAGACAGATTAGATAATCTGCTACCTAAACTAATGGATGAGACAGGAATTGATATGTGGGTTCTTATTACAAGAGAATATAATGAAGATCCCATTATCAAAACACTACTACCTCCTACCTGGCTTAACGCTAGAAGAAGAACCATAATAGCATTTTACCACAATAAAGATGAAAATAAAGTAGAAAAAGTTGCGATTGCAAGATATAATTTTGGTGAAAACATACCATCAATATGGAACAAAGATGAGGAACCTAATCAAATGGCAGCATTATCTAAATTTATCGAAAGTAAAGATCCAGAAAAAATTGGATTAAATTATTCTGAACACTTTGCACTTTCTGATGGAATTGTAAAAACTGACTATGAATTATTCATGAGTAGCATATCAAATAAAATGGCAAAGAGAGTTGTCTCAGCTGAGGAACTTGGAATTAGATGGATAGAGACTAGGACAGAAAAAGAGATGATTATCTATGACCAACTTGTTGAGATCACCCACGGAATAATAAGAGATGCTTTTTCAACAAAAGTTATAACCCCGGGTGTCACAACAACTAACGATGTTGTTTGGTGGATGAGAGAGAGGGTTAATGAGTTAGGTTTGAAGACATGGTTCCATCCAACTATTGATGTACAAAGAAATGATGTAAGTGATCTCTATGCTTTTGATGGAAAATCAAAATTCGATATTATAATGCCTGGAGACCTTGTCCATTGTGATTTTGGAATTACATATTTAACATTAAATACTGACTGCCAAGAGCTTGCATATGTATTAAAACCTAACGAAACAAAAGCCCCAAAATATCTAGAAGATGCACTAATTGAGGGCAACGAAGTTCAAGATATAATGACTGGATTATTTGAAAAAGGAAAAACCGGTAACGAAATTTTAAGTGAGACTCTTAGAATTGGAAAAGAAAAGGGATATAAACCTCAAATATATACCCACCCACTTGGAACTTATGGCCACTCAGCAGGAACAACTATTGGGATGTGGGATTCTCAAGGTGGTGTACCTTTTAATGGTGATTTTCCAATGAACTATAACACTGTTTATGCAATTGAGCTAAATACTAAGGTATTTATCGAGGAATGGAATAAAGAAATTAGAGTTATGTTAGAGGAAGCTGGAACTTTTGAAGAAACTGGTTTCAGATATGTTAATGGAAGACAAACAAAACTAATTCTTATAGGTGATCAAAGAGTACACTTAGGAAATTAAAGTTAAGAGTCAACCCTTCTGTAGGCATCAATTAGTTCTTTTTCTCCTTTTATTCCTGATAAAGATTTACCATGCTCCATACCTAAGATTCCATCGAAGTTTTTCTCTTTAATAAATTTGAATATGTTGTTATAATTTATCTCTCCTGTAAGAGGTTCTTTCCTTCCTGGATTATCTCCTATCTGGAAATAACCAATTTCATCCCAACAACTCTCAATATTCGGTATTAAATTTCCTTCTTGTATTTGCTGATGGTATATATCAAATAAAATTTTACATGATGGCGAGTCAACTGATTTACATATCTGATATGCCTGAGGGCTTCTACTTAGAAAAAGACCAGGGTGGTCACGAAAGTTCAAAGGTTCAAGTACCATAACTAATCCGTGTGGTTCTAGGATATCTGATGCTCTTTTAAGAGTTTCAATTACATTTGATGTCTGATATGATATGTTTTTTCTCTGATCTAATAAACCAGGAACAACTGTCATCCACTTTGCATTAACCCTTTTGGCGACATCCACAGACTCTCTGATATCTTTGAGGAATTCTTCCCTGAAACTAGAATCACCACTCGTTAAATTAGGTTTATCCCAATAAATTTTATGTGCAACAAATACTCCCATCGACATATTGTTGCTCTCAAGTGCTTTTGAAATCTTATTTTGAGTACTTAAGCTTCTACTTTTCATTGAATTATCCTCAAATGCAGCAAAACCCATTTCAGACATAAAACTAATTTGATCAGCTTCATCTTTACCTGCAGAGTTTTCAAACATTCCAAGATGAGGAGCATAGTTTAATTTAAATTTCTCATTTTCATAAATACTAGAAAAAAGTTTATTCGAGGAGATAATAGCAAGAGAAGCTCCAAATGATAATTTTTTAACGAAAGGTCTTCTATCCATATAAAGAATTTAAATAAATTTTGTTATTCCTGGTATTGGCACATCATATCTTCCATCTCCATTTGGCATTATCGGAGGTGGCGAATTCCAATCTAAGTTGTCAGGGACAAGATCTTCTTTAGAGTTCATAATCTGATCCCAAGTTATTTTTTGACCTGTATATGTCGCCATCCTACCCATTATTGCAGCAAGTGTACTTTTTGCTCCATTAAATGCATCATTTATTTCTCCTCCCTCTCTAATAGATGCAAACAATTTATCGTGTTCGACCTGATAGGGGTTCGCATCTTTAGATGATGAAATAGGATACTTATAAATTGAACTTCCATCGAGTGATGATATTTCACCTTTTCCCAATGTGACTGTTCCTCTTGATCCCTGGAATACCTCATCTACCCTACTTTCAGTTCCTTTCTGGTGTCGACACTGGCTTGAAATAACCTGTCCAGACGGATAGGTGAATTCAACAAAATGATGATCGTATATATGACCGTGATCTTTTCCGTTTCTCACCTCTCTTCCTCCCATACCTTGAGCACTTTTTGGATAATCACCAATGAACCAGTTGGCAACATCAATGTTATGAATATGTTGTTCAAGGATATGATCGCCACAAATCCAGTTAAAATAATACCAGTTTCTCATCTGATACTCAAGCTCTGTCTGGTTAGCTTTCCTGTTATTGGTCCAAACTCCTCCATCGTTCCAGTAAACTTGACCAGATACTATTTTACCTATTGCACCAGATTTTACTTTTTCGTATAAGTCTAGGTATTTATTCTGATAATGTCTTTGTAAACCTACTATAACATTTAGTCTTTGTTCTTTTGCTTTTTGTGCCGATTTTAAAACTCTCCTTACACCTGTAGCATCTGTAGCAAGTGGTTTTTCCATGAAAACATGTTTTCCATTATCTATGGCACACTCAAAATGTAGAGGTCTAAAGCCTGGTGGCGTTGCAAGAATCACCACATCACATAAATCTATAGCCTTCTTATATGAATCAAAGCCGACAAAAATATTTTTCTCTTTTAAATTTATTTTTTTCTTATTTCCAAAATGCTCTCTTATACCCTTAAGACTTTTCTCAATTCTATCAGAAAATACATCTGCCATAGAAATTATCTCAACATTATCATCCGCCTCCATTGCCTGTACTATTGCACCAGATCCTCTGCCACCACATCCTACAAGTGATATTTTTAATTTTTTATTCTCAGTAACATTAGCAAATGCGTCAACTGGAAGTGTTGTAGCTAGAGTTGCTGTTGATAAAACAGCTGTTTTTTTTACAAAATTTCTTCTTGATTCTTTATTCATACTAGTTAGTTTATATTTTTAATTTAGAATTTAATCCGAATAATTCCAAAACATCCTTTTCAACTTTTCAGATTCATTGTTTAATGGTCTTACTATCCTAAAACCTATGTTAGGAGCATCAGTATTCCACCAAAGGCTTTTAGGTATCTGAGGATCTCGTTTCTGTAAGTCTTTAGTTGAAAAATCTCTGTAATAGCTCTTTAAATTTGATGGATTATCTTCCCACGATCCACCCCTTATAACCCTGGGGTACTTACTATCTCCAGATTTAAACGGATTTTTTTTTCTCCTTTTCTTGTATGTGTTTTTCTCGTAAACGTCTGCAGTCCACTCTGCAACATTTCCTAGCATATCATGAAGTCCAAAACTGTTTGGTTTTTTTTGTCCTACTTTCTGGTATTTTCCTTCCGAGTTAGAACTATTCCATGAGTAATCATTGATAATTAAATTATCCATGTCCTCAGAACATGCATATTCCCATTCTGCTTCGGTGGGTAATCTATAATAATAACCAGTCTTAGATGAAAGCCATTCACAAAACTTGGACGCAGCATAATGAGTCATATTAACTGCTGGAAAATCTTTTTTACCCATTCCAAAACTCATATCTACGTATGGAGTTGTAGGTCCTGATATACCATCTATCTCATCTATGAAATCAGCCCTTTCAAAATTTTCTTTTTCATCAAAATTTGTCTGATCCATAAATAATTGATATATATCCCATGTAATTTCATACTTTGAAATCCAAAATGGTGACACTTCAATTTTTTTGGAAGGCGAATAATCCATAGATTTTATAGAATCATTTCCCATATCAAAACTACCATTAGGTATATAAACCATTTCCAATGTGGACCCATCTATTGGTAGGTCTTGAACATAATTTTTTTTTGATGCAAACTCAAAATATTGAATATGTGGGTTAAAGAAAAGATTTAAAATATTGAAAAAAAGTACTTTGATCATTAGAATTGAAATATAAATATCAAATAAATTATGAAAAATTCAGAAATAATAAAAAAATCAAAATCATTATTGAAAAGTAATTATGGAAAAGTTATGTTTCCATACTTCATTACAGGTTTTACTGTTGTACTTTTTAGTAATATTCAAGATCTATTTATATACATATTAAATATCGCTGAAGTAGAATCTGAAATAGCATTTCAAATTACTGGAATAGTTTCACCGATTATTACTTTAATTGTATCTTCATGCTTAGGCATCGGTCTTGCTTCATTTTCAATATCTATAGCAAATAAACAAGAAATTAGATCTAATAAAATTTTTGAAGGTTTTAAAATAATCCCTAAGGCAACATTAATTGGATCAATTGTATTTATAATAATTTTAATTGGACTTGGCTTGCTAATAATACCTGGATTAATCCTATCGCTTATGTGTAGCCAGGTCTATTATATAGCTTTGAAAAATCCAGATTTAGGAGTAATCGAAGTATTTAAAAAAAGTTTTAAGCTAATGAAGGGAAATAAATGGCAACTATTTCTTCTAAATCTAAGATATACCCTATTTTTTCTCTTAAGTTTTTTCACATTGTTTATATGGGCTCTTTGGTTGATACCACAGTTTCATGTGGCAAACGCTTTATTCCATGAAAAAATTAGTAACGAATATACAGACTAAGTTGCGCCTTCTCTAGGACTCGAACCTAGGACCAATAGATTAACAGTCTACTGCTCTAACCAACTGAGCTAAGAAGGCGTTAGGATTGCAATATTAAATTTTCGATATCAAATGTGCAATAATATTTTAAAAATAAAAAATAAATAGAAATTGTGTCAAATTGGCATCTTTTTAAATTATAATTATCAAAACATGACAATATGACATATAATTTGTCTGTTTTTACAAATGGTATAATTTTTTCAATAGTATAAATTGATTTTAATTTAAATTTTTTAATAAATGAGACACTTAATTTTAAGACCATCAAACAGCTATGTTAGACCATTTATGTTTGATAATTTTTTTGATAACTTTTTTGATAACGGACTTGATAATGATTTTTCACCAAAAGTTGATATTGTCGAGACAGAAAAATCTTTTGACTTCAATGTGGCTGTGCCAGGCATGAAAAAAGAAGATTTAAATATTGAAATTGACAAGGGATACTTAACTGTATCAGGAGAGAGAAAGGTAAACGATTCGAAGAATAATTACCACTCTATTGAAACAGGTTATGGTAAATTTTCAAGATCTTTTCAATTACCTGAAAACATTAATGAAGATAAAATTAATGCTAAACATCAAGACGGTATCTTGAGCATATCGGTAATGAAAGATCCAAAATCGATAGTAAAGAAAACAATACAGATCAAATAACACGTATTCATAATTGATCTATTTAAGGGTGAGTTTTCTCACCCTTTTTTTATGTTAAACATTGTTAATTTGAATAATTACAAAACATTTATCTCGTTTGGAAGTATAAATTTGTAAGAATAAAATTATTACGATGAAAGACCTTAAAAATATTATCTACGCAATTATATTTTCAACTATAGGTGGTGTTGTATCCATAACTGGTTACAACTACATGTACCCAAGAAATAACACAGTCGCTGAAATTAATAACGACAAAATCAAATTCGCAAACTACATTTATGATACTACTGATGTAGTCGTTCCAGAGGGACTTAATTTTATTTACACCTCAAAAAAAACAACACCTGCAGTAGTTCATATCAGAACAACATACGAGGGAAGAACTTCTTCAATGAGAAGAAACCCATTTGAAGATATGTTTCGTGATTTTTTTGGAGAAAGATATGAATACAGAGAAAGGGAAGCTCCTAAAAGAAGGGGATCAGGATCTGGAGTAATTATGACTAGCGATGGATATATACTAACTAATAACCACGTCGTAGAGGATGCGAGTGAGATTGAGGTTTTACTTAACGACAACAGAACATTTAAGGCAGAAATTGAGGGCACAGACCCAACAACTGATATAGCTGTTCTTAAAATTGATGCTGAAAATTTATCAACAGTTGAATTTGGAGATTCTGATGACTTAGAAATTGGTGAGTGGGTTCTAGCTGTAGGGTCACCTTTTGAATTCAGATCGACAGTTACTGCTGGTATTGTTAGTGCTAAAGCAAGAAATATTGGTATATTAAGAGACAGAAATAATTTGCAAATTGAAGCTTTCATACAACACCAAGCACCAGTGAACCCTGGAAATTCTGGTGGCGCTCTTGTAGATTTAAAAGGAAATTTGGTGGGAATCAATACAGCAATCGCTACACCAACCGGTACTTTTGCTGGTTATTCCTTTGCGGTACCATCTAATCTTGTAAAAAAAGTATACAATGACTTAACTGAGTTTGGAGTTGTACAAAGGGCCTTACTAGGCATTACAATTTTAGATGTAAATGCTCAGATGGCTGAAGAAAATGATTTGCCAGTTGTCACTGGTGTGATGATCGATAGAGTGAATGGTGGAGGAGCAGCAGATGATGCTGGCCTTGAGTCAGGTGATGTAATAATTGATATAAATGGTGTTGAAATTAAAAACGTTTCTAACCTACAAGAGCAGGTTGCTATTAACAGACCTGGAGATAAAATTCTTGTAACTTACATAAGAGATGGAAAAACAAAAACAACGAATGCTACACTAAAAAATACTTTAGGAACTACAGAGGTTGTTGCATCTACAAATTCATTCTCTATTGACGGAGCAAAGTTTGCAGACGTACCAAAAGATCTGAAAGAGAAACTAGAGATCGAAGGAGGTGCACAAGTAGCTGAAATTGAAAATGGTAAATGGAAAAGCTCTGGAATTACAAAAGGGTTTATCGTTACGTCAATAAATAAAAGAGATATATCTGATGTAGAGGATCTTTCTTCAACACTATCACAGTTACCAAAAGATGATGGCGTTCTGGTTGAAGGTGTTTATCCTAATGGCGTCAAGGCTTATTACGGTATTGGTTGGTAAATTAGTTTTACTTAAATTTAAATATGCTAAGGGTCCTTCTATTATCTGTTTTTATTTTATCAGGCTGTGGTTTTGAGGATAACCTACCTTGTAGGTCTGATGAGTGTGAAAATAATCCAGACGAATTACCAAAGTCTGAAGATGAAGGCTAAAAAAAACCCTCACGAATGAGGGTTATATAGTAAACCAAACCATTAAGATATATTCATAACGGGTCAACTTTATTTTTGTTACGATGTCGACTAAAGAATTTGTGATTAAAGACGATAATGGTAGAATATATCATCCTGAAAATCTAAATGAATTCAAAAATCATATTAAAAAATATCATACGGTAGATGGTGTTGGTGATAATAGTTTGCACATTGAAGGTGGGAGATTTTTTACAATAAGTAAAACTTTCTATGAAAACTTAATGAAAGTTTAATTTTTCTTAAACCTTTAATAACACACAAAATCGGCTTTATCTCTTCTAATTATTGGCTTTTTTAAGAAAAAAAAATTAAATTATACCCCTTAATAAAAACCAATTACCATGAAAAACATTTATTTAATTTTAATAACACTATTTTTATTATCCTGCGGTGGAGGCTCTGAAAATGCTGGACTTCCAGACATCACTATAACTACCAAATCAAGTGAAGCCAAAGAAGCATATCTAAAAGCTTTGGATCTATTTGATCTAAGAAGACAATCAACAAATGAAGAGAGAAAAAGTCTGCTAAATAAGGCTATAACTCTTGACCCAGATTTTTTATTGGCTAAAGCTACATTATACTCATTTACGGGAACTGACTATAATAATAAAATCTTAAAGGAGGTTTATGATGAAAGAGAAAATGTTAGTGATATGGAAGCTAAAATTATAGAGTTTTTCTATAATGATAGAACGAATAGAGACAGAGAAGTTTCGACATATAATATTTCTATGCTAACTGAAGAATATCCCGAATTATGGAGATTATGGTACTGGGCAGGACTTGTAAAATCTGGTAATCCAAGTTTAATTTATGATGCAATCGATGATTTAGAGACAGCCTTGGAAATTAATCCTAATCATTTTGGTACAAAGCTAATGTTAATCGCTAAACATCTTCAGTTTGGAGGGTTTGGGAATTTACTTCCAAATGATGAAATCGATCTTGAATACCTTAAAACAATGATTGATGACGTTGAGTTAAATCACTCTGATAATGCATACACTCACGTTGTTGTGGGTAATTATCACAGAACATTAGGTGACTTTGATAATGCTTTAATCAGTTATAAAAAACTAGAAGGCTTTCAAGACCAAGGAATTTTTAACTTATATACTGCCAATCATTATGCTGCTCTTGCGAATACATTTAAAGGCGACTTTGACCAAGCGGAATCATTTTTTAGAAAAAATGTTGAATTAGGAAATCAGTTTAATGCATATACTTGGCTGCCTCAAATGTTTTTATTTAATAATGATTTTAAATCAGCTATTGATGTTTTGGGTGAGTTTGAAGATAATTTAATATCCATGGAATACCCTGCACAACAAGAGTTAAATCAAGTTGTCAACATAAATAGGTTAAAATTTATTTGTCATGCACACAATAAAGATAAAGATGAGTCTTTGAAGCATATTGAACTCCTTAAAGATGCTCAAATTAATTCTATAAATCTTAGAAAAAATAGGTTGACTCAGATTGAATATAAAAATCAAGTTGATTTTGCTAATTATACAAATGAGACGTATTTAATATGGCACGATATACTATTTGGAAATTATCAGGATGCTTCTTCAAAACTTAAAATATATGAAAGAACAAGTAAATCAATTGATAGACCTGATAATCTTCACAACTTCTATGTTTTGAATGCAATGTTAGAGCTTAAAATGAATAACCCTGAAAAATCTATTGAATTTTTCAATAAGACTAATAAATTCTATGGATTTGGTGACCAAATACCTTTAAATGATGACTATTATACATATTATAAAGGTCTTGCTCTAAAATCATCAGGGGATATTGAGGGCGGTAAAAAACTATTTGAGGAAATTTCATCAAAAAACTTTTATGGAATTCAGCCTGCTCTAGTTAGAAATCTTGCAATTGCAGAACTATAATTTCTTTTAATTCTTAATTTTAAATAAAATGAAAAACTATTTTTTAATTCTAATTTCAATAATAACAATTAGCTGTGGTGGTGGAAATGAAAAACTTAATCTACCAGATATAACAATTACAACTAATTCAGAGGAGGCTAAGAACGCATTTCTTGATGCAATGTATAATTTTGAAACTAGAGGTAGTAACGAACAAAGAAGAACTCTCTTAAATCAAGCTATAACAATTGACCCTGACTTTCTTTTAGCAAAAGCTGCTTTATACTCATTTGTTGGAACTGAATTTAATAACTCAGTTTTGGAGTCAGTTTATGAAGAAAGAAATAAAGTTAGTGATATGGAAGCAAAAATTATTGAATTCTTTTATAATCGCAGGACTAGTAATGATCCTGAGATTGCATCATACAATATAACAATGCTTACAGATGAATACCCTGAATTGTGGAGACTGTGGTACTGGTCAGGTCATACTAAATCTAGAAACTACAGTGAAATTTATGAAGCAATTGATGATTTAGAGACAGCACTAGAAATTAATCCTAATCATTTTGGAACAAAATTGGAGTTAATTACAAAGCACCTTCAAGTTGGCCAATTTGGATTCCAATTACCTTCAGATGAAATTGATATGGATTATCTTGAAACTATGGTTTACGATCTTGAAAAAACAAATCCTGATTTAGGTTTCACTTATGTAATATTAGGCAACTATAACAGAGCTGTTAGTAATTTTGATGAAGCCATTAAGTATTACGCTAAACTGGAACAGTACCAGGATCAAGGAATTGAATTTTTAAATCAGTCAATATTTTATAGGGCTTTAGTAAATACTTTCAGAGGTGATTATGATGAAGCTTTAAAATTTTTCAGAAGACATTTAGAACTAGGAAATAACTCTTATACATGGATATCTCAAATGTATCTCTTTAAAAATGATTTTGAAGGAGCTATTGATATTTTAAATGAATTTGAGGAAAACCTAGTTTCACTCGAACTACCTGCACAACAGGAACTTAATGCATTGGTTAATATTAATAGAGCCAAATTTTTATGTTATGCTCATAATCAGGTTGAGGATGAATCATTTCAACACATTAGACTTACTAAAGAGGCTCAAATAAATGCCATCAATTTAAGAAAAAATAGAATACCTGATAATGTATACAATGAACAAATTCAAATTGCTAATTATGTTGAAAGTACAAACCTAATTTGGCACGATATACTCTTTGGTAATTATGATGAAGCAAAAAATAAATTAATTGGTTATAAAGATGAAAGTGAAAAAATTAATAGACCAAATAATATGCATAATTTTTATGTACTTAACGCGCTTGCTGATCTGAATCTTGGTGATCCAGAAAGTTCAATTAAAAATTTTAATTTAACAACAGAAAATAATGGTTTTCCAGGAATTCCATTGGATAGTGACTATTATACTTACTTCAAAGCTTTAGCATTAAAAGCTAATGGTGAAACAGAAGAAAGTAATGCTCTATTTGACGAAATTGCTACAAATAATTTTTTTGGATTTCAACGTGCACTTGTTAGAAACCTAGCAATAGCACAGTTGTAAAAATCACTTGAGTAAATATGATAATTAGGCTCACTATTTTTTTATTTTTTTTATTATCGTTTAAATCAAATTCACAGGATGGCCTAGTATTTAGAAAGATTGAAATACCAAATCTCCTGACAGAAAATATTAATTCTATTTTTGTTGATAACAGAGGATTTAATTGGATAAGTACAGAAGAGGGTCTGGTAAGGTACGATGGAATAAATAGTACTTTCTTCAGATCAAATCCCTTTGACGAAAATACCATTTCAGATAATTCTATTAAAAATGTTTTTCAAGCTGACTCAGATGGAGTATTTATCTCAACTCAGACAGGTCTGGATTATTTTGATTACAATAAACTTTTATTTAAAAGGATTGAGTCAAGTGCTACACCAACTTCTAATTACAAATTTTCTAATTTTCTCTTTACATCAACAGAAAACCAAGGTCTATTTATTTATGATCTCAAAAAAGACACAATAATTGAAAATTTAAAATTTGATCCCCGGAACCCTTTATCAATATCCTCATCCAATTTTAGTTCAAATCAAAATGATAATATAATCCTAATTGCTGAAAAAGAGCGTGATAGCACTCTTTGGATTGGTACAACTAATGGTTTAAATAACTATAATCTGAAAACAAAATCTAATAAAAGATTTTATAAGGATAATTCTAGAGAAAGCATTTCATCAAATTTTATTTATGACCTATACTCATTTGATAGTTTATTATTTGTTGGAACAGATCAAGGTTTATCAACAATTAACAGAAATAACAATTCAATTAATGAAATTGACTTTTTAAAAAATTCTCAGGTTTACAATATTTTCGAAATAAGTGGAAACTTATGTTTTCATACCTCAAAAGGGATTTATAAACTAAAAAACCTGTTCACTAACTCATTTGAAGAAATATATAGTGGAAAACAATTAAATCTTAAGGTAATAAATAATAATGAATTTGTAGTTTGGAATACTTTATCAAAAATTGATAGAATATTTTATTACAATGATAAATTTCAAACTCAATTATTAAGCAATGGATCAAGTCAGAAAATAAATGACATAAATAATTTTAAAGGTGCTTATTATATTTCTACAAATGAAGGAATAAATAAAATAACAGAGGATCTCAAAAATATATCTAAAGTCTATAAAAGAAATGAGAATATAATAGCTGTAAAAGAAAATGATTTTTTTAGAGTTATTATGACTGATAAATTCCTTTTGGTATATGAGGAGGAAGAAGTTGTATTTTCATTTGAACTTGATATTATCCTTAAAGATCAAGATAGATCTAATCCAGTAATTTTCTTAGACGAAGATGAATATCTATATGTTGGAACTAATAAATTAAATGTTATAGATCTGTATGAAGAAGATGATATTAGAGTTTATGAAACATCAGCTGGTTTTAATTCTATACTCGAGGGATACATTAATAATTTAGAAATTATTACTAGAAATAACGTAAAAGAATTATGGATATCACTAAATACTGGTATTTCAATATTTAATATAGAGCAAGATAGATTTGAAAATTTTAAATTCAATCAAAGAAGTTCACGAAACAGATTTCCAGAAGGTTTTTCATCCATTTTATTATCCAGAAATAATGAATTATGGATGACTAATTCTGTATCAGGTTTGTACAAATATGAAATTGAGAATCTTGATTTAATAAAGCATTATATATTTGATATTAATGATAAAACAAGTATAACAAGTTCATCAATTACTAGTATATCAGAATATAATGATGAAATATACGTAGGTTCAAAAGGTGATGGGGTTTTTGTCTATTCAAATGACTCAATTGGATTTCAAAATATTAATACAGAAAATGGGCTTTTATCTAATAATATTATCTCTTTTCTAAAAACCTATCAATTTTTATTTATACTAACAGATAGAGGAATCAACTATTTTGACTTTGAAGTAATCTCCTCTTTAACTGATGGTAATAACAATAATTTAAGAAATATAAATAATGACGACGGGCTTGATATTAATGGTATAATTAATAGTGGCATTACATTTTACAATGACTTTGTTTACTTATTCACAAACGATGAGATCCAGAAAATTGATCTTTATAATTTATTTGAAGACAACGAAAGTCCGATAATTAATCTAACAGAATCGGAATATATTGATCAAAATTTTGATAGAAAAAGATACGACATAACTGAAAGTAAAATTAATCTATCCTCGGATATCTCTAACATTGAATTAAGTCTATCTTCTCCATCCTTCTATAAACCACAAAGCTCCCAAATATTTTATAAGATTGAGGAGCTTAATGATCAATGGATAAATCTCGGAAATGAAAGAAAATTGATAATTCAAAGTTCTGGTTACTCAAATAGTTTTGTTAATGACAATAAAATTCTTGCACCTTATGGAGAATATAATCTAAGAATAAAGTCCACAAATAGCTCCGGAATAGAAAGCTCAAACCAATTAGAATATAATTTATCAGTAACACCACCATGGTACTTAACCACAATTGCTTTCATATCTTATTTTTTAATTATAGTAGGTAGTATTTTCACCTATGTTAGGTTTAGCCAAGGTAGAACAAGGAGATTAATGGAAGAGAAAAGAAAAGAAGAAGAGTTAGAAGAAGCTCATAATTTACAGATGGGACTTCTTGCAAAAGAAAATCCCAAAAGAGAAGATCTTGATATTAGTACATTTATTAGATGTGCAACTGAAGTTGGAGGTGACTATTATGATTTTATTGAATTTGAAGATGGAAGCTTATTAGCTATTTGCGGTGATGCCACAGGGCACGGTACTGCATCTGGAATGATGGTATCAATAACAAAAGCAGGACTACTTGGAATTGACTCAAATGATCCAAATTTTATTTTAAAAACATTAAATAAAATAATTAAAAAAGTAGATATAGGAAGATTAAGAATGAGCTTAAATCTTGTACATTTTCAAAATGGAAGTATAAAAATGAGTTCTGCTGCAATGCCACCAATGTACCATTATGAAAAAAAGAATAATAAAGTAGATGAAATAACGATTTCTAATCTTCCTTTAGGTGGGCTAATGTCTGAAAATTTTACTGTCCTTGACAAGAAATTTGCTAAAGATGATGTTTTAGTTATGCTTTCGGATGGACTACCAGAAGCGCCTAATAAAGATGGTGAATTATTAGATTACGCAGCTGTTAAAGACTGTATTGAAAAACACTCAACTAAGACAGCCTCAGAAATTAAAGATGAATTGGTAAAATTATCAGACAAGTGGATGAATGGAATTCATAATCCAGATGATATAACAATTGTAGTCTGTAAAAAACTCAAGAATTAGGTTTTCTTTTATGTGTATATAGCCAAACTTCTATTGGCTTAGCCTTTCCTTTAACTGCTATGGAAGGGATTTTTTTGAAATTGTGCTTTTCAGAAATGTGATCTTTTACTGAGTTTGATATCAATATCTGACCTGATTTAGCGTGAGAACATAGTCTTGCCCCTAAGTTTATCGTATCACCAATAACAGTGTAGTTCATTTGTTGTTCTGAACCAATATTTCCTGAGACAGCCTTACCTTTATTTATACCGATACCAATTTGGAAAGGTTCAAAACCCTTTTTTATGATTTCTTTATTGAAGTTATCAAGTTTTTTAAACATTTCAACAGCAGTGTTTACAGCATTTTCAGTGTCCATTTCATTCTTTAAAGGCACACCATATAATACCATCAACTCATCACCGACAATCTTATCTAATGTTCCATTATATTTAAATACTACATCAATCATAGATTGAAAATATTTATTTAAAAGTTTTACAATTTGTGTAGGACTTAATTTTTCAGACATACTAGTAAAGCCTCTTATATCAGAAAATAAAATTGTAATGTCACTTTCTGTTCCACCAAGATTTAAAGAATCTTCACTTTCTAGAAGTTTGTCAACTATATTTTTTGAAACATATTTTTTAAAGGTTGATTTTACTTTATTGATTTTTGACAAATCATCAACTGCAATTACAATTCCACTAAAATTTTTATTATCATCAAATACTGGTGAGCAAGAAAGGTTAACACTTATTTTTTTCTTAGCAGGTTTGATTGTGAACTCCGTTTCAAATAATCTTTCCTGTTCAAGTTCTACTTTTTGAATTAATTCATGAAGCTGCTCATCTTTCTCAAAAATTATTAAATAATGGTTGCCCACAACCTCCTCTTTTTCTTTTTTAATTAATCTTAAAGCTTCCTTATTTACGAACTCAATTTCACCAAAAAGATTTATACCTATGATGCCAGTTGTAATAGATGACATTACATTTTCATTGAGTTCATTTGATTTCTTTAATGACTCCAGCAACCTTATATTTTGATATGCAAAACTTGCCTGAATTGTTATTGAATCTAATAATTTTAGATCATTCTTATTAAAATCTCTAACTCCTTGCCTTGTCTCTTTATCAAAAATGATAATAGCTCCAACTAACTTTTTACCATTAATTATAGGACAAACTATTGAGTAATTAGAATCAAAAAGCTCATGATTGAATTTGTGTTCTTTTGATACTATGAAAGATTTTTTTTCTTTATTTAAAATTTTCAAAAATCCACTTCTGGTATTGAAAATCTGCTTTTTTATTTTTTCTTCGTTCAGATTGAAAACCGATATAGGATCAAATATGTTTGATACTTCGTTTTTAATTAAAACAATTCCCTTGGAGGAGTTGAGTATTGAAGATGAAAGTGTAAGAACATTGAAAAAAAGACTATCTAAATCATCTAATGAATTGATAGTATTTGTTAAATCCAATAAAGTCTCTAACTCTAGATATTTTTCAGTAAGATCTTTGTTTTTTAATAGTAGCTGATTTTCTAGATCTTCTATAGATTTACTTTTAGAAGGTCCATTCATGGCTATTAAGCTAGTTTTTCGACGCCAGCATCAATTGATTCGTAAACTTCACAATATTTTGTAATACCCATTATATTGAAAGTTTTTTCAACAATACCCGCAAGATTTGTAAATGCCATTTTACCATCAACACCCTGAAGCTTTTCAATAATTTCAATAAGTATTGAGACACCAATACTATTTACTACTTTAGAATCAGACATATCAATCAAAAATTTTTTAGATCCAGATTCCATTTTCTCATTAAAAACCTCAAGTACTGCATCACCTGCGATATTATTAAAGTAACCATTGGTGCTAATAACTACAACACCATTTTTTTCTTCTACGTTTTTTATTGAATCACTCATTGCCTTCTTTCTTTTTTGTCATTGTTACAGTCGTACCTGACTCGTCACTATCATATTCAACAGTATCCATTAATTCAGCTACCAGCTGTAAGCCCCACCCTCTTTTTCTTTCAGACTTAAGTTTATTCTCAATATTTGGAATTTCAACTTTAGATTTATCAAACCCCTTGCCATGGTCAATAACTTTAACTGTTAACTTGTCGTCAGACACTATAAAATGAATATAAATTTCTTTTGTTTTCGAATGCTCGAAAGCATTTATACAAGACTCAATAATAGCCATACTTATTTCGCCTGTTTTTTCTTCAGACAAACTCATATGTTTTGATATGACTTCTGCAGTTTTTGTTGCAGTCAATTCAATATCTGGAATAACTGGTAATTTTAATTCTACTTCTGGATTTTTCATAATAAGTAAATTTAATCATGTTTAATTACTATAACAATATTATTAGTATCGTTTTGATAAATTATTAATAACAAAAAGCTTTAATTATTTATTTTAAGTATGATTTTTATAAAATTATAGATTAATTTAACAACCTGTTTATGTAATAATGAAAACTGGAAGTATAATTTCAAATTACTGGGATCTTATAGAATACAATGTTCACCACATTAGACATTCTGAGTTAAAAGCATCCCTAATATTGACGGCATATGGAATAATTTTTGGATTGGCGTATGATGTTAGTGGTAACTTTCCTATGCCTGAAAAGTATAAATATGTTCTATACACTTTGATCATTATATTTATAGGATTCACATTAACTTCTATATTCTATAGCTTCAAGACCTATATACCTAGGATAAATCATAAACTTAAAAAATCTGTCTTCTTTTTTCATGACGTTAATTTTCATTATAAAAAACCAGAAACTTACTCAAAAGAGCTTATAAGAGTGATGGAAAATGAGAAAGAACTAAAAGAACTACTTGCTGAGCAAGCATATATTAATGGTGTTATTGCATCAGATAAATACGTGAATGTCTCGAAATCGATAAAGTTTATGATCTACTCATTCTGCTCTTTGGTAGTATTATTGGTGTTTGAGTTTTTAGTTATGTGATTTCTCCATCATCGACTTAGCATATTCAATGTTCTTTTTTTTCTGGTCTCTTCCATTTTCCTGCATATATGCAGTATAGAAGTTATGAGAAAGCAGAAATTCATATTGAATTTTATAAAACTGAGAATCATTTTCGACCACACCACATTCAAGCCATTCTTTCTTTAAGTATTCAGAAATTTTTTCAAAGTCATCTGACCCGATATATTCAAGATCAGCATCTCTTATTATAGATTCTAACAGATTACTAGGCTTTTCAGCAACCTTTGTAATCAAAATAAGAGAAGATATAGTTTCAATGTGATCATCAGAAAAATAATATTCAGGTAAAATATCTTTAGACATTTTAGCACCAGTCTCTTCATGTTCAACATGTGATTTTATAAAACCATAGTCATGAAGTAAACAAGCAGTAAGAAGGTCTCTCCAATCGTCTCGACTTAGGTTATAAAAATCTCCAATGTTCTGAGCTGATGTTATAACTCTTTTCGTATGGTGCAGATTATGATAGTGATATTTTGAATCTAATTTATTTGACAAGTCAGAATAAATTCGTTCAATTAAGTCCTCAGGTACATACTTTTTAATTTCCAAAATATATTTTTAATCAAAATTAATATCTAATAATAAAGAAAAATTATCAAATAAATTTAATTTTGCTCTGTAAAAAAACCATTTCAAATGAATATAAAACATATACTTTCTTTTATTATAACAGCATTTTTTTTCAATTTTTCATCAAGTTCACAGACAGTAATCAATACCGAATCAAACCTAAATAAAATTGATTCTACCTTCCATTTATTTATTGATGGTATGGGAGATTACAAGAAAGGAAACCTAGACTTTTTCATGATAAAATCAAATTTGACAGTAGGATCAAGAGTTAAGGGAAAAAACCTGTTGAGATTAACCTTCTCAAATAACTATCAAAAATTTAATGGAAATGCTTTTAAAAATAATATTTCAGGACAGTTTAGATACAATTACTTTTATAATGTTGAAAAACACCATTCAATTTTTTCATTTATTCAAATTGGTAAAAGTATGAGATCCTTGATAAATAGAAGATTCCTTGCTGGAGGTGGGGTAAGGAAAAGAATAACACCATCAAAAAATACAGGTTACTTTGATATAGCTCTTGGGGGATTCTATGAAAATGAGTCATATCCGAGTTATAAATTTCAAGAGGTTGAATTTACTCCAAAGACTTATAACAACTTAAGGCTAACTCTTAATGTTTTCACAAGGTTAAAATTCAATACTCACTGGAATCTAGTTACAGTCATGTATAGTCAGTGGAAATCAAGTAGGTTAAAAAACTATAGAATATTTTTTGATACTACATTAAACTATATAATTAGCAAAAGAGCTACCATATTTCTAAAGTTTAATGCTAGAGTCCAATCTGAACCTTATATACCATTTATCACAAATGAGACTGATACCCTGATTGGCTTTAGAGTGAATATATAAAAAAAGCTCCCCGATATGAGGAGCTTATTTATTCAGAATTTAATTTTTATTTGCTTACAGCAGGATCTGGTCCCTCATAATACACAACCTCATAAATAACTGAACTCGTAAACTTTCCATTTGGCAACAAATCATTGATTTCCTGTAATCCTTCTGGCCAATTTGCACCTTCTGGGAAAGAATTTAGTGCACCGCTTAGAGTAGTAAAATGATCAACAGTTGCAACGCTCCAAGAAAATCCGTTACCAGTTGGAGATACAACTCTGTGTACTTCCCATCCGGCCCATGTAGAATTTTCATCATTTATGTAATTTTCTATGAATGGTTTCCAAACCTCACTCTGTAATCTAATAAAAGCATTTACATCCGATGGGTTAGCAGTATTGATAACAATATAGTTACCAACTTTCCCACTAAGGGAAGTTGCTGGGCTAGTGTACGCAGTTCCAAGTACTCCATTAGACTTTACAGGTTTTAAGCCAAAGGTACTTCCAGATCCCCATGGGGAATTATCCATATCTTCAAACTCCTCAAAACCATTATAGAAGAAAAAGTTATGTCCATCAGAAGTATTTCCACTTACTTTTCTCAATAAACCCCAATGTTTCATCCTTCCGTCATCAATTGCATTCCTGACAAATTTTCTGTAAACTTTATCCTCATTACTTAAGAAGTTAGCAACGTCACCCGGATCAATTTGTCTAAATTGCCACGTGCCAATTTCATGGTCTACTCCAGTATCACTATCTTGAGCAAATGACCCAAAAGATATTAGAGTTATTAAAAAAATGTTAAGTATATATTTCATAATTTGTAATTTAATTTTCAAATAATATTAATTCCATTGAACCAGTATTTGGAATCATTTCTCGTGACTGCAAACCAAGTTCAACTAGTTTCTGAGTTTTAAAATCATTTTCAACAGTATTCTCGTTCTCTCCATCAATATTAAAACATATATGAGAAAATTGAGTATAAGCATTCTCAGATCTCTCCTCTACCCTGGTAAATCCCCAAAAAGTTTGAGCACCTATATCTACGGCTTTTTGAAACTGATCTTTAAAAACTTCTTTCTCAAAAGATTCATAATCATCATTTTTCTCTTGCATGAGAGAAATTGAACAAACAATACCAGGTGTAGGATTAAAATCTGCTGCTGCTGCCTGAGCCTGTATTGAAAGTGTATATGACCTAGTAGCCTCCCTTGGGTCAAATGAACTGTCAATCATCTTCTGGGCTTTTTTATTTGAAATTCCGTGTACCTTCTGTGCAATAGCAACATAATCAACATCTTGACTTGCATCATATTGCTCTTGAGATTCATAAGAATTAAAAATCATGTAATCAGCAGGTTTTGAATCTTCAGTAAGTGGATCTCCTGGAAGAGTTTTCCATATTGACCACTGCATCTTTTTTCCTTGACTAATTATTTCTGCATGAATTTTAGACCAAAACTCCTCAATCTCTAAATAGTCAGCATCAGAACCTTCTTTTAAAACCACAGCGTCCATTACACTTATCTGCTGTGCATTTACAATAAAAGGTGTAAATAATATTAATAATAGTTTTTTCATATTTAATTATAATTTAATTCCACTTTTTAACAAGTCTTCTTGCAAATGATCTTACCATCTCGGTCTCACCCCTTTCTGACCTGAACTTTCTCCAAGCATCAGACTCGGCTTTTGACCTGTTACCTCCTTCAACAAGGTCTTTAAAATCCTGCTGAGCAGATAAAACATAATGCGTAACACCATCTTCTCTGCCGGATACTATTGTACCAAGTTCTACAAAGTTATCTGGAGGAAACTTATCTCTTAGATTATTCCATCCTTCAACAAATTTATCAGACTCAGACACATTCATAACCCACAGTTGATGAATTGGAGCACTGTCGTCATCTGCATTGTATGACTTAATTGCTCTTCCAGCAAGCGAGGCAACTGGGTCAATAAATTGATTTAATTTTTCAATAAATAAAAACCAATCTGAATCCTGCACTGTCGAATAAGCTTTATTCATACTACCCATATCACCATAAATATTTAGTGTATGTGTTGCCTCAAAACCATCACCAGCAAACATAACTTCATATAATGCAACAGTTGTTCCTTCGGTTACATTACCTGCTTGAGACAGATAATCATTACATATATTAAATACAGTTGATACATCCTGAGGTTTAACTTTCCACTCGTAAACACTCCATGCATTTTGAGCTATGGAATAAGATGAGATAGAAAAAAATAGAATTATTAGTTTAACTTTTTTTATCATCATATTTTAATTTAAATATTATTGTAAAGCAATTGGCGGAGAACTTAATTCTGGTAAGAACCTTACAAGCTCTGTCCTAGCACCCCACATTTGTATTGTTCCTCTTAAAAGATCTAGATCAGTCTCCCATGAATCTTCGCCAAACATCTCTTGGTAAGTATCACCAACCTTACTCATAACTTTATAAAAATTACCGTATTCCTCCATGGTTCTAAAAGCAAACGATACCTGTACATGACCTTGTTCACCTCCACCTCTTGATCTCCAAACATTAACTGTTAAATCTTCTCCTGATTCTTTAATAGCAGAAGCAAGATTACCTCTGAATTTCCAGAAGTGGTTTCGATCAGATCCTGGGGCCATTACATAGTGGATATTTAAACCAACTACCTTTTCTCCCGGCTTACTTTGATCGTGACTTGCATCATCGACTCTCTCAAAGTATTCTCTACCACTTGAAGATGCAATCATAGGATCAACATTTTTCATCCAATAATTAAACTCTTCTGATGTAACAGAATTATTATCAAAATCAGCCCACGTTGGACCAACACCAGCTCTTGCAAGCTGACCTTGTCTCGGACCAGATATTACTTCAAATGTGTAAAGCTGGAAAGTTCCTGGGCCTTGGTTATATTTTTTAGTTTTATCTCCTACAGCCTCCCTAAGTTCACTACCCTTACCTTTCACAGGGTCATGATAATCAACCCATACAACCATTGACTGAGAAATACCAGCCTGTACTACAAATAAAAAAAGTATTAGAAAAATATTTTTCATATCACTGTACATTATAAAATTGAAGTGGTCTACCAGAAGTAGTTTGTATTACGTCTGTGTATGGTCTAGTAGCAGCTGCAAATTCTTGGAATGCTTTTGTTTGTATAAACTCATTCCTACCAGATAACCATTCAGCCATTGAAGGGGCTCTTACTATTACAACATGTGTAATACCTTGCTCACCTCCTGCAATTATTTCGTGTAGCTCAATTGTTCCAGTAGACTCTCTCTTATCGAAAGCAGCTTTCATTTTAGTGAAAGCACCAGCATATGATAAAGGATCTTGTACATTAATACCGTATAAAACTGAGAATCGTAGATTAAAATCTCCTGGATCTGCAATAAGAGACTGACCCATATAATTTGATATCTCTGTTACGTTATTAATATATGTATTAACAACAGGAAATAATTCCATGAACTTAGCAGAGGCAAATATTCCTTGGTTTGCCTCAAGTTTAGCAGGATCATCAGAGAACCAGCAAAGCTGATGAGTAGCACTATTAGTTGAGTTAGTGTTTACGTACTCAAAAACCGCATGTGGTGTCATTTGTTTTCCTAAGGCAGAATTCATAAACTGATCCCACACTGTTACAAAAGCTGGAGCATTGTCCACTTCTACATCAGAGCACTGCCATGTAATTTGTTGTGCATTGGACTGAAACGCAAAAAATAGCATTATCAACCCTAAAAAGGTATTTTTCATAATTTTATAAGTTTTTAGTTACAATAAAAATTAGAACAAAAGTTCTAAAAGTTTTTCAAGTTCAGGTTATGTAAAAATTAATAAACAATTATTAATTCTTTATAGAATTAGATAGTGGTTTATAAAATTTTGGATATCTAATATAATGCAAAATTTTATTTTTCAAAACATATAAAATAGAATTATTATTAATAGAACTTAAATGTCTTCTTCGTTAGCTCTAGCAAAATTTAAATAATAAATTATCTCCTTTGTCCTTCTAAAATAGTCCTCAAAAATATCAGGTCTGTATACTTCTGGCTTTCCTGTATTGAGCCTAGTAATTTTTGGATCAAAGAATGCGTACGTATAAAAAGATGCTAAAACTATTTCATCAACTGGCAATATTTTATCATAAGCATATATGTACTTAATTAGTGTATCTTTTTTTTCAGGATAGATATTAATCATTTGCCAGAAGGCAAGTTTAATATCCAGATTACTTAAACTTATTCCAACATCATACAGAGTGTATTCATCTTTATAAATTTTATCTCTGAATATGCTGTCATTTAAAAGTTTTATTCCTTCTTCAGAAAAATAAATTTCTTTCTCACCTGAAGAAACTCCCTTCTCTGTTAAGTTTTTAATCCACTCTTCATTTAATTTTTGATTTTTTTCAATATCCGATAAGAAATTTATGAGATTTAATGAGTCAGTTAAATCAATAGTTAGCGTATCCTCAGAATTTGAGATAAATGGGATAAAATTTATGTAGAAAAGTAAAACCTTAAGATTCATTTTCTAAGGATTCACCTTCAATAGGTTTTTTTCAACAAGTTCGTTTACAGTTTTCTCAAACTCATTTAATTTATCTTCAAATTTTTTCTGATTGGACTCAAATCTTTTAAAGACATTCACCCAGTCTCCGTTGTGAACTCCTATAACTGTGTTTATAAGTTTTGGACCATCATTAAGGTTAGTATCCCAAGATCTTCCAACAGCAAACCTAAAATTTTCAGCTACCATCTCTTTTGGATTAATTGCTTTTCCATAACCAGAAATTTCTCCGTGAGCAACAATGTAATCACCTGACGAAACTGGACCGATAACCTTTACCGGAACTTGCCCCATAAACGCAACATTATTTCCAAGATGACTTTTTCCCTCCTCTGGAATATTACCTAGGACAATGGGTTTATGGGAAACTACCATTACCTGTTCTAGGTCTTTTAAGTCTTTAGTTATTTTTGCTCCCTTAACTGCAACTATATCTCCTGCAGTCAAATATTCTAGATGATCTTCTCTCTCAAGCCACTCCGCATAATCACCGTTACCCGAAGCGTATGAAACTCCAAGTATATTATACTCATAAAGAAAATTAGAAGCTGCTGCATTAGCTCCAATAATTGCCTGAAGTGGATCAACACCTACAAAGCTTGCAATTAGGTCAAGCATATACACGTCATTAAGAAAAGTTCTATCTCTCCACTCTGAAAGGTTTTCAGCTTGAATTGTTCCCATTCTCCTTCCCTCTTTGTCCTCAAACCTTATATACTCATTACTATTGTTGAGAGAATTATTAACATTTTCAACAATTATTCTAATATCTGGAACATCAGGCAATCCTGGAATATTAATTTGTGGTATATCTGGGGTAACATCTCCTCCCTCAAATAATGTTTCTCCTGGATATATGGTTTGACGACCTATTAACCTAAAACCGTTGGTGACTGTAAATGTTCCTAAATCAAGAACCTTAACTCTCAATCCTGGTAAATTTACTTCTGGTGATTGAATTTTTGGCACCTCAATTTTTGGTATATCAACTTTTGGCATAACCTTATTAATTTCAGATGTTATCCTATTAGTAATATCCTGAGCTGCAGCAACAATCAAAGCATCAGGTGAAGCTTTTACAATATCCAAAGGGGAAATATCTGTTGGTTTTTTCTTTCCATCAATTAGATCTCTTAGAAGTTGAAGAAGTTCTTGATATGGCTCAGTTGTTGGCATTGGAGCACTAACGAAACCACTTCCATTCCAGGCACTATGCGTTCGTCCTAATTTAATTAATATTCCATCTCCTTCGCCCCCGTCTTTATTATTTAATGTTGCAAGAAATTTATCATTAGAACCCTCGATAGATAATGTATTCTCAAGCTTAAGATCTCCACCTAAATTAAGATCCCCTTGAAATGAGGCGTCTCCGCTAACATCTAGAGAACCAGTTAAAGTTGTGCTACTACTATCAAGAACAGATAAGGATTTATTTAATGTTGTTATACCACCTACCTTTAGGTCACCACTTAATTCTGAAAGAGATTGATTAGCTACTGTTAATTTTGAATTAAGTAATGTATTATCCTCAACCTTTAGTTCACCTAATAATTTAGTATTTCCACCAACATCTAGGTCATTATTAACATCAAGGTTTCCTTTTATAAGTGAATTTCCATCTACACTGAGCTCCTGATTAATATTGAGGTTTCCCTTTAGAAGTGAATTTCCATCAACTGTTAGATTTCCAGATGCTATGATATCCCTGTGGTATGCGTATGGTATAAAGAGTAATTCCTGATCACTAAGGTCTGAGTAAGTCCCATCCAAATTTATTTCAACCTTTAAATTTTTGGTAGAACCGTCCCAGTAAATTTCTGTGAATCTTCCAGCAACTGAATTTCCTTTTCCAATAACCAAATTTATCATTCCATACTCATCTGTTTTGGTTGTATGGATTTCCTGATACTCCGTGTTACCAGAATTACCATAAATGGTAAATCTTACATTAATTTCTTTATTTGGCAGTATGTTACCTGTAACATCTATCCCAGGAATTTCTTCTGGTTCAGGGTCAATTATGACTGCCTGATAATTTAAACCATCAGTCTGAGCAAAGACTTGAAGGTTAATTAATAAAATAAAAGAATGTAGAGTTATTAAATTTTTCATTTTCTATTGAGTATCGATATTTTTCTTTTTAAATCCTTTTATATCAACCAAAACTCCTACCCCAATTGAATGATTTCTAATACTCAACTGCTCAAGACTGCTTGGAGAGTCATCCTTCATCACATTACTTGTTGAGTATAAATATTGTACATAGACTCTTGCCTTTTCCGACATTGGATATGTTATGCCAGCACCTCCTTTAAAGAAGAAGGAAAATGGATCAAATTCTTCAACATTTTCTAATGAATATACTTGATTATTTATCATCTGAGTACCTCTAAGATAATAGTCTGAAGATGCACCTCCAGTAAGGTAAAGAGTAAAATCACGCATCTTTATCAGGTCATAATTAATTGCTAGATTAAGACCCAAGTAGTCAAGATCCCATTCGTATATATTATACAGTATGTCATTGCTCCCCTGGGCACCATAATTATTGTAGTCAAGAGAGACTGAAAAACTAAACCTGTTTGGTTGGAGAACACTTTTATTACTGAAATACCAGTCGTGATTGTAACCTAATCTAAAATAATTTTTTGACATAGGCTGCAGGTTATCAAGGTTAACCCCTGAGCTATTGGTATAGTCAAAACTAGAAATAGATTTTCCATATTCAACATAGATTGCATCCTGTAAAATTTTAATCTTTTGCCCGCTTACTTGGAAAATGGAAATTAAAAAAAAAATTAGTGTAAGTCTCTTCATTACTTTCTCTTTATAATTTTTGTTTGAAAGTACTTCTCTTTACTCTCCAGTCTAAGGATAAATTGAGATTCTGGAATTGAATTTAGGTAGATTTTATGTTGAGCTTTTATTGGAAGTTCGTCATCAAAAACTAACTTTCCCATCAGATCATAAATCTTAACTTTTATCTTGTTTTTAATTTCCTCAGAGAAGACTACATCTAAAGCTTCCGTAAATGGATTAGGAGAGATTTTAACCTTTAAGAGCTTATCAAGAATTGAATTTTTTTCAATAAATTTAGGAGGCTGTATAAAGCCTTGCCTAGCATTTACCATCATTGTATTTATTTTTCCAATTGGCCCTTGCTGACCAATTGAGTACTGAACTCTGTAAGATTTGTCTAATGTTTTAAGGGTTTTTGATCCTCCAGAAACATTTAAAACAGACCTATAATCTCTTGAATTTGAATGAAAGGAAATAAAAATTAGAATTATAAAAAAAATCCTAGGCATCAATTAAAATATTATAACTATACCTAATATAGATATGAAAATTTAAAAATCAAATTTTATACCTTGAGCCAAGGGCAAGTCGTCAGAGTAATTTATCGTATTTGTCTGTCGCCTCATGTATGCTTTCCATGAATCTGATCCAGACTCTCTACCTCCACCAGTCTCTTTTTCACCACCAAAAGCGCCACCTATTTCGGCACCTGATGTTCCAATATTTACATTTGCAATACCACAATCTGAACCAGAGGATGAAAGAAACTCCTCCGCTTCAGATATTTTGGTTGTCATTATAGCTGAAGATAGTCCTTGAGGTACATCATTTTGTATGTTAATTGCATCTTCTAAACTTGAATATTTTATAAGATATAAAATAGGAGCAAAGGTCTCTTCCTTAACTACTGAAAATTTATTTTCCACTTCATATATTGCAGGTTTAACGTAACAACCAGAACTAAAAGATTCTCCATCCAAGATACCACCATCAATAATAGTTTTACCACCTTCTTTCTTTACTTTAACTATTGCGTCTAAATACAGTTTGACAGCATGCTTGTCTATTAGCGGACCCATATGATTTTTTTCATCTAATGGATCACCTATTTTAATTTGTGCATAAGCTTTGATTAACAAATCTTTAAACTTATCATAAATTGATTCGTGAATAATTAATCTTCTGGTTGTCGTACACCTTTGTCCGGCTGTACCAATTGCACCAAAAACTGCTCCCCTAATGGCAATATTTAGATCGGCATTCTCAGTAATTATCATTGCGTTATTCCCACCTAACTCTAATAATGTCTTGCCAAGTCTTTTACCGACCACTTCTGCAACAGATTTACCCATTCTAGTTGAACCTGTTGCACTTACCAGAGAGACTCTAGAGTCTGAAGCAATCTTTTTTCCAACTAACTGATTTTGACAATCCAATACCAAATTTAAAACACCTTCAATTTTATTTTCTTTTAAAACTTTAGATATAATATTTTGAGTTGCTATTGCAGATAAAGGAGTTTTTTCTGAAGGTTTCCAAATACAAACATTTCCACAAACAATAGCAATCATAGCATTCCAACTCCACACAGCGACAGGAAAGTTAAAGGCAGAAATTATCCCAACAATTCCGAGAGGGTGCCACTGTTCATACATTCTATGATTTGGTCTTTCAGAATGCATTGTTAGTCCATATAATTGTCTAGACAGACCAACTGAAAAATCACATATATCTATCATCTCTTGAACTTCACCAAGACCCTCTTGCAAAGACTTACCCATCTCATATGACACTAGCTGGCCTAATGAATCTTTATTTTCTCTCAACTCATTGCCTATCTGTCTTACAATTTCACCTCTTTTAGGAGCAGGGACTTTTCTCCAGGAAATATAAGCACTTGAAGCAGCTTCAATTATTTTCTCATACGTATCTTCATCGGTTTCAATAATTGACGAAATTTTATTGCCATCTACAGGAGAAAAAACATCACTTATTTTACCGCTAGAATTTAGCCATTGATAGCCAGTACTTGATCCCTGATTTATATCCTTTAAACCAAGACTGCTTAATAACTTAGACTTATCAACCATATTTTAATTTTCAACAATGAAATCAGTATCAGAAACCTCAGGATTTAATGTTAGGTTAATTACATTCATGTCGAGTGACTGAGGTCCCATTGGAATTTTTACTACATAAGGAAATAAAATTCCATTTACATCTCTGTAATCTTCAAAATATGTTGACTGAGGAGATCTTGAACCATCAGGCATTTCTACCAATTCTGTCATCTTGTACTTTAAACCTGTTTCAGCATCGTATGATACAAAACTATTATCAAAAACTTGAAGTACATGTAGAGTTTTACCGTCCTCCTCTTCTACTGAACTGAATTTTACATTTTCATCATTCAACCATCCAATTTCCTCGAAAGGTAATGTTGAATTTATCATTTTCTGAACCTGATCATCAGGTAAAGGATTGTTCATTCCTTGCTGATTTAAAGAACCTTTCTCACCGTCAAATACCATCTTCATCATAGTGTTACCCATCATCATCATCATCATTACCAGTTTATTAGGTTTTGCTTTAATATCTATCATCTGTAATTTCATTCCCTGAACTTCAGCCTCAGCTAATGTACTAATAGCATTGATTTCTGCAACTTTATCTATGCCACCTATTGCGTTTAAATAATTATTCAAAACAGACTCAACTGTAATTCCTGATGGAGTTGAAAAATCAGGTTTTTCGGTAGCATTACCTTCCTTGTCATAATAATTGATATTATATGGCATTTTTTCTAGAGATGAAAGAACATCTTGGCCCTTACCCACAACCAAAACTCTTAAATTATCTTTTAAAAGATATTTATTTATGACTCTCTTAACATCATCAGTAGTAACACTTTGAAAATTTTCTAGATATTTTTCGTAAAAATTTTCAGGTAGATTAAACTTAGATATATTCGTGGCAAAATTAGCAATTGTAGAAGGTTGTTCCGTTGACATTATGAAACTACCTACATATTTTTCTTTAGCTGCATCCAACTCCTCATCCGTTACTCCCTCTTTAGATATTAAATTAATTTCTTTTATTATCTCAGTTATAGCGCTATCGGTAACCTCATTTCTTACACTTGCAGAAGCAGTAAATGAACCTTTAAATCTACTAGTTGAAGCTGAGGAATAAGATCCATAGGTAAAACCTTTATCTTCCCTTAGATTCATAAATAATCTCGCTGTTGAGCTACCTCCTAATATTTGATTACCAAGTTTTAAAGCAAAGTAATCAGGGTTAGTCATAGAAATATCCATAAGATTACCTACATAAATTTCAGACTGGACAGCATTAGACATATCTACAAAATTTATTTCAACATTATCTAAGTTATTTGCTTGAGGTAAGGTATAACTTGATTTTTTACCTTTCTTCCAATCTCCAAATAAAGATTCAATAAGAGATTTAATCTCATCATATTGTACATCACCAACAACTGTTAAGTATGCATTATTCGGTATCGCAAATTTTTTATAATAATTCTGAATATCCTTTAATGAAATATTGTTTAAACTCTCAATTGTCTCAAATTCACCAAAAGGATGGTTATCACCAAATCGCAGCTTACTATGTACCCTATTTGCAATCGTTTGAACATCTTTTTCAATAGATTTTATTCCTTCTAGAGCAACATTTTTTTCTCTCTCAAAATCTTCTTTTGTAAATTTTGGATTAATTAATCCATCAGCCATCATTTCTAAAATTCTAGGGAAATATCTCTTTAAAGAAGAAACATATCCACCGCTGGCAGAGAGGACAAGGGTTGCTCCCATATAATCCACTTCTTCATTGTAACTATCTTTTGATTGATTTTTTGTTCCGTTACCCATCATTGCTCCAAGAAGGCTAGAAACACCTTTAATATCTCCCTCGTAGTCTGGATAATTGTCAATATCTAAATTAGCATAAGCTCTTGGTAATTTATTATTTTCAACAACAATTACTTTTAAACCATTATCTAAGACAAAAGATTTAGGATTTCCTAAGTCTATGGATGGAGCAGGTCCAGCTTTTGGAGGTTTTGACCTATCAATTTGTGAATATGTAACATTCACAGTAAATAGAATTAGTAATATAACTTTTAAGTATTTCATATAATTATTGTTTAGCACTTTCTGGTAAATAATCTATTACAGCTCTAGAATCTTTATTTAGATATTTATTAGCAACATCTCTAATTTCTTCTTTGGTAATTGATTTATATATATCTAATCTTTGATTTATTAGGTTTACATTATCATGTAGCAAATAATATGATGCAAGTGAATTAGCTATACCTGACATACTTGCATTCGTACTTATAAAACTGTTTTCAAATTCGTTTTGTAATTTTTCGTACTCTCTGTCAGAAATTAAATCAACCTTTAGTTTTTCAATTTCCTCATCAATATTATCATATAATGTCTGGAGTGTATTTTCACCAACTGGTAACGAAAGAATGACATAAATCCCATAATCTTCAAATGATAAATTGACAGCCTGTACTTGTACAGATACTTTCTTATCATCCACCATTTTCTTATATAGTCTGGAACTTTTACCACCGCTCAATATTGATGATATCATATCTAAAACATATGCGTCTCTATCCTTAAAAGAAGGAATTCTGTATGAAACAAGACCCATTGGTAGCTGGATATTAGGATCATAAAATTTCTTTTTAATTTCGGCTGTTATCGGATCTTCGGTGATGTTAATCCTTGGTACATCATTACCTCTTGGAATTGGACCAAAATAATCACTGATTTTTTTCTTAACATCATCTATCTCAAAGTTACCTGCCACAACTAAAACTGCATTATTTGGAACATAAAATTTCTTATTGTATGCTATAAATTCGTCGAGAGTTGCCGCATCAAGATGCTCCATTGAACCAATAGGAAGCCACCTGTAAGGATGTTTTTTAAATAAACTTTGGGTTATTTGTGGTAACAACTGACCATATGGTCTGTTATCATAGTTTGATCTTTTTTCTTCTTTTACAACTTCATTCTGAGTCTGTACACCTATCTCATCAATTACAGGATGCAACATTCTCTCGGATTCCAGCCAGAGACCCAATTCTAATTTATTTGAAGGGAAAAATTCAAAATAATATGTTTCATCATTTGAAGTATAAGCATTTAATGACCCTCCGTTACTTTCTACAATTTTCATAAACTGTCCCCGATCTATATTTTTAGTTCCCTCAAAGAGTAGGTGTTCAAAAAAGTGAGCAAAACCAGTTCTATCTGGACTATCATCCTTAGAGCCAACGTGGTACATAACAGAAGTAACTGCTAATGGAACAGTTTTATCTTGATGCAAAATTACATGTAATCCATTATCAAGATCATATTCAATAAAATCTACATTTTGAGAAATAGAATCAAAATTTATAAGTAAAATGATTGTAAGTGAAAGTAATTTATTCATCATATTTTTATTTATTTGAGCCACGAATATAATTAAACTATAAGAATTCTTTAAATATTATCTTTAATAGAATATTCAAAAAGGTATTATTTATGTCTATTAAATGATATTTGACGTTGAGATTTAGACTTAAATCTTTTTTTATCTGAATCACTTAAAGCTTTATGTTTTGTCTTCCTATTGTCAACCCGCTTCCTCCAATTAAGGAAGGATTTTTCCTTTAAATTATTTCTCATAACAGAAATAATTTCTTTTTCAGAAATTTTAAATTGATTTTTTATTGCATCAAATGGTGTTCTATCTTCCCAACACATCTGAATAATCCTATCGACTTCTCTTTCTGTTAAATTAAAATTCTTCATAGAAAATGTAGAGTATTATAAAAATTTTAGATGTCCATAAAACTGTCCTAATCCAATTATACCTAATAAGAGAAACTATTTTTTCAATTTCTAACTTCTTAGATAACTGATTATGGATGGGAACTATAATGATGAAAGTAACTAACCATATAACAATTAACACCAATAGAGACTTCATGAATAGTAGGTTGTTAATGTAAACATTCATGTAGACAAGAGTCAACAATTCCAATGACATTGTTGGCACTGCAACAATGGATATATTTTTTACATAATTATTATGAAAACTAACAAATTCATTCTTATCAATTTTTAGAAATGAGGGATATGTAATTAGCTGAGTCATCAGAATAACTCCAATCATTATTGAATTACAGATAAGGTGAATGAAAAATATAGTTTTCAAATGTTATACAGATAAATAAATTAAAAACAATACAAGGTAGACGGTAAGATATGATCTGTAGTTGTTTCTTAGACTAATATATTCAACATTTTCAGGATACATATTAGTGAACAATGCAACAATTTCTTTCTTAAATAAAGGCTTTATATTGATTTTCCAATCATTTGTTTTATAAACAATTTTTCTAAATTTGCTTCTGAAATACGTACTAGGTATCCCCCAAATGAATAACGAAATAATTAAAATTTCTTTTGTAGACATAAAGCTAAAATCAAAACTCATAATACTTGTACTTTTTTTTGTGGTGAATGGTTGTTCCTCAGTAAATAAAAAAGAAGAGGAATGTTATTATGAAAAACCTAAAAGCTGTCAGCCGTACCTCGAAAGAGAGGTAGAAAGTAGAGGCAGTATTTTAGCTTTGGATGGAACGGTCCCACTAGAGGGATGGATATTTTACCTTACCTATTTTGATAATGTAGAACAAAAAATAACTGAGAAATACGTCAAGTTAAATTGTAGGTGCGAAATTCTTTATTTCGACAATAAAAAACCTCAAGAATTAACAACTCCATTCAACTAAAACAAAAATAGTTCGATACCGTATCCTCAAGTATGTTTGGACTATTTAAATCAAAGAAAGAAAAACTTATAGACAAGTATAACAAGCTCCTGAAGGAGTCGTACGAGTTGTCTAATGTCAGCAGAAAAGATAGCGATGCAAAACTTGCTGAAGCAAATAAAGTTCTTGAAGAAATTGAGGCTATAGGTTAATCTAGAAGCTATATTTCATCTGTATATAAACGCCTCTCATCAAATTCTCAAGTTTCTGATTATTCTCTAAGAAAAATATTTGAGCAATCAGACTCAGATCTATTCTAGAGGTCACATCATATGAAATGCTTGGAGATAAATAAAGCAGATTTATTCCTGCTCCATACATTATGGTTAGGGATGTGTTGACTGGAGGAGATATAGGTTTCGAAATCTGAAATAAGTAAGAGTTTTTTGATGGCATAAGATTTTTTGGAGATAATACATTATCAGTGATGTTAATTAAATTAAGTAATCCTGGAGAATTTCTGCCTTGAGAATTATAGAGATATGAACCCAATAAATAATATCCATTTCTAAAAGAATAATCAATTGAAGTGGATAAACTTAAAGCATTGTCCACGTAGTTATTTATAAAATATGAAATTTCACCTTTAAAACCAGCTTTTAAGATATTTCCAGCCCATCCACCTCCAACCACAACATCATCAAAATAGTCAGCCCCTATTATTTGAAAATCGTAGCCAAGTTTGTTGAATTTATATATTCCAGCGAGAATATTTTGCCCTCTATTTGTTGGCATAAAAACAAGTTCAACACTAGAAAGATTATCACCAGTATATATTAATCTTACTACGTCTGATCCTGGTCTTTCGACGTAATCAAAATCAATAAAATTATATGCATTAAATAAGTCATTAGAATTCCAAATAGTATTAATTCCCCAGTTAACTCTTTGTCTACCAATACTAATTTCAAGTTTATTTTTTTGATACTTAAGCCAAAGTCTATCTATCATGGTATGAAAAATGAATTTTGGTTTTTCAAAAACATAGAAAGACATATCAACCCATCCCTGATCTCTCTGGATTGTTTGTAAATCTCCAAACATAGCTCTATTTCTTAACTCAAAACCAAGGGTGAAATTATCACCAAAGTAGCCTCTCATATTTAGCCTATTGTGTATTAGGTGAGATGTCTGAGGTTGAAGTAACGTAGGAGATATCCATGTTGATGGTTCAATATTATAATCTAAGTGAGATGGTAAATATTTAACATATCCATTAATTGAGAATGAAATGTTATCATTTTGACTATAAACTTTATTAAAATTTATAAAACAGAACAGTATAAATATTACTCTACTTTTTTTTATCACTAACAATTTTTCCATCCTCAAGTGTTAAAACTCTTCTAGCCCTATCAATAACTCTTTGATCGTGAGTAGAAAAAATAAAAGTAATTTTCTCATTTTCATTAAGCTTATTCATTATATCGAGCAAGTTTGATGTTGAAGAGGTATCTAAATTAGCTGTAGGTTCGTCAGCCAAAATAAATTTTGGTTTAGATGCTAATGCTCTTGCAACGGCTACTCTCTGCTGTTGTCCACCAGATAATTCTGAAGGTCTCCTATTTCTCATATCATATAAACCCACTTGATTTAAGAGTTCATCTGTCCTCTCTCTTCTGATTTTATCATTAGCACCCTGAAGAAGCATTATCATTTCAATATTTTCTCTAGCCGATAGTACAGGAATTAGGTTATAAGCCTGGAAAACAAATCCAATATTTTTTAGTCTATACTGAATGATCTCTGTGGAAGAAAGTTTATTCAAAGATTCTCCGTCAATTATTACTTCACCACCTGTTGGCTTATCGAGACCACCTACACAGTTAAGAAAAGTAGTTTTTCCAGATCCAGAGGGACCAACAACAGAAGTAAACTCACCCTTTTTAAATGTTGATGATATTTCATCAACAGCCTTGACGTCAAACTTCCCCTGGCTGTAAATTCTAGATAATTTTTTTGTCTCAATCATGATATAAATTTAAATACTTTTTGTTGCTTCAACAGGATTAATTTTTAGGGCTCTTATCGAAGGAAAAATAGATGATATAAGTGAAATTACAAATACCATCCCGGATACTACATAGTAGTCACTAGTTGGTAACTGGAAATATAACCTTGTACCAACACCAAAATTTTCAAGACCAGCCTCAACCATACTCAAATCTATTCCAACAACTGAATAATACTCTACAAGCATATAAGATATCAATAGTCCGAACGGTAATGCAACAACAGTTAAAAATATAGTTTCAAAGCCAATCATTAAAAATATTTTATATCTATTCATACCTATTGACATGAGCATACCGATCTCTTTTTTTCTTTCTAAAATAGCCATGAGCATTGTATTTACAATACCAAAAGAAAGACCAGAAAGAATAATCATCATAAAAATGTATAGAACTGCAGCCAACATCTCATTAGCGTAAGCGAGATCTTTCGATATATCGTCCCATGACTCTACAATATTTTCATCGCTGAATGGTATAAGTTCAGACTTGACCTTGTCCTTGAGTTCAATATCAGTCAGTAGTATTGGGATTTCATGGAATCCTGAAAAATTTGGAAGATTTTTTATGATACTTGAATTTCTTACAAAAACATTTGCGTCATCATACCTAGAGTTTCCAGACCTAAATATTCCCTCGACTCTATACAAGAGAGAAGTAAGATTATTATTTTCATCTTGAAAGGTGACAACTACTTTTGATTTAATTTTTAAATTGAGTCTGTCTGCAAGTTTTTTTCCAACTAAAATTGTATTGTCTCTACTTGATTTAAAATACTCGCCCTCAATAACTTTCTCATATGTATTTGTGACATTGACCTCCTGATCTGGATCTACTCCTTTTACCTGGATACCATATGAACCATTAGAGTTTGAAAGCATCCCATTTAAGATTATTCTTTTAGAGTAAGACACTACCCTTTCATCATTATTAATTTTCTCTTCAATTTCAGAGAGGTTAAATATCGTATGTTTTAAGTTAAAATCATCAGAAAATTTTTTGTTATGAATTTGTATATGAGAAAGATATGTATCAACAGCATTATTCATCCTCTCCATATTGAGACCATAAGACATTGCAATAATGATTATGCCTCCAACAATTCCAAAAATAACAGATAGTATAACAACAGAACTTCTAAGCTTACTTCTCCAGAGGTTTCTCCAAGCAATTTTAACGATAGTAAGAATATTCATATTTTCATTGATTTTACAGGATTTAACCTAAAGATTCTAATTGCAGGATATACAGATATTAACAATGAGAAAGTGAATATGATAAGAGCGTGAGAAAATGGTATATCCAATGAAATTGAAAAAGGAACTACAGGATCAAACCCAAATTCTTCAATCATAACATCAGCTCCCTCTCCCATCAAAGTCACAATATTGATAGGGTTCAGATAGAAATAATAGGATATCGGATAGGTTACCAAAATAGCAAGTACGACACCTATCATGGACAAAATAACTGTCTCTACTAAAATAATTGAGAACAGTCGAATCCTACTCATTCCAATTGAAATAAGTACACCAAACTCATACTTTCTCTCCTCTGTCATCATTAAAACTGTTCCAAACATTCCAAAAACGACAATTATATATAGTATAAAAGCCATTATTAATCCCCCTGCACTATCAGCTGTGATGGTTTGTTCAATTTCTGGAAGTGTCTCTTTCCATGTCATCACCTCGTAATCGCTTGATAAAATACTCTCCAAATCATTTAGAATTTTATCTTCACTATAATACTGTCTTTTATCTATAATTATATGAGTAGAAATATTATCGGAAGAGACATAATCACGTGCACTCTCCAGTGTCATAAAAATACCGAGTTTATTTAGATTTGGATTTTTTAGGTCAATTATACCCTTAACTGGATACTTTCCTGCTGCCATCATTCCCCTATATCCTTGACCATACAATATTAGTGAATCTCCAATCTGTAAATCAAAGTACTCGGCAATACCTTTCGCTATAATTATTTCATTTCTTTCTAACTGAAATGATCCATCTATGATATTTTTATTCCAATCTGTTATTTTTTGTTCGTCTTCTATGACTACACCGTTTATAACTCCCCCTCTTGTCTTTTCACCCGTTGAAATCAGCGAGAAAGATTGGAGCCTCTCTACCGTATTTTCTACTCCATTAACAGATTCAATATTTTTGATGAGTTCATTATCAACAACCATCGAATTCTCTAAATTCTGATTATCCCAAAATCCCTTTGCATGAACTTCTACATATCCAGCATACGACTCAACAACTGTCTTAATTAAATTATCATAGAACCCGAACTGGAGGGCTCTCATGAAGATAATTAAAAAAAGAGCAGCAAAAATAGAAGTTATGGTTATAAGACTCCTCTTCTTATTTCTGTAAATATTTCTCCAGGCAATTTTAAAGATCATCTTAAATTTTTCATATAACCTGGTGTAAAGAATCTTGGGTTGATATCTATATCAAACTCCCAAACTAATCTTTCAATTACCGTCTTATTTCCTTCTTTCTCTAATGGGATAAACTCAATTTTAGAAGGCAACTTTTTGCCACCAAAATCAGCAATCTCTACTGAATTCATAACATTTATTAAATCACCAAACTCATCAAAGAATTGAGTTTTCATTTGCATATAATTTTTCTTATCTATCCACATAACAAGTTTTCCCCACACCACTGGAGCATCTTCATTGGGAAGGAGCTCAATAATCCAACAGTCAAAACCATTAACTACCTCTTCTCCTATTATTGAATTCGAATAGTCATCAGCTATAGAAGATCTTTGAACAAGATCATCATTTGTAAAATCTGTCCCCATCCAATTTTGCATCATCATAGACGGTGGTAATTTTATTGTTCTCTCTATCGATGGAACATAATTCCATACCTCATTTTCTCTTTTTAAAAATACAGTTCCCTTTTCCTTTACAGGAGTCAAAACAACTGAAGAAAAATAATCATCTCCTATTGACCATCCTTTCATTGTCATCTCCTTAGTCCATTTTGGTCTTACTACACTTATTATCATTTCAGTGTATGAAGATTTTATTCCTTGAATTTGCTGCTCAGATTTTTGTAAAATTTTAGTAGCATTATTTTCCTGAATATTAGGCACAAAAAAATTAAGATATAGAACTATTAATAGATACATTACAGTCATATTTTATATAATGAAAGTTACAATCATAAAATCTTTTTTAATAATAATATCATCTATTTTCTATGTTATTGTCGGAATTAAACACTTTATTGAACCAGAATATTTTCTAAGTATTGTTCCTCCCTACTTACCTTATCACCTTGAACTTGTTTATATAAGTGGTTTGTTTGAGATTTTATTTGGTCTACTTATTTTATTTCCAAAATACAGATATTATGGTGCAATTGGAGTCATATTATTACTTGTGGCAGTATTTCCAGCAAATATATATCTTGCCCAAAGTAAGGAAGCCCAAGAGGCTTTAGGTGCTACACAGGAAATCGCTACATGGAGACTGCCTATCCAGGGAGTTTTAATATGGATAGCTTACTACATTAGGAGATAGCTATTGCCTTACAATCTGAAAGCTTATTGTATCACTTGCAAATGCAGTGAAAATACCAAAAGCATTTACGATGTTTGATGGTGGTTCATTTAGCTCCGTTCCATCTTGAACTTCACTTTCAAAGAGCCTCACGTAATCGTCATTAATTTTATAGAGTGTCACCAAATACTTTCCATAATTTTTAAGGCTCATACAGATCACATTATACATTTCATCTTGAGTTGGAGCTGATTGAATTGAGAAGTTAGAGAAAAACTCACCAACAACTCCTGGGATATCTTCTGAAAATATTGGATCAGCCTGATTACCAACATACTTTATAGTCAAATAGTGATGTTCATTTGCCAGGTTATCCCATTCAATATTTATCCTGGCGTTCTCAAAAAGATTGGCAAGAATATTAGGAAGAGCTGGGGACAATTTTAATGGTGGAACTACTATTTTATTATTTGAAAGTCTTAGACCAACAGGTTTTGTTGGAACTATTGTCTCTGCTGTTGCTACTCTATTATTAAAGTCAACTTTGATTCCATATGTATTACCAGAGATAATATCAATATCTTCCTCTGACGCATATGACTGTTTAATATTATCAAATGACAAATCATAGTCATTTCCATTAGCATATAATTTTACATTAGCGTTATCAATAATAACATCAGTTGTATCATCAGAATTCCACAATTTTGTTTCTTTTATTTTTATATCATCAACTTTTTCTCCTTGAAATAAAAAACCCTCAACAACAAAATTATCTTTTATGGGTGTCTCCTCATCACAAGAAAAAAATGATAAACTAACTATAAATAAAAAGATTCTTTTCATATCAAAAAGTAAGTTTAAATGATACATTTGGTACAAGACCCAAATATTTTTTTGTTTGTCTTGCGTATGGCCTCTGATCAAAATTGTACTCATAGTACCATGTATTAATCTTATTATATAAATTAAAAATTGATACCCCAATATCTCCTTTTGACTTTTGAATATTGAATATGTGGTGAACGGATAGATCAAGTCTGTGATAATCAGGAAGTAAGGAACCATTCTTTGGTCCAACTCCAATATAATTTAACTCCGATTCATCTAGCAAGGTAATATTGTAATTATAGGACGGCTCAGTAAATGCTTTCCCTGATCCATAAATAAAGTTTAATGAAAAATTCCAACCATTAATCTCATAATTATTAAAAATTTTAAACTCATTTTTTTGAGTATTAGGTGCTGGGAAGGGATCACCATAATTTAAAAGTGGAAAAATATTTTCTGCGTCTATATACGTATATGATATCCATCCAGTATACTTGTCAATTTTCTTTTGAACTAAAGTCTCAAAACCTTTCACCTCACCATCACCATTAAAAAATAAAGAATTCAAATTTGTATTTTGAAATCTAAGACTGAACTCAGTAATATTTTTAATATCCTTATAAAAAAGTTCAGTGTCAATTAGCCATGAACTGTTCTCATAAGATAATCCAGCTATGTAATGAGTCGACTCGCCAACGTTTATATCACTATCATCTGATAGTTGCCAGAAATCTCTTGAACGTGAGGTGACGTTTTCTCCAATAATCTGTTTTACAAATTGGTTATGAACTCCGTAACCAAGTTTAATCTTCACATTCTTTATAAATTCATAGTCTAGCTGAAACCTCGGAGCCAGATAATTTTCTTTTGTCAGCTCATACCGGCTAGCTCTAAGTCCAACTTTCAAATTAAGATTTTTAACTGATGTTAGGTTGTATGATATATAAGCAGAATAAAGGTCTGATAATTGCGAGTTATCAATTATAGACAATGTGTCATCTCTAACAAAAAGATAATCTATGTCAGACCTTGTAAACTCAAGACCAATCTCGAATTTATTATTTTTCCCTGATAATAATTCTGCATCGTAGCGAGCAGTAAAGTCTTCCACTTTATTGTCTTGATCAAGAATAACACTAAGATCAAAGATTGTTGAATCTAAATCAGGAATAATTGCATTTACAAAGTAAGAATCATCTTGATAGTTATAATATTGTGAATAGGATACGTTAAAGGTGTTAAAAAATTTTGGATTCCATTGTCTGGACCACTTAAAGGAATACCCATTATTTCCCCATCTTGATATTCTGTCCAAATCGCCTCTTATCTCAATCTCGTCAATATCACCAAAGTTGGGATACTGAAAACGTCTGGTATCACTTGTTTCTACTAAGTTATCTTCCCCACTGTAAAAACTGAAAGTTATCAAATCATCTCTTGTGGGTTTATAAGATAGTTTAGCATTCAAGTCAAAGAAATTAAAATTTGGGACCCAAGGGTCAAGGTTTTCAATGTCATCATCTGGATCAAACTGATCGTATATTTTTTCAAAAAAAGACGTTTGTAAAATGTCCGTGAATGATCTTCTCCCAGTTGCAAAAAAACTAAACTTATCTAAAAATGGGATCTCAATTGATCCAGATGCACTTAACAAATTAACGTTTAGTCCACCCTTGACCTCGTTAAAACTTCCAACCTTTCCTGTAAGGTCAATCACACTTGAGAGTCTGCCACCATACTTCGACGGAAATGCACCTTTGTACAGGTCTACACTTTTAATGGCATTTGCATTAAATGCACTGAAAAATCCAAAAAAATGATCAACATTATATACCTTAATTCCATCAAGTAGTACAAGGTTTTCTTGAGGTTGTCCCCCCCTAACATATAAACCTGAACTATTTTCGTTTGTAGCACTTACACCTGGTAGCAGTTGCAAAGACCTAAAGATATCAACTTCTCCTATGGATGGCATAAGACTTATTTGTTGGACAGACATCCTGTGATTACTTATCTCTGCACTAGCTTGTAAGAATTTGCTAGACTCAGTTGAAACCACAACCTCGTTTAAAGTTGACGTAAGAGCAGTTAAACTAACAACTAAGTTTCCATTTAACATATCATCTGTCAGGATAATATTTTGGGTTTTATAACCCACATAGCTTGCCCTAAGTGTCATCCCAGATTTTATTTCTCCAATCAGAGTATAGTAACCGTTCTCGTTAGCGCTCGAACCAATCTCAAGTTCACTTACATATACATTAGAATATGGTAATCTCTCACCTGATCCCTCCTCCTCTATGTACCCCGTAAGAACAATCTGAGAATAGGAAGAATTGAATAGAAGTAAGAAAAAAAGTTGGAGTATATACTTAACCATTTCAATTATTTCTCTAATTTAATTTGAATCAGAGCTTAATTTAATCTTTCTTTCTAAAAGAATAAGATAAATTAAATATGAAATTTCTTCCCATTTCGTCTGCAAAATATCTCATGGAGTTAAGGTAATTTCTATATTTTTTATTGAGTACATTCGTAACCATTATTGAAGCAGAAAAATCTTTGATATCTATTTTCCACGAAAAATCAAGGAGAAAGTATCCATCCGGAGCATCTTTAAAATCAAAAATATTTGTGTCAGGAGAAATCTTATTTTCTCCATTTATAAGACTCTCAGGAGAAATCGTCATTGGCGCCTGTGACTGCCTGAAAGTGTAGCTCGGAGACAAACTAACTTCTGAGTAATCAAACTTCCAAAATCTATTGGTCTCAAAAACAAGCTTTTTCTCAACTCTGACAGGAGGTTGATTAATTAGATTTCCATTATTATCTAAATTATTTGACCATAAATAATTTAAGGTTAGAGATGAATTGAAGTTTTCACTAATTTTTCTTTTAAGTGTAACATCTGAACCAACAAATAGTACGTCACTTTGATCAAAAATAAAGTAAGGCATAGGACCTCTAATGGTTCCGTACAAACCTATTGGTCTCTCGAAAACATAATTCAATATATAATTAGAAAATAAGGTGATTTTGACATTATTCTTGTCGGAATCATAATCGAATTCGTTAATGAATTTTAAAGATTTTTCTGAAGAAAGTAAACTCTCACTCATTAGAATAACTTTGTCTGTTCTAAGTTCCTGGTCTTCATTATAATAGTATCTTAGCAACCCAAACGAGTTCTTAAACCCATGAGATCCAAAGCTGTATAATTCTGCCATATTAGGTGTCCTCCAGGCTGAACCTAAATTTGTTCTGAATGAAAAACTATCTGAGATCTTATTTTCATATCCAAAAGAAAATGTGACATTATTTAGGGAGTGTTCGTCCCTAAAAATATTCTGAGAAATATCTCTCCCTCTGACATTATAATCCTCATAATCAACTCTAGCACCAAACTCAAAAAGATTTTTTCTAAACTTCAGATTTTCAATAATAAAGAAGCTAAATCTATTGGTATTATAATTTGGTATGTATGGAGTTGTTTGAGTTCCAGGGTTGTTATCATTATCTTGATTGAAATAATGAAATCCAATCAGGCCATCGGACCTTTCTGAAAATGAATGATCCCACTCCAGCATTATATCTGTCGTTATGAGATCAAGATCAATAATTGGTCTTTCTGCATTTCTTCTTACATCAAATTCTTTTCTTTTGTTTAACTGCCGACCAAAGGTTAAAGAAACTTTTTCGTCTTTATCATACCACCAATTAATTGTTCCCTTCGTTAAATGATGCTTCACTAGTTGGTTAGGCTCATTGATATCGTATGAGAAAGGTCTTATAAACAAAGGTATCTCTGAACTTATAGCCCTAGATATTGCGTTTCCACTATGAAAAATTGATGAGCGAAGCAGAGCAAGATTTACGTCCACGTAACTGTAGTATAGTTTTATATCAAAATTATTTAAGTGATAATGCAATCCTGCATTTAACCCAATTTCTTCCTTACCAGAATTTGTAAGAGAATATGAAGGCGCGTGCCTATCTCCTAATTTCATGTGACTAAGGCCCACATTAAAAGCAAAATTATCAAATCCTTTTCCTGTCTTTAAACTAAAATTTGAACCTTTTCCATTGGTCTGGTATCCAGAATTAATATTCAAATAATATGGTTTTCTTAAATCCATCGGATCCGGTTCGACTATTATTGCTCCACCTAATGCCTCGGGACCAAAACGAACTCCAGATGAACCCTTTAAAACTGAGATTCTCTCTACGGATGCAATATTAATTTCTGGAGCGTGATCATCTCCCCAATTCTGGAATCCATGCTTAATATAATTATTTAGAACTAATACTCGGTTACCATACAATCCATGGATAACTGGCCTCTCTACATTTGACCCAGTAGAGATAAAAGTAACACCATCAATTTCACTTGCTATACCTGCAAGAGATGATGTCCTGTCAACGACCCTATCATCTAAATTGATAGTCTGCCTAGAAAGTGTCTGTGTTCCTGAAATTTTTTCTCTTTCATCTGATATTAATACATTCTCTAACTCAAAAGATGTCTCAGTTAGTGATACTGTCCAAAAGTCTCCTTCTAATGAAATTAATGAGTCCTTATAACCAATTCTTGAAAATACCAGGCTGTCTTCTTCGAGGCATAAACCTTCTAATAAAAATTTACCATTTGTATCTGAAATGGAAAATTTATCTGAGTTTGCACTTCTTACTAGAACATCTGGTAAAGGATTATTGGTTTCATTGTCAAAAACTTTACCTGATATTATTTTATCACAAGGGTCTTGAGATTGAATATCTGGTGACAACAATAAAAGAAAATAAAGAATACAACAAGACTTTATAACAGTGTTGTATGAGTTTTGTTTATTACACATACATTTACCGTCATTAGAAGGTCTTATTGTATTATTAATTGAACACATAAAAAAGATTTAAAAAAAAAACACTCTCTAAAGTTTTAGAGAGTGTATTAATTATTTAATCTAAAAATTAATATTTAGTTAATATTTAAATTAAATGTTAATGCCCAATCAGTATCCCCATCAGTTGATCCTGACGTTGCTGTCTTCACATCAGGCTGATGCTGCAGCTGAACGGTAAATGTACCTGTGCTTGCAGAACCAGTAGTCCATGAAGTGTTTAGTCCAAGAGGATTACCATTACCATCAGAATCATTATAATTAATTGGATCTGACGCGCTATCGATATTTCCGTTTCCAGCTGGACTTGTGAAAGCATCATTAGTAAAAGCAAAGAAAAACTGATGCTCATCATCTTCCTCTTCTATCTCCTCATTCATTAACTCGCATGGAGACTCTAAGCAGTTCTCGATAACCATTGTAAGTGTATAGCTTGTATTTGCTGCAAGATTAATTGCACCTAATACCTGAAGTTCCTGTACACCTGCACCGTCTGGATCTTGAGCCGCAGCCTCAACCGCAGCACCTCCACCTGCTGGTGTAAATACAAGTTTTACATCAGTGAAAACCTCCATCTCGTTCTCTTCTTCAGGTGCGGCTTCGTCTTCCTCACAAGCTGTGAAAATAAAAAGGGTGAGGACAGCATATAATAAATAATTGAGTCTAAATATATTTTTCATATTTAAAAATTTTTAAATGTTAAATAAAGTTTAATAATAAGTGTGACCGAAAAATATTAAGGAATTATACTAAGGTCAGGAATATAATTACGATAAGGTTAATGGCGGACCTCTAAGCGAAATGCTGTGATCATATGATCTATTGTAAAAAACTAAGTCATATTCTTTATTATAAATTTCATAACATGTAAGATAGCTATGAGGATTAAACTTATAATTAGTAAATGAATTAGAATTTACATTGCTAAATAAACATAAATTACAATCTTGAAAATTTTCGTGAGCAATAATTCCCTTGTCTTCAATTTCGTGATGATGGTGATGAGATAATGTATCACCTACTAAAAATGTTAAGAAGACTAAAAGGAAAAAAATTGAGTAGTTTTTCTTCATTTGTTATGTAAGCGTTGAAGATAAAGATATTTTACAATTTAACAAACCTGATATGGGACAATTTTCTTTCGCTTCCTCAGCACACTCATTAAATTTTTCATCTGAAATATCTGGGACTTTAGCAGATAAAGATAGTTCAATGGATTCCACAATACCATCAACAAAAGTGAGCACAGATTCTGTCTCGAGAGACTCAGGAGAAAAACCATTCTCATTAAGAACAAAACTCAACTTCATATTAAAACAACCTGCATGAGCAGCAGCAATTAATTCCTCGGGATTAGTTCCAAGTTTTCCGTCGTCATTTTTGAATCTCATCTTGAAATCGTAAGGTAACTTTTGTATTGCTCCGCTACCAGTTGTCAACTCCCCAGATCCATTCTCGCCATCTCCTCTCCATACAACATATGCTTTTCTTTTCATACTTAATAATTTTACGTAAATTAATTAAAAATGATTTTAAATTAAAAATGAAAACCAGTTCCAGAAGAAAATTTTTATTTAACTCACTTGCCCTCACTTCATTTCCTTTTTTAAGTAGCGGAATACAAGGATGTACTTTTCAAAAAAACAAACTTGAACTAGCACTCCAGATTTATTCTTTTGCCCCTCTACTTTTCCAAAATAAACTTGATATTCTAATGTTTCCTCAAATGATAAAAGAGAATTATGGAATAAATGCCGCTGAGTACTGGTCTATTGCCTTCATGGGGAAAGAAAAGGACAAAAGTTTCATCAAAGAATTACAAACAAGATCTAAAGAGTATGATATTGATAACTTAATTATACTAGTCGATAACATTGACCTAAAGACTATGGAAAACGGGCCTAGTCTTGCATCATCAGAAAAAGCTGAGAGAGATCAATCCTTAAGTTTTCATAAGTATTGGATTGATACAGCCTCAGAGATAGGATGTCACTCCATAAGAGTTAACCTCAGGTCAGATGAGTCTGATGACAATAAAGTTTTAGATAATTCATCCGAAAGCATTTCCAAACTTATAGAACATTCAAAAGGACAAGGAGTTAGCATAGTTGTTGAAAATCATGGAGGAATCACAGGTGATGCAGACTGGTTGGTGAGACTAATGAAGAATATAAATAGTGATTTTGTCGGAACCCTACCAGACTTTGGATCATACAATTTTTGTGTGGAGAGAGGGGATCTTGACTTTGAGGGTCTTACCAGTAAATGTAAGAACCAGTATGACAAGTATATTGGAGTAAAAAAGTTGATGCCTTTTGCCAAAGGTGTAAGTGCTAAGTCACACCAATTTAACAAAAGTGGCGAAGAGACCTCCACTGATTTTTCAAAGATGATGGATATAATTTCAAGTTCATCTTACGAAGGATTCATAACCATTGAGTACGAAGGTGCCATGATGAAAATGTTTGGTGGAAAAGGCGATTATCTCGAACCTCATGAGGGGGTAAAGGTCACAAAAAAATTGATAAATAAATATATCTAGGATGGACTGGGTTGAATATTTTTATAATATAGCAGAGGAGGTTAAAAAAAAATCCAAAGATAAAAACACACAAATTGGAGCAGTCATTGTAGGTAAAGACAGGGAAATTGTATCTACAGGTTACAATTCTTTCCCTAGAGGAATAAATGACGAGGTAGTTGAAAGACAGGAAAAACCCGAAAAATATTTTTGGTTCGAGCACGCAGAAAGAAATGCAATTTATAATGCAGCAAGGATAGGAGTTTCAACAAAGGGATGCACTATGTATTTGACATGTGACATGCCATGTGCTGACTGTGCGAGAGGAATAATAAATGCTGGAATTATAAAAGTTTATTTCATGAAAAAAGGTGGTGCTCACTCACAAAAATGGCAGGATTCAGGAGAAAGAAGCATGCAGATGTTCAAAGAAGCGGGAGTAGAAATTGAATCTTACAATTTCAATAAAAAATAAAAATCTATTTCCATTTAGTATTGAATGGTCCTAAAAACATAGGAACATTTTCTTGGTATTTTTTATACTCTGGATATTTTCTTGAGCTAATTCCCTCACTAAATATGGCACTGTTAACAAAAAGAATTACAAGCAGAATACATCCAACAATTGACCAATTTAAATATGTGCCGTTTGCTGAGGCGCTAAGAGAATAAAATGTAATCCATATCAGCTGCTCACATGTAAAATTTGGATGCCTAGAAAAAGACCATAAACCTGTCGTGACAAATCCTCTTTTATAATCTCCATCTAATTTTTCATTATTTTCAATTCTTCGATATTTCTCAGTTTGAAAATCATACTGTTGTTGATCTGATATGTATTGAATTACAATTAACAAAAACATTATACCCCCTATGACATAATCCATTATTCCAAGTGGCTCAGAACCCTGCCAAGCTGCAAGGATTGGTAATGAAAAAAGAAATATCAATCCCATCTGGTAGAGACAGATAAAAAACAGGTTAAATAGTCCCCAAGTAAATCTTGAAGAGAGAAAAGGCATCGAAGCTTTCACTTCAACCCATCTGTAGTCTTCCTCACCCTTCCAAAAGTAAATGCTGAAACCACCTCTTCTAGCAAAATTATACGTCAGTCTAGCTCCCCATAAAGTAACTAAAACTGCCATCATCATCATTCGATCATTGTAACCCGAGGCATAAGTAAAATACCACACGTAGGCAATTGGAATTAAGCTCCAAAACTTATCTACTTGACTATAATTTTTTGCAAGTTCGCTAACTACAAAACAATAAATTGCTGATCCCAAGTAAAGTTTAGTCATTGCAACTAATGCTGCATACTGCTCATCTGTAAAGGATGTATCAAATACATCGGTTCCGAAAGTTATATATACTAGTGCACATAATGTGACAATAAGAAATATTGATTGTTTTGCTACCATCTAACTATATTTTTTGTAATTCGTTCAATCTCAATAATGAGTTTAATATTATCTAAAAAAATCTACGATATAAAGGAAATACCCAACGAGACGGGTATATACTATTTCATAGACTCACTTAATATACCCATATATATTGGTAAAAGTTTAGATTTAAATAAAAGAATTTCTCAACACCTTAACTCCAAATCAAGGAAATCGGAGAAAATTAAAATGAGATTTGATCATATAAGATATTTAATTACAAGGTCTGAGTTAATTGCACTACTAATTGAATCACAAGAAATAAAAAAAAATACTCCAATACTCAACAGAAAATTAAGAAAAAAAAAGAGGGCTGTACACGTATCGAAATACATAAACGATAATGGATTATTTGGCTTAAAAATCACAAGGGATATAAAAGATAGTATTTCTAGCTTCAGATCAACAAAATCAGCTAAATCATTTCTTGAATTTATTTCAGAAAAGTATGGTCTATGTAAAAAATTGAATCATGTAATTTCTGGTAGTCATTGTTGTTTTTCAATATCATCAAAATCAAAGTCCAAAAAATGTTTGACAGAGGAAAGTAAGATAGTATATAATTCAAAATTCAATAAAATGATTAAATCACTTACTTTACCAAAAAAAAACTTTACAATATTTAATAAGAAACACAACAAACCTTATCCTTTTGTTTCCGTTAGAAATGGTGTTGTTGAAGGATATGGATTTACAAATAACAAATCATCTTTCAGTACAAAAATCCAAAAAAAGCTAGACTATGTAACCAAAGATGAAACCATAATCGTTAAGAATTATTACAATAAAAATTATAGTGATTTAGAAATTAAGGTTTTATAATGATTAGTTACAATAGTGATAACAAAACTTATACTCTCAAAGCAAAGCAGAAGCTTCCTATTTCTATGACCAAGAGTTGGAATTTTTTTTCTACTCCAAAAAATTTATCTAAGATCACTCCAAGTCATATGAACTTCAAAATACTTACAGATTTTGGGAAGATGTACGAGGGACAGATAATCAAGTATAAGGTATCTCCTTTTCCTTTTTTTAGAGTTGGATGGACAACAAAAATTACAAGTGTTGAAAAACCATTCTCATTTACTGACAAGCAAACTTCAGGCCCATTTAGACTCTGGGAACACGAACATATATTCGAAGAGAGTAAAGATGGAATATATGCCTATGACATAGTTAATTATAAACTACCTCTTGGTTTCATCGGAAGACTCTTTGGTGGTCAAATAATTAAATGGCAGCTGAATAGAATATTTGAATACAGAAAAAAAATGTTGAATAAAATTTTTATAAAATGAGTAGAGTACTTGTAATCGGAGGTAGCAGAGGTATTGGAAATAACGTTATTAAAGAACAATTAGCAAATGGGGATGAGTGTGTTAACATTTCCAGAAACAGTTCTGGCATTAGCGATAATCTTTTACAAGAATTTAACCTTGATGTTACAAAAGATGATTTACCAGATGTTGATAATATAAGATCAATCGTGTACTGCCCAGGATCTATTATTTTAAAACCATTTGGGCAAATAACTGAAGATGACTATAAAAATGATTTTGAAATCAATGTTTTAGGAGCTGTTCGTTGCATAAAAAAATACATCAATGAAATTAAAACTCACGAAAATGCTTCAATCGTTCTCTTTAGTACAGTAGCAGTTAACCAGGGAATGCCTTTTCATTCCTCAGTCTCTGTTTCAAAAGCAGGTGTTGAAGGACTTTCTAAGACGCTTGCTGCAGAATTTGCTCCTAAGGTCAGGGTAAACTGTGTGGCACCAACCCTTACCAAGACTGATCTTGCTAGTAGAATACTTAGAAATGAGAGAATAGAGGAAAATATTGCAAACAAGCATCCTTTAAAAAGGATTTGCGAAGCGCAAGACATATCGTCCATGGTAACCTTTTTAATATCTGAGAAGTCAAAAAATATAACTGGTCAAATTTTAAGAGTTGATGCTGGGATGTCAACATTAAAGATTTAAAATGAACTTTATTGATAGTAAACAAATCTCTGAATTCAGTAAAGTTTATAGACTTAATTTAATTAATAGTATAACTGGATATAAACCAGCAAATCTGATAGGTTCTAAATCAACTAAGGGTAAGACAAACCTCGCAATTTTTAGTTCTGTCGTTCACCTCGGTTCAAAACCACCACTTATTGGAATCATAACTAGGCCAAATACTGTTCCAAGAGATACTTATAGAAATATTGTTGAGAGTAGTTATTACACCATAAATCACATCTCAAAAAATATGGTAGAAAGAGCACATTTCACATCTGCTAAATTTAGTGAAGACGAGTCTGAGTTTCATCATTGCAATTTTGAGGAGGAATATATAAAGGATTTTAATGCTCCTTTTGTAAAAGAAAGTAAAGTTAAGATAGGAATGCAATTAGTTGAAGAAAAACATATAGATGCAAACGATACGATATTAATTGTTGGAGAGGTCAAAAATATAATAATCGATAAAAAATCTCTAGAGGAAGACGGATCTGTCAATTTAGGAAGAGATGAAACTGTTTGTATATCAGGACTTGACACGTATTATGAAACAAATAAAATCTCAAAATATCCATACGCAAGGAAGGACAATTTACCATTCTAATGAAAAAAACATTTTTACCTTCTAAAACGTGTGAGGTATGTAATAAGCCTTTCTCATACAGAAAAAAGTGGAGAAATTGTTGGGAGGAAGTCAAGTACTGCTCAGAGAGATGCAGAAGAAATAAAAAACAAAAATCACTCATTTATAATGACTAAAAAATCAATTTTTTGGCACAGAAGAGATCTTAGGTTACATGATAATCATGGACTTTTTCAGGCCTTAAAAGAAAGCGATGAAGTAATGCCAATTTTTATCTACGATAAAAACATAATTGATAAGCTCGAGCCAAATGACCACAGAATAAAATTTATAAACAGACAAATTGATTTAATTAATAGTGAATTACATAAGATCGGTAAAAAACTATTTACCTTTTTTGGAGACCCACTTTCAATTATTAAAAAATTAAAATCATCTTATAATTTTAATTCTCTTTACTTCAACAAAGATTACGAGCCGTATGCAATTGAAAGAGACGAAAAAGTCACAGAGTATTTATCCAGGTACAATTGCTCGTCACATTCATTTAAAGACCACGTAATTTTTGAACAAGATGAAATTGTTAAAGACGACGGAAAACCATACGTTGTCTATACACCATTTTCAAGGAGATGGCTATTACATTTTAATGAGGAAATGACAAACCCATATGACTCAAATTCATTACTTGAAAAATTTATAAATCAAGAGGAATTTAAAATAGCTATGGAGGACTCAAAAATTGTAGATAAAGCAATATCTCCAATTGATTTTAACCTTGAGGAAGGGTTAATAGATAATTACGATAATGATAGAAATTTTCCTTGGATTCAAGGCACTAGTAAAATCGGTGTTCATCTGAGGTTTGGCACTAAAAGTGTAAGAGAAATTGTTAAGATAGGATTAAAAAGTTCAGATAATACTTATCTCAAAGAGCTTATTTGGAGAGAGTTCTTCATCCAGATATTATACCATTTTCCAACAACCGTAAATAAGTCATTTAAGGATAAGTATGAAAGAATAAATTGGAGAAATAATATGGAGGAGTTTGATGCCTGGTGTAAAGGCATGACAGGATATCCAATTGTTGATGCGGGGATGCGAGAATTAAATTCGACAGGTTTCATGCATAATAGAGTTAGGATGATTGTTGGCAGCTTCTTATGTAAGCACCTGCTAATTGACTGGAGGCTCGGTGAAGAGTATTTTGCGAAAAAATTATTTGATTTTGAGAAGGCAAGTAATGTAGGCAACTGGCAGTGGGTTGCTGGGTGTGGAGTGGATGCAGCTCCATACTTTAGAATATTCAATCCTTACGAGCAACAAAAGAAATTTGATAAAAATAGAGAGTATGTTAACAAGTGGATACCCGAACTTAATGAGTCAAATTATCCAGAAGAAATAGTGAATCATAAATATGCTAGGGAGAGGTGTCTCTCAACTTATAAAGAGGCACTACAATGAGAACAGAAATTTCATTAGTCTTTCCTAATCAACTATTTGAGGAATCAATTATTCATGACCTTAAGCTTGATACGTATGTGATCGAGGAAAACCTTTTTTTCAAACACTTTAACTTCCACAAACAGAAATTACTTTTTCATAGATCTTCGATGATACATTACAAAAATTTTCTAGAAGATCTAGATATAAACGTAAATTATATTGAATCATCCGAGGAAATATCTGACGTAAGAAAATTTATTTTATCTCTTGAAAATGACATTAACAAAGTTCATCTAATAAATCCTATCGACAACTATCTTGAGAGAAGAATAAAATCCTCATGTGAGAAAAAAGGAATTCAAAGCGTATTATATGAGAATCCTTCATTTATAAACAATGATGAGCTCATGAAAAAATTTTTTAGAGAAGACAAGAAGAAATTTTTTCATATGAATTTCTATAAAGAACAAAGAATTGATTTAGGAATATTAATTGACGACGGTAATCCAAAGGGCGGAAAATGGTCATACGACGACATGAATAGGATGCGGTTTCCTAAAGACAAAAAAGCACCAAAAATATCTTATCCGGGAGAAAATATAATTTATAAAGAGGCTAAAACTTATGTTGACAAAGAATTTAATGGTAACGTAGGTGAAATACATGATCAGATTGTATATCCACATGATTTTGAGAGTGCAAAAAAATGGTTTAAAGATTTTTTAAAAAATAGATTTCATGATTTTGGTCCTTATGAAGATGCTGTTGTAAAAGATGAGAGAGTTTTAAATCACAGTCTTCTCTCGCCTCTTATAAACTCTGGGTTATTAAGCCCTAAGTTTATAATTAACGAGTCAATCAGATTTTATAAAAAACATAACATTCCTTTAAATTCGTGTGAAGGATTTATAAGACAAATTATAGGTTGGAGAGAGTTTATAAGAGGAGTTTATGAGGTAAAAGGATCTTATGAGAGAACCCATAACTTCTGGAATTTTTCTAGAAAAATTCCAGAATCGTTTTACAATGGTACTACTGGTATCGAGCCTGTAGATGATTCTATCAAAAAAGTAATTAAATCAGCGTACTCACATCATATTGAAAGGTTGATGGTAATTGGAAATTTCATGTTACTCTGTGAATTTGATCCTGATGAAGTTTACAGATGGTTTATGGAATTATACATAGATGCATACGACTGGGTAATGGTACCAAATGTATATGGGATGAGTCAGTTTGCTGATGGAGGTTTAATGTCTACAAAACCCTACATAAGTGGGAGCAGCTACATACTTAAAATGAGCGATTATAAAAAAGGAAAGTGGTGTGAGATTTGGGATGGTTTGTTTTGGAATTTCATGAATAAACAAAGAGAATTTTTCGTAAAAAATCCTAGGATGAGAATGCTAATAAGTTCATTTGATAAGATGGATGAATCAAAAAGGAATATTCATCTTGAAAATGCTAATTCTTTTTTAAAAAATCTTGACAAATGAGAAAGTCCATATACTGGTTTAGAAAAAATTTAAGATTAAGAGATAATCCATCTCTATTCAATGCAATTAAAGATAATGATGAGATTATATTTATTTATATAATTGACTTTCAGACATATAATCCAAATGGTTTAGACATTCATGAAATTGGAAATTTCAGAAAAAAATTTATCATGGAATCAGTATTAGATCTTGTAAAAAATTTAAAATCAAAGAAGATACACCTTCATATATTTGAAGGAGATAAATTAAAAATTTTAGAAGAGATCAGAAGCTCCCATGGGATAGATACCATTTACTGTTCTAAGGAAGTTGGTTGGTATGAAGAGGAAGATGAAAAAAAATTAATTGATAATAATTTTGAATTAATTATGTATGAAGATCCTCATCTTATTGAAGAGAGAGAGCTTCCATTTAACTTGAATAACTTACCTCTTATTTTTACTCCCTTTAGAAAAAAGGTTGAAAAAAATTCAAAAATTAGAAACGAAGTAAGTGAACTACCAACAATTAAAAAGGCTATTGTAAACACTGATCTTGAATTTTTATCAAAAATTGAGATTAATAATGTAATTAATCACTCAAATACTGCTTATCCTTTTGAAGGAGGTGAGAGAAATGCCTTAGAGAGATTAAGATCGTATTTATGGGAATCCCACAACATTGCAAAGTATAAAGAGACAAGAAATGGTCTAATTGGTACAGAATACTCTTCAAAATTTTCTGCCTATTTATCGACTGGGTCTTTATCGCCCGTAACCATTTATCATGAAATTAAAAAATTTGAAAGAGAGGTTAAAAAAAATTCGTCAACGTACTGGCTTATTTTCGAGTTAATGTGGAGAGAATTCTTCAGATATGTGGCTAAAAAGGGTAAAAAAAATATCTTTATGATTAATGGTATAAATGGAAATATTTTCAATAGAAATTTTAATTCTGATATAGACCTTTTCAAGAAATGGTGTGATGGCGAGACAGGGCAAGAATTTATTGACGCAAATATGGTAGAGCTAAATTCAACAGGATTTATGAGTAACAGAGGGAGACAAAATGTAGCTAGTTACCTAATTAATGATTTAGACCTAAATTGGACATGGGGTGCTGCATATTTCGAAAGTAAACTTATTGACTACGATGTGGCTAGTAATTGGTGTAATTGGATGTATATGGCTGGAGTTGGAAACAATGTAAGGAATTGGGCATTTAACCCTTCTAAACAATCTGAGATGTACGATAAAGCAGGAAAATTTAGAAGTCTGTGGTTAAATAATAAATTTGGGCAACAAATTATAGACTTTTAGAGTATAAATAGACTACAGAGAAATTTTTTTCTCAAATAAACGATTTAAAATATAGTTATGTTTAAATTTATAAAGCTTTTTAGACCATTAGAATTGGTATTACTGATACTAGTTTTAATAACTATTGTGGTTTCTGAAGTATTTTTCTTTAACGATGAACCGTTAAAGGCAGTATTTTTAGGTCTTTGGGCTCCAACTATTCTTCTTTTTATTTTGGTTTTTAACCAAAAGAAGAAAGATTTGTAGAAGTAAACTAACTATGTCTGAGATATTAACTGATAATTTTATACTTATCTGGGCAGGAATTGTAACTGTCTCCTTCGTTGTATGGATCCTACTCACAGCGAAAGAAATGAATGATATTGTCGATAAAAGAGATAAAAAATGAGTGCACATACTGCAAGCTTAGTAAATGCTATTATACTTATAACAATTGGTGGCTGGGGTTATTTTGAGTCAGGATCTCCTACCTCATTGATTCCTGTATTTATTGGAGCTGTACTGGTTTTATTAAACAAAGGGATCAAAAATCAAAATAAAGTAATTGCACATATTGCCGTTCTTGTAACACTGTTAGGTTTTGCTCTAATAATGCCTTTAATGAGAGCTATGGAAGATGGTAGAACAGATGCTGTCCTAAGAATTCTTATAATGCTTAGTTCTACAATATATGCCATGGTTTTCTTTATCAAAAGTTTTATTGACGCCAGAAGAAAATAATTTATTCTTACTAAATTGAAAGGGTGAATAAAATCCTTTTTATTTTTCTATTTTTAATTACTAATATATTAGCTAAAGCCGCTGATACTGTAAAGTGGGTCGCGCCATGGGGTAATGACACAGGCTCAGGTGAATCATTCTCTCCTTACAAAACACTAAATAAAGCATTATCAGAACTTGATTCAGGAACAATCATGTTTAGGGCTACCGACAATATAAGTGTATTCAGAGAGGAGGTAATTATAGATGGTAAAGAAAATATCACAATTAAAGGATATGGAGCAGGAAATTTGGGGAACAGATATATAATTTTTGATGGTACAACTGATTTAAGTGAATATAATTGGACAGATCTGGGAAACAACATATATAAGACAACCATTGACACAACAATTTGGCAACTATTCATAGATGGGAAAGAAATGGTAATGGCTAGGTGGCCAAATGCTCAATTCAATGACAAATCCATATACAGCTGGGATACTTGGGCTCAAGGGGATGAAAGTTTAAGCTCTAACGGGACGGTAGTTGTTGACTCTAAGTATCACGACATGTCAGAAATTTCAAACTCTTTAGATACAGCCCATGCAATACTGAACTTAGGGTCGTTCAGAACATGGAACAGCAAAATTGATCATGTGCAAGGAAATAATACTTTTACTTTTGACAGAAATATTTCTGATAATCAGTACAAAGACAAGCATCACTATTTCTTTGTAGAAGGAGACTTTGATTTACTAGATACCATTAATGAATGGTACCACAATCCAAAAAATGGAGATTTGTGGGTAATGACAGACGGTACAAATCCAAATGATTTAGAAGTTAAAGGAAAGACGTCAACATATTCTTTTGATATCAGAAACTCAAAAAATATTACGATAGAGAATCTCTTTTTTTTCTCCTCAACTATTAAAGTCTCCTCCAGTGAAAATATTGTAATCCAAGATTGTAATTTTGCTTTCCCATCTACGTCTAAGAGGATGATTGGTGATTTAGGGACTCCGGAAGCAACATCTTTAGGGATAAGCGGTGCTTCTAATAAAGTCAATAACAGTACCTTCAGAAGGAATTTATTTGTCTATACTGATGGGGATGCCCTAAGGGTATTTGGTGATAATAATATGATAGAAAATAACATTTTTCAGTATATAGATTATTCTGTATCGGAGCTTCCGGGGCTCATGGTATCTTTTTATGTTAACGGAGATAAAAATATTTTCAAGAAAAATTCTATAAGTGATGTACAAGCTTCTGCGACATTGACACCCGGTGAGAGGAGTGAGTTTTCTTATAACAAAGTAACAAGAACTGGTGCACTTCAGTCAGATGGATCTGTATTTCAAGGAACAAGGAACTATGTTGCTGACTCAGAGGTACATCATAACTATATCCATGACACACCTAAACTTGCCTTGCGTTACGACGCACCTGGCGATGACCCTACTGCTGCTGGACAGAGAGGGAAAATGTATAATAATGTTGCAATTAATACTAGTGGTATAATGGTGAAAGGTGATCACCACTATATTGCAAATAATACAGTAATTGGGAGTAATAAGAATGGAATGATTATCCTAGATGAAGAAAATTCCAATCTTAATACAAATACCTTAAATAACTTAGTTGACAAACTTTCTGGTCATAGAAGTAATAGCAACTACGAAGATAGAGATGGAAATGGAATAGCAGACTATCCAGTACCTGGAACCTCATCAAATAATTGGAATGGGTGGGACTCTGTTAGAACTTCTAGTATTGATGAATCAAAAATTGATAATACAATATATAATTTAATTGATAGTGTTAACCTGATGCCTCTAGATGGCTCACCACTAATTGATGCGGGGATATTTATTGAAGAAATACCGATGGATACAGTTGGATCTTCTCCGGATATTGGTGCCTTTGAATACGGGATAGAGCCATGGAAAGCAGGTTATGATGGTTGGTACCCAAGGTACTACCCTTGGACTTTTATGAGTAAGAACGTTAACACAAAAATCAGTATGAGTGGAAATAACTTATATGAAGATTCAACAAATATTTCAATTTCATTTCTTTTAGAAGGTGGTGCACACGATAAAGATATTATTTTAGAATTTGATACAATGGTTAGTAATTCATATGCTGAATATGGTAAGGATTGGATAATTATTTATGAGGATGACTCAGTAGCAAATCTAAAAACTTTAATATGGGAGAAAGGAAAAGACTCCATTACTCTAAATGTGCATGCTATAAATGATAATATTTATGAAAAAAATGAAACTCTTTTGGCTGGAATTGTTGGAATATCTGTTGATAAAATCGCGTTTATTAATTCAGGAATTTATGGAACTTTATATGATAACGATCAAATGCCAACAGCTTCTGCATCATTAAGTGTTGATTCTATATCTGAGAATTCTGAAACAAAAAATATTAAACTAACCCTTAGTAATCCTTCAAAATTTGATATAATGCTTGGTTTATCAGTAGAAGACAGCCCATTTGTCCCAGAAGATCTTGCAGAGAATAAAAAAGACTTCTCACTAGATGTAGATACTCTAGTATTTCCTGCGCTCAGCACAGAACAAGAATTTAATATAACATCTATTCAGGATAATGAAATCGAAAGTAATGAGCTTGCTGTCATAAATATTGAGTCAATTGAGGATTCAATATTCTTAACTCTCTCAATAGTTATAATTGATGATGATCAACCTTTACCACTATCTATTGAAAGTAAAAACTTAGTTAAAAAAGTGTTTCCGAACCCTTCAAGTGATAACCTTAGGATTAATGTAGATGAAAGATATAGTATTGAAAGTATTTCATTTATTGATATTAAAGGTAAGAAACACAATCCAAAAAATATAACTAGAAATAGTACATATACTGATGTTAACATATCAAATCTGGATGAGGGGATATACATTCTTAATATTAAAGTTGATAAAGAAGTATTAAAAGTTAAAGTTGTAATTAATAGATAATACTTATCTTAAGCCAAGGTGAGAAAAATTATAATTGATACAGATACTGCTACTGACGATGCAATAGCAATAATTATGGCATTAAAATGCAGAGATTTAGATGTTGTTGCAGTTACAACGGTTGCAGGAAATGTTGACATTAACTTAGCATCCACTAATGCATTGTATACTTGCGAGCTTTGTGGATATAAAGTGCCAGTTTATAAAGGTGCATCGGGTCCACTAAAAAGAAAACTTGAAACATCTAAATTTTTTCATGGTAAAGATGGCCTTGGAGACACAGGACCTTACAAACCAAAAGGTAAAATAAGAAAAACTAACGCTGTTGATAAAATCATTTCTCTTCTGAAAGAATATCCCAACGAATTAGAGATTATTGCGATCGGACCACTTACAAATATTGCTAAGGTCTATAAAAAAGACCCAGAAGCATTTAGACTTATTAAATGTCTTTACGTCATGGGAGGAATTGGAGAAGGTAAGGGGAATATAACAGAGTTTGCTGAGTTTAATTTTTGGGTAGATCCAGATGCTGCTGATATAGTTCTTAACTCTGGAATAGATATAAAAGTAATTGCTTGGGATGTGACACAGATTTATGGTTTTCTAGATAAAAGTAATTTTATTGAACTTCAGGCTATAAATAATAAGATTTCAAATTTTGCTATCAATATCCAGAGAAGAGGCTTAGAGTATTATAAGATAAAATATAATGAACAGAAAATTGATTTAGCTGATCCACTTGCCGTGGCAGTAATGATTGATGAGACAGGTACTTATTTTAAAAATTGTGAAGTTAAAATCATCCTTAATGGAGATAAAAGAGGGAGGGATACTTATAATTTTATTGATTCAGGGAAAGTTAAACTAGCAACTAAAGTTTCAAGAGAAAATTTTTTAAAAATCTTAAAATCAAGTCTTAAATAATGAAAATTTTAAATTTTGGTTCGATAAATAAAGATTACGTTTACTCTGTAAATGAATTTGTTAGTCCAGGAGAAACAATTAAAACAAATGACTTTAAGGAGTTTTTAGGTGGTAAAGGATTAAATCAAAGTGTTGCAGTCTCAAGATCAGGGTCAAAGATTTATCATGCAGGGTGCATCAATAAGAATGATGAGATTATAAAAAAACAGCTTAATGAGTGGGGGGTTGATACTAGTTATATCTACGACGTAGATGAACCAACAGGTCACGCAATTATTCAGGTGAACACTTATGGCGAAAATTCTATATTAATTCATGGAGGTGCAAATCTAACAGTAACATCAAAACAGATAGATCAAACAATATCAAAGTTTGGAGAGGATGATATTCTTATTATCCAGAATGAGATTAACAAAGTTTCAGAGATTATTGATAGAGCATATTCCCAGAAAATGAAAATAATTTTTAATCCAGCTCCCTTCTCCAAGGAAGTATTAGACTATCCTCTTAAAAAAATTAATACCTTAATTTATAACGAGATTGAGGGAATTGGTTTGTCGGGAAAGAACAATATTAAAGACATAAAAATGGAACTTTTAGAAAAATTACCTATGGTTAATCATATTATAACCTTAGGGGAAAAGGGATCATTATATTTTAATCATAATGAGGAAATATCAGTTCATGCTAACAAGGTAAATACTGTTGATACAACAGCCGCTGGTGACACATATGTTGGATACTACATATCAACCTTAACAAAAAAAATTGGAATAAAAGAGTGTATGGAAAAGGCAACAAAGGCGGCAGGTATTACAACAGAAAAAATAGGCGGAGCAATATCAATACCAAGTATTGACTAGAGAGCCTCGTTTTTTCTTTCTACAAAGGTGTTAACACCGTCATTGTTTTTGACTATGTCAAAAGCATCAAAAAGTTCACCTGTCGCAGTGTAAGATTTATATGATAACACATCCCCATCAATAGATAATACCTGAAATAACTGTTTATTCCTGCCAACCTTATCTCTAAGTGCTTCATACTGTTCCCAACCCGGCTTCACTCTGTACATCTTACCTCCGCTAACCGATACCACGTAAACAGTACCCGTTGCATCTTTTACATTCTGACCAGATAATAGATTCTGTTCGTATGGTTTAACTCTTCCTCTCGTGTACGTATGGTCGTGACCTTGCAAAACTATGTCAATACCATACTTATCAAATAATGGTTTCCACTGCGTCCTTAACTCTTCGTTATCTCTTCCCGTTGAGGCGGAAAATATTGGGTGATGAAACGTAGCAATCGTCCACTTATTTGGATTGTTTTGTAGAACCTGCTCAAGCCATTTTGCTTGCTCCTCAATCATCATATTACTGTTTAGAGCTAAAAATCTTACACCTTGGTAATCAATATAATAGTTTGTTTCTTGTATACCTCTAACGCCATTGTTTGGTAAAGTAAATTGTTTATTCCACTGTACAGAAAGCCTCTTTATACTTTCATCTATATCCTGTTGGACAAATGGATTGTATTCGTGGTTACCAGGCACCATCAAAGAAGGAAGTGTTCTGTGAATATAACCTCCGGCCATAAACCACTCGTGCCACTGGTGTTCATCATGTGCGTCATTTATTAAATCTCCGGCATGTATAATAAAACTTGCATCAGGTGCTTTCCTATAACCTTCACGTATCAATCGGGACCATAGTTCAAGTATATAGTTTTGAGCGTCACCAACATAGAGAAAAGAAAAAGGAGCATTTTCTTTGTGAGCAGTCTTAAACTGTATCCATTCGCTCCATATCTCACCGTCTCCAACTCTGTAACCGTATACTGTATTAGGTTCCAAGTCTTTAAATGTAACAGAATGATAATTATGGTTTAATGTTATAAACTTATTGCTTTTGGGATTATCTCTGTCATATTCTGATACAACATTAGAATAGTTAATGGTCTCAGTAATTGCCTCAATTGTCTCAGCTCTAGATATGAAGGCTGGATTTGCATGAGCTTTTGCGATTTCACCGTATCCGGACTTCACGTCTTTACTTGTTCTCCAAGTCACACTTATACTTGTAGCTGGATCCTCTGAAAAGTTTAAAACAATATGATCAGGATGCTTACCGGGCTTACTCCAGTTTTTAACAAATTCAGGCTTTACGTACTTTCTCTGTGCACTTATATCTGTTAACGTGCATACTAAGATAAATAAGGAAAAAAAGGTTCTCATACTAATGCCAAAAGTAATTAATATGGTTAAGATATGTATTAAAAGAGTATGAAAATTAACCGAGGTATTTGAATTTCTCCATCTTCTTGAAAATAGCTAAGATGATTAATCCAAATAATACTCCCGATGCGATCAAAACAACACTCACAAGTCCTGTAGCAGCAAATGAAAGTCTAAGCAGTATTGTTGAAATTATAAATCCAGTATTTCTTATAAGTTGAGAATATCTTTCTGTGTATCTAAATGATATTAAAAGGATAAAGACATCAACCAAGATTAAAATTGTAAAAAAGTCTACAAAAAATAAATAGTTGATATCCTGACTTGCTCCATTTCCTAAGACAGCTGCGTTAAACCACGAATAAAAACTCCAAGCCGCTAGTGTTAATAAAGTAGGAACAAGAAGTAGAGATATAAATTTCTTTTGCGATATAAATTTTTTCAATCTTGCGTCTGGTTTAACTGTTTTTGGTCTTCCTGCAGTTGTCTTAAATAGAAAGATTAGAAAGAATACAACAAGAATACCTGATAAATCATATAATAGCTGAACATTATTTTCATCTGAGAAAAAGGGTACATCTAGATTAACAAGTGGAAAATCTTTAAATATCTTTCTAATTAATATAAGCGATATAATCTCGTACTCCTTAACTACAGTTACTGTAAATGAATTTGGAAGATAAAAAATTAACAGGTATGCCTCATATACAAGAATGAAAGAAAAAGGTGTGTATAATGCTGATATTGGATCTAAAAGCAGTGTGTTATTAAAGTCAAAATTTATGTACCCATATTTATTTAGATAAATAAGTATTAAATGAACTATAAACCCACCTGTTGCAAGTAAAAGAATATATTTCTCAAAACTTTTCTGACTTTTATCAGAAAAAACCGTATCAAATATATGATCGACTCTTTTAAGCATAAATAGTAATTAAATTATGAAAAATTTTCTTATAGTATTTTGCCTATTTACCTACTCTAACGTCTTTTCTCAGGAATTAGTTATCGGAGATGAAAGATTAGAGCCAGGAATTGTATTTATTTTTGAAGGAGCTGTAAAAGATATTGTTTATCCAAAATCAACTAATCTAGCTGAAGAGTTTACAAATGTTCATATCGAGGCTAGAGTAAACTGGGATTCAAATAATATACCTCAAGGAACTCCAAGCGGTGGATTTATTCCATACCTAAATATAAATGCTACAATTACAAATGAAATTACTGGACAAAAAACATTTGTTGACCTCACACCTCACATAAATTTGATTGACAACTTCCATTACGCAAGAAATATTTCACTTCCTGGTAAAATAGACCAACAGTATAGCGTCATTTTTAATGTAAATCCTCCAGAAAAACTAAAACTATCATTTCACAAGGACTGGAATGATTCCTACTCAAAAAAGCTATTTGAGCCAGTATCTTTCGAATATAAAAATATTGATTTTGAAGAAATTGCAAATTCATCAAGAAGATAGTTACATAAAAAAACCTTCCCGAGTTGAGAAGGTTTTTTTAATAGATTAAATAATGATTATCAATAAAATTTATAACCTATGTTATCAGAATTTGTTACTAGTCCGTTTCTGCCTCCAACTAAGTATTTAAATACCTCATCAGCTGCTCCACTAGGATCATCATTTAATCTCCATTCTAAATAAGCATCATATTTTTCGAAAGATTCCCAATACTCAATTATAAAGTATGTATTATTTTCTTCGTTGTATGTTGCTTCAAGATGAATACAACCATCATAAGCTCTCGTTGTTGGTAATCCGGTCTCAGCATCTAACAATTCTTTAACCTTTTCATAGTTACCTTCCTTTACTTTCATGGTTGCTACAACAACTTTTCTGTCTACAGGCCCTACCGAATTAGTCATCCCCGTAGCATCAAAATATTCTCCAGTATAAACAATTTTTCCATCAGCAAAATCAAAATTGTGATATGATGGAAGTGTAAATGTCCTTCCTGTAGACTTACTTTTACCTGTCCATACCCCGTAAGCTCTCACACTTCCATCTAGACTCATTGAGCCCGTGTCAATACCTGGAAGCCATACCGGATCATTGAACTTGACATCAGTATAATTATTTATATAAAATTCAGCAATCTGTTTCGAAGTTGCATAATCAACCTCACCCATACCATATAATGGAGCTTGATCAAGAAGGTCCTCAGACATGATTTCTTCCCAAAGTTCAATATCACCATTCTCAAAAACTTGAACCCATTTCTTAGCAAGCTCTAAATTAGCTTTGTAATCAGGGTTTGTGTTACATCCATAAAATAAAAGTATAGAAGCAACGATTAATAATTTTCTCATATTTCTTAATAATTTTTTTAAAAAATCAAATATATATAAAAATTGGAGAGGATAATTAAAATAAATATTAGGAATCAATGGAATTTATATAATTCTTAAATTCTAAATAAGTTTTTATCTTATAAGACTCTCCATCTTTAGACAAAAGTTGTTCAATTTTTTTGGGGTAACTAATTGGCTCTTTTATACAATCCTTTATCTCATCCATAAACTTTGAAAAATGAGCCGTCCCAAGAAATATATAATTAAAATCTTTGTTTTTTTCCTTATGTTTCTGAACTCCAAGATATCCAACCGCACCGTGAGGATCACAAATATAATTATACTTTTCACTTAACACTTTAATGCAATTTTTAGTTTCACTATCATCAAAACTGTATGCACTAACGAGATCTTTAATATTACTATAATCATTAAGAAAAAACTCCATTACCCTAATAAAATTACTTGGATCTCCTACATCCATTGCGCTTGAAATTGTTTTAACTGATTTTTTTGGTTTATAAATATTCGACTCAATGAACTTTGTAAAAGTATCGTTTAAATTATTTGAAGCAATAACTTTTTGAAATGGCAGACCCATACCTACAGCAACCAGACAAGAAAATAAATTTCCAAAATTTCCTGAAGGGATCGAGACAGCAATATCTTTACCATTGTCTGTTAACTGCTTATAAGCAAAAAAATAGTATAGTGTCTGAGGTATCCATCTTGATATATTAATTGAATTTGCAGTTGTGAAATTAAATTTAGATCGTAAGTCATTATCAGTTAGAGCCTCTTTTACCATTCTTTGGCAGTCATCAAACGAGCCATTCACCTCTAATGGATAAATATTACCTGAAAGAGAAGTGATCTGTTTCTCTTGTACCTTTGAGATTCTATCTTTTGGGAAGAGAATAAATACATCTACACCTTCAACACCATAAAAACCACTTGCAACGGCAGCACCTGTATCTCCAGAAGTGGCTACAAGTACTGTTATTTTTTTTTTAGAGGAAAGATTAAAATAACTTAAAACTCTGGATGTAAATCTCGCACCAATATCCTTAAATGCCATTGTTGGTCCATGAAATAATTCAAGTACTGATATGTCATCGCTTAATTTATTACAGGGAAATTTAAAATTTATTGTTTCGGAAACAATTCTTTTTAGAGGCGCCTCGTCAATATCTTTTCCAGAAAATTTTGAAATGCATTCAAATGCAATTTCCTCATTCGATAAGTTTGATAACTCCTCAATAAATTCAGTCTCAAGAGAGGGAATAGTTTCAGGAAAGTATAAGCCTTTATCTAAGGGTATCCCGGTTAGTACGGCTTCTCTAAAACTTACTTTTATACTTTTATCTCTAGTGCTGTAGTATTTCATACTAAATTGACAATGTCCTTACACCGTTCTCACTAATTTTTGATACATAAGTTGAAAAATCGTATCCAGATGTTTTATATAAATCAGAAACTAATAAATTAATTTCATTAGCCTTTTCAATACCTTTGGTAAGAGCAAAAACAGAGGGACCAGACCCAGAAATCGAACATCCTAAAGCGCCATTATTTAAAGCAATTCCTTTTATTTGGTCAAAAAGAGGTATAAGTTTTTTCCTATGCTTCTCAATTAAATAATCGTTAAGGCTTCTTCCTAATAACTCATAATCCTCAGTGTGTAGAGAATGAACAAAAGACCCAAACGTAGATACTTGCTTAGTAGCACTCTTTAATTTTACTTCCTTTGGTAATATCTCTCTCGAGTAAGATGTCTTTACTTCAATTTTAGGATTAATAACAAAACAATATAAGTCCTTTGGAGTTGGCAACTTTAATATTTCAAGTGGTGAAATGGACTTGACCATCACAAGTCCTCCCATTAGAGCAGGAGCTACATTGTCAGCATGTTCAGTAATACTAGATGCAACTTCACCTTTCATAGCATAAGTTACCATCTCAATTTCACTAAGTGGAGATCCAAGCAATTTGTTAATTGCATAAACACTGGCTGAAGCACTTGAACCACTACTGCCAATACCACTACCTGGTATTATGTTTTTTTTTATATTAAAATCAAAACCACAATCGGGCTTAAGCTGCTCAATCATTTTTTTTACTGCTATCGTTGAAACATTTTTATCAATATCTAGAGGGACGGAATAACCAGTAACGTTACTTATTACTAGGGATTTCTTTTTAGTTTTTCTTACAATCATTTCATCTCCAATTGAATCAATTGGGAACCCAAGTATATCAAAACCACAAGCTACATTGGAAACAGTAGCGGGAGAAAAAACTTTGATTTGATTCATAATTAAAATTGAGGAAAAAAATTCATATTTTTGATGAATAATTAATAAAACAATATGTTATGAAAAATAATCATCTATCATACAGATCAGGTAATCCAGTTCTAACTTCTGATGCATTTAATTTAACATCTGACTCTTCTGACGTAATGACTATAAATGGGACAGTAACTAAAACATTTCTTTCCCTATGTTTAGTTGTTATATCTGGATATTATTCCTGGATAAATATCTCAATTACAAATGTTCTTATACTGCCTGCTATTTTTGTTGCCTTAATACTTGGAGGTGTTACCATTTACAAAAAACATTTATCCCCGATAACTGTACCTATATACGCTGTTATTCAAGGTATCTTTTTAGGTGCTATCTCTTACACATTCAACAGTCTTTATGATGGAATTGTAATAACTGCAATCTCATATACACTAAGTATACTATTTGTTATGCTTACCTTGTACAGGACAGGAATTATAAAGCCTACTGAAAATTTTAAACTTGGTGTCGCTGCAGGTACAGGTGGAATTGCTCTTATTTATCTTGCAAATTTTGTGATGTCTTTTTTTGGAACAGGATTATCAATTATGGATATTAATAACGCTTCAATGTACAGCATTGGATTCAGTTTATTAGTTATCGTTATGGCTTCGTTAAATCTAGTTGTTGATTTTGATTTCATTGAGGAAGGCTCAGAAAAAAGAGCACCAAAATATATGGAATGGTATGGAGCTTTTGGATTATTGGTCACACTCATATGGTTATACCTTGAAATTTTAAGGCTCTTAGCTAAGATGAACTCTAGGAAATGAGGCTGATTTTATTATTTTCAGTCACTCTAATATTTTCATGTACAACTAAAAATAAGGAAAGTAAAAAAAGCCCAAACTTTGTACTCTTCCTTGTTGACGACCAGGGCTGGTCAGGTACATCTGTCCAGATGTCTGATGAAGTAGATTCATCAAAAAGTTTATACTTTCAAACACCAAACCTAGAAAAACTAGCATCTAATGGGATGAGGTTCTCGAGAGGGTACTCATCTTCTCCAGTCTGTTCGCCATCTAGGTATAGTATTCAATTTGCACAGTCAGCGGCAAGACTTAAAATGATTAGAGTGGGTATGAACACGAAACATATTAATCACGATAAGCAAATCACTATTCCTAAAAAATTAAAAAAAATTAATCCTAATTACGCCACTGCTCATTTTGGTAAATGGGGAATTGACGCAGAACCATCATTACTTGGATATGATTATCATGATGGACAAAACGGAAACAAAGAGGGTGAATTTGTAAATAATAAAACTCAGTGGGAGACGACCTACTCAGATGATCCAAAAAAAATATTTTCTCTGTCTGAAAAGGCAACAAACTTTTTAAATGAACAAAAAAAATTAGATAAGCCATTCTTCTTACAAATATCCCATTACGCTGTTCATACAAATATTATAACAGAAAAGGAGACACATAATAAATATGTTAAAAGAAAAAAGGTTCGAAACACTGACCATCCAGGCTTTGGAGCTATGAATGAGAATCTAGACGAGGGATTAGGAATTATCTTAGATAAGTTGAAAGAGTTAAACCTAGATGATAATACTTACATAATCTATACCTCTGATAATGGGTCTGTACCAACAATTCCAGCAAGGAGGTATTACAAGGAGACAATAAATTATCCCTTATCAAGAGGTAAATGGGACGCCATGGAAGGTGGGATAAGAGTTCCCTTTATAGTGTCAGGTCCTGGAATTAAAAAAAATAGTGAGAGTAAAGTACCAGTTGTTGGTTATGATCTTCTCCCAACAATTATTGATTTAGCTGGATCTAAGATTCAAGATTTAGATAAAATAGATGGGGGTAGTTTTAAAGATATTTTACTTGGAAATAATAAAAATATAGAAAGAGAATATCCAGGAATTATTTTTCATGTTCCATATGAAAATAAAATAGCTTTAGCAAGAGCTCATTCTTCAATCATTAAAGACAACTTAAAACTCATAAAATTTAGAAATAATAATGAAATTAAACTTTATGATGTTAATAAAGACGAAGGTGAAAAAATAAACATAAGTGATAGATTTCCATCTGCCTCATCGGAACTTGAAAAATTACTTGACAATTACCTTTACAAATACAGGTCATTAAGATGGCAAGAAGATATAAATTGGAAGAATGTAGATGTCAATGAGTTAAACTCATTCTATGAATAATTTATAAAAAAGAAAAGCCCCAGTATGTAATCATTGCCCAAATAAGATACCTGACAAACTTTCCAATAAGCATAAATACTGCAACAATTACCACATTTGTTCTAAAAAATCCAAGTGCTATCGCGATTGGGTCCCCTAAAACTGGAAGCCAACATAAAAATGCTAAAATTCCTCCCCAACTATCAATTTTTTTCTTCCATAAAAGAATATTTTTTCTCTTTACTCGTAAATATTTTTCGATAGTATTCCAACTACCTATCCTTCCAATTAAATAACTACTAAGTCCACCAATCCAATTTCCAATTGATGCAACAAATAAAGAGGTGGATAGATCGTAATTTTTAGCTATTAAAATACTGAGAACAAGTTCTGAACTAAAAGGAATTATTGTGGCAGCTAAAAAACTAGCAATAAAAAGTCCAACATAACCCCACTCTGCAAGATTTTCCATTAATAAAAATATAAAAAAACCTCATATAAAATATGAGGTTTGTTACTTTGTCAATTAAAAAAAAATTTAGATATCAAATCTGTCATTATCCATTATCTTTTTCCATACACTGACAAAATCATTAACAAATTTTTCTTTGTTATCATCCTGAGCATATACCTCGGCGTAAGACCTTAGTATTGAGTTGGATCCAAAAACTAAATCCACCGAAGTGGCTGACCACTTCACTTTACCTGACTTTCTATCAACCACATTGTAGCTATTTTCACTTACAACCTCCCACTTGTTATTCATGTCCGTAAGATTAACAAAAAAGTCATTAGTTAATGAACCAACCGCATCAGTAAAGATACCATCTTTACTATCGCCGTAATTAGTACCCAACACTCTCATTCCACCGATTAAAACAGTCATTTCCGGAGCAGAAAGTCCCAATAGGTTAGCTCTATCTATCATCATCTCTTCTGCATTTGACACACACTCTTCTTTTACAAAATTTCTAAAAGCATCAGCAGATGGTTCTAACGGAGCAAAAGAATCTGCATCAGTCATCTCAGCCGTTGCATCACCTCTTCCAACAGAGACATCAACATTAACGTCGTACCCAGCATTTGAAGCGGCCTCCTCAATTCCTGTACTTCCAGCAAGAACTATAACATCAGCCATACTAGCACCAGACTCATCTGCTATAGGTTTCAATATACTTAATGTATTCAATAATCTATCAGGTTCATTTGCCTCCCAATTTACCTGAGGGTTAAGCCTTATCCTTGCACCATTAGCACCTCCCCTCAGATCAGAAGATCTAAATGTTCTTGCACTATCCCATGCAATGCAAACTCTATCAGAAATTGATAGACCAGAATTTAAAATTTTCTCCTTCACTGACGATACATCAAAATTCTTATCTCCTTTTGGAACTGGATCTTGCCAAATTAAATCTTCAGAAGGAATATTTGGACCAACATATCTAATTTTCGGTCCCATATCCCTATGAGTCAACTTAAACCAAGCCCTAGCAAATGTATCAGAAAAATAATCGTGATCTTCTTTAAATTTTAGAGAGATCTCTTTATAAATAGGATCCATCTTCATTGCCATATCTGCATCAGTCATAATTGGATTTTTCCTTTCTGATGGATTAGATGAGTCAACAGGTTTATCCTTTTCATCAATATCAACAGGCTCCCACTGCCAAGCTCCAGCTGGACTTTTCTTAAGTTCCCAGTCGTGGTTGAATAACATCTCAAAATATCCGTCATCCCATTTTGTAGGATTTGTTGTCCAGGCTCCTTCAATTCCACTTGTTACTGTTTCATTAGCATTTGCGTATCCATTTGGATTCTTCCAACCGAATCCTTGTTCGTGAACAGCTGCACCTTCTGGCTCAGCACCAAGAGCACTCGAATCTCCATTTCCATGGGCCTTTCCAACGGTATGCCCACCAGCGGTCAAGGCAACCGTCTCCTCATCATTCATAGCCATTCTTGCAAATGTTTCTCTAATATGTAAAGCTGTAACCTGAGGGTCTGGATTCCCATTTACACCTTCAGGATTCACATATATCAAACCCATATGAGTTGCGGCAAGAGGATTCTCCATAGTTGAAGTATCTTGCAAATTTTCATATCTCTCCTCACTTGGGGCTAAAAATTCTTTCTCAGATCCCCAATATATATCTTTCTCAGGATGCCAGATATCTTCCCTGCCATATGAGAAGCCAAACATCTTCAGACCCATACTCTCGTAGGCTATGTTTCCTGCAAGTATAAAAAGGTCAGCCCAGCTTATTGAGTTACCATATTTCTTTTTAATTGGCCATAGCAACCTTCTTGCCTTATCTAAGTTTGTATTATCAGGCCATGAATTCAGTGGGGCGAACCTTAAATTTCCAGTTCCTGCTCCTCCTCTACCGTCAGAAATTCTGTAAGACCCAGCAGCGTGCCATGCCATTCTAATCATTAAACCACCGTAATGGCCCCAGTCAGCTGGCCACCAATCCTGAGGCGTAGTCATAAGCTCGTGCATGTCTTTTTCAAGTGCTGAAAAGTCTAGTTTTTTTAATTCCTCCGTATAGCTATAGCTACTTCCGAGCGGGTCAGTTTTTAAATCGTGCTGGTGTAACATATCGAGGTTGAGAGCTTTTGGCCACCACTTGGTTGGCGATGTCTCTTGAGTAGTACTTCCTCCGTGCATAACGGGGCATTTACCGCTTCCAAAATTTTTCATTTAAGTAGTTTTATCAGTTCAAAAAGTAGGTAACAAATGTAAGAAATAACAAATTGAAAATTCAAAAGAAATTGAGCAATTTTTAATTAAAAAAAAGGGTTTTAAATAAATTGGAATGTATCTAATTTTAGGTTAGGTTTATAAAAAATCAAAAATGAAAAAAATCAAAAAAATTTTAATTTTTTCCTTCTTAATACTTAGTGTAATTTCTTGCTCAGAGGATGAGGAGAACACAAATACCATTGAACCAAGTTACACTGTTTGGAATGGTAGTAAAATTACTTTTGAAAAAGCCAATGGAGCAAATCCATCCGATGCCACGAGTCAAGACAGAATTACTGATCTTGTATGGATAACGAGAGGAAATGCTGGTGGACAAATTTATAATATAGCAAAAGAAACTTCTGCAGATAAAAACAAAAGTCCTATAGGAACGCAGTGGGCTATTGGAACTATACAACAAATTGATCAACTTTCTTTCGATGATTTTAGATCTGCTGTCGGACAACCCAAAGAAGTAGTTGGAAAAAATCTAGTTTTACACCTAGTAGATGACAATACTTACCTTAGCATAAAATTTACCTCCTGGTCATCAGGAAATAAGGGCGGCTTTTCTTACGAAAGAAGTACCCCTTAGTTTAGTGGAGCCAGAGGGAGTCGAACCCTCGACCTCTTGACTGCCAGTCAAGCACTCTAGCCAGCTGAGCTATGGCCCCCCACTAAAAATTTATTTCAAGACATCTCTCTTATACTGATTCCACTCTCGAACTTTACCATCAACAATGTGATAATACTCAACGTATACTTCAGATTCTAAATCAGAATCAGGATTAGTATGAGTTGATGTAAACTGTGCATTTACCCAATCTCCTTCACCAGTAGTAACTGCTAAAGAGAATGCATAATCAGTATTCCATGTATATTCATTTCCATCTTCTTCTTCAACTTGGATAACCCAATTTTTAATATACTCTACAAATTCGTCAGGACCAGTTACTTTACCTCCGTCAGCAAAACTCATAACTGCATCCTCCTCAACAAATGTTTTAATTTTTTCATAGTCTAACTCAGCCCAAGCTTTATCCATCTCGTTAAAAACTTCTATAGCTGAGGCGTTTCCCATTTTAACTTCTCCATCAACACCATCAATAAATCCATTTGATTGAATTTCACATTCAAGGTCTTGATTAATATTAGTACAAGAAGCCAAGAACATTGTTATTAATAATACATTTCTCATATTTTAATTATTTAAGTTTTATAAAATCTATTTTATATTTATTTATTGAATAAAGGACAATTTATTGATTTAAGTTTATTTAAACTAAAATATTCTCTTCACTTGTCTTATCCTTTTAATATAATAATCTTTAATTAGTTGGGTTTCTATTACGCCCCTAGATGATGACGCATGGATGAAGTTAATGTTTTTTTCATTTTTAATATTAGATACCATTCCAACATGAGTGACCTTTCTCCTACTCTTTCCAAAAGCAAAAAAAATTAAATCACCTTCTCTTGATTTTCTAAGAGAAACCCTCTTACCAATATCAATCTGCTCAGCGGTTGTTCTTGGTATTTTCATTCCTACAGACTCAAATGATTTCACTAGTAAACCTGAGCAGTCAATACCTTTCTTATCATTACCTCCCCATTTATATGGCGTACCAATATATGTCCTAGCCTCGCCTATTACTTTACTTATTTTGTTTTGTTTTAAAAGTTTTTTTTGTGATATACAACTTGAAAATAAAATTAGTGACAAACTAAATAATAGATATTTTCTCATTATTTATTTTTTCTTAAAACTAAAAATAAATCTAAGTTAGTAGGACTATCCTTGACCAGCTCATAGTCCTTGTATGTAATTGATGAAACTAATTTATCATCATTTTTCTTAAGGTTATTTCTATTCATCCTGTTTAAAATTTCATATGGAATTTTATATATAAAGTTTGGTAAACGTTTTTCTAAATTAAAGACATCTAATTTCTTGAATCTCTGAACAGAATCTAAATTCTGATTATAATATTTTATTACTTTTTCATTACCTGAAATACCATTTACCTCTACACTGGAAAAATATTTTTCACATAAATCTCTCAATTGTTTGGATGTATACTCTCTAATGTGCCAAGGATTCCTAGTCAAGGTCATTTTTATATTTGGTGTAGTAATTAGTGCTATGCCTCCTGGTCTTAATATTCTTTTTATCTCAGAAATAAATAATTCGTCATCGTTTATGTGTTCAATAACTTGAAATGATATAATTGTATCAAAAGAATTATCTTGAATTTCATCAAGTGGAGGAAAATTTGAGGCTGAAAAATTATTGTTTTTATATTTCAGTGATAGCTCGTCAATGACAGATTTAATTTTATCAATTGCTGTGTATGACTTACTTTTTTTTAAAATAATATCAATACCTCTTCCTTCGCCACATCCAAGTTCTAAAACATCTCCTGAAATAAATTTTTCGGATAATATATACGCGCTTAAAAGTCTATTATGAAGAGGGTTATCTGAGGGAATTTTGTCAGAAGTAATCTCAGTTGTGAATAATGACATATTGTAAAAATAACACTAAATCATTTTTAAATAAAAAACATATAAATTGTATTATAAAATAGAGTTAAATGAAAAATAACGATATAGTTTTTGGAACAAGACCAGTTTTAGAAGTAATAAATTCTGGTAAGACTTTAGAAAAACTATTTATTCAAAAAAACTTAAAAAAAGAAATATTAGAAAAAATCAAATCGAAACTTTCTAATAAAAAAATTAATATTTCGTATGTCCCAAAAGAGAAATTAAATAGAATAACAAAAAAAAATCATCAAGGTATAATTTGTTATATATCTCCAATATCATACCAACCAATCGAAGAGATTATCCAGAGGGTTTTTGAAAAGGGGAAAGATCCATTCGTCATCATTCTAGATCGAATAACTGATACCAGAAATTTTGGAGCAATTTCTAGAGTTGCAGATGCATCAGGTGTAGATGCAATTATAATTCCTGAGAAAGAGTCCGCTATTATTACTAGTGATTCTATAAAAACATCAGCAGGAGCAATAAACTATATACCAATATGTAAAGTTAAAAGTCTTAGAAGTACAGCAAATTTTTTGAAAGAAAGTGGATTAAAATTAGTCTCATGTACTGAGAAAGGAGATACAAAATTTTATGATGCAGATCTTACCTCTCCATGTTGCATTATCCTTGGCTCTGAGAAAGATGGTATTTCAAATAGTTTAATGGATATAAGTGATGAGAGGTTAAATATCCCTATGAAAGGAAACGTGGAATCTTTAAATGTGAGTTCTAGTGCATCAGTGATACTCTTTGAAGTTGTAAGACAGCGATTTAGATAGATTTTAAACCAGTTAAGTCAGAACTACTTCTGATCTTCTCCCCCATTCCATCTAATAGATCAATATTATATTTCCTGCACACCGAGGCTTCTGGAATCTCTTTATTATGTCTATCTCCCCCGTTCGTAAATATATCTGGTTTGATAGCCTCCAAACTTTTACATACTGTTTTGTCATCATCAATAGATAAAAAAACTTCATCCACCCACTTTATTGATGATACTATAGTCAACCTATCTTTCTCATCCATAAATGGTTTTCCTTTTTTGAGCCTACACTGTTTGTTGTTGTTAACAATTACTATAAGGTAATCACCCAGTTTCTTTGAAAGTTCTATATACTCTAAGTGACCAACATGTATTGGATCAAAATACCCACTTATTGCTACTTTTTTCATTAAAAATAAATTTCAATAAAATTAATGATAATTTAATCATATTTTTGAAAATGAATATTTTAATTATTGGATCAGGTGGCAGGGAACACACGCTTTCGTGGAAAGTTAAACAAAGTAAATCGTGTGATAATCTTTTTATTACCCCCGGTAATGCAGGAACAGCAAAAATTGGTAATAATGTAAATCTTGACCCAAATAATTTTGAAGAAATTAAGGTATTTACTATTGAAAATAATATAGGACTAGTTATTGTAGGACCTGAAGAACCTCTTGTTAATGGCATAGTCGATTATTTTAATACGGATCCTGATCTGAAAGAAATAAAAATTTTTGGTCCAAGTAAGGTCGGAGCTCAATTAGAGGGAAGTAAAGACTTTTCTAAAAATTTTATGTTTAGAAATGACATTCCATGTGGAAAATCTAAAACCTTTAATACAGAAAATATTGATGAAGGATATAAGTTTTTAGAAAGCATATCTGCCCCATATGTACTCAAAGCAGATGGTTTAGCTGCAGGAAAAGGAGTCTTGATTCTTGAAAACCTTGACGAGGCAAAAAAGGAGCTTCATGAGATGCTAGTAAATAAAAAATTTGGTGATGCTAGTCATAGTGTACTAGTGGAAGAATTTCTTGATGGAATTGAAGTTTCTGTCTTTTTTATTACTGATGGTAAAGATTATGTGTTACTTCCTGAAGCTAAAGATTATAAAAGAATTGGAGAAGATGATAAAGGACCAAATACTGGTGGCATGGGTGCAGTCTCACCAGTGAACTTTGTTGATGATAAGTTTATTAAAAAGGTTAAGAGAGAAATCATTGATAAAACAATAAATGGTTTACGCTCTGAGAATATCGAATATAAAGGATTTGTCTTCGCAGGTCTAATGAATGTTGATGGAGACCCATACGTAATTGAATATAATGTCAGAATGGGAGATCCAGAAACACAGGTGGTAATCCCACGATTGAAAAATGATTTAGTTGACATTATATTGACGTGTTTGGACGGTAAACTAAGTGGGGCTTCAACCCTATTCCTTGACAAATACTGTACTACAGTGATTTTAGCATCAGATGGATATCCAAATCAATACGAAAGAGGGAAAAAGATTACTAATATTAGTGATGAGGATGAATCTATAATATTTCATGCTGGAACAAAGCTCATTGATGACAATATTATATCAAATGGAGGTAGAGTTCTTGCTTGTACGGGGTTTGGATCAAACCTATCAGAAGCTCTTAATAATTCGTATAAAAAGGCTAATGAAATCGAATGGGAAGATAAATATTTCAGGAAAGATATTGGTAAAGATTTAATGTAAATGAAGAGAACAATAATTTTATCGATCCTTTTATCAGTTCTATTGTATGGATGTAACCAACCAAAATACAGTAACTATTACTCATTTGATAATCAAATCTGGTTTCAAGACTCATCAATAGTTTTTGATTTTAATAGTGATAACTCAACAAAATTAAATTTTGAAATTAATTTATCGTATGATAATAATTATCCTTTTCAAAATTTATACACAACATACTCATTGATAGACTCTGAAAAAAATGTAATAAATTCAGATATGATCGAGCTGCAACTTTTTGAAAAGAAATATGGATACCCTTTAGGTTCAGGAGTTTTTAATAGCTTTATAATTGATTCTACTTTTCTCAAGACCCAAAATATTCTTAAAAATGAAGATTACAAACTACTCATAAAGCATTCTATGAGAAGTGAAAGTTTAAAGGGTATTAAAAAGTTAGGTTTAACAATTACTGATTAGATAAATCATCAAAAGTTTCCTCTTTATCAAATATAAATGAAATAGAAAACCTCATAGTTTCTGCCAGTGGATGATCATTCTCGACGGTAGATAAATAAGAAAAATCAAGGCCTAAGTTATTATACTTTAATCCTGCACCAAGAGTTAAAAATTTCCTTCCTCCCTTATCAATATTTTCAAAAAAGTATCCTCCTCTTAATGCGAATACGTCCCTATACCAATACTCAACTCCAGATGAAATAGTTATTTCTTTTAATTCCTCGGAAAATCCATCAGGTGCATCAGAGAAAGATGAAAAAATACCACTTAGTACAGACCTATTTGGATCTTTACCCTTTAAAATTTTTGGTTGATTTGTAATAGGATCCACAATAAAGTTTCCATTATCATCCAATTCATATACTGGAGGGGAAGGAACCATAAGTTTATTAAAATCAACAGCTAATGTGATTGAATTAAATTGATCAATAAATGTCTTAAGAGAGGATCCAAATCTAATATTTGTTGGTATAAAATCTAAATTTTTGGAACTTCCATATGTTATTTTTCCACCAATATTTGATATATGGCTACCAAAAGATAATTCTGATGTTCTTCCTGAAATATTAATTTCCTTGTTATAATATAAACCCAAATCGACTGAAAAACTAGTACCAGCTTTCGCATCAGAGTAATTTGAAATACTACCAGATAAATTAGACCATATGTATCTAGCCGTGCCACCTAGCGACAAATCATTTGTCAGTTTTCTAGAATAAGTAAATGCCGTACTTAATTCTTTAGGATTTTCTACACCCATAGACATTCCTTGATTATCAGTTAGCTGTATTTCACCAAGATCAAAATACTTCATTGATAAACCGACCGTCTGAACCTGATCGATCTTATAAAATCCAGTAAGATATGATATTGACATGTCGTCAACAATTTTCCCAAGCCATGGTACGTATGAAAGACCAAATCCATACTTTTTATCTATGAAAGCCAGTTTAGCGTTATTCCAATGAATCGAATTAACATCTGCATCAGTTGCAACACCTGTCTCACCCATTGCTGATCCCCTTGAGTCTGGAGATATCATCAAAAAAGGAACAGCAGTAACGATTGGTCTCCTAGCAGTATCTTGACCACTTAACATTGATACCTGAGAAAAGCTATGTAGAGAAAATAAAAGGAAAATTAATGTCAATCGTATCATCTCAGTTTTAATAATTTACTATGAATAATTTCTGTCCTATTATTTGATTTATTTCGGACATGTAATTTATATATATAGATCCCTTGAGACAAAGCATAACCATTTAAATCTTTTCCGTTCCAAGATAAATTATCAATTACAGGTGGTGAAACCTCATAATTCTTTTCAATAGAATAAACAATTTTTCCTCGTAAATCATAAATATTAAGAGACATTTCAAGAGGTTCTCCCTCATAACCATTATTAAACTTAAATGTAGTTGTTTCACTAAATGGATTAGGATAATTCATTAATTCCGTAATATTTTCTTTATAATTATCATCAATAATGAATACAACTTCCTTTGTAGATATATTATTGTAATTATCTGAGACTTTAATTTGTATTCTATGTTTACCGAGTGAAATATCTTCTAAAGGAAAAATTATTTTTCCTCTTTTGTAGGAATCTTTTACCTGAGAAAAATACATTTTGAGAGATATATAAATGCTATCATCAAGTATTGCGTGAGGTATAATGAATTCATTAATATCAGTAATATTAATACCGCTGTTATCAAAGATATCAACAAGTACTAATGGATTTCTCGAGACTTTATCACCAGAATTAAAATTATAATCATCAACATATACTGACAGATCAGGAGGTAATTCATCAGCAGCATAATTCTTACTTGTCCCACCAATCGTGAAATTAGAGTATGACGATGCCTCACTATTGTCTAATGAATCAACTGCAAAAAGAGATATTTTGCCTTCGCCGTATTGATAATTAATATTTTTTGATACTAGAAATTGAAAATCGAATATTCCATCTCTAACTGATGAAAAACCGTTAAAAATGTTTTTATCCCATTCCCTGTAAGAATAAGGCTCACTTTCATCCCCTAGAGTTTTTTTATTATTTATTTTATCAAAGATGTTAACGTATAAGTTTCCGTTAAATGATTCTTGTAATTCTCCTTGATCATTAACAATTCTGCCACTAACCTTTACCTCACTTGTAGCAGTAAGTGTATCAAGTTTATCAATTTCAATATTATACTTTGGATAAATTAAAAGTAATGACGGGTCTCCTAACAAAGAAAAATTTCTGTTAATTGGACCACTTAAACTGTTATTCTTTGTGAACTTAAAAATATCGCCTAATCTTAGATAATTTCCATTTTCTTTCTTGAAAACATTCCTATAAAACTGATTATTTAATCTAAAGTTTGTTTGAGAAAAAACCGGTCTAGTAGTCGTTAATAATGCTATTGCACCTCCATTTCCTTTATTGAGCAACATCTCACCTCCTGAAGTTATGAGAGGATCGTCAAACTTTCCAAATTCACATGTTGCAGTTATGATTAATGGCAACTTAACTCTATTTTCCCAACTATAAATTGAATTTTCATCTAATATTTTTTCCTCTGTCCAAAGGAATTCATTACCATGGCCAATATAATTTAGAATTAGAGAACCATTCTCTATTGCATTATTTAATTTATTTCTAGCTTCTTCAGATACAATTACACCATCCACCAACTTCTGTTCGTAGTTATCAAGATATATTTTCTTAATATCATATTCACCTGCAAATTCATTTAAATAATCAAAATGTGTTTCCGCATCATTTTGATGTACATTACCATCTCCATCATCGGCAACTAGGTATATGTTTTTTTTCCAATCACCTAATAAATTTCTTTCCTGAGAATACCTAACTAATTTATCTATGTATTCCTTAGCCTCATCTTTATTTCTACTAGGTATTCTACCAATACTTACCTCAAGATCATGATCACCAGATGTAGATTCAAGCCAAACTCCCTCATCGTTATCTAAAAATCCATAGTAGTCGTCAGATGCAAAACTGTAAATATTATTTGATGAATTATATGATTGGTAAATAGGAATTAAATTTGTGTTATTAGGAACCCTATGTTTATAATCATAAGAGCAGTCACCAAATAAAAGCACATATTTTAAATTTTTAGAAGAGGTATTGTAAACATATTTTATGTAGTTTCTAATTGATGAAACATCCAAATTACCGGATGAGAATTGATTATAAACATCATCTACAGTCTGTATTTCTACATTCAATAAATCTTTACTTTCTCTTAATTTTTTTAGCCTTTCAGCCTGTTCTATAAATTTTTTATGAGTAATTATTAATAAATCCGGATTATTGTGATCTAAAATATCCGAGTTTTCTAAGACTTTAATAAAACGTGGATAATCTAATGCCTCCTTTTTAAAAGCTATTTTATTTTGAAATTTTTCATTAGAATATGTAAAAAAATAATCAGAGTCATCGGCCTTAGTAATTTCATGTTCAGAAATTTTATATGGATCTGTAATATCCCAAACAGAGATCTGATTTGAGGAATTGATATTTTGGCGAAAGATTAAATTATTTTGACTTGGTTTTATGTAAAATTTTATTTGTTCATTTTTATAATTTAAAGGAATTAATGAATTTAACTTTATATAATCTAGGTAAGATATAGCAGATGCCAAACCGTCGTACTTTAGATTAATTAAATTATTATTATTTGTATTTCCATTAAAAGAATACTTTGCGATCTCCTTTTTATATTTTTCTCCATAGATTTTATCTTTTATTAATCCCATATCTTTTTTTGATACTAGCTGTTCATTAAAAAAAATTGAGAATGATGACTCGACAGTAGATCTTGAGATTAGAGATATCTCCAAATCTATTCTCGAATCATCCTCGATCTCAAATAAATCTATATTCTGAGATTCACCAGAAGAAAATATACTTCCAAACCACTCCCTGCCAGATTGAATTATACTATAAAAATCATTTTCATAATGAAAGAAATTATTTGCTACAGAGGTCGTACTGTCATAGGATGATGTTAAAATTCTTTCATTAATTTTTTTTCTTTCATTTAAATTGTAACTGATAAGATAGTATGAGGTGTCACTGTAAATGTTATTTTGAGAAGACATTACATTATTTATTGTGTCAAAATAAACTCTGTCAGAAGAATTAAGAAAAAAATATAAATACTCACCATCATCAAAATAATTATCATCGTTCCCATGGAATGATGACTCTAACTCAACAGGTTGAATTAAATTTGATTTATAGTTGATCTGAGGAAGTGAGCCATTATAACCCGAACCAAAAATTTGAATTCTATTTGGATCAATATTTTCAATACTCAAATCATTATCTAAAAAAAAATTTTTATCAATTTTATATACACCAGATTCAGTAACTCCAATCTTAATCCATTTACCATCACTTAATATCGAATTATTGGATTTTAATATGAAAGAATTAAAAATTAAAAAATAAATAATTAGTGTAACATGTTTCATCTAAGCATATGTATTAACTCAAATTATTACTAAATATTATGTTTTGAAAAAATCTTAAATAGAGACGTTACGAGTGAGATTAAGATATACACAAGAACTATAATATACAACGACTGAATTCCAATCAAAATCAAAATCAGTAATGATATGAAAATAATTAAATACTTTTCAATATTATCTTTAAGGCTATAGTTTGAATATTTAAGTGAAAAAAAATTTATGTCAGAAATCATCAAAAATGAAGAGGAAAATATTATTAAAATCATAGAATATTGATTTAGAAAATCAAAAGGATAATAATTTGAAAAATAAAGAGAGAAAAACAGTGTTGCATTTGCTGGAGTTGGTAAACCCTTAAAATCATATTTTTGAGTATCATCACTATTAAACTTTGCTAATCGGTAAGCTGAAAATAACAATATTAATACAGATGTATACTTTAAAAAATTTAATGTTGTAAACTGATCAAACCATAAATAAGCTACAACAGATGGAAATGCACCAAATGAGATCAGATCTGCTAAAGAATCGAACTGTTTACCAAAACTTGTAGTTGCATTTAATTTTTTTGCAAAAAAACCGTCTAAATAGTCAGAAATCAAACATATAAAAAACAGATAATAAGAATAATTTTCTTTATCCGATAACATAAAGAAAATGGAAAGAATTCCTGAACATATATTTATAGATGTAAATAGATTTGGTATTAAAAATTTCAATTTAAAAACGGATTTTGTTCAATTTCATCTTTGACAAGAGTTAAAGGACCATGACCTGGATATATAGTAACATCATCCCCTACTAAAAATAAAGTATTTTTAATACTCTTAATTAATGTGTCATAATCACCCCCAGGTAAATCAGTTCTACCGATAGAATTCTTAAATAAAACATCTCCACTGAGACATGCTTTCTCATCTTTCAAAAAAAAGGCACGATGATCCTGTGAATGTCCGGGAACATTTAAAACATCAAAATTAATATCACCAAAAGATAGCTTATTTTCAGAGCCTAATAACTTAACACCTTCAAAATGATTATATGAATTAAGACCATATAAGACAGCAATATTTTCACTTGATTTATACATTTCTTCTTCACCAGCTGGAATGAATACGTCTACGTTAAATATGTCTTGAAGATATTTTACTCCAAGAATATGGTCAATATGACAATGTGTTAATAAAATACAATTAACAATAAAGTTTTTAGAATCAATAAAGTTTTTAATCTCTATATTTTCATTATCATAATAATTTCCAGGATCAATTATAATACATTGATTGTTACGACTAATTATGTATGTATTTTCTTGGAAATCATTAAATGTAAATGACTTTATCTGTATCATATTGATAATTATATGCAAATTTGGAATATTAATGTGATATTAAAAAATTGATGAAAAAAATAGACTTTCTAATAGTGGGTCAAGGAATTAGTGGAACTTCTTTTGCGTGGAGAGCATATTTTGCAAAACAATCATTTATAATTATTGACAATGAAAAAAGCGTCACTGCATCTAAAGCAGCTCTTGGAATCTACAACCCTATTACCGGAAGAAAATTCAATATTTCCTGGAACTACAATAATCTATTAAATGAATTGAATGAATTTTACTCAGATGTAGAAAATAAATTAAATGTTAATATTCTTCATAAAAAGAATATTTTTAGACCTTTTAAAAATAGCAGTGATAATAATGAGTGGAATGTGAGATTATCGTCCAACAGATATCAAAAATTTATAAAAGAAATTAATGAGGTTGGTGTTTTAACAAAAGGTAGTGGTTATGTAGATGTTAAAAAATATTTGTTGAAATCTAAAAAATATTTTAAGAAGAACAACCGTTATTTCTGTGATACATTTAAAAGTAAAGATTTAGGAATAAGTAATGATTTCTTTTCATACAAGAATAAAAAGTTTAGAAATATAATTATGTGTACAGGGATTGATGAAAAAAATATTAAATCGTTTAATCAAATAAAATTAGACAGTGTTTCAGGAAATAGTATTTTAATTAAATGTGAAAATAAAACAAGTCACATCATAAATAAAGGAATAAATATTTTACCCATAAATAAAAATAAATTTCATATTGGATCAACATACTATCAAAATGTAATTGATGAAGGTCCTGACGAATTAATATCAAAGACAAAACAGAAATTTGAAGATAATTTTACACTAATAAAATCTATGTTTGGCATTAGATCCGCCTCAAATGATAGGAGACCTATAATAGGAAGACATAAACATAATAAAAGAATGTATATCATTAATGCAATGGGTTCAAAAGGGGTTAGTCAAGCCCCATACTGCGCAAAAAAATTATTTAATTTCATTAATAATAACGAAAATATAGATGATGAAATAAACATAGATAGATTCAGATCGTAACTTTAATATGAGGATTTTAATAACTTATTTTCTTTTGCTCCAATCTTTTATAGGATTATCACAAAGCAGTTTCTACAATGCAATTGGTAAGAATGGAATACAATATAAAAATTTCAAATGGAAAGTTATTTACTCTAATAATTTTGAACTCTATTTTAATGATGGAAGCGAAAATATAGCAAATATCGCGTTGGATCATATCGAAGAAAATTTTTCAAAATTATCTTCAAATGTAGGTCACCAACCTTTTAAAAAAACTAAAATTTTTATCTACAATTCTTTGATTGATATGAGGCAATCAAATATAGGAATAAACGAAAATGATTTATTCTTGAACACTAACTCAAACTTTAATAACAAAATACAATTTAAGGTAGCTTTTCAAAATAATATTTCAGCTTTTAAAAGAGATTTAAACTTTGAAATATCTAAAGTTTTGATTTCAGATCTTATGAAAGGTAACATGAGCTTTTCAAAAAGATTTGGTAAAGCTTCATTTACTACAATCCCAAAATGGTTTTCAGAAGGTGCAGCAAGGTACCTTGCATATGGTTGGGACATTGAAATGGATAACATTTTGAGAGACTACTTTCTACTCACAGATCAGAAGAAAATTAAAAATATTAATAATAACCAGTCTGAATATATAGGCCAAAGTATGTGGAACTACATATCTATTCAATATGGAAAATCTAATATATCAAACATCCTTAACCTTTCTAAAATAATTAGAAACCCTGAAAGAGCTATCTCAAGTGCCCTTGGAATAAGCTTTGAAGACTTCATAATAAATTGGGCCAACTATTATTCTGAATCTATAAATAACAGGTTTAAAAATTTAAAAAATGATTCGAATAAAAATCTAGAATTAAACCTAAAATTTAAAAATATTGAAGAGATAAAGTCTAATCAAAGTGGAGATTTAATTGCGTTCAATTCAAATAAAAATAATGTCTCTAACCTAATACTTTATGATACCAAAACAAAAAAGTCTAAAAGTTTAGAAAAGGTAAAATTAAGAGGAAATAAAGCAGTCTTTTATATAAACTGGATTGATGAGCTCACAGTATCTTACCTTAAAGAAATAAATGGAAAGAATACAATAGTAGTCTACAATACTAATAATAAGAGAAAGAGTTATAAGGATGTATCCAAATTCGATAAAATAAATGGATTTTCATATAATACTAACAAAACTTTAATTGCAATAAGTGGGAGTATAGATAGTCAAAAAGATATCTATTTACTTAGCGCTTCATCTAACAGTTTGAAAAAGATTACTGATGATGTGTACGACGATATTCATCCTCATTTTTTCCCAAATTCGACATCAATAATCTTTAGCTCTAATAGACTTAGTGACAACTTAGATGAAAGTTCAGATCCATTTGATTACGAATATTATAACTTATTTATATACAATCTTGATTCAACCCAGAACAAACTAGAAAAAATTACTAATTCGGAGAGTATCAACATTCAAGCTCAACCTATTACAAAAAATAAAATAGTGTACCTAAGTGACAGAAAAGGCATATACAATCTATATAGTCATGAGATTGGGAGAACACATAAGCAAATAACTAATCTTAATTCTAATATTGAGAACTATGATTTTAACGTTAATAATAAAATTCTTGGTTTTAGTTATCTCAATAATGGAGAAAAAAAAGTACATTATTTAGATGACTTAGATATAGACCTTTCCTCTTTTGGACCTCAAACAAAGAGGGTAGAATATTTACAATCCTTAAATAATATTAAGAGAGCAAATGAAAAAAGAGAAGAGGAAGAGATAAGAAAGAAAAAAGATTTTTCTGATACTGAAGATTTTAGATTTGAAGATGATAATAAAAACAATTCAGTATTGAATAATCTCCAAAGGTTTAGTCAAAATAAAAATATTAAACTACCCTATGATTATAAATATTCATTTATAAAAAATAACTTCAACACATTTGTTTTAGTTGATCCATTCGAAGGTTTTGGCACTCAAATTGAGACAGATTTTATTGAACTTTTTGAAAATCATAACTTGTATGCAAGTGCATTTCTACCTTTATCCAGCCTAAAAAGTTCTGATGTCTTTACTGAATATTCCTTCCTTAAATACAGACTAGATTTTAAGTTATCATTCAAGAGAAATATTGTTTATCCAGAGGATAATCAAAATTATATTTATCATAAATATTCAATGAATAAACTGAGTTTAAATGTCTCCTACCCAATTAATAAGTTTTTAAGGTTTGAGGTTTCACCTTTTATCTCAATCAATAAATTTTATGACCTTGATTATAGAGTTTTAAATTCATCTCCACCACCATTCACTTTCTACGAAAAGACTAAGTTTTCTGGATATTTTGTGAATGTTCTTTATGACAATACCAATAAAATTGGAATGAATCTTGAGACAGGTTCAAAAATTAAAGTATCTCTAGGTAATTATATTAGTAAAGCAAATGAAAATAACAATTTCAAAGATTTTTCAATTGATTTTATTCATCATCAAAAAATAGTGAATAACATAATTTTATCATCCAGAATTTTTTATGGAAACTCTTATGGAAATAATCCTTTTAAATACTTAGTTGGTGGAATTCAAAATTCAATTATAAATACAAAAGAAGATAAGGGCATTAACGATCCTCTTGCAGTCTATAATGGAAATAATAACACCAATTTTTTATATAGTAAGTATTTGAATTTAAGAGGATATAACTTAAAAAAGTTTGACGGTTATAAGGCTTTAGTTTTAAATACTGAACTAAAAATACCGTTGATTAAAACAGTTATTGGTAAAAGTATTACAAGTAAGTTCCTAAATAATTTACAACTAATAGGATTTTTTGATTTAGGTTCATCTTGGAATATAAACTCTCCTTTTAGCTCTAAAAATGATGTAAATACATGGTATATAAGAGAACCAGGTTCAGTTTTTCAAGCCGAAATTGAAAATTCAAAGAATCCCTGGTTAGCAAGTTATGGATTTGGAATAAGGTCTTTTATTATGGACTACTTTATTAAATTAGACGTAGCAAAACCAATTGAAGATTATAGATTAGGTCAAACAAAATTCCATCTATCAATAGGATATAGTTTTTAAATAAGGAAATATGCAGTCGATGACAGGTTATGGTTTATTTTCCTCAAAATATGAAGGTTCTATATTAGAATTTGAAGTTAAAAGTATTAACTCTAAATTTTTAGATTTAAACATTAAATCAAATCTTGATTCTATAATTCCTGAAAAAGAGATAAGAAAACTCGTCAAAGATAAAATAGAAAGAGGAAAAGTAGAAGTAGGAATTAACTTATTGAACTCAAAAAATGATCAGAATAAGATTGACAAGAAAGAGTTCAATAAACTTTTTAAACAAATTAAGGGTATGGTTGATTCTATTAAAATAAGTGATGAGACAATACTAAATAATACATTCCTTATTTATGAAAAGAAACAAAACTTTCCAAACATTAAAATATCAAAAAAAAATATCCTTGACAATGTAATGAATGCAGTAGAAAAATGTATGAATTCTAGATTTGACGAAGGAAAATCCATTAAAAAAGATCTCTTAAAAAATATCAATGAAATATCTAAATCCTTAAATCTTATAAAAAAATTAGATAAAAAAAGAGCTATAGAAAAAAGAAAAAAAATAGAATCTCAGCTTAATAAACTTAAATCGTTAAAAATAGATGAGCTGAGATTAGAACAAGAAATATTTTACTTTCTTGATAAAATTGATATCAATGAAGAAATTACTAGACTAACTAAACACATCTCACTATTTAAAAAAACATTAAAAGAGAGAGGACCTCATGGTAAAAAAATAAATTTTATATCACAAGAGCTAGGTAGAGAAATCAATACAATTGGTGCAAAATGTAACGATTTTGATATACAAAGCAATACCATAAAAATGAAGACTAATCTTGAAAAAATAAAAGAAGAATCTTTTAACATTCTGTAATCAAAATCATATTATAATCCTATTTTTAAAAATTAAGCCATATTTTTACTAATATTTATTTTTAATTAGTTAAAAGTCAATGAGACTTATTTTTCTTCTTCTTTTTTCAATAATTATCAACAATCTTAATGCTCAAGATAAAGTTATAAATGGCAAAGTCTCAGATGAAAATAATGAAGGGTTACCTGGTGCTACGATAATTATTAAAGGTACTACAAAGGGAACAGTAACTGACATTGAAGGAAACTTTCAACTTGATGTTGATAAAAATGATATAATAGAAATATCATTCTCAGGATACGAAAAACAAGAAATATCAGTAACTGGTAAAAATTCATTCTCAATAAACCTTGAACCTGATATTGAAACTTTAAAAGAGGTGGTTGTTGTTGGTTATGGTTCAGAACAAAAAATTAATTTAACTGGTAGCGTTGCCACAATAAAAAATGAAGAATTAACTCTTGCACCAGTTGCAAACTCCTCAAATCTTTTAGCAGGGAGAGTACCTGGTGTTATGACTAGACAGAATTCAGGTTTACCAGGAGGTGAAAATACTCAGATTAGAATTCGAAGTTTTAGCGAGGCACCACTCATACTTGTAGACGGAGTACAAATGGATTTTTCTAGAATTGATCAGAATGACATAGAAAGTATAAGTGTTTTAAAAGATGCCTCTGCAGCAGTTTATGGAGCAAGAGCAGGTAACGGTGTTGTTTTAGTTACAACAAAAAGAGGTCAAAGTGGAAAACCTAAAATATCATATTCAAGTAACTTAACATTACAATCGGCAACTGCATTTCTTGATCATGTAAGTGCATCTCAATATGTTGAATTAGTAAGAGAAGCCAATCTTAATGATTTCAATGACGCAAATGCGACATTTACTGAGCTTGATGTAGAAAATTACAGCAATAAAATTCAAGGTTATGAAGGTGGAAATTGGGTGGATGCACTAATTAAAAATAATGCTCCCATGCACCAACACAACCTAAGTGTCACCGGGGGAAATGAAAACGTGAAATATTTTACATCTTTTGGATATGTAGATCAGGAAAGCTTCTTTAATTCAAGAGACTTTGATTACAGAAGATACAATACAAGATCTAATATTGATATTAAAATAAATGAAAGAATTAATTTTTTTGTTGATTTATCTTATAGACAAGATATAAGAGAGAGACCATCTAAAACTGCTCTTTCAAATATTTGGATTGATCTCTCTACAGCTCAACCAATCTATCCTACTACGTTATCAAATAATATTAAAGTCCCTGACCCCTCGGTGTCATCAGTGTCATACTCAGGTTCAACTACAGGAAATAGAAATCCTATTGCAAGGTCAGATAGGAGTATATTTGGTACATATGATAGGCTTGATAATACTTTCCGAGGAAAGATTGGATTTAAATATAAAGTTCCCGGAGTTGATGGACTTACTCTTGGGACAGATATTAATTTAACTTTATTAGACAGATCAGAAAAAACTTTTAGAAAACCATATAATGTTTATAGACAAAATGGTGATGAATTATTTTTAGAAGGAGTAGGGAATGGAATTTCATCCGTTTCGGATGCGCAGTTTAGGAGAACTATGATTTACCCTCTAATATCAGCTGAATATATTAAGACTTTTGGTGATCATAATTTAAAAGTTTTAATGTTAGCCGAAAAAACTACAAGAAAATACAGTATGTTTTCTGCTACAAGAAGGGACCTATTCACAACATCAATTCCTGAACTTTTTATAGGTTCAGAAAATGAACAAACCAATAATGGGTCATCAGGTCCTGACATAGGAAGGAAAAGTGCAGTTGCAAGAATTAATTATAGATTTAAGGATAGGTATATAATTGAGTCAACATTTAGGGCAGATGGAAATGTTCTTTTTGCACCTGATACAAGATGGGGTTATTTCCCTAGTCTTTCTTTTGGTTGGATACTGTCGGAGGAACCCTTCTTCCAAGGAAATCAAAATACAACCCTAAAATTAAGAACATCTTATTCCCAGTTAGGAGATGACTCTGCTAATGGCATAAGTGGATTTGACTACCTAACTGGTTACGAAACAAATACAACATATTTATTTGGTGACAATATTTCAGAAACCACCATAAGAACTTTGGGTGAGGTAAATCCATTTCTTACTTGGGAGAAGATGACAATGTATAACCTTGGTTTAGAAGCTACATTTTTTAAAGGTCAATTGCAGGTTGAAACTGACTTTTTTTATAGAAAAAGAGAAAATATTCTAAGTAATGACAATCAAGCAGTTGCTGATGAGGGAGGTTATGATCTTCCTCTAACTAATATTAATATAAGTGATGATCGAGGGATAGAATTATCTGCAGTTTATCAGCAAAAAATCGGAGATTTGAAAATCGATATAGCCCCAAACTTTTCAATTGGAAAAGAGAAATTTGTAGTGAGAAAAGATATTGAAGATTTTGAAGATTTAGACTATAAGAGAATTTATGGGAGAGAAGGAGAATGGGTAAATAGAAGGTTTGGATATTTTTCTGAAGGAATTTTTATGAGCCAAGATGAAATCAATAATCACCAAGTCATTCAAGATGGTAATGGAAACCTTCTTTTAAATCCTGGAGATATTAAATATAAAGATCTTGATGGTAATGATACTATAAACTTTAGAGACCAAGGTGTAATTGGTTTTGCTGGTGGAATGCCAGAAATGAACTTTGGAATGAATCTTAGAGCATCATATAAAAATTTTCAATTATCAGTATTATTACAAGGTGCATCAAAATTTAGTATTTATATAAATGGTCCTGCTGCGACAATGTTTAGTAACGGATCAATTCCTTTATCTTACCACTACAAATATGCATGGCAACCTCATCCAGATGACCCATCTATAAATATTAATCCAGATGCTATACTACCAGCATCAAGTTTTTCAGCTAGTACCAATAATTCAAGGATTTCAGATTTTTGGCTGAGGGATGTTAGATATCTTAGACTTAAAAATATTAATTTAACCTATAATATTCCTAACAATATAATTTCCAAAATTGGATTAAATTCCACTCAATTATACCTATCTACAGAAAATATTTTTACCTTAACAAATCTCGGAATATATAAAAACTCATTCGATCCGGAGTTTGATCCGAATACGCAGACAACAAGACGTTACCCAATAACAAGATCTTTTACGGCTGGAATTAAAATGACTTTTTAATATGAATTCGAACAAAATATATCTTATTTTATTTTTATTATTCCAAGTAGGATGCTCTGATCCATTTGATCTTACCAGAACTGATATAATTTCTGATGAACTTGTTTTTGATGATCCAGTTCTAGCTGATGCATTTCTATTTGATCTATACGATCGAGCCCAATTTCATATAAAAAGTGGGAATGGAAATTTAAATATGGGGTTAATTTCTTCATATGGTGGTGAGTCAAGAAATTATGGCGTATCGTGGCAAATCCCCTATACTCAAGTAGTAGATGTAGATTATAATGAAAATGGTCTTATAGGTAAGATTTTGGATTACTATGATTACAGATTGATTAGAGAATGTAATCAATTAATTACCAAACTTCCTGAGTCCGAAAGGTTATCGTCAGACTTTATTAACTCAAGAGTTTCTGAGGCAAGATTTATAAGGGCGCATGCATATTTCGAAATGGTAAAAAGATTTGGGGGAGTACCTATTGTTACAGATATAATACCTGTTCAAGGTACAAGAGACGAGCTATTTAGAGCTAGGAACTCTGAGAAAGAAGTTTATGATTTTATTTTGTCAGAAATGGATGATATAGTAAACTATCTTCCTTCATTTGCAGAACAAGATGGCAGAATAACTAAATGGACTGCACTATCTCTAAAAAGTAGATCAATGCTTTATGCAGCAAGTATTGCAAACTTTGGAACTGAACAGTTGAACGGGCTACTTGGAATAAATAATTCTGAGACTAACTTCTATTACCAAAAATCTCTAGAAGCATCAAGAGAAATTATCAGGTCGGGTATATTTTCTTTATACAGAAAAGATTCTGATCCAGTTAAAAATTTTGGTGATCTTTTCATAGATGAATCAAATAACCCTGAAGTTATCTTTGCAGAGAAGTACGATTATGATGAAGGTAAAAGTCATCAGTGGGATGCACTTGCTCAGCCATCAGGGTTTGGGTTTAATTGGAGCTCAAACTATACCGTTTACCTTGAAACACTAGAACAATTTGATTTTACTGATGGTACAAGTGGTATGCTTGATAGATCTATATATGACGATGCAACTGAAATAGATCCTAATTGGTTTTTCGAGATGAGAGATCCAAGAATGAAAGCTTCAATTTTTTATCCAGGGTCATCTTTTAAGGGAGGAACAGTTCATTTTCATAGAAGTATGTCTGGATCTTTATCTGGGTGGCCAAGAACTGGGCCATCAAAACATATTGGAAGTATGGCTACTGGATTATTGATTAGGAAAAGAACTAATCCGGAAACACCTGATGCTACAAGGTCAAGTACTGACTATATTATTTTTAGACTTGGTGAAATCATATTGAACTATGTAGAGGCAGCATTCTACTTAAATGATCCTAATGGAGACATGTTAGCAAATTTAAATAATCTTAGAGACAGAGCCGGAATGCCTTCTCTTTCTATTGGTCAAATAAGTCAAGATAAAATCAGGCAAGAAAGAAGATGTGAACTAGCATTTGAGGAACATACGTTTTGGGATTTAAGAAGATGGAGGATAGCTGTAGAGGAACTTGATAATAAACAAAGACACAGGCTTCACTACAGATATAATGCAAATACCAAAAAATATACAATTGAAATGGCTCCAGGTGATCTTGGAGGAGTTAGACTTCATCCGCCAAGAAATTATTATTACGCTCTTGGGTTAAGTAGGCTTGCAGATAATCCAAAACTAATAGAAAATCCAGGATATTAATATGAAAAAAATAATTACACGTCATCTTTTCATAATACTACTTTTATCACATACTGGTTGTGTAGAGGATAATATCGATATGGTAAGATTAGAGAGGTCTAGAAATGTTTCTACTATAATTACTTCTGAAGAAGTTTTAGATAAAAAAGGTATCGGTATGGGTTATAAAATTCCAACTTGGTCCTCAAGAGTTGCAAGATTAAAACCTTTTTGGCATTATGCGTGGAATAAAGAATTAAATGAAGCTATACCTGATAGTGTTGAGTTTGTTCCAATGATTTGGGGAAAAAATAGTTTGAATAATGAAGCACTTGAAAATTTAAAAAACCTTAGGGAGACAGGACAAATTAGACATGTTTTAGGATTTAATGAACCGGATTTAGAAACGCAATCACATATGAGTGTTGATGAGGCAATAGCTCTGTGGCCTAAACTAGAAGAAATAGGTGTTCCTCTTGGAAGCCCCGCACCAGCAGGACTTAGAAATGGATGGCTAGAGGAATTTATGTTGAAAGCTGAACAAAATAATCTAAGAGTTGATTTTATATGTATACACCTATACCTAAATAATAATCCTCAACTCTTTTTGGATATGATAGACGAAACATATAATAAATATAATAAACCGATTTGGATCACTGAAATGGCTGTAGTTGATAATCAAGCAACTTCGATTGACAATAATAAATATAGTCCTATACAAATTCTGGGTACCATGAGAACATTATTACCTGAACTTTATAACAGAAAATATGTTCATAGGTTTGCTTGGTTCAATGGAACCGAAAGCTCACCTAATTACCCAAGACTGTATTCATCTAGGTTATATAACGATGATGAAAGTATGACTGAACTTGGAGAATATTATGCAAATTATAAACCAAATATGCTCGCTGGATCAGGGAAAGATCCTGTTATAGAAGAGGTAACTGAAGTCCCAGGAAATCTTCTAAAAAATGGTACATTTGAAAGTGGATCTATAAGCCCATGGGGTGGTTTTAAGAATGCTGTTCTCAATGCATCGGTACAAGATCCTAATACAGGAAACTTTTTAGCAAGAATTGAACCACACGATGGGTCAATATTTCAAATAATAGATGTTGAAGAGGGAAAGTCATATAGCTATTCTTTTTTCCATAGGTGGAAAACAACTCCGACAAATACCTTTAATGCTGTAATAAAAAATAATGAGGGGGACGAAGAAAAATTTGTTGATTATGAAGTTCCAATGACTAACGAGTGGACAGAAAATAATATTGAATTTACAGTACCAGCTGGTGTATCAAAAGCAAAGGTAGTATTTTATAAACCTCTGAAGGATCCAATGTTACCTGGATTTTTTCTTGATGATGTAGTTATATTAAAAAAACCTTGAGGCCTAAGTTTAAATTACCTCTTGATTAAAACTTTTACTTTTTGAATATCTTTATTAGTAGTAATATTCATAATATAAATACCGTCTGATAAATTTGAAACTTTAACATCTAGTCTATTTCTCCTTTTAGCAAATGGCAATTTATTATTTGTAACACCATTAATTCCTACAACATTTATATCAATTACTTCTAGGTTTTCTTGTAACTCTATTGTAACTAAATTATCCGCTGGAATTGGATAAACTTTATTTATAGAATTAGATAATTCTATAGACAGTGGGATTTCACAACCTGAGGAGTCAACTGTTGCTCCAGCTGATGTATTAGGACATGCATCTAAATTGTCAGTAACACCGTCACCATCAGAATCTTTCTGAGAACTTGAACAGCCGTCAGAATCTACTGACTCACCCTCAGGAGTATTTGGACATAAATCTTTTGAGTCAATTACTCCATCTCCATCAGAGTCCATTATAATATATAAGTAGCCTTGTCCATCTATTCCTACAGATGAACTATCAGCCATGATGAGAGCTAATTTTTCAGATGATAGACCAGTTGAATCTGACCCAAACCTGAAGACCTTTTCTCTAAATCCATTGATAATAAATCTGTTACTATTATTTGAACTGTATAGACCATCATGTAAAAATGTTACTTCAGGAAACTCAGCGGCAGAGTCAAAATTCAATATTAAATTACCAGAGGTCAATTCAATAACTTCCATATGCTGGCTAGCATTGAGGTTAAGTATTAAATCAACACTGTCAACCTTAAGACTTCCACGCATTGTATATCCATTTTCAACAGTAACAACATTTGGTAACCCTTTGTTGTTTGTATCCAAACTTTTTATGTAAAAATCACTTTTTACAAAGAAATCTTCTTCTGGTATTCTAGATATTAATTCAGCATTACCTAAAAGAGTAAAATAAGTCATGTAATCTTTATTTGAAGCATTTTCTCCAAAAACGAGTTTTGATCCAGGCATCACTGTTACCCCTCCACCAAAAAGACCACTTGAGGATAGAATGTCGTTTATCATAACATATTTATCTCCTCCAGCAGTTATACTTATTAATCTATCTGAGTCAAGAGAAGAACCTTTTCTAAATATTATTCTTGAAGATCCACCTGCATTTACTTGTATTGCTTCTATGGAATCGTTTGATCTTATTTTGACATCAAGCTCAAATCTTAAGTCAACATTTGATCCATTATTTTGAATTACTGCATTAACTCCTGTACCATTCAAGGTAAGAGATTTGTTATCAATGCTAGATACATGAACGCTCCCAAATCCTCCAGGCAACTTAATTTGAGCTATTTCAACATTTTTGTCAATAATTAGCGAATCGTTAAGAATCACTTTTGCGGAAGATATATTAGGTATTCCATTACTCCAGTTATTAACATTAGACCATAACATATCTCCCCCAGCATTAGTGAAGGTTGACTGAGATATTACTTTTCCAGCAATCTTACCAGAATTATTAATTACAACTTCAGTTCCACCAATATCAATTTTATTTAACTGTTCAGGGGTTATTCCACTAGAGCTTGAACCAAAACTGATGACATTATCCTTGAAACCACTGATAACAACCTTTCCACTACCCCAATTTGATGAGGAATTATCAGTAAAAGCAACTTCAGACACAGAAGCATCAAGGCTTAGGTTAAGATTACCTGACCCCATTGTCAACTCCCCAACGCTACCTTGGTTTGCGTTGAATAGTATTGTAAAGTCTTTATCTGAGATATTGATATCACCTTTAAATATATTGACACCATTCAAAATTAATTTCGGATTAGATGCTGCACCAGGACTAATAAATACTCCATTTGAAATAAATGTTCCTTCTGCTTTAGTATTTGCTGTTATCAATGCATTGGCTCCCAAGTATTTGAATTCTCCAGTGTAGCCTAGATTATCTGAATTAGTTCCAAAAGTTATATTAGTATCGTCACCAACTTGAAAAGCACCCGCTCCAATTAGCGTACCATTAAATGAGAAAGACCTATTAAGTTTACCCACAAACTTTGTTGTGCTGGCAAGAGATAGTTCTGAGTTTGATCCAAAGTTGATACTTGCTGTACCACCACCATTAATTTGAATTGTTTCTAAATCATTAGATGTTAGATCTACTTTAATATCAAATGTCAAAGACCTATCTGGCGCATTATTCTGTACTGGCTGAGTTACTCCTGATCCAGTAAGAGTTAGTAATGCATTATTTGAAGATATTACTGCAACATCCTTGTTAATATTTGCCAACTTAATTTGAGCAACAGTTACATCCTTATCAAGAATCAGAGAGTCATTCAAAGTTACCTTTGCTGTAGACACATTAGGAATACCGTTATTCCAATTTAAAGGATTCGACCATAGTTTATCTCCACCCCCATTAGTAAAAGTTGATACTGATACCTCAGGTGGAGCCTCTGACTTTATTTTTCCAGATGCATCTATTTCTAATGCTGTTTCACCAATATCAAGTTTTGATAGCTGACTGGTTGTCAATCCACTAGCATTATTTCCAAAACTAATTACGTCATCTTTAAAGCCAGTAATAATTATTTTACCATTACCCCAACTTGATGAAGAGTTATCAGCAAATGCAATAGAAGTTACGCTTGGGTCAATGCTCAAATTAATCTTGGCGGAGTCTGCCATAGTTATTAATCCAGCATTTGACTGATTACTATTTATCGTCAAATTTAATGTCTTATCAGAGTCAACCTGAATAGTACTCTTTAAAATATCCTCTGAATTTATTGTCATATTACCCCCGGTATTTACAATAATTTTAGTTCCAGATGTCTTAAATTTATTTTTAGCTGAGCTAACAGTTAATTTACCATTTCCAGCATTACCAATAAATCTTAAAGCACTAGCATGCTCAGTAAAATCTGAATTTTCACCAAAAGTAACGTTTGTGTTTGCATTAACATTTAGCCATTTGTTTGAAACAAACTTACCGTTAATATGATGAGCCGTGTTAGCTTTCGTATTTGGATTAGAGAACGATAACGTAGCGGTAGTGTTTGTTAATGATGAATTAAAAAATATTTTTGCTCTTGCGCCATTTGTTGCAAATGATTTACCTTGAGTATCGGTTGTGTTAATTATAACTGGAAGCTGAAAGTCAACAGACGAATCGTCACCGTTGGCTTGAACCGGTTGCCCAACATTACCATTACCTGTTATAGTAAGAGATTTTTGAGGTGAAACGGTAATTTTACCTACCATATTTTTGTGATAGGTACAAATGTAATAATATGTTCCAGCAGCAACTCCAGTTAAATCCCATGTGATAGTATCTCCATTCGTTCCGTTGTTAGTCACTCCAGAAACTAATTTACTTGCGTCGTAAAATCCAGAACTTGAAAGTTCAGAAACAATCGCAAATGGATGTGTTGCAAGAGTATTACTTGTAGCGTCGAATACTAACTTATCTCCAACATTGACAGATATATCAGGATCATTCTGGTTACTAAATGATAATTCAGAGCTGTTAAATATATAATTTGCATTACCTGATGCTGTTAGTCCAACATTAAATGTTCTACTACTTTTAATGACTATTCCTTTCCTTGCAGCAATTACTTGCTTTACAGTATAATCATTATCAAGAATTAAAACTCCCTTGACTGTCTGTATCTTAATTTTATCAGTTGATATTGGAACTGAACCACCAACCCAATTTGCTGAATTTGAAAATAGGCTGTCTCCCCCAGCATTGTTAAATACCTTTTGAGCATTAACAACCAGCGATGCAATACTAAGAATAAATAGTAGAAATAGATTTTTCATTGGTAAACTAGCCCAATTTAAAAGTGATTGGTAGAATCATTCTAACCCTTACAGGTCTGCCTCTCTGCTTTCCTGGAGACCATTTTTTTGCTCTAGATATAACCCTTACTGCTTCCTCGTCACAACCAGCACCAATACCTTTTATAGCTTGAACATCAGTCAGCGTACCGTCTTTACCAACCACAAACTGAACAAATACCTTACCCTCAATACCCATCCTTCTTGCTTGAGCAGGGTATCTAAGAGAAGTAGCTACATACTTGTAAAATGCACTCATTCCTCCAGGAGGGGTTGGCTGATCCTCAACTATTGTGAAAATTTCATCAACTTCTTCTTCTTCTGGAGCTTCTTCAAAAACAATTTCTTCTATGACAGTTTCCTCTGTAATCTCAACGTCAATTTCGATCTCTATCTCCTCCTCTATCTCCTCCTCGTCAGGTACCTCTATAATTTCAGGTTGCTGAATAACAGGTGGCGGAGGGGGTGGTTGTTCTGTGGGCGGAATTTCCATTAAATCCTCGAAGTCGTCATCAATAGAGCCAAGATCCATAGCTGCACCTCTGTCGTAGGATCTCCACTCAAAGGCAGCAATAACCAAGATAAGGCTTATACAAAGACCAATATTTAGAAACAGACCACTTCTTCTTTCTAAATCAGCTTCAGGATTTTTCTTTATTTCCATATCTCTAATATAACTAATTGATATCTATTTATTAAAAAATTTTACACAAAATACACCTGATAAGACTCCGATTATGTTGGTAATTAAGTCATAATAGTCAAAGGTTCTAAAAGGTATATATAGTTGTTGAACCTCCACAATAATACCTAAAGAGAACAAAATTATAATTATGAAAACTATAATTTGGAAACTAAAGTATCCTCTAAATAAATAGATTGCCTGTGATAGTGTAAAAGACTGAACAAAAAAAAGAATAAAGTGTGTAAGCTTGTCAAGGTGTCTAAATTTTGAGTATGTATTACCATCTGGTTGATAATAAAGAAGAAGATATAGTATAAACAGGAACCAGGTTAGGGTCAAAAAAAGATAAACAAAAAAACTAACCGGTAATTTTTTCATATGCGGCAAGGTCAAGTAGCTCATCAACTTGAGAAGGATTATCAAGCTTAATTTTAACCATCCAACCTTCACCATAAGGATCATTATTTACTAGTTCAGGCTCAGACTCTAGCTTGTCATTAACTTCAACTACTACACCGTCAACTGGCATAAATAAGTCAGATACAGTTTTTACTGCCTCAATAGTTCCAAAAACATTTCCCATTTGGACTGACTCGTCCAGGGTTTCAATTTCAACATATACTATATCTCCAAGTTCACCCTGAGCAAAATTAGTAATACCAACGAATGCATGCTCTCCGTCTACTCTAATCCACTCATGATCTTGAGTATATTTTAAATGTTTTTGATCCATTCAACGAATATAGTGAATGAAAATTTGATATGAAAATAATGATATTACTGATTTAAACTTAACCTTAATCTTGCACCAAAACTTGTTGAATATCTAGGAAAAGAGTTTGAAACGGTTGGTTTATTCACAACTCTATCATAGTATATTACTAAATTCATTCTATCGTTTACTGTATAATTAATATTAGGTCTTAATTGAAAGTTATAGTTTCCATTTGTAATAACACTCTCATCATCTATTTTCCTTTGTATTGTCTTTGTATTTCTTATTGTAAAATTCAATCTAAATTCAATCTCGTTATCTAGAATTAAAGTGTTTCCTTGATACTTAAAAGGAAGCCTGAGTTTATCTCTTGTATATCCAAAATCAATTGTGAAATCAGAATTTCTCATTTCGTTAACCTGTGAATTTGATAAATTAAGCATAATATTTCTATCCTTTTTATAATCTACTCTCGCATTTAAATTGTTTTTTGTTCTTATATTCAAACCAATAAGTGGAGCAAATCTTTCTATTATTCTTACTTGATTAATAATGTAAAATGGTATCAATCCATTTTCAGTTTGTTGTGACGCTAGCGGATAATTCATTAAAGAATTTGAAAAGTCAAGATTATCTTGATACAACAAGGAATTTGAAAACTCACCAACTGAGTACGTACTTTGATAAGAATGTGTGAGAGTTATAGTAGAGAAAATTTCACTTAAAGACTTAATTTTACTAAGTCCAGAAAAGTCTACTCTCCAATTTGGAATTGGTATTTTAGGAAAGGGCTTTAATGAAAATGTTGAAGCGTTAGAACCAGAATAGGCTGAGATAAATGCTGGAATTAAAACATCTTGGGAATTAAGTCCATATTCTCCGGAAGAATTCAGACTATTTAATCTCGACCTTATAACCTCTCTATTTTCAACAAACCTTAAAAATGTAGATGAATTCTTCGAGTTGTCATCATCAACAAATGCAGTCTTAATAGCTAAAAATGATAAAGAAAAGTTACCTCCCCTTGTAGGAGTCAATGAAACATAATTATTATCTGCAGAATTATATCTAAAAATCTCTTGAAAGTTTTCAGAAACAATTCTCTTTGCATCCAACTGTATTCTAAATCCATTAATAGGTTCAAGACTACTTCTAAATTGAAAATTATGATTTCTTGTTTGTAAAAAAGGTGTGTTTAAAAAATCATTTTTAACTAACCATCCATTAGCTGCCGCTCTTTTTCTTATGCTTGCATCTTGTGACCCAAATACAAAATCCCAACCAGGTGAATTTGTAACATTATTTTGACCAAATAATCCAGGAGAATCTATTATACCTGACATGGCTGTTCTCTCACTGACATTATAAGTTAAGTTAATTGACTTTAAAGACATTATCATCTTCATAATTCCATCAAAAACCCTAGACTGGAATACAGTACCAGTGGAATCTTTTTCTTTAAACTTTTTAGTATAATTTTTAAAAATTGGAATTTTATCATAAAGTTTATTTATATCAAGCTTAGTTGTAAGTGCATATTCCCTGGCATTTTCAACAATATTCCCAAGTGTATCAGACTGCTGATAAGAACCCGCAGACCATAAATATCTGGAAGAATATTTTGCTGTAGAATTAACCCAATCAAGCAGAAGTATCTTATCTATTGGAAGTTTATAATTTACAGATGCTGACTGATTAAAATTTTTTGTTCTACCAAATCGTTTCAAGTTATAATACATACTGTCAAGTTTTTCTTGAGTATCTAGGGCTCCCTCGGGTTCATCAACCACAGAGTTATCCATAACATTAAAATCTATATTCATACTATTAAATATGTTCCACTGAAAACCATATGACTTGTTTAATGAAAAATATTTCTCAAAAATTGGATCTACACCTTCTGTAGTCAGATCTGAGTTTCTGTATTGAGTTTTGTTAAAGGATCTATTCAAATCACCCCTGATATTTATATTTGAAGGAAGCGGATTGAAATTTATGTCTTTAATTAATTTCAGAATCTTTGAATCAAAAAAACTCACATTTTTAAACGGCTGAAGTGATAACGATTTCGGAGAAAAGTTATAAGATATATTTCCTCTGTGTTCTTTTGTCTCCAAAGTCTGAGTGGTAACGTTAGAACTTTTTCTCTCACTGTAAGAAAAACTAGTTGAAAAATTTTCAATATCCCAAAAGTCAACCCTTGATTCAGAGTTCACCCTTTCCTTTCTAACATTAGCAAGACTTATAGATTTAGATTCTATTCTCTCCTCTGTCAACTTTTTATAGTCCTCTCTTTCTCTTCTTGTATCAAAAGAATTGATTGCCGCATTAAGAGGTATATCCTTATCTAGGGGATCATACTTAGGAGTTACCACAGTTTTTGAAGTGGAAATATATAAAGGCAATTTAACGCCTGATTTTGATGGAAGGAATTTATCCAAATTTAAATTTGCTGATGCATCATATTGCATGGTCTCCTCTCTTGTTCGTTCTGAAATTCTTTGTTGGATAGATCCAAATCCAACTGATGTATATCTGGCAGATGATGAAATAGTTCCAAAGTCTGATAACTTCATATTTAAACTTGCATTTGCTGCCCAACCTTTAGTCTTGTCAAAATCTGTAAGTCTTAGCTCGTTAAACCATAGACAAGCAGATTTGGATGATCTGTCTTGACTTATAGGATTTTTAACTCCAATCATAAAATTTAAAACCGAACTAAGTGAGGGTCTTCCAACAATTCTAAAAACATATTTGCCGTTTCTTGAGATCTTTGAGTATGGTATTGATATATCCTGAGACTCCCTATTTCTTTCTGATTTTAGAGCAAGAAGCTCCTCAATGAATACATTAATTTCATTTTCTTCAGGCCATATTGCTCTTGCTATATTAGAACCATTTTGATTTAATAGTGATGGCCTAGTAACCTTAAGTGGCAACTCAATCTCATAATAATTATTTTCGTAATCACTCCCGAACCTTAGAAAAGCACTTATCTCATCATCTGAAAGAATATCTCCATCATTTGGCTCGGCATGGATAAACATCTTAATTCTCCCATAATTAATTAAATCAAAATTAGATTCTTTAAAAACTGCTTTGGCATCACCATCTGACAAATCATTGAAACATAATTGGAGTGACTGTTCATTAGTTCTTCTCTGTACAATAGTAGTGTTATCAATATCTCTTGGAATTCCTGGGGGAACAACATAAGGTGATTTAGTATCAGAACCAATACTATTTTCTTCGATACTTACTACTGAAATTTGCATATCAGAGTCAGAAATCTCATTAACTTCATTTAATCCAGATTGATATAGATTGCTGTCATACTTTCTCCATTGACTACCAACCATTTGAAATTTTGCAAACCTTAACACAACAGGCTCATCCCAGTCGGTCAGATAAGTACGAATAAACCTTATAGTTTTAAAGTCAGATATATTACCATGAACCCTATCAGGATTTCTGATTGGAATTCTAAACTGGTACCATGTAGCATTACCTGATTGATCAATTATTTTATCAACTATATTATTTTGGCCAATATTCATAGAGCCCGGTCTAAGGTCTAACTCGTACTCATAGTAACTTTCAAGGTCCGATAGAGTATTATCTTCATTTAAATCTTCATTTTCTGGAAATGGGGAACCTTGAGAAGAAAAATTGGTATTTGATGTTAGAGGAGTATTTCCCTCCATACCATTAAAATTTTTATATCTCTCAAGTATTTTTTTATTATTTACATCTAAATTTTCACCTAAATAATACTGGAAATTATCTGCAGAAACATCTGATAGTATTCTTTCATTTGCCTCAGATGTAAGCGTTAATTTATCGATAAAGTTTTGTTGAAAATAATCAACTTCATTTGCATCTTTTAAACCATCTAAACCAATATCTTGATTTTCTCTCGAATTGTTATCATTCTCAAAAAATTTGGTAAGGTATTGTTTTGATGTAACCCTTCCCCACTCATTAAACTTAATACCTGAATCAGAATAATCAGAAGATAAACCATTTTCAAATGCATGAATATTGTCTTTCATCAAATCTTCTGAAACATTACCTAAATTAAATATTAGTTTTCCTCCAGTTGTATTATTATTATTAAAAATTCCATCAAGAACTTTACCATTTTCACCATCAATAAATGGATCCATCATCCAAAATTCAATGTACTGCACATTTGTCCTATCAAAATCTGTATCATTAGAAATACTTCTTGTGATTGCACCAAAATTAGTAGCTGGATTTTTAAGTAAACCCGATGAAGTTAAATCTGGATTATAATTATATTGACCCCTCTCACTTGGGAAGTATGCAATATCAAATATTGGTAGATTAGTATTTATAAGTTGTCTATCCTGCTGCCTAAAAATATCTTGAGGTGATACGGCCTTTGTATAATTGTTTTCTAAATCGTCTAATGTTAAATTTCTTGGTTTTTGAGCTCCACCATTTAAATAGAATATGTTGTCAATGGTATACCATGCAATTTTTGCTCTTTTAAATGAATAGCCTAAATTATTACTTGTAATAGAACTTTTATCGAATCTATCGTTTGATGTTTCGGGGGTAGACCCTAACTTCCAAGAAAGATTTGACCCCCCTATAGAAATAGGAATCACAGCACTTTCAAAATCATCAATGTATGTTATTCCTTCTCCATTAATCATATTTGATGTTCCAGGCACAATTTGAGCAAACTCTGTACTCAAATTAATATTAGACATCTCCCTAGTTCCTAGTAAGGGAATAGCGTTAATAACCTTTGTTATTAATTCACTTTCCCTATTAATGTTAAAATCAAATCCATACTTAGTATTTTTAACAGGTTCATTTCCAACGCTAAATCTTGTTATACCACCAGGCCTCTCATTTAAATGAAAGACCGTAAATCCAAGATTAATATTCTCATCGAATTCATACTCTGCTCTTGCGCCTGACAACCACTTAGTTTGAAAATTGAATAAATCAGCTTTTTCAAATGATACATTAATTTCCTGTCCTGAACTTAGAATTGCAGGATTTAATATTCTGACACTACCCAAACTATAATTAACAGTGTAATCTGTACCCTCTACTAACTGCAAATTTCCTGCGGTAACTACTACTGAGTTTTCAGATATTCCAAGTCCTGGTAAATTTATCTCGCTTCCAGAACCTGAAGAAACTGTTCCTACAATAAAAAATTTATTTTTAGATAGTACCTTCTCTGCCTCGTCCTGAGTCATTTCATATAACTCGCTATATACATATCTCTCTGATAAATCAGTTTCTGAGTTTGTCTGAAAATAGGAATCTAGAGTTGAGCCAAAAGGCTCAAGAACAGGAAAGATAATATTTCCTCTATCTGTATTTATAGTAAATCCTTCAACAAAGTCAAAATTTCCATCATATTGAGGGTCATTATTTGAATTTAATCTATCCAAGCCAAGAAGTCTAATAAGAGGTTTATCCCTTGTTAAGGTTCCCTCATTTAAACTAGGATTATTAAATCCTACAGCGTCATCTCTGTAATTTATTCTCAGTTCAAAGTTTTCACTTTCAATTCTTGTTGCATTTAAATTATATATATTTTTCATCATCAAATCCCAGGTTGGAATTGAAACATTAATACTTGAAGGTCTTAAAAGCTTTAAAAAAATAACCTCACTTTCATTTCTATTCTGATAATCCTCTGTCAGCTCTCCAACTTTATATCTATTACCATTGTATGTATACTCGTATGAAACTGCTAAAACTTCATCATTTTGAAGTCTTCGAAGTAATGATATATATCCTAAATTTTTATTAATTTCATACTCATCTGAATTAAGTTTCCTAGCTGATGTTACCTTCTCGTAATCAACTGACTTATTAAAAACAAACTGTGTTGAAAGAGTATTGTCGACTTTGTCAATATCTCTCAAAGAACCATTAGAGGATAGATTTTCGAAAAGTAAATTAGCACCATTATCATTTGGACCATTTGTCCCAGAACCTATTTGGGGATTACCTTGCTTTAACAAAACTCTTCCTTCACCTAAATCAGTAAATGCAGCAAAATTCCTTAAAGACTCAGAATTATTTGTTCTATTTAAGATATATACTTCAACCCTGTTTATATTCACTCCTGAGGTAACTAATGGTAAAGATCTCAACCACCTCTCATAATTATCTCTAAAAAAGTGTCCTAGAAAGTAATGTCTATTTCTATCATAACCAGAACCTATAATCTCAAATTCTCTCCCCTGAAATCCATTATCTATTTTGATGGATTCTGCTTTTCCTTGTTGTCTAGAAAGAATACCAGTGACACTTAGTCTTCCAAACTGTAATTGGGTCTTAAGACCAAACAAACTCTGAGCTCCCCTAAGAAGACTATTCTTCACAGGCATACTAACATTTCCTACCTCAATTTTTCTAACTATCTCTTCATCAAATCCTGTATAGTCTAATTTTAAATTATTCTGGAAATCGAATGTGTTGTTGTTATCGAAGTTTGCAGTAATTTTTAATTTTTCTCCAACTTTTCCGTTTATGTTTAGATTAATTTGCTGATCGTAATTAAAGCCACCATTTCTTTGTTGCCTTATTGGGATAGATGGATTCTCTACCTTCTGGAATCTTCCACCAAAATCTAAATTAACAAATCCATTTACCTGTAAATCAATAAAGTTTCCGCCGAAAATTCTATCCAAAGACTCAGGAATGTAAATCTTTGGGATCAATCTTCCACTTTTTAAGGTACTCTCCCCATCTAAACTTAATGATTTATCTCTAAAATATTCTTTGACCTGTTTTCTTGTATTAAACTTATCATAACTATTAAAAGGAATTGATATAGATGGCCTATAATTTAACGATCCTATTTTTTCTTCTAAATAAAATACGCCAGAAGTATCGTATTTTGAATAGAGTTTAATCAAACTCGAATTTATATTATAAGCATTATTTGAAAAAAGAGAAGAAAACGGGTCTGAAAATCTATCCTTTAATTGATATGTTGTGAAGTTTGTAGGGGAATAAATCGTATCAATCTCGTTATTAATTGAGTCAACATTATTTTGTGCAAATAAAAACGAGCAGTTGCTAGATGCTATGATCAAAAAAAATATATAAAAATATCTTGCTTGTCTCAAAGTAAAGCTTTTTTTCCATTATGACCTCTTGAGTATTTCCTTGATAAGATCTTCCAGATTGATATCTTTATTCGCTTCAAGAATAGAATCAATATGGTGTTCAACAACATTCTTTGAAATACCCAAAGATGATAATGCTGATAACGCTTCATCTCTTATTGTATTGCCTATATTATTAGAAAGTTTTATGTCTTCAATTTCATCAATATTTATCTTATCCTTTAGTTCAAGAATTATCCTCTCAGCTGTTTTTAATCCTATTCCTTTTACAGATTTAATTTTATTCACATCTGAGTCAAGAATAGCTAATTTTAATTCATCAGCGGAAAGCGAGGATAAAATAACAATTGCTGTACTCGGGCCTACACCAGAAATTGATATTAAACTTAAGAAGGTATTTCTCTCTCTTTTATTGTAAAACCCATAAAGAGTATGAGCATCTTCTTTGACATGTAGGTGAGTGAAAATATGTAAATTATTTAAATCCTTTATTTTTGAAAAAGTTCTTAACGAAATGTTTACTTTGTAACCCACTCCATTAACATCGATTACTACCTTTGAAACATCAATTTCTACCTTATTTCCTTTCAAAAAAGATATCATATCTCAAATGTGTTTAAAATAGAAGTTATTTCTTGCATTAGATCCCTTTTTTTTTGTCCAGGTGCAAAGACATATCCTTCGATATAGTATGCTCTTTTATTTCTCTGGTCATAAATCACGTAACTTTTAAATGGCCCACCTGCTGAGAGATCACTTAATTTCCATAGACCTGTTGCTTCAACACCAGAAAAATTTTTAAAAACTATTTCTTGGTATTCGATAGGAAAAATATCTTGAAGAGTCATAAATACTCTTTTATTTTCAGAATCAGTTAAAAATTTGTTTGCAATCTTCTTTCTTAAATTTTCGATACTTCTATCATCATCATTAAAAACGTATGAAAAGTCAGCTAATTCATCATCATTATAGTCTTCATAATATACAAAAATATTTTTTTCAAAATCAGGCTCAAGTTGTCGCAACCAAAAAAAATTACCCTCTGATCCTTTTAAATTTTTTGCCAGATCGTATCCGAAAGGAATTTTAAGTTTAACTGAGTGATCTTCATAAATTTTAGATTCTATATTTTCTTCTTTTTTTCTAAAAATTTCTCTATCAACTCTCTTTCTTACTTCATCTTCAAAATACCTTAAAATTAAACTTTTATTCTTTTGTAATTTTCCCAACAAAAGTTTTTCAGACTTGCCAAAAAGATAAAGAATTATCTGACCTTTTGCATACTGATCTCTTCTAGTAAAGTAATAAAGACTTGTATCATTTTCTATTCTTTGTAATGAACTCTCATTAAAATTTTTTCTTAATATATCTGAGTCAATACCTTTTCCATCAAGTGTAAAAGCAACAATAATATTTTTAGCATGTTTTAGAATATTATTAAAACTTCTTGGTCTTATATATCTAAGATCGAATTTCTTTTCTGGTTGGGGTAAGCCTTTAACAAATGATCCGTAAGTATTAACTAATTCTCTACCAACTATACTCCGAAAGGCTGAGGAGTCCATAACAATAAGCATTTCATTATTTTCTCCTGAGGCATTTGGAAGAAAGGATCTATTTGTATTTTGTGATTTATTATTATTCTCACTACAAGAAAGAATAGATAAAAAAAAGAAAAACTTTATTAGAGGTTTTATTATGTTTAACATAATTTAATTTATTAAATAATAATATTAATTTTAGGTAAACAAATCTATCATGAGTAAAGAACTATTAAATAAATCAATTACATCATGTTTTGCAAAAATAGCAAGAGTTGATGGAAGTATAGGCCAAGAAGAAAAAGATATTATGAATTCTAGTAAAATTCTATCCAAATATAAGTCAGAGGATATTGAAGAAATAGATACAAATAATTTCTTTAACAATATGCAGGGCGATTATGGCAAAGCAATAAAAGATCATTTATCCGACGAAGAGAAAGAGGAGTTTGTAACCGATCTTGTTAGATTAGTTAAGTCTGATGATAAGGTACATGATCACGAGTTCTTTTTGCTTGGACATGTAGCAAATTCGATAGGTTACAGTCCTGAAAATGTCGCTGAAATTATTAAGAAAAGAGGGATAAAAACCAATTCATCAAGTTGGTTCTCTTGGTTATTTGGATAAGTTATTTTTTTTCAGAGTCAGAGTCTGATTCCTTCTCAATCTCTTTCTTTATTTCTCTTGATGCATCCTTAAATTCTCTTATACCTTTTCCAAATCCTTTAAAGATTTCAGGAATTTTATTTGCACCAAAAAAAATAACAACAATTAGACCAATAATTATCCATTCCCATCCGCCAGGCATTCCTAAGCCAAATACTATGTTCATAATCTATGATTTAAAATGTAAATATAGCAAAATCATTTCTTGATAATCCAATTTTCTGGATTCAACTTAACATTATTTTTCCAAACTTGAAATTGTAATTCAGTAGTTCCTTCACTGTTTGTAATTAAATCTCCAATTTCATCACCAGTATAAATTATCTGATTTTTTTCAATCTTCAGATTTTTTAGTTTGGCATAGAGTGTAAAATAGTTTCCATGATTAATTATTACTACATTATTCATTCCTGGAATAAATGCTATTGTAGAAACTTTTCCATCATAGATTGAGTAAACTTTTGAGGATTTGTTAGTTTGAATATCAATACCGTCATTCTTTACCTTTATACTTTTTATCACAGGATGGGCATGTTCTCCAAATTTATTTGAAATAAAACCTGAAGATACAGGCCATTTATGTTTTCCGATTAAAGATTCAAATTCAGAAGAAATCCTTTCAAAATCAATTAACTCATCATCTGATCTTAAAATTTCAGATTCTTTTCTTATAATTTCTCTGATTAATTCGTCAAGCTTTCTTAATGCCTCTTTCCTATTCTGGATCTCTCTCCTAATTTTATTTTGTCTATTATTTAAATCAGATATAATTTTTTTCTGACTGCCTTTTAAGTTTTGTAATTTTCTGCTTTCAGATAATTCACTTTTTAATAAAATACTTTTATTTTCTTTTACCCTAATTAAATTTTCCTCTTCAATTACTAAATTGTTTCTTACCTCTTTAATTTCATCAATTTGATTTTTTCTGTAAGACGAATACTGAAATAAATAATTCATCCTTCTAAACATTTGATTGTAATTTTCGGAAGAAAAAATATAGCTAAGTTTAGTTAGAGATGACCTAGACTTGTAAGAATTAAATATCATATCAGCATATTCGTTGGTGAGAAGTAAAGCATCGTTATTTAAAGATGAAATTATACTTGTAAGTGATCTTATCTCTTTATCTTGAATATTAATATCTGACCTTAAGGATTTAATCAGACTTTGTCGATTATTGATTTGTCTATTTATCACATTAAGTCTACCGATTGAAGCTATTTTCGTATTTTCTGTTTCTTTTAAAATTTTTTCTGCCTCATTAATTTTTTGGATGTTAAGATCTCGTTCCCTTTCCAAATCAGCCCTAGATTCTTGGCATTTTGTATTATGAAAAACAAATAAAAATATTGATAAAAAACTAAATATTCTTAACAACATACTTGGAAGGAATACTAAAAGGAAACTTTAGTGGCTTATTTGTTCTTTCTACTTCCCTGTAGTTAAAATTTATATTATTAATAACAGGAACAGGAGAATCATCAAGATAGCTGACAGACGTAAACAAATGCCTTCCTGGAAATAGTATTTTACCAAGAGGCTTAAAGTTTTCGTAATCAACAGTTAGTAAATAATTAGTAACTTCATCAAAGAGGATAAGTTTTTCAACTTTAGATGTTTTGTTATTTACAAGGTTTTGTGATTGAATGGAGCCCATTTGTTGTACTATTTTGAAGTAATTCCCCTCACGTACTAAGTTATCATCATCGGAAATGTCATATAACAAATTACCAGTCAATATGGCCTCAAGTTGTTCGAAGTTAAGTTTTATCTTAAAAGTGTTTTCAATTATATCAGGGGTAGATTTTATGACTTGTTTATTGACCCTATCTATTATAATTATTTCCTCCTTAGTGACTAAACCCCTAGCTGCCTCAATACCAAGTGCTACCCGAACCGAAAACCAAATCCTCTTATCTTTTTCTATTCGTGTATTGAGAGTTGCATTAATTAACTGATTTTCATTCTTATACTGAAACTTCGACTTTGTAGATAGAAATTTATAATCAATTTCATCAACAATAAAATCATCAATTTCGATTCTGGAAGATTCGGTTGGTATAAAATCTTTTTTACAAGATAACAGAGTTAGTGAAAGGAATAGAATAGAAAAATTCTTCAAATTCATTTTGGTAAAAGTAATAATTAAAATTTATACCAAAAATTATTTTCCTTTGAAAGAGGGACACCTTTTTTCTTGAAATGCCCTAACCCCCTCCTTAAAATCATCTGCTCCACATAACTTTGAAAAGATCTGTATTTCTTTTCCAAAACCATCATCATCTCCCCTATAAAAATTATTTATTGATTCTATTACACCAGCAACTGCCCCTGGAGCTTTTCTCTGAATAATATCTATCAATTCAGTAGATTTTTTCATAGCATCATCTTTGTTATCAAGAACATAATTTACCAAACCATATTGAAGAGCAGTTTCAGCATTAGTCATCTCAGCGGTAACCATCATCTCTAAAGCTCTTCCTTTTCCTATTATCTGAGGAAGCCTCTGAGTACCGCCATATCCAGGAATTGTTCCAAGATTTATTTCTGGCTGAGAAAATTTGGCATTTTTTGTGGCAATTCTAATGTGACAACAAAGTGCTAATTCACATCCTCCCCCAAGTGCATAACCATTTACTAGAGCAATAACAGGTATGGAAAAATTTTCAATTATATGAAAGAGTTCATGTCCATTTAAAGAAAGTTCTTTTGCGGTTTTCTCGTTAAGCCCTTTAAATTCTGATATATCAGCACCAGCTACAAATGATTTATCACCTGAACCAGTGATTATAACACCATAAAAACCTTTTGTTGAATTTTTGATACTTAAGAAACAATCTTTTAACTCTTTAATAGTTTCTTTATTTATTGCATTTAATTGGTCTGGTCTATTTATTTCAATTAAATAATAATTTTTACCTTTATTAAAATTGATAAATTTAAATTCTCTCATAATATTGCAAGTTTTGATAGCATATGATTAGTTGTTTCTTTAAAGTTATATTTTGAATTCCAATCCCAATCCTCACAAGCATAAATATCATCGATTGTATTTGGCCAAGAGTCAGCAATTGCTTGTCTGTAGTCAGGTACATAATCTACCTGAAATCCGTTGTCTATTTTCTTTAACTCTTCCTCAATCATTTTTGGTGACATACTAAATGCATAAAGATTATAACTTGATTGAATTCTTAATTTCTTTTTTGGAGCCCTCATTAGTTTTATTATACCATCAATAGCATCATCTATATAGATCATCGGTAGGATTGTATCCTTATCTAAAAAGCAAGTATATCTTATTTTAGATTTAAAAGAATGAAAAATATCAACAGCATAGTCAGTTGTTCCTCCACCTGGTAATGCGTCATAACTAATAACACCTGGAAACCTTATACTCCTTATATCAGTTCCATAATTAGTATTAAAATATTTACACCAATTCTCACCGGCAAGCTTACTTATACCATAAGAAGTGATTGGCTCCTTATCCGAAAACTGAGGAGTATCATTTTTAGGATTATTATTACCAAACACAGCAATAGAACTAGGCCAAAAAGCTTTCTCAATAATACCCTCCTTAGCAAGTTTCAGTATATTGAATAAGGAATTCATATTCAGGTTCCATGTTCGCATTGGGTCTTTCTCTCCCTTAGCAGACAATATTGCTGCCAAATGATAAACCTCATTTATTTTTTTGTCAATTATAAAACTTTTTAAATCATCATAAGAAAGAGCGTCTACCTTAAAATAATTTAAATCTGTCCTTGATTTATCTTTTATATCACATAAAAAAAGATAGTCGAAATCATCTCGATTAGATAATGCTTTTGATAGCTGAGTGCCAATTTGACCCTCTGATCCTACGATAAGAACTCTACTCATTTTGGGTTATAATTCAATAAATATTTAACTTATCTTTATAGTGTAATCTAATAATTTTTTAAGTATATGTATAATAAGTTTAAAGATCATCTTTTAGATGAGATTGAAAATACAAAGAAATCTGGCCTTTATAAAAGTGAAAGAATTATCAAATCTCCTCAGAGTTCCCTGATAGAAACATCAGAAAAAAAAGAAATAATTAATTTATGCTCCAACAATTATCTTGGATTGTCATCCCACCCTGAGGTAACGCAAGCAGCTAAAGACGCAATAGATACCCATGGATTCGGGATGTCATCAGTACGATTTATCTGTGGGACTCAAGATATTCACAAAGAACTTGAAAATAAAATAAGTTCTTTTTTGGGTATGGAAGACACCATACTTTATGCTGCAGCTTTTGATGCGAATGGAGGAGTATTTGAACCATTATTCGGTCCAGAAGATGCTATAATATCAGATCAATTAAATCATGCTTCTATAATTGATGGAATTAGATTATGTAAAGCTCAAAGACACAGATATCTTCATAATGACATGAATGATCTGGAAGAAAAACTAAAAGAAACATCACACTGCAGAGCAAGAATTATAGTTACGGATGGAGTGTTCTCTATGGATGGCACTATTGCTCAACTTGATAAAATATCAGAACTGGCAAAGAAATATAATGCACTGGTAATGAGTGATGAATGTCATTCCACTGGGTTCATTGGTGAAAAGGGAAGAGGTGTTCATGAGTTAAAAAATGTAATGGGGAAAGTTGATATTATTACTGGGACATTGGGAAAAGCTCTTGGTGGGGCATCAGGAGGATTTACATCTTCAAAAAAAGAAGTTATTGAAATTTTAAGACAAAAATCAAGACCATACCTTTTCTCAAATACACTAGCACCTTCAATTGTTGGAGCATCACTTAAAGTTTTTGAACTTATTGAAAATGATAACTCACTAATTAAAAACCTTCAAAAAAACACAGAGTATTTTAGAGAAGAAATGAAAAACTTAGGGTTTGATATTGTTGACGGCACCCACCCGATTGTACCAATTATGTTATATGATGCAGTTTTAGCAAAAAAAATGTCGGAAAAACTTCTAGAAAAAGGTGTCTATGTAATAGGTTTTTATTTTCCAGTAGTACCTAAAGATCTTGCTCGAATAAGAGTGCAGTTATCTGCAGGCCACACTATAGAACAACTAGAAAAAGCTATTAATTCGTTTAAAGAAGTAGGTGAAGGGTTAAAAATTATTTGATCAATAATTTATTTTCTTTTACATCATGAACTCTAATGATATCAGCACCATTTTCTAAAGCTATTTTGTTGAGCTCGAGGGTTCCTTCAAGAGTTTTATCCTCACCATATTTCTTTTTGATAAAGGACTTTCTTGAAAGTCCCACTAATAAAGGCAATTCAAAAATTTGGAATAATTTTAAATTTCTTAGAAGCTCATAATTTTGTTCGTAATCTTTTGCAAAACCAAAACCAGGATCAATAATCACATCAACAACATCTAAATCATAGAGCATATCGATTTTTTTCTTAAAATAATCCATTATATCTGGTATTAGTTCTTTGTAATCTGTTTTATCTAACATTGTCTTTGGTGTCCCTCTTATATGCATCAAAATATAAGGCATTCTTAATTCTGAAGCAGTTTTAAACATATTTTTGTCATAATTACCTCCTGATATATCATTGATTATGTCTGCACCAGAATCAAATGCTTTTCTTATGATGTCAGACCGAAAAGAATCAACTGAAATAATAATATTTTTATATTTTGATGATGAATATTCTATAATGTCTTTTATACGATTCCATTCTACATCAGATGGTATAACGTCAGCTCCTGGTCTAGTTGAATATCCACCAATATCTAAGATATCAACACCTTCTTTAACCATCTTATCAACTCTTAATTTTGCTTGATCAAGATCATTATATTTTCCTCCATCAAAAAATGAGTCAGGCGTCATATTTACAATTCCCATAACCAAAGGCTTATCAAAACTGTAAAGCTCCCCCTTAATATTTATTGATCTTTTGATCATATTTTAATTAGTATTTGATTTCGATTTAATATTTTTGAAAAAATATAATTTATTGAATACAAGTACTAGAGAAAATTATAGAAAAATAATAGAAATCTGCAAAGACATCTATCTAAAAAAATCAAAAGATTATGGTTCAGCCTGGAGAATACTTAGAGTCCCATCCTTAACAGATCAGATATTTATAAAAGCACAAAGGATAAGATCTATCCAAGAAAAAAATGTGATGAAAATTAAAGAAAATATTGATGGTGAATTCATAGGTATTATAAATTATTGTATTATGGCTATAATTCAATTGGAATATGATAGAGATAACATAGATGTTGAAATTGATGAACTTGAAAGACTGTATAATAAATACTCTAATGAAATTATGGACTTATTATTAAATAAGAACCATGACTACAATGAAGCATGGAAAGAGATGAGGATCAGCTCGATGACAGATATAATCCTAATGAAACTTTACAGAACTAAGCAAATAGAAAGCAACGGCGGAGAAACCTTAATTTCAGAGGGTGTAAAAGCTAATTACCAAGACATAGTAAACTACTCTGTTTTTTGTTTAATCAAAATATTAATATTTAAAGAATGAGAATAATATATACCTTATCAAGATATTTCGTTGGATCATTATTTATTTTTTCAGGTGGCATCAAGATAAATGATCCAGTTGGAACTCAAATAAAACTTGAGGAATACTTTCAGGTATTTAGCAGTGACTTTACCTCTTTGTTCGAAATATTTATTCCTTTTTCTTTATTTATCTCTGTTTTTTTGTGTTGTTTAGAAATTGTCATTGGTTTTGCACTTCTGCTTAACTTCAGGATGAAAATTACCTCAAGTGTTACAATGGGTCTAATTATTTTCTTCACTTTCTTAACTTTCTATTCTGCTTATTTCAATAAAGTTACTGATTGTGGATGCTTTGGAGATGCTATTAAACTTACTCCCTGGGAGTCATTTTCCAAAGATATTGTACTACTAGTTTTTTCTTTTATAATCTACTTTTTACAATCTAAATTAAAAAACCAGACTGGCCTTCTACCAATTAAAACATTTGATGATGTTAATTTTCAAAATGGATTCTTAGTTTTAATAACTTCAATATGTCTAATAATTAGTTATGCAGCCATTAATTTTCTACCATTTATAGATTTTAGAGCTTATAAAGTCGGCAATTATATACCTGATTTAATGGAACCTAGTGAAGAGCTAAAATATAGTTATATAATGGAAAAGGATGGAAGATCATATGAGTTTGAAACTTATCCTAATGATGAGTCATATATGTTTAAAGAAATTAAACTTTTGAATCCAGATGCTCAACCTAAAATTACTGATTATAGCATTTGGGATGAAGATAAAGATTTAACCAAAGAAAGTTTTTTAGGAAATAAGTTATTTATAATTATACATGATATTGATAAGATTGAAATTTCTGATAAAAATGAAAAAGAATTTATTACCAAATTACAAGCTTTAATATCAAATATAAGTTTTTGGGTAGAGCCTCTATTTTTAACTTCAAGTAATCCAGTTTCATTTAAAAACTTCATTTCAAGAAATAAACTAGATATTAATGTTGCTTACGGTGACGCTACTGTATTAAAAACAATGATAAGATCAAATCCTGGTTTCTTTCTAATGAGAAACGGTACTGTTAAAGGTAAATGGCATTACAATAAGTTTCCAGAAGCTCAAGAAATTTTAAAAAAGGTAAATATTACACTCTAGTGAAAAAGTTTTTTATTGTTGGTATGCCAGCATCAGGAAAGTCAAGACTGGGGAAATATATTTCTTCGATGACAGATCTTTGTTTTATCGATCTTGATCTCGAAATTGAAAAAAAATTAGATTCTAATGTTAAAGATATATTTGAAATTAAAGGGGAAAAGTTTTTTAGAAAATTTGAGACTAAAACTTTAAAAGAGATTATTGAGAGCGAGAGTAATTTTATCTTAGCTACAGGAGGTGGAACACCGTGTTTTAATGAAAATATGTCTATAATAAATAACTCTGGAGTATCAATATTCATTGATGTCAAAAGAGAAATTTTACACGAAAGAATATCAAGAAATGACAAAAGACCTTTACTCAGTGGAGCCGTTTCACTCAAAAAGAAATTATCAGATCTATATAAAGAAAGAATAGAATACTATCAAAAATCTAAATATCATGTCTCAAAAGACGTTAGGGATAGGGTACTGTCAATTATTAATTCTTATTCCTAAAGAGAAAATAATTTTACTAAAGTTTGAGTCAAACTCTGCTACTGGTTGGTCTCTAAATAAATTATAAGGACTCAAAACTGACTTTTTGTTAATACTAGTCAAGGTAATATCTGCAGTTAAAATATTTGATAGAAAACCAACTCCTATACTCTTTTTATTTAACGAATTACTATGAGTGGAATTTGTAATATCTTTTTCTGGGTCAGCTAAAAAATTGTATCCTAACCTTAAATAAAATTTATTGAGCCTTGCCTCTAGTCCAACTCTGTAATTTATTGCTAATGTTCTATAAATTCTCAATATTTCTGCATTTTCGACATAATCATTAAAATCATAGGATTGTATTTGAGCTGATGAATAATCAATTAAATCAATCTCTGCAGAAATAAATCCAAATTTTTTATAAAAATAAGATGATCCAATTGTAATTCTTGAGGGAGATTTATATGAGTAGTCTGCAATAGTACTCCCTGTTCCTGATATGACATTTCTTAAAATAGTATCTTCGGGCTCATAATAGTAATCAAAATATTTTGTTTCTAACTCACTATATAATTCCTCTTCTAAATTAAAAGAGGTTTTACTCTCATAACTTATTCCAATATTTAAACTGTTTGAAGGTTTAATAATTAAACCAGCAGATACTGAAGCACCACTTCCAGAAATCTTAAATACATCATTTAAATTAAGATAATCAAGTATACCCTCAAAATTCCACTGGCCTGCATCATCTAAAACTTCAAAGTTATTTTCTAAATAGAATCGTCTCTGATCATAATCAATTGAATAAAAATTAAAACCAAAACCTAAAAAAATCTTGTCTCGTATATTTGATCCTGCAGAAACTGAAACTTTATTTATGCTTCCCTCAGTAATAATTTCCTCCTCTTGGAGAGGGAAACCTCCAATAAATGAAAAATAAGATCCAGGGAGATCATTGTCAGGATTAATTAAATAATGATCATATGCCTCCTGTAAAAGAGCAATATCAGGTATCATTTCGTTATTTCCTAATTGTGATAAAGGAACTCCTTGTGAGTCTTGAAGAAAATAATCTATTATAGAATTAACATCATTATATCCCCTATAGAACTTTCTTTCCGAAAAATCTTTTATTTTGGAATAACTAAATCCAATATTAAATTTTGAACATTCTGGACATTTAGAAATACTGTTGCCTAGATAATTATTTTTATTTCTTATTGGAAGGACCAATGAAATATTTTCGATTTGATTATAATTATTTTTTACTGTTGAGCTTTCACCAAAAAAATTTGATGTTGAATTATTTCCAGTTACTCCATAACCAACAGAAATCAGCTTCCTGTTAATAAATCCTAGACCTGCTGGATTTTGAGAAATTGAACTCACGTCACCACCTAAAGATACAGAAGCGCCACCAACACCTTGTATTCGAGCTGACCCTCCCTGAAAACTTTGACTAAATTTTATAACGTCTTTATAATATCCGTATTGAGAATAGGAGTCATAACTTATGAACAGAATTATTGTAATGAAATAAAATAATCTAGATATAAGACTTGTACGAGAAAAATTAATTTCTACCTCCTCCTCTTGAAGAACCACCACTACTTCCTCCACTAACTACACCACCACCTGAACTAGAGCCACCGCCGCTATATGATGATCCACCACCACTATATGATCCACCACCAGTCGAACTACTTGAGAAGGATCCCCCACTCATACGTGACATTGAGGAATTATTCCTTAGAGAGCTACCACCATAAGAAGATCTAGTAGTAGGCACAGCTGTATAGCTTGATCTCCTTCCATTATCTGAGGAAGCGGTAAAACTTGAATTACCTCTTGTTGATCCACTGTAAGAAGATCTAACAGAATTTCTATAATTCATAATGTTATTTATTTTTTCAGTTGAAGATCTTGAACTGCTTAAGGATCTTCTGTTTTGAGTGTTTAGCATTGTACTCCTACTTGATCTAGTTGAAGAACCTCTTACATTAGACGAGGCATTATTATCTCTAAATAATGTGTTTTGCGAATTAGCAAAGGTTTGTCCTCTACCTCTTCTATCTTGAAGGTCTTGTGAAATATTAGAATTTGTAATTCCACTTTGTCTTCTTGATGGATAATTAGCATCTGGAATATTTTCACCGTTCAATACTGAGGCACGACTTGATCTTCCTCCTCTAGTACCTGTTCTTTCAGCATTAGAAATTATGCCGCTTACATAAAAGTGTCTATTAGTTAGAGTATGACCTAAACCTCCCCCTGTACCATTGTTAATAAACATCCACGTACCGTGTTTATTAATTGAACAACCAAATCCATAGCCGGCTATACTTGGATAGTGAAGATTTAGAAGTGCTGGTGATAATGATGGATCTAATGAAGCGAGATACGGATTAGAAAAAAACAGCATCGGATTAATTGAAGCAAAACTTCTTAAACCTACCTGATTTCTAGGTAACATCATTAAATCATAAGATGTCATACCATAATACATACTTGATATTGGATCATACATATTAAAAGGGTCATTATATCTGTACATATAGGGTAATACATAAGAAGATATTCGATTATATTGAAGAGACTGATTTATTTCATTACTAGCATATAAATTATCTCTATCAAATTTTAGTGATTGTGAATCTTTCTTTTTTTCTGTAAACGGAATATCGTCAACGTTAGATGATTTATACTTTTCAAGTATTGATTTATCTATAAAATCGGTAGAATTTATCTTTGTATTTCCCTTTCTATATTTGGATAGAATGACTTCAGCAGGACTAACTTTTTTAGATAACTTTTTTTTAATCTCTCTGTCAGTACTTGTGAAATACATATCATCAATTTCTTGTGCATTAACAAGTAAGGAGCTTACAAACATTAGATATAGTGAAATAAAGTACTTCATAAAATCAATAATTTATCATCTAATTTACAATATTAAAACGAAAAAAGGTAATTTTATTGTTTCAATTACAGCGTAAAAGTTAAGATTGCATAAAGTTTTATTATGAGCAAAGGATTACCTCAAAGATCTAATGATTTTTCAGCCTGGTACAATGAATTAGTTAAAAAAGCAGATTTAGCTGAAAATTCTGCAGTTAGAGGTTGTATGGTAATAAAGCCATACGGCTTTTCTATTTGGGAAAATATGCAAAGTACTCTTGATAAAATGTTCAAAGAAAGTGGTCACAAAAATGCATATTTCCCGCTTTTTATTCCGAAATCTTACCTAAGTAAAGAGGCTGATCATGTCGAGGGTTTTGCAAAAGAATGTGCAGTAGTTACTCATTACAGATTAAAAGCAGATGATGAGTCTGGTGGTGTGGTAGTTGATCCAAAAGCAAAATTAGAAGAAGAATTAATCATAAGGCCTACCTCAGAGACAGTTATATGGAATACTTACAAGAACTGGATTCAATCTTACAGGGACCTTCCGCTTCTAGTTAACCAATGGGCTAATGTTGTTAGGTGGGAAATGAGAACAAGACTTTTTCTAAGGACATCAGAGTTTCTTTGGCAAGAAGGACACACTGCCCACGAAACAAAAAAGGAAGCAGAAGAAGAGACTATCAAAATTTTAGACATTTACACAAAATTTCTAGAGGAAACAATGGCTATCCCTGTTTTAAGGGGAATAAAATCTGAAAATGAAAAGTTTGCTGGAGCGGTAGAAACCTATTGTGTGGAGGCATTGATGCAAGATGGCAAAGCACTTCAGGCAGGAACATCACATTTTCTTGGTCAGAACTTTGCAAAAGCTTTTGATGTAAAATTTGCCACAAAAGAAGGAAAAAATGAATTTGTGTGGGGAACTTCATGGGGAGTTTCAACAAGATTAATTGGTGCATTAATTATGTCACACTCTGACGATAGAGGTTTGGTTTTACCTCCTAATTTGGCTCCAAATCAAGTTATTATTATACCTATTTATAACTCAAAAGAAGACTACAAAAAATGTCTCGAAAAAGCTGAAGAAATAAATAATCATCTAATTGCAAATAACATTAGATCTGAAATAGATTCCAGAGAAAATCATAAGCCAGGATGGAAATTTTCAGAATATGAGATGAAAGGAGTTCCTATAAGAATAGTAATTGGTCCAAAAGATATTGAAAATAATACAGTTGAAATAGCTAGAAGAGATGAACTCAAAAAAGAGATTATTAAAGAAAATAATATAGATAAAGTTGTAGAAAATATGCTCATTGATATTCAAAATAATCTTTTTGAAAAAGCAAAAAACTTCAGAGAAAAAAATACTAAGACTGCTAATTCATATGAGGAATTTAAAAAAATAATTAAAAATGATAACGGATTTGTATATGCGCATTGGGATGGATCAAAAGAAACGGAAGAAAAAATTAAAAATGATACCAAAGCAACAATTAGGTGTATACCAATAGACAAAAAAGGAGATAGGGGGAAATGCATCGTTACCGGAAAAGATTCTGAAAGAATGGTTGTATTTGGAAAAGCATATTAAATTAAAATGGAAGGACTTGTAATTTTTTTCTTAGTATTAATTGGACTGGTTTTATTAATAATTGAAATATTATTTATCCCTGGAACTACAATTTTTGGAATTTTTGGCATAATTAGCATAATAGCATCTAACTATCTTTTTTTTCAATACTTTGGTCCAGAGTTAATAGTATACTATATGATAGGGTCTTCAATATTGGTATTAGGTGTTATAATTTACTCCCTAAAATCCAAAACATGGAAAAAAGTATCTTTAGAAAAAATTCATACTACGAAAGTATCAAAAAATACTTATGACAAATTAAAGATTGGTGATATTGGTAAATCAAAATCCGTTCTTAAACCGTACGGGAAAGGAGAATTTGGAGACAAAATATATGAAATAAAATCAGTAGAAAACTATATTGATGAGAACAAAAAAATAAAAATTATTGATATCTTACAAGATAAAATTTTGGTAAAAAAAATATAATTTAAATGTTACTTACAGCACTTCTCATACTCGGTATAACAATATTAGTTTTCATATTCCTCTATTTTGTTCCTGTAAATTTGTGGATCACTGCCCAATTTTCTGGAGTCAAAACAGGTTTACTAGAACTTGTTTTCATGAGAGTCAGGAGAGTTCCTCCATCAGTCGTTGTAAATTCTCTGATCACCGCAACTAAGGCTGGACTTGCAATAAAAGATGATGTTGAGTCAAGTGCCAGAGTTTTAAAAGCTCCTGATCTTGAAACACACTACTTAGCAGGAGGTAACGTTCCACAGGTAATAACTGCACTGATATCTGCAGAGAAAGCAAATATTGAATTAACATTCAAACAAGCCACTGCAATAGATTTAGCTGGTAGAGATGTATTTGAAGCAGTGACAATGTCTGTTACACCAAAAGTTATAAACACACCAAGTGTTGCTGCGGTTGCTGCAGACGGTATACAATTAATAGCAAAAGCAAGAGTCACAGTTAGGGCTAACATTTCACAATTAGTTGGTGGAGCAGGTGAAGAAACAATACTAGCAAGGGTTGGAGAAGGTATAGTCTCATCTATTGGTTCCTCATCCTCACATAAGGAAGTTCTTGAAAATCCTGACAGAATATCAAAACTCGTCCTAGAGAGAGGACTCGATGCTGGAACAGCATACGAAATTTTATCAATTGATATTGCTGATATTGATATAGGTAAAAATATTGGTGCAATTCTTCAAACAGATCAAGCTGAAGCTGACCTAAAAGTTGCTGAAGCAAAAGCAGAAGAAAGAAGAGCTATGGCTGTGGCAGCTGAACAGGAGATGATTGCCAAAGCCCAAGAAGCAAGAGCTAAGGTAATACTTGCTGAAGCTGAAGTTCCAAAAGCTATGGCTGGTGCATTTAAAGAAGGTAATCTTGGTATACTGGATTATTATAAATTCCAAAATATTCAGGCTGATACTGAAATGAGAGAAAGTATTGCTGATAACAAACCTAAGGGAACAGGAAAATCAAATAAGGGAAGTTAATTTAATTGATAAGAGAATCATACTGTAAGAAGTTGTTCAAAAAAACCTCCTATCTTTTTTGACTTGTCTACATAATGAATTTCTAGTATCCAATCACGTTTTTTACCAGCTTTGTCAGGATCAAACATATTCACATGATTTTGAGGGTGTACGTAATTCCTCTTATCCTCGTTATCTAACCTTTCATGTGGGAAGTGACCTATTAAATGGCCTGCTATCTCACCTCCAAACTCCCATCCATATTTCTTTGCTGATTTTACAGCATAATTATATAATTCAGCTCCTGAAATTTTAGATTGCGATTCAAAAAATTTTTTACAATCGTTCCATCCGGATTCTATATCTTTTTTAAGCTTACATTTATACTTATCATTTCCTATTACATAGGTTCTTCCAAAATCTGCTTCCCATTCATCAAATATTGGCCCAAAGTCAATGAATAATATATCGTCATCTTCAATGATTAAATTTTTTGGATTAGAATTATAAGGTTTCATGGTATTAACTCCAGATCTTACAATTCTTTTGTGCCAATACTTTTTAATACCATACAATTCATAAGCTAAATCAAAAATTTCAGAATTTAAATCTCTTTCATATTTACCAGGAACAATTAATCCTCTTTTTTCAATTTGTAAAAATAGATTTGATGCTTTTTTTTCAGCAATTAATAAATTTTCTCTTTGTTTAATAGACGACATAGAATAATTATAACAAAAAAAAAGCCTCTATGAAAGAGGCTTTTCAAAAATAAAAGTCTGGCAACGACCTACTCTCCCACCTGTTATAGTAGTACCATCGGCGCTAAAGGGCTTAACTTCTCTGTTCGGAATGGGAAGAGGTGGACCCCAATGCTATAGTCACCATAAAATCTTAATATCGTAACATAGTGCGAATAATGTAGAATTTAAATCTCAAAACACATCACGTAAAAGAAGTTACGGGTAATTAGTACTGCTCAGCTTTGACATTTCTGTCTTTACACCTGCAGCCTATCAACGTCCTAGTCTCGAACGTCCCTTAAAAGAAGCCTCATCTTGAGTGGAGCTTCGCACTTAGATGCTTTCAGCGCTTATCTCTTCCAAACGTAGCTACCCGGCGGTGCAGTTGGCACTACAACCGGTACACTAGAGGTTTGTCCAACTCGGTCCTCTCGTACTAGAGTCAGGTTCTCTCAAGCTTCTAACGATCACAACAGATAGGGACCGAACTGTCTCACGACGTTCTGAACCCAGCTCGCGTGCCACTTTAATGGGCGAACAGCCCAACCCTTGGGACCTTCTCCAGCCCCAGGATGTGACGAGCCGACATCGAGGTGCCAAACCTCCCCGTCGATGTGAGCTCTTGGGGGAGATCAGCCTGTTATCCCCGGAGTACCTTTTATCCTTTGAGCGACGGCCCTTCCATGCGGAACCGCCGGATCACTATATCCTAGTTTCCTACCTGATCGGCTTGTAGGCCTCACAGTCAAGCTCCCTTATGCTATTGCACTCTTCGTACGATTACCAAACGTACTGAGGGAACCTTTGAAAGCCTCCGTTACTCTTTTGGAGGCGACCACCCCAGTCAAACTACCCACCATGCAATGTCCCCATAAATGGGTTAGGCATCAGATAAATAAAGGGTGGTATTTCACCAACGACTAACCTACGCCTAGCGACGCAGGATCGAAGTCTCCCACCTATCCTACACATTATTTACCCAATACCAATACAAAGCTGTAGTAAAGGTTCACGGGGTCTTTCCGTCCCGTTGCGATTAAGCGGCATCTTCACCGCTACTACAATTTCACCGAGCTCATGGCTGAGACAGTGCCCAGATCGTTACACCATTCGTGCAGGTCGGAACTTACCCGACAAGGAATTTCGCTACCTTAGGACCGTTATAGTTACGGCCGCCGTTTACTGGGGCTTCAGTTCAATGCTTTGAAATAAATTTCTAACATCTCTCCTTAACCTTCCAGCACCGGGCAGGTGTCAGGCATTATACTTTTTCTTTCGAATTTGCAATGCCATGTGTTTTTGATAAACAGTCGCCTGGGCCTATTCACTGCGGCCTCCTCCGAAGAGGGAGGCGTCCTTTCTCCCGAAGTTACAGGACTATTTTGCCTAGTTCCTTGGCCATGAATCACTCGAGCACCTTAGGATTCTCTCCTCGACTACCTGTGTCGGTTTGCGGTACGGGTACCTTTATCATAAGTTTAGAAGTTTTTCTTGGAAGTCTGATTAGGATCACTATCCACTCTCCCGAAGGTTTGTGGTACTATCACGTTCAGCAAGTCTTGCGGATTTACCTACAAAACTTATACCTACTCGCTTCAACGTACTATTCCGTCAGTACGCGGATCTTTCACTACTTCGTCACTCCATCACTGATAAAGGTAGTATCGGAATATTAACCGATTGTCCATCGACTACCCCTTTCGGGTTTGCCTTAGGTCCCGACTAACCCTGAACCGATTAGCGTTGTTCAGGAAACCTTAGTCTTTCGGTGTGCAGGTTTCTCACCTGCATTATCGTTACTTATGCCTACATTTTCTATTCTATACGCTCCAAAAAACCTTACAATTTTTCTTCAATGCAAATAGAATGCTCCCCTACCACTCCGTAGAGTTCTTAGCTTCGGTACTATACTTTATGCCCGATTATCATTGATGCTCTATCGCTCGACCAGTGAGCTGTTACGCACTCTTTAAATGAATGGCTGCTTCCAAGCCAACATCCTGGCTGTCTGAGTAATTGAACCACCTTAGATCAACTTAGTATAGATTTAGGGACCTTAGCTGAAGATCCGGGTTGTTTCCCTCTTGGACATGGACCTTAGCACCCATGCCCTCACTGCAAATAAACATCTAACAGCATTCGGAGTTCGTCTGGATTTGGTAGGATTTGACTCCCCCTAGTCCAATCGGTAGCTCTACCTCTGTCAGATTATTAATTCACGCTGCTCCTAAAAGCATTTCGGGGAGTACGAGCTATCTCCTAGTTTGATTGGCCTTTCACCCCTACCCACAGTTCATCCAAATACTTTTCAACGTATACTGGTTCGGGCCTCCATTATGTTTTACCATAAATTCACCCTGACCATGGGTAGATCACTAGGTTTCGCGTCTACCTCCACTGACTGAACGCCCTGTTAAGACTCGCTTTCGCTCCGGCTCCAAATCAGAAATTTTTAACCTTGCCAGTGAAGAGTAACTCGTAGGCTCATTATGCAAAAGGCACGCCGTCAGTTCACGAAGAACCTCCGACCGCTTGTAAGCGCAAGGTTTCAGGTACTATTTCACCCCCTTATTCAGGGTACTTTTCACCTTTCCCTCACGGTACTAGTTCACTATCGGTCTCTCAGTCGTATTTAGCCTTACCGGATGGTGCCGGCAGATTCAAACGGAATTTCACCTGTTCCGTCCTACTCAGGATACCACTACTTCAATAAAACTTACCAATACTGGGCTTTCACCATCTATGGCTTAATTTTCCAAAAAATTCTTGTTCATTTTATATCGGATATTGTGGTCCTACAACCCCTATTATGCCGAAACATAATAGGTTTAGGCTGTTTCCTTTTCGCTCGCCACTACTCAGGAAATCACTATTGTTTTCTCTTCCTCTGGTTACTTAGATGTTTCAGTTCACCAGGTTTGCCATTCAAACAAGTTTGAATTATCTAATCTTCAATTAGATAGGTTTCCCCATTCGGAAATCTACGGATCAAATCGTATGTGCCGATCCCCGTAGCTTATCGCAGCTTATCACGTCCTTCATCGCCTCTGAGAGCCAAGGCATCCCCCCTGCGCTCTTACATACTTCCTTTATGATTTATAATAAAATAAATCGAAAACGTATGAGTACTATTAAAAATAGTGCTCGGTGTTTTAATATTAATAAAATCTACATTATCACAATATGTCAAAGAACTTTCAACTGCCTTATAGCTAAAGACTAATATGATACGGCTATAACATAAAAGTACGATTGCGTACAGTTTAGAGCAACTAAAAGTTGCTAGTTAAAGTAACTTAAAAACTTTTTAGTGGAGGATATCGGAGTCGAACCGATGACCTCCTGCGTGCAAGGCAGGCGCTCTAGCCAGCTGAGCTAATCCCCCATGTAGTTCATATCATCAAAAATTGAATGACGCAAAAACCACTCGTGGGCTTGCGTGGACTCGAACCACGGACCTCTACATTATCAGTGTAGCGCTCTAACCACCTGAGCTACAAGCCCCGGCTTAAGTTAAAAAAAGCTGTTAAATAACTTTAACAGAACTTTTGAATGACAACAAACCACAGAACAGTCAAGTCTCTAGAAAGGAGGTATTCCAGCCACACCTTCCGGTACGGCTACCTTGTTACGACTTAGCCCCAGTTGCTAGCTCTACCCTAAACAGCGCCGTAAAGCAACCATCTTCAGGTATATCCAACTTCCATGGCTTGACGGGCGGTGTGTACAAGGTCCGGGAACGTATTCACCGTGTCATTGCTGATACACGATTACTAGCGATTCCAGCTTCATGAAGTCGAGTTGCAGACTTCAATCCGAACTGAGACGTACTTTTAGAGATTGGCTTACCATCACTGGTTCGCTACCCTTTGTATACGCCATTGTAGCACGTGTGTAGCCCTAGGCATAAGGGCCATGCTGATTTGACGTCGTCCCCTCCTTCCTCTCTGCTTACGCAGGCAGTCTTTCTAGAGTCCCCAACATTACTTGCTGGCAACTAAAAACAGGGGTTGCGCTCGTTGCGGGACTTAACCCAACACCTCACGGCACGAGCTGACGACAACCATGCAGCACCTTGCTTTGTGTCCGAAGAACTCCAGATCTCTCTGGATGTCACTCGCATTCTAGCCTAGGTAAGGTTCCTCGCGTATTATCGAATTAAACCACATGCTCCACCGCTTGTGCGGACCCCCGTCAATTCCTTTGAGTTTCACCGTTGCCGGCGTACTCCCCAGGTGGCTCACTTAACGCTTTAGCTTGGACGCTAACAGTATATCGCTAACATCGAGTGAGCATCGTTTACGGCGTGGACTACCAGGGTATCTAATCCTGTTCGCTACCCACGCTTTCGTGCCTCAGTGTCAGTTATGGTCCAGTAAGCTGCCTTCGCTATTGGTGTTCCTTATGATATCTATGCATTTCACCGCTACATCATAAATTCCGCTTACCTAAACCAAACTCAAGTTTACCAGTATCAATGGCAGTTCTACAGTTGAGCTGCAGGATTTCACCACTGACTTAATAAACCACCTACGCACCCTTTAAACCCAATAAATCCGGAAAACGCTTGAACCCTCCGTATTACCGCGGCTGCTGGCACGGAGTTAGCCGGTCCTTATTCATATAGTACCGTCAGATCCTCTCGCAAGAGTATTTTCTTCCTATATAAAAGCAGTTTACAACCCATAGGGTCGTCATCCTGCACGCGGCATGGCTGGGTCAGGCTTGCGCCCATTGCCCAATATTCCTTACTGCTGCCGTCCGTAGACGTCTGGTCCGTGTCTCAGTACCAGTGTGGGGGATCATCCTCTCAGACCCCCTACTGATCGTTGCCTTGGTAAGCCGTTACCTTACCAACAAGCTAATCAGACGCATGCCCATCTTTAACCGATAAATCTTTAACAATTATATCATGCGATATTATATTGTACTATGGGGAATTAATTCGAGTTTCCTCGAGCTATGCCCCAGTTAAAGGTAGGTTGCATACGCGTTACTCACCCGTGCGCCGGTCGCCATTTACCGAAGTAAATGCTGCCCCTCGACTTGCATGTATAAGGCCTGCCGCTAGCGTTCTTCCTGAGCCAGGATCAAACTCTCCATAGTAATATAATCTTAAATGTGTTTAAAACTGGCTGCTCTTGGAAAAAACAAAAGTTCTTTCAAGTGGTATGTTGTCATTACAATAGTTCAAAGAACGTTTTCAGATAAATCTGAATAGTGGGTCTGTACCCAAATAAAAAAGCTTCCATAAGAAGCGCTCGCAAAATTAGATATTATTTGTATAACCACCAAGAAATAAAAATATATTTAGACAAAAGATTTTTTGTTACAATATATGCTTAAAAATACTATTTAAGACGTTTTTTAAATATTGGCACTCTACTACA
>CABYXZ010000002.1 GCA_902523065.1 uncultured Marinoscillum sp.
AGCCTCTTCTTTAGCTTCTTCTGCTGCTAGCTTTGCTTCTAATTTTATCTTATTTTCCTCTTCTCTCTTCTTGTTAAAAGCTTTTTCAGCATCAATTCTTTTCTTTTCTGAATCAACTCTATCCTTCTCAAGTTTAGTTACTTTTTTATCAATCTGAGACTCTTTTTCTTTTAGCCAGGCTTCTAGCTTTTTATCAGCATCTTCCTGTTTTAAAGCACCTTTAAGAACACCTACCTGTAGATGTTTTTTGTACATAACTCCTTTGTATGATAAAATTGCTCTTGCAGTATCGCTTGGCTGAGCGCCTTTCATTACCCATTCTAGAGCCTTTTCATTATTTAATACTACACTTGCTGGATTGTGATTAGGATTGTAAGTGCCTATTTTTTCTATTATTTTACCATCTCTGGGTGATCTAGAGTCTGCAACGACTATGTCAAAAATTGCAAGTTTTTTTCTACCTCTTCTTTGTAATCTAATTTTAACTGCCATAATAATTTTTGTTTATATGAATCGCGTTCATTAACGTTTAAAATATTTAGTGCGCAAATATATACATATTATTATTGAAATCAATCAGCTAAAAAAAAATAATAATGAGTAGTGAAAGTGACTTAATTATTTGTATAACCGTATAAACAGTTTTGTATTAATTATTATTATACTTAAATTTGAAAAGTAAAACAATAAAATGAACCAGTACAGCTACACATCTAACTCTGATATAAGTTACATTGATAATTTATATTCTCAATATAAATCTGATCCACTCTCAGTAGATGTTACTTGGCAAAAATTTTTTGAAGGATTTGAGTTTGCAGATGAAAACTCTCTAGATTCTATAAAATTTACTGAATCATCAGTCTCAAAATTAATTCAATCATATAGAAAATACGGTCATCTAAATTCTTTAACGAATCCTGTAAGGACAAGAAGAGACCATAACGTAAGGTTTAATATTGAGGAATTTGGACTTTCTGATAATGACCTATCTCAAACATTTTCGTCTGGATCGGAAATTGGTCTAGAGGGTAAATCATTAAAAGATATTATTGAAAAATTAAATAAAATTTATATTGGTCCTATAGGATTTGAATATGTCAATATCAGAGATACAGATGAAGTTAATTGGATAAAGAAATGGGTTGAGGAGCAATGGTATAATCAGAATTTAGACAGACCTAAGCAGGAATCCATCCTAAAAAAATTAAATGAGGCCGTTGTTTTTGAAAACTTTCTTCATACTAAATATATAGGTCAAAAAAGATTTTCTCTCGAGGGTGGAGAAAATACTATAACATTTCTAAATGAATTTATAAAATCAGCATGCAATGATAATGTTAAAGAGGTTGTAATTGGAATGGCCCACAGGGGTAGACTAAACGTATTAACTAGTATACTTCAAAAGACATATGATGAAATCTTCAATGAGTTTGAAGGGAATATGGATCCTGAGCTCATATTTGGTGATGGTGATGTTAAATATCATCTGGGATATAACAGTTATATCAATGAAAATGGTAAAAACATATATGTCAAGCTTATTCCTAATCCTAGCCACCTAGAATCGGTTAATCCAGTTGTAATGGGTTATACTAGAGCTCAGATTGATGAAGAATATGAAGGTGATTTCAATTCAGCTATTCCAATTTTAATTCATGGAGATGCTGCAATAGCTGGTCAAGGCATTGTTTATGAAACAATTCAGATGTCAAAACTTGATGGATACAAGGTTGGTGGTGTTATACATTTTGTTATCAATAATCAAATTGGTTTTACTACAGACTATGACGATGCTAGATCTAGTATTTATTGTACAGATTTAGCCAAGATTATTGATTCTCCTGTACTTCATGTGAATGGAGATGATCCAGAGGCTGTATATTTCGCAGCCAAATTTGCATTAGCTTATAGACAAAAATTCAAAAAAGACATATTTATTGATTTATTGTGTTACAGAAGACATGGTCATAATGAAAGTGATGAACCTAAATTTACACAGCCGAACCTTTATAATTTAATATCAAAGCATCCCAGTCCAAGAGATGTTTATTTTAAAAGAATAACTGAAAGTAATAATGAAATTGATAAAGATCTTGCAACAAAGTTAAACAAAGAGTTTAAGCAAATGTTACAAGAAAGGCTTGATGAGGTTAAGCAAAAACCATTACCTTATAAACCACAAAAGAAAGATGAAGAGTGGAGTTTTTTGAAACTTTCTGAGCCAAAGGATTTTATTGATTCTCCTGAAACAAAAATTAGTTTAAAAGACTTAGAAAAAATTGGAAAGGCACTCATTACAACTCCTGATGGATTTAAGCCATTGAAGCAAGTTTCTAGATTATTAAATGAAAGAGAAAAAAACTTTTTTAAGAATAAGTCACTTAATTGGGCTGATGCAGAGTTACTAGCTTATGGTTCGCTTTTATGTGAAAAAAAGTTTGTTAGAATATCTGGTCAAGATGTAGTCAGAGGAACATTTTCTCACAGACATGCTCACTTATTCGATGCAAACTCCAATGTTCCTTATTCAAGTCTCGATCATATATCTGATGACCAGGTTAAATTGAAAATTTTTAATTCATTGCTTTCAGAATTTGGAGTTCTTGGATTTGAATACGGTTACTCAATGGCTAGTCCGAATACTTTAGTTGTTTGGGAGGCACAGTTTGGTGATTTTTCTAATGGAGCTCAGGTTATTATTGATCAATTTATTTCTTCGGCAGAAACAAAATGGGAGAAAATGAATGGTTTATTGGTGCTGCTTCCTCATGGGTATGAAGGGCAAGGACCTGAACACTCAAGTGCCAGGCCTCAAAGGCTCTTAAGTTTATGTTCAGAAGACAATATGGTTGTTACAAACCTTACAACACCTGCTAACTTTTTTCACCTTATAAGAAGACAGCTTGCTTGGAATTTTAGAAAACCTTGTTTTGTATTAAGTCCTAAGAGCTTATTACGTCACCCAAAAGTTTTCTCAAACTTATCAGAGTTCACAAATTCCACATTCGAAGAGGTCATAGATGTGTGTAAGAATAAAAGTAAAGTAAAAAAAGTTATCTTATGTACTGGTAAATTTTTCTATGATTTGGATGAGTACAAAGAAAAAAATAAAATTGAAGACGTTTCAATAGTTAGAGTTGAACAGTTAAGTCCTTTTCCTCTTGATAAGATTCTTAAAATTATACATTCTTATAAAAATTCTAAAAAATTAATATGGGCTCAGGAAGAAAACCAAAATATGGGTTATTGGTCTTACATATCCTCATTTAATATCAAGGACATTGAGTTAATATCTCGGAGAAGAAGTTCCTCTCCATCTACAGGTTTTCTTAAAGTACATTTGAAAGAACAAGAAGAATTAATCAAAAAAATATTTAATTAGAAATTATGGCAAATGATATAATCAAAATGATGGTACCTGCAGTTGGAGAGTCGATAAATGAGGTAACAATTTCTTCATGGTTAAAGAAGGAAGGAGACGTTGTTGAGCTAGATGAGATAATTGCTGAGATAGATTCAGATAAGGCAACTTTTGACTTAACAGCTGAATCCTCTGGAAAGCTAATTATTGAGGCAAAAGAAGGAGATACTATTGAAATAGGATCACATATCTGTAGTATTGAAAAAGGTGACTTTGTAAAAACTCAAAAACTTGAAGCAGATGAATCAAACGAGGAAAAGTCTTCAGATCAGGATATAAAAAACATTCAATCTCAACCTGAATCAAATGAAAAGTCTAATGCATCGCCCGTTGCACAAAAAATAATAGATGATAAGGGTATTGACATAAAAGATGTTGTTGGATCTGGCTCTGGTGGTAAAATTTTAAAAGATGATGTAATTGATTTTAAGAAAGAGCAAGTAATGAACTCTGATGACAACATAGCTAATCCTCAGAGAAGGGAGAAGATGACTCAACTCAGAAAAACGATTGCTAAAAGGTTAGTATCAGTTAAGAATGAGACAGCAATGCTAACAACTTTCAATGAGGTTGATATGTCTTCTATTATGTCCATTAGGTCTCAATACAAAGATTCTTTCAAAGAAAAGTATGGTGTAAACCTTGGGTTTATGTCTTTTTTCACAAAAGCATGTTGTGTGGCTTTATCAGAATGGCCAGCTGTAAATGCTATGATTGATGGTGATGAAATCGTATATAATGAAAATTGTGATGTTTCAATTGCCGTCTCAACACCTAAGGGTTTGGTTGTACCAGTGATAAGGAAAGCAGATTCAATGGGTTTTGATAAAATTGAAAAAGAAGTTGTGAGATTGGCAACAAAAGCAAGAGACGGAAAGTTATCCATAGACGAGATGAAAGGAGGAACATTTACAATAACTAATGGAGGAATTTTTGGATCAATGTTATCAACTCCAATTATAAATTCACCTCAGTCTGCAATTCTTGGTATGCATAATATAGTTAAAAGGGGTGTAGTTCTTAATGATGAACTTGTTGTTAGGCCGATGATGTATTTGGCTCTCTCATATGATCACAGGATAATAGATGGTCGTGAGTCTGTAAGCTTTCTAGTTAGGGTAAAAGAACTTCTTGAAGACCCATCAAGGTTGATGCTAAATATTTAAAAATATCTCAGTTATTTTAGAGATTTTTCTGAACTGAACTTAACGATTTATCTCTTTTTTTAAGTAGAAATTTATTTTTCTTGGTTTGGTTTTTTAGTAATTTCCATTGAGATTTTGTAAAAACAGTTTCTGTCCTAATAATAACATGATCACCTTTTTTCTCGACCTTTTTATTTACTTTCAAAGGTTTAAGATTGTCTTTTTTTTCTTTTGAAATTGCATTAAAAGAAAAAAAGAGCAACAAAACAATTAATATATTTTTCATAAAATATAACTTATGTTACTTAAATATTAATACAATGTTAACTAATTGTTAACAAACCTCCAATTTATATCTTATTTTTTAAATAATTCTAACTTAATATTTTAATAATTTTTGTACTATAAATTACGTTATGTTGCGAAAGTTAGACATTCTAGTAATTTCCGACGTTCATTTAGGAACCTTTGGATGTAATGCAAAAAAGCTTTTAAATTATTTAAGAAGTGTAAAGCCAAAAATATTAGTTTTAAATGGAGATATTATTGATGGTTGGCAGTTTACAAAATATTATTTTCCTAAAGCTCATTTAAAAGTTATCAAGTATATTTTAAAATTAGCCACTAATGGAACTAAGGTCTATTATGTAACAGGAAATCATGATGAGTTTTTGAGAAAATACTCAAATATGAGTTTGGGAAATATTAAGCTTGTTGATAAACTTGTCCTTAATGTTAACAATAAAAAATTATGGTTTTTTCACGGTGATATTTTTGATTATTTTCAAAAGGGATTTGCTAAAATATTTGCTAAACTAGGTGGAATAGGTTATGATTTTCTAATTATAATCAATACCATGATCAATACAGTTTATGATTTACTTGGTAAGGAACAAATGCGGGTTTCTAAATATGTTAAAGATAATTTTAAACAAGCTTCTAAATATATAAATAATTTCGAAAACACAATATCAGATCTTGCAATTGAAAAATCATATGATTACGTCATTTGTGGTCATATACATGAGCCAGTCATAAAAAATATAAAAAATAAAAAAGGTTCCTGTACCTATCTAAATTCTGGAGATTGGGTTGAAAATTTAACTTCACTTGAATATGTTAACAACGAATGGAACATTTTCTATTATAAAAATTCAAAATTTAAAAATATTAAAAATAAAAATAAGGAAATAGACAAGGATATTTATGAGAATATTGTACTCACTTCCAGCAACGGGAAGCGGTCACATAACAAGGTGTAATGAACTTTTAAATGACCTTAAAAAAATAGGAAAAGTTGATATTTTTCTAAGTGGTCAAAATAGTTTTTTATTAAAAAAACTTCCCTTTAAACCAAAAATATTAAGTAAAGGATTAAGCTTATTTTATTCTGATTCTGGATCAATAGACTACAATAAAATTATATTTCAAAGAAATTTCATAAAACTCTTCAAAGAAATTAAAAATTTACCTGTTGAAAATTATGATTTAATCATAAATGACTTTGAGGGGTTGACAACCTTTTCCTGTCTATTAAAAAAAATTCCCTTTATACAGTTTGGTCATCAGGCTTCTTTTAACTTTAAAAATATTCCTATTCCAGAAGGAAATTACCAACTTAGCAAGTTGCTCATTAAAACCATAGCAAATGGTACTTTTTCAATAGGAATTCACTTCAAAAATTATGATAAAGGTATTTTTTATCCAATTATTAAAAAATCAATTTTAAATGCAAAAAAAAAATGTAAAAACTTTACTTTGGTATATCTTCCACAATATACTAACCTGAAATTGAAAAACATATTTAAAAATCTTAGACCATATAAATTTAAAATATTTTCATCATCAATAAATTCAATTTACGAGGATAGCAATTTGATGTGGTATCCACCATCAGTTGATAGTTTTAATAGAATGCTAATAGATTCTGCTTGTGTAATAACAGGTGGTGGATTTGAAACTCCTGCCGAGGCATTATATTTAAAAAAGAAAATTATTAGTATTCCAATTAAAAATCATTTTGAACAGATAAGTAATTCTATGTGTTTAAAAGATTTAGGTGTTTCAGTTTTAGATGATTTGGATGATTTAAATTTTTTGAATTTTGATTATTTGATGCAAAGTTCAAATAAAGTTCATTATAAATATAAAGACCAGAAATTAAAAATGGTTGAAAAAATTCATTCATTATCAAAAAGTTTATAACATTTTTCTATTAGAAATTAATTTTTCTTGAAATTCCAAAATTATTTGGTAATAACAATTTATATTGCGAAATAAATTTCTATGCCTCGCGACAAGAGCATCAAGTCAATTCTTATCATCGGTTCAGGTCCTATTGTAATTGGTCAAGCATGCGAATTTGACTACTCCGGATCACAAGCATCAAGATCTTTAAGAGAGGAAGGTATAGAGGTAACTCTTATAAATTCTAATCCTGCAACCATCATGACAGATTCTGTCACAGCCGATAATATTTATCTAAAGCCACTAACAAAGAAATCAATAATTGAAATCCTAGGTAAGCATAAAATAGATGCCGTTCTACCTACAATGGGCGGACAGACTGCTCTTAACCTTGCAATCGAGTGTGATAAGGCTGGGGTCTGGGAAAAGTTTAATGTAAAAATGATTGGTGTAAATGTTGACGCAATTAATACAACAGAGGATAGGGAGTTATTTAGGTTAAAGATGAAAGAGTTAGATGTTAATGTCTGTAGAGGTGAGATTGCAAAATCATTTTTGAGAGGTAAAGAAATTGCTCAAGATATTGGTTTTCCTCTTGTTATCAGACCCTCTTTTACTCTTGGTGGTTCGGGTGGTGGTTTTGTTGAGAAAGAAGAAGACTTTGACAATGCTCTAAATCATGGTTTAAATATGTCACCTGTACACGAGGTTCTTGTGGAACAGAGTGTTTTGGGTTGGAAGGAGTATGAGCTTGAATTATTGCGAGATAATATCGGAAATGTAATAATAATATGTTCCATAGAAAATTTTGACGCCATGGGTATCCACACAGGTGATTCAATTACTGTAGCACCTGCTATGACTCTTCCAGACACTGTATATCAAGAGATGAGAAATCTTGCAATTAAAATGATGAACGGTATCGGTGATTTTGCTGGAGGATGTAATGTACAATTTGCAGTAAATCCAGAAAATGATAGTATCATTGGTATTGAGATCAATCCTAGGGTTTCTAGATCATCAGCACTAGCGTCAAAAGCAACTGGATATCCAATTGCCAAAATTGCTGCTAAGTTAGCAATAGGATATAACTTAGATGAGTTAAAAAATCAGATAACAAAGAATACATCAGCATTTTTTGAGCCTGCACTTGATTATGTTATTGTCAAGATACCTAGATGGAACTTTGACAAGTTCAAGGGGTCAGACAGAAGACTTGGCCTACAGATGAAATCAGTTGGTGAGGCAATGGGTATAGGAAATAATTTTCAGGAAGCCTTACAAAAAGCTTGTCAGTCATTAGAGATAAAAAGAAATGGTTTAGGAGCTGACGGAAGAGAATTAAAAGACCAAAACAAATTATTAGATAGCCTTAAAAATGCAAGCTGGAATAGATTATTTCATATCTATGATGCTCTAAAACTGGGTCTTCCATTCAAAACTATTCAAGATATCACTAAAATTGATAAGTGGTTTTTGAACCAAATTAATGAGCTTGTTCTCATGGAGAAAGAAATTCAAAAGTTCTCAATTGATGACATTCCAAAGTCTGATTTAAAACTTATGAAAGAGAAAGGATATGCTGATAGACAAATTGCTCATATCTTAGGTTGCCTAGAAAGTGAAGTATTTAGTAAAAGGCATGAATTAGGTATAAAAAGAAATTATAAGTTGGTTGATACATGTGCTGCTGAGTTTGAGGCGGCTACTCCTTATTATTATTCAACATTTGGTGATGAAAATGAATCAGTTTCTTCTGACAGAGAGAAAGTCTTGGTAATTGGATCTGGACCAAATAGGATTGGCCAAGGTATTGAATTTGATTATTGCTGTGTTCACGGAGTTCTAGCTGCAAAAGAATCGGGGTATGAAACAATTATGGTTAATTGTAACCCTGAAACAGTTTCCACTGATTTTGATGTTGCTGATAAGTTATATTTTGAACCTGTTTTTTGGGAACATTTATATGAAATTATTTTGCATGAAAAACCTATTGGGGTTATCGTACAACTCGGTGGTCAGACCGCATTGAAGTTATCTGAAAAACTTGATAATCATGGAATCAAAATTTTAGGTACCACATTTGATGCCTTGGATCTAGCTGAAGATAGGGGAAGATTTTCTGATTTATTGAAAGAGAATAAAATACCTTATCCAGAGTATGGTACAATTGACACTGCAACCGATGCAATAGAGCTTTCAAAGAAAATTGGATTTCCACTTCTAGTTAGGCCATCATATGTTCTTGGTGGTCAATCAATGAAAATTGTAATCAATGAAAAAGAATTAGAAGAACATGTAGTTGATTTAATAAAAGATAAACCTGATGGAAAAATTTTATTAGACCACTTTCTAGAGGGTGCGATAGAGGCAGAAGCTGATGCCATATGTGATGGCAAAAATGTTTACATAATTGGTATAATGGAGCACGTTGAGCCAGCCGGTATCCATTCTGGAGATTCTAACGCTGTCCTTCCACCTTATAGTCTAGGTGATTTTGTAATTAATCAGATAAAGAATTACACAAAAAAAATTGCTCTAGCTTTAAAAACAGTTGGCTTAATTAATATTCAATTTGCAATAAAAGATGATAAGGTTTATATCATAGAAGCTAATCCTAGAGCTTCAAGAACTGTACCATTTATCTCAAAAGCATATAGAGAACCCTATGTGAATTATGCTGTAAAAATTATTTTAGGTAAGAAAACTTTAAAGGATTTTGATATGAAGCCGTATAAAAATGGATACTCAATCAAAGAACCTGTATTTTCATTTAATAAATTTCCTAATGTCAACAAAGAGCTTGGACCTGAAATGAAGTCAACAGGAGAATCGATCTATTTTATTGATGATTTAATGGATGACTATTTTCTTGACATATATTCTAAAAGAAATCTATACTTAAGTAAGTAATCATGTTTAAGTTTCTATTCATAACTTTTGTTATAATTTATATTTTCTATAAAATTTCAACTTTCCTCCTTAAAAAAGTTATTAAGAATGCCTCCCAAAATTTTGATTCTAAAAAAAAGAAAAATGATGGTATTCTTGACAAAGAGGGCGAATATGTTGATTACGAAGAACTTGACTAAATTTAAGTAATGAAATGGTTTAATAGGAAGGACAAGAATATCAATACCCCTACATCTCAGAAGAAAGAGTTACCTGATGGAATGTGGTATAAGACTCCTGGCGGATCTATAGTTCACATTAGAGAACTTAAGAACAATTCATATGTATGTCCTGAAGACGATTACCATGTAAGAATTGGATCAAAGGAATATTTTGAGATTTTATTTGACAACAAATCTTTTAAGGAGTATGATGCTGATATTTTATCGGAAGATCCTCTTAAGTTTACGGATACTAAATCATACAAAGACCGGGTAAAAAAAACAATTAAAGCAACTGGTCTTAATGATGCAATAAGGACAGCTCAGGGAAAAGTAAACGGTCATAAATTAATTATCTCCTGTATGGACTTCTCTTTCATTGGAGGCTCAATGGGTTCAGTTGTTGGAGAAAAAATATCAAGAGCAATTGATATATCTTTAAAGAAAAAAATTCCTTTAATGATAATTTCAAAATCTGGTGGAGCAAGAATGATGGAATCAACTTACTCTCTTATGCAAATGGCAAAAACTTCTGCTAAACTTTCTTTGCTAGATAAAAATAAAATTCCATACATATCATTGATGACGGATCCAACAACTGGTGGAGTATCTGCGTCTTTTGCTATGCTAGGAGACTTTAATATTGCTGAACCTGGTGCACTTATAGGTTTTGCAGGACCAAGAGTTATTAAAGAAACTATCGGGTCCAATCTTCCAAAAGGCTTTCAAAAATCAGAGTTTTTAATTGAGCACGGATTTATTGATTTTATTGTTGATAGAAGAGATTTAAAAACAAAAATCTCTAAGCTTTTAGCTCTACTAAAAAACTAAAATTATTTATAATACAAATAATTTTTTCTATTATATATTTGTCAAAAATTAATTAAGATTCAGTGTCTTTGACAATTGTAACATCGGTAATAGCATTCTCATTAGTTATACTAATGCTTGTTTTTATTCTTCTATTTGCGCAATCAAAACTTGTACAATCAGGTGATGTAAGTATTGTTGTTAATGGTGATACTGACAATCCATTGATTGCACCTGCTGGTTCTACACTTTTATCAACACTAGCAACACAAAAAATGTTTCTACCATCTGCATGTGGTGGAGGTGGAACCTGCGCTATGTGTAAGTGTACTGTATCAGAAGGGGGTGGTGATGTTCTTCCAACAGAAGTTGGACATCTATCAAGACTAGAAAAAACTAATAATGTTAGACTCTCATGTCAAGTGAAAGTAAAGCAAGACATGGAGATAGAAATACCAGAAGAAATTTTTGGAATAAAAAAGTGGGAATGTGAAGTTGTGTCCAATTACAATGTTTCGACCTTCATTAAAGAATTTGTTGTAAAACTCCCTCCAGGGGAAACACTTGATTTTGAGTCAGGGGGTTATATACAAATTGATGTTCCAGAGATTGACATAGATTTCAAGACTATGGATATAACTCCTCATCCTGAGTTGGGTCATAAAAAAGATGTATTTCAAAGTGATTGGGATAAGTTTAACCTGTGGCCACTAAAAATGAAAAATGATGAACCAATTTTTAGAGCTTACTCAATGGCAAATCATCCAGCTGAAGGGAATATTATTATGCTTAACATCAGGATTGCTACCCCACCCTGGGATAGGGTAAATAATAAGTGGATGGATATTAATCCTGGGATCTGTTCTTCGTATGTTTTCTCTAGAAAACCAGGTGACAAAATTTTTATATCTGGACCTTATGGTGAGTTTCATATAAATGAGACACAAAGAGAGATGATTTATATTGGTGGTGGTGCTGGAATGGCTCCACTCAGATCACACATTTTTCATTTATTTCACACTCAAAAAACAAACAGAAAAGTTTCGTATTGGTACGGCGGAAGATCAAAGAAAGAGCTTTTTTATATGGATCATTTCAGAAAAATTGAGAAGGACTTCAAAAACTTTAATTTTTATGTCGGTTTATCAGAACCACTTCCTGAAGATAATTGGAGTATCAAAGATAAGCTTGATGATAGTAATGATGGATACGTTGGATTTATTCACCAAGTCCTTTATGATAATTATCTTAGTAAGCATGAGGAACCGGAAGATGTAGAATATTACTTGTGTGGTCCACCACTAATGAACCAAGCTGTCCTTCAGATGTTAGATGATATGGGAGTTCCTGAAGAAAATATCAGATTTGACGATTTTGGAGGTTAGCATTCCAAACTCTAAACAAATTATCACTACATATTTTTTTAATTTCAATTTGAGAATATTCTCTTTCAAGTAGTTTGTATAAAATATTAGGGTATGTTGATGCATCTTTTAAATCATAAGGTAGTGTATTACCTAGTCCTTCAAAATCAGAACCAAGACCGATATGATCAATTCCAACTAACTCTTTTACATGATCAATTGTGTCAACAAAATCATTTATTGATGCAAAAGGTTTTACTGTGTTAATTAAATCATCTTTGTATTTCAAAATTTTCTTATCGCTATCCTTTAGGTTACTTTCAATTTTATATTTTTCCACTTTACTATTAATATCTCCGAAAGATTTATTGGATTGTTCACTTATGAAACCAGAGCCAAAGTTCAGCATAATTAGACCATTATTGCTTGCGAGATCCTTAATCATATTATCGCTCATATTTCTTTCAAAGTTTGGTGTAAACTTTCGAGGTGATGAATGTGTTGCAACAAGTGGTTTATTTGTGATTTTAAGTATGTCATAAAATGTTTTGTCGGTACAATGAGATACATCAATCATCATTCCTATTTTATTCATTTCTCTAACAACCTTTCTACCAAAATCACTAAGCCCATTCCAAGTATTTCTAGAGTCATACGATGAGTCACATATCTGGTTATCAGCAGCATGGGTTAGAGTCATGTACCTTATCCCTCTATCAAAAAAATATTTTATTCTATTTATATCTTTTCCTATTGGTGATCCGTTTTCCATTCCCATCGGCAGAGAAATTTTATTTTTTTTAAAATTTTTAATCACGTCTTTAGGCGTAAAAGCATAATCAAATTCTTTATTTGATTTTATAACATTATTCACCAGATCTATAAGTGAGTTCGCAAAGGTATATGACTCATTTTCAGACTTTTCCGAAGGCGTATAGATTGCCATAAATGGACAATTTAACCCACCTTTTTTTGCCTTATAAGTGTCAAAATTTCCTGAAGTATTTTTATTAAGATTTATATTTTCTTCCTCTAGGAGGTTTTCTTTATACAACCTGAAAGGAAGATCGATGTGACCGTCAACAATAATATTTTCTTTTGACAGTTTTTTTGCTTTTTCATTCATTTTCTGAATTAGATGTCTAATTTATGTACTATTATAAATTTGATAGAAAACCACCGTCAACAGGCAAATTAACTCCATTAATATAACTAGCCTTTTTGCTACTTAAAAAAGTTGCTAAATAAGCTATCTCTTCAGGGTCTCCAAATCTTTTAGAAGGTATAATATTTAAATAATTTTCTTCAATTTGTTCAGGATCAATTTTTTGAGTTTTAGCGGTATTATTTATTAGGCTTCTCAGTCTCTCCGTCATTGTAAACCCGGGTAAAATATTATTTACTGTAACTCCATATTCTGCTACTTCATTTGACAATGTTTTAGCCCAACTTGCCATAGCCCATCTCACTGTATTTGATACTCCCAGATTATTGATAGGGGATTTGACAGATATGGAAATGATATTTATTATTCTTCCATATCTATTTTTCTTCATATTTGGTAGAAATAACTGAGATAATAAATGACTACAATGAAGGTGCATTTTCATATATTTTTCGAAATCTGATATTTTAGCATCTGTTATTTTTCCGGGTGGGGGACCACCTGAATTATTAATCAAAATATCAATTTTAATTTTATTGTCTGAAGTAAATTTTTCTATTTTGTTTTTTAAGTCACTTTCATTTTCAAAATCAGCAACTATGTAACTATGATTTTGATTATTTTTTTTAGAAAGTTCATTTAAGACACTATTTAATTTTTCTTCATTTCTAGCAATTAACAAGACTTCCACTCCCTCATTAGCTAACTCAATGGCAATCTCTTTACCTATTCCTTGTGAGCTTCCACATACTAATGCTCTCATACCTTTTAAAGAAAGATCCATGATTTTTTTTAGTTATTATTTATATTCAATATATGAAAAAAGAATATGCTTTAAAAATGGATGATAATGATCAATTATCATATCTTAAAAAGGAGTTTTTGTATGGAGATGGTAACGATAGTAAAAAGATTTATTTCTGCGGCAATTCTTTGGGTCTTCAACACTATTCATTGAAGAATAAAATCAACAAGCATCTTGAGCAATGGAAAGACCTTGCAGTTGAAAATCATTTTAGTGGTGATTATCCTTGGATGGATATTCAAGATAAGATAAAGGAAAAATTAAAATTATTTCTTGGTTGTTCTGAGAATGAAATTGCAATTATGAATTCCTTAACTGTAAACCTACACCTTATGATGGTCTCCTTCTATAAGCCATCAAAGACTAGAAATAAGATTCTCATTGAAGAAAATGCTTTTTCATCAGATAGATATGTTGTAAACTCTCAACTAAAATATCATGGACTTGATGAATCAAGTCTGATAACAGTTTCACCTGAGAAAGATCATTTAATTGATGAGGATAAAATCATTTCAAAAATTAATAGTAATAAAGAAACTCTATCACTCGTATTGATTCCAGGAATTCAGTATTACAGCGGGCAGGTAATAAACATTTCTAAGATATCTAAGGTGTGTAGAGATAATGATATAATTCTAGGTTTAGACCTTGCCCATATGGTTGGAAACGTTGATATAGATTTAAATTCTCATGACGTAGATTTTGCAACCTGGTGCAGCTATAAATATTTAAATTCAGGTCCTGGAGGTGTTTCTGGTATCTATGTCAACTCCAAACACATAAAAGATGATATTATAAGGTTTGAAGGTTGGTGGGGTAATAAACTTTCCTCAAGATTTGAAATGTTGAAAAAATATGACCCCGAATATTCGGCTGAGGGTTGGGTATTAAGTAATCCACCAGTTATTCTCCTTGATATGCACCTTGCTTCTTTAGAAGTATTTATTAATGCTGGTCTTAATAATGTTTTTAAGAAATCTAAACTTCTATCAGACTTCCTATATAAGGGGTTAAGTTCAATTAATAACTACAATAAATTTTTTGATATAATTACTCCTAAGGAATCAAAAAGCAGGGGATCTCAAATCTCTCTTTTCTTTAAAAAGTCATCAGAGGAATTTTTTAGTAAGATTAGTAAAAAATTTGTTGTTGATTATAGAAAGCCTAATGTTGTTAGGGTCGCTCCAGTTCCTCTTTATAATTCTTTTTATGAGGTATATTTATTTGTATCAGAAATAGATAGGATTATTAAGTCATACGATTAAACAAGGATCTCTACGTAATCTTTATCTTTAGTATTTAGCATTTTTTTACAATACTCATATATTGAAGTATCATCATAATTACACTCTTTATATAACTCATCTTGTGTACCATGTTCGATAATTTTATCAGGAATCCCAAGTCTTTGAACTATAGCTGAATATTTATTATCATTGATAAACTCCAGTATGGCACTTCCAAAACCACCAATTACACAACCATCTTCAACAGTTAATATGAATTTATGCTTTTTGAGTATTTTATGTAATAATTTTTCATCAAGAGGTTTAACAAACCTCATATCGTAATGGGAAGGATAAATATTTTCATCGTTAAGTTTTTCGATTGCTCTAGTTGCGTAATTTCCAATATGCCCAATTGATAATATTGCGATGTCTTCTCCTTCACATACAGTTCTACCTTCACCAATTTTAATTAATTCGAATTCTTTTTTCCAGTCGTTGATTACACCCTTTCCTCTTGGGTATCGAATTGTAAAAGGTCCGTTATTGTTGTGCTGTGCAGTATACATCAGGTTTCTTAACTCTATTTCGTTCATTGGGGCTGAGACTATCATATTAGGAAGACATCTCATGTAAGCAATATCATAGGCTCCATGATGGGTAGGACCGTCTGCTCCAGCAACTCCAGCTCTATCTAAACAAAATATTACAGAGAGATTCTGTATACAGACATCATGAATAACTTGGTCGTAAGCTCTTTGCATGAATGTACTGTAAATATTACAGAAAGGAATTATGCCTTTTGTTGCAAGTCCAGCACTAAGAGTCACTGCATGTTGCTCAGCAATTCCAACATCAAAAGCTCTATGAGGCATTTTTTCCATCATGATATTTAGCGATGACCCTGAGGGCATTGCAGGGGTTATACCCATAATTTTTTCATTCTTTTCGGCGAGTTCAACAATTGAATGTCCAAAAACATCCTGATATTTAGGAGGACTTTTTTTATCTGACTTCACCGCAAGGCTTTCACCGGAGTTAATATCAAATTTACCTGTTGCGTGCCATTTAGTTTGATCTTTTTCAGCTAAATCGTATCCTTTACCTTTTTTAGTTAAGCAATGAAGAATTTTTGGCCCAGGAATTTTTTTAAGGTATTCAAGAGTTTTGACAAGGTGATTTATGTCGTGACCATCTATTGGACCAAAATATCTTAAGTTAAGCGCCTCGAACAAATTTGAATTATCTAAAACGAAAGATTTCAGACTTTTCTCTATGGTCTTACCTGTTTTTCTAGCATTGTCTCCAAAATCTTTAAGCATACCTAATACCTTCCAAATATCATTTCTTATATTATTAAATGCTGGTGATGTTGATATATCGGTAAGGTATCTTTTAAGTGCACCTACATTTGGATCAATTGACATGCAATTATCATTTAGTACTATAGTGATATTGGTATCAGTATCACCCGCATGATTCATACCTTCAAATGAGATTCCTCCTGTCATACCACCATCACCAATGACAGCTACATGTTGTCTATCATTCTTGCCTTGATACTTGGAGGCAATTGCCATACCAAGAGCAGCAGATATTGATGTTGAGGAGTGTCCAACGCCGAAAGTATCGTACTCACTTTCTGAAATTTTTGGGAATCCAGATATACCTTTATATATTCTATTTGTGTGAAATTCCTTTTTTCTACCTGTTAGTATTTTATGTCCGTATGCTTGGTGACCTACATCCCAAACGATAGAATCTTCTGGGGTGTTGTAAACGTAGTGTAGTGCTACTGTTAGTTCCACAACTCCGAGGCTAGCTCCGAAGTGTCCACCATTTTCTGAGATAGAATTAATTATAAACTCACGTAGATCATTGCATATATTTTCAAGATCATTTTTTTCAAATTTTCTAAGATCTTTAGGAAGATCTATTTTGTCAAGATATTTGTAGTTTCTGTCGTTCATAAAAACTCTGAGTATTTATACTCGTTTTTTTTCTTTTTGGTTTATAAATCTATTAATTTTTATTTTAAGAACATTTTAAAATTTATTCGAATCACGTTTAAATATCTATGAGTTACGAAATAAAGCTACCTCTTTTTGAAGGCCCGTTTGATCTCTTACTTTTTTTTATTGAAAGAGATGAAATTGATATAATGGATATTCCTATTTCAAAAATCACTAATGATTTCTTTGAATATATTTCGGATCTCGAGAGTATGAATATAGAGGTAGCAAGTGAATTCATTGTTGTTGCCGCCACATTAATGAGAATTAAGTCAAAAATGCTACTTCCAAGGCTTTCTTTAGATGAGGAGGGAAATGAAATTGATCCAAGAGAAGAACTTGTTGAACATTTGATTGAATATAAAAAATATAAGTCTGTTATTTCTGAATTTTCAAATTTGGAGGACTCAAGGTTAAGTAAAAAAATAAGAGGAAACTTAGAGAGTGAGGTTGGGACTATTGCTGAAAGAGCAAAAGTTGAATCTGAACTTCAGGATATTGATCTTTACAAGCTCTTAGTCGTTTTTCAAAATGTGTTATCTAAATATGAAAATGAAAAAAATAAGCCTAAACATCAAATTTTTGAATATCCTTACACTATTACAGAGCAAAAAAAGTTTTTGATTAATTTATTAAAATCAAAATCCAAAATTTCATTTATAAGGTTGGTTGAGGATAATCCTCTCAAAATATTAGTTATATATAATTTTCTAGCAATGCTAGAGCTTATTCAAGAATCTAAAATTAAATTATCTCTTGGTAATGGTATGAATAATTTTTGGATTCAGAAATCTTAACTACTGAAAAAGAAATCAATTTCTATTTGAGCATTTTCATCTGAGTCTGACCCATGTATTGCATTGGCTTCAATTGATGAAGCATATCTTTTTCTAATAGTTCCTTCCTCTGCCTCCTCTGGATTTGTTGATCCAATTAACTTCCTAAAATCTGATACTGCATTTTCTTTTTCAAGTTCTATAACAATTATTGGCCCAGAACACATGTAATCACATAGCCTAGAAAAGAAAGGTCTTTCTTTGTGAACTGCGTAGAATTTAGATGCCATAGTATTATCCATTTCTACAAGTCTCATATTTTTGATGATAAACCCTGCACTCTCAATTATTTCAATAATTGGTCCAGAGTAAGATGCTTTAAAGGCATCAGGTTTGATAATAGTGAAAGTTTTATTTCCTGCCATTTTATTTTTTTTTGCAAACTTAAGAGAATGCATTGTATTTCAAAAGAATTACGATCATTAGAATTAATTTTTTCTTTTCGATTAATTTTATTCAGTTTTGCCATCAACTTTTTTTTATGAATGATATTAAAGAATTATTATCTGTAAAGTCTAACATACTTATTACTACCCATGTCAATCCGGATGGTGACGCAATAGGTTCATCTCTTGCACTGTATAATTTTTTAACCAAGTTAGATCACGAAGTTACGGTTGTTGTTCCTAATGATTATCCAGATTATTTAAAGTGGATGAAATCTGATGATAAAATTCTTAACTTTTCAGATAGGAGTGACGAGATTGAACTGTTGATTAAAGATATTCAGATTATATTTTGTTTAGACTTTAATAACCTTTCAAGAATCAATGAATTAGGTAAATTAATTGAGGAAAGTAGTGCAAAAAAAGTTTTAATTGATCATCACTTAAATCCTGACGATTTTTATGACTTAAAATACCATAACGTAGATGCCAGTGCAACAGCAGAGTTAGTTTATGATCTTATGAGTTTTATAGATGAAGATTTATTAGACAAGGATATTTCAGAATGTATCTATACAGGAATACTAACAGATACAGGTTCATTTAGATTTTCTTCTACTACCTCAAAAGTTCACAGCATAATTGCAAAATTATTAGATCAAGGAGTAAGGCCTGAACAGATTGGTAAAACAATATATGAGTCAAACTCTTTTGATAAACTGAAACTATTAGGTTATTCTCTATCTGAAAAACTAAAAGTTATATGTGATGGTAAAGCTGCGTACATAGCATTAACCAGGAAAGATTTATTAGATTATAATTATAGGAAAGGAGATACAGAGGGTATTGTAAATTATGCTCTTTCAATTTCAGGTGTAAACATGGCGACTCTAATAATTGAGACAAAAGATAGAATTAAATTTTCTTTTAGATCATCTGGTAATTTTTCTGTTAATAAGTTCGCAAATAACTATTTTAACGGGGGAGGTCATAAAAATGCTGCTGGTGGAAGCATAGAAGATAAACTTTCAGTAGCTTTGGATAAGTTTTTAGAATCTATTTCAAAACATAAAGAAGAACTTAATTACTAAAAAATGAGATATTTTAATTTATTCATAATTGCCACCATCTTTTTTTTGTCATGTACCAACAATGTAAAAGAACTTGAGAACGGAGTATCATTAAAATATTTTAAAAATGGTTCTGGAGACTTTGTTGAAAATGGGGAAATAATTATGTTCAATCTATTATATTATGATAATAAGGGTAATGAACAATTTAGATCTCAACCAAATGAACCAGTTCTCCAGCAGAAAGACTCTCTATGGGAAAATATTCCTTTTCTTAATGTAATTAGTACACTTAAAGAGGGAGATAGTGTTTTCTTCCAACTATCTCTGGACCAATTTTTAGGTTTTATCCCTGGTGCAAATTACCCCGATTCGCTTGGAAGCGAGTTGATGTCTTTTTATGCTGGTATAGAAGATATTATGACAAGAGAAGAATTTGAAAATTATCAAAAAGAACAATATGAAAAAATGAAAATGAATGATGATCAACAATTGTCTATCGATTTAGAATTGATTGACAATTACTTAAAAGAAAATAACATTGATGCAACTAAAACTTCAAGCGGTCTACATTATGTTATTACAAAGATGGGTACTGGTGAAAATGCTGCATCAGGTGATAACGTTACTGTTCACTATACAGGAATGCTTTTAGATGGTGAAAAATTTGATTCATCACTTGATAGAAATCAGCCATTTTCATTTCAGTTAGGTCAAGGAATGGTAATTAGAGGATGGGACGAAGGGATAACGTATTTTAATAAGGGATCAGAGGGAACGCTTTATATTCCAAGTTCTTTAGGGTATGGTCCTTCAGGAGCAGGAGGAGCAATTCCTCCAAATGCAATTTTAATCTTTGAAATACAAGTTTTAGATTATTAGGCTTTCATGCGTATTTTAATTTTCTTTTTAGTTTTCATATCAATATTTTCATGTACTGATGAAAATATTGTTGTTACGAGAACTAAACAAGAACAATTAGAATTGGATCTCACTAGAATACAGGGGTACATAAATGAAAATAATTTGTCAGGTTTTTCGTCTACAGACAACGGCCTATATTATAAGCTTGTGGAAGCTGGCAATACAACTTTTCCTTCAAACGGCGACACTTTATCAGTTGAGTACATTGGAGAATTATTAGATGGGTCTGAATTTGATAGAAGTAATACCGATCAACCATTTGAATTTGTTCTCGGTCAGGGTCAAGTTATTGAGGGTTGGGAAATTGGATTACCAAAAATTGATGAAGGAGGTTCTGGTATCCTAATCATTCCATCAGGGTTAGGTTACGGTTCTGCCATAACTAGCTCAATACCAGAAAATTCAGTGTTAATTTTTAGAATTGATTTAATTGATATCAGGTAGATGAGAAATCCTTTGTATATTTTTTCTTTATTACTAATCATTATTTCTTGTAACATTGATGAAGTATATATTGATGTTTTTGATCCAGAGCAGGCAAGGCTTGATTCATTAAATCAAAGATTAGAGGATAAAAATATTATATTTTCTTATTTTGACAGAAATGGAATTGTATTATATGATACTACTCAGAGTGGAGTATTTTATTCTATTACTGACAAGGGGGACGAATTAGTTTTTCCTGAGATAAATGATATAGTAAGCATCAATATTGCTGGTTATTATACAAATGATTCAATTTTTTACACCAATGATTCTATTGATCTTGTTATATTTGATACAAATCAACAGTCTTTAGCTGAAAGTATAGGTTATTTTGACCCTACAAAATATTACAGTCCTTTAGTTTACACTTACAATGGCCTTGGAAGCTTTTTCCCTGTTGTTTCAGATCACGGTTATCTTTCTCTTCTCTCGGATTTTAAAACCTCACTCGGAAAGTCTTTAAGTACAATTAGTGAGAATGGAAAAATTAAGATACTTATGCCATCTGGAAATGCATATGGCGAATCTGGAAATACAAATAATCCTGTAATACCAGAAGATGCTGTTTTAATATTTGACATACATCTCATTAAAATCAGAAAATGAGGGATATCTGTTTTGTTACAGGTAATCAAAATAAATTTGTTGAGGTTAAAAAGCTTATTAAAAATTTTAATCTTATTTCAAACTCCGACCTAAATATAGAGGAAGAAATCCCAGAGACAGAAAATACAATAAAGGGGAATTCATTTCTTAAGTCCAATTATGTTCATAAAAAGTTTGGATTATCATGTTTTGCTGATGACTCAGGTTTATTTATTAAAGCTCTAAATGGAGATCCAGGAGTAAAATCTGCTAGATATGCATCCGATAAATCTGATTCAGATTTAAATATTGATTTAGTCTTAAAAAATCTTGAAAGAGAAACAAATAGAGATGCTTTTTTTGAAACTTACATTTGTCTTATAATTAATGATGAAATTCATTACTTTAAAGGTACAATCCACGGTAAAATATCTAAAGAAAGATTAGGGTCTGCTGGATTTGGTTATGATCCAATATTTATCCCTGATGGATATAAAAAAAGTTTTGCACAGATGACATTAGATGAAAAGAACAAAATTTCTCACAGGGCAATCGCTATAAAAAAATTGGTTAAATTTTTAAATAAAAAATGAAATGATATTTGGAATTTCTGGTTGTAGTGCATCTGGTAAATCTTTTATTGTAGATTATTTAAAGAACAATATTTCATCATCTAAAGTATCATTTATATACCAAGACAATTATTACAAGAAAAGAGAAGATCAATCAAAAGATGAGAATGGAAATTATAATTTTGATCTTCCAACTTCTTTTTTAAACGACGAACTAGTTAGAGATCTTGATTTACTTAAAAATGGGAATCATGTAGTCAGAAAAGAATACAACTTCAATAACCCAAATGTTGATCAAAAAAAAATAGAAGTTTTACCAAGACCAATCATTATTCTTGAGGGTTTGTTTATTTTTAATGACAGTAATATAAGTAGGTTAATAGATCATAAGATTTTTATAAATGCATCAATTCATACAATGCTAGATAGAAGGATAAAACGAGATAGTGAATTGAGAGGATACGATAGGTTTGATGTTGAATATAAATTTGAAAATCATGTTATTCCAGCATATGAAAAATATATATTTCCACAAAAAAATAAAGCTGATTTTGTTGTAGAAAATGATGAAATTAATAACGATGCCCCTAAAAAAGTTCTTGAATACATCAAAAACCTAATTTCTGATCACTTATAATAATTTTTTAGGCTCTTAGTTAATTTCCATATAATTCAATACTTTTGTCAACCGATTTTTAATCATATATATGAAAAATAAAGGTCTTATTTACTTTTTAACCATAATAATATCGTTTTTATCGATCTATTATCTGCAGTTTACTTTTGTTTCTCAGAGAATACAAGGAGAAGCAACTGAAAAATCGAGAGATCTAGATGGAAATATTGACTTCCAGAAAAAGCAAAAATATCTAGATTCTATATGGAATAAGCCTGTATATTATTTACTAACTGATTTTACATATAAAGAAGTAAAGGAGTCAGAGCTTAATCTTGGACTTGATCTTCAAGGTGGGATGCACGTTACACTTGAGGTATCCCCTGTTGATATTTTAATTGGATTATCCTCAGATAGCAAAGACCCAGATTTCTTGCTCGCTATAAATAATGCAAGAGAGGTAGTAAGAGGTACACAAACAAACTTTATTTCTCAGTTTTACAGTGAATTTAAATCAATTGCACCTGACAAAGATTTATCAATTATTTTTGCGACCGTATCAAATAGAGGTAGAATTGGTTTTGATACATCTGATAGTGAAATTTTAGATATAATAAATGAGGAAGTTGAGAGTGCCATTGATAGATCATTTAATATTCTTAGAACAAGAATAGATAGGTTTGGAACCTCACAGCCAAATATACAAAGACTACAAGGAACAGGAAGAATACAGATTGAATTACCAGGAGTAGACAACCCTGAACGTGTAAGGAAACTTTTACAGGGTGTAGCTAAACTTGAATTTTGGGAAGTTGCTGAAGTTTCTGAGAATGAGGTGTTTCAAACACTTCAGGTTATTGATCAGTTTGCTGCATCTCAAAATATAATTGGAGGAGAAAATATTAATGATAATCCGCAAGACTCTCAAAGTGAAGATAGTGATTTGGAAGACTTATTCTCTGAAGATTCTGATGTTTCTGAATTAAATGAAAATCAAAATCCAGATTCATTATCACAAGAGCCTTCTAATAATTCGTCTCCCCTTCTTGGGAACTTAAGAACTGATTTTGGAGGATTATTTTATAATATTGAAGATACTCTACAGATCAATACCATTATTAAAAATGAAAATATAAGACAATTAATTCCTAATAATATTAAATTTTTATGGTCAGTGAAACCACTTACCAGTATCACTGATGCAAATGGTCAGGTTACGGATATTGATGGAGAGGTTATTGAGTTATTTGTGATAAGGACTTCTAGAGGAGGGAAGGCACCACTAACTGGTGAGGTTATTACAGATGCTAGACAGGATCTTGATCAAAGTGCTAGACCTTCTATTTCCATGCAAATGAATTCTAATGGTGCTAAAGAATGGAGAAGATTAACATCTCAGAATATAGGAAGGAGAGTAGCTATTGTTCTTGATGATTTTGTTTATTCGGCTCCATTTGTGCAAAATGAGATTCCAAACGGTAACTCTCAGATAACTGGTAACTTCACAATTGAAGAAGCGCAAGATTTGGCTAACATTTTAAAAGCCGGTACATTACCTGCCCCTACTACAATTGTTGAAGATGTTGTTATTGGTCCAACTCTAGGTAAAGTTGCACAATCTCAGGGAATAAGATCTATCGTATCAGGATTAATAATAGTTCTTGTCTTTATGATATTTTATTATTCTGGTGGTGGAATTGTAGCAAATTTTGCATTGTTTTTTAACATATTTTTTATCCTAGGTATTCTGGCTCAACTTTCTGCATCACTTACCCTTCCTGGAATTGCCGGTATAGTTCTAACCATCGGTATGTCGATAGATGCAAACGTTCTAATATTTGAGAGAATCAAGGAAGAAATTAGAAATGGAGCTAATTTAAAACAAGCCATATCAAATGGTTATAGTAAAGCTTACACATCAATTATTGATGCTAATTTTACAACCTTCTTAGTTGGATTAATTTTATATAATCTTGGTCAGGGACCGGTCAAAGGATTTGCAGTTACTTTAATAATTGGTATAATTTGTTCTTTCTTTTCTGCAGTTTTCATTACAAGAGTTATTGTCGAATACTTTAGCAGAAAAGGTGATAAAAGTTCATTAAGATTTTCTTTTCCTTTTTCTCAAAACTTTCTTTCAGCAATTAATTTAAATTTTTTAGGTAGAAGAAAATTTGCATACTATTTTTCTTCCACATTCATAGGCTTAGGGCTTATTTCCTTTATTTTATCTGGATTAACTCTTGGTGTAGATTTTAAGGGTGGAAGATCATATGTAGTTACTTTTAATTCACAACAAGATCCAACTCTTATTGAGACTGGTTTACAGGAATCATTTGAAAACCAAGGAGTTGAGGTGAAAACTTTCGGTTCAGACAATGTTTTAAAAATCACAACTTCATACCTGATTGACGATGATAGTGATGATGCAGACGTTATTGTAAAGGAATCTCTTGTTGGAGGTCTTTCAGGAATTACAAATTTAAAATTCAATGAAGACGATACTATGGTTGATGAAAATACATTTACTATATCAAGTTCATCAAAGGTAGGCGCAACAATTGCAGACGATATTCAAAATTCCTCTCTTTATTCAGGTGTACTTGCTTTAATTGCTATATTCCTTTATATCTTGATAAGATTTAGAAAGTGGCAATTTTCAACAGGTGCTGTTGTTGCGCTCTTCCACGATACTTTATTTGTTTTATCTGCATTTTCAATAGCTAATTTATTTGGTTTATCATACGAGGTTGACCAAGTATTTATAGCTGCTCTTTTAACAATTATTGGATATTCTATAAATGACACTGTCGTTGTTTTTGACAGGGTTAGAGAAAATTTAGGTATAAAGGCTGGAAGTGAAGTTATTCCCGTTGTAAATGAATCTATAAACAAAACTATTAGCAGAACACTGATTACATCATTAACAACTTTTGTTGTAGTATTAGTTTTATTCTTATTTGGTGGTCCTTCTCTTAGTGGTTTTTCATTTGCTTTACTGATTGGAATTATAGTAGGAACATATTCATCTATTTTTGTTGCTACACCTGTATTTGTTGATCTAATTAAAAGATAATTTCTGTTAGATTATATTTCCGATAAGAATTATTTAAGTAAGTAATAATTATGAAATTAAAAACACCCTTCGTAATCTTTTTTTTTCTGATATTATTTAGTTCACCTTACTTTTCTTTTTCTAGTAAAAAAATCAAAGTCTATAAAACAGATTTGGACATCGTCCTTGATGGAGTTTTAGATGAAAAATTTTGGTTAGAATGTGAGTTAATAGATGATTTTTTTCAACAATTCCCCGATGACTCAATACAATCGAATTTGATAACTGAGGTAAGAATAGCATACACAGACCAAAGGATTTTTTTGTCAGGAATTATGTATGATTCTGTTCCAAAGAAATATTTGATTAACTCATTGAAGAGAGACTTCGGAGGGCCTGAAAATGAGTCTGTAACATTTACATTTGATACTTATAATGATCAAAAAAATGCATTTAATTTTGGCATAACACCTTACAATGTTCAAAGAGAAGTTCTCATTTCTGAGGGCGGTACAAGTACTTGGGGAGGTGGAGGAGGAAGTTCTACCGGTCTTAGTTGGTTTAACAGTTCTTGGAATACTAGGTGGGAATCATTTGTTAAAAAGTATGAAGACTTCTGGATTGTAGAGATTTCGATTCCATTTAAATCATTACGTTACAGGAAAGATAGTAGAATTTGGGGATTTAATGTGTGGAGAAATAATGTAGCAACTAACGAAAGATCAAATTGGACTACAATACCGAAAGGATATAATATGTATAACCTGTCATATGCAGGTAAAATTGAGTTTGACTCTCAGCTTCCCCTCTCAGGAAAAAATGTAGTTTTAATTCCATACATATCTGGAAGTGGATTTGATGATAAAATTGGACAAGAAGACAAAAAATTTAATCCAGATTTTGGCTTGGACCTCAAGGTTGGGTTAACATCATCTCTTAATTTAGATATAGCCATAAATCCAGATTTTTCTCAAGTAGAAGTTGATGAGCAGAGAACAAACTTGACTAGGTTTGAATTATTGTATCCTGAGAAAAGAGAATTCTTTATAGAAAACTCTGATCTTTTCTCTGATGTTGGAGATTATAGGAATAGACCTTTTTTTTCTAGAAGAATAGGAATAACCTACGACTCTACACAAGAGCAGTATATCCAAAACCCCATAATTTTTGGAGCTAAGCTAAGTGGAAAGATTGGAGAAAATTATAGAGTTGGCATACTAAATATGCAAACACAAAAATTATCATCTATAAATCAACAAGGAATAAACTATGGTATGGCTGTAGTTGAAAGAAGAATATTCTCAAATTCAAGATTATCCACTTTTTTAATAAATAAACAACCTTTAAATAATCAAAATTTTGTTCCTCAATCATTTAACAGAGTTGCAGGAATAGAGTTGAAGCTTTTAAGTGATAACACCAACTTTTCTTCTGATATCTACTATAATAAAAGTTTTGACGATCAGCAAACAAGTGACTCATACTCGTGGGGAGGAAATGCTGTTTATACTAACTCAAAAATAAGGGTCACAAATTATTTTAGTAAAGTCTCAGAAAACTATAATCCGGAAGTAGGTTTTATCAATAGAAAAAATGTTTTTTTTTATAGTCCCTCAGTTCGATATTTATTTTATCCAGATGTAGGTAAGGTCAATAATCATGGACCTGAAATAGATTATGAGTTTTATAATCATCCTCGTTATGGTGATACAGATAGAAAATTAGAGCTTCAATACTCAATAACTCTAAATAACTCCTCTAGATTCTCCTTTGATTATGAAAAAAGTTACACTTTCCTACTCGAAAAATTTGATCCAACAAGAACAGGAGTAGAGTATTTACCAGCTGAGACTGATTATGACTATTCTAGATACTCAGTAGACTACACTAGTAATAGACAGAAACCATTTTATTTTACTTTAAACTCAAAAGTTGGAGGATTTTTTAATGGAGACATATATTCATATGGTCTATCAATTAATTACCGTTTTGTTCCACACGTAAACATAGATTTTTCCTATAATAATAATAAGATTAAATTACCATACGCAAGTTCTGACTTAGCTTCCTACTCAACAAAGGTCGAAGTTAGCTTTAATACAAAATTATTTTTAACAACATTTTTTCAGTATAACAGTCAAATTGATAATATCAATTTAAACACAAGACTTCAGTGGAATTTCAAACCCTTATCTGATATTTATTTGGTATATACTGATAATTATTTTGCCAAGGGTTCGGACCTTTTTAATTTAAAAAATAGATCTCTAGCATTAAAGTTCAATTATTGGATAAACTTGTAGCTGAACAAATAAGCTCTTTTTTTTACATTATAGAAAGTTTTTTTAACAAGTAACATCTAATTACGTAATTTGTTATAATGAACTTCAATCTACCCATAGTATTAATATTTTCCTTTTTGTTTCTTACAACATACTCCAGAGCCGAAAAAAGAAAAATTTTCGCAAAAAAAGTTTCAGAAGAAATAGTACTGGATGGTCAAATCACTGAGTCATTTTGGGATGAGGCACAAGTAAGTTCTGATTTTGTACAATACTCTCCACGTGACTCAATTTTAGCAGAGTTACAGTCTGAATTCAGAGTAGCTTATGATGATAAATACATCTACATAGCAGCAAAAATGGAAGACATATCTTCTAAGAAATTTATAGTAGGAGATTTAAAGAGAGACTTTAGAGGTGGATCAATCGATTATATGTCATTTACTTTTGATACATTTCAAGACGAAACTAATGGGTATATGTTTGGCCTTTCCCCATTCGGTGTGCAGAGAGAGGCACTATTATCTAATGGAGGTGAAGGTAGCTACAGTATGGGAGGAGGAGGTAGTGGAGGAATCAGTTGGTTCAACATCAACTGGAATACAAAATGGTTTTCTGAAGTAAAACTATATGAAGGATATTGGATTGCAGAATTTAAAATACCTTTCAACTCTATAAGGTATAAGGAAGGTTCAAAAGTATGGAATTTTAACTCATACAGAGGAAATAGTAAAATAAACGAAAATTCAGTATGGACAATTATTCCTCTTGGTTATTCCGTTGCCAATTTATCTATGACTGGTGAAATCGAATTTGAATATCCACTAAAAAAATCTTCTCAAAACTTGGTATTAATTCCCTATGTCTCCGGGTCTGGTATAAGGAACAAAGTTAGCTTACCAAAAAGAGATTTTAATTTTGATGCAGGTCTTGATTTCAAGATGGCTCTGAGTTCATCCCTTAATTTAGATTTGACATTCAACCCTGACTTTTCTCAGGTTGAAGTTGACGAACAGAGAACCAACCTAACAAGATTTGAACTTTTTTTACCAGAGAAGAGAGAATTTTTTACAGATAACGCAGATTTATTCTCAAACCTTGGTTCTCGAGAGTCAAGACCAATGTTTACAAGAAGGATAGGCATCGCAAGGGACTCTACAACAAGCCAATACGTTCAAAATCCAATTATTTACGGAGCAAAATTGTCTGGAAAATTATCTGAAGATTTGAGAATTGGTGTACTTAATATGCAGACATCTAAACTTTCAAACAGTGGAATTCCTTCATACAATTATGGAATGGCTGTATTGGAGAAGAATGTTCTTAAGAACTCTAGTATTTCATCATTTATAATTAATAAACAGTCACTCTTTAACGATGAGAGTAAAGATTATGCCCACGAGTTGGATGAATTTAATAGAGTTATTGGATTTGAGTCAAAACTGCAGTCGAATAATACAAGGTTTATATCACAACTTTATTATCATCAATCTCTAGAAAAAGATAATAAAGCAAATTCCAATTCTTATGGAATTAATGCATCTTATGAGAAAAGAAATTACGAAACTAATATATACTTCTATGGAGTCGGTGAGAACTTTAATCCAGAAGTTGGATTTGTTCCTAGGAAAGATTATTTATTTCTTAGTCCATCATTTCAGTATAAATTCATTCCTGAGAATAGTTCAATAAATACTCATGGACCTGGAATTGATTATGAGTTTTATAGAAACAAATTGAATGGATTAACTGATTATGATATTGATATTGATTATAACTTTAGGTTTAAGTCATCTGCATACTTGGTTCTTAAGACCAATTTGATTTATACTAAATTATTATATGATTTTGATCCTTCAAGATCTGATGGTATAGCTCTTGCCGCAAATTCTGATTACAATTACACAAATTATACTTTCTACTTTAGATCCTCAGAGAGAAAGCTTTTTTCTCTAAGATTAAATGGTAAGGCCGGCAAATTTTTTAATGGAAACATAAAAAATATTGGTGGAACAATTAATTACAAAGCCCCGCCATTCTTAAATGTTGAATTAGGTAGTCAGTATAATAATTTAGTATTTCCAAGCCCATATTCATCTGCTGACTTCTTTTCTTTAGACTCAAAAATTGATATCAGTTTTTCAAAAGACTTATTTCTAAGTACATACTTACAATATAATAACCAGCTTGACAACATAAACCTTAATGCTAGATTTCAATGGAGGTTTCAACCACTATCAGATATGTTTTTAGTTTACACTGATAATTATTATGCTGAGAACCCTCTATTTATGAACCTTAAGAACAGATCATTTGCTTTCAAAGTGAATTACTGGATAAATATATAGTTCAACCTATTTATCATTTTTTATCTTTATTTTTATTTATCCCATTATCTGTTTTATATTATTTTTTATTGTGAACCTTAAACGTTATAATATCTATTTAATTATTTTCCTATTATCTAGCTTTTGTGTTGATGCTAGGTCAAATAAAAAAATTAAAATTTTTAAAACAAATGAAGAAATAAGATTAGATGGTATACTTGACGAAAAATTTTGGTCAAATTCTGAGATCGCTTCAAATTTTTTTCAACAGTTTCCAAATGACTCAATTCCATCAGAATTAATAACAGAGGTAAGACTTGCATTTACAGATAAGAGACTCTATCTGTCTGGAAAAATGTATGACTCTGTCCCCAAAAGATATATTGTAAATTCTCTCAAAAGAGATTACCAAGGTCCAAATAATGAGGCAATATCAATTACTTTCGATACTTATAACGATCAAAAAAATGCTCTTAATTTTGGAGTCAACCCATATGGAGTACAGCGAGAATCATTAATAGCAAAAGGGGGGGCTGCGTTAATGCCTGGAGTATTTAATATATCATGGAATACAAAATGGGAATCCTATGTGAAAAAATATGAGGATTATTGGATTGTTGAATTATCAATTCCATTTAGATCATTAAGGTACAATAAAGGAAATAGAGTATGGGGTTTTAATATTGGGAGAAATAATTTAGCCAGAAGTGAATGGTCTAATTGGACAGCAATACCGAAAGGGTATTTTCCGTATAATTTATCCTACGCAGGAAAAATAGAGTTTGATTCTGATTTACCTAAACCAGGAAAAAATATAGTTATAATACCTTATGTTTCTGGTAGTGGTCTTGATGATAAAATTAGTTTTAATAATAAAAAGTTTAAACCTGAATTTGGACTTGATCTAAATGTTGGTTTAAGCTCCTCTTTAAATTTAGATTTAACATTAAATCCTGATTTTTCTCAAGTAGAGGTAGACGCACAAAGGACAAATCTTACTCGATTTGAACTTATGTATCCAGAAAAAAGACAATTTTTTATAGAAAATTCTGATCTTTTTTCAGATGTTGGAGATGATACAAATAAGCCATTCTTCTCAAGAAGGATTGGTATAAGTTACGATTCAACACAGGGTCAGTACATTCAAAATCCTATAATCTTTGGTACAAAGTTAAGTGGTAAAATTGGAGAGAACTACAGGGTCGGAATACTTAATATGCAGACTCAGAAACTCTCTTCGATCAATCAACCTTCAATTAATTATGGGATGGCAGTTATAGAAAGAAGGATTTTTACTAATTCTAGAATTTCATCATTTTTAATCAATAAACAACCTATTAATAATGATGCTAATTTCTCACAATCATTTAATAGGGTAGCTGGTGTTGAGTTAAAGCTATTAAGTACAAATACAAATTTTTCAACAGATTTATATTTTAATAAAACCTTTGATAATCTAAAAACAAAAAATACGTATTCTTATGGAGGCAAGCTAATGTTTACTAATTCAAGATTAAGGATAATGAATTACTTTAGTAAGATAGCAGAAAATTACAATCCTGAGGTTGGATTTATTATGAGAAAAAATGTTTTTTACTATAGTCCTTCCATTAGGTATCTTTTTTATCCGTCAACAGGATTAGTTAATAATCATGGCGCTGAAGTAGATTATGAATTTTATAATCATCCCATTTATGGTGACACAGATAAGAAGCTCGAATTAAAATATTCTATTTCTTTAAACAATAGGTCAGGTTTTTTCTTTCAATTTCAAAAAGAATATACTTTATTATTATATGATTTCGACCCAACAAGAACAGGAATTGAGTTTCTTCCATCTGAATCTGGATACAATTATAACAGAGGAACTATATCATACAATAGTAGTAATCAACGATTGTTTTCTTTTAAATTAAATTCCAGTATTGGTGGATTTTTTAACGGTGACCTTTATAGTTATGGATTATCGATTAATTACAGGATTGTTCCATATGTAAATATTGATTTATCATATAATAATAATAAAATTTTACTGCCCTATGCTAATTCAAACCTATCATCTTATTCATCAAAAGTTGAGGTGAGTTTTAACACTAAACTTTTTTTAACCACCTTCTTTCAATATAATAGTCAAATTGATAACATAAATTTAAATACCAGATTAAGGTGGAACTTTAAACCTTTATCTGATATTTATATTGTTTTCACAGATAATTATTTTGCTAAGGGCTCAAATCTATTTGATCTTAAAAATAGATCATTAGCTTTAAAACTAAATTACTGGATTAATATCTAGGTCTTTAGATCTGATTTATTCAGAAATTTAATTGCTACAATTAGACCAAGCGTTGAAATTATTGCTGCAAGAAGAAATGGTGCTCCAGGAAAATAAATTGCTCCCTTGTCATTTGTGAAAAAATAAAAAAGATTTGTCATAATTAATGGACCAACGATTGAAGTCAAACTAATTAGACTTGTTATACCCCCTTGGAACTCACCTTGTTCATTGTCAGGAATGTTATTTGTCATTATGCCTTGTAGAGCTGGTCCACATAATCCACCAAGCGAAAGTGGTATAGCAAAAGCAAAAACCATCCATCCCTTGTCAGCTATGGAGAAAAGAAATAGTCCAGCTATATAAAAAGTCATTCCCAAGTACAGACTTTTAACTTTTCCTAATTTTGGGATAATAAGCCTAATTAACCCACCTTGAACTATTGCTGCAAGTAATCCTATGAAGCCTAGTGAATATCCTACTAATTTTTCATCCCATCCAAAGTTTTCAATAACAAAAAATGACCACGTACTGTGTTTTGAGTGTTGAGCTATATTAAATAGAACAATACATATCAATAGACCCCAAATCAATGGATACCTTTTTAGTGAGAGTAGTGTACCAATCGGGTTTGCTCTTTTAATATCAAACCTTCTTCTGTTTTCTTTTTTAAGAGACTCTGGTAAAATAAAATATCCATATATTAAATTAATAATTGTAAATAGAGAGGCTGCATAAAATGGCACTCTAGATCCATATTGTACTAGAAAACCTCCTATTACCGGGCCAAGGATAAACCCAAGACCAAAGGCAGCTCCAATAAGACCAAAGTTTTGTGCTTTCTTTTCTGGTGTACTTATGTCAGCTATATATGCCGATGCAGTTGTTAGGCTGGCTCCCATAATTCCCTGAAATATTCTTCCAAGAAACAACCACATAATATTTGGTGCAACAGCGAGTACAATATAATTTATTCCAAACCCTAATAATGATAATAAAATTACAGGCCTTCTCCCGTATTGATCACTTAATCCACCTAATACTGGAGCAAATAAAAATTGTAAAGAGGCATAGGAAAACATAAGCCAACCACTGTAGGTTGCTGCCTCGCTTATAGACCCATCAATTAATTCTGATATAAGGGAGGGAATAATTGGAATAATTATACCAAGACCTGTTATGTCTATGAATATGGTAATGAAAATAAATAAAAGACTATAATTTTTTTTCTTCATTATAGGGTTTGGCAATTTAATATTTAATTTCTTTAAATGAATATTTTTCGTACTTTACATTGAAATAACAAACAGCTATGGTTAAAAAGTCAAATAGGAGAAAGTTTATCAATAAATCTCTAGTAACTCTTTCAGGAGCTAGTCTTCTTTCATCGTGTTTAACAAATGAAGATAAGAACGAGACTCAAAATATTAATATTAATTTCAATAAAAAGTTTAATTGGAAGATGGTTACAACTTGGGCTCCTAACATGCCTGTTCTAGGAGAAGGATGTAATCTCTTTGCTGACTGGGTACAAAAAATGTCTGGTGGTAGATTGAATATTAAGGTTTATGGTGGCGGAGAATTAATTCCTAGTTTAGAATCATTTGATGCAGTAAGTAATGGTGCAATTGAGATGGGTAGTGGCGCTTCTTACTATTGGGCTGGAAAGATTCCTTCTGGTCAGTTTTTTTCATCTGTTCCATTTGGTATGAATTCAAAACAGATGAATTCATGGATAATATCTGGTGGAGGATATAAATTTTATCGTGAGATATATGAACCGTTTAATCTTATACCGTTTGTAGGAGGAAATACAAGCATGCAGATGGGTGGATGGTTTAATAAGGAGATACTGTCCATGGATGATCTAAATGGTTTGAAAATGAGGATACCAGGTTTTGGAGGAAAGGTCCTATCAAAGGCTGGTGGTACAGCAGTTACAGTTGCTGGAGGCGAAATTTACACAAATCTTGAAAGAGGGGTCATTGATGCTACAGAGTGGATTGGGCCCTACCACGATTATCTCATGGGTTTTTATCAAGTAGCAAAATATTATTACTATCCTGGCTGGCATGAACCAGGAGGGGTTCTAGAAATGATTGTTAATAAGAGTAAGTTTCAATCTCTTCCTAGTGACTTACAGGAAATTATTAAAAAGGGAATAGAGTCTTTAAATATTTGGATGCAATGTGAATTTGACTCAAAAAACAGTGTTTATTTAAATAAATTACTAAATGAGGAAAATGTTCAGCTGAAAATCTTTCCAAAGGATGTGCTTAAGTCATTTAAAGATAAATCAAATGAAGTGCTTCAAGAAATGGTAGATAAAGATCCAAAAAGCAAAAAAATATTTGATGCATATGAAGATTTTAGAGTAAAATTTAAAGACTGGTCAGTAGTAAGTGATAAAATATATTATGAGCTGTAATTTTTTAAAAAATCCGGTATTAGATATATAAAGTCAGGGTTAAAGAAAAGAAAAATTAAAAATACCAACTGAATAATTACGAAAGGAATAATACCAACGTATATATCTGTTGTTTTAATTTCTTTTGGCGATACACTCTTTAGGTAGAAAAGAGAAAACCCAAAAGGAGGCGTCAGAAAAGATGTTTGAAGGTTAATAGCCAACATAATTCCTATCCATAAAAGATCAATATTTAATGCAATTAGTATAGGAGTAATAACTGGAACTATTATAAATATTATCTCAATAAAATCTATGAAAAAACCTGCCACGAAAACAATCATTAGTACCAGAATGGTAAACATTTCAGGAGAAAGATTTGATGCGTAAATCATATCAATAATAAATTTATCACCCTCTAGACCTCTGAAGACAAGAGAAAAAGAAGTTGCACCTAAAAGAATCATAAATACGATTGATGTTAATTTCATTGTATCTAATGAGATTGAGTCAATTTTTTTAAAATTTAATCCTCCTTCTAAATAGCTTAATATTATTGCTCCCAGAGCGCCTATTCCTGCTGCTTCAGTTGGTGATGCTATTCCCAAAAAAATTGAACCTAAAACGGAAAATATAAGCACAAATGGTAGGATAAATGTTTTTATAAGTTCAGTGTTACTTGTATTTTTTCTAAAATTTTTAATTTCATCTTCTGGCATTGATGGAACCATTTTTGGTCTAATGAGAGAAACTAAAGCAATGTAAATAACATATAAAAAAACTAAAGTAATACCAGGAAGAAGTGCGGAGGTAAAAAGGTCACCTACTGAAATATTTAATACACTTCCTAGTAAAACTAAAACCACAGAGGGGGGGATTATTTGTCCCAGCGTTCCAGAAGAGGCTATTACCCCCGTGGCAATTTTTTTATCATATCCTCTTTTTAACATTGTGGGAAGACTGATCAATCCCATAGTAACTACTGTAGCTCCAACAATTCCAGTTGATGCTGCCAACATTCCACCTACAATAACAACTGAATATGCGAGTCCACCCCTAATTTTTCCAAATAAAATAGCCATGGTTTCAAGAAGTTTTTCAGCTATTCCTGATTTTTCCAGAGTCAATCCCATGAATATGAATAATGGTACTGCTAACAACACAAAATTATTCATTATGCCAAAAATTCTAAGTGATACGAGATAGAAGAAATCAATATCAAAAAAAATCAGTCCTGCAATGATTGATATTCCACCTAACGTGAGGCCAACCGGATATCCAATAAGGATTAAAATAATAACTATTAGAAATAAGATTAGTCCTGCAGCTTCCATTATTCTGAACCCTTTAATGAGTTAATTATTTTAATAATTCCAACAAAAGAAAGTAGGAAAAATGATACGGTAATCACTGATTTTATTAAAAACCTAAACGGTAGACCTCCAGGATCAGGACTTGACTCTAGTATATTATAAGAATCTTCAACAAATGGTATAGATGTGTATGAGATAACAATACCGAAAGGAATTAGAAATATAAGATTACCAATTAAGTTAACAAGCTTTTTATTTCTTTTTGAAAATTTATTATAAAATACATCTACTCTAACATGTTCGTCAATGTGTAAAGTGTAGACAGATCCAAGTAAAAATATTACTGCAAAAACATGCCATTCCAGTTCATAAAGAGATGCTGTAGAAAAGTTAAAGATATACCTTAAAAATACATCTGATGATACTAATATAACAAGAAGAAGAGATAGTCTAGAACAGAATTTTCCAATTAAATTAGCTATTTTATCAAAATTCATATTAAACTAAAATACATAATTTTTAAAGATATGCTTTTAATATCTTTGCTAGATATTAAATTATTTTGAAAAAAGATATTACTACCCTTTCTAAGGAAGAAATAAAAAGTTTCTGTGCTAATAACGATATACGCTCATTCGTCTCCTCCCAGGTATATTCGTGGATATGGAATAAAAGCTGTTCATCTTTCTCGGATATGTCTAATGTTTCTCTTGAGGATAGATCAAAATTTGACAAAGAGTTTTTTATAAATAGTTTAGATGTCGACGTTGAGGAGGAAAGTTCAGATGGAACCATAAAGACAAAGTTTAAGCTTCATGATGGTAATTTTGTGGAGGGAGTTTTGATTCCTAAAAATAAAAGAATGACTGCATGTATTTCATCGCAGGTTGGTTGTTCATTGAGTTGCAGTTTTTGTGCTACAGGTACTCTGGGTCTTACAAGAAATTTATCTGCATCTGAAATTTACCGACAGGTAGTTTATATCTTAAAAAAATGTTTAGAGGTTCATAACCAACCGCTTACAAATATAGTATTCATGGGCATGGGTGAACCTTTATTAAACTATAAAAATGTCTTGAGATCAATACACTTTATAACTTCTGAGGAAGGACTTAACATGTCTTATAAGAGGATAACTTTATCTACATCTGGTATCTCAAAGATGATAAGAAAATTGGCAGATGATAATGTAAAGGTGAATCTGGCCTTATCATTACATGCTGCAAATGAGGAGTTAAGAAAAAAAATAATGCCAATAGGAAAGTCAAATACTTTAGAGGAAATTAGAGACTCTCTCAAATATTACTTCTCAAAAACGAAGAAAAAGGTAACTTACGAGTATGTTTTACTAAGAGATGTTAACGATAGCATTGAAGATGCCTATCAACTGTATAAATACACAAAACATCTAAGTTCAAAAGTTAATATCATTGAATATAATGCGGTAGAGGGACTTGAATTTCAGAAATCATCTTTTGAAAAAACAGAAAAATTTATCGGTTATCTTCTAAAAAAAGGGGTTAATGTAAGTTTGAGGAGAAGTAGAGGTAAGGATATTAACGCTGCCTGTGGTCAATTAGCTAATAAAAATTAAAATTTTACCATTTTCAGGTCGTTATTAGTAGGTATTTAGTTCGTATGCCTAAGCTAAATCTTTATATTTGTAGATTGTATGTACACAAAATGAAGAGGAATTTATCACTTTTTTTATATGTTATATCGTTTCTCATAATTGGGATCTCTTCCTATGCCCAGCCTATAGCTCACCTTTCAGCTGATTTATTAACAATCGAGGAAGCTGGTGGTTCCGCAAGGCTTACAGTAACCTTAAAAGATGCTTCTGATGCCATTGTAAATGCTACTTCTACTACAAATGTAACGATAACCTTTTCTGGAGTTGCTGGTTTAGGTGATGATTTTACAATCTCAAATTTAACGAACTCGACAGATAATATAATCACTATACCTGTTGGAGAATCATCTGGCTTTCTAACAATCACTGCTGTTAACGATACTAAAGTAGAGCCCAACGAAAAAATTGTTGCTGAGATTACGTCAATAAATGTAGGTACAATTGATAATATAAATGATGATAGGGAGATTGAAATTCTAGATGATGATCTTATTGTCAGTCTTAAACTAGTGTCTGGAGATACCTTCCTTCTTGAAGAAGGAGAACCAACAACGAGATTGAGATTGCAGATACCTTCGCCTCAATCCCAAGACATTGAGGTTTATATTGGAATGACAGGTGGTGATGCTGACGGCAACGACGTAAACTTTACTTCTATTGTCAAGATTGATGATGGAACTACCTTTAACGACTTTAATATCTCTGCAAATGATGATGCTGAGTATGAGGAAACAGAGACTTTTTACTTTAAAGCAACTGGTATTAAGGATGGTCCTCCAAATACAAAGGTAGGAAATGATTCTATAGCTTTTTCTGTAATAGATAACGACCCACCTAAAGTTACTTTCTCTCTTGATAAGGACTCTATTGATGAGGATGGTGGTGTTGCTAAATTAACTATTACTCTTTCAAGACCCTTCGACAAGGACTCAAAGGTTGCCTTAAATTATGAGGGGCTTGATCCTTCTGTCACAACGACCTTAATAGCAGAGAAAGATTCTGATTTCTCAAGTAACCAGACTGAAATTGTAACCATTCCAGCCGGTGATACAACTGCAGAGGTAATTATAACAGCAATAGATGACAACATTCAAGACCCTAACGAAAGTATTGTGATACAATTAAATAATACTTTTTCGGATGTACCACCCTCAGAAAATATATCTTACGTGTTTAGAGAAACAGAAATTATAAAAATAATTGACGATGAAAACCCACCAGTTGCAGTTGAAGACGTATATTCTGGAGCATATAGCGTTGACGAAGGCGGTGAACTTATTATTGACGATGCATCGCTTGGTTTACTTGCTAATGATTACGACCCAGAAGGTTCTAATTTAACTATTGAAATGACAATGCCTCCAAATATAGGATTAGTTACTTGTCCTACAACCGGCATCTATGGTGTTTGTAAAGATGGAACTTTTACTTATACTCAGGGTGGTGATGAAGTCCCAAGTGGTGAGGTTGAATTTAATTATAGAGTTACTGATGAGGATGGATTTACGGCAACTTCAAGTGCAAGAATTACCGTTAATCCGATCAATGACTGTCCACGTGCAGATAATGCTTCAATAACAGTAAATGAGGGTGAATCAGTTGAAGTAGATCTAACAATTGGGATTAAAGACGAGGAGTATATTCTTGGATTGGATCCAGTTTTAAACTTTGAACTTCTTACCTCACCATCTCGTGGATCAATAACCGTCTCGCCTTCTGGAATATTGAAGTACACAGCGCCTCAATATGTTACAGGTTCGAACCCATTATCTGTATATTTTACATATAAAGTGACTGACGGTGGAAATTGTGATGATACTGAGGATGTAGAAATCCTCATTAATAATACAGTTCCACAAGCAGTTCCTGATACATTTACTGTGACAGTAGGAGGAACAATTAATATTTCTGCAGCTTTAGGTGTACTAGTTAACGACCCAATACCAGCAACTGCTTCAGCTAAGGCTTTTATAGGAGATAGTCCAAATCTTGCTATAACAAATGGAACAAATAGATTTCAATTTTTTGAAGACGGAAGCTTTACCTATACCCATGACGGCTCTTCATCACCTAAATCGGATAACTTTACCTACAGTCTTCAAATATTTTATTCTAATGGTGAATATGACATAGTAACGGGAGATGTGGTTATAAATGTAAATGACTGCCCTGTAACTACTACAGATTTTTATGAGGTACTTGAGGGTGAAGAGTTAGTAGTAGACTCCGCTAGTGGCCTTTTAGCTAATGACACAGACATAAATGGTGATAAATTATACGCATACAAGGATTCGGATCCTAAGGTTTTAGCGGATGGCTCAAAAAGTGATAAAAGTTCAGTAACAATAAATGAGAATGGATCGTTTACCTACACTCATGGAGGAGGTGAGGATGAAATGGACTATTTCTTGTACTACGCAAATGATGGGATCTGTGATAGCGACCCTGATACAGTAAAAATTAGAGTAATTCCGCAGAATGATTGTCCTGTTACAAGGGCAAATGGATATAACAGTTTGAGCCTATTAAACGGAGCTCCGATAAGTACGTATTTTCCCTTCACAGATACGATGAAAACTTCACCAACGTATGGTGAACTTGTCACTCTTGAGAGTGTGGAGGTATCTTCTACCTCCGGAGACACCTTAACAGTTTATGATAGTCGAGGATGGGTATGGGTTTTAGATATGGATGAGGGAGGAACATTATCAAGAGATTCTCTTGGTGGAGCTATAAAGTTAGATAAAGACCCAGACGGTGATCATATAGAAATGTTTGAGATTAATCAGAGCTCTAAAAACTGGATACTTTTACCAAACGGAGAACCTAGATACCCTCCCCCTGCTCATGCTAAATCTTATCAAGTGAATAAAGATGGATCATTTACTTATGAACACGATGGAGGAGGAAATGTACGTGATAGAATTTATGTTGAGGTGTGTGATGTACCCCAAATTGGTGGTGAACCATGCTGTTCAGTTGATTCAATTATGCTATTTTTTGGTCCTGACAACGCGTGTGCCGAAGGACTGACAGATTATTTCACAGTAAACGAGGGCGGTGCTTTAGTAGCAGATGAAGCAAATTTGGGGTATAACCAGTTTATGTATGATATTAAAAATAGTGGTCGTAAATATACGGGTGTATTATTGAATGATATTGATGAGGAGGGCGACACCTTAAATGTAGCTCTAGCTGAGAAGCCGATATTTGGAGTAATATTGGGAGATACGATATATCCAGATGGCTCATTTACTTATATCCATAACGGGGGAGAACAGACTCATGATTCCTTTACATACATAATGGGTGATATGCAGAGGGAATGTGCGGAAGTAAAGGTGTATATTAACGTTGTTTCGGTAAATGAATGTCCCGAAGCAAATGATACCATCTATACTGTTGATGAGGGCGATTCATTAACTATAACAGGATTAGGTGGGGGTATGGAGGGAACCTATAGAATTTTCCCAGCAGTAATGGGTAATGATTTTGATATAGATATAGGTTCAAGACCTCAAATTACTAATAATCTCATAGCATTTTATTCTATGTCCGAGTATTATGACACAATTCCAGGTCCCGATTTAGATGTTGATGGTGTGATAATTCCTACATTTCTTGTAAGAAAGGAAGCAGACGACAAAAGTGGCAACAACTTTGATGGGTTGTTGATGGGAGGGGTTCCTGATACCTTGAGTTTAGATAATCCTACAAACTGTGAAGCAGCTTTGGGAGGAAAGTGTACTTCACCAGCATACTTAGTAGACTACCCTAACGCACCCGATGTAGTTCCTGATAGGTTCCAGCCACCACACGACAGGAATGCTTTTGAATTTGATGGAATTGAATCTTATGTTGATGTATCAGATCAAATATTAGCGTTAAACAGGTCTAGTTACACTATTTCTGGGTGGTTTAGATCATACATCGGTCCAGTTGGTAATGCAACACTATTAAACTTTTCTGTTAACGGAAATGAAAAAGGGCTCAAGATTGGAATTAATAATAACAGATTAGAGATAGGAATTGGTAATGGGACTGGTTACTCTGTGAAGCCTCTATCAACTATAGGCACCACTGATCTCTTAGCTTCGTGGAATCATTTTGTATTAGTAAAAAATGGAAATAATTATAAAGTTTACCTCAACAAAGAAGAGATATATTCTGAAGACCTTAATAATGCTTCTTTATCTGCAGTTTCTTCTCAGCTACTGATGGGTAGAGATGTCTCTGGAAACTTTTTCAAAGGTAGGATGGATGAGTTGTATGTTATTGGTGATGCAGTTTCTGAAGATGATGTGTTAAAACTTTACTATGGTGTTTCAACGTCTCTTATTAACGCTCCCGACGATGGAGTTTTGACTGATTTCAATGTCGACGGATCGTTCACTTACGTTCATAGCGGAAAGGATGGGGACTTCCAAGATAACTTCATTTATGAATTCTCTGACGGTGAGTGTACTGACCTTGGAAAGGTTACTATTAATATTAATCCTGTAAATGATTGTCCAATTGCTGTTGATGACACATTAAATGTGGATGAAGGAAACACTGTTATTTTTGATGCTCCTGGACTTCTTACTAATGATACAGATGAGGAAGGAGACGATTTAAAAGCATATTTATACATTGAACCTCTCTATGGAGTTGCAACTATTAGTGAAGACGGAAGGATTGAATATATTCATGATGATTCAGAGACCACTCTAGACTCTCTGAGGTATATAATAGATGACTCTAATTGTAAAGATACGGCAACCGTTTACATAACAATAAATCCAGTTCCTGACTGTCCTATAGTTGAGGACGATGTGTACTATGTTACTGAAGGGGATACTCTTACTGTCGATTCTTGCTCTACTCAACCTCTTAACATCGGATCAAAATATGAAAATTGGGAGACTGGTGAACCAAACGATAACGATAATAATGAGAATATTGGTGAGTTACTAACTTCTGGTAAATGGAATGATAATAAAGATACAATTAACCAGAGGTACCTATTGGAAGTGAACAGCATAATTACTTCAAAATCTGGATATGAAAAGATTGGAGAGTTTGATGGCCACACTTATTTTGTCTCTAATCAAACATATAAATGGTTTGATGCTAAAGCTCACGCAGAGACACAGGGAGGATATTTAGCTACGCTGAAGACCTTTGATGAAAACGATACTGTTGCTAAAATGATTTCTGCTAAGGCAATTTCTGAAAATCTTCATTTTGGCTTGTATCAAGATACTTCAGATCCTTACTATCTCGAAGAGAAAGGGGGTTGGAAATGGGTTGATGGTACTTATTTATATGATTCTGGATATGACAGGACCTTATGTGGAGTTTTATTAAATGACGACGACGGAGGTGCAGATACCATATTTGTTAGTGACTGGACTCTTCCAGTTAACGGAGCTTTAGATAATAATGAGATAAAATTTGACGGAAAATTTACCTATTATCATGATGGAAGTCAACTTGGAGACACGATAGAGTATAAGATACAGAGTGAGCTATGTGAAAGTGATAGCTACGGAAAAATAATAATAATTCCAATTAACGTAAACGATTGTCCTGAAGCTGTTAGAGACACTTTCTACATTGACGAGGGCGCAACACTTGATACCTTAGGCATCCTTTTGAATGACATAGATGTTGACGGTGACAACCTACGAGCTGAGAAAGATACTATAAGTTCAGGTTATGAGAATCATGGTACAACACAGATTTTCCCTAGTGGTAGATTGTTATACCAGCATGATGGATCTGAAACATCACTTGATAGCATAAGTTACATGGCTATTGATCCTTCTGGTTGTGCTGTTTCTTCAAAAATTATTATCATAATAAATAGAGTTAACGATATACCAGTTGGAGTAGATGATTTCTACTCTGTATTCGAGGGAGAAACTTTGGTTGTTGATGAGCTCAATGGAATACTTTCTAACGACTCAGACGCTGACCTAAACAGTGATCTAAAAGTCCTTATAATTAAAAATGTTCCTGTTGGAACATTAAATATTAATGAAGACGGATCATTCACTTATATTCACGACGGTTCAGACGCTCCAAATGAGGTTTGCTTTACATACAGAGCTTATGATGGTGAACCTGGTCCTCCACCAGGTTTCTCCGAGGAGACAGAAGTTTGTATTACCATAAAAAATAGATTACCTGTATGTGAGGGGGAAGAATTTATTATACTAGAAAATGAAGTTCTAACTACAGATTTAACGAATGGGGTGCTTTCCAATTGCACAGACCCTGACCCACAAGATATTTTAACAGTCATATTAGATACACCTCCAACCAACGGAGCTTTTGTATTAAATGATGATGGTACATTCACTTATGATCACGACTGCTCTGATGATCCTGACGAAACTTTCTTCACATACTTTGTTACTGATGGAGAAGATACTACAAAGGTTAGTGATACAACAAGAATTATTATTGAGAATGAGTGCCCGGTTGGAAATGATGATCTTTACTCAGGAGTTGATGAGGGAAGCACTCTAAATATTGGTCCTTTTGATGGTGTGCTATCAAATGATACTGATCAAAATTCGTGTGACATTTTACAAATAAAACCTCTTGACCCGCCTTCGTTTGGAGGGGTTGTGCTTAATTCTGATGGTTCATTTGATTATACGCATGATGATAGTGAAAATTTTATAGATGAATTTACATATCTTCTTAATGATGGTGAGTGTAGTGTATGGGATACCGTAACTGTAACAATAAGAATAGATCCTGTTCCTGACACTCCACCGGTAGCTCTGCCTGATAGTTTTCCTTGTATCGACGAGGGAGGGTTTATTCAGATGGTATTATCTGAAGATGGTGTTTTATCAAATGATTATGATGTTGATACAGGACAGACACTTACTACGGTTCTAGTTGAATACCCACTACATGGCACCCTGATACTAAATCCAGATGGTACCTTTATTTACACACATGACGGAGGAGAATCTACATCTGACTCATTTACATATTATGTTGTTGATGATACAGGTTTAAAAAGTCAAACTGTAAGCGTTAAATTGTGTATTAACCCAGTAAATGATTGTCCAGTGCCAGTTGACGATATATTTACTATTAATGAAGGAGAAATAATTGATTCTACATTGATTTTTAATGATTTTGATGTTGAAGGTAATGATCTCTTAATTAATATAACTACACCCCCTTCACTTGGTGGATTTAGTTGGAATCAAGATGGTACTTTTACCTACAGTGCACCTGATGATATCCCTGCACCTGGTCCGGAGATTGTTACCTTTGAGTATATGTTAACTGATGTTGTTGACGGCTTTGCACTTTGTGATTCAACAGCCACTGTTACAATAATTGTAAATTATGAAAATGATTGTCCAGTTGTTAGTGATGACTCAATAATCGTTGATGGGAGTTCTGCCAATTCAAGAGTTATTTCTGTGTTAGACAACGATTATGATCCTGACTCTGAGATTGATACAACAAGTGTTAAAATAATTTCAGGTCCTAAATTTGGTGATGCAATTTCAAATATTGATGGGACCATTACATATAACTATGATGAATCACCAATTCCGTTTGACACAATTACATATAGTGTGAGTGATTATGAAGGATGTGAAAAATTAGGAAAAATTTACATATATGTGGAAAACCTGAGAGTTCCTAAGTATAAACTACCAAATTATTTTACTCCAAATGGTGATGACTTCAACGACTTTTTCTTAATAAAATATGAAAATATTCTTATTGAGGATATGAATTTTGAGGTTAAAATATATGACAGGTATCAGAGATTAATTCACGAGTCGTTTATCCAATCCTCAGATAAGGTATGGAATGGAATGAATATTGATTCATCGGATATTGTTAAGACAGATTTTTATTTCTACGAGATAACACCCGTAGAGTATTATAATACTCCTTATGTGAGAAGAAGAGACAAATTAGTAGGAACTGTTTATCTAGAGAAAGAGAGATAATAACTACCTCAAGAAATTATAAATGGCAAATGTAGCTAACCAGTGTTCACCACCATAACCACTATCAAACATAATCTCATAACCTTTTTTAGAGTGAACATTTGATATTGATAGAAGAAAGTTTTTATTATCGTCGTTATCTATATTACTTGCAATATCTTTTAATGTCCATGCTCTGTGAAACATTAATCCGATTAGATGCCCAATTCCAGGGTCTTCAGGATCTAACACGACTGGAGGATTAATGATATTTTTGAATTCAGATCTTCTTAGTGATGGAATAAAATTTTTAAACCAAATATTAAATTCTTCTTTATCTAAAATGGTTGACATCAATGCAGCCTCTGCAAGACAAGGTGATAGAAAGTCTGTTCCAGATGGCTCATATGCTACTGGACAATTTTTATCTGGTAAAAAATTTTTAATACTGTACTCTCTTATCTTGTTATATAGTTTGACATCATCAGATACCAAGGCGTATTCTACCATGAGTGAAAAAGAAAAGGCTGTATTTGAGTGAGTCCCAGGCCTCAACGGAGAAGAAAGTTTATCAAGAAAAGTAATTGTTCTTTCTCTTAGAAGTTCAACTAGTGGTTTTAGATTATTTGCCCATTCTTTTGAAAATTCATTATCCCAGTTTAATAATTCAGAGTAAAGTTTCATAAGCCAAGCCCATCCATACGTCCTCTCAAATCCTTTTGCAAAATCCTTTTGAAAAAATTCAAATTCCCTATTTAGATTTTCCTTTGTAAGGTTATCTTTTAATTTTTTTATTATGCTATCTCTTTCTGGAATATTTGGATATTCTTTTAGAATCTTTACCATTGCCCAGTGTCCGTGTACTGCAGAATGCCAATCCCAGCACCCATAAAATGAAGGGGTTATCTCATAATGAGGTTTTATCCATTCTTCACTAATAAATCTATATCCAATTTTATATGGAAATTTTTTGTCAACACAGTCTATTGATAAACTTATAAGGTCTCTCGCTTGAGATTCATCAATTTGAAGTATCTCCTCTTGCTTAGATATTTTAGTATTGGTACATGAAAGTGAAAAAAATAAAGTAATAAATAAAATTCTTTTCACTGTTTTTTACTTGCATTAAATAACCTTTCCTTTTCCTTTGATGTCAAGCTGGAGTAACCACTTTCTGATATTTTATCTAATATTTTATCTACCTCATCTTGTGTTGTTTCATCATTTTCTTGTTGAAATTTTTCTTTTTTTTCTTTTTTCTTTTCGGTGAAAAAGTTGATAAAATTAATGATACCTTCTCCAATATTAATCCCATTTTGTAACTGCCTAATAAATATATAACCTATAAAGGCTCCTCCAAGATGTGCTATTTCTCCTCCAGCGTTGGTGCCCGCTACATCAAAAAAAGATAGAAGAACATAAAAGAAAGCTATATATTTTATTCTTACCGGACCAATCAGTAGAAGATGAAATGTGTAGTTAGGCATTAATGTTGCAGATCCAACAACAACACTAAAAACTCCTGCCGATGCTCCTAACATAAGTGATTCCGATACTCTATCTCCGTAGTAAGGAATAATATTATAAATGGCCATATAAAATAATCCTCCAATTATACCTCCAAGTACATAGAGAGATATTAATGCATTATTTCCAATATTATCATAAATTATTTTTCCAAACCAGTAAAGGAAAAGCATGTTCCAAAGTATGTGCATAAAGCTCATGTGAAGAAAGAAATATGTTATTATAGACCAGGGTTGGAGAATAAATGTACCAAGTGAAGCAGGTAACATAAGTTTATTAATGAACATCGTAAAAAAGTTCGATAGTCCAGATATTGTTAATATAACCTGCACAACATTAATGCTAACAAAGACAATTATGTTAATTAGTATTATCTTGACGAGCCCGTTGTCTCTCTTATTCCAAGCTTTTTTAATATCCTCAATAATAAAATTTGCCATGTCTAGTAGTAGGTTCCATTTTTATTTTTCCAGTATCTTAAAATAATATATCCAATGAGCATACCTCCTAGATGAGCAAGGTGAGCTACATTGTCTCCAGGCATTCTATTCAGTTCACTCCAAACTTCATAAATACCATATCCTAAAACAAGATATTTAGCTTTTATAGGAAATGGAAAGAAAAGCATATATAATTCCATATTTGGAAATAACATTGCAAATGCCAACAATATACCAAAAACTGCTCCAGATGCTCCGACCATAGGGATATTACTTTTACCTTCTAGAATGCTTCTTGCAATGCTAATACTTTCATCAATGTACTGAGATGACTCAGGATTCTCGGAGTAAGAGTTTATAAAATCATATAACTGATTATAATATTCTTTTGATTCATCGAGTATTAATTTTCTAAAAGATTCTGGTGATGGTTGGGATGTGTATCTCATTACTTTATTTTCTAGGTTAAAGTTTTCAACAAAATTAACTCCAGAGTACAGTGCACCAGCCCCAACACCAGTTATCAAATAAAAAATAAAAAATTTTCTAGAACCCCAAACCCTCTCAAGTATTGGACCAAAGACCAGAACCGCGAACATATTACTAAAAATATGTCCAATTCCAGCATGGATCCACATGTAAGTGAGAAATTGGTAAGGTTTAAAATCTGGAGATAATATGTATCGAAGTCCAAACCACTCGATGACGTAGTTTGTTGTAAATAGAAAAATTATTCCATTAATTATTAGTATGTTTTTTGCTGCTGGAGTTAGGTTAAACATTAGAATAAATTTTCTACTTTTTCAATACCTAATTCTATATAATTTTGTTTCCCTTCAGGCGTATATTTTGGATTCTTACATGCAAACAATTTATCTATAATTAGATTCATTTCTTCTTCACTTAAAACTTTGCTAGTTATAATTTTTACTTTTTTAGAGAAAAACTTAAGAATAGATATTCTTCTTTCACTCATAATATCTGCATTATTATTTTTTATCTCTTCAATAAATCCCTCAATTAAATCTTTTTCGTTAACGTCATTTATACCTGCTGGGATTCCGTTAATAACCACTGAATTTTTTCCAAAATAATCTATATCAAAACCTATTGATCTTATATCTTCAATAATGGTTTTCATTATCTCGAAGTCGGGTTTATTTAAATCAATATATTGAGGAAATAGGTTTTGTTGAGTATGAGAAAACTTATTTATTCCTTTTTCAAACTTTTCAAATATTATTCTTTGTTGACAATTTCTGTGGTTGAAAACAAGAAGCTTTTCTCCGAGTTGTTTAAATATAAATTTATCGAGGAACTGAACTGGTTTATTATCTACAACAGATTCTTCATTATCACTAAAAAGATAGGATGATTTATTTTCTGATTTAATATTTTCAAATATTTCATCCCAATCATTCCCTCTTTTAATATTTATATCAGTTGAATTTTTAAGTTTTCCTCTATTGGTATCATAAGTTGAAACGGCTTCCTTGAGAAAGTTGACGTCAGCATCAAAGTTTATTGATGGAGATATATTGTATTTATCGATTGTTTTTCTAACGCTTGAATTAACAAGACTATAAATTAACTTTTCGTCTTCAAATTTAATTTCGGTTTTTGTTGGATGTATATTAATATCAACCTTTGAGGTATCTAGATTGATGAATATGATATAAAAAGGGTACTTTTTTTCGTCAATCAGACCCTCATAACTTTTATATATAGCATGTCCAATATAGGTGCTTTTTACAAATCTGTTGTTAACAAAGAGGAACTGTTCACCTCTTGTTTTTTTTGAGTTTTCAGGCTTACCTATGTATCCAGTAATGTCAATACCATCAAATTCCTCGTTACATTCAATAACTTTTTTTTCATAGCCTTTCCTAAAGATTTCAGTTATCCTTTTTTTAAGATTTGATTCTTTTAAGTTAAAAACCTCAGCCTCCTCATTTATTAAAATAAAATTCACTTTGTGATTTGATAGAGCAGACCTAATAAATTCGTCAAAGATATGTCTTAGCTCTACATTATTAGATTTTAGAAAATTTCTTCTTGCCGGTATATTAAAAAATAAATTTTTTACGTTGATTATTGTTCCGGATTGTATATCAGATTTTTTTTCTTCTAAAACTTTTGAGTCTTTTATAACTATTTCATTACCAATTTTGCATGTTTTGGTTTTGGATTTTATTCTTAATTCTGCTACTGATGATATTGAAGAAAGGGCTTCTCCCCTAAAACCCATTGTCTTAATTTTATAAAGATCTTCTGCAACTTTTAATTTTGATGTAGAATGTCTAAGAAAACATTTTTTAATATCCTCCTTGTCCATACCTACTCCGTCATCAATCACAGTTATTGATTCTTTACCTGCATCTTTAACAATTAGTTTTATATTTTTTGCATTTGCATCAATACTATTTTCAATGAGCTCTTTAACTATGGAAGCTGGTCTTTGAATTACTTCTCCAGCTGCAATTTGATTTGCAACTGCTTTTGGTAATAATTTGATTCTACTCATTTCTTTTTTATGAAATTTTTATATAATAACCAAATACAAAATAGAGGTACAAAAATAAAAATTTTATTACCCGCATATAACCAGCCAAAAATAAAAAATGAAAGAAAAAATGCTATAATTATTTGTAATTTTGAACTACTTAATTGTTCACTTTTTTTGGATCTGCTAAAATATTTTTTTGAATTTTTTATTCCTGAAACTCTTTGATCTATGTCATCTTTGACGGGGTCATAATGTCTTGGAGAAAATTTAAATTTTCTGTTATTAGGAAGTCTTATAAAAGATGGCAACTTCATTTTTACAAATCATATTAATTAATCTTAAAGATAGATTGAAAATTTGTTAAATTAGTAATGATACTTGAAATGAAGATAATATTTATTTATTCTGCAAATTTTAAATCTTTAAGATTTTGATGAAGATAGGAATTTTATGTTATCCTACTTTTGGTGGAAGTGGAGTAGTTGCAACAGAACTTGGAAAGTCTCTTTCAGAGAAAGGTAATATTGTTCATTTTATTTCTTATGCTCAACCAGCAAGATTGAACTTAATTAGTGATAATTTATTTTATCACGAGGTTTCAGTTAAAAACTATCCATTATTTGATTTTCCACCTTATGAAACCTCTTTAACAAGTAAGCTAGTTGAAATTGTTAAGTTTGAAAGACTTGACTTAATACATGTTCATTATGCTATTCCACATGCTTCTGCTGCAATTCTAGCTAAAGAGATTTTGAAGACTATGGGTATTAATATTCCAGTAATTACTACACTTCATGGAACGGACATTACTCTAGTAGGAAAAGATCCGTCATGTAAACCGGTTATTAATCATTCTATTAATTTATCGGATAGAGTTTCTGCTGTTTCTCAAAGTTTAAAAGATGATACAGAAAAAACATTTGATATTACAAATAAGATAGATGTCATCCCTAATTTTATTGATCTTAAAAAATATACCTCTGTCAAAAAGAATAATTACAGATCTAAGTTTTGTGATCAAGGTGATAAATTGTTGATACACACGTCTAATTTCAGAAAAGTAAAAAGAATCCAAGATGTAATTAACGTATTTTGTAAAATAAGGAAAAAGAAAAGATGTAAATTAATAATGATAGGTGATGGTCCTGAAAGAGCAAATATTGAATCTTTAACCAGAACACTTTGTTCTTTAAATGATGTTATCTTTATTGGTAAAGTTCCAGATGTAGAAAATGTATTATTTCAAGCTGATCTTTTTCTTTTGCCCTCCGAAAAAGAAAGTTTTGGTCTATCAGCTTTAGAGGCTATGGCTTCATCAGTTCCGGTTGTAAGTTCAAATGCAGGTGGTCTACCTGAATTGATTGAAAATGCAAAGTCTGGATATATATGTAAAATTGGAGATGTAGAGGATATGTCAAAAAAATCTCTTGATATTTTAGACGATAAAAATTTAAAAATATTTAAAGAGAATGCTCTTAAGAGTGCAAAAAATTATGATATTGAGAAAATATTACCAGAATATATTAAAATGTATAAAGGCGTCCTAAAGTAGAATATAAGTGGTTAAGAAAAGAAAAAAAATTTATGTTCTAGATACCTCAGTAATATTATATTCCCATGATTCAATTATGAATTTTGAGGAGAATGATATTGGAATTCCTATTACAGTGCTTGAGGAGTTAGATCATATGAAAAAAGGAAATGATACCCTAAATTTTGAAGCTAGAGAATTTATAAGGATGATAGATAAACTATCGCATGAGAAAATGCTTAGTGATTGGATTCCTTTAAATGGCAAGACAAAAGGAAAATTCAAAATTCTAGTAAATCAAGAAACAAAAAATAATATTTTTCATGATGAAATAAATGATCATAAAATTCTAGATTCAGCTTTAAATCTACAGAAAGAAGAAAAAGATAAAACAGTTACTTTAGTATCGAAGGATATAAACCTTAGACTTAAGGCTAAATCACTAAATCTTAATGCTGAAGATTATCTTACGGGTAAAATTAAAAATCTTAATTCTCTAGAATATGAAAGTCAGGTAATTGAAAACATAAAGTCAGGAACAATTGATGAAATATATTTAAATAACACAATTAGTAAAAAAGATATCTTTCCAAGAAAAAAACTTTCCGACAATTCCTATTATGTACTAAAAAATTCAAAAAAATCTGCTTTAATATATCATGATTCTGATGAAGGTAATATATGTAGGATTGAAAAGACCTCAGTTTCTGGTATAACCCCAAGAAATGCTGAACAAGCCTTTGCTATTCATTCTCTATTAAATGAAAAAATACCACTTGTATCAATAAATGGAGTTGCTGGAACAGGTAAAACTTTACTTGCAGTAGCTGCTGCAATATCCCAGAGAAGAAATTACAAACAGATATTTGTAGCTAGGCCAATTGTTCCTCTCGGTAATAAAGATATTGGGTATTTGCCTGGAGATATTTCCTCAAAAATAAATCCATACATGGAGCCGTTATGGGATAATTTTAAATACATCCAAAACCAATATAGCGAAACCTCAAAGGAGTTTAAAGTTCTTAAAAATATGATTGATTCTGAAAAACTTATTATTCAACCTCTAGCTTATATAAGAGGAAGAAGTTTTTCTAATATTTTCTTTATTATTGATGAAGCCCAGAATTTAACCCCCCATGAAGTAAAAACAATCATATCAAGAGCAGGAGAAAATACTAAAATTGTTTTTGCTGGAGATATTAATCAGATTGATACGCCGTACCTTGATTCACAAAGTAATGGTTTATCATATCTAATTGATAAGCTCAAGGGCCAGCAATTATATTCACATGTAACATTAAGAAAAGGAGAAAGATCAAAGTTGGCTAACTTAGCGAATGAACTTTTATAGTTATGATTAAATCTTTATCTCAATACAAAGAAGATTACAGAAAAAGCGTAGAAGATCCAGCAGAATTTTGGTCTGAATATTCTAAATCATTTTTTTGGAGAAAAGAACCAGGCAATATCCTTTCTTGGAACTTTGAAGACCCAGATGTCAAATGGTTTTTTGACGGTAAACTGAATATTACTGAGAATATTTTTGAGAGAAATAAAAAAAATGAAAACGATACAGCAATTATTTGGGAGCCTAATGACCCAAATGAGAAAAATAAAGAGTTATCATATTCTCAATTATTTAAGCAAGTCTGTTCCTTTGCAAACGTCCTCAAAGCTCTTGGTGTTAAAAAAGGGGATAGAGTTATAATTTATTTACCTATGATTCCAGAGGCAGCAATTTCAATGCTAGCGTGTGCTAGGATAGGTGCTGTGCATTCAGTGGTATTTGCAGGTTTTAGTGCAAAATCGTTATCAGATAGAATTAATGATTGTAAAGCAAAAGTAGTTGTTACTTCTGACGGTAATTATAGAGGTAATAAAACTATTCCAGTAAAAGATGTAGTTGATGAGGCGCTGAAAACGTCTTCTTCAGTTAAAAGTGTTTTGACTATAAAAAGAACAAATTCTAAAATTCAAATGGTTGAAGGAAGAGATTACTGGTATCAGGACCTTATAAAAAGTGTAAAAAATTACTGCGCTGCAGAAATGATGGATTCAGAAGATCTATTGTTTATATTATACACGTCTGGATCAACAGGAAAGCCTAAGGGTGTAGTGCATACGTGTGGTGGATACATGATATATAGTCAATACTCTTTTGAGAATATTTTTCAATATGAAAGAGGCGACACGTATTGGTGTACTGCTGATGTTGGTTGGATTACTGGTCATAGTTATATTGTGTATGGACCACTTTTATCTGGAGCAAAAACCATAATGTTTGAAGGTGTACCTAATTACCCTACTCCTTCCAGATTTTGGGATGTTATTGATAAGTATGATGTTAATCAATTTTATACTGCTCCAACAGCTATTAGAGCTCTTCAGTCATATGGTGATAAATATGTAGATGGATATGAATTTAGATCTCTTAAAGTAATTGGCTCAGTTGGTGAGCCAATTAATGAGGAAGCGTGGAAATGGTATTATGAGAAAGTAGGTATGAGAAAATGTCCACTAGTTGATACATGGTGGCAAACTGAGACAGGGGGAATTATGATCTCTCCAATACCAAACGTAATTGATTGTAAGCCAACCTACGCAACATTACCATTGCCTGGAATTCAGCCAATTTTATTAGACAATGATGGAAATGAAATCAAGGAAAATAATAGGGAAGGAAATTTATGTATTAAATTTCCATGGCCATCTATATTAAGAACAACTTATGGTGATCATAAGAGATGTAAGGAAACTTATTTCTCAACATTTAAAGGCTATTATTTTACGGGTGATGGTGCAAAAAGAGATGACAATGGTATGTACAGAATACTTGGTAGGGTTGATGATGTTATTAATGTTTCAGGACATAGAATAGGTACTGCCGAGGTTGAAGATGCAATAAATCAAGATGTAAATGTAGTTGAATCTGCAGTAGTTGGATACCCTCATGAAATTAAGGGTCAGGGAATATTTGCTTTTGTAATCATAAATAACCTGAAATCAGGATATGATTACTCTTCTTCAATTAGGTTGTCGGTAACAAAACATATAGGTCCAATAGCTAAGCCTGACAATATTTTGATTGTTCCAGGTCTTCCTAAGACAAGATCAGGTAAGATTATGAGAAGAATTTTGAGAAAAATTTCTAGTAAAGAATTTGATAATTTCGGTGATACGTCAACATTACTAAACCCAGAAATTATAGATTTAATAACTAGTCTATATAAAGACAAAATAAATAAATGAATTAATTAATAATATCTAACCCTTCTTCCGGTTGTTTAATGTTTGATTTACTAATTCTTCTATTTTTCATTGAGACTAAGTTTTGATCACTAAAACTTTCTTTACTACCATTAAATATTATTCTCCATATTTTTCCTTTTTTTGATTCCGATATGTAAAGAGAACCATCTGGACCCTGTGCTAATCCCATCGGTCTGTGCTCAGCTTCTTCCATATCGCTGATAACTTCTCTTCCAATAAAACCATCAGCAAATATTTCCATTTCACCTTTTGGAACTCCTTCTTCAAATGGAATAAAACCTACTACATATCCTGCTTGTGGATAGGGCATTCTATTTGTTGATCCGTGAAAAGCAATAAAAGCACCATTTTTATATCTTTCAGGAAATTGATTTCCAGTATAAAAAAGTAAGTCATTAGGAGCCCAGTGTGCAGGGAGCCCCATAATTGGATTAGAATAATCTTTTGACTCTATTTTACCATTACCTCCATATTCTGGGGCAAGCATTCTTTTATTTTGGAAATGATCGTAATAAGTGTAAGGCCAACCATAATTATCTCCACTTTCAATCTTCATAAATTCTTCTGCCGGAAGGACAGTGTTATCCCATTTAGAATAGTACTGAGGGTAATGGTTGTGAAGAAAATCTCTGCCATGATTTACACCATACAAGCTATTCACTTCATTATTCCATGTTAAACCAACTACACTTCTAATACCAGTTGCGTATCTTATCCCATCCTTTAGGGATTGTCCTAATTTATTTTTATTAAACTTCCATATTCCTCCAAGTAATTCCAATTGTTCACATGGGTATTGCCCTTTAACATTTTCAGTTGAGTATGTATTTGGTTTAGTGTCCCAGTCTTCACATGCATTTGTAGGAGCACTAAATGTTACGTACATATTATCTTCTTTATCAAAAGCCAATGATTTTGCGTTATGCCATCTTATTGGATATGGATCAACAAGTACTACTTCAGGTTTACCTTTTGGTATCAGTTCGTAAGGATCAAGCAGCTGTCTATAAATAACAAGCTCTGAACTATAATAAAGGTATCCATCATTTATTTTCATTTCGGTTCCAAACTTCCCATCATTTGGATAATCCCCAAATCTTTCAACTATATCTGCTTTCCCGTCTCCGTCATTGTCTCTTAGTGCTACATTACCATTTCTTCCGGATGCTTTTCTAAGTTTTATATAAATATCTCCATTATTTTTAACAGCCAAATGTCTTGAAGGTCCAACTCCCTCAGATACTACTATAGCTCCAAATCCATCAGGCATAAATAAACCACCATTATCATTGTCAGCGATAAGATCTTTTTTTATTTTTTTCTCACTATTTTTTGATTTACTGTAATCACAATTTATGAGAATTGAGGATAAGGCAAAAAGAAGTAAAATTTTTTTGTTCAATTTCAAAATGTATTTAGCCATAAAATTATCTCATTAAAATTCCTTTTTTGAATTTTCTCTTTTCTTTTTTTAGATTGTAGTATGATTATTATCAATTTTCTAACAGTTATTAATTTTATAATCTTCAATAACGGTAATTTCATTGAAAATGAATTTGTTCGTGTAGAAACCAAATGGAATTTGTATGAAGAGACAAAGAAGAAACTTATTTATGAAGTTTCATTCAATATAATAAATAAGAAAGAATCAGAAATATACTATACTGCATCAAGGGTTAAAAACATTCAGAATATTAATAATATGAATTCTAGCTCTGAGGATGTTTCAAATGAAACTTTTGATAATTCTAGAAATCAAGCGGGTTCAAAGGTCACGACTGCTGTGCAGACTGGTTCATCTTATGTCGATAGTGGAGGATCAAAGTCAGTTGATGACCAGTCTTCTTTATCTGGTGGTGGAGCAGGAAGATCTGATGTCACAGATAGGAAATCAATAAAAAAAAATGACGTTAATCAAAAACCTACTATCTCATATAATGTTCTTACCCATTTTTTTTCTCTTAACAACTCTAACCCTAAAAACCTCAAATTTTTATTTATGGGGGAGGATCAAAAAATTACAAATTTGATTTCAGATTCACAAGAGACATTTTCATACAGTATTCCATTAAATAATTTAATTGAAATTGATGGAAGTAGTATTGATAAACCTTTTATATGTAAAATACCTATAGACGGTCTAGTCATAAAATCAAGAATTGAAATTTCAAAGAGAACAAATCAAAAACCAGAAGAATTTGATCTAAAATTCACTAAGGATGAGGTTTATGCTGGTAAAATAAAGTTATTACTTGACAAAACATTTCACTCAAGTATTGAAGACGCAATTACTAAGTACAAAGAATTACAGAAAATTCTAAATGAAAGTATTTAAGGCGCTTCAAATTAGATATTTCATATATACATTAATTCTATTAATTTTTTTGTCATGTAGTGATGATGATGAGGTAAATATTGAACTGGATGAGTATGATTTAGAAGTAATTTCTTACTTTAAAGATATAGCTCTAGGATTTGAATACGGAACATCAAGTGAGATCACTCGAAAATGGTGTTCAGATCTGAATATTTTTGTAGGGGGAGATATTTCAAATGATTTAAATGTTGAACTCAATATCATAGTAAATGAAATTAGAAGTTTAGTTACGGATAATTTCTCAATTCAAATAGTAAACGATTCATCTCAATCTAACTATTATATTTTTTTCGGCAGTGGAGATGAGTATTCAAAAATATTTCCTAGTCAAGCAAATTATGTTGATTCTAATTGGGGTTTATTCTCTATTTGGTGGGACGAATCAAATTGTTTAAATAGGGGTAATATGTATGTAGATATTTACAGAGCAAATAATATTGGGCAGAAACATTTATTAAGAGAGGAGTTAACTCAATCACTTGGATTAGGTAAGGATTCATCTAAATACCCAAATAGTATTTTTCAGTCATCGTGGACACAAACACTTAATTATTTAGAAATTGATAAAGATGTAATAAGACTACTATATCATCCAAAAATGAAAATTGGAGTTGACAGGTATGAAGTTGATAATCTCTTAAGAGAAATATTATTAGGTGAGAAATGATAAAAACCTCAATTGCATTGTGTTGTAGAAAGAACAAATGGCTGAGATAAATTCTGATGAACTTCCAGAATGCTATAATAGTTAACAAAAATCTATTAACTAAATTATAATTATAAAGTGAGGACTCGGAGGGAGTCGAACCCCCAACCTCCTGGGCCGTAACCAGGTGCTCTATCCAGTTAAGCTACGAGTCCATATGTAAAATTAACAATTAATAGTAACTAGTATCAGATTTTTTATGGATTAGGATTATAAAAGTTATCTTTGTTGCATAAATACAACAATGAGAAATATTTTATTTTTATTATTTATCTCTTTATCATTAAGCTCATATTCTCAAGAAGATACTTCAGGTGAAAATGAAAAAAAATCAAGTATTGTTCCAGAGTATTTTAAAATTCCAGGATACCTTAAACTTAATTTTGGATTATCAACTTTGAGTGATGTAGATGCATCCATGAAGATAGACGCATTGTCGTCAAGGTCTTTTGATCTTTACTATTCAAAACCGATGTTCTTGAGTGATGATTTCTCTTTTAATCCTGGTATTGGTATATCGTCTGACAAGTTGTCTTTCAAAAATGATGTGATACTAAAAAATACAACAACTAATGATGGTATAAATCAAATTGTTATTGATACTCTTGATTTTTCTCCCAAAAAAAATTCTCTTAAAGGAACATATATTATGGTTCCGTTAGATTTTAAATACTATTTTGGATCTGGAAAATTTGATAAGGGTAGATTTTTTATTGGCATTGGTGGTGAGATTGGTTTGTTATTAAATTCATCAACAAAAGTGAAAAATAAGGTTAATAACAATATGACGCACTCAAAAATAAAAGATGATTTTGGTTTAAATCAGTTAAAGTATGGTATTTCCCTGCAGGTTGGATCAGGCAACTTTAATTTATACTACAAGATGAATTTATCTGAACTATTTGAGAAAAATAACCTTCCATTAAATATTGATAAAAATCCAACTTTGAATAAGATTGGTATTTCCTTCTCGATTTTTTAAAAACTCTTTCTTAACCTTGCAACTGGAATATTTAATTGTTCCCGGTACTTAGCAATTGTCCTTCTTGCGACATCAAATCCCTCTTTTTTTAATATTTTTTCAAGTAATTCATCCGGTAGGGGATTCTTTTTATCTTCAGAATCTATGACACCTTTCAAGAAGTTTTTAACGACCTTACTACTTACATACTCATCTCCTTTCTTTATCTTAGACTCTGAGAAAAAGTATTTAAGTGGAAAAACCCCAAAGTCTGTTTGAACAACTTTACTACTAACAATTCTACTTACAGTCGAAATATCCATCTTAATTATTTCTGATATATCTTTTAGGATCATTGGCTTTAAGTCATTCTCATCCCCATCTGTAAAAAATTTTTTTTGATAATCAATTATTGCTCTCATTGTTTTTTTGAGAGTAGAATTTCTCTGATTCAAAGCTTCGATAAACCATTTAGCTGACTGAATTTTATTTTTAATGAAATCATAAGACTCTTTTGATTCACTATCCATTTCCTTTCTTTTGGATAGTTCGTCATACATTGTTATGTAGCTTCTATTAATATTTACTTCTCTATTTAAAGATGTAAATTCAACCATAAATTCTTTTTCATCTTTTTTGATTATAAAATCAGGAATTAGAAACTCAGTATGACTTAAATCTTCAGTCCCACCAGAAGGGATAGGATTAAGTGTTTTTATAAAATTAAATGCAAGTTTAATTTTTTCTTTAGATTCATTTATTTTTTCATAGATTTTATCAAATTGTTTTTTTTTGAATTCATCAAAAGAATGAGTTAATATTTCTTTTGCAATTAATTTTATATCATCTAATTCTTCAATCGCATTAATTTGTATTAAAAGGCACTCTTCTAAACTTCTAGCGCCAATACCTGGTGGCTCTAACTTCTGTATTTTTGAAAGTACTTTTTTGACATCTCGAACTTCTAATTCAATGTTTTCTGAAAAGGCAATATCGTCTATTATAGATTCTAAATCTCTTCTTAAATACCCATCATTATCCAATGTTCCAATAATTTGCTTTGCAATTATTTTCTCGTCTGAATTTAATTCTAAATAGTTAAGTTGAATTATCAGATTTTCTCTGAAAGATTCTTTATTTGAAATATTTGATTCTCTAGAAAAATCATAAGAATTTCTATTTGTTTTTTGAGATGTTTTATAAGAGTATTCTTCAATGTTTTCAATTGTTTCTTTTTCATTATTTTCAATTTCTTCTAGTGCAGGATTCTCTTCAAGCTCCTTTTTAATTTCTGACTCAATGTTTGCATTCGAAACTTGAAGAAGTTTCATGAATTGTATTTGTTGAGGTGAGAGTTTTTGTTTAAGGTTTTGTCTTAATTCTAATCTTGACATAAATCAATATTTCTATATGCAAATTTATTATAATTACTCTATTCTTTGAAATAAGATTAAATTATCGTTTTTTTACCAGATTAAATCATGAAAAAAGGTAGAACTAAAATATTCAATCTAGATAATAAAGATGAGGGTAATAAGATTGTTGTGATGGGCTGGGTGAGAACATTCAGAAAAAGTAAGAATGTATCTTTTGTCTCTTTAAATGATGGTTCAACAATAAATAGTCTTCAGGTAGTTCTTGATATGAATACTTTCGATGAGAAAATTATTGATAAAATAAATACAGGTTCCTCCTTAAGAGTAGAAGGAGATTTAGTTAAAAGTTCTGGAAAGAATCAGAAATATGAGCTTTTAGCAAATAATGTTGAGATATTAGGAGAATCAAATCCTGACACATACCCTATACAACCAAAAAAACATTCTTTTGAATTCCTTAGGGAGGTTGCACACCTTAGACCAAGAACTAATACCTTTAGTAGTATATTTAGAATAAGACATGCTTGCATATTTGCTATTCATAAGTTCTTCAATGATAAGAGGTTTGTAAATATTCATACACCTATAATTACTTCCTCAGATGCAGAGGGTGCTGGTGAGATGTTTAAAGTCACATCGCTAGATCTAGAACAAAATGGTGGAAAAAGTATAGACTATACTAAAGACTTTTTTTCAAAGCCTGTAAGCTTAACTGTTTCTGGTCAACTGAATGCAGAATTAGGCGCTCTTGCACTATCAGATGTTTATACATTTGGTCCTACATTTAGAGCTGAAAACTCAAATACTTCAAAGCACTTAGCTGAATTCTGGATGATTGAACCAGAAATGGCATTTTATGACATTGATGATAATATGGATTTAGCTGAGGAAATGTTAAAATTTATTTTAGAGTATGTTCTTGATAATTGCAATTCCGATTTATTATTTCTTGAAAATTTAGAGTTAGATTCCGAAAAGAATTTACCTCAAATAAAAAGAAATGAAAACCCATTGATTCATAGATTGAAACAAGTTGTTAATAATAAATTTACAAGAGTAAAATATGATGAAGCTTTTCAAATATTAAGAAATTCTAAGCCAAATAAAAAAGGTAAGTTTAACTTTAAAGTTGATGAATGGGGTATTGATTTTCAATCTGAACACGAACGGTATCTAGTTGAAAAGCATTTTAAAAATCCTGTAATTGTTAGTGACTACCCAAAAAATATAAAAGCATTTTATATGAGATCCAATGATGACAATAAAACAGTTGCGGCTATGGATGTATTATTTCCTGCTGTTGGAGAAATTATTGGTGGATCTCAAAGAGAAGAAAGATTGGATATGTTGGAAAGTAGAATGCAAGAAATGAATGTTTCAAAAGAAGAACTCTCGTGGTATTTAGATACAAGAAGATTTGGAACCGTTAAACATTCAGGTTTCGGCCTTGGCCTTGAGAGACTGATTCAATTTATTACAGGTATGAAAAATATAAGAGATGTGATACCATTTCCTAGAACTCCTGGAAATTGTAATTATTGATTATTTCTTGTCATCATCTTTTACCTCCTCAAAGTCAACATCAGAAATATCATCTCCTTTTTTCTCATTAGTCTTACTATCTGCAGATCCTGGTTCTGATTCACTTGCTTGACCTGCTTGTTGTTCTTGAGTTGCTTTATAAATCTCTTGACTAGCTCCTTCCCATGATTTATTCAGAGCCTCAATTGCACCATCAATTTCTTCAATATTTTGATCTTTATGTAACTCTTTGAGCTTATCTAAATCTTTTTGAATAGCATTCTTATTTTCGTCTGATAATTTATCACCAAATTCTTTCAGTTGTTTCTCAGTTTGGAAGATAAGGCCATCTGCTGAATTTAGTTTATCAACTTTATCTCTCTCCTTTTTATCAGTCTCAGCATTAGCTTTAGCTTCATCTTTCATTTTATTTATCTCCTCTTCAGAGAGTCCTGAAGATGCTTCAATCCTTATATTTTGTTCTTTTCCAGTTCCTTTATCTTTTGCAGATACATTTAATATACCGTTAGCATCTATATCAAATGTCACTTCAATTTGTGGTACTCCCCTTGGTGCAGGAGGTATCCCATCTAGATGGAACCTTCCAATAGTCTTATTGTCTTTAGCCATTGGTCTCTCACCTTGTAAAACATGAATCTCAACGGCAGGTTGATTATCAGCCGCCGTAGAAAAAGTTTCAGACTTTTTAGTAGGAATCGTTGTATTAGACTCAATAAGTTTTGTGAAAACTCCGTTGAGTGTTTCTATTCCTAATGACAATGGGGTTACATCCAATAATAATACATCTTTTACTTCACCTGTAAGAACACCACCTTGAATTGCTGCTCCAACGGCTACTACTTCATCTGGATTTACACCCTTAGAAGGCTTCTTTTTAAAAAACTTTTCTACCTCTTCTTGAATTTTTGGAATTCTAGTTGTTCCACCAACTAATATTACTTCATCAATTTCTGAAACATCGATTTTAGCATCTTTTAATGCTTTTTTACACGGATCGAGTGTTCTTTCAATTAATTTTTGAGATAATTGCTCAAATTTTGCTCTACTAAGTGATTTAACAAGGTGTTTAGGAACACCATCAACAGGCATTATATAAGGTAAGTTTATTTCAGTTGAAGTCGAGCTTGAAAGCTCAATTTTAGCCTTTTCTGCTCCTTCTTTTAATCTTTGTAATGCCATTGGATCTTCTCTTAGATCTATACCTTCATCTTTTTTAAATTCTTCAGCAAGCCAATCAATTAAAACACTATCAAAATCGTCACCACCAAGGTGTACATCTCCATTTGTAGACTTTACTTCAAACACTCCATCACCAAGTTCTAGAATAGAAATATCAAAAGTACCACCACCAAAATCATATACAGCTATCTTAAGATCTTTATCTTTTTTATCAAGACCATAAGCAAGAGCTGCTGCTGTTGGTTCGTTAATAATCCTTTTAACATCTAGACCAGCAATAGTACCGGCTTCTTTTGTTGCTTGTCTTTCAGAATCATTAAAATATGCAGGTACTGTGATTACAGCTTCTTTAACCTCTGAACCAAGGTAATCCTCGGCAGTTGATTTCATTTTTTGAAGTATCATGGCTGACAATTCTTGAGGTGTATATTTTCTTGATCCAATCTTTACTCTGACAGTATCATTTGATCCTTTTTCGACTACGTATGATAAGTTTCTTTTTTCTTCATTAATATCAGAATATTTTTTACCCATGAATCTCTTGACAGAATTTATTGTATTTTTTGGATTAGTTATAGCTTGCCTTTTTGCAGGATCCCCAACTTTTCTTTCTCCTTTTCCTTCATCCAGAAAGGCAACTATTGATGGAGTGGTTCTTTTTCCTTCACTATTTGGTATTACAACTGGCTCGTTACCTTCCATTACTGAAACACAAGAATTTGTTGTACCTAAATCTATTCCTATAATTTTACTCATAACATTAACATTTTACCATAGAAATAGACAATAACTGTGCCAGAAACAAAGCATGACAGAATGTCAGCTATTTTTCAATTAGTGCATTCACTTTATTATTCAATACTTCAACAATTCCACCGGATACCTCTAATGAATGAATTTTTTTATTACTTGAATATTTTATAGTTCCATTTTTCAGAGAACTAATTAATGGTGCGTGGTTATTTAAAATTTGAAATTCTCCCTCAGATCCTGGAAAAATTACAGAATCGACCTCTCCACTGTAAACCTTTTCTTCTGCAGATAGAATTTCTAAAGTCATTTGTAATTATTTTACCTCCTCAAGTAATTTCTCACCTGCAACGATAACCTGATCAATTGTACCTTTTAAATTAAAAGCTGATTCAGGTAAATGGTCTAGCTCACCGTCCATAATCATATTGAAACCTTTGATTGTGTCTTTAATATCAACTAGCTCACCTTTTACACCAGTGAATGGCTCAGCGACATGGAAGGGTTGTGATAGAAATCTTTGTACCCTCCTTGCTCGGTGAACAACTTGTTTATCCTCATCAGATAATTCATCCATACCTAATATAGCAATGATATCTTGAAGTTCTTTATATCTCTGTAGTAATTCTTTTACTCTTTGTGCGCAAGAATAATGTTCAGCACCTACAACCTCTTCAGTTAAAATCCTTGAAGTTGATTCAAGAGGATCAATAGAAGGATATATTCCAATTGAGGCTAATTTTCTAGATAACACACTTTGTGCGTCGAGATGAGCAAAAGTAGTTGCAGGAGCAGGATCAGTTAAGTCATCCGCCGGAACATAGACTGCCTGAACAGATGTTATTGAACCTTTTTTTGTTGATGTTATTCTTTCTTGCATTGCACCCATTTCTGTTGCAAGTGTAGGTTGATAACCTACAGCTGATGGCATTCTACCTAATAATGCTGAAACTTCTGAGCCTGCTTGAGTGAATCTAAAAATATTGTCGATAAAAAATAGAATATCTCTACCCTGACCTTTTCCGTCACCATCTCTAAAGTATTCTGCGAGTGTTAGACCCGAAAGAGCAACTCTTGCCCTTGCACCAGGAGGTTCATTCATTTGTCCAAATACAAATGCAGCTTTAGAATCTTTTAACTTTTTCTTATCAACTTTTGACAAGTCCCAAGATCCTTTTTCCATGGATTCCTTAAACTCATTTCCATAATCTACGATACCTGCCTCTATCATTTCCCTCAACAAATCATTTCCTTCCCTTGTTCTCTCACCAACGCCAGCAAAAACAGAAAGACCTGAGTATGCTTTTGCTATGTTGTTTATAAGCTCTTGAATTAAAACTGTTTTTCCGACACCTGCTCCACCAAATAAACCAATTTTACCTCCTTTGTTATAAGGTTCTATTAAATCGATTACTTTAATACCTGTGTATAGTACTTCAGCTGATGTTGATAAATCTTCAAATTTAGGTGCATCTCTGTGTATAGGTAATCTATCTTTTGTTTTTGGATTATCGATTCCGTCAATGGCTTCACCGACCACATTAAAAAGTCTACCTCTTATATCATCACCAATTGGCATTGAAATAGGCTGTCCTAAATCAACAACATCCATACCTCTCTTAAGACCTTCTGTACCGGTCATAGATATGGTTCTTACCCTGTCCTCACCCAAATGTTGTTGTACTTCTAAAACTAAAGTAGAACCATCATCTTTTTTTATTTCTAAAGCATTGAGAATTTCTGGAAGACTATTTTCTTCAAACGATACATCAACAACTGGACCAATTACAGCAGTTACTTTTCCTTTATTTGACATTTTTTGTGATGATTTATATTAAAATATTTAAAGCGAAATTAAATTATAAATCCTATTAAACAAAGACTATATTAAAGTTATTAACCTTATAATTATTAATTATTTGTTTAACTCAATTCTTATTATTGTTTCGATGTTTTTTGTTGATTTATGAACGTTTATTTTTCCTTTGTGATAATTTTCTATAATTCTTTGAGCTAGTGTTAGGCCGAGCCCCCATCCTCTCTCTTTAGTTGTAAACCCAGGATTAAAAATAGTTTTAAACTCGTTTTTTCTGATACCCTTACCATTATCAATAAAGTCTATTTCTACAATTTTTTTTTTATTAACTAATTTGATGGTTACTTTCCCATCAGCACTTACAGCATCAATAGAGTTTTTGTATAAATTTTCGATAACCCAACTAAATAATTGTTCATTAAATTTAAGATTTACATCATCTAAATCTAATTTGGTTTTAATTTTTTGAGAGGTTCTCTCTTTTAAGTAATTTATTGAGTTAGTAATTACTTGCGATATATTGTTTTCTATAAGTTTTGGTTTTGAACCTATATTTGAGAATCTATCAGTTATTATTTTTAATCTATTTAAATCTTTATCAATCTCTTTTGATACAATTTTTTTATCAATTTTATTTTTAGATTTAATGTATTCATTCCAACCAATTAACGAGGAAAGAGGGGTTCCTAGCTGGTGAGCAGTTTCTTTAGCTAAACCTGTCCACAGCCTATCTTTCTCAGATTTATTTGAATAATAAAAAACAAGATAAAGAGACAATAAGACTAATAACAAAAATATTACAAGAAAGTAGGGTGCTAAAATTATTAGATCTAGTATGTAAGAATTCTTGAAAAAAATAAACTGTTTTTTTTCTATGCTTCTATTTAAATCACTCAAATTAACTGTAATTGGTTCATATTGTGTCTTCATCTTTTTCAAGACATTTCCCAGATAAAGAGAGTCGCTTTTTATTTTAAATTCATTTAGGTTTTTATATTCGATGATATTGAAATTATCATCAGTTATAATAACGGGTATAATGTTATTTTCTATTAGTATGTCCTCAACGAAGATATTAGCAATATCACTTTCATTTGAGGTTGAGATGTATTCTAGAAACCTACCATATCTCTTAATAGCAGACACCTCTCTTTCTTTTATATCATCTACAATTTTGTTAAAAAAATATATTGAGGATGTTATAAAAATAAGTACTAGAGTGGATAATAACCACCTTATGTTTCTTCCGGTATTCAGGTTTTAAAAAATTTAAATAATTATCTAAAATAACTAAATATATTTTTTGGTAATAGAACTTAACTCATGAAATCTCGGACTCTCTCAAAAAATCCTTTGTCTGATTTCCCTGGACTAGGTTTAAAGTTTTTAGAATCTTTTAGCTGTAATAATATTTTTTCTTCTTCAACAGTCAATTTTTTAGGTGTCCATATATTAACATGAATTAATTGGTCTCCTGAAATAGAGGTATTTAAATCCTTGATCCCTTTTCCTCTAAGTCTTAATATTTTACCACTTTGAGTACCTGATGGTATTTTGATCTTCACTTTCCCATCAATTGTTGGGACCTCAAGATCTTTTCCTAGCACAGCATCAATGAAGTTCACATAGAGATCATATACAATATTATTTCCATCTCTTTTAAAATCTGCATTTTCTATTTCTTCAATTAAAATTAAAAGATCTCCTGATACACCACCTGAAGGTGATTCATTTCCTTTACCCGACATTGAAAGCTGCATTCCATCAGAAACACCTGCTGGAATTTTTATTTCAATAATTTCTTCTTTGAATTGAAGTCCAGTACTATCTACACCAGGTGGTTTATTGTCAATAATTTTGCCAGTTCCATTACACTGATAACATACTGAGGAAGATACCATTTGCCCAAGCATTGTGTTAACTACTTTATTTACTTTTCCTGTTCCTTTACAATTTGGACAAGTTTTGAAGGTTACCCCAGGTGCAGTTACTAATCTTTTTACTTTAATTTTTTTGTTAACTCCATTTGCAATTTCCTTTATATCCAATTTTAATTTTATTCTTAAATTTGATCCTTTATTTCTTTGTTGTCTTCCTCCTCCACCAAAAAAACTATCGAAAGGACTTCCACCTCCAAAAATATCACCAAACTGATCAAATATATCCTCCATATTCATACCTCCACCTGAAAATCCACTCGATCCACCTCTGAAGGCATTATGTCCAAACCTATCGTATTGTTGTTTTTTTTCAGGGTTACTTAAAATTTCATAAGCTTCCGCAGCTTCCTTGAATTTATCCTCAGCCTCTTTATTATCAGGGTTTTTATCAGGGTGATATTTTATTGCAACTTTTCTGTAAGCTTTTTTGATTTCTTCTGCAGATGCAGATTTATTAATACCAAGAATATCGTAGTAATCCCTTTTTGACATTATGAACCAATTACAACTTTACCAAACCTTAGAATTTTTTCTCCAATCATATAACCATCCTCAATTACATCAACTATTTTTCCTTTCAATTTCTTATCAGAGGGAGTACTTGTTATAGCTTCATGAATTTCAGAATTAAAGTCATCTCCAACTTTGATATCCATTTTCTTTAAATTGTGTTTTTCCAGGATACCTTTAAGTTTTTGATATATTAAATTAACACCTTCTTCGTCAATAATATTTTTTGAGTCAGATGAGGATTTAATTGCTCTTTCGAAATCATCAGATATAGGTAATATTTCTTTTAGTAGATCTTTATTTGCAGAATCTATCATCTCAATCTTTTCCTTTGAGGTTCTCCTCCTGTAATTTTCAAATTCAGAGTAAAGTCTAAGATATTTATCTTTAGCTTCTTGAAGTTCTACTTTAAGATCTTCATTTTTATTACTTTTTGCTTTCTTGGTAGATTTTTTTTTATTCATAACTTATAATAATACAATTTCTTTGCCAAAAAAAATAAATGTCATTATGGCTACTAATTATTCAACTTTCTCCAAATTAAACTTCTCAGATTATTTAGATTATATTCTGTAACACTTGATATGAAAATTGTTTCATACTTAAGATTTAAATTAATTTTTTCAATTTCTTCTTTAGTTTTTAAATCTGATTTTGAAATACCAATTATAATATCTTTTTCCAATAGCTCTTTGTTATATTTTTTCAATTCTTTTACCAATAATTTATACTCCTCTTTGATATTCGAGGTTATTGAAATCAAGAACAATAGGATGGAATTTCTTTCTATATGTCTTAAGAATCTAAATCCTAACCCTTTTCCCTCGGAAGCTCCTTCTATAATTCCAGGAATATCAGCCATTATAAACGATTTTTCATCTTTGTAAGATACCACTCCTAGATTTGGTTTTAAGGTTGTAAATGGATAATCTCCAATCTTTGGTTTTGCTTCAGATAATGAGGAAAGTAAAGTTGATTTACCTGCATTTGGAAACCCAACAAGCCCAACGTCTGCTAAAACTTTTAATTCTAATGATACCCACTGTTCTATCCCTTTTTTTCCAGGTTGACTATATTTTGGAGCTTGATTTGTTGATGATTTAAAATGGAAGTTTCCAAGACCACCTTGACCACCTTTTAATAATATTTTTTCTTCGCCTTCTTTAATTATTTCAAGTATTATATTATTATCGTCAACTGATTTAGCAACAGTTCCTAGGGGGACATTAATTATTATATCTTTACCGTCTCTGCCATGTTTCTTAGAAGCAGATCCATTACCACCGTTTTCTGCTATTAAATGTTTGGTATACCTCAAGTGAAGTAGAGTCCACAATTGACTATTACCTTTTAAAATAATATCTCCACCTTTTCCTCCATCTCCACCATCAGGTCCGCCCAGAGGAACAAATTTTTCTCTTCTGAAGTGTGATGAGCCACTGCCTCCATTTCCTGATTTACAATTGATTTTAATAAAATCAATAAAATTTGCATTACTCATTAATTATCAATTTTAGAACATATTGAATCAAATATGTTTTCAATTGTACCGTGACCGTCTATAGAATGGTATTTATTTTGATTTTTATAGTGATTAAGTACAGGAAGTGTTTCATTCTTGTATACATTAATTCTATTATTTATTTTTTCTTCACTCTGATCGTCAACTCTTCCTGACACAAGAGATCTCTTTTTGATTCTTGAGATAAGTTCTTTATCATCTACAGTAAGTGATATTAAAAAATTAATTTCTAATTCTTTTGATGATAACATGCTGTCAAGAGAGATAGCTTGATTCACGGTTCTAGGAAAACCATCAAAAATAAAACCAGATGAATCTAAACTTTCTTGTATTTTATCTTCAACCATATTTATGACAACCTTGTCAGGAACTAGATTACCTTCCTCCATGTATTTTTTTGCCTCTAAACCTAGGGGAGTATTATTTCCAAGATGCATCCTAAATAAATCTCCAGTAGCTATGTGAGTTAAATCATACTTTTCAATAAGTTTATCGCTTTGAGTTCCCTTACCTGCACCAGGAGGTCCAAATATAATTATATTCATGATCTATAATTTAATTCTCAAAGATATAAATCTAATTTGTATCTTTTGGCTTTTTTAATAAGCTCTTTACGATCAATAGCTTTGACACCAGAATGCATACAGACTATACCACCAGCTACATTACATATTTTGCCTATGAATTTATGAGGTAGATTCAAGTAAAATAGAATTGAAGCTAAAGAAATAATAGCATCACCCGCACCAGATACATCAACAATTTCAGATTCATAGATTTCAAATTTTGATACACTCTGTTTCGTAATAATTAATATCCCTTTCTCTGATAAAGTTATCATCAAATTATCGATGAGATTTTTTTTCATGAATTTTTTGCCAATAACCTCTAGATTTTTTACGGTAGGATTCTTTATATCTAAAGCTGAAGATATTTCTTTTGAATTTGGTTTAAATAAATCAATATTCATGAAGTCAGTAAAATTTTTGATTTTAGGATCAACCGAAATAAATATTTTTTTCATACATGAAATAGCCTTCAATAACTTCTTATCAATAACACCTTTATTATAATCTTGAAAAATTAGTATGTCTGAATTTTCAATATAGCTTTCAATTTTTTTTAAAAGGTTTTTCCTGACTTTATCATCTAAATTTTCTTTAATTTCCTCATCTATCCTCAGTATATGATTTTTTTTAACAATTACTCTTTCCTTTACAGTCGTTTTTCTTGAATTATCAATAATTATTCCACCTGTATCAAGATTATTTTTCTTTAATAAACTTATAATTTCTCTACCACTCTCATCATCTCCAATTACTGAACAAAGTATCGGATTTACACCAAGTTGTTTTAAATTAAGAATTACATTAGCTGCTCCCCCAAGTTTTTTTGATTTTTTTTCAATATCAACAATAGGAACATCTGCTTCTGGTGACTGTCTAGTTACACTTCCAATTTTATATGAGTCAAGCATCGAATCGCCGACAACAATGACATTTAGTTTTTTTGCTTTAGTAAATATTTTATCAATAGTCACTCTAAATGAGTTTTTCAATTGAGTTCTTTAATCTTTTGCATGCCTCAATTAATTCATCTTCACTTGCTGCATATGATAGTCTTATACAATTAGGCGCTCCAAAATCTTCACCGGGTACAAGAGAAATTTTTGCATCTTCAAGAAGATACATGGCTAAGTCATTTGAGGTTTGTATCTCTTTTCCTTTATGACTTTTAAGGCCAATAATTTTATTAATTTCTGGGAAGAAGTAGAAGGCCCCTTCTGGTAAATTAACCTTCAGATGACTAATTTCATTGAGTTTCTCAAATACTATATTCCTCCTTTTCAAGTAAGATTCTTTCATAAGTATAGCTGATTCGTTGCCCGCTCTTAATGCAGTGATCCCAGCTCTTTGTGCTATTGAACAGTTTGCCGAAGTGGTTTGGCCTTGCATTTTATTAATTGATTTAGCAATACTTTTTGGTGCTCCAATATATCCAAGTCTCCACCCAGTCATTGCAAATGATTTTGAGAAACCATTCATTGTTATAGTTCTCTCTATCATCCCATCAAGAGATCCAAAACTACAGTGTTCCTTAGTGAAATTAATGTGTTCATAAATTTCATCAGAAATAATTAAAATATCTGGATGATCAATTAAGATATCTCTATATTTTTTGAGATCATCTCTGCTAAATACTGTACCCGTTGGATTACATGGTGAACTAAATATTATTGCTTTTGTTTTTTTTGATATAGCACTCTTTAGCTGTTCTTCAGTAGGTTTAAAATTATTTTCGATTGAAGTATTTATATAAACTGGTTTGCCTTCAGCAAGAGTTATTATTGCTGAGTAACTTACCCAAAAAGGCGAAAACACAATAACTTCATCCTCTTTGTTTAATATAGAAAACATCACATTTGTTATGGAGTGTTTAACTCCATTAGATACAATTATTTGTGATGGATCGTACTTCAGTCCATTTTCTTCAATAAATTTTCTAGAAATTTCCTCTCTAAAATCAAGGTATCCTGCTACTGGAGGGTAGGAAAAATATTTTCCGGAGTCTATAGCTTCTTTTGCTCCATCACAGATATGTTTAGGTGTTTTAAAATCTGGCTCACCCAAACTTAGGCTTATCATATCTTCTCCTTTTGCTTTATATTCTCTAGCTAAAGCTGCCATAGCAAGAGTTGATGATTCTTCTACTTTTTGTAATCTAATTGATTCTTTATTATTCATTTTTTAAATTATAATTTATTCGGGAGCTAATGCTTCTTCCTAATGTAACCTCATCCGCATATTCAATCTCTCCTCCAATCGGAATACCTCTAGAAATTGTAGTTATCTTAATATTAAACTTTGAAAGTTTTTTAGAAATGTAAAAAGCTGTTGTATCACCATCTAATGTAGGACTAAGTGCAAAAATAATTTCTCTAATTTCATTTTCTTGGACTCTTTTAATCAATGTTGATATGTTTAATTCCTCAGGTCCAATTCCGTCAATAGGTGAAATCAACCCACCAATAACGTGAAAAAGTCCGTTATAGTGATTAGTATTTTGAATTGCTAATACATCAGGAGTGTCCTCTACAACACATAGAATTTCTTTATTAGTAAATGGACTATTCTTTTTACATGAACATTCATCATTTTCACACATCATATGGCAAACATCACAGTACTGAGTTTTTTCCTTAAGATCAATTATTGACTTTGATAGGTTTTGAGTAAAATCTTTTTCTTTTTTTAGAAGAAATAGGGAAAGTCTTAATGCTGTTTTTTTACCAATTCCAGGTAGTTTGGAAATTTCATTTACAGCATCCTCCAATAATTTTGTAGGTAATTTCATTCAAAAAAGAATATTTTAAAATCTAATTCTATTTTAGATTAACTTTATAAATATAATCTAACATAACTATTTTTTTGATTAAAAAATATGAATCCAAATATTATATTAATCATATTTCTTGTTTATTTCTTTATTCTGTTATTGATCTCAAATTTTACTTCTAAAAAATCAAAATTTAATGACTTTTTTAATGCAGACAGGTCTTCTCCTTGGTACCTTGTTGCATTCGGAATGATTGGTACTTCTTTATCTGGAGTGACTTTTATTTCTGTGCCTGGTGAGGTTGGCAACTCTAATTTTACTTATTTTCAGTTAGTAATAGGTTATTTATTTGGCTATTATTTCATAGCTAAAGTATTGCTCCCACTATATTATAAGTATAATTTAATATCGATTTACACCTATCTTAAAAATAGATTTGGAATCTACAGTTATAAGTCTGGAGCATTTTTCTTTTTATTGTCAAGAACGATTGGTGCTTCATTTAGATTATTTTTAGTTGCTGGCGTGCTGCAAATAGCAGTATTTGATCAACTTAACTTACCTTTTTATTTTTCAGTATTTATCACCATAGTTTTAATTTGGATTTATACTATAAGAGGTGGAATAAAAACAATAGTCTGGACTGATGCGCTGCAAACTATATTTATGTTATCATCAGTAATCATAACAATATACTTTATTCTTTTCGAAATGAATATTTCTTTTGTGCAGATGAAAGATTTAATTATTTCTAGTGAGCTATCTAATGTTTTTGTCTATGACTGGAAGGAAAGTAATTTTTTCTTAAAACAATTTGCCTCAGGAGCTTTTATCGCTATTGTTATGACAGGTCTGGATCAGGATATGATGCAGAAAAATCTAACATGTAAAAATTTGCAAGAATCACAAAAAAATATTTTTTGGTTTTGTATCATACTTGTCTTTGCAAACTTATTATTCCTAACTTTAGGAGCTCTCTTATACATTTATAGTGATTTTATTCAATTTGAGATTCCAAATAGAACGGACACCCTTTTTCCACTACTTGCAATCAATCATATGGGAGAATTTGCTGGGATAGTATTTATTCTGGGTATTATTGCAGCTGCATATTCTAGTGCCGATTCTGCCCTAACATCTTTGACAACATCTTTTTGTATTGATTTTCTTGATATTGAGAAATACAAATCAAAAAAAAGAGTACGACTTTATGTTCATATAATGTTTTCATTAATATTATTTATGGTCATTCTACTTTTTAATGAAATAAATGACCAAAGTGTTATTAATTCTATATTTAAGGCAGCTGGATATACATATGGACCATTACTTGGTTTATTTCTCTTTGGTATTTTTACCAGCTACAAGATTATAGATAAGTATTCAATTCTTGTCTGTTTTACTTCACCCATCTTGAGTTACATAATAAACAATTACTCTGAAGAATTACTATTTGGGTATAAATTTGGATTTGAAATTTTACTATTAAATGGACTTCTAACCTTTATTGGATTATTTATTATAAGGAAGTAGTATTAAAGTCTGCTGTTAAGATAATTATTAAATGCAGAGCCAAAAGTATAACTTAGTCCAATTCTAAATTCAGTGTAAAAATCTGTTGCAATCTCTTTCTGTTGGAGAAGTAGGTCTTCAATTGATGCATTTCTCATGGGTAAACTTAGTTGATCTCTTATAAATTCCAATTCTCCACCTAGCCTCACTGATAATCCTTCAAAAACTCTTATGGAGAACCAACTATCTAGTCTGATACTATATTTATCAGGATCTTGAAGGAAAGATTTTCCAGATAAATTGGTATTTATTTCACCCCAAGGTTGTCTAAATCTAGTTTCAAAATTTAGAAAATGGACATAAACATCTTCTTTGAGTTTATTATAGATAGTTCTTTCTATATAATTCCTATATCCATAACCAATTCTGTAATTGATTACCATTTCTCTTCTTACAAACTCATTATAAGGGAAGAAACTGTATTCAATTGCAGGTAAAATATGGTATCTAAAATCAATATTTTGATATGTGTCACTACTTGCACCTGCTGAAAATCCAGCAGACCATTTTTGATTTAAACTCCAAACACTTTTCATTGAAAATGATTTTCTATTTCTTTTGCTTATAAAAATATCATCATCATTTTCATATCTGTTGTTAGCTCTTTCAAAATCTAGATCAAATTGTAATTTGATTTTGTCTGTTACTTTGTCAGCATCAAATTGAAGATTGATATTAGATTTTCTTCGGCTGGTTTCATTTTCAAAGTATGCATCACCTGAACTTTGAAAAACCCAATTTTTCCATCTGTCAGAACTGGATTCTATTTCGTCACTAAGGAAAGAGCTGTCATAATTTATATTTATTTTCTTTGAAATTTCTGTTTCAATAAGAAAGTATACTAATCCTAGTTCTATCTTTTTTTTTAATTCGTTTCTGATCTCGTCACGAGTCATTTTAGGGTTAGTGTCAAGGTTTAGGGAGATATTTTTTTCTTTAAAATTTTCATTTCCAATAAAATCAAGGGAATATCTGTTCCCGTTATTTGCATTTCTATTTCTGTATATAAAAAGTTGAATATTGGCTAAGGCTTGATCTCTTACATGATCTACATAATTTATTTCTTTTCTTAAATAGGTTTGATCACACCTATCACATTTTATAAAAAGCTTCGGTAAATTTTCTTGAGACTTAACTAGAAATGGTAAAAAAAACAGTATGAAAAATAGAGTTGATCTATACATAATTAGCTACAATTCTAGTTCATTTATTGGATTCCAAAAAACCTTATTGAAGTTAATTATTTGATTATTTTCAATAACAATTCCCTCTTTAACTAAAAGTTCTTCCATTCCGTCTTTAATAAAATGATGCTTGCCTGTAAGTAAGCCCTCTCTATTTACAACTCTGTGAGCCGGGACAGACTTATCACCATGTGAATTTTTCATAGCCCATCCAACAACTCTAGCACTTTTAGTTAAACCCAAATAATTTGCTATTGCTCCATAGGATGTGACTCTTCCTTCTGGAATCATTCTGACTACTTCATATACGTCTTCGTAAAAATTAGATTTTTTCAATGGATTGGGATATTTGCAGAGGAGGAGGGATTCGAACCCCCGGTACCTTGCGGTACAACGGTTTTCAAGACCGCCGCATTCGACCACTCTGCCACTCCTCTGTTTTATCTTGGCAGCAAAAATATACTAATTAGTAGACTTGCCAAAAATACCATTTTAAATTTTTCCTTTAATTCTTTTTATAGCAATGTCAATACTGGTGTTCCATTCAAATCCAATAAGTATAATGGAGGAGATAAAGTATACCCAACCCATGTATGCTATCAAGATTCCAATTGATCCATAAAGCTTATTGTAAGTAGGGAAATTATTTATGTAAAACGCAAAAGCTAATGAAATTAAAACACATCCAATAGCTGAAATTATCGAGCCAGTTGAAATGAAGGTCCATCTATTGTGTGTGACTGGAGCAAAATAGAAAATGGAAGATATCCCGAGATAAAATGATATGAAAAGAATAATAATTTTTATTAACATGATGGTATAGTATTCGACATTATCAAATAGATTATAATTTAAGATAATATTTATGAGGTAGTCTCCAAGTGTTGATAATACGATTGCAACAATAATAACTACAAAAAAAATCAACGTTAGTGCTATAGCTATCAATCTCGTTTCATAAAAACTTCTATTTTCTCGTATTTTATGACAGCTGTTGAAAGTTTTTATTAGAGTATTAAATCCATTTGAGGATAGTAAAAGAGAAAATATAACACCAAAAGAAAGTAAGCCTCCTCTTTTTGTTTCTACTAAGTCAAGGATAGTATTTTCTGCAATACTATACATGTTTGGTGGCATTATTTCCTCAAGAAAAAAAAGAATTTTGGTTGAATCGATTTCAGGTATAAGTGAGTTAATGTAAGGTATTAATGTGAAAAGAAATATTATAAGAGGAAATGTGGCAATAGTAAAGCTAAAAGCCACGGCAAGTGATCTTTCAAATATTTCATCCTCAGATAATTTTTTAATAAATATTTTATAGATGTTGTAGTAGGTTATTTTATTGTCAACTAGGTATAACCTCTTGAACAGTGATCTTATAAAATCAACTAATTTTTTGAATTTTTTAATCAAAATTTGTCTTAATTATTTCTTGTAATTTTCTGGGCAACCTAACAGCTTTATTTGTTGTTAGGTTAACAAATGTAAGATCAGTTTCTCCAATATTTGCTAAAATTTCATCCTCATTAAAAATTTCGTAATGAAAAGTAATTATTGAAGCTGGTATCTTTTTAATGTAAGTTTTAACTTTAATCATTTCATCGTACATTATTGGGTGTAAAAATTTAGATTTCATACTAACGACTGGCATTCCAATTCCTTCATCCTCTAATTTTTTATATGAGAACCCAAGACTTCTAAATAATTCAACCCTTGCAGCCTCATAAAAATTTGCATATCTGCCGTAATATAGATACCCCATTTTATCTATTTGCGAATATCTGACTCTAAATTTTATTTCTCCACTTATCATTATCTGTAGATATTTCTTTTGTCAAGAGCTCTTTGAAATTTTCTTGCGTTTCTATTATGATCAGCAAGGTTCGTGGCGAATGAATGGTAACCAGAAAAGTCTTCTTTAGCACAGAAAAAAATATATTTATGTTTCTCATAATTTAAAACTGCATCAATGTAATCTTTAGGTGCCACTCTGATAGGGCCAGGCGGGAGACCTTTATTTATGTAGGTATTGTAAGGTGATTTGATTCTTTTGTGTTTATTTAAAACTCTTCTTATTGTAAAGTCATTAGCTGCAAAAACCAAAGTAGGATCAGCTTGAAGTCTCATGTTCATATTGAGCCTATTAATATAAACCCCTGCTATTCTATCTGCTTCATCTATTTTTCTTGTTTCAGAAGCAACTATCGAAGCTAATACTATAGCTTCACTCTGATCTAAATTTGTATTATTTAGCTTTCTCTTTCTATTATCATTCCAGAACCTTTCATATTCTGAATACATTTTATCAACAAGTTTTTTTGGGGATATATTCCAATAAACTTCGTATGTATCTGGTAAGAAGATACTAATAATGTTTAGTTTGTTAAAACCTTCATATTTATTCAAGTTGTTATATAAATATGTTGTGAGGTCTTCTTTAGTCATTCTTAATTTATCTGTTAACTTTTCAGCTAGGTCATCGATCTTTCTTGCATAGCTAAATGTTAATTTAATTGGGGTCTGATTTCCAGACCTTAGCATGCTTATCATATCGTAGTTTGACATATTCATTTTTACTTTATAAGCGCCAATCTTAATATTTTGATCATAACTCATAAGTTTACTTAGAACACTAAAGGATATCACATCATTTAAAAGAGTATCTTCAATTAGGTTTTCTCTTAACTCTTCGAAAGATGTATTATCTTCAATAATCACAAATTTATCTTTTTGATTAATCAAAAAATTTGGTGAAAATAGCATTTGATAAACATAAACACTAGTGGTAGTAAGTAATGTTGAGAAAATTATAAAAGGTATTAAAATTTTTTTTTTGGACATACTTTATATTTACTAGTAAAGATAATAAGATGATTTTTGTTCAACCAGCATATTTACCCTCAGTTAATTATTTTAAAGATTTTAATGATAATGATTTAGTTTATAATATTAATTTAGGATTAGATGAATCTGATTATTTTGATGAAACTTATATGAGTAATGATAATGGTGTCTTTAAAGTAAAGGTTCCAACAACAAATAAAAATAAATCTAATTTTCAGAGAGATATTAAAATTGATTATAATAATAATTGGATTAAGAGTCATACTCATTCACTTCAGTCGGCTTACGGTAAATTTCCCTACTTTATATTCTATTTAGACCCTATTTTAAATGTTCTGAATACTAATCATACATTTATGATAGATTTAAATTATGACTTATTGTCACTTTTTTTAGAGCTGCTTAATTATGATCAAAAACCAGTAAAAAATACATCAGATAACATAATTAATAATAAAAAGACAATATTGAAATCTAATAATAGTTTAATGAGTGTAGATAACATTGTCAAAATGAGAGGTGATTTTCTTCTTGGCAAGAATTTTGATTATAGATTAAGTGTGGTTGACTTACTTTTTTTAAAAGGACCAGAAACAGGATACTACATAAGAAACTTTTAAAAAAAAATATTGTGTTTTTTTTATTAAAATAGATTATCCTTACGTATATAAAGTATGGAAGCAAAATTTTCAAATAGAGTAAAAGAAGTAATTTCTCTTAGCAGGGAAGAGGCACTTAGGCTTGGGCACGATTACATTGGCACTGAACACTTACTTTTGGGTGTAATACGTGAGGGTGAAGGCGTTGCAATTAGCCTCCTAAAAAAACTTGGAATTAGTCTTGAGGATTTAAGAGCTTCAGTTGAACACAATACTAAAAATACTAGCGTTAGCAATCTCAAGAATATGTCAAATATCCCTCTAACAAGACAAACTGAGAAAGTACTTAAAATCACTTACCTAGAAGCTAAAATTTTTAAGAGTAAACTTATTGGTACTGAACACCTACTTTTATCAATACTTAGAGATGAAGATAATATAGCTACTCAGATTTTAGATAAATTTGATGTCACATATGATGTGGTAAAAGAATTACTAGAGTATCAAACCAGTAAGCCGCAAGGTACTACCTCATCAGAACCACTTGATGACGATTTGCCAAAACCTAAAGGATCAACTTCAACTTCTAAGACATCTAAATCTAAGGAAAAGTCTAAAACTCCTATTCTTGATAATTTTGGTAAAGACCTTACAGAACTTGCTGCTAAAGATAAATTAGACCCAGTAATTGGTAGACAAAAAGAAATTGACAGAGTAGCTCAGATTCTCACGAGAAGGAAAAAGAATAATCCAATTCTTATTGGTGAGCCAGGAGTTGGAAAAACTGCTATTGCTGAAGCCCTAGCATTAAGGATTACTCAGAAGAAAGTTTCTAGAATTTTACATAATAAAAGAGTTGTTACTCTTGACCTTGCGTCACTTGTTGCTGGAACAAAATATAGAGGTCAGTTCGAGGAGAGGATGAAGGCTATAATGACAGAAATTGAGAAATCAGATGATGTAATCTTATTCATAGATGAGCTTCACACAATTGTCGGAGCTGGAGGTGCTTCAGGTTCTCTTGACGCATCAAACATGTTTAAACCTGCATTAGCTAGAGGTGAATTACAATGTATTGGAGCCACTACATTAGACGAATACAGACAATATGTAGAAAAAGATGGGGCACTAGCTAGAAGGTTTCAGGTTGTGGTAGTCGATCCAACTACGACTGAAGAGACTAAAACCATATTAGATAATATTAAGGATAAATACGAATCACATCATAACGTTTCATATTCTCAACAAGCTATTGAAGCTTGTGTAACTCTCTCTGATAGATATATTAGTGATAGATTTCTACCAGACAAGGCAATTGATTTAATGGATGAAGCTGGTTCTAGAGTACATATGCATAATTTAGATGTTCCAGAGGTAATAATTGAGATCGAAAATAAGATTGAAGAGATAAAAAGTCAAAAAAATCAAGTTGTACAAAATCAAAAGTATGAAGAAGCAGCTCAACTTAGAGATACTGAAAAAAAATTATTAGCTGAACTTGATGTGCAAAAGAAAAAATGGTTAGAAGAATCTAAGAAGAAAAGACATAAGGTGAATGAAAAAAATATTTCTGAAGTAGTATCTATGGTGACCGGCATTCCTGTAGAAAGGATAGCTCAGAACGAGAGTAGTAGGCTCTTGGGCATGTCTAAGGAATTATCGAAAAAAGTTATTGGACAAGACGATGCTATTGATAAGCTGGTTAGAGCAATCAAAAGAAATAGGGTAGGTCTGAAAGACCCTAAAAAACCTATCGGCTCATTTATTTTTCTTGGCCCTACAGGTGTCGGTAAAACTGAGCTGGCAAAAGTTCTATCAAAATACCTTTTTGATAAAGATGACTCACTAATTCGAGTAGATATGTCAGAATACATGGAAAAATTCTCAATCTCAAGATTGGTAGGTGCTCCTCCTGGTTATGTAGGTTATGAGGAAGGCGGTCAATTAAGTGAAAAGGTGAGAAGAAAACCATATAGTATTATTCTGCTTGATGAAATTGAGAAAGCACACCCTGATGTATTTAATTTATTACTTCAAATACTTGATGAAGGATTCCTTACAGATGGATTAGGACATAGGGTTGATTTCAGAAACACAATTATGATCATGACATCTAATATTGGGGCAAGAGACGTTCAAGATTTTGGTGCGGGTATTGGGTTTGAAACAAAATCAAGAGCTGATAATCTCAATGATAACCTAAACTCAACTATTGATAAAGCATTACAAAGAACTTTTAATCCCGAGTTTATAAATAGACTTGATGATATAATTATTTTTAATTCATTAACTAGAGATAATCTTTATAAGATCATTGATATCAACCTTGAAAAACTCTACAAAAAAGCTAATGAAATAGGTTATACCATTAAACTATCAAAAGAGTGTAAAGACTTTTTAATCAAGAAGGGTTATAATCCTAAATACGGAGCAAGGCCATTAGAACGAGCTATTCAAAAATATCTTGAAGATGTCTTAGCAGAAGAGATACTTTCGGGAAATTTAAAGAAAGGTGATATTATTAGTGCGGATTTTGATTCAAAAAAAGAGGAAATCAAAATTAAGAAGTTGGACTCCAAGAAAAAGATTAAGTAACTAATCCACCATCAACATTTATAATTTGGCCAGTGATGTAGCTTGCTTTGTCAGAAGCTAGAAATAAGCACAACTCTGATACGTCATCAACAATTCCAGCCCTCTTTAGAGGTATCGATTCTATCCACTTATCTAATAGTCCTGAGCCGTCTTTACTAGTCATATCAGTTTCAATAAAACCAGGTGCTATTGCATTGCACCTTATATTTCTAGAAGCTAATTCGAGTGCTATTGATTTTGTAAAACCATTTACTCCTGCTTTCGACGCGGCGTAGTTCGATTGGCCAGCGTTACCTTTTACACCTACAATTGAGCTGATATTAATTATTACACCTTCTTTTTTCTTAATAAACTCTCTTACTGAACATTTAGTTAAATTAAAGCAAGAGTTTAAATTTATATCTATAACTTTTTTCCAGGCGTCTTGATCCATTCTAAGTATTAGATTATCCTTAGTAATTCCTGCATTATTTATAAGAATATCGAACCCACCAAAGTCTTTGATTACATCTTCAACAAGTTTTGAACTAGCCTCAAAGTTAGATGCATCAGATTTATATTTTTTTATTTTTAAATTATTCCTCCCAAATTCTTTTTCAATTTTTTCTGCCTCTTCGTCACTGCTAAGGTATGTAAAGGCTACGTTGCAGTTAGAATTTATAAACTTCTTGACAATGTCTTTTCCAATCCCTTTTGAACCACCTGTTATTAAAGCTGTTTTATTATTTAAATTATAGGACATAATAGATAATAGTTTTCATAAAAATATAAAGAAGATATAATAATCAATAGTTTTATTATAAGTAATTAGACTTTAAATTTGTCGAAAAAAGATATGTCATATAATTTAATTGTTATTGGATCAGGACCTGGCGGTTATGTTGCTGCAATTAGAGCCTCACAATTGGGAATGAAAGTAGCAATTGTAGAGAAAGAATCACTCGGAGGAATATGTCTTAATTGGGGATGTATACCTACGAAAGCTTTACTAAAGAGTGCTCAGGTTTTCGATTATGTTAATCATTCTGAAAACTATGGTATTAAAATTAGCAAGTCAAGTGTTGATTTTGATTCCATTATTAGTAGGAGCAGAGGTGTCGCTGATGGTATGAGTAAAGGGGTAAACTTTTTAATGAAAAAAAATAAAATTGATATATTAAATGGCTTTGGTAAAATCATATCTAAAAATGAGGTTGAAGTAACTACTGAAGAGAACAAAAAAGAAATTCATAAATCAGATAATATAATAATTGCAACTGGTGGAAGGTCAAGAGAACTTCCTAATCTTAAAATTGATAACAAGAAAGTAATTGAGTATAGAAAAGCTATGACACTAGAAAAACAACCAAAAAAAATGGTTGTAGTTGGTTCGGGTGCTATTGGTTCTGAGTTTGCATATTTTTATAATAGTATTGGAACGGAAGTGATCTTAGTTGAGTATCTGCCTAATATATTACCTCTTGAAGATATTGATGTTTCAAAACAATTAGAAAAGTCTTTTAAGAAAGCAGGGGTTAATATAATGACAAATACAGAAGTTCTTTCTGTAGATACAAAGGGAAAGGGTTGTAAGGTAAAATATAAAAGCGGAGATAAAGAAGATATAATTGAGTGTGATATTGTACTTTCAGCTGTAGGAGTACAAACTAATGTCGACAATATTGGTTTAGAGGAAATGGGTATTATTGTAGAGAATGGTAAGATCAATGTTGATGATTATTATCAGACAAATATTGATGGTGTATATGCCATTGGAGATGTTGTGAAGGGACCTGCATTGGCTCATGTTGCATCTGCAGAAGGAATAATATGTGTAGAAAAAATTGCTGGTCTTAGTCCAAGTATTTTGAATTATGATAATATACCTTCTTGCACTTACTGTAGCCCTGAGGTTGCATCTGTTGGATTTTCTGAGAAACAAGCAATCGACTTAGGATATGATATTAAAGTCGGTAAGTTTCCATTTTCAGCATCAGGTAAAGCCAACGCTTCGGGACATTCAGATGGATTTGTAAAAGTTATTTTTGACAAAAAATATGGTGAGTGGTTAGGATGTCATATGATAGGTTATAATGTTACTGAAATGATTGCTGAGGTTGTAGCTGCCAGAAAGTTAGAGACAACCGCTCATGAAATTATTAAGTCTGTTCATCCTCATCCGACTATGTCAGAAGCTATTATGGAGGCTACTGCTGCCGCATATGATGAGGTTATCCATTTATAAATTATTTTTAACTTCGTTACCAATGTTAGCTGGAGATTCAGCTACAATAAGACCACATTCCCTCATTATCTTCATTTTGGCAGCTGCCGTATCGTCTTTTCCGCCTATGATTGCACCTGCGTGTCCCATTCTTTTCCCTTTTGGTGCAGTTTGTCCGGCAATAAATCCAATAACAGGCTTTTTATTTCCATTTTTTTTAATCCATTTTGAGGCATCAGCTTCGTAGCTTCCTCCTATTTCACCAATCATAACAATTCCTTCTGTTTCATCATCATCCATAAATAATTTTATTGCGTCGAGTGTTGAAGTCCCAACTATTGGATCTCCACCAATTCCAATTGCTGTCGATATACCAAAACCTGATTTAACAACTTGATCAGCAGCTTCATATGTTAAAGTTCCTGACTTAGATATTATACCAATATTTCCTTTTTTAAATACAAATCCAGGCATTATTCCAACCTTAGCTTCATCTGGAGTTATGATTCCAGGACAGTTTGGTCCGATTAATTTGCTTTTTTTTGTTTTAAGTTGAGACTTTACTTTAATCATATCTTTTACAGGAATTCCTTCAGTAATTGCAACGATTACTTCGATATCAGAGTCAATGGATTCAAGTATTGCATCACCAGCAAATGCAGGTGGAACAAAAATTATTGATACATTAGCTCCAGTCTCTTTTTTTGCATCGTAAACGGTATTAAACACAGGCTTATCCAGATGCTTGTTACCACCTTTACCTGGTGTTACACCTCCAACAACATTTGTTCCATAATCAATCATTTGAGTTGCATGAAAAGTTCCCTCAGATCCCGTAAAACCCTGTACAATAACTTTTGAGTCTTTATTAACTAGTATGCTCATTTAAATATTTTGACTCAAATATAAGTCACTAAATTCCCTAACACAACCGTATCCACCCTTTGATTTTAGAATTAAAGAAACTTTATCTTTGACTTTATTTGATGCGTCACTTGGACATGCGCTAAAACCTACAATATTTATTATACTTAAATCATTTATATCGTCACCTATAAAAGCTATATTATCCTTTGTGATATTCTCTTGATTCATCCACTCGAGTAAAATTTTATCTTTAGGTTCATTCCCCACATAGCAGTATTTGATACCGAGATATGATGCCCTTGATTTTATTCCATCTCCTTTTTCAGAATGACTTATTATTCCTATTTTGATATTATTTTTAATTAATTCATATATACCCACACCATCCTTTGCATTGTACCTTTTTGACTCAACCCCATTCTCGTCAATGTATATACCGTTATCGGTCATTGTCCCGTCTACATCAAGAATTAACATTTTAATTTTAGGAATATTCATATGAGATTTCTGTTAACCGCATTGCAAATAGGTCTAAGTGATTCAAACATTTTATTAAATTCATCAAAATTAAGTTGTTGAGATGCATCTGATTTTGCCTCAGATGGATTTGGATGACTTTCTATTAAGAGTCCATCAATTCCCATCGCAACACATGCTCTTGTTAGATCTGGAACACCATAACTATATCCCATTGCGTGACTGGTATCTAGAATAATTGGCAGATTTGTATGTTCCTTGAGGAAAGAGACGCCACAGAGATCAAGAGTAAACCTTGTTTTTGTTTCAAATGTCCTTATTCCTCTTTCACACAGCATCACATTTGGGTTACCCTCTGATAAAATGAACTCTGCAGCTTGTACAAATTCTTGAAGATTTGAACCAAATCCTCTTTTAAGCAGTACTGGCTTTCTTTGTCTTCCAGTTTCTCTAAGTATTCCATGATCATACATTGCTTTAGCGCCTATTTGAATAATATCAGTGTATTCTATTACATCATCTACGTGAGATGCATCCTTTACCTCTGAAATAATATTAAACCCATACTTGTTTCTTATATCCGATAACATTTTAAGTCCTTCAAGACCTAATCCTTGAAATGAATATGGAGATGTCCTTGGTTTAAAACACCCTGCTCTAAGAGTTGTTAATCCATTACTTTTTAATAATTCTGCACATTTTTCAATCTGATCTTTACTCTCAATGGAGCATGGCCCTGTAATCATCAGGGTGTTTTTTGTGCTTCCACCCAATTCAATTTTATTAATTTTAATATTTCTTGTTTTATTGATATACTTCCTGCTAGACAATTGAATATCACTGTCTATGATAAATGATTCATCTATTTTCTCTCTAATTTTTTCAGGTACCTCTTTATTTTTTGAAGATGTTATAATTATGAATTTTTTTTCATCGAATATTAACCTTCCGCTTACCTCTTTTGCAATATTATTTGCAGATACCTTATCTATGTTTTCTTTTAGATGAATTATCATGACTCGCTATTTATTAGATTAAAAAAAGTAATAGAACCTCTAATTTTTCTATTGTCAATTATTGGTATGAAAGATATTAGAAATTCATGATTTTGAATAGTTTTTAACATATAATTAATGTCTCTATCGCTTTCAACACTTACTGGTTTATAGTTTATGATATCTTTAACTTTGATATTGTCAATATCAAAATCATTACTAATTAATCCTTTCCTAACATCTGCCATACTTATTATTCCAACAAATTCTTTATTCTGATTCTCTATAAGTACGTAACCAAAACCAAACTCATTTATTTTAACTAGGACTTCTTGGAAAGAGGAAAATTCTTTGATAATTGGAGTTTCATCTTTTGTCATCATGAATTCTTTAACTTTTAACTTTGAGTTGAAAACAGATGATTTAAGTTTAAGTAATGATTTAGCGATATCATTTTTAACAAGAAATGATCCAGATACCACAGATTGCACACCTAATATTCTCATTATAAATCCTATTTCATCGTTTATCCCTCCATCAACATGAATTGATTTTTCTGGATACAACTTCTTGAAGTCTCTTATTTTTTTGAAATTAGCATTATTAAAATCTCCCCCACTCTCACCAGGAGTAGTGGTCATCATTAAAATATATTTACAGTAAGACGAATATTTGTTAAATTCATTGATGCTGGTATTTGTTGTTACCGCTATTCCAAATTCAGTGTATTTATTGTTAGGAATTTGAAATTTTTCTTCATTAATATTTTCTATTTGAAAAGCAACTCTCTCTATTTTATTCCTCTCGATCAGATTATTATAAACCGATGGTGTTTCTGATATTATATGTAAATCAATTGGAGTTTTACTTACTTTTCTTATTCTTCTTATGTCATCTTCTATTTTATCAGCATTAATTTTTTTATCGTTGAAGTCGACATGTAACATGTCAATATTAACTGAATCTAGTTCCTCCGTTAAAGTTTCTATTTTTTTTGTCTTATTAGAATATAATGAAGCTGATATTTTCATGATCCAGCAAATATACTTTAGATAAGTTCATTTATGAGAGTATAATATCTAATTTTAAATGTAAATCAATCTTTTTAATGACACGCGTATACCTACTTTTATCCTACCTTCCTTTAAATTTTTTATACATTTTATCATCGTTCGTGTCAATATTTCTTCCACATGTTTACAGAAGAAAAGTTGTAAAAAAAAATCTAGTAAATTCATTTCCTAAAATTTCAAAGCTTGAGCTTGAAAATTTAGTTGGTAATTTTTACGCTCATTTTTGTGATATATTTTTTGAGACAATTAAGTCATATTCAATCTCTTCTAAAGAACTTAAAAAAAGAGTTATTTTCTTAAATATTGATGAACTAAATCATAAGTTAGAAAAAAAGGAAAAAGTACTGGTTCTAACCTCACATCAGTGTAATTGGGAGTGGCTTCTTTTAGCCTCACAACTTAATTTTAATCAACCTATAAATGTTATATATAAATCAATATCTAATAGAAATATTGATAAATCTTTGATAAAATCTCGTTCTCGGTTTGGCTCAAAATTGATTGAATCAAAGAAGGCATTGCTCCATATCAGAAGAAATATAAAAAAAATAGGAATAATAGCCCTAGTGGCTGATCAGTCTCCTATAAAAAAAAATAAGAAATCTTGGAGAGTATTATTGAATCAAGATACCGCATTTTTTAAGTCAGTGGAGTATTTGCCTAGATTATTGAACTCTCACGTCTATTTTGCTTCTATGGAAAGACTTTCTAGGGGAAAGTATTCTGTCAAGTTTGATTTAATAAGTACACCAAATCAAAACCTTAATAAAGATATTTTGTCCGAATATGTTTGGAAATTAGAACACCAAATAAAACAAAAACCAGATGAATGGTTGTGGACGCACAAGAGGTGGAAATATACAAGAGAAGATATATAATTTTTTAAGTATAAATTATCTAATTTTGGTTCTCTCAATATGAAAAACATTAGAAATTTTTGCATTATAGCCCACATTGATCACGGAAAAAGTACTTTGGCAGATCGTCTTCTAGAGTTCACCAGAACCGTTGACAAAAGAGACATGACTAATCAGCTTCTTGATGACATGGATTTAGAAAGAGAGAGAGGTATAACCATTAAGTCTCATGCTATCCAGATGAATCATAGTTATAAATCTGAGCATTATATTTTAAATTTGATTGATACTCCTGGACACGTTGATTTTTCTTATGAGGTATCAAGGTCCATTGCTTCATGTGAGGGAGCAATTTTAGTTGTTGATGCTTCACAAGGTATTCAAGCACAAACAATTTCAAATCTTTACCTTGCTCTTGAACAAGGACTTGAGGTAATCCCAGTTTTGAATAAAATTGATCTTCCAGGTGCAATGATTGAGGAAGTTTCTGATCAAATTGTTGATTTAATAGGCTGCAGTGTTGATGATATACTGGAGGTAAGTGCAAAAGATGGAATTGGAATTCATTTACTTCTTGAAACAATAATAGATAAAATACCGAGCCCAAAAGGTGATTCCTCAGGAGATCTACAAGCAATGATTTTTGACTCAGTTTTTAACTCTTTCAGAGGAATTGAAGTTCTTTTCAGAGTTTTTAATGGAAAAATAAGAAAAGGAGATAAAGTTAAGTTTGTCAATACAGGAAAAGAATATGATGTTGATGAGATAGGTATATTAAAATTTGATAAGGCTTCTTGTGAAGAGATATCAGCTGGAAATGTTGGCTATCTTATTTCCGGAATTAAAAATGCTAAAGAAGTTAAGGTAGGTGATACAATAACACATACACAAAATAATGATATTGAAGTAATAAAAGGCTTTGAGGACGTGAAACCAATGGTATTTGCTGGAATATACCCTGTTGACAGTTCAGACTATGAAGACCTAAGGAATTCTTTGGAAAAACTTCAACTAAATGATGCATCTTTAGTTTGGGAACCTGAGACCTCTGCTGCTCTTGGATTTGGATTTAGGTGTGGTTTTTTAGGTATGTTACACATGGATATTATCCAAGAAAGGCTTGATAGAGAGTTTGACATGTCTGTTATAACAACTGTTCCTTCGGTTGAGTTTCTGTGTCACAAAACAAATAAAGATGTAATTAGTATTTATGCTCCATCAGAGATGCCTGAGCCAAATGAAATCATAAGGATTGAGGAGCCAATGATATCTGCTCAGATAATAACTAAATCAGAGTATATTGGAGGTATAATTAAGTTATGTATTGACAGGAGAGGAAGTTTAATTAACCAAATTTATCTTTCCAAGGATAGAGTCGAGTTATCATTTGTCCTTCCGCTTGCTGAAATAGTATTTGATTTTTATGATAAATTAAAATCTATTTCAAGGGGTTATGCTTCTCTAGATTACGAATTTTCAGATTTTAAGCAGTCAAAAATGTCAAAATTAGATATCATGTTAAACGGTGAGAGAGTTGATGCCTTGTCAGCGATCGTACATAGAGAAAAAGCATATACATGGGGTAAAAAATTATGTGAAAAGTTAAAAGAACTTTTACCTAGACAAATGTTTGAAATTGCCATTCAAGCCTCAATTGGAACTAAAATTATTGCTCGAGAAACTGTACGGGCTTTAAGAAAAAATGTAACAGCTAGATGTTACGGGGGAGATATAACTAGAAAACGAAAATTATTAGAAAAGCAGAAAAAGGGAAAGAAGAAGATGAGACAAGTTGGTAATGTTGAAATTCCACAATCTGCCTTTCTTGCCGTATTAAAAATAGATGAATAAAATAATAGATGGTATTAAAGTTTCTTCAGATATTAAATCTGAAATAAAAAAAGAAATTTCTTCTTTTAAAAAGGATGGAAAAAGAGTGCCATCATTAAGTATTGTGCTAGTTGGAAACCATACAGCAAGTTCCATTTATGTAAATGCAAAAGTAAGAGCATGTAAAGACGTGGGAATTGATGTAAATTTAATTAATTTAAACGATAACATTTCTGAGTTAGATTTACTTGAAATCATAAGTGAATTAAATAATAAAAGTGACTTGGATGGGTTTATTGTACAACTTCCACTCCCTCCTCAGGTCAATGTACAAAATGTAATTGATTCTATTAGTCCTGCAAAGGATGTTGATGGATTTACAAATGATAACATAGGAAGTATTACCTCTGAGGTTAAAAAATTGCTTCCTGCAACAGGATTGGGTGTAATGACCCTAATTGAGAGGTACAATATAGATATTGAGTCTAAGAGCTGCGCCATTTTAGGTTCAAGTAGAAATGTAGGCGCTGCAATTGCTCAAATGCTGATGCAAAAAGAACAAGTTACCGTTACCGTTTGTAATAGTAAAACTAAGAACCTCAAAGAGATCACACGTAATTCTGATATAATTATTTCAGCAGTTGGTAAACCAAACCTTGTGACATCTGACATGGTTAAAGAAGGAGCTGTGATAATAGATGTTGGTATTTCTAGGATAAGGGATGATTCAAAAAAATCTGGTTATAGAATTGTTGGTGACGTTGATTATGATAATGTTCTACCAAAAGTAAGTCTAATTACTCCTGTGCCGGGCGGAGTTGGACCAATGACTATCGCATCTTTAATTCAAAACACTTTGAGAGCTTACAGAAATAATGAAAAGAGGTAGTCATATACTCCCTGTTATGGAGTCTTTTTATAGTATTCAGGGTGAGGGATATCATTCAGGAAAGCCTGCATTCTTTGTTAGACTAGCTGGTTGTAATGTTAAATGCACATGGTGTGATGTAAAAGAATCATGGTCCATTTATGCAAATCAATTTGTAAAAATTGAAGAAATTGTAGAAAAAATTAATAGACACTCTACTGATTTGGTAATTATAACTGGCGGTGAGCCTTTCTATCACGATTTAGGTCCGCTCACTAGTATGCTCAAGGAAAATAATAAATTAGTACATGTGGAAACATCAGGAACTGAGAAGTATTCAGGAGAATTCGATTGGATATGTTTATCTCCAAAAAGATTTAAAAAACCTCTTGAAGAATATTATGATATGGCTAATGAATTAAAGGTGATTGTTTATCAGGATTCAGATTTTAGGTGGGCTGAAAGAATTTCATCCAAAGTAAAAAAAGATGCCGTCAGAATCTTACAACCAGAATGGTCTGTAGAGAAAAGAATAAACCCAAAAATTTTGAGCTATATAAAGCTTAATCCTAATTGGAGAATTTCTTTGCAAACACACAAATACCTAAAAGTTGATTAGATTATTTTCTTTTTTACTAATATTTTTTCTACATCAAGAATTAATAGGACAGTCCAAGAGAAGTATCAAATTATTTCAAGAAGCTAAGGATAATTATAATATAGGAGAGTTTGAAAATGCAATTGAAATTTATAATAAGATATTAAAGTCTGAACCAGATAATTGTAATGCTTTGTACAGGATAGGCTTAGCCTATAAAAAATTAAATAACTATTATGACTATGAAAGATATTTCATTCAGTATACTAAATTAAATTGCACACAGCATATAGATCAGGTGCACTTTGATTTATCTAATCATTTTCTTAGAAATGGAAAAATAATGTTATCTAATTATTATTTGAATGAGATTAAGACAGCAGAAAATTTTAATGATTATGGTGAACTTAAGAAGAGAATATCTTTCATTTTAAACTACAATGAAAATTTAGTTTTAGATTTTGAAAAAATAGATTCAATAGATTACTTCCCTCTTCAATATTCACCTGCTTATAATACCGAAGGAAATCAAATTTATTTTACTGCAAGAAGAGGTAATAAAATGTTTGATGACGAGAATATATACTCAATTCCGATAGGGGAGAATGGTTTTGGGAATAAAGTTTCAAGTCTTAAAGCTCTTAATACTGATAATAATGAAGGGTCAATTACATTTTCTGATAGTAGAGACTTTTTGATATATACATCTTGTAAAATGAATTTTAAAAAAAATTCGTGTGATCTTTTTATCTCTTACTTTGATGGTGTGAAATTTAATTTACCTACTAGGTTAGACGATAGAATTAATTCAGATTATTGGGATTCTCAGCCACATCTGTACGGAGACAGCCTTCTATTATTTGTTTCAAACAGGCCAGGTGGAAAGGGAAAGAGAGATATTTGGTTTTCAAGATTGGGAGAGGATGGTCAGTGGGAAAAAGCTAAGAATTACGATGATATTAATTCTGCCTACGATGATGTATCACCTTTCATATTTGATAATGTGATCTATTTTGCATCTAACAGAATTGAATCTTTTGGAGGCTATGACATCTTTTATAGTAATGGTTCCAGTGTAGAAAATCAATATGTAAGAAACTTAGGAGCTTCAATTAATAACTACAAAGATCAATCCTCATTTTTAATCAATGATAAATTTTTTATGATCAGTGAGGAATTGAAGGATGAATCTGAGGTAATTAGTAAGATTGTCCTTAGTAAGATTAAATCTCAAAACAATTTTGGGGACAAATTGATAAACTTTTTAGTGAGAGATAAGGTATCAGGTCGACCTCTCGAATCAAGTATTAATTGTATAGATCCTGAAAAATCAAATCGGTACCAATTAACAATAACTGGTTCTGTGTCTATTGATAAAAGCTTGATTGATTCTCAGCATCTAATAATTTCCTCAGAAGGGTATTATCCAGAAAAAATTAAACTGAATAATTCTGATAGTTACATTATTGATATGACCAAGTTAGATCAAAAGTATATTTTGGAAGATCTTCTGTTTGATTACGATAGCTATAAGCTCACGGAAAGCGTTAAGAATTTTCTTTTTCTTTACGCTCAGTGGTTGAAACAAAATGATAAGATTAATATTAGAATTGAAGGTCATACAGATAGTGTTGGTTCTGATAATTATAACATGACCTTATCTGAAAATAGGGCTAACGAGGTTTTAAATTTTTTTGTGTCTGAGGGTATATTAAAAAATAGAATGAAAGCGATTGGTTTTGGAGATAAAATTCCAGTTGCTGAAGGCTACGATGGACCAAAAAATAGAAGGATTGAAATAACAGTTTTTTGATAGAAATTTTTCGACCTGATTTTGTGTTAAAATTGGGTTAAATCCATGTTAAATAATTTGTGAAAAAATTAAGAAATATCATTGTTTTCTCATGATAAGTTATTAAAATAGCTGACGGGTTTTTGCGAAAAAACCCTTAAATGTACGTTTCCTCGCTTAAAACGCTTGTTTTGGGTTGGGATTCGTGTCTATGTATGTGCGCATTTTTAACATTTTTTTTAAAAAAGTGTGCATTTATAGACATTTTATATTTTTTAAACAATTGTTAAATAAACACAATTAAACTATGTTTAGATTTTTACTAGTTAGTTTCTTGTTCTTGGCCTCCAATGTTTGGGCTCAAGACAGAACTATCACAGGTAACGTAACATCAGACGACGACGGAAGTGGTCTACCTGGAGTTAACGTTATCCTTCAAGGTACGACTGTTGGTACTACTACAGATGTCAACGGTTCATACTCACTTGATATTCCAAGTGACGGAGGTACCTTAGTATTTTCATTTATTGGTTTAGCATCACAAGAAGTTGAAGTTGGTGCGAGATCAGTGGTGGATGTAGTTATGAGCTCTGATGTTGAAGAACTTCAGGAGGTTGTTGTAACTGCATTGGGTATCACCAAAGAGAAAGCTGCGTTAGGATACGCGGTAACCTCAGTTGGTGGTGAACAGCTTGAAGCTAGACCCGAGGCAGACATAGCTAGGTTGTTAAGAGGTAAAGTTCCTGGAGTAGATATCACTTCACAAAGTGGTGTTTCTGGAACTGGTACTAATATTATTATTAGGGGATATACCTCAATTTCAGGTTCTAACCAACCTTTATTTGTTTTAGATGGTGTTCCAATTGATGCGAATACTTATAAAGACAGAGGTTTTACTAGTGGTGGTGCTACTGCTTCTAGTAGGTTTTTAGATCTTGATCCAAACAACGTAGCCGAAGTTAGTGTGCTAAAAGGACTTGCTGCTACCGTTCTATACGGTGAGGCTGGTAGAAATGGTGTTGTACTTATTACAACTAAAACTGGCCAAATCGGTGGTCCAGGTGTAAATAAGGGACTTGAGGTTTCATTTAGTCAATCATATTTTGTCAATCAGGTAGCTAGTTTACCAGATGATCAGGATAAATATGGTAACGGATGGCAAAATAGAGCTGCAGCTGCTTTCAGTAACTGGGGTGCTCCATTCGATATGCCAGGTAGAAACGGACTAGATGCTGAAGGTACTATTAAACACCCATACGATAGAGCAATATGGAATGGTGTATTCCCTCAGCACGTTGGTGCAAGATGGAAATATCAGGCATATGATAATCTACAAAACTTTTTTGTGGACGGTGCTCAGCAAAACACCTCTATTGGTGTTAATGCTAACGTTGGGGCAACATCTATTAAAGCTAACTATGGTTGGACAAAAGACGCGGGTTATGTACCATTTAATGAGTACAAGAAGCACAACTTTTCATTAGGTGCTGCCACGCAACTTGCTAACGGGTTAAAAATTAATGCTTCATTCAATTATATTGAGTCTGACGCAACTAAGCCACCTGTTAATCCAAGTAGAAACTCAAACGCAACCAACGTTTCTTTATTCGGTAATGTTATGTATACTCCAAGAAGTTGGAATCTATTCGGCTTAGAATATGAAAGACCTGATACCAATGGTAGTGTTTACTACAGAGGTAACAATGGTATGCAACACCCACTGTGGACGTTAAATCACACTAGAGATAGTGATGCTGTCAACAGATTTATTGGTAATGTTCAGTTAAGCTACGAGATTGCTGATTTCTTAAACCTTACTTATAGAATAGGTATGGATAGGACTAATATGGACAACAACTACATGATTAATAAGAATGGAGTTCAGGGTTCTGCGGTTCTTGGTTTATATGAAACAACTGTAAGAAATGTAATGAATTATGATCAAATTGTTAACCTTAACGGTGCAGTTGAATTATCTGAAGATCTTGATTTAGACTTCCTAGTAGGAGCTAACTTGAAATCTAGAGAGTATGCTTATCAGCAAATCACGAGTACTGATATGTTTATATTCAACTTCTTTGATCACAGTAACTTTACTACTACTACTGCAGACTCTTATGTCTCTAGAGAAAATGTATACGGAGCTTATGCTAACGTAACCCTTGGCTATAAAGACTGGGGATTCTTATCAGCATCTGCTAGAAATGACTGGACTTCGACTCTCGAGCCAGAGAACAGATCATTCCTATATCCTTCTGTATCGATTTCAGTTCTACCTTTTGACGCATTGTCAGTCAGCAACCAAAACCTTAACTTCTTGAAAGTTAGATTTGGATTTGGTACATCTGCTGGTTATCCTTCTCCATATTCTACGAGAGGATCTTTGGCAACTAGCACAAAAATATTCCAGACTTCTGGAGGAACTATTCTTAACTCTAATGCAGTAAGTAATTTTTATGCTAATCCAGATCTTACTCCTGAAATTCACAAGGAGCTTGAACTCGGTATCGAGGCTAAGTTCTTAAAGAACAGAGTAGGTGTGGACGTGTCTTTATTTACTAAAGACTCTGAAGATCTTATTATTGATCTAGATTTAGATAACTCTACAGGTTATACCCAGTCAACAGTAAACTCAGCTTCTATTAATAACAAAGGTGTTGAGGCAATACTTAATGTAATTCCAGTTCAATCGAGAGATTTCACTTGGGACGTAACGGCTTCATTCTCACTATTGAGAAGTGAAGTAGTTTCAATTGCTGATGGTATTGATCAAATATATGTTGGTGGTTATGTTGGTAGAGGAAACATTGCTATCCCTGGTTTACCTTACGGTATCCTTGAAGGTGAACTTATCAGAAGAGACTACGGTTCTTTAGATGGTACTGATCACACTCAGGTACATTGGGATGATAGAACAGGATATACTCCAATTGTTAACGCAAATGGTGGATATCAATTCTTAGGTTACGGAGTTATCGGTAACCCGCAGCCAGATTATGTTTATGGTGTAACTAATACACTATCTTACAAATGGGCTACGTTAAGAGTTCAGTTCGACTCTCAAGTTGGAGGTGATGTATTCTCAACTACTAACTCTACATTACTTGGTAGAGGTATTTTACAAGAGACTGATTTCGACAGGTTTGTCCCTGTTGTAACAAACGGTTTATCAGCGGATGGTACTCCAAATACAACTCAGACTACTGCTAACGCTCACTACTGGCCAAATACTGGTGTTTTCTATGATGAAAACTCAATATATGATGCTTCAGTTATGAGACTTAGAGAGGTTTCGTTGTCATTTGTTGCACCTAAGTCGTTCTTAAACGGTACACCATTTGGTAATGCTAGTTTAACTTTATCAGCTCAAAACATTTGGCACTATGCATGGAACACTCCATCAGGAACTAACTTTGATCCTGAGGTTATTAGTTACGGTGCTGGTTCAAATGCTAGAGGTTTTGATGAAATGACTGGTCCTACTGCTAAGAAATATGGTGCTACATTAAGTCTTACTTTCTAATTTTTAAATAATATATATTATGAAAAAATTAAATAAATTATATTTGATAGTTGCCTTCATGTTTGTTGGCTACTCTTGTGAGATTACTGATTTAGATCAGTTGAATAACCCTAATGCGGTTACTCTTGAGAATGCGGGTGTTGACCTGTATTGGAATCAAATACAAGTTAGTTTTCCTGGTTGGTGGTATGGTAATCAAACAGCTATGCTACAACTAGCTAGAGTTGCTTGTATGACTGGTGGAGCTGATTATGCAGAAGCTTACACTCCTTCAGGATTCAATGGTTCTTGGAATGGTGTATACGCTGGAATTGTTCCTGATGTGGATGCGATGGTTGCTGCTGCTTCTGAAGCTGAATCTTGGATTCACGTTGGTGCAGGTAAAATTATCAAAGCCTACGCAATTCAAATGCTTGTTGACAAGCATGGTGATATACCTTTTTCTGAAGCTTGGCAAGGTACAGCTAATTTAAGTCCTAAAGTTGATGACGCTCAGTCAGTATATGCAGCAATTAATGCTTTATATGACGAAGCTATCGCTGACTTAAATAAAACTGCTATCGGTGCTCCTGCTGTTGATATCTTTTATGGTAGCGACAAAGGTAAGTGGATTACTCTTGCAAATACCCTTAAGTTTAGACTTGCTCTTAACGAAGGTAATGCTGCTGGAGTTGCTGCTGCATTAAGTGCAGGTGTTATTGATGAGCAGGCTGAAGATTGGGTCTTTACTTACGGAAGTAACAGACAAAATCCTGATTCTAGACACCCATGGTATGGTGGCGCGTATGAGTCCTTCTCAGGACCATACCAGTCAAACTACTTCATGTGGGAGTTGATGGAAGAGAAGCCATTTGCTGATCCTAGACTTAGATATTATTACAAGAGACAAGATTTACAAATTGTTGGTGAAGACTTGTTTACAATAGATTGCGTTGTTCCTGATACTAGACCTGTCTGGTATGACAACCAGTACACTAATGCATACGGAGAGACAAAAACTTGGCCTTTCTGTGCGGGTAGTTCTTTAACTACTGTTGACGCATCTTATGCAAAAGGATACTGGGGTAGAGATCACGGAAATAATGACGGTACTCCTCCTGATGGTCAGAAGAGAACTCACAGAGGTATATATCCTGCTGCGGGTGCTTATGACGACGGAGATGCTGCCTCTGAAACTGATGGTGCTGTTGAAGCTGGTTTAGCTCCAACGATCCATACTCAGCAAGGTGGTACTATGGGTGCTGGTGGTGATGGACATGCTCCAATTCTAATGGCTGCTAACGTATACTTCATGAGAGCGGAAGCTGCTCTTGACGGTTACTCTAGTGAGAGTGCTAAAGATATGTTAGAGACAGCAATTAGAACTTCAATTGCATCAGTTATGGATTACTCAAATGGTTGGGGTGATACTGGTGATTTTGATAATAATGGAGTTGGTGCAGAACCTTCTGCTAGAGCGATTGACAATTATGTCAGCTACGTTTTAAATGCGTACGATGCTGCTGCAGATAATGAGGCTAAGATGAATATCATCGTTAAAGAGCATAGACTCGCTTCATTCTCTAACGGTATCGAATTGTATAATGCTATGAGAAGAACTGGTCATCCTACTGAGATGCAAGGTCCTAGTAAATTACAGGACGCTGGTACTTTTCCAAGGCTATTCCCATATCCTTCTGATTTCACACAGTTAAATGCTAACGCACCTGTGAGAACTGATTTAGGAGAGAAAATTTATTGGGATAGAGCTGGGGCATTGAACTAATTTTAAATTATAAATATTATGAAAAATTTAAAAAAGTCATTTTTAGCGTTTATTGCAGCTTTTGCAGTATCATGTGGTGATCCAGAATTACCTGTTGAATTATTCCCAGAAATGGAATATGGCGCATATGCAAGAAAGATGTCTCAAACTGGTGAATTTAATTACTTCGCTATTGAGTCGTCTGCTTTAGATATACATGTAGAGTATTACGATGCTAATCAGGGTGCTAACATTGCTCAGTACGATATTGATGTTGAGTATGTTGACATGATTGATGGTGGTGCAAAAAGCGTTGCTAGGAAAGATATGAGAACTATATCAGCTTCTGAATTTACTACAAATGCAGATGGATATTTAAGTTCAGATATTAATCTTGGTTTTAGCGCTACTATGTCTACGTTGGGTCTTACCCAAGATGACATCGATGGTGGAAGTTATTTCAGGTATTGGTTTACAATCACAATGACCGACGGTCGAGTGTTTGATTATAACAATACAGGACCTAACTTAGTGTCATCAAGTGCATTCGCTGCTCTATTTAGATTAAATGCTTATATTGTATGTCCTTCAAGCTTAGAAGGTGATGTCATTGTTGACTCAGAAGACGCAGGTCTTTCAAACTTAGCTGGTTGGACATTTTCAGTAACTGGTCACGTGGACGAACTTATAAAAGTTGGTTCTGCTGATAACATTTACACATTAAAGAATGACATGACTTGTGGCGCATGGGCTCATCCGAATATTGATTATTCAGTGAGAGCTGCTATCGGTCCTGTATTTACTGATGCTTGTAATGTAATGAGCATAAGTGGTTCAGACAATTATGGTGAGGGATGGTCAATGTTACCTGGCTCAGCTTCTGTAAGTGCAGACAGTAAAGTCTTTACTTACGACTGGTATAATACCTGGGGTGAAGCTGCAAGAGCTAATATGAGGTATGCAGATGGATCTACTTGGCCAGCATTAACTAACTAGTCTAAATATGTATTACTAATTAATACAACATAAAAAAAGGGGTAATCTTTAGATTACCCTTTTTTTTTATATTTTATTAAAGCTATAAAAATTATCTAATTCTTTCCCAAGAACTATTATAAGGAATATATAACACGTTATTTAGCGAGTCAAATACTTTTCTCTTGTAATAAAATGTGAAATGATTTTCGTCTAGAATTTCCATCCTATATCTTAGGATCGTGTCAGAGGGTTCTACATCATTTATAAATATAATACTATCACCTTTCATGTGATACCTCATGAGCCTTTCAAAATAAATTACCAAGCTATCCGATTTAAAGTAGGTTGGTTGAAAGAAGGGAACTTCAACTGAGTCTGTGTTATTCACTACAAGTTGGGTAGCTTTCCAGTCACCCACTAAATCTATTTTATCTGTACTGCATGAAAAAGTTAATATTACTAAAATTATTAATGTGTTTTTCATAATTTACTTTTACTTTTCTGTAAGTTATGAAAAAAAAAATATCATATTTCAGCCTTTTTTTAACTTTTTTGAAGACGGGTAGTATTTCTTTTGGAGGTTATATGATGTTAATTTCAATGATTAGGTATGAATTTTCAATTAGAAAAAAAATTATAAAGAAAAAAAAAATAATTGATGCTATAACAATGGCTAGTTTTTTACCAGGCCCAATGGCGATAAACGTAGCATCTTATATTGGTTTTATTTTAAAAGGATGGAAAGGTGCAGTGGTATCTTTTGTAGCGGTTTTACTTCCCTCTTTCTTTATAATGGTAATATTTACTCACCTATATATTAACTCTAAAAATATTCCTGGCTTTTCATCTTTTTTTAATGGTGTTATGCCTGTAGTTGCTGCCGTTATTTTTTCTGTTGCTTATGGTTTTTATAATGATTCTAAAGACAAAACTTTAGCAATTCTATTATCTATCCTTAGCTTTACATTAACATCATTGATTAAAGGGTATATCTCTATAATATTGCCTCTACTCGTTTGTGGTGGCCTTAATCTCCTTTACAACGGAGATAAGATTAAAAAAATTACAAACCCAAAAAAGGCATTTATTCGTGTCAAGGGAATTATAATCGCATCTTTAGTTATGACGATCCTTTTGGTATTTCTTAATACTGCACCAATTGATTCAACTAATTTTAATCTATCTAAGGTTTTTGCTAATATTTCTCTTACTTTATTTGGTGGTGGATATGTTTTTATTCCATATCTAGATAAAATTATAGTGGAGCAATTAGGATGGCTAACTCAGAGAGAGTTCATTGATTCAATTGCGATGGGTCAAATTACTCCTGGACCTATTCTAATAACTGCGACATTTATTGGATATAAAATGAATGGTTTACTTGGCGCTTTTTTAGCAACCTTATCTATTTTCCTTCCGTCATCGGTAGTAATAATATTTTTTTCTAGGGTTTACTACTTTATTAAAAAAAATAGCACCGTTAAGCTTATAATTAATGGTTTTAAAATAGGCATAATAGGTCTAATATGTTATTCGGGTTATGTGATAATGTTCAAGCAACAAGATGATATAAACTTTTATAGTATCATAGCATGTATATTAACTTTTGTTTTTTTAAACAAAACAAAAATTCATCCTATATTCTTAATAATAGCAGCAGGTCTAATTGGTTTTTTCTTTGAGCTTTAAAACTTTTTAATTTCAAATCTGCCTGATTCAAATACGAGGAAATTTGATTGATTTAACCACTCACCAGTATTGTAATATGTACTAGAAGTTGATATTTCTTTAACGGACACTTTGTGCGAATGACCAAAGACGTATGCTTGATTATCTTCCTTATTATTATAATTTTTACAAAAATTATAAATTCTTTCATTGTTTTTAGCTGAATTATCCTCTCTATTTTTATTTGATTTTGACAAATAAGAACCAAGTTTTACACCTATGTCTGGATGTAATATCCTAAATAAGAATTGTGTGCCTTTATTCTTAAATATTGATTTAATCACTTTATATCCAGTGTCCCCTTCTCCTAAACCATCGCCATGGCCAACTATAATATTTGAATCATCAATTTTAAATTTTTGAATGTTATCGTAAACTTTTAGTCCTATATTCTCGAAGTAATCAATAGTCCACATATCATGATTGCCCTTAAAAAAGTGTATATTAATACCTCTATCAATCATTGTTGATATTTTGGATAAAAAATTAAAATAATACTTTGGAACTACATACTTATATTCAAACCAGAAATCAAAAATGTCTCCCATCAAAAAAAGTTCTTGTGTGTGTTTCTCTATCGAATCTAACCACTTGATAATCTTCTTCTCTCTCAACATCGAAGATTTTTCGTCAGGTATACCAAGATGGAAATCACCAGCGAAATATGCCCTCTTCTTATTCTTTAGTTTGATTTGAATTCTTTCCATCTAACTCATTTTCATTTTTGATTTCTTCTTTTGATTCTTGAGTGCTGTCATCCTCCAGACTTAATTCAAGATTTGTTTTAAATGGTCTTTTTCCAATGAGTTTTTCAAGATCGTTTTGGAATAGAATTTCTTTCTCTAAAAGTTTATTGGCAATTTTTTCCAGCTCTTCTTTTTTATCAGTAAGAAGTTTTTTGGTTCTTGAGTATGCATTGTCAATTATCCTTTTTACTTCTTGATCTATCTTCTCTGCAGTTGAATCTGAATATGGTTTAGTAAAATTATAGTCAGATTGCTTTGAATCAAAGAATGATAAGTTACCGATATTTTTATTCATTCCGTAAACGGAGACAATACTATATGCCATTTTAGTTATTCTTTCTAAATCACTAAGTGCTCCTGTAGATATTTTTCCAAATATTATTTCCTCAGCTGCTCTACCTCCTAATGCCATACACATCTCATCTAGTAATTGATCTGTTTGATAAAGGAATTGTTCTTTTGGTAAATATTGTGCATATCCCAAGGCAGCAATACCCCTTGGAACAATACTAACTTTCACTAAGGGATCTGCGTGTTCCAGATACCACCCAGCAACAGCATGTCCAGCCTCGTGGTAGGCGACAATCTTTTTCTCTTCGGGTGAGATAATCTTGTTCTTTTTTTCAAGTCCTCCAATTACCCTGTCAATAGCATCTTGAAAATCAACCATTTCTATTGAGTTTTTATCCTTTCTTGCAGCAATTAAAGCTGATTCATTACACACATTAGCTATTTCAGCTCCAGCAAATCCAGGTGTTTGGGCAGCTAGATTTTTAATGTTAACATCCCCACTCAATTTTAAGTTTCTTACATGAACTTTAAAAATTTCCTCTCTACCTCTAAGATCTGGCTTGTCTATTGAAATTTGTCTGTCAAACCTTCCAGGTCGTAAGAGTGCAGAATCTAAAACATCTGGTCTGTTTGTAGCTGCTAGGATAATGACTCCTGAATCTGTTGTGAAGCCATCCATCTCAACAAGAAGTGAATTAAGAGTATTTTCTCTTTCATCATTTGACCCTGGCATCTGTCCTCTACCTCTAGATCTTCCAATCGCGTCAATCTCATCAATGAAAACAATACAAGGAGCCTTTTCTTTAGCCTTTTTAAAAAGGTCTCTAACTCTTGCTGCCCCTACACCAACAAACATTTCGACAAAATCAGATCCAGATAGTGAATAAAATGGAACATTGGCTTCGCCAGCAACAGCTTTTGCAAGTAGTGTCTTACCAGTTCCAGGAGATCCAACAAGTAAGGCTCCTTTAGGAATTTTACCTCCTAGTTTTGTGAATTTTTTTGGATTTTTTAAAAATTCAACAATCTCTTTCACCTCTTCTTTTGCTTCCTCAAGCCCTGCTACATCTCTGAATGTTAATTTAATTTTACTTTCTTTGTCAAATAAAGATGCTTTTGATTTGCTGATATTAAATATCTGACCACCTGGCCCAGCACCTCCAGACATTCTCCTTAAAAGAAACCAAAATCCTATTAATATTAAAATTGTAAACCCCCATGTCTGAAGAAAAGAGTATATGTCAGTTCTAGACTCTGTTAAATATTCAATTTCATAAGAATTTTGTTTTCCAAGTGAACTTATAAGTTCATCGTACCTGTTCTCGAAAGATTCTATTGAGGATACTTCAAGTCTATAATGAGGGCCATAAATATTATTAACTAGGTTAGATGATTCTAATTCGTCTTTATAATTTGAATTCAGTAGTGCGTCCTCATTTAGAGTTATTTCAACAATTTCTTGATTTTTAATTACAACGATCTTCGAAACATCATAGCTTTTTATCATCTTTTGAAATCTATTGTAATCGATTGTTATGGGTTTAGAAGTAAAAAAACTAAAAGACAAATAAATGAAAATAGTGACTCCAAGTATTATCCATATCTGGTTATTAAAGTTATTATTCATAAAGTTTTTATTCTTCTTGTCTTTCATTGTAGTTAATTTAAACTTTTTTCGTTATCATCACCCCAAAGCCCCTCTAAATTATATTCATTTCTATTTTTTTCGTTAAAAACATGGGCAACAACATCAATAAAATCAATAAGTACCCATTCAGCATTTTCTTTTCCTTCCTTACTCCATGGTTTTTCATGGAATTTCTTGAAAACATCTTCCTCAATTCCTTCAGCGATTGAATCAATATGTATATTAGAGTTTCCAGTTGCAAGTACAAAGTAGTCAGTCACAGAGTTCTTAATATTTTTTAGGTTAATTATTTTAATATCCTCAGCCTTTTTGTTCTCCATACTAACGGCAATAAATTTGCTTAGTTTTTTAGAGTTGATTTTTTGTTTTATTTTCAATACGTAATAACTATAATAATATCATGAGCAAATACACTGCCAACAATATATTTAACGACAAAATTAGTGTTTATGTGACAGAATGTCTTTCAACTAATGATTTTTTAACAAATCTTTTGAAAAGAAATAAGATAAATGAAGGTACATCTGTAAGAACGGATTACCAGATTAAAGGTAAGGGCCAGAGAGATAATAAATGGTTATCAGAAAAAAACTCTAATATTCTTTTTTCTTTTCTTTTATCACCAAAAATTAAAGTAGAAAATCAGTTTTATTTACACATAGTAATTTCAATTGCAATTGTAAAATGTTTGAAGAAAATAGGTATTGATTGCAAAATTAAATGGCCAAACGATATATATATTGGTGAGAAAAAAATTGCAGGTATTTTAATTGAGAGCTTTATTTTTCAAAGAAAAGTTCAAAATTCGGTAGTAGGAATTGGATTAAATCTAAACCAAAAGAGATTTGAAGGCCTCAATGCAACATCAGTTTATAAAGAGACTCTTAAGGAATTTGACAAAATAAAAGTTATTGAAAATTTAAAAGATTTAATTTCTCAAGAATATAATAACCTTCATAAAATATTTGATAAAAAAATAATTGAGTATAGAAAATTACTATATGGTTTATATGAAATGAAAAGATTTAAAATAGGTTCTGAGATTGTAAAGGCTAAAATAATTGATATTTCAGTAAATGGTGAATTAGTGTTAAATATAAATAATAAACAAAAAAGTTTTTCTCATGGATCTTTATCTTTGTTAACAGATTAAAGAAAAATTAATATTGAATTCAAAATATTTTATAATTTCAGCACCTTCAGGTTCAGGTAAGTCCTCTCTTGCAAATTTTCTTTTAGATAAAGAGAAATCATTGGCATTTTCTATTTCATCTACAACAAGAAAGAAAAGAGAGAGTGAAGTTCATGGTAAAGACTATTACTTCATAACTAAAGACGAATTTAAAAATCATATAGATTCTAATAATTTTATTGAGTGGGAACAGGTTTATAAAGACGATTATAAGGGAACTTTAAAAAGTGAGATAAAGAGACTTGTTGATGTTGGTAAACATATAATTTTTGATGTTGACGTAGTTGGTGGAATAAATTTGAAAAAATATTTTGGAGATGATGCCTTATCCATATACGTGGATGTTCCTTCTTTTGATATTTTAGAAAAAAGATTGAAGTCAAGGGGTAGTGAAGTAGTTAAAGAGATAGATGAAAGAATTGAAAAAGCTAAATTTGAGATTACACAAAAAGAATACTTCGATGTTGTCTTGATGAATGATGAATTTGATAAAGCATCCCTGAAGATTTATGAAATAATAAAAAATTTTCTGAGGGAATGAAAGTAGGTTTATTTTTTGGCACTTTCAATCCTTTACATAATGGCCACATTGGTATTTGTAAAAAACTATTTGAAAAAAAAATTGTTGATGAGATTTGGTTGGTTATTTCTCCACTTAGTCCTCATAAAAAATCAGAACAAATTGTTGATGAATTTTTAAGATTAGATATGATCAAAGAAGCTATTGAACAATTTCTGTATATAAAAGTTTTAGATATTGAGTTTAAAATGAAAAAGCCAAATTTTACTTTTCTTACTTTGAAAGAAATCAAAAAACAATTTCCTTCAAATAATTATTCAATAATTATGGGTGAAGATAATTTTTTAAAGATAGATACCTGGAAAAACTCTTCTTTTATTAAGTCAAATTTTAAAATAATTTCTTATCCGAGATCAAGTAAAAGTGTGGATGATGTATTAGATAATTTTTATGATATTTCGTCGACAGAGATTAGACGTTTAGTAAAAAACAAATCTGATATTTCACGATACGTGCCAAAAGAAGTAAACAGGTTTATAAAAGAAAGGAATTTATATATCTAAATAGTTTTTATCTCCTCTTCTTTTTTATTAATAATCTCTTCTATCTTATTTATTTTTTGATCGGTAATCTTTTGAACTTCGTTTTCTCCATCTTTTATTGTGTCTTCAGATATGCCTTCACTAGAAAGTTTTTTTAAGGATTCATTTGACTCTTTCCTAACAGATCTAACACTTATCTTACCTTTCTCTCCCTCAGATTTTATTTGCTTAGCTAATATCATTCTTCTTTCCTCTGTTAAAGCAGGTATATTTATAATTATATTCTCTCCATCGTTCTGAGGTGATAGACCAAGTTCACTATTCATAATTGCTTTTTCAATATCTTGAATAATTGTTTTTTCCCAAGGTTTTATAAATAATGTTCTAGGATCTGGTGAAGTAATAGATGCAACTTGAACTAAAGGTGTTGGAGCTCCATAGTAGTCAACTGATATTCCATCTAACATACTTGGTGATGCTTTTCCTGCCCTTATTTTCTTTAATTCTGATACAAGAAATTGCACCGATTTTTCCATTCTTTCTCTTGTGTCATCTAATATTAATTGAATCTCTTCCATGTTAGTAAATTAATGTTCCAATTTTTTTTCCTTCTATTAAATTTGAGAGATTACCTGGTTTATTCATATCAAATACAATTATCGGAAGACTATTTTCTTTACATAAAGTAAATGCAGTCATATCCATAATATTTAGATTTTTTTCATAAGCCTCATTAAATGATAATTCTTCAAACTTAATAGCATCTTTATTTTTTTCTGGATCAGAGCTATATACACCATCGACTCTTGTACCCTTTAAAACAATATTTGCTTCAATTTCAATTGCTCTCAAACTAGCTGTAGAGTCAGTTGTAAAATATGGCTTACCAAGGCCTGCACCAAATATTACTATTCTTCTCTTTTGAAGGTGTCTTATTGCTTTTCTTCTTATAAATGGTTCGCATACTTGATTGACGTTAAATCCTGACATCAGTCTGGTATCACAACCTAATTTCTCTAGATGACTTTGTAAAGCCATACTATTAATTAATGTTGCCAACATACCCATATAATCCCCTTGAACTCTATTAATTCCAGACTCTTGTGCCTCGATACCTCTGTAAATATTACCTCCACCAATAACTACAGCAATTTCTATGCCTTTTTCATGGATAGTTTTAATTTCATTTGAATATTTTTCTAATAAACTAGAGTCAATACCGAATCCCTTTTCTCCCATTAGAGCTTCTCCACTTAGCTTAAGTAGAATTCTTGAGTACTTCATAATTTTATAACTAATATAATTATAAATAGATGTAATTATATAACTCGAGTTGCAGTTATTTTTGTTATTACAAATTGTTGTAAAAATTTGTTATAAATAAAAAACAATATAATTTTGCTGACCTTTGAGCTAAATAGGCAAAACATTGTAAAGTTAGTTGGGGGGATACCAAAGCGGTCAAATGGGGCAGACTGTAAATCTGTTGACTTATGTCTTCGTAGGTTCGAATCCTGCTCCCCCCACTTTTTATGATAATAAGCGGGCGTAGCTCAGTTGGTAGAGCGACAGCCTTCCAAGCTGTAGGTCGAGGGTTCGAATCTCTTCGCCCGCTCTCTAGCCGATGTAGCTCAGAGGTAGAGCACTTCCTTGGTAAGGAAGAGGTCACGGGTTCAATTCCCGTCATCGGCTCAATAATGATTGTAAAAAATTGAATTATTATTTAAATAAGTTAAATTTGAGTTAAATTTTAAAATTATGGCTAAAGAATCCTTTGATAGATCGAAACCTCATGTAAATATTGGGACAGTAGGTCATGTTGATCATGGTAAAACTACTCTTACAGCTGCTATTACTAAAGTCCTTGCTGACAAAGGATTAGCAGAAAAAAGAGATTTTGAACAAATTGACAATGCTCCAGAAGAAAAAGAAAGGGGTATTACAATTAATACGGCACATGTTGAGTATCAGACTGATAATAGACATTATGCTCATGTTGATTGTCCAGGTCACGCTGATTATGTAAAAAATATGGTTACAGGTGCTGCACAAATGGATGGTGGAATCCTTGTTGTAGCTGGTACTGATGGGCCCATGCCTCAGACAAGAGAGCATATCCTTTTGGCAAGACAGGTTGGTGTTCCAGCACTAGTAGTGTTTATTAACAAGGTTGATCTTGTTGATGATGCTGAACTTCTTGAGTTAGTCGAAATGGAAATCAGAGAACTTCTGAACTTTTATAAGTTTCCAGGTGATGACATCCCTGTTGTCCAAGGCTCTGCACTAGGTGCACTCAACGGAGAAGCTGAATGGGTTGAAAAAATCATGGAGCTAATGGGTCATGTTGATTCATATATACCTGAGCCAGAAAGAGAAACTGACAAAGACTTTTTAATGCCAGTTGAAGATGTATTCTCTATCACTGGTAGGGGAACAGTTGCAACAGGAAGAATTGAAAGAGGTATTGTGAACTCCGGTGATGCAGTTGATATTATAGGTATGGGTGCAGAGGACTTAAAGTCAACAATTACTGGTGTTGAAATGTTTAGAAAAATTTTAGATAAGGGGCAAGCTGGTGATAATGCAGGTCTACTCTTAAGAGGTATTGAAAAGACTGACATTAAGAGAGGAATGATTATTTGTAAGCCTGGTTCTGTAACACCACATGCTCATTTCAAAGCTGAGGTATATGTTTTGTCAAAAGAAGAAGGAGGAAGACATACTCCTTTCTTTAATAAGTATAGACCTCAGTTTTACATGAGAACAACTGATGTTACAGGTGAAATCATGTTACCAGATAAGGTAGAAATGGTTATGCCGGGTGACAATTTAACAATTGAAGTTAAGTTGATCAACGCAGTTGCACTAGAACAAGGATTAAGATTTGCTATAAGAGAGGGTGGAAGAACAGTTGGAGCAGGTCAGGTAACCGAAATTTTAGACTAAATTTTAAAACTTTTATAAATATTATTTATTTAACTTATTATTTGTTAAATAATAACAATTATTCTAAATTTGCAGGCCGTTGGCCTGCATTTTAGTTATACGGGTGTAGCTCAATTGGTAGAGTAGCGGTCTCCAAAACCGTTGGTTGGGTGTTCGAGTCACTCCACCCGTGCTAGGGCTTTTAATTTTTTTGATATGAATAAATTAGTTGTTTTAATTTCTGAATCTTATCAAGAAATGGTAAATAAAGTTACCTGGCCAAGCCTTAGTAGTCTTCAAAGTAGCTCTTGGCTAGTGCTCGTTGCATCACTGATCTTTGCTCTATTTATCGGATTAATAGACCTAGGTTTCGAGAATATAATGACTTTTTTTTACGATACTTTTTAGAAATTTAATATGAGTTTAAATTGGTACGTTTTGAGGGCTATTAGTGGTAAAGAGAATAAGATTAAAACTTATCTTGAAAAAGAAATCAATAGAAATAAGCTTGAAAAGTTTATCCCTGAGGTCATGATTCCCTACGAAAAAGTTTACGTTATGAGGAATGGTAAGAAAAAAATTAAAGAAAGAAATTATCTACCTGGTTATGTGCTTGTTTCTGCTGATTTTTCACACGGAGAAGTACAACACGTGATTAAAAATGTTCCTGGGGTTATTGGTTTCCTAGGATCAGGGACAGGGTCATCAAGAGTTCCGATTCCTCTCAGAGAAGCAGAAATAAATAGATTATTTGGGAAATTTGATGATGTTAATAGTGAAGATGAGGTAATGTTATCACCATTTGTTGTTGGTGAAGACGTTAAAGTTATGGATGGACCTTTTAGCGGTTTCACCGGTTCAATATCTCAAGTTTTTGAAGATAGAAAAAAATTAAATGTTACTGTTAAAATATTTGGTAGAAATACACCTGTTGAATTAAACTATTACCAGGTTGAGAAATCAAGTTAATATATATGGCTAAACAAGTTGATGGTTTTTTAAAGTTACAAGTTAGAGGTGGGCAAGCCAATCCTGCACCTCCTGTTGGTCCTGCTCTGGGTAGTAAGGGTATAAACATCATGGAGTTTTGTAATCAATTTAATGCAAGAACCGACGATAGAAAGGGTCAGGTTCTGCCTGTTGTAATTACTATATACAAAGACAAATCATTTGACTTTGTGATTAAAACACCACCAGCATCTGTGTTGATTCTCCAAGCAGCCAACAAAAAGAAGGGATCTGATCAGCCTAATCTTAATAAGGTGGCTTCAATTACATGGGATCAGGTTAAAGATATTGCTGAGACAAAAATGAAAGACTTAAATGCTTTCAAAGTTGGTTCAGCTATGAAAATGATCGCTGGTACTGCCCGAAGTATGGGCGTAAGAGTAAAAGGGACTTTCCCTGAAAACTTAAACTAATATGACAAGGATAACAAAAAATAGAAAACTATCGCTTGAAAAGTATGATGCTGAAAAAATCTACAGTATATCAGAAGCTTCAAAGATCGTTAAGGAAATTTCAACTACTAAGTTTGATGCATCCGTTGACCTTGATGTTAGACTAGGTGTTGACCCTAAGAAAGCTGATCAGATGGTTAGAGGAGTTGTATCTTTACCTCACGGAACAGGAAAATCAATTAGAGTACTTGCACTTTGTTCTGCTGACAAAGAGGAAGAAGCTAAAAAAGCAGGAGCAGACCACGTAGGACTAGATAAATACATTAAAAAAATTAATGAAGGTTGGACTGATGTTGATGTCATAATAACTCAACCTACCTTAATGGCTCAACTTGGTAAGTTAGGAAAGGTTCTTGGTCCAAGAGGTTTAATGCCTAACCCTAAATCAGGGACAGTAACAAATGAGATAGGAAAGGCAATTACAGATGTCAAGAAGGGTAAGATCGATTTTAAGGTTGATAAATCAGGTATTATACACGCAGCAGTTGCTAAGGTTTCTTTTGAGTCTAAAAAAATTGAAGAAAATGCCACTGAACTTCTTAATACAATTAAAAAGTTAAAACCATCTTCATCTAAAGGCATTTATTTTAAGAGCGTGAGCTTATCAAGTACTATGAGTAGCTCAATTAAAATTGATAGTAGCGCTTTTGCAAATTAGATTATTATGAGAAAAGAAAGTAAAGTTGATTTGGTAAAAGATTTGACTAACAAGTTCAAAGAGAATAATATTTTCTATCTACTTGATGCTTCTGGATTGACAGTTGCTCAGGTAAATGCTTTCAGGGAGAAATGTTTCAAGAGAGATGTAGAATATAAAGTTGTAAAGAATACATTTATTAAAAAAGCTCTAGAAGGACAAGATCAAGATTTTTCACAGATAACTGACGGAGATGTTTTAAAAGGATTTTCAGGATTATTATTCGCGGGTCAAAATCCAAGTGGACCAGCTAAAGTCCTAAAGGAGTTTAGGAAAGACAACGATTCTGATCATCCATCCTTAAAAGCCGCTTCCATAGAATCAGATTTTTTTATTGGTGATGAACACTTAGACTCATTATCTAAATTAAAAGGAAAAGAAGAGATTATTGGGGATATTGTAGCTTTACTTCAATCTCCTGCAAAAAATATTATTTCATTACTGAAAAGTTCTGAAAATAAAATATCAGGTGTTGTTAAAGCACTTGAAAACAAACAAGAATAGAGTATTAAATTTAAATTATTATAAAATGGCAGATATAAAGAAAATAGCTGAAGAATTAGTCAATCTATCAGTTAAAGATGTTAGTGAACTAGCAAATATTTTAAAAGACGAATATGGTATTGAACCAGCAGCGGCAGCAACAGTTGCAGTTGCAGGAGGTGCAGCAAGTGGTGACGCAGGTGCAGATGCAGCTGAAGAAAAAACTAATTTTAATATCACACTAAAGTCCGCGGGTGCTTCTAAACTAGCAGTGGTGAAGTTAGTTAAAGAAATTACGGGACTTGGTTTAAAAGATGCTAAGGATATGGTTGATGGTGCGCCTAAAGCTATTAAAGAGGGTGTTCCTAAAGAAGAAGCAGAGTCAGCTAAAAAGCAGTTAGAAGAAGCTGGTGCTGAAGTTGAATTAAGCTAATTTAGACATCATTATTAAATAATTTCCGTAATATTTATTTACGGCTTGTATAATATTATAAAATCATAACACATTGAAAGACTTGTCAAGCAGAATCGATTTTTCAAAACTTACTAATCTAATAGATTATCCTGATTTTCTAGATGTTCAACTACAGTCTTACAAAGATTTTTTTCAGTTAGAAACACCGCCTGAAAATAGAGATAATGAAGGCCTATTTAAGGTTTTTATTGAGAATTTTCCTATATCCGACTCAAGAGACAATTTTGTTTTGGAGTTCATTGATTATACTGTTGATCCACCTAAATATTCTGTAAATGAGTGTATTGATAGAGGTCTAACATACTCGCTCCCTTTGAAAGCAAAGTTAAGACTCATATGTAATGACGAGGATAATGATGATTTCGAAACGATCGAACAGGAGGTATTTCTTGGTAATATTCCATACATGACTAACAAAGGCTCATTTGTTATAAATGGTGCTGAAAGAGTTATAGTATCTCAGCTTCACAGGTCACCTGGAGTCTTTTTTGCGCAAAGTAAACACACAAATGGTACACCTTTATACTCTGCCAGAATCATACCATTTAGAGGTTCTTGGATTGAGTTTGCTACTGATGTTAATAATGTAATGTATGCTTACATAGATAGAAAGAAAAAGTTCCCAATAACCACACTTCTAAGAGCAATTAGTTATGGATCAGATAAGGATATTTTAGACATATTCCAGCTATCTGAGGAAGTTAAATCAACAAAAACAAATCTTAAAAAAGCTCTTGGAAGAAAGTTAGCTGCTAGAGTCCTTAAGACGTGGGTTGAGGATTTCGTTGATGAAGATACAGGGGAGGTAATTTCTGTAGATAGAAATGAACTAATTTTAGATAGAGATCACGTTCTTGAGGAAGAAGACATAGAAACTATAATTAATTCAGAAGCTCCTTTTGTAACTGTTCACAGGGAAGATATTAATGCCGGTGAGTATCAGATCATTTACAATACCCTTAAGAAAGATGTATCTAACTCAGAAAAAGAAGCTTTAGAGGAAATTTATAGGCAGTTAAGAAATACTGAAGCGCCAGATGAACAGACTGCAAGAGAAATTATTCAAAATTTGTTTTTCAGTGATAAAAGATATGATTTAGGAGAAGTAGGTAGATATAGAATAAATAAGAAACTAAATATAAATACCGACCACGATGTTAGAGTTCTAACCAACGAAGATATTATATTAATTGTTAAGTATTTGATCACTTTAATCAATGCAAAAACTGTTGTTGATGACATAGATCATTTAAGTAACAGAAGAGTAAGAACAGTCGGTGAACAACTATACTCACAATTTGGTGTTGGTCTTGCAAGAATGGCTAGAACCATAAGGGAGAGAATGAATGTTAGAGATAATGAAGATTTCAAACCAGTTGATTTAATTAATGCAAGAACTCTTACATCTGTTATAAATTCCTTCTTTGGAACTAATCAGCTGTCACAGTTTATGGATCAGACTAATCCACTAGCTGAAATTACTCATAAAAGAAGAATGTCGGCTCTTGGTCCAGGTGGTTTATCAAGGGAAAGAGCGGGTTTTGAAGTCAGAGACGTACATTATACACATTATGGTAGGCTTTGTACTATAGAAACTCCAGAAGGACCGAATATTGGTCTTATATCTTCATTATGTGTTCATGCTAAGGTTAATAATATGGGCTTCATTGAAACACCTTACAGAAAAGTAGAAGGTGGAAAAGTAGACTTATCTGGAAAAATTCAGTATTTAACTGCCGAAGATGAAGATCAATCATTTATTGCTCAAGCGAATGTTTCTCTTAAGAATAATGGTTCATTTGTAGATAAGACTATTAAAGCAAGGTACGAGGGTGATTTCCCACTGACTAAGGATAAAGATCTCAAATACATGGATGTTGCTCCTAATCAGATCGTTTCAGTAGCTGCATCGTTAATCCCATTTTTAGAGCATGATGATGCAAATAGAGCATTAATGGGCTCTAACATGATGAGACAGGCAGTCCCTTTAATGAAGCCAGAATCTCCTATTGTTGGAACTGGTATGGAATATAGGGTTGCAAAAGATTCAAGATCCACAATAGTTGCGGAAGGAAAGGGTACAGTTTCATATGTTGACTCAACCAAGATTGAGATAAAGTATGATTTAGATAAAAGTGAAAAGCTGGTTTCTTTTGATGAAAACTCAAAGTCTTATGATTTGATAAAATTTAGAAGAACGAATCAAGATACTTGTATAAATCTAACACCAACCGTTAAAGTTGGGGACAAAGTCAAGAAGGGTCAGGTTATATGTGAGGGATTTGCCACTGAGAATGGGGAGCTTGCTTTAGGTAGAAATCTTAAAGTAGCGTTCATGCCTTGGAAAGGATATAATTTTGAAGATGCGATTGTTATTTCAGAGAAGGTTGTGAAGGAGGACATATTCACATCCTTACACATTGAAGAATTTAAACTTGAGGTTAGAGATACAAAAAGGGGTGAGGAAGAGTTTACTAATGAAATCCCTAATGTTAGTGATGACGCTATCAGTAACTTAGATGAAACAGGACTAATTCGTATTGGTGCTAAAGTAAAAGAAGGTGATATTCTTATTGGTAAAATAACACCAAAAGGAGAAAGTGATCCAACTCCAGAAGAACGTCTACTTAGAGCAATATTTGGTGATAAAGCTGGAGATGTTAAAGATGCATCTCTCAAAGCTCCACCATCCCTGAATGGAGTAGTTGTTGATACTAAATTGTTTACTAGACAAAAAAAGGATAAAGAGTCAAAGAAAATTGCTAAAAAACAAATTGATATACTTAAAGCTGATTATGGGAAGTCTTTAACTGAGTTAAAAGAAAAATTAATAGGTAAGTTTGAGAAACTATTAAATAACAAAAAGACTAATGGAGTTAGCCATAAATACGGTGAGGAATTGATTAAGCCAGGTGTTAAGTTTACCAAGAAGATAATAACCGACAAGCTTTTTCCTTCAAAAAATAAGTATTATGACATAAATAGTTTAAATGTACCTGAGGAATCTAGCCTGATACAAGATGTTGTTTTAGAAGACTGGACTGAGGATAAAAAAATTAATAGCCTGGTTTCTCAAGCTGTAAAAAACTATGTTGTTAAAAGAAACGACTTAGCTTCTAAATTTAAAAAAGAAAAATTTTCTTTAGAAGTTGGGGACGAATTGGCTCCTGGAATTGTACAGATGGCCAAAGTTTATGTTGCTAAGAAAAGAAAACTAAAGGTTGGAGATAAGATGGCTGGAAGACATGGTAACAAAGGAGTAGTTGCAAGAATTGTAAAAGAAGAAGACATGCCGTTCCTAGAAGACGGATCTACAGTAGATATAGTTCTAAATCCATTAGGTGTGCCTTCCAGGATGAATATTGGTCAGCTTTACGAAACTGCACTTGGTTGGGCTGGTCTGAATTTGAATAAGAAGTACAGAACTCCAATTTTTGATGGGGCAACAGCAGATGAAGTTAGTAAAGAGCTTAAAGAAGCAGGTCTTCCTTCATTTGGTAGAACTGACTTATATGATGGATCTACGGGTAAAAAGTTTGATCAGCAGGTAACAGTTGGTGTAATTTACATGTTGAAACTAGGTCACCTAGTTGATGACAAGATGCACTCAAGATCTATAGGTCCTTATTCTTTAATAACTCAGCAACCTTTAGGTGGAAAAGCTCAGTTTGGTGGACAGAGGTTTGGTGAGATGGAGGTATGGGCTTTGGAAGCATTTGGCGCCTCTCACATATTACAAGAAATACTTACAATCAAATCCGATGATATAATTGGAAGGGCAAAAGCATATGAAGCTATTGTAAAAGGAGATAATATGCAACCTCCAGGAATACCTGAATCGTTTAATGTCTTGATTCATGAGCTTAGAGGCCTAGCATTAGAAATAACAATGAAATAACAATTTGAAATATGATATCAAAGAATACAACTAAATCAAGCGACTTCTCTAAAATTATTGTGAGTTTAGCCTCACCTGAATCAATTTTAGAGAATTCCTTTGGAGAGGTTACGGCTCCAGAAACCATCAATTATAGAACTTTCAAACCAGAGATGGGTGGATTGTTTTGTGAAAGAATTTTTGGTCCTGTAAAAGATTGGGAATGTCATTGTGGTAAATACAAAAGGATTAGATACAAAGGTATTATCTGTGATAGGTGTGGTGTTGAAGTTACTGAAAAAAAGGTCAGAAGAGAGAGAATGGGTCATATTGAACTTGTAGTTCCTGTAGCTCATATATGGTACTTTAGAACTCTTCCTAACAAGATCGGTTATATGCTTGGTATACCTGCAAAAAAGTTAAATCAAATTATTTATTACGAGAGATATGTTGTTATAAATCCAGGAATCAAGGAAGAAGATGGTTGTCAAAAAATGGATCTACTGACAGAGGAGGAGTATCTAAATATAGTTGATTCACTCCCAAAAGACAATCATGTTTTACCAAATGATGATGCAAACAAATTTGTAGCAAAGATGGGTGCAGAAGCAGTAAGTGAACTTTTATCACAGATTGATTTAGATTCACTATCTGTTGATTTAAGGTATAAAGCTGCCAATGAGACATCCCAACAACGTAAGGCTGAGGCATTAAAGAGACTGAGAGTTATAGAATCTTTTAGAGATTCAAGAGAAAATATTGAGAATAATCCAGAATGGATGGTTGTAAAAATGATTCCGGTCATTCCACCAGAATTAAGACCTTTAGTTCCGCTAGATGGTGGAAGATTTGCAACTTCAGATCTTAATGATCTTTATAGGAGAGTAATAATACGAAACAATAGATTAAAAAGGTTGCTTGAGATTAGAGCTCCAGAGGTTATTCTCAGAAATGAAAAAAGAATGCTTCAAGAAGCTGTTGATTCATTATTTGATAATTCAAGAAGGATCAATGCAGTTAGATCAGATGGTAATAGGTCATTAAAGTCATTGACTGACATGCTTAAAGGAAAGCAAGGTAGATTTAGGCAGAATCTTTTAGGAAAAAGAGTTGACTATTCAGGAAGATCTGTAATTGTGGTTGGACCTAAACTAAAAATGCATGAGTGTGGTTTACCAAAAGACATGGCAGCGGAGTTATTTAAACCTTTCATAATCAGGAAGTTGATTGAAAGAGGAATTGTTAAGACTGTAAAATCTGCAAAGAAATTAGTTGATAGAAAGGAACCAGTGATTTGGGATATTCTAGAAAATGTTTTAGTAGGTCATCCTGTCTTATTAAATAGAGCCCCTACGCTCCATAGGTTAGGTATTCAGGCGTTTCAGCCAAAACTAATTGAAGGTAAAGCCATAGAATTACATCCTCTTTCCTGTACAGCATTCAATGCTGATTTTGACGGGGATCAGATGGCCGTCCATGTACCATTAGGTCACGAAGCAATTATTGAGGCATCTTTACTAATGCTTGGATCAAATAATATTTTGAATCCTGCAAATGGTGCACCAATTACAGTTCCGTCTCAGGATATGGTACTTGGTTTATATTATGTTTCAAAAGGCAGAAAATCAACAAAAGAATTTCCAATTAAAGGTGAAGGCTCAATTTTCTCTAATGCTAAAGAAGTTGTCATTTCCCTTAATGAGGGCAAAGTTGAAAAGAATGCTTTAATAAAACTAAGAGCTAATATTCGTAAATCCGATGGAACTTTTGAATCTAAAGTTATAGACACTGTTGCTGGTCGAGTACTTTTTAATACTTTAATTCCTGAAGAAGTTGGATATATAGATGAACTTTTAACTAAGAAAAAATTACAACAGGTAATATCAATTGTATATAAAATTTGTGGTATAGCAAGAACAGCTCAATTTTTAGATGATATTAAAGAGCTTGGCTTTAGTATGGCTTACGAGGGTGGCTTATCAATGGGTCTTGGAGATATTCAGGTTCCTGACGCAAAGAAATCAATGGTTGATTCTGCTAAAAAAGAAGTAAATACTGTATGGGATAATTATTATATGGGTCTCATTACTGACAATGAAAGATATAATCAAGTAATTGATATATGGACTAGGGCTAATACCAAACTTACTACAACTCTCATGAATCAGTTAGAGGATGACCGACAGGGCTTTAATCCAATTTATATGATGATGGATTCAGGTGCGAGAGGTTCTAGAGAACAAATTAGGCAGTTAGGTGGTATGAGGGGGCTGATGGCAAAACCTCAAAAAAACTTATCTGGATCTGTTGGCGAAATTATTGAGAACCCTATTCTATCTAATTTTAAAGAGGGTCTTGACGTAATTGAATATTTTATTTCAACCCACGGTGCAAGAAAGGGACTAGCAGATACAGCACTAAAGACAGCTGATGCTGGTTATTTAACTAGAAGACTAGTTGATGTTGCTCAAGATGTTATTATCAACGAGGAGGATTGCGGAACACTTAGAGGTGTAACCGTAAGTGCACTCAAGGATAATGAAGATATAGTGGAACCACTATCTGAAAGAATTCTTGGTAGGGTAACTGTTCACGATGTGTATGATCCTATAACTAACGAACTTATAATTGAATCTGGAGAGGAAATTAATGAAGAGATTGCCCACAAGATTGATCAAACTAGTATTGATGAAATTGAAATAAGGTCGGTGCTAACTTGTGAGACAAAAAGGGGCGCATGTGCAAAATGTTATGGAAGAAATCTTGCTAACGGGAAAATGGTTAACGTTGGAGAAGCTGTTGGTGTAATTGCTGCTCAGTCTATTGGTGAGCCTGGTACACAGCTAACTCTTAGGACATTTCACGTTGGAGGTACAGCATCTAATATTGCTGTTGATGCAACTATTAAGGCTAAGTTTGAGGGTAAGGTTGTTTTTGATGGAATCAGATCGGTACCAACAAAAGATAGTGAAGGAAATAAAGCTGTGGTTGTAATGGCAAGAAGTGGTGAGGTTAAAGTTGTCAATGGAAAGGGTGTTACACTGATCTCAAACATTGTTCCTTACGGATCTTATCTAAAAGTAAAAGATGGACAGAAAATTAAGAAGGGTGACACAATATGTAGTTGGGATCCATACAACGCCGTTATATTATCTGAAGTTAAAGGTAAAGTAGAGTTTGAGTCTATTGAAGAAGGCTTGACATTTAAAGAGGAATTTGATGAGCAGACAGGGCACAAGGAAAAAGTAATTGTTGAGTGTAGAGATAAAACTAAAAATCCAGCAATTGTTGTTATTTCTTCAGGTGAAGAAAAGTCATATAATATACCTGTAGGAGCTCACTTATCAGTTGATAAAGGAGATAAAGTAAATCCTGGTACCATTTTATCTAAGATTCCTAGAATGATTGGACAGTCTAGAGATATAACTGGAGGTTTACCTAGGGTTACTGAACTATTTGAGGCAAGAAATCCCTCAAACCCTGCAGTTGTAAGTGAGATCGATGGAGTTGTTACATATGGAGGTATAAAGAGAGGAAATAGAGAAATTTTCATTGAGTCGAAAGATGGAACTAAGAAAAAATATCTTGTTTCTCTTTCAAAGCATATTCTTGTTCAGGATAATGATTACGTAAAAGCAGGTACTGCTCTTTCGGATGGGGCAATTACTCCAGCAGACATTTTATCAATAAAAGGCCCGACAAAAGTTCAGGACTATTTAGTTAATGAAATTCAGGAAGTTTACAGGCTCCAAGGTGTGAAAATTAATGATAAACACATTGAAGTGATAGTAAGACAGATGATGCAAAAGGTGATTATTATTGATCCAGGGGATACTAGCTTCTTACAAGATGAGAAAGTAGATAAATTAATATTTAATAGTGTTAATGATGGCATTTTTGAGAAAAAAGTTATCATCGATCCAGCTGAGTCAACTAAATACAAAATAGGTCAGCTTATAACTTCTAGAGAACTAAGAGATGAGAATTCTTCTCTACGTAGAAACGATAAGAAGGTCATGGAGGTAAGAAATGCAGATGCAGCAGTATCTAGACCATCTTTACAGGGTATTACTAGAGCTTCGTTAGGTACTGAAAGTTTCATTTCAGCTGCTTCTTTCCAAGAAACAACTAAAGTATTGAGTGAAGCATCAATTAGAGGTAAAGTTGATGATTTAAGGGGTCTTAAAGAAAACGTTATTGTTGGTCATTTAATACCAGCTGGTACTGGAAGTAGAGAATACAATGATTTAATTGTAGGTTCAGAAAAAGAGTATAATGAACTTATGAGTAAGTCTGATTCAGATGTCATTGAAGACGGGGTTGATATCGATGTTGTTGAGGAAAAAAAAGTTGATCAAAAATGAGTCAAAAGCAAAGTCAAATAAATATCGAATTAACGGATGAAATATCAAAAGGTAAATACGCAAACCTAGCCATGATTGCTCACTCTAGTAGTGAATTTGTCATAGATTTTATTCAATTGATGCCTGGTGTCCCTAAGGCTAAGGTTAATTCAAGGATAATTATTACTCCAGAGCATGCAAAAAAGTTTTCTATAGCGTTAAATGATAATATCTCAAAGTATGAAAAGAAATATGACGAGATTAAGGATTTTAATGAGTTACCTAAGTTTCCATTAGACGTAAATAGTCAACAATGAGTGTTTCTATAAAGTTTTTAAAAATTTTGTTAAAGACAAATGGTTTTCTATTTTTGCGTCGCATTTAAATTAATATAATATGCCAACGATACAACAACTTGTTAGAAAAGGTAGAAAAAAGCTTAAGTCAAAGTCAAAATCTCCTGCATTAGATTCATGTCCGCAGAAAAGGGGAGTATGTACAAGGGTATATACAACAACTCCTAAAAAACCTAACTCAGCAATGAGAAAGGTTGCAAGAGTAAGATTATCTCATGGCAAAGAAGTAAATGCATACATTCCTGGTGAAGGACATAATCTTCAAGAACACTCAATTGTTCTCATAAGAGGTGGAAGGGTCAAAGATCTTCCTGGAGTCAGGTATCATGTAATTAGAGGCACGCTAGATACAGGTGGTGTTGATGATAGAACACAGAGAAGGTCAAAATATGGTGCAAAAAAACCGAAGGCTAAGAAGTAAGCATGAGAAAGTCGAAACCCAAAAAAAGATATTTTCTTCCTGATCCAATTTTTAAGGATACGCTCGTTACCCAGTTTGTTAATAACCTAATGAAAGATGGAAAAAAGAGTATTTCTTACTCAATATTCTATGATTCCTTGAAACTGGTTGAAGATAAAACAAAAGAAAAAGGTCTTGATGTATGGAAGAAAGCATTGAATAACGTAATGCCATCAGTTGAGGTGAAAAGTAGGAGAATAGGTGGTGCAAATTTTCAAGTTCCAATTGAGGTAAGGCCATCAAGAAAAATAACCTTAAGCCAGAAATGGCTCATTCAATACGCAAGAGCAAGAGGTGAAAAATCCATGAAGGAAAGACTTGCTAATGAAATTATTGCTGCTTCGAAAGGTGAGGGTAATGCTGTAAAAAAGAAAGATGATACTCATAGAATGGCTGAGGCAAATAAAGCATTTTCACATTTTAGATTCTAATAGATAGTTATGGCATCAATAAAAGATTTAAATTATTTAAGAAATATTGGTATCATGGCCCATATTGATGCGGGTAAAACTACTACAACAGAAAGAATTTTATATTATACTGGTATTAGTCATAAAATTGGCGAGGTTCATGACGGTGCTGCAACAATGGATTGGATGGAGCAAGAACAAGAAAGAGGCATTACAATTACATCAGCTGCAACTACAACTTTCTGGAAATATCCAACACAACAAGGTAATCTTGTTGATAATACAAATGATTTCAGGGTAAATATTATTGATACTCCAGGTCACGTTGACTTTACAGTAGAGGTTGAAAGATCACTTAGGGTTCTTGATGGAGCTGTAGCATTATTCTGTGCTGTTTCTGGAGTTGAACCCCAATCAGAAACTGTATGGAGACAAGCAGATAAATATAAAGTTCCAAGAATTTGTTTTGTCAACAAGATGGATAGAGCAGGTGCTGATTTTTTAAATGTAGTTAAAGACATTAAAGAAAAGTTAAATGCAAAACCAGTTCCATTACAAATACCAATTGGTGCGGAAGAAGGTTTTAAGGGGGTAGTTGATTTGATAACTAAAGAAGCAATTGTGTGGAATGAAGAAGATCAAGGTATGACATATGAAGTAATCGATATACCTGAAGAATTAAAAGATACAGTTGAGGAGTGGAGACAAAATTTAGTTGAAAGTGTCGCTGAGTATGATGATAACCTTCTAGAAAAGTTTTTTGATGACCCAGATTCTATAACTAAAGAAGAAATGATGGCTGCAATTAGAAAGGCTGTAATTGATATGTCTTTCTCACCAGTGATGTGTGGATCTGCATTTAAAAATAAGGGGGTTCAAGCTCTCCTTGATGCAGTATGTGCATATCTACCTTCACCTCTTGATCTACCTCCAATAACTGGATTAGATCCTGATAGTGAATCTGAGGTTACGAGAAAACCTACAAATGATGAGCCTTTTGCTGCACTTGCATTCAAAATTGCTACAGACCCTTTTGTTGGAAGGCTGTGCTTTTTTAGAGTTTATTCAGGTAAACTTGACGCTGGATCTTATGTTTTTAACAACAGGAATGGAAAAAAAGAGAGAATATCAAGATTGATGCAGATGCATTCAAATAAACAAAATCCAATTAATACTGTCGAAGCTGGAGATATATGTGCTGGCGTCGGATTTAAAGATATTAAAACTGGAGATACGTTGTCGGATGAAAAATCTAAAATTGTTCTTGAGTCAATGACTTTTCCCGATCCAGTCATTGGGTATGCAATCGAACCTAAACAGCAGGCAGATGTTGACAAACTCGGAATGGCTGTGAGTAAGCTTGTTGAAGAAGATCCAACCTTAAGAGTTCAAACAGACGAGGAGACTGGTCAAACTGTGTTGAGGGGAATGGGTGAATTGCATTTAGAAATTATCATTGATAGACTTAAAAGAGAGTTCAAGGTAGAAATTAATCAAGGTGCACCGCAGGTTGCTTATAAAGAATCTATTCAAAACTCAACAACGCATCAAGAAGTTTACAAAAAACAGAGTGGTGGTAGAGGAAAATTTGCTGATATTGTTTTTGAGATCGGTCCTAAGGATGAAGATTTTGAAGGTGATGGGTTACAGTTTGTGAATCAAATTGTTGGTGGTAAAATTCCTAGGGAATTCATTCCTGCTGTTGAAAAGGGTTTTAAAAATGCTATGGAAAACGGTCCTCTAGCAGGGTTCCCTGTTCAAACCATGAAGGTGAGGCTCTATGATGGTTCTTTTCACGATGTTGACTCTGATTCCCTGTCATTTGAGCTTGCAGCTGGTATAGCGTTTAAAGAAGCTGCTAGGAAAGCAAGTCCTGTACTTTTAGAACCTATTATGTCAGTTGAGGTAACCACTCCTGATGAATTCACAGGTGGTGTGACCGGAGACTTGAATAAGAGAAGAGGTATTATGAAAGGAATGGATATGAAAGGAAATTCTCAAATTATAAAGGCAGATGTACCTCTTTCTGAATTATTTGGCTACGTAACAGATCTAAGAACACTAAGTTCCGGTAGAGCATCAGCCTCTCTTACTTTCTCTCATTACAATAATGTTCCAAAAAATATTGCTGACGATATTATTAAAAAAAGTAATGGTGATTTAAATTAATATTATGGCACAAAAAATAAGAATAAAATTAAAGTCATTTGATTACAACCTAGTTGACAAGAGTTCTGAGAAAATTGTAAAGGCAGTAAAAACTACTGGTGCTATTGTGAGTGGTCCGATTCCATTACCAACAAGAAAAGAAATTTTTACCGTACTTAGATCTCCTCATGTAAATAAAACATCTAGAGAGCAATTTAAACTTTGTACTTACAAGAGATTATTGGATATATATTCTAACAGTAGTCAGACAGTTGACGCGTTAATGAAACTGGAGTTACCTAGTGGTGTTGATGTAGAGATTAAAGTGTAAAAATTATTGATTTTTATATAATTATTCTCTTATTTCGAGTGTGCCAAACTTAAAAAATCTTTCCATCTTATTTTTCTTAATAGCAATATCATCTAATGTGCTCTTTTCTCAAAATTTCCTTAAAACATCAGGCAGTAATATCATAAATCAGAATGGTGATACAATAGTTCTTAGAGGTATGGGTCTAGGTGGATGGATGGTTCAAGAAGGCTATATGATGGCTCCTGGAGGGTTTTCAGGAACACAGTTTCAGATAAGGGATAATATTACCGATTTAATAGGGGAAGAGGAGACAGAAAATTTCTATAATAAGTGGCTTAATAATCATGTTAGAAAAATAGATATTGACTCAATGAAAGCATGGGGATTTAATCTCGTTAGAGTACCTATACACTATAATTTATTTACTAAGCCAATAGAAGAAGAGACATTTCCTGGATCTTATACCGATATAGAAAAAGGTTACACACTTTTGGATTCTTTGCTTGAGTGGTGTCAGGTTAATGAGATGTACATGATGATTGATCTTCATGCTGCTCCAGGTGGACAGGGTTACAATGCTGATATTAGCGATTATGATTCATCTAAATTTTCCTTATGGGAAAGCGTGGCTAACCAAGATAAAACAGTTGAACTATGGAAGCGCTTATCAAAAAGATATAAAAATGAGGAGTGGGTAGCAGGATATGATCTAATAAATGAACCAAACTGGAATCTGCCTGGCAATAAACTTTTAAAGGAACTTTATGTTAGGATAACTGATGTTATTAGGGCTGAGGGAGATGAACATATACTATTTATTGAAGGAAACTGGTTTGCTAATGACTTTACTGGCTTAGTCCCACCATGGGATGATAATATGGTATACAGTCCTCATAAGTATTGGAGCCCAGTGGATGAAGAATATTTAGATTGGTTGATTCAGGATACCTTAACTACCCCTATTTTTGTTGGTGAAACTGGTGAGAATTCCAATCTGTGGTATAGAGATGCTATTAAATTATATGAAGATAATAAAATAGGATGGGCTTGGTGGCCTTTTAAGAGAATTGACGCAATTCAACCTCCATTATCTATAAACTATAATGAAAAGTACAAGAAAATAGTTGATTACTGGAATACGGGTAATAATAGACCAACAAAAGAAGAGGCAATACAAGGATTAATGCAATTAACTGAAGACATTAAATTTGAAAATTGTTTCTATCACAAAGATATTATTGATGCAATGTTCAGACAGCCATTTTCTAATGAGACTGTTCCATATGCTAACAATACAATACCTGGTAAGATATACGCAACCGACTTTGATATGGGAGTTATGGGTAGTGCTTACTATGATGCTGGAGCAGATGCAAATTATGGAGGCGATTTCTCTCCTTGGAATAACGGTTGGGGACTAAGAAATGATAATGTAGATATTCAATTAAGCAACGATAGTTTATCAAATGGATTTCATGTGGGTTGGACTGAAACAGATGAATGGATGAAATACACATTTCTATTAGATTCTTCTGGATCATATAAAGTTGATCTTCACTATGCAACTGAATCTAGTGATGGTAAATTCTCACTAAGTATTGATAATGAAAAGATTACCGATGTAATAAGTCTTGAAAGTACAGGATCTTGGGAAAAGTGGAGACGTATATCTATAGATTCCGTAATAATAAATGAGAACGATAATAGCTTCAAATTTAATGTTGAGAGAGGGACATTTAATTTTAGTTTCATAGAGTTTGAAAAAATTGGAGAGCTATCTTCTGTGAATACAAAGTATGTGTCTAGTGTAACAAATGATGAGTATTCAATTAAGGTCACATTAAATAAAAATATAGATATACTCTCTGAAATTGAAAGTTCTAATTTTAGTGTTAGGATTAACGGAGAAGAAACTCAAATTTCAAGTATTACTCTTTTGGATGGTAGTAGGTCTTTTGTAATTTCAATCGTAAATAATATTAATCCTGGTGATATTATCGAGCTTTCTTATACTGGTGAAGGCATAAAGTCAGTAGATGGACTTAAACTGAATAATTTCAACCTAGTAGCAGTAGATAATAGTATATCTTATGTCCACGAGATCCCTGGTAAAATTGAGGCAGAACATTATTATTTTCAGAAAGGTATCTCAATTGAAAATTCAAATGATGAAGGAGGCGGTAAAAATATTGGAAATCTAGACAGGGGAGATTATGCAGATTATTATATTAAAATAAATTCATCAGGAACCTATGGCGTAACGTATAGATCAGCTGCTGATCCTAACTGGTCCGATGGAGGGCAAATTGAGATTGGTTTGGTTGACTCTTTGACCGGAGAATACAATTCTATTCAAAATGTAATATTACCACAAACCGGTGGATGGCAGGACTGGAAAAGTACTACCAAAGCAGTTGAATTAGAAGAAGGAAATTTTATACTCAGAGTCAATGTAGTTCAAGGTCCATTTAATTTAAATTGGTTGTCATTTGATGATTCACTTTCTTTAGGTATTCCTATTCCTGGATACCTACAGGCTGAGGATTATGTTTTTCAATCAGGAACTTCTTTAGAAATGACAGAGGATGAGGGAGGTGGTCAGAATATTGGGTATCTGGATTCAGCTGATTATGTAGATTATATTGTAAATGCAACTGAAGAAGGCTTTTATGATATAAGTTACAGAGTAGCGTCTGACGGTTCGCAAGATTATGCAAATGGTGGAATTATTCAGCTTCAACTTTTAAAAGATTCATTAGATCCTCAGGTTCTACACACAGTCTCATTCCCTGCGACAAATGGTTGGCAAGACTGGAGAACCTTCTCAAATTTTCCTAAAGTATTTATGAAGAAAGGAGATCAAAAAATTAGATTATTCTTTACAAAAACACCGTTTAATCTAAATTGGATACTATTTGAGCGATTTGACGGTGAAATTCTTGGAGTTGAAAATGAAAATATTGAAATAAAAATATATCCAAACCCAGCAAATGATTTAATTAAAATAAAATCTTTATATAATCCTCAAAATCCTCTAAAATTCATGTTAATTGATAAGCTTGGTCGACCTCTTTTGATTAGAGAATCCTTTGATCAAAATAAAATTGATGAGGTTATTGAATTAAATCAAATAAATTCAGGATTATTTATTCTTTTAGTCTACGATGGTAATTTCTTATTATCCTCTAAAAAACTTATCATAAATAGGTAAAAGAGATCTATTTTTTATCAGAAAATAAGTTTTTTATTATTTGATCAGACAGCTTAAATTGTTATCTTTGCACACATTTTTGTGTAAAAAATAAACTATATATCAAATTAAATGTCAGGTTTAATAGGCAAAAAGTTGGGTATGACTAACGTCTTTGATGTTAAAGGAAATAGTGTTGGCTGTACAGTAATACAAGCTGGACCGTGCTATGTTACACAAATAAAAGATAGAAAAAAAGATGGTTACAGATCTATTCAACTCGGCTATGAAGACCTTAATCCAAAGAAGGTTACTAAATCAATAAAAGGCCATTTTAGTCTATCAAAAGTATCACCAAAGAAAAAACTTGTAGAATTTCGAAATTTTAGAAAAGACTTTGATAGTAAGGTAAAGTTAGGCATGGAAGTTAAAGTTCAAGATCTTTTCAATGAAAATGAATTTTTAGATGTTACTGCAGTATCAAAGGGAAAGGGTTTTCAGGGCGTTGTAAAAAGACATAATTTTGCTGGTGTTGGTCAAAATACCCACGGACAGCATAATAGAAATAGAGCTCCAGGATCGATAGGGGCTGGATCTACACCTTCAAGAGTTTTTAAGGGAATGAGAATGGCTGGAAGGACTGGAGGCAATCGGGTAACTATCCAAAATCTTAAAATACACAAAATAGATAATGACCAGAATCTAATTTATGTAGGAGGTTCTGTTCCTGGATCTAATAATACATACGTAATATTATCTAATTAATCATGAAAGTAGATATCAATAAGACTTCAGGCAAATCGAGTGGAAAGAAAATCACCCTATCAGATAAAATATTTGGTATTGAACCAAATGACCATGCAATTTATCTTGATATAATAAGTTATCTAAAAAATCAGAGGCAAGGAAATAGTAAGGTTAAAGGAAGATCTGAGATTGTTGGTTCTACAAGAAAAATTAAAAAACAGAAAGGTACAGGAACTGCCAGAGCTGGAAGTATTAAGTCTCCTCTCTTCAAGGGTGGTGGTCAAATTTTTGGACCTCAACCAAGAGAATATAATAACAAGATCAACAAAAAAGTTAAAGATCTAGCCAGAAAATCTGCATTATCACATAAAATAAAAGATAAATCGTTAACTGTCATTGAAAATTTTACCATTAAGGCACCAAAGACAAAAGATTTTTTTAAAATACTAACCAACCTATCTGTAGAAAATAAAAAGTCACTTTTCTTTTTGGCAGAGAATGATAAAAACTTGATTTTATCATCAAATAACATTTCAAATACCATGGTAAAAAATATTAGTGATATTAACACCTATGATATTTTAAATGCTGACAACGTGATTTTTGTAGAGGAATCTATTTCAAAACTTAACGAAATTTTAAACTAATGGCTATTTTAATAAAACCTATTCTTACAGAAAAAGCTACTTCATCAAATGAGACTGGGAAATTTTCTTTTATAGTCAACAAAAAGGCTAACAAAGTTCAAGTCAAAAAAGCTGTTGAGAAAACATATAATGTAAATGTAACAAGTGTAAATACCATTAATGTCTTGGGTAAGTCTATATCTAAGTTTACCAAGACGGGTATTGTTACAGGCAGAAAGCCTTCTTATAAAAAAGCAATTGTTCAATTAAAAGATGGAGAGTTTATTGACTTCTACTCACAAATTTAAGATATGACTAAGAAAATAAAACCTGTTACTCCCGGATTAAGATTTAGAGTCCCCCCATCATTTGAAGATATAACTTCAAGTACACCAGAAAAGTCATTATTAAAAGCACTTAAAAGGTCTGGTGGAAGAAATAGTAAGGGTAAAATGACAGTTAGAAATATTGGAGGAGGTCATAAGAAAAAAATAAGGTTGATAGACTTCAAGAGAATGAAAGATGGTATAGAAGCTAAGGTTAAATCAATTGAATATGATCCAACAAGATCAGCAAATATTGCACTAATTTATTATGCTGATGGTGAAAAAAGCTACATTATAGCCCCATCTGGTCTCAAGGTTGGTAATACGGTTATTTCAGGAAAAGATTCACCAATTGAAGTAGGAAATACCCTTACCCTTGATTTAATACCTCTCGGTACCATAATTCATAACCTTGAGTTAACTCCAGGAAGAGGTGCTTCTCTAGCTAGGAGTGCTGGTTCATATGCTCAACTAGTTGCCAAGGAAGGAAAATATGCAACAGTCAAATTACCTTCAGGTGAAACTAGATTAGTACTTCTAACTTGTAAAGCATCTATCGGGTCAGTCTCTAACTCAAATCATATGAACGTAAGACTTGGTAAAGCTGGTAGGAATAGGTGGAAAGGAAGAAGACCTAGGGTCAGAGGAGTTGCAATGAATCCAGTTGATCATCCGATGGGTGGTGGAGAAGGAAAGGCGTCTGGTGGTCATCCTAGATCAAGAAATGGTCTTTACAGCAAAGGTTTAAAGACAAGGAAAAAGAATAAGTATTCTGATAGATTAATTGTTAAAAAAAGAAAATAAAATGGCAAGATCACTAAAAAAAGGACCATATATTGATTTTAGACTTAGAAAAAAAGTTGACGAAGCTAATGATAGCGGTTCAAAAGGTGTAATAAAGACTTGGTCAAGAAGGTCTATGATATCTCCTGATTTTGTTGGTCACACGTTTGGTGTGCATAACGGAAATAAATTTATTCCTGTTTTTGTCACTGAAAATATGGTTGGACATAAATTAGGTGAGTTCTCACCGACAAGAAACTTTAGAGGTCACGTTAATAAAAAAAATAAATAATGGAAGCAATCGCAAAACTTAGAAATGTTCCTACATCAACAAGAAAGATGAGGCTAATTGCAGATCTCATAAGAGGCAAGGGTGTTGATTTAGCTTTGAATACATTAAAATTTGATTCTAAAATAGGTTCAAAAAGAATGGAAAAGCTTTTGCTCTCAGCTATTGCTAACTGGCAAGACAAAAATAAGGACTCTAAAATTGAAGACTCTGATCTTTTTATTAAGGAGATATTTGTTGATGGTGGTAAAGTAATTAAAAGGTTAAGACCGGCTCCACAAGGAAGAGCACATAGAATTAGAAAAAGATCAAATCATGTTACTATGATTTTAGATAGTTTAAATAAAACTGAAAAGAAAGATGGGACAAAAGATTAATCCAATAGGCTTAAGGTTAGGAATTATCAAAGGTTGGGAATCTAGCTGGTATGGTGGGAAAGATTTCTCTGATAAGATTGTTGAGGATCAAAAGATTAGAGATTATATATCACTCAGAATTCCAAAAGGTGGTATTTCCAAGGTTGTTATCGAGAGAACGATTAAGTTATTGGAAATCACAATACATACTGCCAGACCTGGTATAATAATTGGAAAAGGTGGTGCTGAAGTCGAAAAACTTAAGCAGGAGCTAAAGAAGCTAACTGGAAAAGATATTCAGATTAACATATTTGAAATAAAAAGACCTGAAATTGATGCAAAGCTTATTGGTGATTCCATAGCACAGCAGCTGAGAGCAAGAATTTCACATAGGAGAGCTATGAAACAGGCCATTGCATCAGCAATGAGGGTAGGAGCCAAAGGTATAAAAGTTAAGGTCTCAGGAAGGATTGGCGGTGCTGAGATGGCCAGATCAGAGCAGTATAAAGAAGGTAGAACCCCTCTTCACACTATCAGGGCTGATATTGACTACGCAATATGTGAGTCTCAAACAATTTATGGTAAGATTGGTGTAAAAGTCTGGGTATATAAAGGTGAAGTAGTTGGTAAAAGAAATTTATCGTTAAACGTAGGAAACAAGAATTCATTCAAGGTATAATTAGAAAGAAATGTTACAACCAAAAAGGACAAAATTTAGAAAGAAACAGAAGGGAAGAGTCAAGGGGATCGCTCAAAGGGGACATACAATTAGTTTTGGTTCTTTTGGTATAAAATCATTAGAGGCTGGTTGGATAACTTCTAGGCAAATTGAGGCTGCTAGGATTGCTGTTACTAGAAAAATGAAAAGAGAAGGACAGGTCTGGATAAGAATTTTTCCTGATAAGCCTGTAACAAAGAAACCGGCTGAAGTTAGAATGGGTAAAGGTAAAGGAGCACCTGAATACTGGGTTGCAGTTGTTAAGCCGGGGACTATAATGTTTGAAGCTGGTGGGGTCACAACTGAGCTTGCTAAAGAGGCACTCAGACTTGCTGCTCAAAAACTTCCAGTAAGAACAAAATTTGTAACAAGAAGGGATTACGTAGAATAATATGAAAAATTCAGAACTAAGAGCACTGTCTGTTGACGAACTCAATAAAAAATTAGTTGTTGAGAAGGAGAATTTGGAAAAGCTTATCTTTTCACATGCAGCTACCCCTATTGAGAATCCTATGAAAATTAAAGTTGCAAGAAAATTTGTTGCTAGGATAAAAACAGAGATAAATAATAAAAAATAATGGAAAGAAATTTAAGAAAACAAAGGGAAGGTATTGTCACTAGTAATAAAATGGATAAAACCATTACTGTAGAAGTACTTAGAAGGGTTAAACATCCTATCTATGGAAAGTTTGTTAAGAAAACTTCAAAATTAACAGCACATGATGAGGAGAACAAATGTGACATAGGCGATTTAGTAAGAGTAATGGAATCAAAACCAATTAGTAAAAATAAGAGGTGGAGGTTAACAAAAATTGTAGAAAAAGTTAAATAATATGATACAACAAGAAAGTAGACTTAAGGTTGCTGACAATAGTGGTGCTAGGGAGGTATTATGTATAAGAGTCCTTGGTGGTACTAAAAAGAGATATGCATCTGTAGGAGATAAGATTGTTGTCTCTGTTAAAAATGCAATTCCTTCAGGCAACGTTAAAAAAGGTTCTGTATCAAGAGCAGTTGTGGTTAGGACTAAGAAAGAAGTTAGAAGAAAGGATGGTTCTTATATAAGATTTGAGGATAATGCTGCTATTCTTTTAAGCGAGAATGATGAATTAAAAGGAACTAGGGTATTTGGTCCTGTTGCAAGAGAGTTAAGAGAAAAAAACTTTATGAAAATTGTTTCACTAGCCCCTGAGGTTTTATAAGATAGATATGAAGATACATATTAAAAAGGGAGATACTGTTTATGTTTTATCTGGCAACGATAAAGGTAAGTCGGCAAAGGTTCTAACGGTCTTTCCTACTAAATATTCTGCAATTGTAGAAGGGCTTAACCTTGTAACCAAACATATAAAGCCATCAGCTGATAACCCAAAAGGTGGTATAGAAAAGCAAGAGGCTCCAATGCACATAAGTAATTTAATGTTAGTTGATCCTGCAGATGGTAAGCCAACTAGAATTTACAGGAAAAGAAATAAGGACGGTAAAATTGAAAGAATTTCTAAAAAAACTAATAAAGTTATATAGATGGCAACTTCAAGATTAAAGACAAAATATAATGATGAAATTATACCTTCACTGATGGAAACTTTGAAGTTCAAGTCTATTATGCAGGTACCAAAAATTAAAAAAATATCTGTTAATCAAGGTTTAGGAGCTGCAGTGAATGATAAAAAGCTTATACAGTTTAGTGTTGATGAGTTAACTCAAATAACTGGGCAAAAAGCTGTTGCAACAAAGGCAAAAAAATCAATATCAAACTTCAAGTTGAGAGAAGGTATGCCAATTGGAGCTAAAGTAACATTAAGGGGTAACATGATGTATGAGTTTTTAGACAGATTAATTTCTGTTGCATTACCTAGAGTAAGAGACTTCCGTGGGCTAAGTAGCAAAGGTTTTGATAAGAATGGTAATTACACTTTAGGTATTAAAGAACAGATAATTTTTCCTGAGATAAGTATTGATAAGATAAATAAGTTGACAGGTATGAACATTACCATAGTAATTGATTCTAAGTCACCTAAAGAGAGTTTTGAATTGTTAAAGGCATTTGGTATGCCTTTTATTATAAATTAGATATTATGGCTAAAAATGCAGTAAAAGTTAGAGAATTAAAAAGAAAAAAGCTTGTCGAAAAGTATGCCGCTAAAAGGAAGGAACTTAAGGCAAAAGGTGATTGGGAAGGTTTGGATAAATTACCAAGGAACTCTTCTGCGGTTAGGCTACACAACAGGTGTAATCTATCAGGAAGGCCAAAAGGATATATGAGAAAATTTGGTATTTCACGTCTTGAATTCAGGAAAATGGCTTCAGAAGGTAAGATACCTGGTATAACTAAAGCAAGTTGGTAACTTTTTATGAAAATGATTAAATTTGCAAGCTTTTTTAATTAAATAATATGAATACAGATACAATAGCAGACTTCCTTACTAGAATCAGAAACGCGATTCAAGCTAATCACAGAATAGTTGAGATTCCTGCGTCTAATATCAAAAAAGAAATCACAAAAGTTCTTCATGAAAAAGGTTTTATTCTTAACTATAAGTTTGAAGACGAGGGTCCTCAGGGCACAATTAAGATTGCACTAAAATATAATCCAAGAACCAAACAATCTGCCATAGAGAAAATAAGCAGAATCAGTAAGCCTGGTCTCAGGAAATATGTTGGATTTGATAACCTTCCAAGGGTAATTAATGGTCTTGGTGTTGCAATTTTATCAACCTCAAAAGGTGTAATAACTGATAAGGAAGCTAGAAAGTTAAAAATAGGTGGTGAAGTTTTATGCTACGTATATTAAAAGTTTAAAATTATGTCAAGAATAGGTTTAAATCCAATTAATTTACCAGAAGGCGTCACTGTAAGTGTCCAAGGATCGAATATCAATGTCAAGGGTCCTAAAGGTGAGCTTAATCAAAAATTTGATCCTGATTTTAAGATAAGTATTGACGATAATATACTCACCATCAAAAGACCATCTGAAATTAAAAGACATAAGTCTCTTCATGGTCTATACAGATCTCTAATTAATAATTGTGTTGTTGGAGTATCTGAAGGTTATGAATTGCAATTAGAATTAATCGGTGTTGGATACAAAGCATCAAATCAAGGTAACTTATTAAACCTAACTCTTGGTTACTCACACAATATATACTTCCAAGTTCCTGATGAAATCAAAGTAACGACTGAGACCCAGAAAGGTAAACCACCAGTTATTACGTTGAATGGAAATGATAAACAACTTATTGGTCAAATTGCTGCAAAGTTAAAATCCTTGAGACCTATTGAACCATATAAAGGTAAGGGAGTGAAATTTGTAGGGGAGTATGTTAGAAGAAAAGTTGGTAAAACTGCTGCGGCGTAAATATAGAATTATGAGTTTCGATAAAGAAAGTAGAAGATTAAAAATTAGAAAAAGTATCCGTTCCAAAATATCTGGAACCAAGGAAAGGCCTAGAATTTCTGTTTTTAGGAGTAATAAGTCTATTTATTCTCAGATAATCGACGACACCAACGGACATACTTTAGTATCGTCATCTTCATCAGATGTCAAAATGTTTGGTAAAAACAACTTAGAATCTTGTAAGAAGGTTGGTCTTAAGCTTGCAGAGAAAGCTAAGAAAAAAGGAATCAAATCTGTTCTATTCGATAGAAGTGGTTACAGGTATCATGGTAGAATCAAATCCTTTGCAGATGGTGCAAGAGAAGGTGGTTTAAAATTTTAATTATGAAAAATATAAAAGCAAGTGATTTAGAATTAAAAGAAAAAGTTGTCTCTATTCAAAGGGTAGCTAAAGTTGTTAAGGGAGGTAGAAGATTTAGTTTTTCTGCAATTGTCGTTGTTGGTAATGAAAATGGGGTAGTTGGTTATGGACTCGGTAAAGCTAATGAGGTAACAAATGCAATAATCAAAGGTACTGATGATGCCAAGAAGAATTTGATAAACGTTCCAGTATACAAAAATACTATACCTCATGAGATTTTAGGTAAGTATGGTGGTGGTTTGGTTCTTATGAAGCCTGCATCTGCAGGAACAGGAGTAATTGCTGGCGGAGCAATGAGAGCAGTTATGGAAAGTGCTGGCATTAAGGATGTTTTAGCAAAGTCTAAAGGTTCTTCTAATCCTCACAACGTTGTGAAAGCGACTTTTAATGGACTGATGAGATTGAGAGATCCACTTGCGGTATCTAAACAGAGAGGTGTAAGTTTAAATAAGATATTCAATGGCTAAACAAAAATTCAAAAAGGTTGTGATTACTCAGAAAAAGAGTACAATATCTCAAACCTTGAGACAAAAAAGAACCATATCAGCGCTGGGTCTAGGTAAAATCAATAGATCAGTTGAAAAAGAACTTTCTCCACAAGTCGCAGGGATGATAAGTAAGGTAAATCATTTAATTGAAGTTAAAGAAGTTTAAGATGAAACTACATACATTAAAACCAGCTGAAGGCTCAACAAAAAAAGGTAAAAGGATTGCAAGAGGTCAGGGATCAGGAAGAGGAGGAACATCAACAAGAGGCCACAAAGGAGCACAGTCAAGGTCTGGCTATTCTAGAAAGGCTGGCTTTGAAGGTGGACAAATGCCATTACAAAGAAGAGTTCCAAAGTTTGGATTTAGATCTCCAAACAGAATTGAAACAAAACCAATAAACTTAGATACGCTTCAAGAGATTTGTGACAAATCAAAAGTCAAAGAAATTAATCCTGACTTTTTATCTAAAAATGGGTATGCGAGTAAAAATGATTTAATAAAGATACTGGGTAGAGGTAAGTTAACTTCAAAAGTTAATGTTACTTCTCATTACTTTTCTCAATCTGCTGTAAAGGCAATTGAAAAGTCTGGTGGTAAAGTAAAGAAATTAGTTAATGATTAAACTTTTTGAGACAATTAAGAATATCTTCTCAATTGAGGAACTAAGAGATAGGATTATAAATACTGTCGGTTTTTTAATAATCTTTAGACTAGGTTCTTTTGTTGTTTTACCAGGTATTGATCCATCGAAGCTTCAACAGAGTGCTGGTGGTATCTTTGGTCTTCTTGACACTTTTCTTGGTGGAGCTTTCAGTAACGCCTCTATTTTTGCTTTAGGTATTATGCCTTATATATCTGCCTCAATCGTTGTGCAGCTACTAGGTGTTGCTTTGCCTTATTTCCAGAAGCTTCAAAAGGAGGGAGACAGTGGAAGAAAGAAAATGACTCAAATAACAAGGTATCTAACAATAATAATTTGTATGTTTCAAAGTACTGCATATCTATCAGGAACTATACCAAGTGAGGCAATACTTGTAGAAAATAGATTTTTATTTACTATATCTAGTATGATTATACTAACATCAGGTACTATATTCTGTATGTGGCTTGGAGAAAAAATAACGGATAAGGGTATTGGTAATGGTATCTCTATGCTCATCATGATAGGGATAATTTCAAGATTTCCCGGAAGTATTGTTGCTGAAGCTTTATCAAAGGGTATGAACCAAGCTCTATTTTTCATCATTGAGATAATTGTCCTATTCTTGGTTGTGATGTTTACTGTCATGCTGGTTCAGGCAATCAGAAGAATTCCTATACAATATGCTAAACAAGTTGTTGGATCAAGTCTCTACGGAGGTAAAAGGCAGTACCTACCCCTAAAAGTCAATTCATCTGGTGTTATGCCAATAATATTTGCTCAAGCTCTTATGTTTTTACCAGCTATAATTGGCTTACAGTTTGCAGAAAATTCAGATTTTTTTCAATATATTGCAACCTCTTTTTCAAACATGCAGTCTTGGTTGTATAATGTAACATTTGCAGTTTTGATAATTGCCTTCACTTTTTTCTACACTGCAATCACTGTCAACCCTAATAAAATGGCTGACGACATGAAAAGAAATAATGGGTTTATTCCTGGAATAAAGCCTGGTCCTGAAACATCCGATTTCATATCAAATGTAATGGACAGGATAACTTTACCTGGGTCTATTCTCCTTGCAATTGTAGCTATATTACCTGCTTTTGCAATGATGTTTGGTGTAAATCAGAGTTTTGCTCAATTTTATGGAGGAACATCCTTGCTAATCATGGTAGGCGTTATATTAGATACATTGCAGCAGATTGAAAGTTATTTACTGATGAGGCATTATGATGGCATGATGAAATCAGGTAAAGTTAAAGGTAGAAGTGTTTAATTTATGGCAAAACAAAAAGCAATAGAACAAGACGGTGTAGTCACTGAAGCTCTTTCTAATGCGATGTTTAGAGTAAAATTAGACAATGGTCACATTGTGACGGCTCATATTTCAGGTAAGATGAGGATGTTTTACATCAGATTATTACCAGGAGATAAGGTAAAACTTGAGATGTCACCATATGATTTAACTAAGGCTAGAATAACATTTAGATATAAATAGTATGAAAGTAAGAGCATCAGTTAAAAAAAGAAGCGCCGATTGCAAAATAATTAGAAGGAAAGGCAAGGTGTACGTTATTAATAAAAAAAATCCTCGATTTAAACAGAGGCAAGGATAGTTATGAGAATAGCAGGTATAGACATTCCGGATAACAAAAGAGGTGAGATTGCCTTAACATATATATATGGATTGGGTAGAAGTGCATCTCAAAAAGTGTTAACTGAAGCTGGTATAGATTTAAATAAAAAAGTTTCAGAATGGACTGAAGAGGAATCTAACAAAATTAGAAATATAATATCTACTAATTTCAAGATTGAAGGAGATTTAAAATCAGAACAAAGATTAAATATCAAAAGGTTACTTGATATTGGATGTTATCGAGGTCTTAGACATAGGAAAGGTTTACCAGTAAGGGGACAAAAAACAAAAAATAATTCTAGAACTAGAAAAGGTAAAAGAAAAACTGTTGCTAATAAAAAGAAAGCTGTTAAATAATGAATAAAAAGAAAGATAAGTCTAAAAAAAGAGTAGTAGTTGTTAATAAGAATGGACAGGCTCACATAAAGTGTTCATTCAATAACATAATTATTTCACTTACTAACGAATCTGGTCAAGTTATTTCTTGGTCTTCTGCAGGAAAAATGGGATTCAGAGGATCTAAAAAGAATACACCATTTGCAGCACAGATAGCAACTGAAGATGCTGTAAAGAAAGCTTATGAGTTAGGCTTAAGAACAGTAGATATTTTTATTAAGGGTCCTGGAGCGGGAAGAGATTCTGCTATCAGAGCAATTCAAAATGCAGGCTTAGATGTCGTCTCAATCAACGATGTGACACCTCTACCTCATAATGGATGTAGACCACCTAAAAGAAGAAGAGTTTAAATTTTAAATATGGCACGATACACAGGTCCAAAGTCTAAAATTTCAAGAAAGTACGGTGAGCCAATCTTTGGTGATACTAAAGCTCTCGAGAAGAAGCCTCACCCACCTGGTCAACACGGTAGGGGAAGGAGAAGAAAAAAATCTGAATATGCAATTCAGCTTGCTGAAAAGCAAAAAGCAAAGTACCTATATGGTATATTAGAAAGACAATTCAGAAATTTATTTAGTAAAGCTTCAAGAAAAGACGGTATTACGGGTGAAAACTTGTTACAGTTATTAGAATCTAGACTTGATAATGTTGTTTACAGGCTGGGAATTGCTCCAACCAGAAGATCTGCTAGGCAACTTGTCTCTCACAAACATATAACTGTTAACGGCAATCTTGTAAATATTCCTTCATTCAGTGTCAAAGAAGGAGATATGGTAGCTGTAAGAGAAAAATCTAAATCATTATCATCTATTGCTGAGAGTATATCAAGGCAGTCATCAAATAGATATAAATGGTTAGAGTGGGATGAAAAGTCATTATCTGGCAAACTTATAATGTACCCAGATAGGGAGTCTATTCCTGAAAATATTAATGAACAATTAATTGTTGAATTATATTCTAAATAAAATATTGTATAAATAAATTTTAAAAATTATGTCACTACTTTCATTTCAATTGCCAGATAAGATAGTAATGGAAAAAGCCGATGACTTTCACGGTATATTTACTTTCTCACCATTGCAGCCCGGATACGGATTAACTATAGGTAATGCTGTTAGAAGAGTTCTTCTATCATCATTAGAAGGATATGCTGTAACTGGTATAAAAATTCCTGGTATACAACATGAATTCTCTACAATTGATGGTATTGTCGAAGACGTATCAGAAATTATCTTAAACTTAAAAAATGTAAGGTTTAAGGCTACTGGAGAAAACCCTGAAAAGTCTATTGTTGTAAAGTTTGATTCAAAGGGCACACTGACTGCTCAAAGTATTGAGAAGAGTACTAGCTCTTTTAAGGTCTTAAATCCTAAACAAGAAATTTGTACACTGAGCAAAAAGGTAAAATTTACTATTGAGCTTAGAGTTGAGAAAGGAAGGGGATACGTCACATCTGAAGAAAATAATGCCAATTCAGCAGATGTAGATTTTATCTCTGTAGATTCAGTATTTACTCCTATTATAAATGTTAAATATAACATTGAAAATACGAGGGTTGAACAAAAAACTGACTTTGAAAAACTAATTTTAGATATCCAGACAGATGGTTCGATTCATCCTGAAGATGCCTTAAAAGGATCAGCTCAGTTATTGATTAAACACTTCTATCTATTTTCTGATAAGGATATGGAATTTGCGGAGGATAACTCTGATGAGATTGAAGTTGTTGATGAGGAGCTACTTCACATGAGAAAGTTATTGAAAACTTCATTGAATGATCTTGACCTTTCAGTTAGAGCTTATAATTGTCTTAAGGCTGCTGAGATCAGGACTCTGGGTGATTTAGTAAGTATTGAGATATCAGACATGATGAAGTTCAGAAACTTTGGTAAAAAATCCTTAACTGAACTTGAAGAGTTAGTTGATAGCAAAGGTTTAAGCTTTGGGATGGATCTCGCAAAGTATAATTTAGACTAGAAATGAGACACGGTAAAAGATTTAATCATTTAAGCAGGAAAGCACCACATAGAAAGTCTATGCTCTCCAACATGGCTTCTTCTCTTATTATACATAAGAAGATAGAAACTACTGTTGCCAAAGCTAAGGCCTTAAGAAAATATGTGGAGCCACTTCTGACCAAATCTAAGTCTGATACCACTCACTCGAGGAGATCTGTATTTTCTCACTTACAAAATAAAGAATCTGTTAGTGAGTTATTCAATAATATCTCTGAGAAAATTAGTTTAAGGCCAGGTGGATATACTAGAATAATTAAAACAGGTAATAGGCTTGGAGATAATGCTGAGATGTGTATAATCGAACTTGTAGATTATAATTCTCTTCTTTTAGATGAGGTTGCTCCTCAGAAAAAGTCTACTAGAAGAAGAAGAAAAAAGAAATCGTCTGAACCTGCAAAAACCACAAAGCCTGCAGCTAAAGATAAGAAAGATGAAAAGAAAAAAAGTGAATCTAAGAAGCCAAAAAAGGATGATAAAAAAGATTCAAAGTAAGCTTTTTAATAAATATTATATTTTAAAGGGATTAAATTTATTTAATCCCTTTTTTATTTTATATTTTTGGAAAAAATGGGATTAATAACAAGAAAACCAGCCGTCCTTGTCCTCGAAGATGGTTCTGTATTTGAGGGTTTTTCATTAGGTAAGATAGGAGTTGCTACTGGAGAAATTTGCTATAATACAGGAATGACAGGTTATCAAGAAATTTATACTGATCCATCTTACTTTGGTCAGATTATAATCAATACTTCATCGCACATAGGAAATTACGGAACAGTAGAAGACGAGCAAGAAAGCTCTTCACCTCAAATTAGTGGAGTTATAATTAATGAATATTCAGAGATCTACAGTAGATCTAATTCCGATGAAAGTTTAGAGGATTATTTTCTTAAAAATAATACGGTAGCAATCTATGATATTGACACAAGAAAACTTGTGAAGTATATTAGAGACAAAGGTGCCATGAATGCAATCATTTCAAGTGAGTCACAAGACGTAGAGAAATTAAAGAGTTCTCTTGATAAGGTACCATCCATGAAGAATCTTGAGCTCTCTTCAAAAGTAACTACGGAGAAAGAATATGAATTCGGTGACAAGAACTCTAAAATTAAAATTGCAGTTCTTGACCTTGGTTGTAAGCAATCTATCCTTAAAAATTTTAGTGAGAGGGGTGCGCTCTGCAAAGTTTTCCCTGCTAAGACCTCGTACGAGACTATGAAGAAATGGAATCCTGATGGTTTCTTTATATCAAATGGTCCAGGTGATCCAGCTTCTATGGATTATGCAGTTGAAACAGTTAAAGAAATTTTAAAAAATGATCAACCCCTTTTTGGTATTTGCCTGGGACATCAAATTCTAGCAAGAGCATGTGATATCTCAACCTATAAATTACATAATGGTCATAGAGGTATAAATCATCCCGTAAAAAACTTAAAATCCGGAAAGTCAGAAGTGACTTCACAAAACCACGGATTTGCAGTAACATTAGAAGATATTAAGAAATCAGATCTTTTAGAATTGACACATATTAATTTAAATGACGAAACTGTAGAGGGAATCAAAGTAAAAGGTAAGAAGGCATTTTCTGTTCAGTATCATCCTGAGTCCTGTCCAGGACCTCATGACTCGAGGTATCTTTTTGATGATTTCATTAAAATGATTAAAAAATGAGTAAAATAACCAAGGTTGTTGGAAGACAAGTTCTAGATTCAAGGGGAAACCCGACCGTTGAGGTTGATATATATGCTGATAACATCATGGGAAGAGCTGCAGTACCATCTGGAGCTTCTACAGGTGAAAATGAAGCTGTTGAGTTAAGGGACGGAGGATCAGAGTTTTTAGGGAAATCAGTTAAAAAAGCAGTGAGAAATATAAATGATACTATCACGCAAGAGATTATAGGTAATAGTTGTTTTGATCAAGAGAGTGTTGACGAACTCTTAATTAATCTTGATGGTACTAAAAATAAATCAAGACTTGGTGCAAATGCAATTTTAGGAGTTTCTCTTGCTTGCGCAAAACTTGCATCTAAAATAAAAAACATTCCTTTATATAAATACCTTGGGGATGATTCTTCTAATATAATGCCGGTTCCTATGATGAATATTATTAACGGAGGATCTCATTCTGATGCACCAATTGCATTTCAAGAGTTTATGATTAGACCTATTGGTGCTAGTTCTTTTAGTGAAGCGCTGAGATATGGAGTGGAGATATTCCATACCTTAAAATCAATCCTGAAGCAAAAAGGACTAAGTACTGCTGTAGGTGATGAAGGAGGTTTTGCACCAAATTTAAGTGGAGGAACAGAGGAGGCAATAGAAACAATATTAACCTCAATTAATGAAGCTGGTTTTAGTGTTGGAAAAGATATAACACTTGCCATGGATTGCGCTGCCTCAGAATTTTATCAGGATGGAGTATATGATTATAAAATTTTCGAAGGTCCAGGAGGAAAATCAAGATCTTCAGTAGAGCAGGTTGATTATCTTAAGGAGTTAGTTGATAATTACCCCATTGATAGTATCGAGGATGGATGTGATGAAAATGACTGGGACGGTTGGGATCTTTTGACAAAAGAAATAGGAGATAGATGCCAACTAGTTGGTGATGATTTACTTGTGACTAACATAGAGTATTTAGAAAAAGCAATAGAAAGAAAAAGTGCTAATTCAATTCTAATTAAACCAAATCAAATTGGTACACTTACTGAAACAATTAGTGCAATTAATTTAGCAAAAAGGTCTGGTTGGACTGCAATTGTTTCTCATAGATCAGGAGAGACTGAGGATACTACTATATCTGATATTGCTGTTGGTTTGAATGTTGGTCAGATAAAAACGGGATCTTTGTCGAGGTCTGATAGAATAGCGAAATACAATCAACTTTTAAGAATAGAAGAGGATCTTGGTGATAATGCTAAGTATCCAACTAAATAATTTATATTTGAAATATGAATAGAGATAATATAAAGAGGCTTTTTAAAAATTTTTATTTTTTATTTTTAGTAGGATTCTTAGTGTGGATGGTTTTAATTGATTCAAATGGATTTGTAAATAGATTTAAGTTATCAGGTAAGTTAAACGATCTAGAAGAAGAAAAAAGTTTTTATTTAGAGGAAATCAATAAGATATCTAAAGAAAAAAATCAGTTTGAGACAGATGAAGAATTATTTGAAAAGTTTGCTCGAGAGGAGTATCTAATGAAGAAAAAGTCGGAAGATATATTTTATATTATAAAGGAGTAAAATGGAAAAAAGCAGTCGTGATTTTTTGTATAAATATTTAAATAATATTTCTCCAACGGGTTTTGAGACACCAGGTCAGAAGATTTGGCTAGATTATATTAAACCTTACATTGATGAGTACATATCAGATACTTATGGAACTGTGGTTGGAGTTATAAATCCTGAGTCCAAGTATAAGGTTGTAATTGAAGCTCATGCAGATGAAATATCCTGGTTTGTAAACTATATAACTGATGATGGATATATCTACGTGATACGAAATGGTGGATCTGACCATCAGATAGCTCCTTCGATGAGAGTAAATATCCAGACAAAAAAAGGTATAGTCAAAGGAGTTTTTGGTTGGCCTGCGATTCATGTTAGAGACCCCAAAACAGAGCAAAACCCTTCATTAAAAAATATATTTATAGATGTCGGTTGCTCATCTAAAAAGGAGGTAGAAGCGATGGGAGTTCATGTAGGTTGCGTAGTAACTTTCGAGGATGAGTTAATGGAATTAAATAAAAAATATTTTACTGGAAGAGCATTAGATAATAGAATGGGTGGCTTTATGATTGCAGAAGTAGTCAAAAGGTTAAGTGAAAATAAGAAAAAACTAGACTTTGGGCTTTATGTTGTTAATTCAGTTCAAGAAGAAATAGGTCTAAGGGGGGCACAGATGATTGCTGAAAGAATTAGTCCTGACGTTGCAATAGTAACAGATGTAACCCACGATACGAATAGTCCCATGTACGATAAGAAGAAAAGTGGGGATATTAAAGCAGGTTCTGGTCCAGCACTTACTTTCGGGCCAGCAGTACAAAACAACCTTCTTGATCTACTAATTAAAACTGCTGACAAAAAGAAGATAAAATATCAGCTTATGGCAGCATCAAGATTTACTGGTACAGATACTGATGCATTTGCATATTCAAATGAAGGAGTTGCATCTGCACTTATTTCCTTGCCTTTAAAGTATATGCATACAACCGTAGAAACAGTTCATAAAGACGACGTGGAGAGTTGTATAAATTTGATTTATGAATCTGTCTTATCAATAAAAAAGGGACAGGATTTTAGATATATTAAGTAATTATAAATCCTACTTTCTTCAAGTCCTCCCAATAAGTTGGATATGATTTTACAATAACGTCAGGATCATTTATAATCATTGATTTTTTTGATGCAAGCGGTGCAAAAGCCATTGCCATTCTATGATCTTTATATGTGTCAATTGATAATTCGTCATCAATTTCTCGTCTCCTTTTTTCTAGTAACCAATAATTACCCTCTTCATAAAAATCACATCCTATTTTTTTTAATTCATTTTTCATTGCTAGAAGTCTATCTGTCTCCTTTATTTTTAAGCTCTCAACACCAGAAACTTTTAATTTTATTTTATGATAAGCGGCTACTACTAATATGGTTTGGGCGAGGTCTGGACAGTCTCTAAAATCTAATTCAATTTCCTCAGTATCTAACTTGATTTTAGTGAGAACAATTCCATCCTCTTTGTATTGAGTATTAACACCAAATGATTTCATTAACTCGGATATAACACTATCACCTTGGTTTGATTTCTTCTTTAGTCCTTGAAGAGTTAGATTATTTATATTATCTGAGATTGATAGGATGCTGTACCAATAACTAGCTGCGGACCAATCCGATTCAACTATGTAGCTACCTGACGAAAATTCTTGATTTTTTATACTGATCTTATTTCCTTTTACTTCGCTTTTAATTCCAAAAGAATTCATCAGGTTCAAAGTCATATTTACGTATGGTCTGCTATAAAAAGGCTCTTCAATATTAATTTCAATTCCTTTTTCTAGTAGAGGGGCTATAAGTAGAAGAGAGGATATGTATTGACTACTTATATCACCTGGAATGTCTAATTTGTTTTTTACTTGATTGATTTTTCCCTTAACATAAATAGGTGGGAAACCTTCATTTTCTAGGTATAGAATTTCTGCACCGATTTTATTTAGAGCATCAACTAATACCTTAACTGGTCTTTGTTTCATCCTTTCTGTACCAGACAAAACAACGTGTTCCTTTTTTATTGCAAGAAATGAGGTAAGAAATCTAAAACTTGTTCCAGCATCTTGGGCATCCCAGACTACAAGATTCTCAGATTCTAGAAGATTTTTTAGAAGTACTGAATCATTAGCTTTTGATAGGTTTTTTATTGTTATTTCCTTTTCAGATAATGCCTTAATTATTAAAAGCCTATTACTTTCACTTTTAGATGAGTTCAAATAAATAGTAGAATCTTTAAACTTATCAAATGATAATTTTATTTTTTTCATGAGATAAGTTTGTTGTAGTATTCGATACTTTTTTTAATCTCATCCTCACTTACTTCGAAATCAAAATTGCATTTTCCGACTTCCTCTAGTAACGAAATCATTATTTTTTTATTAAAATTCTTTTTGTCATGTTTAGCATTCTTCAGTATCTCCTCATGATATTCTATTTTATTTGATTTAAATACGGAAAGAATATAACCAGATATAGTATTTAACTCATTTTCAGAAAGCATTTTTTTATGAAACGATATGTACGATTCACAAATCATTCCTATTGCTATTGCTTCGCCGTGGAAGAATTTATTTTTTTTCTCTAGATATGTTGTTTCAATGGCATGTCCAATGGTATGTCCAAAGTTTAAAATTTTTCTCAACCCTTCCTCAGTGAGATCATTTTCTACAACTTCGCTTTTTATTAAAATTGAGTGTCTTACAATTTCTTCCCAGTTGTTATCTTTCCAATTAATTTTAGTGATTTCTTTAAATTTTGTAGCGTCCTTTATCAGACAATGTTTTATTACTTCCGCATAACCTGACCTTAGCTCCCTTTCAGATAGGGATGAAAGGAATTTTGTATCAACTATTATAAGGTTAGGTATTTTAAAAATTCCTATTTGATTTTTATATGTATTGAAGTCAATTCCTAATTTACCTCCAACACTTGCATCAACTTGAGCTAATAAAGTTGTTGGAATATTAACAAAGTCAACACCTCTTTTGAATGTTGATGCAACAAAACCACCCATGTCACAAATTACTCCACCACCAAGATTTATAATTAGAGATTTTCTATCGTAAAGATTTTCGGTGAGAAAATTCCATACCTTAGAGCATGTTGCAAGATTCTTTTCCTCTTCTCCCGAATCAATTTTAAAAATATCGTAATCGAAATTAATATCTCCCTCAATTTTTTTTAAACAGTTAGAGTGGGTGTTTTCGTCAACTAGAATACAGATTTTAGAATAATTATTTTCAGATAGGTATCTATTCAAGTGAGAACTTGAGTCACCAATCATAATATGATCAGGAATCATATCTTGGAGTTAGCCTTTTTCTTATTTATAATTTTATTTTGGACGTTAATTGATCCTAGATGGATTACCTTGTAAAGATCTTCAATAAAATCTTTCTCTAGACCTTTTTCTATAGCCCAATCAATTCTTGACTTAAATACCTCATTCCACCTGTCAACTTGGAAGGTAGTTAAATCCTGTTCTTTTTTAAATTCACCAATTTTTTTGACTAGTTCAATCCTCTTTGAGATGATATCAACTATCTCCTTATCTACATCATCAATACCTTCTCGGATTTCGTCGAGTAAGTGCTTATAAGACTTATCATCTTCTTTTTTGGTCTTAACTTTTAAATCACTTTTTATTTTTGATAATACATCTGGTGTGACTTGTTGTTTTGCATCACTCCAAGCATTATCAGGATCTATATGAGACTCAATTATTAGACCATCATAACCCAAATCAAGTGCTTTCTGTGATGTCTCGAATATCATGTCTCTATTACCACATATGTGTGAAGGATCACATATCACAGGTAGGTTTGGCATATTACTTTTCAAATCTATTGCTATTTTCCACATTGGTACGTATCTGTATTTAGACTTACCAGTCATTGAAAAGCCTCTGTGTATTGCACCCATCTTAGTGATACCTGCAGTATTAATTCTCTCAAGAGCACCCATCCATAAGGATAAGTCTGGATTAATTGGGTTTTTGATGAGAACTGGTGTGTCTGTTCCTTTAATAGCATCAGCAATCTCTTGTACTGAGAACGGATTCACAGTTGTTCTTGCTCCTATCCATAGGATATCAATTCCATACTTTAATGCTAATTCGATGTGTGATGTGTTTGCTACCTCAACAGTAAACTGTACACCTAACTCCTCTTTGATATCAGCAATCCATTTTAATGCATCCTCTCCATTACCTTCGAATGTTCCAGGTCTTGTCCTTGGTTTCCATACCCCAGCTCTCATAAGGTTTATTCCATGAGACTTTAATTGCTTACAAGTTTCACGAAGTTGGTCATATGTCTCTGCGCTACATGGGCCAGAAATAATTAGTGGATCAGAATCATTTTTAATCCAAGTATTAATTGGATCTATGTTTAACTTTTTGCTCATTTCTATTGTATTTTTGTTTTATATCTTAGTAATAAATAAAACAGGTGGACAAAACTAGTAAAAACTTATTTAATAACACAAAATTAGCCTTTACTAATAAGTCTAATTTACAGTTAAAGAAGGCTTTTTTCTTATTCTCGGTCCTAGATTATCCTGTTTTAACCAAATTAGGTAACAGCTTTTTATTATTGGTCTTAAAGTTAAATTTACCTTTTAAGGGTATAATTAAGAAAACTATTTTCAACCACTTTTGCGGTGGAGAGACTATTGAAGAATGTGATGACACATTTAAGTCTTTAAATAAATATAATATTAGCGCTATGCCAGAGTACTCGGTTGAGGCTGAGTCAACTCTTGAGGGTTTTGAAAACTATAAAAACGATTCTATTGAAATTATTAACTATTTAGGAAATTTAAAACTCCCATTTATTGCTATTAAGTGTACAGGTTTGATGGATATTTCATCTCTTGAGAAAATTTCTGTGGGAGAGTTAAACGAAGATAGTGATGAATATAAAAGCTTTTTTAAAAGAGTTGACGAATTGTGTAGAGTTGGTGAAAAAAACAATGTTAAAATCTTGATTGATGCCGAGGAGAGTTGGATTCAAGATTCTATTGATAGAGTAGGACTTGAGATGATGAGAAAATATAATAAGAACTCTGCGAATGTATTTATAACACATCAGTGTTACAGAACGGGTACCCTTGATAAAATCAAAGATTATCTGGAAATAGCCAATAAAGAAAAGTTTTATCTTGGTGTTAAGTTGGTTAGAGGTGCGTATATGGAAAAAGAGAGAAAGAGGGCACTAGATAACAATTATCCAAGCCCAATTCATGACACGAAAGAAAATACTGATAAAGAGTTTAATAACTCGCTTCTCTTTTGTGTTAAAAACATACAAAAACTCTCGTTGTGGGTTGGTAGTCACAACGAAGACTCTTGTCTGAAACTAATGGAAATGATGAAAAAAAATAAAATTAAAAAAGAAGATGACAGGATATGGTTCTCTCAGCTTTATGGAATGAGTGATAACATATCCTATTCTCTGTCTAGCCTTGAATATAATGTTGTAAAACTAATTCCATTCGGTCCTATAGAGAAGACAATTCCATACCTTATAAGAAGAGCTAACGAGAACAGCTCTGTCCAGGGACAGAGTAACAGACAATTTACTCTGATAAAAGACGAAATAAGTAGAAGAAATAAATTAAATTGACCATATATGAGTTTAAGCGAACAGGAAGAACAAAGGCGAAAATCAAGAGAGGAGATTATTGATTTAGGTATTGATCCGTATCCTTCTGAAACATTTGATATAAACACTAACTCCCAAGAGATTAAAGACGATTTTGATGAGAAAAAGAAAAATTTTCAGGATGTAAGTATTTCTGGTAGAATTATGTCTAGGAGAGTTATGGGTTCTGCCTCATTTGCTGAAATTCAAGACTCCAAGGGTAAGATTCAGATCTATGTTAGGAGAGATGATATATGTGAGGGAGATGATAAAACATTATACAACACAATCTTTAAGAAAAAGCTTGATTTGGGAGATATTATTGGAATTACAGGGTATGTTTTCAAGACTCAGATGGGTGAAACCACCATACATGTGACAAGTCTTAAGGTTTTATCTAAGTCAGTTAGACCACTCCCTGTAGTTAAGGAGACAACCGACGAGGAAGGTGACTCAACTAAATATGATGTTTTCAGTAACAAAGAGCTAAAATACAGGAGGAGGTACATAGACCTTATTGTTAATCCAGAATCTCGAGAAATTTTTAGGAAGAGATCAGCAATTATAAACGAAATAAGAAATGTATTGAATGAAAATAATTTTTTAGAGGTAGAGACACCTATTCTTCAGCCAATCTATGGAGGTGCTTCTGCTAGACCATTTAAAACACACCATAATACACTTGATATCCCACTATACCTTAGGATTGCTAATGAGTTGTATCTTAAGAGACTTATTGTTGGAGGTTTTGATGGTGTTTATGAATTTGCAAAAGATTTTAGAAATGAAGGAATGTCAAGATTTCATAATCCTGAATTCACCCAGTGTGAGTTCTATGTTGCATACAAGGATTATGTCTGGATGATGGATTTTATTGAGGATATGTTTAAAAGAATTGTAAAGAAAGTTTGCGGCTCTACTAAGGTAAGTTGTGGAGAAAATAAGATAGATTTTGAGAAGAAGTGGGAGAGGTACTCAATGTATGAGGCTATTGAAAAATTCACTTCAGTTGATGTCTCTGAAATGAATGAGGATTCTATCAGAAAAGTATGTAAGGATATGAATGTGAAGGTAGATAAGTCAATGGGAAGGGGTAAACTAATTGATGAAATTTTTGGAGAGAAATGTGAGCCAAACTTAATTCAACCAACTTATATAACAGATTACCCTATTGAGATGTCTCCTCTTGCTAAGAAGCACAGAGATAAAGATGGTCTTGTTGAGAGGTTTGAGTTAATATGTAACGGTAAAGAAATTTGTAATGCTTTCTCTGAAATTAATGATCCAATAGATCAGAGAGAGAGGTTTGAGGAACAGGTAAAACTTGGAAACAGAGGTGATGATGAGGCGATGGTTCTTGACGAAGATTATTTAACTGCACTAGAATATGGAATGCCACCGACTGCAGGGATTGGAATTGGTATTGACAGGCTGACAATGATTCTCACCGACTCTGATTCGATCCAAGACGTCCTCTTTTTCCCTCAAATGAAACCCGATAATTCTTAGAGATTATCAAAGAACCTACTCCTTTTCTCTAATTTAAGATCTTGGAGAAGAGCTGAAACTGCATTAATAGATAAATTATATGACTGGAATCTACCAAAAGGCACCCAGCTAAAGTTTATTCTCCAGCAATGGAGGTCTCTCGTCGCATTAATACTTGTTTGAGTCATCATCTTATTTTTAAAGTCGTACCCTGAACGGAACGAGAGCTTTGTCTTTTCTGAAATGCTCAGGTCTCCAGAAAATGTTAGGGTCTGTGTAATCGTTGGATCTCTATACCCAAGTTTTCGCCGGTTTAAATTATAGCTTGCATTTACTGACCAGGGCACATTAAAATCTATGTACTCAGCCATGTTTGAATTTATGTAGTTGAGCTGCTCAGCTGTGCCGTATTCAGAATCAAGCTCTGTTTCTCTTGCATCGCTCTTAAAATCATTAGCGGAGAATCTAAAACCTAGGGCAATATTTATAAAGTCAAGAGAGCCGATGCCTTGTTTGTTAAGTAAGGCCAGATCACTGACTCTTCTCTGATAAATTATTTTAGAACCACTAGACGATTCAACAGTGCTATCCAGTCTGTAAGTGTAAGGGTCTATATTTCCAGATAAGCTAAGGTTAACCAGACCCTTGAAGAATGAGGTTCTGGCATTGAATCGGATGGGACTAAGTTTAAATGAATCTGCAAGGAAATTATAGCTTGAGGTAAAAGCGAGATTTTCAAATATCTTAATTTTCTTAGTTCCACTTATTGAGTCATTTTTATCCAATACTTTTAGTTCTAAATTATTTCCAATATAAAAGTTCATAGACGCCGAACTCCCAATTCTTGGAGTCCCATATAAAAAGTTTTCGTACTTGCTAAGAAGTTTAGTGTCACCCTCCTCGTTTATTCTGACGTCTTCGTAGTACCCAAATTTCGGTTTTGTGAAATCAGGGCTAAAGGAGAAAGACACCTCCGGCGATATGACGTGTCTGATAGCTTTGATTTTTCCTTTCTTGAAGAATAAAGTACCGTAAATTCTTGTAGACATGGAAAAAGCAGTATTATATGACCATGCCCTTGAGAAAGAGTTAGTAGTATCGATCCTTACACCATTTTCTACTTCGTTATAGGAGTAATTTAATTTTTTTAGATACCAAATCTCCTCATAGTTAAGATTTGGACTGAAAGTGAAATACTTGAAAAGATTAAAGGATGTAGATACAGGTATTGTATGCTTTACTCCAATTTTTGATCTGTCAAGAATAGAGTTAAAATTATCTAAATTAAATTCTATCTGTTCGGAGAAGTTATCTGCAGAATTGACAATATTAATTCCACTAAGATTACTACCTATACCTGCATTACTTAATTGTACTCTCCCTGTGAACCTATGACTTATACTCAATTTTCCTAGAGCAGTCTTTCCTAGTTTACCTACATTTTTGAAAGGATATATTCTACTCATATTATAACTTATATCTGGGAGTGTTAGATTAACTTTCTTTGTTTGGACATTCTGTGAGTGTCTTAGGTTTGCTGAAAAGTTGAAAGGAGTCCCTTTAAATGTTTTACTGTAGGATATATTAGAATTGAACTGAGCGTTAATACTCTCATTAAAGTTTGAGTATACGAGGTTCTTATTTTGATTGTATGAATTTGTCTGAAAATTTACTGAGGAAGAAAATCTACTTGATTTTCCCCTGCTGTCTGGAGAATGTGACCATGCCAAGGAGAAATCTTTAGATACACCTGAGTCCTCAAACTCACCCATTTTTGTGCTGTTATAATCAAATCGAAGACTACCGTTATATGCGTATCTCTTCTTGTAATTCGTTCCTAGAGATAACCCATAACTCCCTTTTGAGTAAACGTCACCGGTTAGTTGAAGGTCTAACTTCTCGTTGACTGCAAAATAATATCCACCATCTCTTAGATAAAATCCTCTTCTTTTTTCCTCACCATAATTAGGCATGATAATTCCAGATACTGTCTTTTTGGGTTGAGGGAACATACCAAAAATAAAACCGAGAGGTGTTGGGACATCTCTAAATTTTAAATGAAAAGGACCAGAAACTACTTTTTTTCCTGGAATAACTTTAATCTTTCTGGCTGATATATGAAAATGTGGCTCCGCAAGGTTACATGTAGTGTATTTTGCATCGTGTATAAATAACTCATCAAACTCATTTTTTTTCACATCCTCACCTTGCATGTACGCATCATCTAGCTGGGTTACTATTCCCTTTATTTTTGCTTTTTTTGAATCGAAATTGTAGGTGATTTTATCTGTCTCGTACGACTGATTGTCCTCGGAGAATATTGGTTTACCAACTTTTTTGCCTAGTGAATCTAATTTGAAGTTTGCGTCTATCGTTTTCTTATTCCAGTCTACTTCTATTTCTTCTGCCTGTAGATTAATGCTCCCGTAGTCAATATTTGACTCTCCGTACATACTAATTTTTTGATTTTCTAGGTTGTAAAAAATTGAATCGCTAGCTACATAATTGACTGTTGTCTCAATTTCTCCTCTGGTATCTAAGGTGTCGCTGACGATAGATTGCGTTTTGTCGGATTCATTATTAATCAGCAAAGAATCTATTTCATCTTGTGAAAAAAGTAAAAAAGGAAATATCAAGAAAAGATTTAAAGCTATTACTTTCAATTTTATAAATTTACTCGTTTTATATAAATTTACTTTAATGCAAATTTATTGTCTTGAAACTTAATAAGTGTCAATGAGAAAAATTAATATATCAATTCTTCTAGGTTTACTGCTTATTTTAACTTCTTTTAACTCACTCAATCGTCAGTACAGACTCCAAACAATAGTAATTGATGCCGGTCACGGTGGAAAAGATCCTGGAGCAAGAGGTAAATTTTCATGGGAGAAAGACATCGCTCTCTCTATATCTCTCGAGTTAGGTAGAATTTTAAAGGAAAATATCCCTAATGTAAATGTACTTTACACGAGGAAAGAAGACAGGTTCTTGACACTATACCGCAGGTCAGAGATTGCCAATAAGGCCGAGGCCGACCTTTTTATATCTATACACGCAGACTCCTTCTCGAAGTCTTCTGTCTACGGAGCTACAACCTACCTAATGGGCTTAAGTAAATCATCCGCCAATATGAATGTGGCAAAAAGGGAAAACTCAGTAATATTTATGGAAGAAAACTTTGAGGATACATACAAAGATTTTGATCCTAACTCTTCCGAGTCCGTCATGCTGCTTAGTTTAACACAAAAAGCTAAGATTGATAACAGTACCATTTTAGCAAATCTAATTCAAGATCAGTTTGCTAACAGGGCAGGGATAAGGTCAAGGGGAGTTAAGCAGGCACCATTCCAGGTACTTTGGAATACAACTATGCCAAGTGTTCTTATTGAGACTGGTTTCATGACAAATCCTACTGAGGAGAGGAAGTTAAACGATAAAACGCACAGGGTGTACATTGCCTCTGCTATTTTTAGAGCAATTCGTGATTATAAGAACTATTTAGAATCAAATGTTTAATTTTGATTTATGAGTAAGGAAGTAAAAGTAGGTTTAATCGGAGTAATAGGTCTAGTATTTTTCTATCTAGGATCAAACTTCCTTAAGGGTATTGATTTCTTTTCACCAGTGAGCAGATACTATGCAGTCTACGAAAATGTTGACGGATTAATTGTTGCAAACCCAATTATTGTCAATGGGTACTCTGTCGGAAGGGTAAGTGACATAAGAATTCTTCAGGATAGAGATAACAAGATCTTAGTCTCAATGGATATAGACAAAGATCTTATCATAGGTATAAATTCTAAAGCAACGCTTAGCAGTAACGACTTTCTAGGAAGTAAGGCAATAGTTCTATCTATTGGAGACATCAACTCACCGATAAATGAGGGAGATACTATCATGTCAGAGATAGCTGGTGGTTTGTCTGAACTGCTTGAAAAAGCTACTCCAATAACTGATAATCTAGGAGTTACAATTAGTAGATTGAATGATATCCTTGCAAGCTTGAGGGGTAGTGGAGATATGATAACAACCACTCTTGATAACCTTAATAATGTACTTACAAATACCAATGACTTAATTGATAATAATGAGGAGACTATAACAACAACACTTGAAAATTTAAATAGTCTGACAGATGACCTATCGAAAAAGCTAAGTGACATTGATCCTATTATCAAGGGAGCTAATGATATGATAAGCAACCTAAATAGGGTAGATTTTGAAAATACTTTTAATCAGATTGATATATTACTTACTTCTATGAACGGAGTTTTTGATGATATTGAGTCTGGAGAGGGAGGAACCTTGTCACTACTACTTTCTGATGACTCTTTATATAACAATCTTAATAAGACAGCTTTTGATCTTGATAAATTACTTCAACATATTAATGAAAATCCAAAACATTTCTTTGCCCCACTTGGAAAGAGTAGAAAAAAAATTGAAAGAGACTTAAGAAAACAAGGCAAGGAATAGCTTAGGTGGTGAAGGATAGTATGTGACCCTCGAACTCAATGGTTTCTACTTTATACTTTCTCTCATGTATTCTACTCTCGTACAAATTATTTTTTACTTTCCTTACGAATATTTCTTTTAGGGGAATTGTATCACCCTCAACTTTGTAGGAAGATTCTTTTACAGACCAGATAGCAGTGATTTGATTATTCTTTGTACTAAACTTTTTTTCGTTTTCATTCAAAAACTTATCCTTCACCTTTTTTATTTTTTCATCTATCCTCTCAATATCTACTCCACATTTATTTTTCAAATTTACCATGCCAACGGCGTAAGGAAATTTATGTGATATGGATATACCTCCTTCTTTGATTGTATCTAGAGCTGGTTTCCCACTATCATCTTTTATTATTTTACCATAAACTACTCTCAACTTTTCACAGCAATATTTGATAGCCTCCCTGGTAGCTACATGTTCCTTAAACTTATTCTCGTTTTTAATTTTGATTTCATCAGTGGATAGTTTTTCTAACTCTTCAAGAGATTCATCTATTTTCCATACTGAAATTAATGTATTATAGTCAGGTGATATAGATTTAATTATAGGCATATAACATCTTATTAGTATAAAAATATTAAATATTTAAATGATTTTATTTAAATTAAAAGATATATGGAGAGTAAAAATTCTCGTGATATTCAAAATCAAAAATTCGATACCAGTTTTAGAGGTTACGATAAAAGTCAGGTAGATAATTACCTCAAACTAATTTCCAAAGAATTTGAAATACTTGAATCAAAAGTATCCGACTTAAATAAAAATATTGAAGAGTTAAAGCAAGAAAGTGACAAATTCAAAAGCGTTGAAAATTCTCTGATAGAGACGCTCAAGACAGCAGAGGATACTGGTAAAAATATTATTGAGAAGGCGAAGGAGGATGTGAGTTCGATAATTGATGACTCAAGGAAAGAACTTAGCCATATAAAAGAGGAATATAACTCCTTGAAAGATATGAGGGATTCTTTGGTTGATGAGTTAAAAAGTCTAAGTTCAAAAATCAGTGAAGGTATTGGTGATGTAAGCGTAGACGCAGATTTTGATGAAGTTGAGAAAAATATTGATGCTGTTGAGGAAAATATAAATGCTAATGGAGTGGAGGAAAATTTAGAGGTTCAGCAGTTAGAACCTCAAGCAGAGGAGGAGATGGATTTAGAACAGACTGATCTCAGTGAAGAGGCTGATGATGAAAGTGATTCAGAGGGTGAAGCAGATGAAACTTTAGAGTCAAGCGATGAGGAGGTTGATGGTAGTGAGCCAGAACTTTTTGATGACGAAGAGTCGCAGGAAGATGATATCTATGAAGTGACTACAGAGCCAAGGGATGAGGAGGAGTTGATATCTGAGGGAGAACCAAATGATGAAGAAAATTTAGTCTCCTCTGATGATGAAATTGTTAGTGAGGATAAAGAGGATAAAGAGATGACTGCAGATGAAATCTTTGGAGGAAGTGAAACGGATACAGATAACCTAGAGGAGGATGAGGAGAGAGAGGTTGAACTAGATGTCAAGGTAGAGGAAGAAAGAGAGTCAGTTGATGATGAAGAAACTGAACAAACCGATAATGAGGAGGTAAGCAACAAAAAAGATAAAGATAATTCCCAAAAATCCTTTTTTGATACATTCGATGAAAATTAAAGGTTCATCTATCTCGCTTAATGACATTAAATTCCACTCCAAAATTGGCCTTTATGATTTTGAGAAGCAGGAGGGTAATGATTTTATAGTAAACATATCTGTTAAGGTAGATGATCTTAGATACGATGACAAAATTTCAAGCACGGTCGATTACGGAAACATTTTTGACATAATCAATTCCGAGATGGGGAAGGAGTGTAACCTTATTGAAACTGTTGCTCACACGATCTCTTCAAGAATTCATTCTGAAATCAAATCTGTAAACAATTGTAAACTAGAGATAATTAAAGTTAAACCACCAATAGAGGGAGACGTTGGAAGTTCTAGCTTCGTCCTCGAGACCACAAAGTAATATGAGTAAGGACAATACACTTAAGGATTATATTTCAAAGGCTAAGATTATTATTGAAGATGATAAAAAACTAAAGAAATTAATTGAGGATGTCTTAGAGAAATTAAAAGAATTATCTAACGATAAAAAGTCTACAGAAAAATTAAATGAATCGCTCAGGCTCTTTATCAGAATGGTCAATGCCTATACATCTAAAGAGTACACGTACGTTCCTTGGAAGACAATCTGTTTACTTGTTGCCGGCCTAATCTATTTTATTTATCCCATAGACTTAATCCCTGACTTTATACCTATTGCTGGTATTATTGACGATGTAGCTCTGATTGCATGGATATATGACTCAATCAGAGAGGATATTGATAATTTTTTGGAGTGGGAGCAAAATTAAAATGAGAGTTGTTGTACAGAGGGTAAGTCAGTCAAACGTAAAGGTATCAGGAGAGGTAATTGGTGAAATTAATGAAGGTCTCATGGTTCTTGTAAGTTTTGTTGATGAAGATAATGACACTGATCTTGACTGGATGACAAAAAAAATTATTAATCTTAGGATATTTAACGATGATGAGGGGAAGATGAATAGAAGTGTCCAGGACGTATCTGGAGATATTCTTCTTATCAGTCAGTTCACTCTCCACGGATCAACCAAGAAAGGGAATCGACCTTCTTTCATTAAGGCAGCAAAACCAGATTTTGCAAACGTTATGTATGAGAGGTTTATTAAAGTATTAGAGCAGACTCTAGGCAAGGTAATTCAGACCGGTGAGTTTGGTGGCGACATGAAAGTTAGTCTTATCAACGATGGACCAACAACTATAATAATTGACTCAAAGGACAAAGAGTAAACTACTCTTCTGGGATAAATGTATAATTAAAAACTTTTTCAAAATTTCCATCATCGCTTTTCCATCTTAAAGTACCTTCATCAATAATTTCAATAGTATAAGAGCCTGCATCATATGTATTTCCTTCACTTAAACATTCTAAAGTAAATCCAACTGTATTTTCATTCTTTATTTTACCACTAGAAAACTCACAGTTCTGGCTATCATATCTCCAGGAAGCATAAGAATAAATACCATTTATATCATCAGATATATTCAGTATAATTTCAATAATATCTACATAATCATTTTTATTTTGAGCCCCGGCAGCGGCTAGTTCATCAATCTCTTTTAAGAACACTTTGTATTGACCTCTCTTAAATTTTGTTTCTGCATAAATATCTATCTTATCGACGCATTCCCCACAAGTATTTTTTTCATACTCACAGATTACTTTTTTTTCCCAGTCGCTAATTACCCACTCTCTGTAATTATCAAGTTTCTGGAATACTAATTCATAATATATACTTTTCACTAACTCATCTTTTGAACCAAAAAATATTTTAGTTACAGTCTTATCGCCTTCTTTAAATTCATCTAGAGACTTGTATAAATCATGTTCCTGAATTACAGAGTACCCTACCAGATTTGACTGACCGTACCATAACGGTCTAGGTAAGTCGAACCAAGGTTCAGGCTCTCTATGTGATTTACCACCTCTGAAATATCTTTCTCCTGACGTTGTCCCATCAATAGTATCAATAGCACCAAATCCATATAGCTTAAACTTTTCTATAACATTTAGTGGGAAAGTTTTGAATTCTAATTCACTTGGTATAATGCCAAGGTTTATAAAAACTTGTTTGGCTAGAACAGAGGTAAATTGAAAATTTTCGAAACTATTTTCCTTTAAATTTTTAATTAATCGTATTAATTCGATATTAATCTTATCAAATTCATCATAGTATTTTGGAAGGTAGCATTCGCAGAAGTCATCTATTGCTTTTCTTAATTCGGAGACGTCGTCCTCAACATCATAATCATAAATTGAATAAAGCTCCTCATAGTCAATTGGAATTCTTTCTGCAGTAGGAGTGAAGCTGCATGTGTATTTATTTTCCTCAAATAATTTCATAAGCTCATCTATAGATGGAACTCTTTGTGAAAAAATATTATTGGATGATAATATTAGAGCTACAAAAAAAATGACTCTTTTCAAATTATTTTTTGTTTACTATCTTCTCCATTGTTAGCCCCTGTACTAAAATTGTAAATAGAACAACAGCATATGTAAGTATCAGTATAAGAGATTTAACATCTCCCATATCATCGGGTAAGTTAAGGGCAAGGGCTATACTTAGTCCTCCTCTCAAACCACCCCAAGTTATAATTTTAGCTGTATTTTCTTCAAAATCTCTAAATCTTGAAAGGAAAACAATAGGGACAGATACTCCAATGTATCTTGATAGAACAACTAAAACTATTGTAATAACAGATAATGCCAGGTAGACCAAATTAAAGCTGTCGAAAATTAATATTATCTCGAGCCCTATAAGAATGAAAAGTATAGCGTTTAGCGTTTCATCAAGGAGGTGCCAGAATTTATAGACATAGTCTCCCATTGCAAGTTCACTATCACCATTACCATCTTTTTCCTTGATGTGCTTGTTAAGGTATAGTCCTAAGATTACAACACCGAGAGGTCCTGACAGATGATACCTTGTAGCTATCACAGACACAAACAAAACTAGAGCAAGTGTTATTAAAACTTCTAACTCAACGTGTTCATTTTCAATGTACCTAACAAGTTTAAGACCAAAATATCCCACTATTGCTCCAAGTGCCAGACCTCCTATTACTTCAGTGAAGAATAATACTCCGACTGAGTCAAGTGTGACCTCGGCGCCTGTAGTTTTTGCACCTAAAAGAGTCAGGAAGACTACAACTCCTATACCGTCGTTAAATAGAGATTCACCGGCAATCCTTGTCTCAGTTACGAGAGATAATTTCATCCTTTTTATTATTGATAGTACTGCAATAGGGTCAGTGGGAGCTATCAAGGAACCAAAAAGTAGACAGTCAAGATAAGTTATTCCTAGTGAGGATAACCCAAATATTGGAGCATTTAATAAGTAGTAGGTTAGACTTCCTACTACATATGTTGAAAATAAAACTCCAAATGAAGCAAGGAGTAGTATCGTGAGCTTATCTTTTCTTAGTATGTGGACATTGATAGACATGGCACCAGCAAATAAAAGAAATGGTAGCATGACATTCATTAACATGAAGTTAAAGTCAAAGCTTTCGGTGATGGTGTAGGCTATATCAAGAAATGTTGGAAAGAAAAAACCAAAAATTAAGATTACTATCGAAAGCGCTATTGCTAAAATCATCAAACCGATTGTCATCGGAAGTTTAAGGAATCTTAAGTTAACGATAGAGAAGAATGAGGCCAGTATGAGTAGTATGGTTGTAAGCTCGAGGATGTCAAGCCTTTTGTTTTCAATTAAGTTATACCCTTGGTTTAGCTCTTCCACAAAAAAATTAATCTTATTAAAGAATATGTGAAAATAACTATAAATTTAAATATGACTATTCAAGAAGCACAAAAAATTATTGATAACTGGATAAAAGAAAAAGGTGTCAGATATTTTAACGAACTAACTAACACAACAATACTCATGGAAGAGGTAGGCGAGCTTGCCAGAATAGTTTCTAGGAAGTATGGGGAGCAGTCATTTAAAAAGGGGGAGAAAGACCTTGATTTAGCAGATGAAATTGCTGATGTGATGTGGGTACTTATCTGTATTGCTAATCAGACAGGTGTTGACTTGACTGAAGCTTTAAAAAAAAATATTGATAAAAAAAACTCTAGAGATTCAAGAAGACATCTAGATAACAAGAAGTTAAGATAATACTATCTGATTTCCTTCTAGCAAGGGAATAATCGGCTGTGTATTTACCCTTGAGCAAAATTCTATATCAATTTTATTGTCGTATCCTGACAATCTTTTCGCGTGAGAAGATAATTTAATTGTTTCTAGTATATCATTGGTGTTTTCGTGAAGAGCTTTAGCCATTAGTGCAGTGTCAGATTCAATTTCAAAGTTATCCAGACCTGCAACGATTCCACCAGCGCAAAGGGTGTCTTCTAGATTCGTTTTACCGAGCCAACCTGAACATAGAAGGATGACGTCGGATTCAGATTTTTTAATGCGGTTGATTACTGATTCAATATTAAGAAAAGAGCATAGTATTGTCATCTCTGATCCCTCCGATTTAATTATAGCTTTTGATCCGTTACTTGTGGCTATCGCTACTTTTTTCCCCTTGATATCTTTCTCTGTTAATTTTGTTGGTGAGTTACCGTAATCAAAACCTTCAACCTTTTTACCTAGCCTCTCAGCCATTATGATGTAATCATGATCTTTAAGGCTTTTACATTCCTCTAATGAACCTATAGGCATAACGTGATCAGCACCAAGGAAGAGGAGAGTGTTTATTGTACTTGTTGCCCTAAGTACATCTATCACTACTACTATTTTTCCTTTGTGATCGTAGTTATTAAAATCTTGATGGGTGAGGCATACATCTACGCTTCTCATATGAATGGTCTTTTGGTAATTATAGCCTCAATTTTTTTTCCACGAACTTCTATGAATATTGACTTTGATTCTTTGTTTTCTTTGTAATTGATATATCCCATTCCTATAGCTTTTTTTGTGTATGGTGAAATTGATCCACTTGTAACTTCACCAATAAGTAATCCTTCTGAATTTAAAATTTTATATCCTTTTCTAGGTATACCTTTATCCTTTAATGTAAAACCAATTAATATTTTACTTGGTTTTTTTTCTCTGTCTCTACTAACAATTTCACTCCCTATAAATTCTATATCTTTCTTGCATATCCATCCAAGTCCCGCCTCAATAGGATTTATTGAGTCATCGATATCGTTGCCATGTAGACAAAATCCCATTTCTAGTCTCAGAGTATCTCTTGCTCCAAGACCGATAGGCTTAATATTATACTCTTCTCCTTCACTCATGATTGCACTCCACAATGTTTCAGCAAATTCATTTTTTACATATAGCTCAAAACCACCTGCACCAGTATATCCAGTAGCAGATATCACCACATTACCATACTTACTGGTATCTTTCTCAACAAATGTGTAGTACTTTACACTTGAGAGGTCTTTATCAAATAATTTACTACACACTTTTTCCGCATTTGGTCCCTGAACGGCAAAAAGAGAGATCTGATCAGAATGGTTTTTTATTTCAACATTATAATAATTATTCTCATTTAACCATAGGAAGTCTTTCTCCATGTTAGAAGCGTTCACTACTAACATATATTTATTTGAGCCCATATCGTAGACCAGTAGGTCATCTATAATGCCGCCAGATCTGTTAAGTATTGATGAGTACTGTACCTTACCCTGCTCAAGTTTATTAATATCATTAGTTGTTACCATCTGTAAAAATTTTTTTGAATTTTCACCAGAAACAAAGAATTCTCCCATGTGTGATACATCAAAAACACCTACCTCATCTCTTACACATATATGTTCCTCTGCGATTGAAGTATACCACATGGGCATATTGTATCCAGCAAAAGGAACCATTTTAGCATTATTTTCTAAGTGAAATTTTTCGTTTTGAAGTGCTTTAGAATTCATTTTTCAAAGATAACTTTTAAAGTCTAATTTATATGAGTTTAAATGATTTCCTGTGTAATTCAGTTATACCAAATTTTTTGATTGCATCCCTGTGAGATTTTGTAGGGTATCCAAAGTTTTTATGCCAATCGTATTGATTATGTTTTTCTGATAATTTTTTCATTAGCTTATCTCTGTAGTTTTTTGCAATTATTGAAGCTGCAGCTATACTTAAATATTTTGAGTCCCCTTTTATGATACATCTATGCTCTATGTCTTTATATTTTTTAAATTTGTTTCCGTCTACTATTATATATTTTGGTATTACCCTTAAATTTTCTAGTGCAGCATGCATAGCAGATATTGATGCATTTAAAATATTTTCTTTATCAATCCTTTTATTATCTATTTCTGATACAGACCAAGCTATGGCGCTGGATTTTATTTCTTTTTCGATAAGAATTCTTTTTTTAGGGCTAATTGTTTTCGAATCTTTTATTGACTCGTTAGAGTAGTCGTTCGGAAAGATAACCGACGCAGCAACGACAGGTCCAGCAATGCATCCTCTTCCGACCTCATCACACCCTGCCTCAAGAACTTTACTCTGATAACATGATTTTAACACTTTTTAAGAATTTTATTTTACTAATAAAACAATTTTTTTAGAACTATGTCGTCTAAAGAGTATAGAGTTTAAATCTATTTTATGAAAAAGATACTTATTACACTTTTACTATTAATCTCAACGAATGTGGTAAACCAGGTTTATGCTCAGGTTAGATCTGATTTAAGGCAGAGAATAGGTGAGGTAAGAAAAAAAAATATAGATAGTCAGAGCCCTCTAAGTGAACTTAGGCTTGACGAGAGTCAGAAAGAGAGGCTTAGAACCATCAGCAGCATGTTCGACGTGTTGATCTCTGGTCTTAGAAAAGAGGTGAAAAGAATGAAACTTGAGATAGAGTTAGAAAAATTAAATGATAAGGTTGATGTTGAAAAGATCAATAAACTTTTTGACAGAATTGCTCAGACCCAAGCCTCAATCTGGAAGGAGACCTTCAAGAAGGAGCAAGAAATTAAATCAATGCTAAATGAGAGGCAGCTCATCATGCATGAAAAAATTATAAATAGAAGTTTTATGAATACTAAGAAGGCAAATCCTATTAACAAAAGATAGTGAATAGAGAACAAGTTTCTTACTAAGTAAAGTTTAACAACAATTCATACATAAAGCCCGAGAGATCGGGCTTTTCTTTATATTTACTCCCGATGAAACTTAAAGATCATTTACTTAAAAATTTATCTCTTTCGTTTCCAATCATGATAAGTCAGTTAGGTCATATAACTGTCGGAGTTTTTGATAGTCTGATGATCGGAAAAGTTTCAGTATCCCAGTTGGCTGCGGTCTCATTGGCAACATCCATATTTTCTTTCATTCTACTCTTCTGTATCGGTTTATCGTATGGAATAACCCCACTAATATCATCATCAGACAGAGGAAAAAAATATGTTTCATCCATATTATATAATGGAATGTTAGTTAATGTTATCTCCTCCATATTGCTCGTTTCTTTTGTTATCTTGACTAAGCACTTGTTATCTTATCTTGGACAGGATGAGGAAGTGTTATTTCATACCTACTCATACTTAGATATTATATGTATATCACTTATCCCTCTCATTCTATTCCAGACATTTAAACAATTTATTGAAGGTTTAGGATTCACAAAACCTTCGATGTATATATCGGTGATATCAAATGTCATAAATGTTGTGTTAAATGCTGTCCTGATTTTTGGACTATTTGGATTTCCAAGGTTAGAAATTATTGGAGCCGCCTATGCTACTTTAATTAGCCGTGTCATAATGTTTTTACTAATTTTAATATACTGCCTAAACGATAGGAGATTCAGTAAATACATTCTCAAGACAAAATTTCTTGTTAACCTGAACCATATCAAAGATATTTTTAGAATTGGATTTGCCTCCGGACTCCAATATATTTTTGAAGTAGGTGCATTTAGTGTTGCTACAGTAATGACTGGTTCTATTGGTGCAATCCATCTTGCCGCACACCAGATAGCTCTTAACCTTGCAAGCATATCGTATATGATTGCATCAGGTATTGGATCAGCCTCTATGATTTCACTTAGTTATTACGACGGCAAAAGAAACTTTGAAGATATGAGAAGATCAGGTTTTGCTAGTTTTTTGTTGGTATTTATTCTTATGATAGTCTCGGCTCTAGTTTTTATAATATTTAGAAATTATCTACCTGTACTGTATGTAGATGATTCCAGCGTTATAAATATTGCATCAACATTACTGATTATTGCTGGTCTTTTTCAGATATCTGATGGAATTCAGGCAGTTGGTCTTGGTATATTAAGAGGGATCAGAGACATAAAAAAACCCACTATTGTTACTTTTATTTCGTACTGGATAATATCAATTCCTCTCTCTTATTTCTTAGGTATTGAGTACGGATATGGTGTTTATGGTATATGGATTGGGCTGAGTGTTGGCTTAACTCTTGCAGCAATTTTTCATGTTACAAGATTTAATTACCTTACATTTGTTAAAAAATAAGATGAATATTTTTACTGTCATTTATTCGGTGTATGGACTACTAGTATTCTCATCTCTTTTCATTTTTTTTTCTATTCCACTTCTTCTTGGTATCTGGTTTAAGAGTTTAAAGAAAATGGCCTATTGGGCTCATCATAAAATTGCAAGGATATTTTTTGCTTGTATTTTTATTCCTCTTAAAATTCGATATGAGGAAGGTGTTAACCTAAAAAAACAATACATCATTATTTCAAATCATTTCTCTTACATCGACATACCAGCGCTTGCTGCACTGAACATACCATTCAAGTTTATCGGAAAGATGCAAGTGAATGAGATTCCAGTCCTTGGCTATATTTTTAAGAATTTACATATAATGGTTGACAGAGATAGTAAGGATAGTAGAAGACAAACTTATATCGATTCTTTTAAGTCAATTGATGAAGGGTATAGCATCGGAATTTTCCCAGAGGGAGGAATAAAAACAGAAGGTGTTCCAAAATTAGCTCCATTTAAAAATGGTGCTTTTGCGATGGCACTTGAGAAACAGATACCTATTCTCCCAGTATCTCTGATTGGTGCATACAAGATTATGAAGGGTTCTTTCTTTATTTCTTGGAGCCCTTGTGAGATTATTTGTCACAAACCAATTCCAACGGACGGATACTCAACTGACGACGTCAAAAAGTTTAGTGACAAGTGTTATGAAATTCTCCAGGGCGAACTAGACAAGTCATACAAAGAATAAGTTTTTTCCCTAATTTATTAATCGAAAAAAAGTAAATTTATTTATTATGTCCAAAAATAAATTTTCTTATGGTTCTGATAAACTTACCGCTGAGATAGCTATCAAAATTGCAGAGGGGGAGGTACCGGCATCAATTGATGATTCTCAGATAGATAAAATAAATAAATCAAGACAGACCATAGATAAATTATCTGATATAAGTGAGGTTATTTACGGGATAAATACTGGATTTGGTGCACTTTGCAATACAATCATATCGGAGGAAGAATCTAATGAACTTCAGGAAAATTTACTTAGGAGTCATGCTGTAGGAGTTGGCAAAGACATACCATTACTAGTATCAAAAGTAATGATGGTGCTTAAAATTCATTCCTTGTCACTAGGTTTTTCAGGAGTAAGGCTGGATATAATTCAAAGGTTAATTTTTTTACTGGAAAATGATATTATTCCAAGTGTTCCAACTAAAGGTTCCGTGGGTGCCTCTGGAGACCTAGCACCTTTAGCACATTTATGCCTACCACTTATCGGTGAGGGATATGTATACAAAAATGAAAAAAAGCATATCACTTCTGAAATACTGGACAAAGAAGGCATCGAACCAATTAAAATTGGAAAAAAAGAGGGTTTAGCCCTGATTAATGGTACTCAATTTATAAGTGCATTTACTTGTGTATCATTACTAAGATTTAAGAATTGCCTTGATAATGCAGATATCATTTCTGTAATGAGTTTGGAGGGTACCTTAAGCTCAGTCTCTCCATTCCATTCTTCAATATCAGAGCTTAGAAGTTATGCTGGTTCTTCGCATGTATCAAAGAAAGTTAGGGAATTAACTAAAGACTCAGAGATCCTAAACTCACATATCGATTGTGATAAGGTACAAGATCCATACTCCATCAGATGCATTCCCCAAGTACATGGAGCTAGTTGGGATGCTTTCTGCCACCTCGAAAATGTTTTAAATATTGAATTAAATTCCGTGACAGATAATCCTTTAGTTGTTGATAACAATATCATTAGCGGAGGAAATTTTCATGGACAGCCTGTAGCTATACCAATTGACTACAACGTTATTGCAGCATCAGAACTTGGAAATATTTCTGATAGGAGGACATATTTACTTCTCAAGGGAAATAATTCAGTCCCAAAACTTCTCATAGAAAATTCTGGAGTAAACTCTGGATTTATGATTTTACAATATACCTCTGCAGCACTCTCTAGTGAAAATAAGAATTTATGCTTCCCAGCTAGTGCCGACTCAATTACTACCTCACTAGGTCAGGAGGATCATGTAAGTATGGGTTCAATTGGAGCTGTAAAATTTTTAAAGGTTATCAAAAACTTAGAAAAAATTCTTGCAGTTGAATTATTATGTTCCGCTCAAGCAATTGACTTCTTGCGACCTCTGAAATCTTCTAAAAAAATTGAGAAGTGTCATAAATTAATAAGATCAAAAGTTGATTATGCACTTAAAGACAGAATCTTCTATGATGATATTAGAGAGGCAACTAAACTTATTAAGTCTGGAAAATTAGTAGAACTAACAAAATAATGATATGGATTTATCTACCTTCTTAAGTAAATACGCAAACCATCCCAATTATAAGTCTCCAACTGGATCCAATTTGAATACAAAGAGTTGGCTAACAGAGGCTCCGCTAAGAATGTTTTTAAATAACCTAGATGCTGAAGTAGCAGAGGATCCGGATAGTCTTGTAGTATATGGTGGTACAGGTCAAGCTGCTAGAGATAGAAAATCAGTAGAAAAAATTATTGAAGTACTCTTAACATTAGAGGAAGATGAAAGTTTACTTGTTCAATCTGGTAAACCTGTTGGGAAGGTAAGGACTCATGCCGACGCTCCTAGAGTGCTAATTGCTAATTCTAACCTGGTACCTGCGTGGGCAAATTGGGATCATTTTGAGGAATTGAAGAGGGAGGGATTGATGATGTACGGTCAGATGACAGCTGGTAGTTGGATATATATTGGAACTCAGGGAATACTCCAGGGTACATATGAGACATTTGTAGCTTGTGCCAACAAACACTTCAACGGATCACTGAAAGGTAAGCTATTAGTCTCAGGTGGTTTAGGTGGGATGGGAGGAGCTCAGCCTCTTGCTGCTACGATGGCAGGTGCTACTTTCCTAGGAGCTGACATTGATCCTGAAAGGATTGAAAAAAGGTTAAAAACAAGATATATAGATAAGATGACAGACTCCTACGAGGAAGCTAGAGACTGGGTTCTTGAAGCGAAGAGAAGAGGTTTGAATGTCTCCGTTGGTCTTGTAAGTGACATAGGTGATATGCTAGAGAAACTTCTAGAGGACGACATAATTCCTGAAATTCTTACAGACCAGACATCTGCCCACGATCCTGTTTTCGGTTATGTTCCTAACGGTATGAGTTTAAGTGATGCAAAGTGCTTGAGAAAGAATGACCAGTCTAAGTACAAGAAGTTATCTCTAAAAAGTATGGCTCGTCATGTATCCTTGATGCTAGAAATGAAGAAGAGAGGCTCAATAACATTTGATTATGGAAATAATCTAAGAGAATTTGCTAAGATGGGTGGCGAGGTAGATGCTTTCGATTTTAAAGGTTTTGTTCCTGAGTACATAAGGCCATTATTTTGTGAAGGCAAAGGCCCATTTAGGTGGGCTGCTCTTTCAGGTGATCCTGAGGATATCTATGTAACAGACAAAGCTCTTATTGATGCATTCCCTGAAAATAAAGACATGATTAAATGGTTGGAACAAGCCAAAGAAAAAATTCAGTTCCAAGGTCTGCCTTGTAGAATTTGTTGGCTGGGGATGGGAGAGAGAGAGAAGGCAGGTCTTATATTTAATGACCTTGTTAAATCCGGTAAGGTGTCGGCTCCGATAGTAATAGGTAGAGATCACCTAGACTGTGGGTCAGTTGCCTCTCCAAATAGGGAGACGGAAGGCATGAAAGATGGCTCTGATGCAGTATCTGACTGGCCATTACTTAATTTAATGTCAAATACTGCAGGTGGCGCAACATGGGTTTCTTTTCATCATGGTGGTGGAGTTGGAATGGGTTACTCTCAACACGCAGGTATGGTTGTACTGGTTGATGGAACCCAGAGGGCTGAGAGATGTGTCAGAAGAGTACTTCACAACGATCCCGCAATGGGAGTTTTTAGACATAACGACGCAGGCTACAAAACCGCAAAGGATCATGCTAAAAAATTTAACTTAGAAATTTAATTTTGAAAAAATTAATAGGTCCATTTAGTCAGATATTAACGATGGAGAATCTTTCTTTAAGTGGTTCACTATCTGATGATCAGCTTAAAATAATAACAAATGGAGGCGTTATAATTGAAGGGGAGAAGATAATAAAAACTGGACATTTTAATGATCTCAGAAAAGAAGTATCTGATATAATAGAAATAAGTTCTTCAAAGGTCCTCCTCCCAGGATTTATTGATAGTCACACACATATCTGTTACAGCGGAGACAGGTCATCTGAGTTTTCCAAAAGAAATTCAGGGATCCCATATCAAAAAATATTAGAAGAGGGTGGAGGGATTCATAATACAATGAAGGCAACTGCTGAGGCAACTGATGATGAGCTAATAAACTCAACATTGTCAAGATTAGATAGACATTTTAGCGAAGGAGTAACGACTTGTGAAATTAAAAGTGGTTATGGGAGCACTATTGAAAATGAGTTGAGATTATTAAGAATTATTAATAAAATCAAGAAAATTCATCACTCTGATGTGATTCCAACATGTTTAGCAGCTCACGTTAAGCCAATGGATTTCGAGTCAAATGAAGTGTATCTTGACTCTATTATTAATGATGTCATACCTCACCTGAGAAAGGAAAACTTATCAAATAGAATAGACATATTTACAGAGGAAAAGGCTTTTAGTGTTGACGAATCTACCAGATACCTAAATAAATTATCTAAGATGTTTGATATCACTGTCCACGCAAATCAGTTCTCCTCTGGTGCTGTAAAAGTTGGTGTAGATGTTGGGGCTAGAAGTGTTGATCATCTGGAAATAATTAACGACGAAGAAATAGAATATTTATCTAGATCTGATACTAGTGGTGTTATACTTCCTGGATGTAGTATTGGTCTAGGACTTCCTTTTGCTCCTATAAGAAAATTATTAGATAATAATTGCAAAATTTCAATTGCAACTGATTGGAATCCAGGTTCTGCACCTATGGGAGACTTATTAACACAGTGTTCTATGCTCTCTTCTTTTGAGAAATTATCATCGGCTGAAATTTTTTCATCCATAACATTTAGAGCTGCGTATTCTTTAGGTTTAAGTGACAGAGGGAAAATATCTCCAGGGATGATTGCTGACTTTATAACTTTTGATTCATCAGATTATAGAGAAATACTTTATAACCAAGGTAAAATGAAACCGTCCTTGAAATGTAAAAGAGGTAAAATCTATAATTAATATTTACTTTTGTAAATATGAATCAAATTATTGAGTGTGTACCCAACTTCTCTGAGGGAAGAGATAAGTCAGTAATAAATAAAATATCTGAAGCTATATCTTCTACCGAAGGTGTCTATCTTTTAAATGTTGATCCAGGTAAAGCTACAAATAGGACAGTTATGACATTCGTTGGGGAGCCTGAGGACGTTATCCATGCCGCTTTCAATGCTGCTAAAGTTGCTAGTGAGTTAATAGATATGTCAAAACACTCTGGTGAACATCCAAGATTTGGTGCTATGGATGTGTGTCCTCTGATACCTGTTTCCAATATTACTTTCGATGAATTAATTCCTTACGCACATAAGCTAGCAGAAATGATATCCGAAAAACTTGGTATACCTATCTACCTATATGAAAAAGCTGCACAAAAAAATGAAAGACAGAATCTCGCAAATGTTAGGTCTGGTGAATATGAAGGTCTTGAAGAAAAAATCAAAAAGGAAAATTGGAAACCTGATTACGGATTAAAATTTAACAAGAAGTCTGGCGCCTCAGCTATCGGAGTACGTGATTTTTTAATTGCTTATAACATAAATTTAAATACAAAGTCAACAAGGCTTGCAAACGCTATTGCTTTCGATGTTAGAGAAAAAGGAAGAATCAAAAGGATAGGTCACCCAGTAATCGGAGAGATTGTTTATGACAAGTCTGGAAAACCTGAGACTATACCTGGATCTTTGAAATATGTGAAGGCAATTGGATGGTATATTGAAGAGTTTGGAATTGCACAAATTTCCATGAACCTAACAAATATTAACAAAACACCAATTCATAAAGTTTTTGATGAGGTTTGTGAGAAAGCACAAAATAGGGGAGCTATGGTAACCGGCTCTGAGCTTGTTGGTTTGATACCTCTCAATTCTATTCTAGATGCTGGTATTTATTTTTTAAAAAAACAGAATAGATCCGTTGGAATACCTGAGAGTGATATAATTGATATAGCCGTTGAATCTTTAGGTTTGAATCAAGTCAAAAAATTTTCTCCTAAAAAAAATATAATTGAATACTATCTAGAAGATATTGAGAAAAAACAAAAATTATCTGAGTTATCACTCAATAATTTTTCTGATGAGGTCTTGAGAGAATCTCCTGCTCCAGGAGGTGGATCAGTTTCTTCTTGTGTGGGTGCCTTAGGATTATCTCTTGCAGGTATGGTTGCAAATTTATCATGTAATACAAGAGGATGGGAAAAAGATGTTACTAAGTTCAGTAAAATAGCAGATGATGTTAATAAAATAAGAGAGGATTTGTTGAAATTAGTTGATGAAGATGCAAACGCTTTCAGTAGTATAATGTCAGCATATAAATTACCAAGTTCTAACAATAAAGAGAAAAAATATAAGTCTGAAGAAATCAATAGAGCAACTATTTATGCGGCAGAAGTACCGCTAAATATTATGAAAAAATCTTTTGAAGGTTATAAGTTTATAAGTCTCTTGTCAAAAGAGGGAAATCAAAATTCAATCTCTGACGCAGGGGTTGCTTGTCTTTGTGTTCACACAGCAATTCATGGCGCATACCTGAATGTTATAATTAACATTAAAGACCTTGATGATGATAGAGGAATTGGACTAGAAGCCAAAAATATTTTATCTCAGTCTAAGAAAGAGAAAGAAAATATTATCAAATTCATTCAAGGAAAAATATAATCTGTCAATAAATTATATAAATTTATAGAATGCAGGAAATCAATGAATTTCTTATATTAATTGACCAGTATCTTGGTAGCTCCTGGTGGTTTGTTCCGTTACTCTTAGGTACAGGTATTTTTTTTACAGTATATCTAGGATTTCCTCAGGTAAGGTACTTTTCATTTGCGCTCAAAGTTGTTAGGGGTCGATTTGATAAAAAATCAGATCAGGGTGACACCTCTCATTTTCAAGCATTAACAACAGCTCTATCTGGTACGGTTGGTACAGGAAATATTGCTGGGGTTGCATTTGCTATTCACCTTGGTGGACCGGCAGCCTTATTCTGGATGCTTGCAACGGCTATGGTCGGTATGACCACAAAATTTGTGGAGGTAACATTATCCCATAAATACAGAGAAAAAATTTCTGATGGAACAATGTCTGGAGGTCCCATGTATTTCATGAAGAATGCTAACTTTCTACTCCTAGGTAAAAAGGTCGACATGAAGTGGGTTGGTATTTTATTTGCTTTTGCAACCGTGCTATCATCTTTTGGCACTGGTAGTCTACCTCAAATTAATAGTATTTCTAACTCTATATATTCGTCATTTGGTATAGATAAGATGCTTACTGGTGGGATTTTAGCAATATTATTAGGTGTTGTAATTATTGGAGGTATAAAGAGAATTGCAAAAATTACTGAAAGATTAGTGCCATTTATGGCTGTAGTGTATGTTATTGGAGCCTTTTCTGTGATATTATTCAATCTTGAGAATATAGTTCCCTCATTTATCTCTATTTTCTCTGAAGTCTTTACCGGTAGTGCAGCTGTCGGAGGATTTTTAGGTGCATCGGTTTCTTTTGCTATATCGAGAGGTGTTAATAGAGGTTTATACTCTAATGAAGCTGGCCAGGGATCAGCACCAATAGCTCATGCGTCAGCTAAAACAAATGAGCCCGTATCTGAGGGGCTTGTTGCAATTCTTGAACCCTTTATTGATACAATTATAATTTGTACCATAACTGGTCTTGTTCTTTTATCTTCTGGTGTATGGAATGAGAAACATCATAACTTATTTGCCAGGGCAGACCTTGAAGTTTTAGATCGAGTTTATAGTGAAAATAATAATGAAGATGTTGAGAATCTATTTAACTATCTAAACGGAAATAGTGCGATAGATAAATATAATGGTTCATTAGTTGTTAGTTCTGGAATAATTCAGGAAGAATTAACACTTATCCATGCAAGATCAATAGCAGAGGATATTTTAGTTTATGATAATGATGGAGAATTGTATACTGGTAACCTGACAGTTATTACTGGTAAAATTCAAGAAAACTTAAATATTGAAGGGAAGTCATTGGTACATAGTGCACCCCTTACAGCTATTGCATTTGATAGGGGATTTCTTGGAGATTACGGGAATTATATTGTCAGCATCGGTCTTCTATTATTTGCTTTCAGTACTGCAATTGCTTGGTCATACTATGGAGATAGAGCCATGACTTATCTTTTTGGTGCAGGCTCTGTAATATATTTTAGAATAGTTTATGTGATAGGTTTTTTCATAGCATCGTTTGCAGACACTACAATAATTTGGAATGTTTCTTTAATAACAATTGCGTTGATGACAGTTCCTAATTTAATTGGCCTTATCTGGTTAAGACAAGAGGTTAAATCAACTATCAAAGAATACTGGATTAATTTCAAGAAAGAGTGGCCAAATGAAAAGACACCAGAATAATTATCTATTCTAACCCTTTATCTATTTCAGATATAATGTGATCTATCTTTTTATAAACTTTATCTGAATCCTCCTCGGTATTTTTATTTTCTTCCAGAAGAACAGATAATTTAAATGCAATCATTGCAAGGACGTCCTGAAGATCATCAATATTCATTTGTTTCTTAACTTCAGAAATTTTATTGTTTAGTTCTTTGCCAATTTTCCTTATTTTTTGTTCTTCGCTGATTGGAACTTTCATCGGGTAGGACCTATTCCCAATTACAATTTTTATAGATAAGTTATCCATATTTAACTTTTTAAACTTTCAATAAGACTGTCAATAGTTTCAATTGTATCATCAATCTCTTTTGTTATTTCTGAACTATCCTGACTTGGAGTTGTATCTGATAAATTATTTAATAGTTTAAAATCCTTTATAACTCCATCAATTTCTAAGTCTGTAACCTTTTCCTTTAATTCTTTATTTAGTTTTTTAAGTTCATTAAACTTTGTTATTAATATAGAAAACTTGCTCTCAAGTTCAATTATTTTATTTGATAGGTTATTAGACATATTACTTTCTAATTTCTGCTTTTAATTCTTCTTCAAATACTTTAATTAGTTTATCCATAGTACTGTTAATTTCTTTCTCACCTAAAGTCTTGCTTTCATCTTGTAGTATAAATCTCATAGAGTACGCAATCCTATTTGAACCTATAGAGTCACCTTCATAGATATCATATAGTGATACTTTTTTAAGGATCTTATTCTTATTTAAATCAATAACCGATATTACGTCATTATATTTTACATCCTTATTCATGACTAGGGAGAGATCCCTTTGAACTTGTGGAAATTTTGGAATTTTAGAAAACTTAAACTCTTTATCAAAATTCATAATGAGGTTAGGCCAGTCAATTTCAGCGTGATATACATCTTGAGAAATTTCAAAAGTTTTTAATATCTCCTTTTTTACCATGCCAATTTCTCCCAGAACTACTCCGTTCGATATTATCTCTACACACATATCTAATGTTTTCGAGTCTGCTTTTGGTTTAGTTTCAAAATCGCTGATTCTTGCAATATTTAATACTTTATTTGTGATATTAATCACGTCGAAGAATGATACATTTTCCGGTTTATTAACAAAATGTTCTTCCTGCTTTAAACCAGTAATGTATATTCCAATTTTACTGCTTTCTTTGTATTCTTTTTCCTCGAGACTGTACGCCTTATCAAATTCGAAGAATTTAAGATTTTTTTGTTTTCTATTTATATTATATCTAATTGAGTCTAGAGATGTAAATAATAATTTTTGCTTGAGTATAGCATGTTCATCACTTAATTTATTTACCATCTCAACTGTTTTTTCATTATCCCAATAGCTAAATTTTCTAAGCTTATTTGTTGTTAGGGAATTTGTATTTATCTCAAAAAACCCAGAATTAAGTAACGTACTGAATACGTTATTTAATATTTGATCCTCTCTCGAAGATACCCTCTCCCCGGACAGGAAGTTACTCTTATTTGATTTAGATATTTTTAAGTTATTATATCCATAAACTCTTAATATCTCCTCTAGAATGTCAGCTTCTCTTGTCACGTCAACCCGGTAAGGTGGAACATTTGCAACAAGTACACTCTTTTTTTCTTTGACTTCAATATCTAAAGAATTTAATATTTTAATAATTTCATTCTTATTAAAATTATGTCCAGCTAATTGATTTATTCTCTCTAAATTGAATTCAATGTTTTGATTTTCAATCTCTTTAGGATATTGATCATATACTTTTGAAGTCACGGCACCTCCTGAATATTTACATATGAGAAGTGCAGCATATTTTAATGCATAGATTGTTATGTTAGGATCAATTCCTCTTTCAAATCTGTAGGAAGCATCAGTTTTTAGTTGGTGGTTCTGACTTGAGGTTCTGATATCGGATGGATTAAAATATGCGCTCTCCAAAAAAATTTTTGAGGTTTTATTAGTAACCCCTGAATTTTCTCCTCCAAAAACACCTGCTATACACATTGGACTACTGTCCCCATCACAAATCATCAAATCGTTATCGTTGAGAGATCTTTTCTCTCCATCTAATGTTATGAATTTCTCATTTTTTTTCGCGTATTTAACTATTATTTTATTCTTTTTAATTTGATCAAGGTCAAAAGCGTGAAGAGGTTGACCAAGGCTGTGTAATACATAATTTGTTATGTCAACAACGTTATTAATTGGATTGATTCCTATCGCGTTTAGATGGTCTTTAATAAAAGATGGAGATTCCATCACTTTTACCCCCTCGATTATACATCCAGCATATCTAGGACATGCATTCTTTTCATCAATTTTAATATCAATTTTTGAGTTTTCTTGATTTTTAAAAGACGAGATATCAGGCAAATTAATCTTTTCTCCAGTAATTGCTTTAATGTCTCTAGCAACACCTAGGTGTGACGCTGCATCGGCTCGATTTGGTGTCAGTGATATATCAAAAGTTGTATCATCTAGAGGGTTTAAATAATTAACTGCACTATCACCTACTTTAGCATTTTTTTCTAAAACAATTATACCTGAATGCGATTTACCTACTCCTATTTCATCCTCAGCACAAATCATTCCATCAGAATCAATACCTCTTATTTTTGTTTTTTTAATTTTAATTTTATTTCCGTCTATTGTTTTTATTGTTGTTCCCGGTATTGCGACTACTACCTTCTGTCCAACTTCTATATTTTTTGCACCACATATAATACTTGAAATTTTGTCTTCTAAATCAACTTTTGTGATACTTAGTCTGTCTGCGTCTGGATGTTTTTTTATCTCTTTTATCTGGCCAACTCGAAGTTTTTTTAGAAGATCTTTGTCTGATGATAACGTGATGACTTCATCGACCTCTAATCCAACATTAGTAAGAAGAGATTCAATTTCCTCTGGACTTTTATTGATTTTTATGAAGCTTTTAAGCCAGTTTAGTGAGATTTTCATATTTCATAAAGTTAATAAATATATTAGTTTAAATCGCCGAGACTATACTAAATGAAATTAAATACTTTTTAAATTTTTTCTCCTGCTTCTATCTTTATATCAATATAATTTCTTTTTGAAGGTATCGGGCAGCTAAATTTTTTATCATAAACACAAAATGGATTGTATGATTTATTAAAATCTAACTCTATTCTCTTAGCATTATCAAAATCAATGTCTATATATCTTCCACCGGCATAGGTTGAAACTTCGTTAGTTCGATCCAGGAAGCAAAAGAATAATTTACCTTTATTTTCGCCATCCAGATACTTGTAAACAGGTAGCGTAAAATTTTTTCTTCCTAACCTAAAAATAAGATTAGCAAAATCTATGAATCTTTCAGAGTCTCCTGTTGATGTTGCGAGAGTTAGTGTGTCAGTATCTTCATTATTTTCTACTCTGGCAATTACTTTAAAATTAATGTTAGCATCATAATATTGAATCTTATAATCCGAATTTGTTAGTGGTGATTTAGCTGATGAATATAAAAATTTTTCTCTCTCTTCTCTATATTCTACAAGTGTTTCGGCATACTTACCGTATTCCACATTTGAATTATATAGGTAGTAGGAAATTGATAGGAAAATTGATAAAATAATAATAGGGAGTACCCCTCTCATTTTGAGTAGGTTCTATTTTAAAGAATTTACTTTCTTAACAAGCTTCGACTTTAAGTGTGCCGCCTTATTCTTATGAATGATATTGTTCTTGACAAGTTTATCAATCATTGATACTGCTTTTGGTAGAGACTTGTTAGCTGCCGCCTTTTTACTTTCTTGCTCAAGTTTTTTCACGAAAGATTTTGTTGACTTATGCTGGTGCTTATTTCTAAGCTTCTTTGTCTCACTAGATCTTATCCTTTTAACTGCTGATTTATGATTAGCCATATTTAATATTAAGTGTGCAAATCTAAATTTTTATTTATTATACTCAAAAAAACTATATCTTTTTTATTGTGGTGCTTATCATACACCAACAAAACCACTCATTTGACCATTGGATAGGGTAGTTGTTTATTAAAAAATGTAATTATTAAAAAAAATGTCAATATTATTTGATTTTTAAGATAGAAACATATTCTTTAGCGGTTGATATTTTGAATACTTAAGATGTACTGGACACTTGAACTTGTAAACCACTTAGAGGACGCACCTTGGCCGGCAACAAAAGATGAGCTTATTGAATTTTCTATTAGAACTGGAGCTCCTGCAGAAGTTACAGAAAATTTACAGGAATTAGAGGATGATGGGGCACCTTACGAGAGTATTGAAGAAATATGGCCTGATTATCCCACAAAAGATGATTTTTTCTTCAACGAGGATGAATATTAATCAAAAAATTTAAGGTCTTTTCTTGTAGTAATCTTAATATTTTCATTCAACCCCTCAACCAGATTAATCTTAATGTTAAATTCATCAAATAAACTTGACTCGTCAGTAAAGTTTTTATCAGGCGCATCTTTAATACACTTTTTCAATTCGGATACTCTAAATACCTGAGGTGTCTGGATTTGAACAAACTCAGACCTATCAACACCAAAATTATTTTCCCTATCAATTCTTCTCATTGAGTTAGATGATCTAGTGAAGGGAACTGCGTTTCCCTTACCCCTAGCTTCTTCAAATAGTTTTTCAATAAATGCTTTATTTATGAAAGGCCGTACTCCATCATGAATAGCGACATATCCTGAGTTGTCTACTATAGCGTTTATCCCGTTTTTCACTGATAAATTTCTTTCCTTACCACCTCTAACTATGACCACATTGTCACCTGCGTGCTGTCTTATTAACATTTCCCACTCAGAGAAATTATCAAATGGAAGAACAAATATGAATTTTGTGTTTTCTAGGTCTTTTATTTTATTGTAAGTATGAATAACGATGGGTAAGCCTTTTACATCAATGAATTGTTTGGGTAATTCCGAATCCATCCTGACTCCACTTCCGGCTGCCATCAAAATAAAATAATTAGACATTTTTAAATGATCATGAGAGCATCTCCATAGGTATGAAACATATACTTCTCTTTAATTGCAACTTTATACGCTTTCATAATTTGATCGAATCCTCCGTAGGCAGAAGCCATCATTAAAAGTGTGGATTTAGGAGAATGGAAATTAGTGATCATTGCACCGCAAATTTTAAACTCGTAAGGAGGAAAAATAAACTTATCAGTCCATCCAGACTTAGACTTTAACCTATCACTAGCTGAGACGGCAGTTTCAAGTGTTTTCATTGTAGATGTACCTACTGCAAATACTCTTTTACCTTTATCTAATGCCTCGTTAACAACTTCAGCTGTCTCCTCAGGAATAGAATAATTTTCAGAGTCCATTTTATGTTTAGTGAGATCTTCTACATCAATATCTTTGAATGTACCAAGTCCTGTGTGAGAGGTAATATTTACAATTTTAACCCCTTTAAGTATTAATTTTTTTAACAGTATATCTGTGAAGTGAAGTCCAGCTGCTGGAGCCGCTACTGCTCCGATATTTTTGGCATATACAGTCTGAAATCGTTCTTCATCCTTCTTATCTACTTTCCTTTTTATTTCTTTAGGTAAGGGTGTTTCACCATACTCCTGTATTATATCATGAAAATCTCTTTCATTGTCTTCCGGTATAAATCTTATTGTCCTACCTCTTGATGTAGTGTTGTCGATGACTTCGGCCACAAGTTCTCCGTCACCAAAGTATAACTTATTCCCAACCCTAATTTTTCTAGCTGGATCGACTAATACATCCCAAAGGTTTAATTCTGGATTTAACTCTCTCAAAAGAAAAACTTCAATTTTTGCTCCTGTCTTCTCTTTTTGTCCATAGAGTCTGGCTGGAAATACTTTAGTGTCATTTAGAACCAGTACGTCATCTTCTTTGAAATATTTTATGATGTCTTTAAACTGTTTGTGTTCAATTTTTCCCGTGTCTTTATGCACAATCATCAATCTGGATTCGTCTCTATTTTCTGCTGGGTGTACTGCAGTTCGTGTTGATGCTAGCTTAAAATCAAATTCAGAAAGTTTCATATTAAATTTATAAAATTAACGTAGTTTTGAGGTTTGCAAAGCTAAATAATTGTTTTAACATACCTTTAATTTATGAAATTATTTTTAAGGCTTCTCAGAGAAAGTTTTATATTTTCTTTTAATTCAATAATAGCTAATCCCGTTAGAACAATTCTCTCATTACTTGGTGTAACAATTGGTATTTTTACAATTATTGCTGTGCTTTCTACTGTCGATTCTCTTGAGAGGAGCATAAAAGATAATCTAAGTTTTCTTGGTACTGATAACTTAAGGGTAGAGAAATGGCCATGGGATTTTGATAATCCTTCATACGAGTGGTGGAAATTTTGGAAAAGACCCGAACCAATTTACAGGGAATATGAATTTCTAAGAGATAATTTATCTACGGCTCAGTCAGTTGAAATTTCTGCCTCAAGGGGTATATCTAATGTTAAATATTTAAATAATAGCTCGTCTGTTGACAATTTAAATGGTGTAGTTTTTGAGAATCAGTTTTTCTTTGATTGGGATTTTATTGTAGGCAGATTTTTTACCCAAAATGAGACCATAATAGGACTTGATGCTGTAATTATTGGATATAAAATAATGGAGGATCTTTTTAGAACCCCAGAAAATGCCTTAGGAAAACAGATAAAAATAAAGGGAAGGACATTTACAGTTATCGGTGTTCAAAATGAGCAAGGTGAGTCTTTTGGTGCTGGTGACACATTTGACAGACAGATGTCTATTCCATATAATACATTTAAAAAAATGTTTAGGGTAGGTGGAAAGGGAAGTGATGCGGTGATAAGGATTAAAGGTGACTCAGAAATTGACCCAGGATTAGTTAATCTTGAGTACGAAGTCAAGGGCTTATTAAGAGCCAAAAGAGGACTTAAGCCACTTGAGGAAGACAACTTTGCTATTAACAGACCTGAATATCTGGCTTCATTTATATCTACAATATTTGGTACTATAACAATTGCTGGTTGGGTCATTGCTAGTTTCTCGATCCTTGTAGGTGGTTTTGGGATAGCCAATATAATGTTTGTCTCAGTCAAGGAAAGAGTCCCTATAATTGGTCTGCAAAAGTCTTTAGGCGCGAAAAAGTATTTTATTCTTACTCAATTCTTATTTGAATCCTCATTTCTAAGTGTCTTTGGAGGTTTAATAGGAATATTTTTAGTGTTTCTATTGACACTAATTGACCTTGGTACTTTTGATTTAATTATATCGTTGAAAAATGTAATAGTTGGGGTTTCAGTATCAACATTTATAGGTTTTATAGCCGGATTTTTTCCAGCGTTATTTGCTTCAAACCTTGACCCAGTAGAGGCAATAAGATCTAACTAGTTGTTAGCTTTTCTCTTATTGTTTTCTCGAGCTCTTTCATGAGCTCTGGATTATCCTCTAAAATCACTTTGACTGAATCTCTTCCTTGTCCAAGCTTTTCATTATTATATGAAAACCAAGAACCAGATTTCTGAATTATTTCAAGTTCTACACCTAAGTCAAGTATCTCACCAGATTTGGATATTCCCTTTCCGTACATGATGTCGAACTCTACCACTTTAAAAGGAGGAGCAACTTTATTTTTTACAACTTTTACTTTTGTCCTATTACCCATGATGCTGTCAGGGCTATCTTTAATTTGCCCAATCCTTCTGATATCGAGCCTTACAGAAGAGTAGAATTTAAGAGCGTTTCCACCTGTTGTAGTTTCTGGGTTCCCGAACATCACTCCAATTTTTTGTCTTAACTGGTTTATGAAAATACAAACACATCCAGACTTATGAATAGCACCTGTTAGTTTTCTAAGTGCTTGTGACATTAATCTTGCCTGTAGTCCCATCACACTATCACCCATCTCACCTTCAATCTCTCCCTTAGGCACTAGTGCTGCCACAGAATCGATCACTATTATATCAAGAGCGTTTGATCTAATCAAGTGTTCTGTTATTTCGAGTGCTTGCTCTCCATTATCTGGTTGCGATATAAGCAGATTTTCAGTATCAATTCCTAATTTCTCAGCATATGACTTGTCAAATGCATGTTCAGCATCAATGAATGCCGCAACTCCACCTTTCTTTTGAGCTTCTGCTATGCAGTGCATGGAAAGAGTGGTTTTACCGGATGATTCTGGTCCATATATCTCAACAACTCTTCCTTTAGGAAGCCCACCAATTCCAAGCGCTATGTCAAGGCTAAGAGAGCCTGTAGGTATGCTAGGTATTTTGACTATATTTTCATCACTTAATTTCATTATGGTTCCTTGACCATATGTCTTTTCTAATTTCTCAATTGCAAGATTAAGTGCGTTTGATTTTTCTTTTGTCTCTTTCATAATTTCTTTTTTGCTAAAATAAGTAGTAAAAATTTATAATACTAATATTTTTAGTAAAATTTATTTTTTTATTTAAAGATGTTTAAATATAGCTACTATACTCATCATATTTTAATATTTTTGTGACTTAAGTTTACAGATGAATAAAGTTTTCCAATTGAGCTTAAATCGCCTTTTTTTAATTTTAATTTTTTTTAATGGAACAATCAATTCCCAACCTGTTGAACACCCAATTCCAGGTGAGAAAATTGATTTTTTAGTTTCATTTGGTATTTTTTCAGCAGGAAAAGCAACCATGTCAACTGCTGTTGATAAATATAATATTAATGATAAAGAAACATTCAAAATAGATGTTAATGGAAGAACAACTGGTGTTTTTGATTTTTTTGCGAGGGTAAGAGATAACTGGGGATCTTACATTGACGATTCTGAATTCAAACCTGAGAAATTCTACAGATACCTGGCTGAAGGAAAATATAGAAAAAATGAAATATTAAATTTTCAAAATGATTCAGATAGCGTCCAAATTGAGTTGTTGGATAAAGAGACAAAAAAATTTATTGAGTATAAGTATTTACACTTTGAAGATGACATTCAAAAAATTGTAAGATCCTATTTTATGAATTATTGGATTGCAAGTTTAGCTTATCTGCGTTCACTTGATTACGACTCTGCTAATTATGGAGATCTAATTGAAATTCCTTATTTCGAAGATAATTCAAAGTTCAGTTACCAGATGAAGTTTATTAGAAAAGAGGAAATAGACTCTAAAATTGGAAGATTTAATTCTATTGTCCTCTCTCCATTAATACCAGAGAAAAATAAACTTTTCAAGGAAGAGGACGCTGTTAAATTTTGGATCACTGACGATGAAAAAAAAATTCCATTGATGTTAGAAGCTAAAATGAATTTTGGAAATTTTGTTATTGAAATAGATGACTATTCTAATGTTAAATAAACTTTATTCATATTTTAAGTTAATATTATCAATTAAAATTTCAGCTAAATTAAGAAAGTAAATAACCATAATAATTATAAATTGCTATATGCAAAACAAATCTGATTTTAAGATTTTAGCTATTGATGATGATAAAGATATTCTACTACTTTTAAAGTACAATCTCGAGTCAGAAGGTTATTATGTAGAAACAGCTTCATCGGGGAAAAAAGGAATTTCATTAGCTCAAAAGATTAATCCAAATTTAATGTTGGTTGATATAATGATGCCTGACATGGACGGAATACAGACCTGTATTAAACTTAGAGAAATTGATAACTTAAAATCATCTTATATTCTTTTCCTCACAGCTAGAACTGAAGAGTACTCTGAAGTCGCTGCCTTCGATGCTGGCGCAGATGACTACATCACAAAGCCAATAAAACCTAGAGCTCTTTTGAGCAGAATTAATTCTTTTTATAAAAGGGCCTCATCTAAAGTAAGCTCATCAAAATCCCTTAAAGTTGGAGATCTTGATATCAATAAAGATAGTTATGTAGTTAAGCTTAAGAATAAAGAAATTTTCTTTCCTAAGAAGGAATTTAATTTGTTATACTTCCTAGCAAGTAATCCTAAAAAAGTATATAGTAGAGAATCTTTACTTAGAAATATTTGGGGTTCTGATGTTCATGTTGTAGCTAGGACTGTTGATGTTCATATTAGAAAGATAAGGGAAAAAATAGGTCAGAATATTATACAAACAATAAAGGGAGTAGGGTATAAATTTAAAAGTTAATTCCTAGGCTTAACTTAAATTCTCTTCTTGGAGATAAACTAGAGTAAATTGATTTAATATCGTTTGTGTAATAGTAACTTTCAATCTTTTCATCTAGGAGGTTTTTGATTCCAAGTCCTAATTTTAAATTATCTGTTCTTCCAAATTTATAATTGAAATTTAAATTAAGACTATTAAAAGGTTCTGTGTAAATATCTGGAACATAATTAACACCAACTATTTGAAGGGTTTTCCCTTGAACATTATAATTTAATGAACCTTCAAAATTATTATTTATTGAATTGTAGTTTAACCCTAGATTGATTAGGTAAGGTGACTGTCCCTGAAGCTCTCTTTTTCTACTTACAACTTCTCCTGACCTTGCTGACTTTGTTCTTCCTTCATACTCCTTTTCATCCATTATCTCTTCCGATCTTATTATTGATGTATTAAATGTTAGTTTAAAATTTGAAAGTGATTCACTTATGAATTCTAAATTTTTCCTAAATTCTAACTCAATTCCATATACTTTAGCTTCGTCAACATTCTTTGGTGTGTAGTCATTAGGACTTGCCCCATTATATACAACAAGTTCTATTGGGTTTGTGAAGTCTTTATAAAACAAACTGATAGCATACATCTGAGCATCCTCTTGAAATAATTCCCATCTTAAATCATAATTTAAAATTTTTGTTGGTAGAATATCAATATTTCCAATAAACGTGGTTGAAGTTACTGGGTCAAATATTTGAGCAATAGATTTTTCTTTAAATGAAGGCCTTGCAATTGTTCTGGATAATGAAAATCTCAAATTTGACATTTCTTTAAGACCGTAAATAAGGTTTATTGATGGAAATAAATCTAGTTCACTTAAAAGATTTTCATCCTCGTATACAATATCTCCTTGTTGATTCTGTCCAGTGTAATATAGATTGTAATTTTCTGCTCTTAGACCCAATATACTTTTAAATTTCTCTGAAAGAGAAAATTCGTTTGATAGATAAAAAGATAAATTTGATTGAATTGCATTATAGGTATTTGATATCTCATAGTTACCATTTATATAACTACCTTGACCTGAATTAATAGTCCATAAATTTTCATCTAATAAAATTTCATCTGGGTCTCCAGACCAACTGTACAGATATTCTTTTCTGATATAAACCCTGTAGTTGAGAATTTCAAAATCTCTCTCTTTATAGGTGTATGAGGAACCAATTTTAAGTTTAGATTCTCTACTAAAGAGTGAATAGGTTTTAGTAATATCTATTTTACCAGTTAGGTTATATTCGTCTAAATACCTCCAAATACGGGTAGGATCACCAGATTCACTCGGTTCAATGGTATATTTTTGTTCATCCCACCTGAAAGGTGTGAGTCGTAAGTCAGGATCTGTTACTTTAGAAAGAGTTGGAGATATTTTCCAGTCCACTATGAAATCACCAGAAGAGTTAGAGTGTTTTCCTTCTAGTAATACATTAGAAATCTGTCTTTGGGTATACTCTAAATTATCTTTAAATAACTCAACTGAATTTTCCCACAGATATTCCTGAAAAAAACTTCCAGCTCTAGACTCACCATTCTGAAGATGCATTACATTAATTTTATACTTTGACTTGTTTGTTTTGAAGGCAACTCCAACTAATCCACTTATAAATGCTTCTCTTTTACCTAGACTTCCAATTTGATATCTATCTATAACTAATTCAGAAACATTTGGATCAACTTGTTTTCTCATCCAATAGTTCTCAAAATTTTCATAAAAAGTATAATCGTTTTTGATATTAAATGAACCGATTAAACCAAGAGTGTTTCCTGACTTTAAATTGTACTGATTGCCGTAAGTTATACCAAGTCCAAAATTCATTGAGCTATTTCCAATTTTAGATGCAAGATTTGGATCAAAGGAGTCTGTTATCGATGTGAGGATAGGATCCTGATCAACTGTTTGAGGTATAACAGTTCTTCTGTCTATTGGTACCTCTCTCATCCCATTGTCAAAACCTAACCAGTCCGTTTCACTCCCGTCATAATATGGAAAGTTATCTTTAAAGTGCATTGACGGATTATAAGTTCCACTAAAAGAAATATTAAATTCTTTCTCCTCTGGGAAATCTTTTGTTTCAATATTAACTATGCCTCCTGTAAAGTCAGCTGGTAAGTCAGCACTTGATGATTTTAGTATAACAATATTTTTTATGATATTTGTTGGAAAAATATCCATTTGAAGGGTATTCCTGTCAGGGTCTAGTCCAGGAATGTCTAATCCATTTAAAATTGTTTTTGTGTACCTATCCCCTAAGCCTCTTACAAATACATATTTTCCTCCTTGAATAGAAACACCGGGAACTCTTTTTATAGCTGCTGCTGCATCACTGTCTCCAATTTTTTTAAAATTTTCTGCAGTTATTCCATCTAGAAGGTTTGGAGATTTTCTCTGTACGGAAAGGAGTGCTGATTCACTATCAGCAATTACTGCAGCGGTAACCACTACATCTTCAAGTAGTTCGGACTCATATTCAAGGCTTACTGAAAGAGGGTAAATAGCTCCTTCACTTACAGTAACATCAGTAACTACTATAATTTCATACCCAACGTAAGAGAATTCAATAGAATAATTTCCAGGCTGTACCTCCAAGTTATAGTTTCCCTCAAAGTCAGTTGTTGTTCCAGTCCCTAGTTCTTTGACAATTATATTTGCAAAAGGCAAACCTTCCTGAGATGATTTATCTTTTAATGTCCCCCTGATAATTCCATTTTGACTTAATGATAATTCGGGTATAAAGAATAATATTATTAATGTAATAATTCTTACCATAAAAATATTTAGGCTAAAATAAAAATAGCCCGGATAAATCCGGGCTATTACTATATTAACTATTTGTTATTAAATTTTTAATTAATATAAACCATTTGCTTTTGACCATGTCCAATCAAATCCAGCTAAGGTAGCACCAACAGTCTGACTTCCAGCAGTTACAACTGTTACGGCAGCACTTCCTGATGGATTGTTGATCATTGTTCTTGTACCACTAATTTCAGGCATGATATTTAAAACATCTGAGTCTGCAGCATTTAAAGCTATTTCCCAACTCTCAAATGATAGCGTACCAGCTGCATAAGTTGCATCTGAACCAGAACTTAATGACACATCTCCGTCACCTGCTGGTGGGAAGTTGTATGCATATACATTTTTGTTTGCTCCTAAAGCAGACTTTCTGTAGTCAGCAATTTCACTTTTTGCAGTACCACCATTACCAATAAGGGTGATTCCATCTAAGGTAAATCCTGCTTCCATAGAACCCTCAGGACCGTCAATTTCAAGGGCATGATCAGAACCAGGTCCCTGTAGAGAAACACTGTTAGTAACTGAACCAGAGTATGATTGATCAATATCAATTCCATCGTCATCGTGGAAAGCAGTCATGCAATAATCACAATCTACTGAACCACCAAAGAATTCAATACCGTCATCTTTGTTAGCAACAACCTCTATGTAAGAAATTGAAGTACCAGATCCTACACCTCCTAGGGTTAGGCCATTGATTTCATTACCCTCACCGAGTAGTGATCCACCGTGTCTAATTGAAATGTATTTAAGTGTTCCGGAATTGTCCGCGTCATCGCTTCCACCGTATGAACCAAATGTTAAGTCAGCAGGGACACCTTCAATTTGTGCGCTTACTACGTCAACTCCGTCGTCATCAGATGCTGAGATTTTAGCTTTTCCTAATACAATTAATCCACCCCAAAGTCCTGAATCATCAGTTGTTAGGTTAGTACCTGAAGTTGATCCTAGCTCGATATTATCTGTTGTTGATGTGAAAACTATAGGCGCAGAAGCTGTTCCTACAGCATTTATTTTTCCACCCATGCCAACAATTAGTGCAGAGGATAGAGATCCAGTACCTGGTGAACCCTTTATTATAGTACCAGCCTCGATAGTTAAAGTAACACCGTCAGCAACATAAACTTTGTTATTTAGAATATGGAATCTGTCAGCTGTCCAAGTCTCATCAGAATCAATTACACCACTGTGCTGAACTGGTGCAGGAGCTGTTGGCTCTGCAGTTACGTTAATTACAGCAGTTTGTGAAGAAGATTTTCCTTGGGCATCAGTTACTGTTAAAATTAATGATGCAGCCCCAGCAGTTGAACCTGCAGTGAATGTAGCAATTACATCCCCACTAGTTGCACCTGCAGCAGGAGCAGATTTCTCAACAGCAGTACCGCCAGTAGCAGACCAAGCTGATGAAGCATAACCACCAGGAGCAGATACGCTAAATGTAATGTCCACGGCTGTTCCTGTTTGTGCTGAACTTACACTGCTTGGAGCAGTTAAAGTAGGAGCATCATACACCGGACTAACAACCGGTTCAGGATCATCTTCACATGCAGTGAATACGAATAATCCTATAAATAGTAATCCAAATATTTTTTTCATATAATTATATTTAATTTTTATTATTTTAATTGTTAAATAAACTGGTTAAAAGTAGAATTGTCTTGTAATTGACAGATTATGAATATTTTAACAAAATGTTAAAAATTTATTTCCCTTACTTTAACTTATAATTAATGAATTGTTAATTAGATCAGATTAATAAAATTCAAAAAATTTTTGCTTAAAAGAATTTCGATTTAATTATTCAAAAAAGTAAATTTATTTAATGAATAACTCAAAGGCAGTCTCTGTATTATTTGGTCTAATAGTAGGTATAATATCAACATCAACAGCTCTTCTACTTGGAGTAACTGAAGGCGTTAACCTCTTGACAGCAGCAATAATATCCTTTTCATCTTCTACACTGCTTTTTGCTATAATTACTGAAAATCTGTTTGATAAGAAAATAAACGAAATTTACCGCTCTTTCGAAAAAATAAGGAACAAAGATTTTGAAACAGTAGAATCGGACACAAGTCTTTTGAGAGAAATTAATCCTCTCAAAGGTATTAACCAAGAAATATATAGTTACGCAAGTTTAAAGCAACTTGAAATTGACGAGCTTGAGAGACTGGAGACTTTTAGAAGAGAGTTTTTACAGGATGTCTCTCATGAGCTGAAAACACCTCTATTTTCAGCTCAAGGATTTGTACATACATTATTAGATAATATTAATGCAGATAAGGAAATAAGAGAAAAGTTTTTAAAAAAAGCAGCAAAAAGTCTTGACTACTTAGATCTTCTTGTTAGAGATTTACTTACAATATCACAAATAGAATCGGGTGAGATTAAAATGAAAATGGAGGCTTTCGATATTATACCATTAATTGAGGAAACCGTTGAACAGATAGAGCCTATTGCCTTATCTAAGAAAATTGATGTCACTGTTATCAGTAAACATTGGAAGTCTGTTATTGTGTTAGCTGACTATTACAGAATATTTCAGGTCCTTAAAAATTTATTAAGTAATGCAATTAAATATTCGAAGGATAATTCAACTATTGAAATTCAGATTGAAAAAAGAAAAAAGGTTGTTAACCTTAGTGTCGTAGATTCCGGTATAGGAATCCCAAAAAACGATAGGAAGAGAATATTTGAGAGATTCTATAGAATCGATAAGAGTAGATCTAAGAAGAAAGGAGGAACTGGTTTAGGTTTAGCAATTGTAAAACATATTATCGAGGGACATAAAACAAAAATTAAATTAAAATCTAAAATAAATCATGGTTCTAGATTCTCATTTAATCTAAAGCTTGCTCCAAATAAAAAAAGGAAGAAGAAATCATTGAGGAAAATACTTAAAAAACAAGAAGTTGCCCCCCTGTAATATTTACTAGCTAAATATTGTTTTTATTTATTAATAAATCTATTTTTGCTCACTTTTAAAAGCTTATGGATTCAAAAAGTTTTAAGACATCTTATCTAAATAAAGAATCGATCGTTAAGAATTGGTTCGTTGCAAATGCTGATGGTAAGACCTTAGGTAGGTTTTCTTCAGAAGTTGCTAAGATCCTTAGAGGAAAACATAAGGCTTCATATACACCTCACATGGATTGTGGTGATTATGTGATAGTTATTAACTCTGATAACATAAAGCTAACCGGAAACAAGTGGAGAGATAAAAAATATGTCTCTCATAGTGGATACCCTGGTGGTCAAAAAATCATTAACCCATTAGACCTCAAGGAAAAAAAATCATCAAAGTTTATTGTTGAAAAGGCGGTTAGGGGAATGTTACCTAAAAATAGACTTGGTAGACAACTATTTAGAAACCTATTCGTGTATGAAGACTCAAAACATCCGCACGATGGTCAGAAACCAAAAGAGATAAAGATATAGTATGGAATATATAAGATCAGTAGGTAGAAGAAAGACGTCTGTAGCAAGACTTTACATGAAACCAGGTAAAGGCTCTTTCAAAATAAATAACTCTGATCTTGATAAATACTTTTCTTCTGAACTGTTGAGGCTAATAGTGGAGCAGCCACTAAAATCGGTTGATGCATCTGGTAAGTTCGATTTCAAGGTTAACATACACGGTGGTGGGCTGAAGGGTCAGGCAGAGGCAATTAGATTAGCAGTGTCAAGAGCTTTAGTCAAAAATGATGAAGAAAACAGACCTGTTTTAAAGAAAGAGGGTTTTCTAACCAGAGATCCAAGGATGGTTGAACGTAAAAAATATGGAAGAAGAAAAGCGAGAAGAGCATTCCAGTGGGTTAAGAGATAAAATATGAAAAAACTAGAACATAAAGATTTATTGAAGGCTGGTGTTCACTTTGGTCACCTGACTAGAAAGTGGAATCCTAAAATGGCTGAGTACATTTTCATGGAAAATAATGGTATCCACATCATAGATTTACATAAAACTATTGACTGTGCTTACACCGCAGCAGCTTCTCTTCAAAATATTGCCAAGTCTGGTAGGAAGATTATGTTTGTTGCTACAAAAAAACAAGCTAAGACATATGTCTCTGAGAAAGCTAAGCAACTAAAGATGCCTTACGTGACTGAAAGATGGTTAGGTGGTATGCTCACAAACTTCTCGACAATCAGAAAGTCATTAAAAAAATTATCAAGTATTGAAAACTTAGAAAGTCAAGACACCTACACATCAGATTTTTCTAAGAAAGAGAGACTGATGATTTCAAGGGATAAAGAGAAGCTCGAGAGGGCACTAGGTGGTATATCTAGCCTCAATCGTATTCCTGCAGCACTTTTTGTGGTTGATATTAATCACGAAGATATTGCTGTTCAAGAAGCAAAAAAATTAAATATTCCTATCTATGGAATGGTAGATACAAATTCCGATCCTAACATGATAGATTTTGAGATTCCATCTAATGATGATTCTTTTACCTCAGTTTCAATCATAATGGATTATATAAGTGAAGCCATAGCAGAGGGTCTCAAAGAGAGAGAAAAAATAAAAGAAGAGTTAAGAATTAAACAAGAGAAAGAGGCATCGGAAAAGGAGGCAAAGGAGAAGAAGGAGATGGAGAAGAAGGTTAAAGAATCAAAAAAAGCATAAACTAAATTTGAAGTTATGTCAGTTACAATTTCAGCTAAAGAAGTTAATGAATTAAGGCAAAAAACAGGTTCAGGTATGATGGACTGTAAGAAAGCACTTGTTGAGTCAGGTGGTGATTTTGATAAAGCTATTGATATTCTAAGGAAAAAAGGCCAGAAAGTATCTGAGGCCAGATCTGGTAGAGAGACTTCTGAGGGAATAGTCTTATACAAGCTAAGTTCATCAGAAGATAAGGCTTCTATGCTCTCGTTTACTTGTGAGACAGATTTCGTCGCTAAAAACGAAGAATTTGTTGATTTAGGAAACCAAATACTCGACCATTCATTCTCAAATAACTTAAGTAACATTGAAGATGTTTTAAATGCTGATATCGATGGACTTTCTGTCGCTCAACACATAACAAATCTTGTTGGTAAAATAGGAGAAAAAATAGAGATTAGTGACTATAAGTCTATCTCTGGGGAAAAAATTGTTCCCTATATTCATGCCGGTAGTAAACTTGGTGTTCTCGTATCATTATCGGGTACTGATTCAGTTGACTACGTTAGTGCTGGTAAAGACATCGGAATGCAAATTGCTGCAATGAATCCAATTTCTTTAAATAGTGACGGAGTTGACCAATCAGTTATCGACAAGGAAATTGAGATTGGTAAAGAGCAAGCAATAAAAGAGGGAAAACCTGAAAATATTGTTGAAAAAATTGCTCAGGGTAAACTTCAAAAGTTTTTCAAAGAAAATACTTTACTTAGCCAGAGTTTTGTCAAAGACAGCTCTCTATCAGTAGAAAAGTATATCTCATCATATTCTTCAGATCTTAAAGTTGAAAGTTTTCTTAGAATTTCAATTGGATAGTTAGTTCATAATATCCTCTATCTCTTCTGGTTGAATTGGTATTTTCTCCATCAAGTTGATGTTATTATTATTTCCAACTAGTATATCGTCCTCTAATCTAACACCCAAACTTTCCTCCTTAATGTATATACCTGGTTCGATTGTAAAAACATTACCTGCTTTGACATCTTCATAAAAATTACCCACATCATGTACATCCAAACCAAGATGATGAGATGTTCCGTGCATAAAATATCTTTTGTATGCTGGATTTTTAGGATTTTGATTCTTAATGTCAGTCTTATCAATTAGCTTGATGTCAAGTAATTCACTCTCCATGATTTTGGCAATTTCTTTGTGATACTTATCAATAGAAGTACCTGGCCTAAGAATCTTATTTGCTTCATTTTTAACATTTAAAACAGCATTATATATCTGTAATTGTCTTTTACTAAACTTTCCATTAATAGGAACAGTCCTTGTCATATCGGATCTATAATTTGCATATTCTGATCCAACATCCATCAAGACCATTTCTCCATCTTTACATTGCATATTATTGGTGTTATAGTGCAGACAACATGAATTTATCCCTGATGCTATTATAGGTTGGTAGGCAAAGCCTTTAGATCGATTATTTAAGAATTCATGAGAATATTCAGCCTCAATTTCGTACTCCCAAACACCAGGCTCTATAAAATCTAATACTCTCCTGAATCCCATTTCTGTTATATCACAAGCCTTCTGGATTTGGGTTACTTCAATATCATTTTTTACCATTCTCAATTCACTGAGTATAGGGTATGATCTTTTTATATTATGAGATGAAAATTTATTTTTAATTTTTTTTATGAACCTATCCTGGGCTGTTTCAACTTTAGTTTTTGATCTTATGTGTTCATTTTTTTCTAGATAGATATCTTTTGTTTGTGCTAAAATTAGGGGCAAAATATTTTCAAACTGATCATTCCAAAGAACAGTTTCGATACCCGATATTTTTGATGCTTCCTCTTTTGTCAGTTTATTTCCTTCCCAGATAGCTATTTCCTCACTGGTTTCCTTTATAAACAAAATTTCTCTCATTTTCTTATCTGGAAATTGTGGAGCCAAAATAAGGAAGGTGTCTTCCTGATCTATTCCAGTAAGGTATAAAAGGTTTGTATTCTGAACAAAAGGAAGTAATTCGTCGGCATTCGTTGGTAGCTCATCATTCGATATAAAAACAGATGCTGAACCAGAATCAACTTTTTTTATATAATTTTTTCTGTTAGATGTGAATAACGAATTATCAATTCTTTCGTATCTCATTTATATATATTTGAGTTAAAGATACATTAATTGTGAATAAATTTTTAATTTGAACAATGGACTTTCTGGATAAAAGAATTGAAGATTATTCTCAAATATTTTCAGATAGAGAGCCTTCCCTGCTAAAGGAGATTCACGACTATACTCTCCAAAATGTCCCACAACCAAGAATGCTTTCAGGACACCTTCAAGGAAGGTTTTTGAGTATGATTTCAAAAATAAAAAGACCAAAAAAAATACTTGAAATAGGCACCTACACCGGTTACTCTGCTTTGTGTATGGCTGAGGGACTAGATGAGAAAGGTGAATTAATAACAATAGATAGAGATAAATCATTATATGATAAAGTCTCAGAATTTTTTAATAGGTCAGAGTATAAAAATCAAATTATACAGAGACTTGGAAATGCTTTAGATATTCTATCTGAATTTGATGAAAAATTTGATTTAGTATTTATCGATGCTGATAAAAAAAACTATAAGAACTATTTTAATAAAGTTTTACCTATGGTCAATCCAGGAGGAATAATTTTAGTAGATAATGTCTTATGGAGTGGAAAAGTTATTGATTTAGAGAAGCACAAGGATGATAAGTTGACTAAAGTTATGGATGATTTCAATAGGCATATAGCAAATAATGATCAGGTCACTAAAATGATTTTACCGGTACGGGATGGTATCACTATTATTATAAAAAATGAAAAATAAGTTATTAGTAATTATTTTCTTTTTCATTGCTTTAAAGAATCACAATGTCTTATCTCAAAACTCACCTAAGGTCCCTAACTCTATTAGGATCGATAATATTCTTTTAAATATAAAACCTGAGGCTAAGGAAATTATACAGATAGAAGTTGACGCTTTACATGCCAATCAAAAATATTTTCAAATATTTATCGATAGAATTAATATCTATTTTCCAATTATTGAAAATATTCTAGAGGAGGAAAATGTACCGGATGACTTAAAATATTTATCAGTTCAGGAGTCGGCTTTAATTTCTGATGCAGTCTCTTCTTCTAATGCTGTGGGATTCTGGCAATTTAAATCTGAAACAGGTAAGGAGTATGGACTTAATATCAATAGTAAAATTGACGAGAGAAAAAATATTTTTTCATCTACCAGAGCCGCAGCGAGATATATCAAGAATAGTAATTTTGTTTTTGAGAATTGGATATTTTCAATTTTATCATACCTAGAGGGTTTAAGTGGGGCTAAACTGAAAGTTGATCCGAAGCTTTACGGTGCAAAAAGATTAGATATTGACAAGGAAACACATTGGTATATTATTAAGTTTTTAGCTCACAAAGTCGCATTTCAGGATTTTGTCAATAATAAATCATATGACAAGACATATTCTGTTTATAAGAATCAATTATTTAATAATTTGGATGATATTTCTTCAGCTTTTTCAATTGAATATGAAAAACTAAAAAGTTTGAATAGATGGATTACTTCAAATGAAATTCCAAATGATAAGGAGTATTCATTTCTTATTCCAGTTGATATAGAATATTTAAATCAAAAAATAAGTTCTTTTGATGTTGATAAGGTAAAAGATTTTATTGAGTCTAAAATTAGTTCATCAATTGATATAAAAGTTAAAAATCTAATATCAAAAAGAACTATAATCCTTAATAATTTACCAGCTCTAATAGCAGACTCATCTGATGAGATGGAAAGTATTATTAAAACCTATGGTATATCAAAAAAAATGTTTGTGACATATAATGAGGTGGATAACTCACACAAAATTATTCCTGGTATTCCGTACTACTTTTCAAAAAAAAGAAAGAGGGGTAGAGTAGAGTCTTATTTTAAAGGTAGTGATCAGAGTTTATGGCAGGTATCACAACTTTTTGGTGTACAGCTAAAGAGTCTAAAAAAAATAAATAAAGGAAATAATTCAGATAGGGTATTACTCAGAAGAAGATTTAATCTTTTATAATTTTTTCAATTATTTTTCCATCAGATTTACTTTTCAAAATCAGTTTCTTATCTCCATAATGAGTTACCTCCTCCTTTACAAGGTAGTATTTATCATCGTAGCTGTCTAATGAACTTATTTTTTCAACACCTTCTTTACCTCTCCACATATCTAACTTAATCTTTTCCCACTTTTTAGACTTTATCGATTTGTATGATGCGTCAATAATAGCATTGACAATATATCCATCATAAAATGTTTCGGCAGGTGCTTCGCCCTTTTCAAGATTATCGAACATATCTGCAAACATGTGATTATAACCTAATTCATTTAGTTCATCACCAACTGGAAAGATCCAGCCTGAATCTGATTCTGCCTTTTCAGCTACATAATCTCCACCTTTTCCTGTAGTAAACATTTCAAAGCCTGTTCTTAAGAATGAGTTAACCCATATAGTTCCCTCAGTACCCATTACTTCATCCCTAAGGTCAAGACCACCTCTGAATGTCCAACTTACTTCGAATTGACCAATAGCTCCATTTTCATATTTTACAAGACCAATTGCGTGGTCTTCGGCATCTATTGGTTTAACTTGAGTGTCACCCCAGCACATAACTTCAATTGGCTTGATATCTTTTCCTATATAGTTTCTACTTATCTCGATACAATGACAATCCAGATCTAATATACAACCACCTCCTGCTTGCTCTTTATCCCAAAACCATTCACTGTGAGGACCTGGATGAGTTTCTCTTGATTTTGTCCAAATTATTTTTCCAAGACTGCCAGCTTTTACACTTTCAACAGCTTTGAGAAACTTTGGGGTATAGCATAAATCTTCAAGGTAACCAGCAAAAATACCAGCTTTTTCAACAGCTTCAACCATTCTTTTAGCCTCCTCTGCTGTCCTGCCAAGTGGTTTTGTACATATTACTGCCTTATTATGTTTGCAACATAGGTGTACTGCTTCTTCATGCAAATTATTTGGAAGAGATATGCAAACTACGTCAACCTCAGGTCTAGATATTGATTCTTCCATGTCAGTAGTCCAGTGAGGCACATCGTAATCTTCAGCAAATTTTTTTGCACTTTCTTCCCTTCTAGAATAAATAGAAACAACACGGTCTTTATTTCTGTATCCATGTAAAGAATCGGTATAAAATCTACCTATAAAACCAGAGCCAAGCATTGAAATTTTTTGCATGATTTATTTATTTTTTTCTTTAAAAAATACAACTAGAAATAGTAAAACAGCACCTGAGATATATGCAGGAACCATCCATATGTCACCCCAATTTTTAATTCCCTCGATAGTATTACTATCAGTTATGATTCCAGAGAACCAGGATCCTATTGTCATTCCAATTCCATAGGTTGCCACTGTAAATAGACCCTGTGCAGCATTTTTAATTTTTTCACCTGCTTTATTTTCAGTATACATGTAACCAGTAACAAAAAAGAAATCGTAACAGATTCCATGAAGTAAAATTCCCGAAATTATCATCCAATAATATGATTCTAAATCACCATTAGCAAAAAAGAAAAATCTTAGTGCCCAGGCAGCAATACCTATAATTAGAATATTTTTGACTCCTAACCTATAATATAAAAAAGGAATAGCAAGAATAAATATGGCTTCGGATATCTGGCCATATGCCATTTTACCTGCTGCTCCTTCCATTCCCAAATCGTTTAAGAAAACATTGGTAAATGAGTAGTAGAAAGAAAGAGGTATACATATTAAAATTGCAGATATAAAAAATATAAGGTAGGATTTGTCTTTAAGTAATACAAGACCCTCCAACCCAAGAGGAGATCCTCCACTTTCACCTTTTGGAGGTACATTTGGAAGTGAGAAAGAAAATAAACCAAGAAGAATTGATGCTCCTGCTGCTATGTAGAAAGTGTACGCAAAATTTGTAATATTATTTTCAAGTTGAAGATAACCTATTATAAAACCTGCAACAATCCATCCAAACGTTCCAAAAAATCTTATTACTGGAAAAGTTTTTCCAGAATCGCTGACATTAGCAAAAACTATATTATTTGAAAGTGCAACGGTTGGCATATACATAAGCGAATAAATCAGAATAGTGAGGATAAATAGGAAAGATGAAGAAATTTCAGTAGCATAAATTAAAAGAAGACCACCGACTATATGGAGAGCTCCCATAGCCTTTTGAGCAGAAAAGTATCTGTCAGCTATTGATCCAACAAAAAAAGGTGAAAAAATAGCAGCTACGGCAAATGCGCTATAAGCGGATCCAATTTCTTCACCTGAGGAATTTAAAATCTTTGCCATGTATGTTCCAGCTGTCACAAACCATGCGCCCCATATAAAATATTGGAGGAACATCATCAAGGAAAGCTTGAAATTTTTCATTTTAGTTTGGTTAATTTTAATTGCTTTTAAGTTAAGAAAAAATTTTATAAATTAAAGTGATTTTATATCATTATTAAAACTAAACAACTACACCAAATGCCACCAAAAAAAAGTAAACTTTCTAAATCTAGGAGAGAATTTGTTAAAAATTCTGCAATTGTTGCCTCAAGTTTTTTCATAGTTCCTAGACATGTACTAGGAGGAGTAGGTTATACTTCACCAAGTGATAAGTTAAATTTAGCAGGTATTGGAATCGGAGGAAAAGGTACCTCTGATCTGTGGAATGCATCCAATGAAGGTAAAGAAAATGTTGTAGCAATGTGCGATGTTGATTCTGGAGAATACACAAAAACCTCAAGGGATAGATTTCCTAAAGCTCAGTTCTTTAAAGATTATAGAGAGATGTTTGATAAAGTAAAAGACATTGATGCTGTTACCATATCAACCCCTGATCATATGCATGCTATCCAAGCTATTGCTGCAATGCAAAGAGGAATTAATGTATATGTACAGAAGCCCTTAACTCATAATATAAGAGAGGCAAGAATGTTAACAGAGATGGCTAGGGAAAATAAAATTGTTACTCAGATGGGAAATCAAGGAGCCTCTAACTCAGGAATGACAAAAGTTCAGGAGTGGTTTAATGATGGTAAGATTGGTACTGTTGATGAGGTATTTGTCTGGACTAATAGACCTGTCTGGCCTCAAGGTATTCCTGTCCCTAAACCAACTGGGTCATCCTCTCCTGATCATCTTGACTGGAATTTATGGTTAGGTACAGCGCCATACATACCATATTCTGATGCCTATCATCCATTTAATTGGAGAGGTTGGTGGGCGTATGGTACAGGTGCATTAGGTGATATGGGATGTCATATTATAGATGTTCCATTTAAGACACTTGGTCTACATTATCCAACTGCTGTTGAGTGTAGTGTGGGTCAGGTATTTATTAATATGTGGGACCCAGAGTATATACCTGAGGGTTGTCCTCCATCATCATCAGTTACTTTGGATTTTAGTGCAACAGAAAAAAATAATTCTCCGCTAAAAATGAGATGGCTTGATGGCGGTCTAAGGCCTCCACATCCTGATTTGATTCCAGCGAATGATTCTTTAGGAACCCCAAATAGTGGAAACGGAGTTATGATGATTGGATCAAAAGGTATCATTACCACTGGTGTGTATGGTTTTACTCCTAAACTTTACCTTGAGGGTGGAGAAAAAATTGAATTTGATACAAGTAATCAGCCAGGAAATGAATTTGGTCATCAATCAAAATGGGTTGCTGCGTGTAAGGCAGGTTTTAACAGTGATGAACATAAGAGTCTAACATCTTCTTTTGATTATTCTGGTCCTATGACTGAGACAGTTTTGATGGGAAATATAGCAATTAGGAGTTTTACTGAAATGAAAACAAATAAGAAAGGAGTATCATTTTATCCAGGTAGAAAGAAACTATTATGGGATGGTGAATCAATGAAAATCACAAATTATAATCCTGCAAATAGATTTGTAAGTAGATCTTACAGAAAGGGTTGGGAGGTTTAATACTCGTAATCCAAACCAAGTTTATTTTTTAACTCCTCTAGATTAGAATTTTGTTTTGATAAGTATTCAAACTTATCCTTGTTAGTGTAAATTGTTTTTTCCTTCTTTTTAATATTAACACTTGTTATAATCTCAATGTTTTTATTGAATTTTTTTTTAAGAAAACCATGAAGTTTATTTTTTAAATCTTCAAAAATTGATAATTCCAACTCATTTTCCAGAGTTAAAGAAATAGCGTCGTTTTTAAGAGAAATTTTTCTTTTGAGAACTGCTTCCTCAGACTTTTTATTTTTTACACTTTCTCTAAAGTCCTGAATAGCGTCTTTTAAATTATTTTCATTGAGTTCATAACTGTTCTGGGATTCATTATTATTATCATCAACTTTTTTAACTTCTTTTTTTTCAGCTGTTTGTTCTTTTAATATACTTCTTAAGTTCGGAGTGTCCTTTTCAATAATCTTATCTTCTTTAGTTATTGAAGCCTTTGTTTCCTTGATAGAGGCAACTTCTTTATTAATTTTTTTTGTTTCTACTGAATCTTCCTCTTTAGGTACCTCAACATTAACTATTTTAGTTTTTTTTTTATTTAGTGAACATAGTTTTAGTAAGAGGATTTCAGTATGAATTTGGTGGTCATTTGATTGCCTATATTTAATACCAAAATCATTTAATATTTCTATTCCTGATTCTATAAGTGAATCTGATAACTCTTTTGATTGACTAACGTATTTTGATTTTTCAGACTCAGATACATCCATTAAATCGACAAGACCTTCATTTTTTGCATAGAGCAGATTTTTGAAGTGATTTGTCAAATCAGACAATAGATTAATACTTTCAAAACCATTTCTTATAATTTCATTGTGCAACATTATTGATTTCGTCACATCTCCAACATTTATGTAGCTAGATATTTTAAATAGATAATCACTATCTAAAATATTTAGATTATTTGTAACATCTTCTAATTTTATTATAGGCTCTTTTATAAATGTTTTTATTAGATCTAATGTAGATAGAGCATCTCTCAGCGCTCCATCTGCTTTTCTGGCAATTAAGTGTAAAGCTTCATCTTCGAAACTTATTTTTTCTGATTCTAAAACTTCAGATAATTTATTTTTTATGTCAGGTATCTCAATTCTATTAAAATCATAGATTTGACATCTGGATAGTATGGTTGGAATAACCTTATTCTTTTCTGTTGTTGCTAAAATAAAAATAGCATAGGAGGGTGGTTCTTCTAAAGTTTTAAGAAATGCATTAAATGCTGCATTGGACAACATGTGAACCTCATCAATAATATAAACTTTGAATTTTCCTGACTGAGGCGGATACCTTACCTGCTCAATAAGATTTCTTATGTCATCAACAGAATTATTTGATGCTGCATCTAATTCATAAATATTAAAATTATTTGAACTTTCAAGTGGGTTAGTAAAATCAAAATTATTTATTTCGTTAGCTAATATTCTAGCACACGTTGTTTTACCTACGCCCCTAGGACCACAAAACAGTAGGGATTGAGCAACCTTATTATTTTTTACAGCATTTTGAAGAGTTGTTGTTACATGGTCTTGACCAACAACATCTTGGAATTTTGTTGGTCTATATTTTCTAGCCGATACTACATATTTTTCCACATATCTAAATTAAATAAATTAGATTTGCACTACAATTTTGTTCTTTGTTTTTTGGGGTCGACTGGAATTGACAGTATGACAAATTTTATTTTTGCATGTCGGGTGAAGTTAACATCCGCGACTAAATACAAATTTTTATAAACGGCGAACGTAAATACGATTACGCTATGGCAGTTTAAATTCAAAGAATTTAAATAACCACATCATTTTTAGCTTTGATCTTCAGTTAAATTATATGATGTCATAAGAAGATCTCACATATATTTTCCTCTATAATTATATATGGAAATCCAGATAGATAAGGTTAGAAGTTGGTTGATATTTTCCTGCTCTTTCTCGAAAATTAAAAATTATCTAAGCATGTAGACGGAATATTATTTCCATATCTGGACGCGGGTTCGAATCCCGCCGACTCCACTAATATGTAAGTATGTGACTAGGTTTAGATGTCATCCCACTAAGAGGCGGTGCAAAGCGTGTTAGTTTAATGCCGTTAACAGCAATTTTATATTCATCAAGTGTAGGTATTCTTCCTAGTATGGCAGATAGAACCACAACAGGTGTAGATGCTAGTAATGACTCTCCCTTTTTACGATCAGAATCTTTCACAACTCTACCCTTAAATAATCTTGTTGATGTTGACATCACAGTGTCTCCTCTTTCGGCCTTCTCTTGATTTCCCATACATAAATTACAGCCTGGCCTCTCCAGGTAAAGAATATTTTCGTATTCTGTTCTTGCAATACTTTTAGGAGCATCATCATCAAATTCAAACCCTGAATACTTCTGAAGAATCTCCCAGTCACCCTCATCCTTTAATTCTTCAATTATATTATATGTTGGAGCCGTTAAAACTAAAGGAGCTTTAAACTCTACTTTCCCATTTATCTCCTCTAAATTTCTAAGCATTTTTGATACTATTTTTATATCTCCTTTATGAACCATGCATGATCCTACAAAGCCAAGATCTACCTTTTTTTCTCCTTTGTAAAATGAAAGTTCTCTAATTGTGTCATGGGTATATCTCTTAGAAATATCTTCGTTATTTACATCGGGGTCTGCAATCATTGGTTCTTCAATAACTTCAAGATCAACAACAAATTCAGCATAATATTTAGCATTTTCGTCAGGGGTTAGTGGTGGTCTTTCTCCTGACTTAATTTCTTCAATTCTTTCATTTGCTTTATCAACTAAGTATTGAAGTACTTTTTTCTTATTGTCCATACCCTTGTCAATCATTGTCTGAATTCTTTCACGAGCAATCTGTAAAGATTCAATTAGAGTGTCATCTTGAGATATACATATTGATGCTTTGGCTTTCATCTCTGCTGTCCAGTCAGTGAAGGTAAATGCTTGATCTGATGGAAGGGTTCCAATATGAACTTCAATAACTCTACCCTGAAATACATTTTCTCCCCCGAACTCTTTCAACATCTGAGACTGAGTTGCATGAACAACATCTCTAAAATCCATGTGGTCTTGCATCTCTCCTTTGAAAGTGACTTTAACAGATTCAGGTATAGGCATTGATGCTTCACCTGTAGCTAGTGCAAGAGCAACTGTTCCTGAGTCAGCTCCAAAAGCAACTCCCTTTGACATTCTCGTATGAGAATCTCCACCTATAATAATAGCCCAATCATCTATAGTTATATCATTTAATACTTTGTGAATAACATCTGTTAGTGGATGATATTTATTTTCTGGGTCTCTTGCAGTTATAAGACCAAAATCATTCATAAATTTCATCAATTTTGGTATATTTTCTTGAGATGATTGATCCCAAACAGACGCTGTGTGACATCCCGATTGATAGCCTCCGTCAAGGATAGGAGATATAACTTTTGCAGCCATCATCTCTAATTCCTGAGATGTCATAAGACCAGTTGTATCTTGAGATCCAACAATATTTACCTCTACTCTTGTGTAGGATCCAGAGTGAAGTATTTTTCCAGAATTACCAACTGCATTTTTATTGAATATTTTTTCTACAGCAGTAAGACCTTGATCTTTATGAGATATTTCTTTGAAAGGTGAAAACACTTCTGGAATTTCAATACCTAAGGTTTTTGAAGCAAACGTTTGAAGTTTTTTACCAAAGACAACAGAGTATGATCCACCTGCTCTCATAAATTCCATCTTCTGAGGAGTAAAAGCTGAAGAAATATCCATTAATTCTTTATCTCCATTGTATAATTTTTTAGTTTTTGTATCAATAGTAAGTAGGGTTCCAGTATCAACGGAATAGGTTCTTTTTAGAATAGGCTCCCCATCTTTATTAAGTAGTAAATTACCATCATCATCATATGTTTTGACCCAATTTTTTAGATCTAAACCGATACCACCTGTCACTCCCACAGTTGTCATAAAAATTGGAGATATACCATTTGTTCCAGCAACAACTGGCGCTATATTTATAAATGGAACATATTTGCTTGCTTGTTTTCCAATCCAAAGAGCCACGTTATTAACACCTGACATCCTTGATGAACCAACACCCATCGTACCCTTTTCAGCAACTAACATAATCCTTTTTTCTGGATATCTTTTTTGAAGCTCAACCAACTCTTTTTGTTTCTCAATGTCATGATCAAACATTGATTTACCATGAAGTTCTCTGTCAGATCTTGAATGGGCATCACCACCAGGTGATAGAAGGTCGGTAGAAATATCACCTATCCCTGCAACAAACGTTACAAGTTCAATTTTCTCTGGAATCTTAGGTAGATTGGTAAAAAACTCAGCTTTGGAATAACTATGGAGAAGGTCCTTCGCAACGGCATTACCTTTATCATATGCCTTTTTGATACGTTCCATGTCTGCCTCATACAGGAAAACTTGTGTTTTTAAAACATCTAAGGCTTTTCTGTTTTGGATTGAGTCCGTATCTAGTGCTAAATCTAGAAGAACTTCTATGGACGGTCCTCCTTTCATATGAGATAGGAGTTCGTAAGCATAATCAGTTGATATTTCTTCAACTTTAATGTTACCAGTAATAATTTCTTTTAAGAATTTAGATTTTACATTCGCTGCACTAGTAGTACCTGGGAGAACATTGTAAATAAAGAATTGTAATGATTTGGATCTCTCCTTGTTATTAAGGTCTTTAATATTTGAAATGATCTCACTTAAAAGTAGAGCATCATCAATAGGTTTCGGCTTCAGACCTAACTTCTCTCTATCTTTTATGTCAATCAGATACTCACTATACCTACTCATATGATCCGCGTTTACTTATTACTAAGCAAATTTAGGATATAGATATATTATTTCAATCCTTAATTAATGTATTTTTTAATAAGAGAATTCCTTTGATTCAACTTCTTTCTCTCTAGAGTAGACATTAATTTTCACAATTTTTCCATCTTTAAACTGTACATCATGGACATTGTACTGAAAAATTTCATTTCCCTCAGCATCAACATCATAATAGTCGTTCCCTGTGGTTAGCCACTGTTCTATCTCGCCTTGCTCATTTTCTCCAGCATTTGCAATCATCCACCTAACTTCCCATCTAGGGCTAGATGATTTAAACCAATTACTTAAAATTTCGATGTGATTATCAGAACCTTTGACTACACTACCGTCAGCTGTGTATCCTTCCCAATTTTCTCCATTAATTTCAGCAATCTTATCTAAGTTTTTTTCATTATGTGCCTTAATGTAATCAAGCCAAATTTGCTCATTAGATACATCTCCTACAGTTAAAGACTTGACATTACCGTCATCATTTTTAACAGATCCAATTATTACTGGTTCAGAAATTTCAGGTGTTGGATTGGTACAGGAAAATAAGGTTATTATAACAATTAAAAGTGTATGTATATTTTTCATAAATTTTATTTTAATATAATATACAAACTTTTAGCTAAAAGAAAGGTTTATGTCAGGCTTAGAATGTCTATTAGGTTGGTCTAGACCTTTTATGGGATATTTCATATCAGATTTTTTGATGACACCTTTTAATAGTTTTTTACTAATAAATGTAATCTCAACTGATGATGGAAAATTGGATTTACTATTAATTTTACTGTAATTATTTCCGTGAATATGAGCTATGTGAAATGTTTTTCTCAGGCCATCAATAATAGTATTAAACTCTTTCGATTTTGAATTAATATCATGAAATTCAACAGCAAGGCCAATAATATTTGCTTTTATGTTATTTATTTCGTTAAGCACTTTAAATTCAGCTCCTTCTATATCCATCTTTATAAATATTTGTTTTGAACCCTCTGATTGAATTTTTTCAATAGTTGAATCAACTGTTCTATTTATTCCATCATTATCACTCCATATCCTTTTTCTAAAATGTTTAGTCTTTTCCCTAAAAAATTTAAAATAACTTTTAATTATAGATAAGCCATAGACAGATTTAGCTAGTCTTTTTTTATCAAGAATAATTATATAAATAGTACAAAGAAGGATGGATTTAAAAGTAAACTTTATTAATGCGGATAGATTTAAAGTATGATCATAGCAATGTACATTGATATTTTTCCTTCTTTCTAAGAAATCAAGTTCAAATGACCAATCTTTATTAATTCCATATGATAGTAGACCGTCACATTTATCAATTATTATTTTTGGTATAATATATCCTCCGTCGTTATCTCGGCCTATTCTTTTGAGATTATTTATACTAATAGGGTGAAGATTTTTTACGTTCAGCATTAGACAGCTAATTTATAAAACCTTTTTTCTTAACATATTACGAATTCTTTTCTCGGATACAATTATTTTATAGTTTTCAGAAATAGTGAATAGATTTTTATTTAAGCTTTCTCTTTCGTTCTCTATTGTTTTAATTAGTAAATCAATTTCTTGATTTTGAAAATCGCTTGGGTTTTGAGAGTTTTTATAAAAACTTAACCTATCGTACTTAACTTTTACATTTGATTGAAGTTTAATAGTTTCTCTCAATAGACTTTTAATTTCATTATCGTCTCTTGACAAAACCTCATTTATTACTGATAAGACTGCTCCACTTGCGCCAATAGCTGCTCCTGCTTTTCTGGTAATCTCAGCATTTGTAGAAAGGATACCCATGACTGATCCTAGGAATGTTATTCCAGCTGCACCTAATGTTCTAAGTTTTCTATTATTTTTAGATGTTGCTTCTATCCATTTTAAGTTACTATTTATTTCGTCTAAGCCATTCTGTTGAACTTCAAGTTCTGATATTAATTCTGAAACTTTTTCTTGTACTTTTTCAGGATTGAGAGTGCTCATAACAACAACAGATATTGATACCTGGGAGGATAGACCTGATAAGTCTGTTGCTTTAATCTGAAGATCATAATTTTGAGTGGAATTTATTTTCTCAACATGATCATAATCAACATCAAAAAATAATTTCTTTTTAGTATTGTCTAATTTCATGCCTCTAGGTAATTGAGCACCTATATTTTCAATAACTATTGAGTCATTTACGTTTGGATCATCAACAGGAAGCTTATACTCATATGATTTTCCCTCCTCTACTATCCACTTAGACATCTTTCCGAAAACTGGAGGAAAGTTATTTTCTGAGTATATAATTTTGAATGTGTCAATATCATAGAGCTCAGGCTGATTTTGCTTGTAAACCTTAAGTTTGAATTCAAAAATCTTTTCGAGCTCTTTTATATTATTTGGATCAATTTTCCAATCAATTTGACCACTAATGGGATTGAAATAATCAATTGGGGCATTTGTTTGTAAGTCAAATATTAGATTCTTACCACCGTCACTTATGATAGGAGAGTAGTTGAAGTTATATTTTTCCCTAATTATTTTATCTATCTGTTTATTTACAATTCTTGGTGGATACTCCAGATTATTAATTTCTATAAGTAAGTCATACCTAAATAAATTATTGAATTCAGAATTTACAAATACATTCCAAGTTAAAAATTTGTTTATAGCTTGGTCATTATTAGGAATAAAATCAAAGTATATTCTCCTGCTTGTCTTGTCAAAAAGAATTTTCCCATTTTCTATAATTCTGAAATTTGGATTTTCATTGAAGTAATAATTAAATATTATGTTTTTGGATTTATCATTTATTTGAAGAACTAAAGAAAGAGTATCTCTCTCATTAATTTTAATATTATTTTCTTCATTCAGCTCATATATTTGATTGCTATTAACTTTGAAACTGATAATTTTTATTGGTTCTTCTTTAATTTCCTCAATTACAAAACTATCATTCATTAAAGACGTTGAATCTATAGTATCAATTACAGCAGCAGTTGTATCTGATAAAATGCTATCATTTAAGTTAATTGGAATTGAATGAATGTTAAGAAATATTAGCGATATAAAACCTAGCATTTCTAATTTTTGTTTTTTTAATTGTTTATCAATTTAGCAAATTTATAAAATATGATATTGAATTTAACTACTCTATTTTTCACTATTGCTTATATCAACTTATTCCCATCAAGTAATGAATCCTGGGAGTTAAAAAAAGATCAAGATAGTATAAAAGTTTATATACGTAATGTAGATGATAATACAAAAGAGTACTTGGCTGAGACAATAATTAACTCCGATATTGATAAAATCTTTAAAACAATTACAGATTTTGATAACTCATACAGATGGATGTATAAACTTAATTCATCTAAAATTTTAGAAAAATCAGATACATTGATGTATGTATATTTTGTTGTTGATATGAACTGGCCTCTTAAAAATAGAGATTTGATATCTGACGCAGTAATAACACAAAATGAAAATAAAATTAGAATTGTGATGAACTCTTATCCTGATTACATGCCGGAAAAAGAAAAATTAATTAGAATAAAAAAATCAAGATCTATATGGAATTTAGAGAAAATAGATGATGAGTATACAAAGGTAGCTCTACAGAGTTACGCTATTGTTGAGGGTATTCCGACTTTCATAATGGATCTGTTCATTCTTGATAGCCCTATGTATTCAATGACTCAACTTAGAAATAAATTTTAGATTCGTTCTATATCTGCACCCAGGGCTTTAAGTCTTAAATCTATATTGCTGTAACCTCTATCTATTTGATCAATATTATCGATTATACTCTCGCCATCTGCAGAAAGTGCAGCAATAAGGAGCGACACTCCAGCTCTGATATCTGGTGATGACATCCTTATCCCTTTTAATGGTATTTTTCTGTCAAGTCCAATTACTGTAGCTCTATGTGGATCACACAGAATTATTTGTGCTCCCATGTCAATGAGTTTATCTACAAAAAAAAGTCTACTTTCAAACATCTTTTGATGGATTAATACAGTTCCTTTAGCCTGAATAGAAGTAACAAGGGCAATACTCAGTAAATCTGGAGAAAATCCTGGCCAAATTGCATCAGCAATTGTCATTATTGACCCATCTATAAAAGATTCAATCTCATAATTATCCTGAGGTGGAATATGAATGCAGTCATTTTCAATTTTCATCTTTATCCCAAGTCTTTGAAAGGTTTTTGGTATTATACCCAAATTTTCAACACTTACATCATTGATCTTTATGTCAGATTTTGTCATTGCAGCAAGTCCTATAAAGCTACCTATCTCAATCATATCAGGTAGGATTCTGTGTTTTGTTCCAGATAGAGATTTTACACCTTGAATCTTCAAATAGTTTGAACCAATACCTCTGATATCAGCACCCATAGAATTTAACATTTTACATAATTGCTGTAAGTAAGGTTCACACGCAGCATTATAGATAGTTGTTTCTCCATCAGCTAGTGAAGCAGCCATAACTATATTGGCAGTACCGGTAACTGATGCCTCATCTAATAAAATTTTTGTGCCCCTTAGTTTATTTGCGGAAATTTTAAAAACTGAATTATTATCTTCTACTGAGAAATTAGCACCTAACTCTTGTAGACCAATAAAGTGAGTGTCAACTCTTCTTCTTCCTATTTTGTCACCACCAGGCTTTGCTATGTAGGCAGATCCGAATCTGGCAACCATTGGACCCATTAACATAATAGATCCTCTAATTTTTGATGACTTATCAAAAAATTCCTTTGTCTTTGTATATGTTAAATCAATATTATTTGATTTAAACTTATACGTTGTATCATTAATTTTTTTTACATCTACACCAATTCCTTCTAATAAATTTATTAAGAGGTTTACATCTTTTATGTCGGGGATATTTTCTATTATTATTTCATCTTCAGTTAATAGAACAGCACACAAAATTTGGAGAGCTTCGTTTTTTGCACCTTGAGGTGTTACCTCTCCTTTTAAGCTTTTTCCTCCAATAATTTTGAATGAATTCATTGCATCCTTCTTTTTCTAAAGGGTCTATTAGGTTTGTGATGATGCTTTTTAGAGTGATAACTTTTCGATCCTCTTTCTCTAGTTACTTTATGAAATAAATTTAACTCTTTGACTTTTTCTACGTCTATTGTCAATTTATTATTTGAAAGTTCTTTTATATTTTCAACAATAACATTATTATCAATAGATTCTTTGTTCCACATTCCGAAGAATGACTTCATTATCTTTCCAATATGAATTACCGCAGCCTCCTTGTCTTCTTCATTCTTAAGTTTACAAGCTTCTTCGATTAAGAGCTCAATCTTTTTGCCGTAATGTCTATATCTAATTTTATTTTTTGGATAATCTAATCTTTTTGAGACATCATCTTTTGATTTTTTTTCAGGTATTGGATAGGGACTATCTATATCAAGAGAATAATCAGACATGATAAATAAATCATCCCATAATTTTGCTTCAACTTCACTTTGATCACTAAAACTTGGCTGGGTTACTTTCATCATATCAACTAAAGTTTTTGATAATTCATTTCTTTTTTCTTTTTCTTTGATTCCCTTGATATGATCAACTAGTTTATGAAAGTTTCTCCCGTACTCTCTTAGTATTAAATTGCTTCTTGTAGTATTATATTCCATTATATTTTTTTTCAAAACTAATTAATTTTTTCATCAATTAAGTATTAGATTGACTTAGTTATTTTTCGGATGGAATATTTACAAGATTTAAATAAAAATCAAAGGGAGGCTGTAATTCATGAAAATGGTCCATGCCTTGTTATAGCCGGTGCTGGATCTGGAAAGACTCGAGTTTTGACTTACAGAATTGCTCATTTGATAAATAGCGATGTTGATCCGTTCTCGATTCTTGCTTTAACTTTTACAAATAAGGCAGCAAAGGAGATGAAAGATAGGATTGAGAAAATTGTTGGGACAGAAGCTAGAAGTTTATGGATGGGAACTTTCCACTCAATCTTTGCTAGAATTTTAAGATCAGAGGGCTATAAGTTAGGTTACCCACCAAACTTTGTAATTTACGATACGCAAGATTCTAAATCTCTTATCAAGTCAATTGTTAAAGAGTTAAATCTTGACCCAAAAATCTACAAAGAAAACTTTGTATATAACAGAATATCGAATGCAAAGAATAGATTAATATCTTATATTGATTATGCTAATAATCCAATACTTCAGGAGGAAGATGCATCTGCATTAAGACCAAGAATTTCGGAAATTTATAAAATTTATGTTAATAGGTGTTTCAAGTCTCATGCTATGGATTTTGATGATTTATTATTTAATACCAACATACTCTTTAGTGAGCATATTGATGTATTAAATAAGTATCAACAACTTTTCCAGCATGTTTTAATTGATGAGTTCCAGGATACTAATTACTGTCAATACTTGATTACAAAAAAATTAGCAGCAGTCCATAGAAATATATTTGTAGTTGGAGATGATGCTCAATCAATATATGCATTTAGAGGTGCTGAAATCAGAAATATATTAAAATTTGAAGATGATTTTGATGAGTTAAAGACTGTTAAGCTTGAACAGAATTATCGATCAACTAAAACTATTGTAAAAGCAGCAAATTCTGTAATTGATAAAAATAAATCCAAGATAAGTAAAGAAGTATGGACCGATAACGAAGAGGGAGAACTTATCTCACTTAAACAATCTTTTTCAGATAATGATGAAGGTAAAATGGTTTCAAACCTAATATTTGAAGAGAAAAATAAAAATCAGTTAACTAACTCAAATTTTGCAGTATTATATAGAACAAATAGTCAATCAAGATCAATTGAGGAGTCTTTAAGAAGAATAGGGTTGAAATATAAGGTATATGGTGGTTTATCATTTTATCAGAGAAAAGAAGTTAAAGACTTACTAGCGTATCTTAGGTTTTCCATAAATCAAAATGATGAACAGTCATTTAGGAGAATAATTAATTATCCAAGGAGAGGTATAGGACAAACTTCTGTTGATAAAATAATTACATCCTCCAATAAGGAGCAAAAAAGCTTATGGGATATTATTTCTAACCCAAATAAATATTTAGATAGTCGAATATCAAACCTCATAACTCCTTTTGTTGATTTAATAATTTCTTTTAAAAATTTTTCTAAAAATAATGATGCATATTCCTCAGCATCACACATAGCATCTAACTCAGGTTTACTAAAAGAACTCTGGGATGATAGAAGTATAGAGGGAATAAGTCGCTATGAGAATGTACAAGAATTATTAAACTCCATTAAAGAGTATATTGACAATGAAGAAAATAAAGAAAAAGGATTAGATAATTTCTTGCAAGAGATATCCCTTATGACGGATCAAGATCAAGAAGACAAAAAAGATGAAGAATTCATTTCCCTCATGACCATCCATATGGCAAAAGGACTTGAATTCCAAGTAGTATTTATTGTTGGTGTAGAGGAAGACTTATTTCCTTCTCAAATGATGATTTCTTCCAGAGAAGACCTCGAAGAGGAAAGGAGATTATTTTATGTTGCTATTACAAGAGCTATGAAAAAGCTCTACATAACCTATTCAAAGACAAGGTATAGATATGGTTTATTGAAAGACTGTGAAAAAAGTAGATTTGTCAAGGAAATATCTCCTATATACATTGATGGCGAAGTCAGAAATACAAATAAATCATTTGTAAAAAATGTGATAAAAGAAAGGTCCAAGAATTTGTCACCTTTGAAGAAGGTTTCTAGTAAAGATATTTCATTCAAGTCTAGTTCAGTGAGTGATTTAGAGATAGGATTAAAAGTAAGGCATCCAAATTTTGGTATTGGTGAAATTCTAGAACTTGATATGAAAAACAATCAAAATAAAGCAATTGTTAAATTTAAAAGTGTTGGAGAAAAGACTTTACTTCTAAATTTTGCTAAATTGAAAATAATAAAATGAATGTTTTAGGTATAGATATTGGAGGTTCAGGCGTAAAGGGAGCAATTGTTGACATTGAATCAGGTAAATTATTATCTGAAAAAATCAGATTTCCAACTCCAAATAAGCCAACTCCAAAAAAAATTTTTGATGGTATTAAAATAAATATTTTAGACGAACTAAAATGGGATGGGAATGTTGGATGTGGATTCCCAGGTGTTGTAAAAAAAAATAAAATTTACTCTGCAGCTAACATTGAGAAGAAATGGATTGGACTAAATTTGAAAAAAAAATTTCATAAGAAATTTAATCTTAGATGTAAGGCAATTAATGACGCCGATGCTGCAGGATTATCTGAAATAGCTTTAAATCCTGATGTAGTAAAAAGAGGAACAGTTCTTGTGATAACGGTTGGTACAGGACTTGGGACATCTATGTTTACAGACGGTAAACTTATTCCAAACTTTGAACTTGGTCATTTGAAGATGTATGGTGACTGTGCTGAGAAGTATGCCTCAAACCTTGCTAGAAAAAAATTAAATTTATCTTGGAAAGAGTGGTCAGCTCGTTTTAATGAATATATAGATTATGTTGAATTATTATTTTCTCCTAACCAAATTGTATTTGGAGGGGGAATAAGTAAATATTTTAACGAATTTGAATCAAACTTAACATCTAAATGTGAAATTATTCCGGCTAAAAACAGAAACAATGCCGGTATAATAGGTGCAGCTACTTGTTTTAAATAGTTTGGTTTTTATATCCTAAGTCATCAATTAAGACATCTTCTTGACAAGAATTAGCTAAAAAATCACACCTTTCATTCTCAGTGTTACCGTCATGGCCTTTAACCCAAATCAATTTAACATCATACTTTTTATATAACGGTATAAACATTTTCCACAAGTCTACATTCTGTTTATTCTTGAAATTCTTTTTTTGCCAATTCCAGATCCATCCTTTCTCGACTGACTCAACAACATATTTAGAATCTGAATAGATTTTAATCTTGTGTTTATTAGTTTTAACTTCTTCTAAAGCCCTAATCACAGCAAGTAGTTCCATTCTGTTATTGGTAGTTAATTTATAACCTTGAAATAATTCCTTCCTTTTGTCTTTATAAATCATAACTATACCGTACCCTCCTGGTCCAGGATTGCCTCTACTTGATCCATCTGTATAAATTTCAATCATTTTTGAGATAAGAAATAATCAATCGCAAATTCATATCCTTTTAGACCAAGCCCAGAGATTATTCCCTTACAAACATCACTCAAAAAACTTTTTTTTCTAAAGTCCTCCCGATTAAGAATATTTGAGATGTGAACCTCAATAGCTGGTGAGCTAACAGATGCAATAGCATCTCTTAGTGCAACTGAGGTATGTGTAAATCCACCTGCATTAATTATGATTCCTTCATAGGAAAATCCAACTTCCTGTATTTTTTCAATTAATTCACCTTCATGATTTGACTGAAAAAATTCCAATTCAACATCTTTAAATTTACTTTTGAGTATACTAAGGTATTCTTCAAAAGAGGTCTCACCATATATTTCTTTTTCTCGAATACCAAGTAGATTTAAATTTGGACCGTTGATTATAATTAATTTCATGATTGTATAAATTTAATCTAAAAAAAGGATTTTATGTGGGACTACGAGGTAAATGAATTTAAAAACTATCTGAAGTTAGAAAGGTCTCTCTCCAATAATTCTATTGACGCCTACCTTCTTGATATAAGAAAGCTTACCTCTTTTATATCAGAAAATCACGGCACAAGTCTTTCCATTGAAAATATTAATGTATCAATAATTGAATCTTTTATAAAATATTTATTTAAAAGTGAAAGCTCAACATATTCACAAGCAAGAATAGTATCTGGGCTCAAATCTTTTTTTAATTATTTGTTATTAGAAGAAAAGATTGATATTAATCCTATGGAGCTAATTGATGCACCTAAACTTGTAAGAAAGTTACCTGAAACATTAAGTATTCAAGAGATTGAAATTATAATTAATGCTGTAGACTTAGATTCAAAAGAAGGAATGAGAAATAAGGCTATATTAGAAACTCTATATAGCTGTGGATTAAGAGTATCAGAGCTTGTAAACCTTAAAGTTCAAAATTTATTTTTGGATATAGGTTTTATTAAAGTATTGGGAAAGGGTATGAAGGAGAGACTGGTTCCAATTGGCACAAAAGCAGCTGAATGTATAAGTATATACATGAAGGAGTACAGAACAAATTTAAATATTTCTGAGGGATTTGAGGGTTATCTATTTATTAACAGAAGAGGTAAAAATCTAACCAGAAATATGATTTTTATAATTGTAAAAGATCTTGTAAAAAAAGCAGGTTTAAACAAAAACATAAGCCCTCACACCTTTAGACATTCATTTGCAACCCATCTCATTGAGGGTGGTGCAGATTTAAGAGCTGTACAAGAAATGTTAGGTCATGAGTCAATTACTACAACAGAAATATATACACACTTAAACAAGAATTATTTGAAAGAAGTAGTTAATAAATTTCATCCAAGGAGTTAATTCTATGTTTATATTTGCGTGATGTATAAATTACTCATTAGACCAGTTTTTTTCTTATTTAACGCTGAGTTTATACATAATATATCATTATTTCTTGTAAAGGTTTTGTATTCATTTCCAGGTTTAAAAGGAATTTCTAAAAAACTTTTTTGTTTAGAAAATGAAAAATTATCCATTGAATTTGAAGACTTGAAGTTTAAAAATAGAATTGGTCTTGCTGCTGGTTTTGACAAAAACGCAAAATATTTAGATGAATTGGAAACATTTGGTTTTAGTCATGTCGAGGTTGGAACAATTACTCCCAAACCTCAAGAAGGAAACGATAAGCCAAGGTTATTTCGACTTAAAAGTGATAGTGCATTACTAAATAGAATGGGATTTAATAATGACGGTGTAGATATCATTCTTAACCGACTAAAAAAATATAAAGGTGACATGGTAATTGGTGCAAACATTGGAAAGAATAAAACCACATCCAATGAAAATGCAGTTGAAGATTATCTTTTTTCTTTTAAAATATTAAGAAATTATGTTGATTATTTTACAGTAAATATTAGTTCACCGAATACCCCTGATTTAAGGAAGTTGCAATCAAAATCAAACCTTGAAACTTTATTATCTAAAATCCAAATTGAAAATAGTAAAGAAAAAAAAGTACCTCTATTCGTAAAAATTGCTCCTGATTTAGAAGTTAGAGAACTAAAAGATATTATTGAGGTTTGCGAAAAAAATAAGATAAATGGAATCATCGCAACTAATACAACTGTCTCAAAACAAAAAATAAAAAATAAAAAAATAGATGAGCTTGGAGAAGGTGGAATTAGTGGTAAGCCTATTGCTGACGTATCTAACGATGTAATTGCTTTCATCAAGAAAAACTCAAAGTTGAAGATTATTGGAGTTGGCGGAATATTCAATTTTTCTGATCTACAAGATAAACTGAATGCCGGAGCCGATATTGTTCAGGTATATACTGGATGGATATATGAAGGTCCTAGTATGATAAAGAGTATAAATAAGGCTTTTTTAGAAATAGAATGATTAAATTAAAACGTTTAAAATAAATAGAATGGTTGATAGTTCATTTAATTCTGACTACTATGAAGATGATGAAAACAAAAAATCATTATTAGGAAAATTTAAACTTATTTTTGGGGCATCTTCTTTAGTATTCTCTGTCATAATTTTTTTCTCTTTATTATCTTATTTTTTCACAGGTTTTGATGATCAAAGTTTAATAAATTCTGGTATATCTTTTTCTACTTTTGGAGAAGAAGCAAAGAACTGGTTAGGTGTTTTAGGTGCATTTACTGCTCACTACTTTATCTACGTTTTATTTGGAATTTCTTCATTTATTTTAGTTCCTCTTCTTATAACAACTGCATTTAAATTTCTTTTCGGTTTTAAAATCCTTCCTCTCACAAAAACATTTGTTTTCAGTGTGTTTACTCTTATTTGGGTTTCATCTACTATGGGATTTTTTCTTAATTTATTTCCAGAGAGCTTTATCCTTAGAAATTATACAGGTGGAATTGGGTATACTCTGGCACTTTTCTTAGATAATCTATTGGGTTATTCATCGATATTAATTTTACTTCTTTCCTTATTCATATTCATAGTATTCTTTTTTGATCTTTATTCATTTAATCTTAATTTTTTATCTAAAACCTCAAAAAACAATAATTTAAATTCTGAAGATATAATTGAGGATGATGAGGAAATTATTGTGGAAGAGGAAATAGAAGAGGAAATAGAAGAGGAAATAGAAGAGAAAGAATATAATGATGAGGTTAATAATATTCAAAATGATAAAAATAAAATCAATGAAACCACTGAAAATCAAGATCTTGAATTAAAGGTTGAAAAAACACAAGACGAAAAAACATCAATGTCTAAAATTGGAGATGTATATGATCCAGAATTAGATCTTTCAAGTTATAAATACCCAAAAGTTGATCTCTTAAATGAATCAAAAAATGAAAAAATTCAAGTAACTAAGGATGAATTAACCTCTAATAAAAATAGAATAATTGAGACATTAAAGAACTTTAAAATTGAAATTGCTAAAATCAAAGCTACTATCGGCCCAACAGTTACACTCTATGAGATTGTTCCAGAAGCTGGAATAAAGATTTCAAAAATTAAGAATCTTGAAGATGATATTGCATTAAGTCTTTCCGCTCTTGGAATAAGGATTATAGCTCCAATTCCTGGAAAGGGAACAATTGGGATTGAGGTTCCTAATAAAAATCGTGAGATAGTTAGTCTAAGATCAGTAATGAGGACTGAGAAGTTCATTAAAAATGATTTTGAGTTACCTCTTATCTTAGGTAAAACAATATCTAACGAAGTATTTCTTGCCGATTTAACAAAGATGCCTCACGTCTTAGTTGCAGGTGCCACTGGACAAGGAAAGTCGGTAGGACTTAATGTCATGCTATCTTCTTTACTATTCAAGAAACATCCTTCTAGCTTAAAATTTGTATTAATTGATCCTAAAAAAGTTGAGTTATCTTTATTTAATAAAATAGAAAAACATTTTCTGGCTAAACTTCCTGATGCTGAGGAACCGATTATCACCGAAACTAAAAAAGTTGTACACACATTAAATTCGTTATGTACAGAGATGGATGTCAGGTACAACCTTCTCAAAGATGCACAGGCAAGAAATTTAAAAGAGTACAATAAAAAATTTATTAGTAGAAAATTAAATCCAAATGAAGGTCATAGGTATTTACCTTACATAGTATTAGTTATTGATGAGCTCGCTGATCTAATGATGACTGCAGGAAAAGAGATTGAAAATCCAATTGCGAGACTAGCTCAGCTCGCAAGAGCAATTGGCATTCATCTGATAGTAGCAACCCAAAGACCATCAGTAAATGTTATTACAGGAGTAATTAAAGCTAATTTTCCAACTAGAATATCATTTAAGGTAACTTCTAATATGGATTCAAGAACTATATTAGATTCGAAGGGTGCTGAACAACTTGTTGGGATGGGAGATATGCTTTTTTCACCTGGATCTGATATAATTAGATTACAATGTCCCTTTGTTGATACACCGGAAATTGAAAAAATTTGTGATCATATTGGAACTCAAAGGGGATATACCTCGGCTTATCTTCTGCCAGAATATATTGATGAAAATGAGAAACAGATTGTTGATATTGACTTGAGTGATAGAGATCCATTATTTGAGGATGCAGCGCGATTAATAGTTAGCTCCCAGACAGGTAGTACTTCATTACTTCAGAGAAAACTAAAACTTGGTTATAATAGAGCTGGAAGGTTGACGGATCAATTGGAAGTTGCAGGAATAGTTGGTCCTTCTGAGGGTAGTAAGCCAAGACAAGTACTTATCCAGGATGAATATGCATTGGAAAAATTACTTAATGAATTAGGATAAATTTATTAATATTGAAGTATGAGACTGATTAATATTTTTTACTGTATATATTTTGTTTCCTTCTTATCACATGCACAAGATGATAAGAAAGCACTAGAATTGTTGGATGACATGAGTGATAAGTATAAGAAAATGGCAGGTTTTACATCTACATTTACCTACATAATGAACAACCTTTCAGAGAATATTGCTGACTCATTTCAAGGGAGAATTTCTGTAAAAGAAGAAATGTATGTTCTTTTTGTTGAAGGTCAAAAAATTATCAATGACTCAAAAACTGTGTGGACGTACCTTGAAGAACTTAACGAAGTTACTATTTCTGATTTTGATCCAGGTGAACAGGAAATATCTTTAAATAATATCTTTGAAATTTATAAATCGGGATTTTCTTATAAGTTTTTAGGTGAGGAAAATAACTTAAGATTGGTAGAGATTTATCCTGATGATCAAGAGAAATCATACTTTAAGATATTATTTAAGATAGATAAAGCTGGTCTATTATATAGCTTTTCGGTATTTGATAAATCGAATAGCACTTTTGTTTATATGATTAATGACTTTAAAGAAGAAGAGTTAGAAAATACTTTATTTACTTTTATTCCTGAGGATTATCCGGAAATTGAAGTCATAGACTTTAGATAAGATGAACTATGATCAAATTTGTGATGAAATAAAAAATAAAAGATCATATCTATGTATTGGTTTGGATAGTGATTTAGATAAGATTCCAAAGCACCTTTTAAAATATAAAGATCCAATTTTTGAGTTTAACAAACTTGTAGTAGATGCCACAAAAGATATCGTAATAGCCTATAAACCTAATCTTGCCTTTTATGAGGTATTGGGTTCTGAGGGAATAAAAACACTTCAAAAAACAATAAATTATTTACCTGACAACATATTTAAGATTGCAGATGCAAAGAGGGGTGATATTGGTAACACTTCAATTATGTATGCCAAAACTTTTTTTGAAACACTCGATTTTGACGCAGTCACATTGTCTCCTTACATGGGAAAGGATTCTGTTGATCCCTATTTAGATTATAAAAATAAATGGGCTATTATCTTAGCATTAACATCCAATGAAAGTGCAAAAGAGATTCAACTTATTTCAAGTGATAAGGGTGAAAAATTATACGAGTCAGTTATTAATGATTCACTTAAGTGGTCTAATCCAGAAAACCTGATGTATGTTGTTGGGGCTAATAGAGAAGAAGATTTATTAAATATTAGAAAAATTATACCTGATAGTTTTATACTTATTCCAGGAGTTGGTGCACAAGGTGGAGACCTAAAAAAAATTAGTAATGCAGGAATGAATAAAAACTGTGGTATTATGGTAAACGTTTCAAGAAGCATTATTTACAGTGATAAATCTACTAATTTTGAAGAATCGGTTAGAAAATCAGCATTAAACATTCAAAAGGAAATGGAGCAGATTTTACTTAATAATAAAATTATATGAGTCAAAATTATCAGGTATTATTATTTTATTGTTATTCAAAAATTAAAGATCCTATTAAATTTAGAAGAGATCATCTGAGGTTTTGTATAGAGAATAATATTGTGGGGAGAATTATTATTTCTGATGAGGGTATTAACGGAACAATTTCTGGTAAAGAAATTGATTGTAAAAGTTATATTGATGAAATAAAGAGACAGAAAACTTTTAATGATATCGATTTTAAAATTGATTCAGTTGATAGGAACGTTTTTAAAAAAATTAATGTAAGGATAAAAGATGAAATTGTTAACTCAGGAATAAAAAATAAAAAGATTATACAGAAAAGAGGTAATTATATTGAACCTTCAGAATTTAAATCAATTCTAGAACAACAGTCTGAAGACGTTTGTATATTAGATGTTAGATCAAGATATGAGTATGAAATAGGAAAATTTAAAAATGCAATAACCCTTGATATTGATAATTTTAGAGAGTTTCCCGATGCAATTGATGAAATAGAGACTAAAATAAGTAAAGAAAAAAAAATTATTACATATTGTACTGGAGGAGTTAAATGTGAAAAAGCAAGCGCTTTTTTAAAAGAAAATGGGTATAAAAATGTGTATCAATTACATGGAGGTATCATAAAGTATGGTATTGAGGAAAATGGAAAAGACTTTAATGGAAAATGTTATGTTTTTGATAACAGGATTGTAAAGGAAGTCAATAATATTAATCCTAATATAATTAGTAAGTGTTATGTTACAGGTAAAAAATCAGATAGGATGGTTAATTGTGCTAATGCAGAATGTAATAAACATATTCCATTAAGTGATGATGGTGCTAAAATTTATAATGGATGTTGTTCTGAAAAGTGTTTAAAATCAGATAAAGTCAGAAAATTTGATGGAACAGGTTTTTATCAAAAAAAATTAAATGGATATAATCCTTATCAGGTTTTAAAGTACTGATTATTGAAATAATATTCTTTCCTCTGACTTGTACCAATAATCATAGAATTCTTTATATTTTTTTTCAATAGATGCTCTTTTTATTTTAAGAGTAGGAGTTAAAATATTATTCTCTATTGACCACGAGTCTTTGAGAACAATTATTTTCTTAATTCTCTCATGTTTTTCCAGAGTATTATTAATTGTGTCAAGTAATTCATTAAAGTTATTGCTTACTTCTTTGACAATTTTCTTACCCTCACTAAGAATAACAAGAGCAATAGGTTGAGTTAGGTTCTCACCAACAACACAGACCTGCTCAATGAAATTACTCTTACTTAATTTTATTTCTATAGGATTTGGAGCTACATATTTTCCTTTTGATGTTTTAAAAATATCTTTAATTCTTCCTGTGATTCTTAGGTAACCATCTTCATCAATTAATCCTTTATCTCCTGTATATAAATATCCATTTATGATTGTTTCTTGAGTAAGTTTATTTTCTTTATAATAACCCTGCATTATACAATCATTCTTCATAATTATTTCGCCTTCATCAGTTATTTTGACATCTGTATCAGGCATTGCCTTACCCACAGTACCAAATTTTATATTGCCTGGAAAATTTCCATGAGAACATGCAGAATTTTCTGACATACCGTACGCTTCATAAATTTTTAATCCCAATTTATTAAACCATTCGAGAGTAGATACAGAAATTGACGCTGCTCCAGTTATACAAATTCTAGACTTATTTAATCCTAGAAGTTTTCTAATTAATTGTGAAAATAAAGAGCCAAGCACAGGTGTATTTAATATTAATTTTATAATATTTTGAGGAATTATTGACTGAATTTTATTCATGAATTTGGTATAAATTCGAGGAACACCGAAGAATATTGTTGGCTTACAATATTTTAAGTTTTTAGGAAAGGTTTCTAAGGTTTCCACAAAAAATATTCTACCCCCAGATAGAATTCCACCGTGTTCAACAAGGGCTCTTTCAGCAATATGAGAAAGAGGTAAATACGATATAAATCTATCATTCTCATCAAGCGGAAAGAGAAGATCAAGATTTTTTGTTGCCGTCGCAGCTGCTTTATAGTTTAATACAACACCTTTAGGAATTCCAGTTGTTCCTGATGTATAAATAATTGTGATGATATCTTCAATATCTATTGAAGGTAGTATTATCTCATTATTTTGGTTAGATATGACCTCATCCCATTTATGAAAGTCCGAATCTAAGTTGTAATACCCAAAATCAATTTTTTTAATTTTCTTTGGGATATTAGATTTAATATCATCCCAATCACTTTTTTCAAGTTTTCCCACAAATAAAAGTTCAGATTCGCTATGGTTCAAGATATATTTTGCTGTATCACCATTTACATTTGCGTATATTGGAACTGATATATTTCCACTCATCATAATTGCCAAATCTGCAATTATCCAATGAGCACAATTTTTTGAAAGAATTGCAATTTTAGATTTTTTTGGAAGATTAAGGCTGTTTATATAGTTACACATTTTACGTGCCTCATTACCAACTCTCTCCCAAGTGAACTCTATGTATTCTCCATCTATAGGTTGCACCAGAAAAGTATCTTTTCCTTTCTTTTTCTCCCAATTAAGAAAATTTTTGACTGGGGTTTTTAAGGAATTATTCATAATTTCAAATTTTTTAAATAGCCCATGTTTTTCCTATTTCACCAAATGGAACACATCCCCTATAATCACCTAATACAACGGATGGCCCATTATATCTTAGTACTTGAGTAGCTCCAACTTCTGTAAGAAAATATGATTCAATGATAAGCTTTTTAAATGACATATATATTTTCCTAATTTTTTTATTTCTTTTCATTTTTTGAATTGAATTTAACAGTGAAGTCTTTTCGGATAAAGTTAGATCATAGTATGAGTTTTCAAATAAATAGGTTTTGAGTGAATGGAGATCCTCCGTAAATTTACTTATGTCATCTTCATCATATACATTAAAAACATACTTTTCAATTTCTTCAGGAACACCTAGGGCAACTGCACCAGGAAATTCAGTATTAGGTAACACAGTGTTGGATAGCTCTGTTAAAAAAAATGCATTTTCAATTTCTAAAAACTCTGGAACCCAATTTAATTCTTGATTAGGGCTAGTACATGAATTTATCAACAATGTTGAACTTGGGATAATAAGGCTGCCACACACAAATGATGATATCGCTTTAATTGACTCTCTTCTTTTCATTATAAATTTCTTTTTTTAAGTTCATCTATAGCATAATTTGCTGCTCTTGCTGTTAAAGCCATGTATGTTATTGAAGGGTTAACACAACTTGCGGACGTCATACATGCTCCATCAGTTACAAAAACATTTTTTGCTGAATGAACTTGATTCCATTTATTTAGAATAGACGTCTTAGGATCTTTACCCATCCTAGCTGTACCCATTTCATGTATACCATTTCCCATACTGTATTTATTATCGTATCCTTTTATATTCTTAAATCCGCACTTTTCTAACATTTCAGCAGCTGAGTTTTTCATATCCTCCCTCATCTTTTTTTCATTTTCTTTAATCTGCGTTTCAAAAATAACAGTTGGCATTCCCCACTTATCCAGTTTATCGTTATCTAGATACATTCTATTATCGTGATACGGCAAAATTTCACCAAATCCAAGTAAATTCATTGTCCAACCCCCTGGTGTAGAAGCACTTTTAAGCAGATTTTCTCCGGTAAATGCTGCTTCTCCTGAATTTGCCCAGCCACCTCTTATTGCACCTCCCTGGTATCCAAAACCTCTTAGGTAGTTCATTTTTTCATTTCCTAGATTTCTAAATCTGGCTAGATATCCATTTGCCGGTCTATTTCCGTGATAATAATAATCTTCATATCCATCTATTTGTGCTCTAGCACCGGCCTTGAAATGGTGATCCATTATATTATGTCCCAGCTCGCCGCTGTCGTTACCAAATCCATTGGGAAATCTTCTAGATTTTGAGTTCAACATAATTAGTGTTGAATTTATTGTTGAAGCATTTAAAAAAATTATTCTTGCATAATACTCTGTCATCTCAAGAGTTTCGCTATCAAGGACTCTAACACCTGTTGCTTTATTCTTCTCATCGTCATATATTATGGAGTGAACAATGGAATCTGTTTTTAAAGTCATATTTCCTGTAGCTTCAGCTGCTGGTAGTGTTGATGAATTAGAACTAAAGTATGCTCCGTATGGGCAACCCCTTATACATAGGTTTCTACTCTGACACTTTCCTCTTCCATTATGGTTTTTTGTGATATTTGTAACTCTTCCAGAAGTATAAGTTCTTCCAAGTTTATCAAATAAATTTTTTTTAAAATCTTTCTCTACACAATTCATATCAAGAGGCGGTAAAAAATTGCCATCTGGTAGTTGTGAAAGTCCTTCCTTCCTACCACTTACTCCAATGAAATTTTCAACATAACCATACCATTTATCAATATCTTTATATCTGATAGGCCAGTCGATTCCTACACCTTCTTTTGCATTAGCTTCAAAGTCAATTTTACTCCATCTGTAAACATGCCTACTCCACATAATGGATTTTCCGCCAACGTGGTAACCTCTTATCCAATCAAATGAACCTTTTTTTTCATTGTAAGGTTGTTCAGTATCTTTTACCCACCAGTGTTTTGTTGATTGTTTTAAAGTATATCCAGGTCTAAGCTGAACTTTGTAATACTTTCTTTCATTTGCTGTTAGTTGATCTCTATAGGGAAGTTCCCATGAATGTTTGTTCATGGTTGGATAATCTTTAACGTGTTTTACATCTCTTCCTCTCTCTAAAACTAATGTTTTAAGTCCTCCTTCTGTAAGTTCTTTTGCTGCCCACCCGCCGCTTATACCAGTACCAACGACAATAGCGTCATACGTATTTTTTTTCCTAGAATCTGAGTTAATATTCATTTGTAGTTTAGTAGTACCAATATTAATTAAAATATTTTTTTAATAAAAAATTAATTTTGATACATTAATGCTAAATTAATAATTAATGCAAGTTCTCTATTTTTTAATACTTTTATTAGTACATCCTTTTTATATAAGTACAACTGAAATAACTTTAAAAGAAGACAGGCATGATATAAAAATTAAAATCTTTAGGGATGATCTAGAAGATGGTCTTAGATTATTTTTCGATAAGTCAATTTCAATAGATACTGAATTAAAATTAGAGAATAGATCGAGTCAGGTAGCAGATTATATTAAAGATAAATTTCAAATTAGCGTAAATAAATCAGAAATAATTCCTTCAATTGATAATTATAATCTTGTTAATGATTTAGTTGAAATATATCTATCCTTTGAGACAAGGGGTGATATCAATAATATTAAAGTTTATAATAATATCTTATTTGATGTTTTTCAAGTTCAAAAAAATGTTGTTTTGATAAATCTTGAAAACCAAAATCAGTCTCATATTTTTTCTTATTCTGATAGAGAAAAAACTTTTAATTATTAAAAAGTTTAATTAAAGATTCAGTACTCACTTTAACTCCGGTTCTTATCGAGTTTTCAATATCTGGATAATAAAATGGTGAATGTAAAGCTGGAAGAGCGTACTCTCCACTAATATACCTATCCATTCTTTCTTTTGGAACAGTACCTAACCAGTACATAGCAGTTGGAATATCTTCTTTAGTGCTACCATACCTTGCAAAATCTTCACCTACCATCTGTGGTTCTACAGCAACAACATTTTCTTTCCCAATTAATGAATTAGATACATCTGTCATTATATCAATAAGCATTCCATCATTAAAATTAGCTGGAGTAGATTGATCTCGCATTACGATTTTTGGCCATCTTGACTTATCAAGTCCCATTGATGCAGCTATTCCGTCGCAAATTTCTTTTATTCTTTTATGAATTAAATTTCGGACCTCTTCTTTATAGGTTCTTATTGTTAATTGAAGATTTACTTCGTCAGGTATAATATTATGTTTAGTGCCTCCTCTTATTGAGCCAACAGTTATTACCGCATCATCTAAAGGATTTAAATTTCTACTTACAATGGTTTGTAATTCCATCACAATCATGGACGCAGTTACAATTGGATCTATTGACATGTGAGGTGCAGCTCCGTGGGACCCCTGTCCAAATATTTTAATATCAACAGATTCAGTATTTGCCATGATATAACCTTTACCAAATCCGACTTTTCCTGCTGGGATAGTAGGAGATGCATGAAGTGCAATTCCATAATCAGGCACAGGATACTTCTCATAGAGTCCTGCATCTAACATCATCGCTGCTCCCGCTCCAATTTCTTCAGCTGGTTGACCTATCATAACAATAGTTCCGTTCCAATCATCTTTCCTTTCTACCATAGCTCTAGCTGTACCAGTCCAGACTGTCATGTGCATATCATGTCCACATGAGTGCATTGTTCCGACATCATTACCATCAAAATTTTTAGTAATAACTTTACTTGCATAAGGAAGTCCAGTTTTTTCTTCCATTGGAAGTGCATCCATATCTGTTCTATACAATATAGTTGGTCCATCACCATTTTCTAGAATCCCAACAACACCATAACCACCAAAATTTTCTTCAACTTCAAATCCAACTTTCCTTAATTCGTTAGCTAGCTTTTTTGATGTTTCTTTTTCCATTAATGATATCTCTGGGTTTTTGTGTATATCAATATATAATTCTTTAAGGTATGGAATATCAGACTCAACAAAATCTTCAAACTTATTATTATTTGAAGTAAAAGAGAATGCTAGAAGTAGCGGTAATGTGAAAATAATATTTCTAATCATAGTTCTTTAATTTTAATATTACGATAATAAACTCTTGTATCATGGTCCTGTAATGCAATTGGACCTTTTTCGGTTTTAGCAAACCCATCCCACGTCTTAAATTTTGAATTTTCAATCATTTCATTCCATTTTTTACCTCTCAAAGGAAAGGTAGAAACATCTTTTCCATTAAGATTAACATTGCCAATATTTTTTTTATAGTTAATTTCAATCACGTACTTATTCCATTCTCCTGTAGGATTTGCAGCTAACATAGATGGTGCTACCATGTCATAAACTGAACCATTCATATGTTTACGATTTTCCTTGTCTCCACCATAATAATATTCATCATCAATAACTTGAACTTCGGGGGCTGTCAAGTATGGAACAGAGTATTTAGGGTCTTCATTTAAAGCCCAGAAAATTCCACTATTTCCACCTTTATCTACTTTCCACTCTAATGACAAAATAAAGCTGTGGTAGTGCTTATTAGAGACAAGACCATTATTTTTTTTATCGGAAGGATCTAATACATAGACTTTATCCTTTGATTCCCAACCTTCAACAGAGTTAGATAAATAGGTATGCCAATTTTCAGATATATCTTCTGAGCTTAGGTCTACCCACTTTGACTGATTGTTAAAAAATATAATAATTAGGACCAATATTAAATTCATTATCTAAAGATATAAAATAATTTTAATTTAAGAACTTGATAATTTTCTTGAAAACTTCTTTTTTTTCTAAGTCATTGTGAGGTTCGTGATAAGCTTTATCGAAGATTATTTTTTGATTATAATTTATCAACAAACTAAGGATATCAACACTTTCACTTGATATAATTTTATCATCAGACCCATGGTAAAGTAATGTCTTTATTTTTATTCTGTTAGCTCGTTCTTTTACCAGATCTATCTGTTTATTTATCTCAGAATATAGTCTAAAAGAAATTCTATCATGAACAAGCTGATCTTTACTGTATTTGAAGTTTATATCATTATCTTTTGTTAAGTCATTGATATTGATTCTATTACTCAGTCTAAAACTAGGCATTATATTGACTAAAACTTTCTGAATACCAATTAGATATTTTGGAACCTCTAAACCTAATTTAATCCAAGGACTTGATATTATAGCTGAATGTATTTCTTTGCTTTCTCTATTAATTAAAAAAGAAAGACAAATTAATCCCCCAAGGCTATGGCCAAATAAAGTAATCGGAGTTTCAAGATTTTTTTTCCTGACATGAATAAGAACATCTTCTAGATAGTCCAAAAATCTATCAAATTTTTTTATGTCTCCTTTTTTTCCATCACTCATACCGTGACCTGGAAGGTCAAGTGCATATATAGCAACTTTGTGATTTTTTAAAAACTCTTTGAATATTTTGTATCTTCCTGAATGCTCTCCAAGTCCATGAACGATAATAATAACTTTATCGTATTTTTCTGGCTTCCAGCTTCTTACAAAAATATTATCACCATATCTGGAATTTATTTTTTTTGATTTAAGTATCATTTTATGAGAAGGCTGGTATTCCAGTTATTTCATTTCCTAAAATGAGAAGGTGAATATCATGAGTGCCTTCATATGTAATAACAGATTCTAAATTCATCATGTGTCTCATCATAGGATATTCATTTGTGATTCCCATTCCTCCATGAATTTGTCTTGCTTCTCTTGCTATCATTAAAGCAGTTTCAACGTTATTTCTTTTTGCTAATGATATCTGAGCTGAACTAACTTTTCCCTGGTCCATTAATGATCCTAGTCTCCAACACACAAGCTGACCCTTAGTAATTTCAGTGAGCATCTCAGCTAATTTTTTTTGAATTAGTTGAAACGAGGCTATAGGCTTATCAAATTGTTTTCTCTCAAGAGAATATTTTTTTGCATGATAGTAACAATCCATAGCGACTCCTAAAGCTCCCCATGCTATTCCATACCTTGCTTTGTCAAGACATCCTAATGGTGCACCAAGACCATCTTTATTTGGTAATAAATTTTCTTTAGGTATTTTAACATTATCAAAGACAAGCTCGCCAGTTAGACTTGATCTTAGTGACCACTTCCCACCAGTTTTAGGAGTTGAAAACCCTTCCATACCTCTCTCAACAATTACACCCTTTATTCTTTTATTTTCATCTTTTGCCCATACAACGGCGATGTCAGCCGCTGGAGAATTAGATATCCAGAGTTTGGCACCATTTAGTAAGTAATGATCTCCTTTATCTTCTAATTTTGATACCATTCCACCTGGATTTGATCCATAGTCTGGCTCTGTTAGTCCAAAGCATCCTAGCATTTCACCAGATGCAAGTTTTGGTAGATATTTCTTTTTTTGATCATCTGATCCATATGCTTCAATTGGATACATTACCAAAGAGCTTTGAACAGAGGCTGTAGATCTCATTCCTGAATCACCTCTTTCAAGTTCTTGCATAATTAGTCCATAAGAAATACTATCAAGACCACCTCCTCCGTAATCTGGAGAAACATTAGGTCCAAAAATTCCAGTTTCTCCCATTTTCTTAACTATTTCAAGTGGAAAATGATTTTTTTCGTACCAATCTTCAATATTTGGAATAATTTCTTGATTAACGAATTGCCTGACTGAGTCTCTGACTAGTTTTTGTTCATCAGAATAAAGCTCATCCAACTGATAAAAATCAACCGATTCAAAACTATTAATGTTGTTCATATACATCTCTAAATTAACATATAAAATTTTATTCTCAACAATTATATTTTTTTATTTAAAAATCTATTTTTTATTTCAATAAATAGCTTTAATTACTATAAAAAATGCCATTTTTTAATTAATTTTATTTTAAACCTCTAAACTAAATCATGTCGGAAAAATCATCAAAAAAAAATAATTACTCAGCTGGAAATATTCAAGTTCTGGAAGGACTTGAAGCAGTAAGAAAAAGACCTGCTATGTACATCGGAGATGTAGGTAATAAAGGTCTTCATCATCTAATTTGGGAAGTTGTTGATAATTCAATAGATGAAGCTTTAGCTGGGCATTGCGATGAGATTACAGTGACTATAAATCAAGATAATTCAATAACTGTAAATGATAATGGAAGGGGCATTCCTACTGGCATGCATCCTAAAGAAAAAAAATCTGCTTTAGAAGTAGTAATGACTGTACTTCATGCTGGTGGTAAATTTGATAAGGATACGTATAAAGTTTCAGGTGGACTCCACGGAGTTGGTGTTTCATGTGTAAATGCTCTTTCAGAAAATTTGAAAGCCACCGTGTACAGAGAAGGAAAAATTTTTGAGCAGGAGTACAAAAGAGGAATTCCAGCTTACGATGTAAAAGAAGTTGGAAAAACAGATCAGAGAGGGACAACTGTGACATTTTCTCCTGACAAAGAAATTTTCACATCTCATGAGTATAAGTACGATACTGTGGCAACTCGACTCAGAGAGTTATCATTCCTAAATGCAGGAATAAAAATTTTTTTAATTGATGAAAGAGATACTGACGAAAATGGTGAATTTAAAAAAGAAACATTTTTCTCAGAAGGTGGGTTAGTTGAATTCGTTAATTACCTAGACGGCTCAAGGGAGAAATTAATACCTGATCCTATTTACATGGAAGGAAAAAAGGAAAACGTACCAGTTCAAGTTGCCATGTCATATAACTTATCTTATTCTGAAAATGTTGTGTCCTATGTTAATAATATTAATACAATTGAAGGCGGAACACACGTTGCAGGCTTTAGAAGAGGACTAACTAGAACCTTGAAATCCTATGCAGAAAAATCAGGGTTATTAGATAAAGTTAAAGTTGATATCTCCGGTGATGACTTTAGGGAAGGTCTAACTGCAATTATTTCTATAAAAGTTGCTGAACCGCAGTTTGAAGGACAAACAAAGACAAAGCTTGGTAACTCAGAGGCTATGGGTGCTGTTGATGTTTGTGTAGGAGAAATGTTAGGTAATTTCCTAGAGGAAAACCCAAAAGAAGCAAAACAAATAATTTCAAAGGTGATTCTAGCAGCTCAAGCTCGTCACGCAGCAAGAAAGGCTAGAGAAATGGTTCAGAGAAAAAATGTTTTAACAGGAACTGGTTTACCTGGAAAGCTAGCTGACTGTTCAGAAAAGGATCCAGCTCTCTGTGAAATATATGTTGTAGAGGGTGATTCAGCTGGAGGATCAGCAAAACAGGGTAGGGACAGAACTTTTCAGGCTATTCTTCCACTTAAAGGTAAAATATTAAATGTAGAGAAAGCACAAGAGCACAAAATTTATGATAATGATGAAATAAAAAATATCATAACTGCATTGGGAGTTAAGTTTGGAACTGAGGAAGATGAGAAGGAATTGAATCTCGAGAAACTAAGATATCATAAAGTGATAATTATGACAGATGCTGATATTGACGGAAGTCACATAAGAACTTTAGTTTTAACATTCTTCTTCAGATACATGAGACCTTTGATAGATAAAGGTTATTTGTACATTGCACTACCTCCTTTATATCAAATTTCCAAAGGGAAAAAAAGTGAATACGTCTGGTCTGAGGATGAAAAAGATAAAGTGGTAAAGGAGATGGCAAAAGATGGAAAGGAGTCGTCTGTTAATATACAAAGGTACAAGGGTCTTGGTGAAATGAATCCAGAACAATTGTGGACAACTACAATGGATCCTTCACAAAGATTATTGAATAAAGTAACTATTGAATCAGCAGCTGAGGCAGATGTTTTGTTTTCTAAACTAATGGGAGATGAAGTTGCTCCAAGAAGAGAGTTTATTGAAAAAAATGCCAAGTATGCAAATGTCGATGTGTAAATTTCTTCATTTATTTATATTTCTTTTTTTTTCAGAATATTCATATTCTTACTGGCAACAGAAAGCAGATTATGATATTGATATAGTTTTTGATCATAAAAATCATCAGTTTACTGGTAAACAATCAATAACCTATTTTAATCACTCAAATGACACCCTGCATAAAATTTTTATTCATCTGTATTTTAATGCTTTCCAACCAGGTAGTATGATGGACATCAGAAGCAGGTCTCTTCCTGATCCGGATAGAAGAGTAATGGATAGGATCTCAAAATTATCAAAAAGTGAAATTGGATTTCATCAAATTCAAAAAATACAACAAGATGGCAAAGACCTTAAGCATCATATACAAGGCACAGTATTAGAAGTTGATCTAATTGATCCATTATTACCAAATAATTCCTCAATCTTTTATTTGGAATATTTTAGTCAAGTTCCAATTCAAATCAGAAGAAGTGGTAGAGATAGCAAAGAGGGAATAGATTATTCAATGGCACAATGGTTTCCAAAAATAGCAGGTTATGACAAACAGGGATGGCACGCTCACCCTTATATTGCAAGAGAATTTTATTCTCCATGGGGTAATTACGACGTATCAATTAAGATTGATAAAAAATATATAGTTGGTGCTACAGGAGAATTAAATTCTAAATTAACAGACGATAATGATTTTATATGGAATTTTAAGGCCGAGAAGGTACACGATTTTGTGTGGGCAGCAGACCCAGATTATACTCATGATATATTATCTGTGCCTGAGATAAATCTTGATTTACATTTCTATTATCAAGCAAATTCAGATGAGATGGTCAAGAACTGGAAAAAACTTCAGAAACATACTGCTGACGCATTTTTGTATTTTAATAAAAAGTTTGGTGAATATCCTTATGGAAAATATTCAGTTATTCAAGGAGGAGATGGAGGAATGGAATATCCAATGGCCACTTTAATAACAGGTGAAAGATCTTACCCAAGTTTATTATCAGTAACATTACATGAAGCACTTCATTCATGGTATCAAATGGTATTAGCTACAAATGAGAGCTATTATGCCTGGATGGATGAAGGTTTTACATCATATACACAAACTATAACACAATTTGAATTATTTAATGATATATACGATCTTAATTCTTCAAATCCACTTATAAATTCGTATGAAAGGTATTTTCAGTTTTTGAATGAGGGTACTGAAGAGGCTCTCACTACCCATTCTGACCACTTCTCTACTAATCGTGCATATGGTGTTGGATCCTACACTAAGGGAGCAATATTTTTAAGTCAGTTGGGATATATAATAGGTGAACATTTATTATTTAAAGGATTAAGAAGATATTATAATGAGTGGAAATTTAGACATCCTGACAAAAATGATTTTATTAGAGTGATGGAAAAAGTTAGTGGTCTTGAACTAGATTGGTATCTAGATTACTGGATTGGAACAACTCATCAGATTGATTACTCATTGGAACTCAAAAAAAATAAAAAAGAATCTTTAGAAATTGAAATAATTAAAAATGGTATAATGCCAATGCCTATCGATATAGAGATTTTATTCGAAGACAATTCAAAAAGTATAATACATATACCCTTATCCATTATGAGAGGAGAAAAAATATTTAACTCTGGAGATGATGTTTTAATTATGCCTGATTGGGAATGGGTAAATAAGGTTTATCCTCTTCAGATAGATCAAAAAAATAAAAAAATAAAGACAATTACGATAGATTCTCAAAGAAAAATGGCTGATGTAAATCCAACGAATAATATCATTGAGATCAATTAGTTATTTATTAAGAAACCTGTCAATAACTTCTTTGATTTCTGCCTCAGAAATATTTTCAATGCTCATCTTGTACTTTTCTAATATTTCTTTAGGAAATCCAACAAAAGGCTTTCTTTTCTTTTCTTTGAAAAGTTTTCCATATTCAGTTCCTCTTACAGCAAGAATATAGGGAGGTTTACCATATTTCCCTGTTCTAATCTGAATACTTCCATCAAAAAATTCTTTAATGATGTCTTTTGATTTTTCCACAGGTGTTGAGATTATTTCTATGAGTTGCTTTTCTGAAAGTTCCTTTGGATCAGGATATTTCTCTTTGTCTATCTTATAATTTTTTTCTTTGAACCTCAGATAAAATCCGTATCTACCATTTTTTAATTCAATTAAATCCCCATCATGTTCTACACTAACTAACTTATTATCTTCATCTTTCTTATTAATGATAGATATAGCTTCATCTATAGAAATATGTTTAATTAATTTATCGTAAGGTATATTGCAATATTTGGGAAAACCTTCATCACTGTCTTCCTTTTCTCCAATTTGTATAACAGGACCAAACTTAGCAATTCTTGCTTTAAGTTTTTTTCCCTCATACTCACCAAGGTCTTTTTCAAGTTGGTATCTTTCCTCCGGTACTTTATTGGATAAATCAGAGAAGCCAGAATAGAACTCTTTTAACATGTCATTCCAATTTTTTCCATTAAATGCTATTTGATCTAACTGATTCTCTGTTTTAGCTGTAAAAGAATAGTCCATAAAACTTGAAATAAAGTTCTCATTTAGAAACTCTGTTACAAACATTCCCATGTTTGTAGGATATATTTTATTTTTTTCAAAACCAGTTTTTTCTTCCTTTACATTCTCAGATATCTTGGTATTTTCTAAAGTAAGTTCTTTACTATTAATAATTTTCCCATCTCTCTCTTCTTTCACTACATATTCTCTTTCCTTAATTTTTCTTACGGTTTCAGCAAATGTTGACGGTCTACCTATACCAGAGTCTTCCATTTTTTTAATCAGACTTGCCTCAGAGTACCTTGGCGGATGCTTAGTGAAAATCTCTTTGGAGAGAATGTTAACTGTTTTGAGAACTGATTTTTCTTCTAGTTTTGGTAAGAGTTTTGAGCTATCATCAATTTCGTTATATAGTTTTAGAAAACCATCAAAAATAAGTACTTCTCCGGTAGCTTTAAATTCAGTATTATTAACAGACTGAATTTTTACGATTGTTCTTTCAAAAATAGATTCAGCCATCTGAGAGGCTAAGGTCCTTCTCCATATGAGATTATATAATTTTTTTTCTGTATCTGATTTTCCAGCATTATCATTTCCAAGGTTAGTAGGTCTTATAGCCTCGTGAGCTTCTTGAGCACTTTTGGATTTAGTTTTATAAACTCTCTTGTTATGATATTTTTCTCCAAAATTATCATTAATTATTTTTTGAGCGCTTTCAAGGGCCTCATCAGATAAATTTACAGAGTCAGTTCTCATATATGTAATATGGCCTGCCTCATACAGTCTTTGTGCAGTTGACATAGTTAATGAGGGCGAAAATCCAATCTTTCTTGATGCCTCTTGTTGGAGGGTTGATGTTGTAAATGGCGCAGAGGGTGATCTTTTTGATGGTTTTTTTTCAACCTTAGAAATAATAAAATCTTTATTAGTACAGTCTTTAAGAAATTTTCTTGCTTCATCAATTGTTTCAAACCTCTTATCAAGTTCAGCGGTAAAACTTTTATCTGATACAGACATGAAATTTGCTGTAGTTTTAAATGATGATTTAGCTTCAAAATTATTTATTTCATTTTCTCTATCAACTACAAACTTTACTGCAACTGACTGAACCCTACCAGCAGATAGGCCTCTTTTGATTTTTTTCCAAAGGATTGGAGAAATTTCAAATCCTACTAATCTATCTAATACTCTTCTAGCTTGTTGAGCATTTACAAGATTCATGTCAATTTTGGTTGGATTTTCAAGAGATTTTAAAATTGCATTTTTAGTTATCTCTCTAAAAATTATTCTCTCGTATTCATTATCATCTAGATCTAGAATTTCTTTTAGATGCCAGGCTATAGCTTCGCCTTCTCTATCATTATCAGTAGCTATATATACCTTTTCGGAATTTTTTCTGAGGTTTTTTAACTCCTTAATTACCTTTTTCTTATCAGGTGATGGAATGTAAGTTGGCTTGAAGCCATTTTTTTTATCAATAGATTTATCATCTTTTGCAAGGTCTCTTATATGACCATAACATGAAGAAACTTTGAAATCTTTACCTAGGTATTTTTCAATAGTTTTTGCTTTAGCTGGCGACTCAACAATTACTAAATTTTTACTCATTGTCTAATTTCTATCATTAAAAAGTTGTCAAATATGAAAAAAAAAATATTATAATTATAATCTCTTGTTATAATATATTTAAAGTATTGTTGTTCAATACGTAGTATTGAAATTTTTAGTTTTATGAAAATAATTATTTCACCTAATTCTTTTAAAGGGACAATTTCATCTATTGATGCATGTCAAATTATTGAAAGAGGTATAAGTAGTATAAGCCCAAGAATAAATTTAGAAAAATTACCAATTGCTGACGGTGGAGATGGTACTCTTGATTTTTTTAAATATTATTTCTCCTACAAAACTATATCAATTGAATCAGTCAACCCTCTCGGTGAAATAATCAATTCGGAGTATATATTAATAGAAAATGAAAATATTGCCGTTATTGAATTTGCAAATGCGTCTGGTTATAACCTTATGTTGAATAAAGAAAAAAAATTGCAAAATATGGATTCATATGGAACTGGTATTCAAATAAAATCAGCAATTGAAATTGGAGTTAAAAAAATTATAATAAGTTTAGGTGGTTCTGCGACTATTGATGGTGCTTCTGGAATTTTAAGAGCTTTAGGAGTCAAATTTTTTAATAACGGAAAATTAATTGATAAAAAAAATCCTATAACAGAAGTTACAGATATAGATATTTCTAATTTTTTAGTAAATAAGTCAAATATTGAGTTTATTCTTTTGACAGATGTCAATAATAAGTTACTAGGAGATCAAGGAGCAGTAAATGTATTTGGAAAGCAAAAGGGTTTATTAGATAAAGACTTTAATATTTTTGAGAAGTATTTATACAACTTTTCAAGTATTTCATCAAAAGTTCTAGGCAAAGATATAATTTCATTAAAGGGAGGCGGTTCAGCAGGTGGAGCAGGAGGAATTTTGAGTGTTTTTTTTAATTCTAAAATATTAAATGGCACTGAATTTCTTCTTAATAAAATCAATTATGAAAAATATCTAAAAAATACTGATCTCGTAATAACTGGTGAAGGTTCAATTGATTCTCAGTCATTGAATGAAAAAGGTCCTGTTGCACTAATGAAGTATATCAAAAAAATAAATAGTAATATAATTAGAATAGCTATTGGGGGAAGAGTTGACTATTCTGTGAATGACCAGTTAGCAAATTATTTTGATTACATTTTTTCAATAAGTGATAACAAAAATAATAGCCACATTTTAGAAAAAAGCGAGTATTATCTATTAGAAGAAAGTAAAAAAATAGGAAAATTTCTTGATCACATTAAATTATAATTTTTTATGTTAGGAGTAATTAGAATACTTTTTTTAATATTATTTTTTCTTTCCCCAGAAATTGCTAAATCCCAACAGGTGATCTATTCCCAATATTATTCCTCTCCATTGAATTTAAATCCATCAATGACTGGAATAGGTGAATTTGGTAGATTAGGTGTTAATTATAGAAATCAATGGACTTCAATAGGTGATGGATATAATTCTTATAGTTCTTGGTTTGATTATAATTTATTAGGATCAAATTTTTCTTTTGGACTTAATTTTTCTGGAGAAAAACTAAATATTTCAAATTACTCATCAAATCATATTTCTCCATCTATCTCATATGGTTTAAATCTTAATTCTAAGATGATTATACAATCTGGTTTTCAATTAACATATTCTTCAATTGATTTTGATAATTCACAATTAACTTTTCTTGATCAACTGGGACCTTCTGGATTAATTGGGATAACCGCAGAAAACCTAAATAGTTTTAATAAAAAAAGTTTTTTTAATATGAATTATGGCATATTAATTTATAATGAAAAATTTTGGTTAGGGTCTTCAATATATAATTTATTACAACCTGACATTTCGCTATCAAGTTCAAAAAATAGTTTAAATAGAAATTATTCAATACATGGAGGTATAAATATTGATGAAAGAATTTCACCTTCCTTTAATGTTATTAAATATCCGTCATTTATTTTATTCAATCTTGGATCATATTTTATTTTTAGCCCTTTGTCTATTGGATTTTGGTATAGAGGTGTTCCTTTGTCAAATACAAGTAATAACTTGGATGCAGTAGTAGGTTCAATAAATTTTAAAAATAAAAGTATAGGTTTATCTTATAGTTACGATTACAATTTTCTTGATAAAAAATTAGGTTCTCACGAAATTTCTATCACGTTTGATTTTCATTTTTTTGGAAAAAAATTACCTCCAAAAAATGTGAGGTATTTACGATGTCCTGTACCTAATTTTTAATTAATTTCACGAATGGATTATACTGAAATTCAAATTTTGTTATTAGTTATAATATCATTTCAATTTATAATTGATCTTGTATCAGGACTACTGAATTATAGTAGTTTTGACAAACCTCTACCAAACAATGTTGAAAATATTTTTTCAGAAAATGAATACTCAAAATCTCAAAAATATAAAAAAGTTAATTTCAAATTCAACTTGGTGTCTTCTGTCTACAGCTTTTCAATTCTTTTCACTGTTTTATATTTTGGTCTGTTGGGTAGTCTAGATTCTTATATAAGAAACGTGACATTTGAAAATGAAATTAGCTTATCACTTATTTTTTTCGCATCTGTTTTTATAATATCTGACACTTTAAAGATTCCTTTTCAATTATATAGAGTATTTGTGATTGAAGAACAGTTTGGATTTAATAACACAACTTTGAAAACTTTTATATTTGATAAGCTTAAAAGCTACTTTATTTCTTTATTACTAATAGTCATTTTGGCAACACCCTTACTCCTATTTATAATATTTTTTCCAAGTTCTTTTTGGATATATTTTTGGATATTAATTTCTATTTTTTTGATTTTTATCAATATGTTTTACACAACATTAATAGTTCCAATATTTAATAAATTAGAAGTTTTAGGAGATGGCGATCTTAAGAAAAAACTAGATAATTTTTCTGCAAAAGTAAAGTTCCCAATTACAAACATATTTGTAATTAATGGATCAAAAAGATCAAAAAAAGCAAATGCTTTTTTCTCTGGTTTTGGTAGAAATAAAAAAGTGGTATTATATGATACTTTAATAAAAAATCATACCGCTGATGAGTTGGTGGCTGTGTTAGCTCACGAAATAGGTCATTATAAACTAAATCATGTTAAGACTAACATGGTTATATCCATTATTACAACTGGCTTCATGTTATTTATATTATCAAACTTTATTTTTAATAGTGACATAAGCTATGCACTTGGTGGAAATGTTTCATTCAGACACTTAGAAATTTTTGCTTTTTTTATAATTTATAGTCCAATTAGCTCAATAATTTCAGTGCTTATGAATATTAAAAGTAGAAAGAATGAGTATGAGGCAGACGAGTATGCAGTTAAAAATTTTAAGAAGGGACCAATGGAGGATGCACTGAGAAAACTTTCTAAAGATAATTTAACTAATATGACTCCACATCCTGTGTATGAATTTCTTAATTATTCTCACCCTTCAATTTCTAAAAGGTTAAAAGCAATAGATAGTATTAATTAGAGAAACATTTATCTAAATTAAACCCATCTAGTCTATTTCTGTAATAATATAACATCTTCATGTTTTTTATAACAACACTATTATTTTTTAGTATAACAGGTTTTGGCGTGTGATACAAGCCGAGTTTTTGACAGCCATTTGATATTTGTTTTTCAGTATCAAGTTTAAGTTCATTTGACAGTTTAATATTATTATCTAAAGCCAATTGATTTATTCGAATTATTATTTTGTTATAATTTTCTTTGAATTTTTCTAAACTTATTGTGACCTCATCCTCTGGAAGAGAAATCAAGTTTATAATATCAATATTTTTAAACTTTTTTCTTATTATTTCAAATGCAGTAAATGCAACAAGAGTACTTGGAAAGACCACCGTTCCTTTCATAAATTCATCAATTATTTTTTCTGATAAATTACTTAATATCTCTTTTTTGTTAGTAAAATGTTTTTTTAGACTCTTATTTTCTTTTGAGTTTCCGTAATTGTCAACTTTATTTCCAAATACATCCATTGGCGACCCAATACTTACTGCTATTTTATTTGATTGAGTAAAATATTTAATCAGAAATAATAAAATTTTGTACGTGTTAGAGTAACCGAGATTTTTGAGGTGATAATCAGATGAACTTTTTGATGAAATATACTGATTTATTAAAGCAGGTCCTTCAAGTACAAATTGATAATTAAATGTTACAGGAACTATAAAAATTTTTTTATTTTTTTTTGTTATTTCTTTTTGTGCCTCGAGTGCGCTTCCAAGTAACCCTAATTTAAGATTTTTTTCAATTGAACCAGATCTTGACCTTGTGCCTCCTGGATAAAATAAGTTGTGACAATCGTTAATTATTGCTTCTTCTGTATAAGTTTTTAAAGTTTCTAGGTACAATAGATGTTTTTTTCTTCTATCAACCTTGTAAGCACCTAAGCTATTAAAGAAATATGAAAATATTTTTAAATTATATAAAACTAATCCTGCACCGTACATAAATGCTGGTAATCCTAAATGAGAAATCACATATCCAATAAGAGCAGAGTCAAGATGTGAAAAATGTGTAGGTACCATTACAATTGTACCTATTTTTGAAAGTTTTCTTAATTTATTTTTTTTACCAACTATATTAATAGTACTTTCTAGATTTAAATTTCCAAATGGATTTCTTAACCTTGAAGTATTGAGTAGTCTGTTTAAAAAAGAAATTATTACTCTTTTGGCAAAACCATAATGCGATCTTTTAAAATTTCCTGTTATTTCTTTAGTATATCTTCGAATAATTTCAGGTAAAATTTCCATGGAAATTTTTTTGTTATTTCTGTCTTTCTCAAACTTTAAAATTTTTTCCTTAATGCTATTCCAAAACTCTTTATCGTCTTTTGGATCGGCATTCCATGATATATTTGATATTCTGAGTTTTTCTTTATATACAGTATTTAAAATTTCTTCATATAAGTCTTTTTCTTTTATTTTTTTTTGAATTTTTCTTTCTGTTTTTTTTGAGACATCCTCCATGAATTTATTTCTATTCTCAAAAAGTTGAACAATTGGCCAGAATTTAGTTTTCTCAACAATTTTTTTATATGTCTTATTCTTTTTTTGGGTACTCATCTTTTTGCTACATAAATCGTAAACTGTATTATTGTTTTACATTTTGCAATTTAAAGCAATTTCAATGAATTTAAATGAAATTAAAAAGCCCATCGATAACGAGATGGGTAAATTTAAAGATAAGTTAAGTGGGTCTATTCGAAGTGAAAGTAAACTAATTGATACAGTTATAAGTTATGTTCTCAAAAGAAAAGGCAAACAAATAAGACCAATATTTGTTTTTTTGACAGCTGGGCTTAACGGAAAAATTAATGAATCAAGCTATAGAGCTGCTATTTTAATTGAAATTCTTCATACCGCAACCCTAATTCATGATGATGTTGTTGATGACTCTAACTACAGAAGAGGTTACTTTTCTGTAAACGCACTGTGGAAGAGTAAATACTCAGTGTTAATTGGAGATTACTTACTATCTAGAGGTTTAGAGTTATCAGTTGAAAATGATGACTTTAAATTTTTAGGAATTTTGTCTTCATCTGTAAAAAAAATGAGTGAAGGTGAAATAATCCAACTTAAAAAATCAAAATCATTAGATCTTGATGAGAAAACATATTTTAAAATCATAAAAGGAAAAACAGCAAGTTTATTTTCTTCTTGTTGCATGATGGGCGCTATTTCAGCAGGTTCAAGTAAAGAAGATATTGAAAAAATGAAAAAATTCGGATTATTAGTTGGTCAAGCATTCCAATTAAGGGACGACTTATTCGGTTATTTGTCATTTGATACTGGTAAGCCATCTTTAAACGACTTTAAGCAGGCTAAAATAACATTACCGCTTATTCACTCTCTTTCAAAAGTAGGTAAGACCGAAAGAAAAAAAATAATAAATGATTTAAAAAACTTTAAATCAATTGATAAAATTATTGACTTTGTTAAAGTCAATAAAGGGATAGAGTATAGCGAAAAGATAATGAATGATTTAATTACTCAGTCTAGAGAAATCCTGCATTCATATCCAAATTCTGAATATAAAAGGAGTCTAGAGTCATTGCTAGATTATATAATTAGAAGAAACGTATAGTTTTTTTGTATAAAAAGTGGGATAAAGTGGGATAAAGTGGTGTAAAATGTGTAAATGTTTATTACATTTACATAAGTGGTTTATATTAATACTCTGATATGGCTTTTTTCACAGGCGAACATGAGTGTAAATTAGATGCTAAGGGTAGACTGGTTTTACCTTCAAGGTTGAAATCAGTCTTGCCTGAGGCTTCTAAGAAAAATATGATTATTAGAAAAGGATTCGAACCAAACTTGATACTTTATCCACTTAATGAATTTCAAAATATTTACTCAAGAATTAGCTCATTAAATGAGTTTAGTTCTGAGCAGAGAAAATTAAAAAGAAATTTATTTAGTAGTATCTCTCAAGTCGAATTAGATTCTAATGGAAGATTTCTATTGCCTAAATCAATGGTTTCTCACTGTGACGCAGAGAAAGATATTGTACTAGTTGGGATGGGTAATGTCATAGAGCTTTGGAGCATTAAAAATTATAAAAAATATTTAATTGATGATTCAAACGAATTCTCAAAATTAGCTCAAAAATATCTTGATGAATAAGTAGCTATGAAGTATCATGTTCCTGTTTTACTTAAAGAATCAATAGAAGGACTAAGTATAAAACCAAAGGGAACGTATCTCGACCTGACTTTTGGAGGTGGTGGACATTCTGCTAAAATTTTAGAAAAATTAAGTGATGGAGGTAAGCTATTATCTTTTGATACGGACGAAGATGCTTTCCTTAGAAATAAAATAAATAATAAAAAAATTGAGCTAGTCAAAAGCAATTTTAAGTTTTTTGATAATCATATAAAACAGAGAGGTATTCAAAAAGTGGATGGTATACTCGCAGATTTGGGTGTGTCCTCTTACCAAATAGACAAAGAAGAAAGAGGCTTTACATACCAGGGAAAGACAAAAATGGATATGAGGATGAATACAAAGGATTCAATTGACGCAATAGAGGTAATTAATACATATGATCAGGAAAAGCTAGAAGATATATTCTTTAAGTACGGGGATATTCAAAAGCCAAAAAAAATAGTTAAAGAAATAATCAAGGAGAGACAAAAAAAGAAGATTGTTGACAACACTGACTTTGTAGAGGTTCTAAATAATATCTTTAAAACAAACATCAGTTTTAAATTATTATCAAAATTTTTTCAAGCTATCAGAATTGAAGTCAATGACGAAATTAACTCATTAAAAATAATGTTAAAAAAATCAGTTGATTACCTAAATTCAAAGGGAAGGTTAGTTGTGATATCGTATCATTCTCTTGAGGATAGAATTGTAAAAAATTTTATAAATAAGTCTAGCTTTTCTTCGGACTATAACAAAGATATATATGGTGTTAAAGACGAGTTTTTTTTAAAGATTACAAAGAAACCTATTATACCATCAAGTGATGAGATAAATGTAAACCCAAGATCAAGAAGTGCAAAGCTAAGAATTGGAGAGAGATTATGAATTATAAAGAAAGAATCAATAACATATACAATAAAGTGAAGGGTAATACTTTTGACCAAAAATTTAAGCTTAGTTATTTTAAGTTATTTTATTTTCTTTTCTTTCTAATCATATATATAAGTAATCAACACTCAGTTGAAAAAAAAATTAGGAATATCAATCGATTAGAAAAAGAGGTTGAGGAATTAAGGACTGACTACATAACTCTAAAAAATAATTTTATGTTCTCTAGAAAAGAGACAGAGGTACTTAAAAAAGCCAAAGAGATTGGTTTACAAAATTCAGATGTTCCACCTGAAAAAATTATTATAGAATGAATATTAAAAAAGAAATTTTACTTAGAGTAAGGTTCGCATTTGTAATTATTCTATTAGTAAGCACTGGTATCATCTACAGTATTTTTGATCTTCAATTTAATCAATCTGAGAGATGGGAGAAAAAGTCAGAAAATATCAATTTCAAGTATGACATTATTCAGGCAAGTAGGGGTAATATTTTATCTGATGATGGAAGTATTTTAGCTACCTCTTTACCTTTTTATAAAGTAGCTTTTGATCCGTCCATCCCAGATGATGAAATGTTTGATTTTGGGATTGACTCATTATCATATAATCTCTCTTTATTTTTTAAGGATAGGTCAATGAATCAATATAAGAAATTGATTATTGAAGCAAGAGATAGCGGTAGAAGATATCTTCTTTTAAATAGAAATAAAATTGGTTACCAAGCAAAGAAAAAATTATCTAGTTGGCCAATTTTTAGAGAAGGAAGATTAAAAGGGGGGGTGCTTTTTGAAAAGATAGATCAGAGGTACAGGCCTTTTTCTAAATTAGGATACAGAACAATTGGATCTGTAGATGAAAATAATAGAGGAACTGTTGGGATTGAGTATAGTTTTAATTCTTATCTAGAAGGAAATAATGGAGAGGTTCTTAAACAAAAGATAGCTGGAAATTATTGGAAACCAATATACGATGGCACTGAGAGACAACCAAAAAATGGTAAAGATATTGTGACAACATTAAATGTTAACCTCCAAGATATTTCAGAGTCAGCATTACTAAAAGGCCTTGTAAATAATGATGCAGATAATGGTTGTGTGATTTTAATGGAAGTCGCTACGGGTGAGATCAAGGCAATTGCTAATTTTTCAAAGAACAAGTCAGGTTATTACACAGAGAATTATAATCATGCAATTCAAGGAATGCACGAACCTGGATCAACTTTTAAATTAGCAAGTATGTTAGCTTATCTTGAAGATTCAGATGTATCAATTAAAGATTCTATTGATACTGGAGATGGTGAATATAAATTTTACTCTGAGATCATGAAAGATCATAAGCCTGGTGGATATGGTAAAATTACTATAAAGGAAGTATTCGAAAAAAGTTCAAATATTGGAATTGCTAAACTTATTGATGAACAATTTGGTTTAGATCCTGATAAATATCTGAATTATATAAAGAAGTTTGGGTTGAATAAATCATTTGATTTTCAATTGTATGGAACATCTTTACCTTCAATTAAAGAGTCAAGTGATTCAGCTTGGAGTAAAGTTTCTTTACCTTGGATTGCTCACGGATATGAGTTTATGTTAACACCACTACACACTCTTTCTTTGTATAACGCTGTAGCTAATGGGGGTGTTTACATAGAGCCAAGAATTGTCAGAGAGGTTAGAGAGGCTAATAAGGTTATTAAACGTTTTGATGATATAAATTCTTTTAAAATTGCGAAAAAAAGTTCAATAAATACCGTCAAAGAATTACTTAGGGGAGTGGTAGAAAATGGAACAGCAGATAATATAAAGAACAGCTATTATCAAATTTCAGGTAAGACAGGTACAGCCAAAAAGGTATCAAATGGAAAATATATTAATAGATACTATACCTCTTTTGCTGGATTTTTTCCTTCTGATAATCCTAAATATAGTTGTATTGTTGTGATAGATAATCCAAAAAAATATAGAATCTATGGTAGTGATGTTGCAGCACCCGTTTTTAGGGAAATATCAGATAAAATATTTATTTCTGACAAGAGCTATTTTAGTGATATTAAAAAGGAAAAGTTAATTGCTTCCTTTCCACTTATAAGGTCAGGATATAAAAAAGATTTAGTTAGTCTGACAAATACTTTGGGAATATCTAATCATTCCGAAACCGAAAATGATTGGGTAAGAACTAAAGTAATAGACAATTCAATATTTTGGGAAGGGATAAATTCCAAATCCTTTCTTATCCCAAATGTAGTTGGCATGAACTTAAAAGATGCAGTATTTATTCTTGAATCAAGAGGTTTGAAAGTAAATTATCGAGGAAGGGGAAGAGTAAAAAAACAAAATGTTAGTCCTGGAAGTCTGACTAAAAATTATAAAATCATAAATATTAGTTTAGGTTGAAAAAATTAAAAAATATACTTAAAGATATAAATATCAAATCATTACTAGGTGAATTAGATATTTCGATATCAGGTATCAGCAATAATTCAAATGACATAAATGATGGTTATCTTTTTTTTGCAGTTAAAGGAAATAATTCTGATGGCCACAAATTTATTGATGTTGCAATTAATAATGGTAGTACATGTGTAGTTTGTACTAGAATACCAAAAAAAATAAACTCTAGTATTACATATATTCAGGTTAATAATATAAGAGAGGTTATAAATAAAGTTTCCTCAAACTTTTATGATAACCCCTCAAAGAGTTTAAAAGTTATTGCAGTTACAGGTACAAACGGTAAAACTTCTATTGTTTATTTTTTATACCAATTTCTATTAATTCTAAATAAAAGAGTTGGAATGTTGTCAACTATTGAAAATAAAATACAAAATGAAACTTTCAAATCTTCCCTAACAACACCAGATTCAATTGAGATAAATAGATTAATGAATGATATGGTAAAAAATGACATTGAATACTGTGTTATGGAAGCAAGTTCACATGCAATTGATCAAATTAGGATTTCAGGTTCTGATGTTTATGTAGCAATTTTTTCAAACCTTTCTCATGATCATTTAGATTACCACAAAACATTCCTGAATTATATTAATACTAAAAAAAAATTATTTGATAATCTTAAAAAAGATTCATTTTCTATTATTAACTCCGATGATAAAAGAGCTGATTATATTGCCCAAAATTCAAAATCAAAAATCATTCACTACAGTGTAAATTCATTGTCAGATAATAAAGGGAGATTAATTGAAAATAATTTAGATGGTATGTTAGTAGATATTGATAATGAAAAAATATCACTCGGAATAATTGGAGAATTTAATCTCTATAATATTTTATCGGTTTACGTTTTTTCAAAAATCCTTAAAATAAATAAGATTAAATCGCTTAGCATAATTTCAAAAATTAAACCTCCTAGAGGAAGACTTGAATATATAAAATCATCTAAAGGCTCAATAGGTATTGTTGACTATGCTCACACGCCCAATGCACTGGAAAATGTTCTTACTACAATTAATAAGATTAGAGGAGACAATAAAATAATTTCAATAATTGGTGCAGGTGGTGATAGAGATAAGTCTAAAAGACCAGAAATGGGAAGAGTGGCAGAAGAGTATAGCGATTATGTAATTGTAACCTCAGATAATCCAAGAAATGAAAATGAAATTGATATTATAAACGATATTATTAAAGGGTTCAAAACCGAAAATTATATGATAGAAAGCGATAGAAAAAAAGCTATCATTAACGCATGTAAAAATATAGACAACAAAACAATATTACTTGTTGCAGGAAAGGGTCATGAAGACTATCAAATAATTGGAAATAATTATATTCCACATAACGACATGGAAATATTGAGAAAAGAATTAAAATAAAATAAATGTTATATCACCTATTTGAATATTTAAAACAAAATTATGACCTAGCTGGCTCAGGTGTTTTTCAGTATCTATCATTTAGAGCTGGAATGGCTGCATTACTTTCATTAATAATCAGTATAATTTTTGGTAAAAACATAATTTCAATTCTTCAAAATTTTCAACTTTCTGAAAAAATTAGAGATTTAGACCTCAAGGGACAAAGTGGAAAGGAAGGTACACCCACCATGGGAGGAATAATAATAATAATATCAATATTAGTTCCTACAATATTATTCGCGGATTTATCTAATATCTACATCCAATTAATGATTTTTATTACTGTCATTATTTCGGTAATTGGTTTTATAGATGATTATCTAAAAATTAAGAAAAAAGATAAAGTTGGATTAAAAGGAAAATTCAAGATTTTAGGGCAAATTTTAATTGGAATTATAGTCTCATATGTTGTTGTGACAAATGATTCAGTTGTTGTGAGAGATTTTCTTGAATCTGTAACTCAAGATGGTTCAAAAGATCAATATGTTGATTCTAAAGATCTATTGACAACAATTCCTTTTATAAAGGATAATGAGTTTAATTATGAGTGGATTACACCAAATTTTATAAATGGTTACACCTGGCTTATTTATTCCCTAGTAGTCATATTTATTATTGTATCAGTATCGAATGGAGCAAATATTACAGATGGATTAGATGGCTTAGCTGCAGGAGTTTCTGCCATAGTAGGTATTACATTATCCATATTTATTTATTTGTCAGGTAATTTAATTTTTTCTGATTACCTAAACATTATGTACATACCAGGGATCGGTGAATTAGTTATATTTTCGTTTGCTTTCGTTGGAGCATGTATAGGTTTTATATGGTACAACTCTTATCCTGCTCAGGTATTTATGGGAGATATAGGAAGTTTATCAATTGGTGCTATAATTGCAGTTTTAGCAATAATTGTAAAGAAAGAGCTTTTAATACCTGTAATGTGTGGTATTTTTCTTATTGAAAACCTATCAGTTATTATTCAGGTTACATATTTTAAGTATACCAAGAAAAAATATGGAGAGGGTAAAAGGATTTTTCTCATGTCACCACTACACCACCATTATCAGAAAAAAGGAATTCACGAAACAAAAATTGTAGCAAGGTTTTGGATGGTTGGTATCTTATTAGCAATTATATCCCTAGCAACTTTAAAACTTAGGTAGCATGGTAAATTGGATTAAGTCAAATGTAGAAGGTGATAAGATTATATGGGTTATAGCTTTATTACTATCTATAATAAGTTTGCTATCGGTTTACAGTGCTACAGGATCACTTGCATATCAAAAAATGGGAGGAAATACTGAGTATTATTTAATTAAGCATTTCATTTTAATTATTCTGAGTTTTATTGCTATGTGGTTTTCACATAGAATAGATTATAAGTATTATTCAAAGATTGCTCTTATAGGACTTTATGCATCAATACCATTATTAATAATAACTTATAAGTTTGGTATGAATATTAATGAAGCTTCAAGATGGATTAATATTCCAATAATTAATCAAGCATTTCAACCTTCAGACTTAGCAAAACTCTCTTTAATTATCTATCTATCTAGTTTTCTTGCAAAAAGACAAAACAGATTAGAAAATGTAAAGACTCTTATTTTACCTTTTTTATGGATTGGATCTATCTGTTTATTCATTGCACTGACTAATTTGTCAACAGCACTAATACTCGGTGCAACATCTATTTTATTAATGTTTATTTCTAGAGTTAAGATTACACATTTATCAATTTTAATACTTTTTATATTTTTTTGTGGAGGTATCGCTCTTCTAACGGGTCAAAGAGGAAAAACGGCTATGACTAGAGCTGAAAACTTTATAAATAAGAAAGATATTCCATTTCAGTTAGAGCAAGCTTACATTGCAGTCTCAACAGGTGGCCTTCTTGGTAAAGGACCTGGGAACAGTAACCAAAAAAACTTTTTACCTCAGTCATATTCAGATTTCATTTATGCAATTATTATTGAGGAATATGGATTTATAATGGGCGTAACAATTTTAGTATTATATCTATTACTTCTTTACAGAGGATTAAAAATATTTATTAAATCTGATAGGCCATTTGGAGGTCTTCTAAGTGCAGGTTTAAGTTTTGCTTTAGTTATACAGGCATTAATTAACATGAGCGTGGTAGTAGGTCTGTTACCAGTAACAGGTGTAACACTCCCTCTCATTAGTATGGGTGGAACCTCTCAATTATTTACCGGAATAACACTAGGTATAATATTGAGCGTAAGTAGAAATAATGATTTAGAGGAGAGTTATGCATAGAAAAAATAAAATTAAAGTAATTCTTTGTGGTGGTGGAACAGGTGGTCACATCTTTCCAATGATTTCGATTGCCAATGAATTGAAGAATGAGAATAAAGAAAATGAAATACTTTTTGTTGGGTCTAGAGATAGAATGGAAATGGAAATAGTACCAAAGCATAATTTCAAAATAATTGGACTTTGGATATCAGGAATAAAAAGAAGTTCAATTCTGCTTAATATTCTTTTTGCTGGAATTCCATTTTTTTTACAAAACTTTTTATTGCCATTAAAGTTGTTATATTCAATATTCAGATCAATTTATATCCTTTACACATTCAAACCAGATTTTGTAATTGGTTTTGGTGGTTATTCATCAGGACCATTTGTTTTTATTTCTAATTTTTTAAGATTTAAAACAGCTATCCAAGAACAAAACTCATCAATGGGATTAACAAATAAATTCCTTGTTAATCGGGTAGATCACGTATTCGTTGCTTATGAAAAATTAAAAAAGATATATCCAAATAAACCTATTCATAACTTTGGAAATCCTATCAGAGGACTGAGAGTTGAGGATTCCATCAAACCCTACAAACATTTTAAATTAGAAAAAGATAAAAAAACAGTTTTAGTATTAGGTGGTAGTTTGGGTGCAAAAAACATAAATGACGCAATAATTAATAATATATCCTTAATTAGAGAGTCATCATATCAAATTTTGTGGCAGACAGGTAAGTTATACTACGATGAAATTCAAAATCATAATTATCAAGAGAAAAATTTAGTTATAAAGCCATTTATTGATAGAATGGATTTAGCTTATTCAGTGGCAGATTTAATAATTTCAAGAGCTGGTGCAATAGCAATATCTGAGTTATGTGTAGTAGCAAAACCATTAATTTTAATACCATCACCAAATGTAGTTGACGATCATCAAACCAAAAACGCTTTAGAAATTAGTGAAAGGGGTGGATGTGTGCTCATCAAAGATTCAGATGCAAAAGATTTAATGATGAATAAATCAATCGAAATTTTAGAAGATCAAAAATTAATTGATTCAATGAAAGCTAATTTAAGAGAATTATCCATGCCAAATGCCTCATCGAATATTGTTGAGAAAATATATGAAAGCTTATGATAGATAAAATACAAAAATTTACATCTTTTTTAACAGCATTAGTTATAGTTTCAGCCCTGGTTGCTTTTGCATCATATGATCATAAAGTATCAAATAATTTAATTTTAATGACTGATAGTTCTTTTATAAATAAAAAGTCTTTAGAAAAAATCATTTTTTTGGAGATGGATACACTATCTGACGAGAAAGTAAACTTTTTTGAAATAGAAAAAAAATTGCATTTGCATCCTCACGTAAAAGAAGTTAAGGTATATAAGGATCTTACAGGCAATCTTAATGTTAGTCTTTCACAATTTAAGCCAGTTGCAAGAATTGTTTCTGGTAAATTTAGTGATCATTATGTTGATAAGGATGGAATTATATTTCCTACATCAAAGAATTTTTCAAAAAGAGTAATTTTAATTCACCTTCCTGACATATTTAATTTTGAATCTAATTCTCTTACTGAGTCAGTATTCGGTAAGGATTTAATGAATATGATAAACCTGATTAATGAAAATGATTTTTTTAGAAAGATTATTTCTGAAATAGATATAGATAGGAATAAAAATATTGTAATTCATCCTGTTATATCGAAACAAAAAATTATTTTTGGATATCCTGATATGTTAGAAGAAAAATTTCAAAAAATATCTCTATTCTATAACGATATTGTATCAGCAAAAGGCTGGAATACTTATAAATCTGTTAATGTTAAATTTAAAAATCAGATAATCTGTGACAAATTTTCTTAGATATGGCTGATAAATCAAAACAATATTTTACTGCTTTAGATATTGGAACCTCAAAGATCTGTGCAATAGTTGCTGAAAAGACTGATAATAATAAACTTAAAATAATCGGATTTTCTGAGACTGAGTCGGAGGGTGTTTCAGAGGGAATGATTCAGAACTTAATTAAAGCTACTGCAAAAATTAAAGAGGTTGTAATTAAGGCAAGTGAGATGGCTAATCTTAAAATTAAGTATGTTAATGTTGGAATCGCTGGTAAACATATAAGGAGCTTTAGTACACACCACTCAATTGGGCTTCAAAATAACGAGAATGAACCCATTGAAATTAATACTTCACACGTAAGAAAGCTCGAACAAAGATCGAAAATGGCAGTTATTCCTACCAATCATAAGATTATTCATAGTATGCCTCAAAAATATACAATTGATGAGGACCATGAGTCTGTAGATCCAGTAGGTGAGTTTGGTAAAAAACTCGAAGCAGATTTTCATATAATAAGTGCGAATAAAGTTGATATTAAAATAATGGAAGAATCAATTAGAAGATCTGATATTATATGCAAAAATTTAATTTTAGAACCGATCGCATCAAGTATAGCTCTTCTCGATGACAATGATAAGGAAGATGGAATTTGTTTAGTTGATATCGGTGGAGGAACTACAGATATATCTATATTTCATGATAATATTATAAGACATACAGCAGTAATTCCTCTTGGTGGAGATATTGTGACTCAAGATATTAAAGAAGGATTAGGTTTACCTAGGCATCATGCTGAAGCCTTAAAAATAAAATTTGGCAAGGCTCTATATGTAAAAAGACCGGTGAAAGAGTATGTTAAAATTAAAGGTGAGGGACAGAGAGAAGATAAAAAAATTTCTTTAGATAATTTATACAAAATAATAGAAGCAAGGATGGAAGAAATATTTGAAAAAGTTCACCAAGAAATTCTTAATAGCGGGATGAGTGAGAAATTATCTGCTGGAATTGTTATTACAGGAGGAGGTTCACAGCTTTTGAATCTTAAGCAGCAAGTAAAATATATAACAGGTCTTGATGTCAGAAAAGGATTTCCAAATTCATATCTAACAAAATCTGAGATAGTGAATTTAGAATTTCCTAAATACTCTACCTCGGTTGGTCTTCTTCTTTGGGAGTTTGCAGATGATAATAGAAATTCTGATAATAGTTTTAAAACATCCTCCTCTTTACCAAAAGTTAACAATTTTGGTAAATTGGTTACAGAGAGAATTAAAGGTTTTTTAAAAGATGATGACCTTACTGAGTTTAAAGATGAAAATTTATAAATATGTCCTTTGAATTTGATATTCCATCCCATCATAAGTCTATAATTAAGGTTATAGGTGTTGGCGGTGGTGGAGGTAACGCAGTAAACTACATGAAATCAATTGGTATAAGAAATGTTGAGTTCATCATATGTAATACAGATATTCAAGCTTTACACTCCTCATCTGTAAAAAATCAAATTCAGATTGGTATGGAATTGACAAAAGGACTTGGTGCTGGAGCAAATCCTACTAAAGGAAGAGATGCGGCTTTGGAAAGTAGTCATGAAATAAGAGATATTCTAAGAAATGATGGCACTAAAATGCTTTTCATTACAGCTGGTATGGGAGGAGGTACTGGTACTGGTGCTGCACCTGTAATTGCTCAGATAGCAAAAGAATTAGATATATTAACAGTTGGAATTGTTACTTTGCCTTTCGATTTTGAGGGAAAATCTAAGTTATCAAAGGCAACGGATGGTATCGAGGAACTCAAAAAGGGATGTGACAGTGTGATCACTATTTTAAATCAAAGACTCATTGAGATTTATGGTGACCTTAGTCAGTCAAAAGCATTTGAGAAGGCTGATGATATTATTGCGACAAGTGCAAAATGTATTGCTGAAATTGTAACTGTACCTGGACAAATTAATGTTGACTTTGAGGATGTAAAGACGGTAATGAAAGATGCAGGAACATCTGTTTTAGGTTCAGCAGAAGCATCTGGAACAGATAGAGCGGAAATTGCAATTAATAATGCTTTAACATCTCCTCTTCTTAATAATACAAATATTAGTGGTGCAAAAAAGATTTTACTCAATATAGTTTCTGGTGGTGGAGACAATGAATTGTCAACTCTTGAATTGAATACTATAACAAAGCTTGCAAATAAGTCATCTTCAGAAAATGTTGAAATAATATTTGGAACTGCTATTGATGGGGAGTTAGGGGATTCAGTAAGAGTAACAATTATCGCTACAGGTTTTAATAATAACGATCATGAGATAAATGAAGTAATCGATTCTGATGAAAAGATTGAAGAAGAATCACAATTTTCACTTTTTGATAAAAGTGATATTGGATTTATACCTAATGACAATCAGGAAGAAGTAGTTCATAATATGGATGATGATTATGATGAATGTGAAGATACATTTGAAAATGATGATAAAGAAATAGAAACTAATGACAGAAGTGAGGAAGTAGTAATTGAAGAGTTAGATGGATACGATGATAATGAGGTTGATCACTCTTCAAAAAAAAATGATTATATCTTAAAAAGAAAAGAAAGAATTAATAATCACAAAAACAATATATATCAAGAAGATCCGTATCATCAAAAACTTGCAATACCAGCATTTAAAAGAAAAAATATAAATCTCGATGAAGAAGATTCTTTACAAACAGGAAACAGTAAAACTATAGATTTTAGTGAGGAAGATTAATAATTATTTATAAATTTACTGACTAAACAAATCTTAATGAATTTTATTGTATCATCCTCATATCTACTAAAGAATTTATCATCAATTAGTGGTGTTATTACCTCAAACCCTGTCGTTCCTATTTTAGAGAATGTATTATTTGAAATAGAAAATGGTAACCTTCTTATTACAGCGTCTGATCTTCAGACATCTGTTATGGTTGAACTTCAAGTAGAATCTAAAGAAAATGGAAGTGTTGCAATCCCTGCAAAAATATTGATTGATACTTTAAAAAATTTACCTGAACAACCTGTCACTTTTTCAATTGATGAAAATAATTATAATATTGAAATTAATTCTGATAATGGACGATATAAGCTAGCTGGCGAGAATTCAGCTGATTTTCCAAAAGTCCCAGAAATATCTGATGGCTATTCTTTTACAGTAAATGCAAATATTCTGGCTTTAGCAATTGGTAACACTATTTTTTCAACTAGTACAGATGAATTAAGGCCTGCTATGACTGGAGTGTTTTTTAGACTTTCATCTAATTCATGTACTTTCGTATCGACAGACGGTCACAGGTTAGTTAAATATATAAGAACTGATATAAGTGGAGATGAGGTTGATCATGACATGATCATACCAAGAAAATCTTTAAATTTGTTAAAGACAATTATACCTTCAGATGACAAAAATGATATCAATATTGAGTTCAATGCATCAAATGCTATCTTCTCTAATGATAATATTAAATTGGTCTGCAGATTAATTGATGAGAGATATCCAGATTACGAAAATGTCATACCGTCTGATAATTCTAATTCAATTGAAGTTGATAAGTCAGAGATTTTAAGTTCTTTAAAAAGAATTTCAATTTATGCAAACAAAACTACAAATCAAGTAAGATTAAAAGTTTCTGGATCTGAAATTTTAATTTCTGCTGAGGATTTAGATTTTTCTAATGAAGCTAACGAAAGAATTTCTTGTGAACATGATGGTGATGATATTGAAATAGGATTTAATGCCAAGTTCTTAATTGAGATTTTGTCAAATATCCACTCTGATAAGGTAATATTTAAACTCTCAGAACCAAACAGAGCTGGATTGGTATTACCTGAGGATATTGAGGATGAAGAGGATTTGACTATGTTAGTAATGCCTGTTATGCTAAATGACAATGCTTAGTTCATTTCTATATATTTTTTTTAATTTAATTTATTTTTCTAATCCACTAGTAAACACATCTTGGACATATACAAGTGGAGATATCAAAGAAGTAAGAATTTATTCAGATAGATATTTCGTTGTTTCTAAGTACAATACCGAAAATAATTCTTTTATAAGTGCTGTAGGAGGAATTTATTCATTTAATGAAGGTTATAGTGAGATACTAGAATTTGATTCATCTGATTCCACAAACGTTGGTGATACAGTATTTTATAAAAAAGTAAAAGTTAATGTGAGAAATGATTCAGGAAAAATGTCATTAGATGGTATGAAGTATATAAAAAATATTGGTGATATTCAATTAGCAGGATCCTGGTTGATGAGTGGAATTGAGAGAAGAGGAGAGATGAGAATGAGGGATGTTAATAGACCTAGAAAAACTATGAAAATGCTAGCTGGAGGTAGATTTCAGTGGATTGCTTATGATACCTCGAAGAAAGGATTTTATGGTACTGGTGGTGGGACTTACACTGCTGTAAGAGGTAATTATATTGAAAATATCGAATTTTTTTCAAGAGACTCTAAAACTGTTGGAAAGTCCTTGGGGTTTGATTTTGAAATTAAAGATGGAGATTGGCACCATAGAGGGTTTAGCTCTAAAGGAGATCCAAAGTATGAAATTTGGACTCAAAGAAAGCAATAATTTTTTGCGCATGTGGCGGAACTGGTAGACGCGCTAGGTTGAGGGCCTAGTGACTTTAATTAGTCGTGGAAGTTCGAATCTTCTCATGCGCACTTATTCAAACAAATCTGAAATTTTAAGAGCTATATTCATATCTCCTTCAATTATTATATCACCACTAATTAATGCCATAGATATATTGAGTTCCTTTTTTATTAATTTCTCGAAGTTTGAGTTACTTATTTTAATTGAACAATCGGACTTAAGATCTAAATTATTTATTTCTATTTTATCTTTAGTATCATCCACAAAGACAACACCATCATCAAATTCAAATTTTAATTTTGAATCAAGCTTTTTATTTTTTTTGGAGCTGATTTTATTAAAAAAAAGAGTTATTTCATCTAATTTCATCTTTTACTCAATTTTATTTCATAAAGACTTGGCCACCATTTGCCAGTTATATATAGTGTATTACTTTTTTCGTTAAATGCTATTCCATTCATTACATCTATATTTTTATAGTTTTTCTTATTCATTATTTTTTCAAGATTTATGTAACTTTCAACCAAACCGCTTAATGGATTTATTACTGCAATTTTATCCTGTCCATAAATATTTGAGAAGATTTTCCCGTTAATATATTCTAATTCATTTAATGATTCAACTTTACCTGAGTTATCATATACTTGTATTTCTTTATTTATTCTAAAGTTTGATGGATCTATAAATTTAATTTTTTCAGAACCATCGCTCATTATTAATTCTCTCTCATTATTTGTTAACCCCCATCCCTCAGTGTTGTATTCAAATGTATCTAAAAGTGCTAAAGTATTCTTATCGAAAACTAATCCTTTATTACTTTTCCATGTTAACATAAACAGTTTATCCTCTAATATTGTTATACCTTCTGCAAATAAATTTGAAGCAATTTTAATTTCTTTACTAGTCACAAATTCATCAGAAGTATATTTTCTTAGGAATGATTTTCCATACTGACCAGAACTTTCATAAAAATGATTTTGATCTAAAATTAATCCTTGTGTATATATTTGGGAATCGTGTGGTAAAATTTTAATTATTTCATAACCTAATTCTAATGGTTTTTGTTTAGGATATATTGTGATTTGTCTACTATATTTTTCAATTGATTCATCTTCATAATAAACAAATACTCTTAAAGTGTTCTTACCATATATAAAATTTTGATTAGTATATAAATCTATTTTATCAGTAAAACTTAATGTATCGTTTCCATTTATAAGTAAAGATTTTTTAATCTTTTTATTATTATTAATTGTTTTTGAAATTCTTACTTCTACTGTGTCATCGTCATTAAATATTTCAAAGGAAAAGGGAGAATCTATTTTAATATTTGATTTAATTCTTGGTGATTTATTTTTTACTTCACTATTACAAGATTGAAATACTAAAAAAAGACTTAACCAAATATTTATATTTTTCAATATTTTATTTTTTAATAACACCAATCCCTAAATCAGTTATGTTAAAACCTATACCAATTTCTTTATTATCAAAATTTATAATGGATATCTTTCGGAGTAATTCTTTTTTAACAAGATTAGAAAAGGATCTACTGAGTGAAGCCTTAGATTTTTTAAAAAATTTACATTCTCCTCTAATTATACCTCTCTTGTGATTACCATCTTTTCTAATAAATTTTCTTTTTATTATCTCAAACTTTTTTCTGTTTTCACTTTTATTATTATAGATGTACATTCCATCATTAATATACTTTTCCTTAGGGGTAATTTTAAAAAAATCAATTAGAGGTTCATAAAAATATATGTGAGCATGTGCGTTTGAATCTAATTCAATTGATCCGTATTCAGTGATTGTCTCGAAATCTGCTTTCTTTTGATTTTTTATTTTAATAAGATCGGTAATTGATGAGTTTATTATGTCAATTTTTTCATCTTTTTGTTTATTTGATAAAACCTCTTTCTCGATTGCATCAGAATCAATAGATAAGTTTTCCAGTCTTTTATTTTTAAGACATTTTTTTAAGATTGACCTTTGAAGAGCGGATAAATACAATATTATACTGTTATCGTATAAATGTATCTGAATTATATTTAATTTCCAAAAATTGCACCTCCTCCTTCAAAATCTGATGAATCGAAGTTTCTTCCTCCGCCTCTTCTTTTATTTTGATTTATTCTGTACTGAAGAGATAATCTGAACTCCTGGGTTCTTCTCCAGGCAAACTCTCCTTTTGTGAAAAAGTTATCTCCTTCATTTCCTCCTCTTTCGTATCTTCTTAGTCTTGATTTAGTTAAGTCTCTAACTGTAAAACTAATTGTACCTCTTTTATCACTAAATATATCTTTAGAAAGACTTAGATCTAATCCATATGATGAAAGATTTTTTCCTTGAGGAGATTCAGATGGTCCCCTATAATCAAATGTTACTTGACCTTCTAACTTATTGTCAAACATTTTTATGTTATTGCTTAATCTGGTTCTCCAGCTGTATGATTTGGAGTAGAAGTTTTGATTTTTATAACTTCCATCAGTTTCAGAATTAAAGAAATTGAAGGAACCAGATGTCCTCAACCACTTTGTTAAATCAACTGATCCGTTTACCTCAATTCCATATGCATTTGTAAAACCAAGGTTAACTGGTTTAAAAACTGAGTATCCGACATCGTTGACATCAAAAATTCTCTCAATCTCATCAGTAGTATATCTATAATATGTTCCAGCATATAGATTACCAGACTTGAACTCCTTTAGGAATCCTAACTCATAAGAATCAGTTAGTTCTGGCTCAAGAAATGGATTTCCTTCCCAATTGAATCTACCATCACTTAGACCCCAAAATGGATTCAGATCCCAAAATCTAGGTCTACGAAGTCTTTTACTGTAGCTTAATTGAAATGAGGTAGAGGTTGAAATTTCATAAGTGAAAAAAGCTGATGGAAACCAATTTGAATATTTTAGGGAGGTTTCTCTATTGCTCTCTTGCATATATGCATAAAAGTCTGTGTCTTCATACCTTAAACCTAATTGATAAGAAATTTTTCCAGACTTGTTTCCCGCTTGAACGTAAAAAGCATTTACATCTTGATAGTAATCATAGATATTTGAAGGTGGTATGCTTCTCCACGTCTCGTCAAATAGTTGTTCTGCATAATATTGGCTAGACATATTATCATATTCCCGTTTATACCCTAACTCAATTTTACCATTGTTGTTATTAAATGGATATGTGTAGTCTAGTCTTATACTCTGATCATATCTTGTTCCCTCTTGAAATGATCTTTGACTAAGATCCCTGTTGGGTTCGTCATAGAAACTCGTATTATCTGAGTTATTATCACTCCATGATAAGTTTAATTTTATATTGTGTCCTCTCTTCTTGAAGTTTTTATTGTAGGAAAAACTATAACTCATGTTCTTATCTATATCATCAGAAGTCTCAAGTCTTTTGTTTCTTGAAATTTCATCTCTTGAACTATTATAATCTATGTACTTATTATTTTCTTCTGATTTCCTATCGCTTTGCCTAGTACCTATTGAAAAGGTAAATATATTATTTCTATTTGGGAAAAAAGAAAAACCTGCTCTCCCACCAATAGACAAACTATTATTAAACCTATCTCTGTCAGCATAGGTTGAAAAAGTTGTATCTGTTAAATAGAAGTCAGAGTTACTAAAACCACCTCCCTTAGTTTCCCTCTGATTAGCATTTATAGAGGCAAATACTGAAAATTTTGATTTTCTATAATTGAAATTCGTTGAAATTCCATTCTGAGTAGGGTAGCCTGTATTGATGTTAATAGAACCGTTTAACCCCTTAAGTCTTTCTTTTTTCAAAATTATATTTAATATACCAGATGATCCCTCAGCACTGTATCTAGATGATGGATTTGTAATTATTTCTACTTTATCAATTTCATTACCCTGTAATTGTTTGAAAGCATTTGGACCATCAAATCCCATCATACTTGCAGGTTTACCATCAATTAAAATCCTAACACTTTGTGAACCTCTTAGACTAATATTGCCTTCAATATCCAAGTCAATGGATGGAATGTTTTCAAGAATTTCTTCGGCTGTTCCACCTTTATTGCTCAAGTCTTTACCTACATTAAAGACTCTCTTATCTAATTTTAACTCTAAACTACTTTTTTCAGCTCTTACCGTTACACCTTCTAGATTCGTTGCATCAGTTTCTAGACTAATAACTTGTAGATCAACGTTTCTCTCCTCTCTTGTGAAAGGTATTTTAATTTTTTTTGATTTGTAACCGACGTAATTAACAGACGCAAAAAGTTCTAGATTAGGCCTTTGTCCTGGCGTCATATTTCTATTTTCTCTAATCTTTTTCATCATTTGCATTGGAGATATATCTATCTTAAACTTTCCGTTTTCATCAGTTATCCCACCAGAGATTAAAATAGAATCTACTGTCTCTATTGAAATTGTTGCAAAAGATAAATCGTTCGAAGTCTCTAAATCTATTAGTCTTCCTTTTACTGTCATATTTGGTTGCTGAAAACTTGATGTGCCACCTCTAGATTGTGACCAGTTTGATCTATTCTGAGCACATACAATAGTATTTGTGAATAAAAGAAGTAATATTATGTGCAGATTTTTCATGTTAAGATCTAGTGTCTATACGCAATTAGATGTCATTAGTTTTTTAATCTTGCTCGGCTATGTACTGATTAAAATAATAAGAGATATAAATAAAATTGTTGATAGACTTTGAAAAACTGTCATAGTAGAGAAATATTTTAAACTGTTTTGAAGATTCATTTCAGATTTTTTGGATACAATCCAGAAGTAGGAGTCGTTTATGTGAGATATCATCATAGATCCAGCACCAATAGATAATGTGACCATAACTATGTCAAAATTTGTAAAATTATATTTAGAAATAAGTGGAAAAATTAGAGAACTAGTTATTATCATAGCACTTGTACTTGACCCTTGAGAAGTTTTCAATATAGTTCCAATAACATAGCATATCAAGCAAACACTTATCAGACTATTATTAATGGAATCAAAAAATAGGGGTAAAATTTCAACAAGCTCTGAGTTTTTAATAATGTTACCAAAGGCACTTCCTGCAGATGTTAATAGAATAATTGGATAAAAATCTTTAAAACTATCAGTAATTATCCTTTTTTTGTTCTCGTAAACCTTAGGTAAAAAAAGGGACATGATTGCACCTACTAGAAGAGCAAAATTAGCGTTACTAAACCTTTTGATAAATCTAACCTCATCGTATGATAGATTTAAGCCAATTAATTCCGATAATGTGTTTACACTTATTATTAATAATGGAATAATTATTACTAAAAATGGTAATATTATTTTCTTGTAATTAACATTAGAATTATAATCAATTTTTATTTTTTTTCTTTTTACCAATCTTGAAGCAAATAGTATTGATACTAAAGTCGCAGGAATACTAACTAAAAAACCATATAATATCACATCGCCTATTAATTCAATTGAATTAAAATTATTAAGAATAGCTACGGGACCAGGGGTTGGGGGAATTAGATTATGAGATGAGTAAAGACCACCAGCAAGTGATAAGTTTAAGCTATTTAGTGAATATGTAGCAGTTGAAGATATGGATTTTGTTAAACCGCTTAAAACTAAAAAAGCAGAATCACAAAAAACAACACTTCCAATAAATAATCCAATAATATTTAAAGAGGATAATGTTTTATTTTTAAAAGTATTAATAAGAATTTGACTGAAAATTATTAGAGAGGAACTTTTTTTTAGACACTGACCAATTACACAACTAAAAAATATAATTAGTCCAATTCCATAGAATGAGTTTAAAATCCCTTCAAATATAAATTTCAATATGTCAATTGCATTAATTTCTAATAATAGTCCAAGAAAAAATGATACAATGAATAAACTTATGACAGGATGTATTTTATACTTAGCTGATAAAAGTATTATAAGTAATACTGAACCAAATAAGTATAAAAAAATCATGAAGAACGATGAAATGATAATAGATACATAATTGCCATTCTTACAGCAACACCATTTTCTACTTGATCTAAGATGATTGACTTATTTGAATCTGCTACATCACTACTAATTTCAACCCCTCTATTTATTGGTCCAGGGTGCATTATAATTACATCTTTTTTTATCGAATCCAATAGTTCTTTATTTATTCCATAGTATAAGCTATATTCTCTTATTGATGGAAAATATTTTTCGTTTTGTCTTTCTAACTGTATTCTTAAAATATTTGCTACATCGCACCATTCTAGTGCTTCTCTAACATTATTTCTAACTGATACTCCCATATCCTTAATGTATTTTGGCATTAAAGTTTTGGGACCGCAAAGCATAATTTGTGCTCCAAGTTTTTTTAGAAGATGAATATTTGATATGGCAACTCTGGAGTGAGATATGTCTCCAATAATTGCAATTTTTTTATTTTTAATACTTCCTAATTTCTCAATTATTGAAAATGAATCAAGAAGAGCTTGTGTAGGATGTTCATTTGTCCCGTCTCCGGCATTTATGACTGGAATATCTATATTATTAGCAACAAAATGAGGAGCTCCAGGATTGGGATGTCTCATTACAATCATATCTACTTTCATAACTAGTATATTATTAATTGTATCTAATAATGATTCTCCTTTTTTAACTGAGCTTACTGATGATGAGAAATTTATTACATCCGCAGAAAGTCTTTTCTGTGCAAGTTCAAATGATAGTTTTGTTCTTGTACTGTTTTCAAAAAAGATATTAGCTACGGTTAGATGTCTTAGTGAGGGAACCTTTTTTATTGGTCTTGACAGCACTTCTTTGAATTTTTTTGCTGTATCAAAAATTAAGTTTATTTCTTCTATAGATAGATCTCTTGTTCCTAGTATGTCCTTAGAATTCAAATTATTCATTTGACTTATTTTTTATTATTATACTATCTTCCTCAAATCCTTGCTCAGTTAAATTAACCTCAACTCTCTCTGACGTTATAGTATTTAATTTTATACCGCAATAAGTAGGTTCAATGGGTATTTCTCTACTATAATACCTATCAATTAAAACTAATAATTCAATTTTTTTTGGTCTTCCAAAGTTCATTATTCCTTCCATTGCTGATCTTACAGTTCTTCCAGTAAATAATACGTCATCAACTATAACAACATCTTTACCATCAACTGAATCAGTTATTCTAGTCTCTCTTGCAGTAGGTACGTCATTGGATCTAAAGTCGTCTCTGTAGAAAGTAGTGTCTAAATAACCAGTATTTACTTCTTTAATTAAGTTTTTTTCTAATTTATATTTGATTCTTTCAAGGAAATATACCCCTCTTGGTTGTAATCCAACTAATATAAAGTTTTCAACATTTTTGTGATTTTCAATAATTTGTTGACAGAGGCGATCTATTGTGATTTCTAACCTTTTACTATCAAATAGCTTAGAAATATTTGTCATTTATTTACAAATATAGATTCATTTTCCAAATATTTTAAACTAATCAATGATTTCAATTTTATTTATGAAGAAGACCCTTTTTCTATCATTATTAATTTTCTTTACGTTTTGAATTCCATAGGTTATAAATATCTTATTACCTAGATGATAAGTTCCCTCAGGATTAGTTTCAGTTTTGATTGTAGTTTCATTATCAAAAGTTTCTATATCATATGTATACTCTTTGTCCTCAGCTGCTATTTTATTGAAGTGTTTACTTATAAATATTTTTCCTTTGTTTACATAACTTGATAAATGATAATCATTTCCAAATATGTATTCTATATATATTTTTTTTTCAAATGTTTGCAATTGATCAATCTTCTTAGCGTGAGTTTTAACTATTTCTCCATCATAGTCAAAAGATAAGATCATAAAGTAGTTATGGAGATAACCACCAAATCTTGGGTTTATTTTTCTATCATATGTTCCAGAGTATGTATTATAAAATGGGATATATTGGTAATTACTGAAGCCATCATTATTATCATCTGACTTTAGTGATTCTATGGTTAATAAAATTTTATTATCGTATATTGATAATGAGTCTATGTAAAACAACTCTCCAATTCTAAATTTACTTCTTTTTGTTTTTTTATAGTTAGTAAGAGTTGTTATGGAATTTAAATTTTCAAAAAGGTGAACTTTTTGACTTACTGCCATATTATTATCTAATTTATTGTATTGTACTCCAACTGATTCTCTAGATCTTTTGTTGCTAAGTATAGATATTGCGTATTTGTTTTCTAAAAATCTAGTTTCAATTACTGAGAAATCTTTATTTTCAATCCTTATTTTATCTCTTGAATTCCCATTCAAATCATAAATACTTCTGGAAATAACTTTTAATCCATTTGAATTATCTTCAGATACTATTACACCGAAAGTTGATGAATTTATTTTATTGATTTTTAAAACATTTTTATCATAATTCATGAACTCATAGATATTATTGAGTTGATTATTATCAATATTATATATACTAATTAAATTTTTCGAATTATTTGTCTTTGATAGAAAAACAAAGTAATTCTTAAAGTATAATACTTTTTTCACCTCAAGGCTTAGAGGGAAATTCATTTCCTGATAAATGATATTTCCCTTTTGAGAAGAATATTTGATGATTAAATATTTTTTATCGTTAGAGTAATTCCTTTTGAAAAATAAATGGAAGTCACCTTTATATTCATCAATTTTATTTATAAAATATGATCTATCAAGTGATATGGTTGTGTCGTTTATAGATTGAAAATTATAATCTAGCAGCTTTATATTCCATTTTAAATCTTTTTCACTTTCATTTTCTCTCAATAAAAAAATATGATCTTTACTTACTGATAAGTAATTATTCCTATTTAAAAAATCTATTTCAAATTCAATTCTCTTTTTTTGATCAATTATACTTTCTAAATTATCTTGAGACTTAAGATTTGAAAGTGTAAGTAAATTTGATATTAATAAAAGGAATAAAGTATTGAAAATTTTAATTATCCGTTTATCATCTTTAGGTGATGTTGTTTTAACAACTCCTGTACCAAGGTTATTGAGGAAAAAGTTTCCAAATAGTGAGATACATTTCATAACAAAGTCTGAATACTCAGATATCTATATTAACAATAATAATGTAAATAAGGTTATTAATCTTGAGCAAAACTTAAAAAAAACAATCAAATTTTTAAAGTCTGAAAAGTATGATTTAGTTATTGACCTTCATAATAACTTAAGATCAAATGTTATAAAGTATTCATTATCAGTTAAACATTTAACCTATAATAAACAGTCTTTTGCTAGATGGCTATTTTCAAATTTGAAGATTAAGTTAGTAATAAAGCATATTACTAAATCGTATATTGAAACGTTAAATAATCTTGATATTGAAGATGATGATAAAGGACTAGATCTTTTTTTACACGAGAAAGATTTATATGATATTAATAAGATGCCAATTGAATTCAGAAATGGTTTCTATGTCCTTGTCCTTGGTGGAAAATATAAAACCAAAAGGTTACCTGTTGATAAATCGATTGAATTATGTGATAAGATAAATAGGCCTATTGTCCTTATTGGAGGAAAAAATGAATATTCTGATTCATTAAAAATTGAAAAATTTTTCAGAAGAGAAAAAGACGATGATGATGTTTCAGATATACTAAATAAGAGAACTACAATACACAATTTATGCGGTAAACTATCAATATTGGAGTCTGCATGGATTTTAAAATTATCAAATGTTGTTTATACAAATGACACTGGCTTTATGCATATAGCATCTGCATTACAAAAGAAGGTGGTTTCTATTTTTGGTTCCACTCATCCTTCTTTAGGTTTTTTCCCTTATAAAACTAATTTCTATGTATACCAAAATACTAATATTAGTTGTAGACCATGTACAAAAATTGGATTAAATAGATGTCCTGCAGGTCACTTTAAATGCATGAATGAGTTAAAATTTGATCATATAATATTATGAAAAAATTGATTGTTGTGAGACATTCAAAATCAAGCTGGAAAGATAGAAGCTTATCGGACTTTGATAGACCATTAAATAAAAGAGGAAAAAGAGATGGAAAAAAGATGTCTGAGTTTTTATCTAAATATATAAAATCTATAGACCTTTTACTTTGTAGTTCATCAAATAGAACCATCTTAACTTCAAAATATTATAAAGATTCATTACAAATCAAGAACTCAATTTTTACTGAAAGTCTTTATCATGCATCAAAAAAAGAAATTATTGAAAATTTCTATAGTATTGATTTTTCAGTAAATTCAATTTTACTAATTGGTCATAATCCTGGACTTACAGAATTTATAAACTTTTCAACTGATGAAAATCTTTTTAATTTACCGACAACTGGAACGGTTATAATTGAATATCCTATTGAAAAGTGGATAGAATTAGAATACGTATCTGGTAAAGTAAAACTAATGAAATTCCCAAAACAGATTTAATTATAAAATATATTCACTTAAATCCTTATTTTGAGTAATTGAGTTTAATTTATCTTCAACCATTTTTTTGGTGATTACAACTTTTGCATTTGGTCCGATTTTTTCAGGAATGTCAAATAGAATTTCATTAAGTAATTTACTCATAACAGTGTGAAGTCTTCTTGCTCCAATATTTTCTATTTCAGAATTTATAATAAAAGCCTTATTTGAGATTTCTTTTAATGCATCATCATTAAAAATTATTTCGACATTTTCGGCTTTTATTAATGCCTTATATTGTTTTGTTAGAGAATTCTTTGGTTCACATAATATCTTAAGAAAGTCTTCCTGGGTTAAATTATCTAGTTCAACTCTTATAGGAAATCTACCTTGAAGTTCTGGAATTAAATCAGATGGTTTTGAAAGATGGAAAGCACCTGCAGCAATAAATAATATGTGGTCAGTTTTTATAACTCCATATTTAGTGGTCACTGAAGTTCCTTCTACAATAGGAAGAAGATCTCTCTGTACACCTTCTCTACTTACGTCAGGACCGCCACCTTTACTGGAGCTGCCACTTATTTTGTCAATCTCATCAATAAATATTATTCCAGTGTTTTCTGCTTTACTTATTGCCTCCTCTTTGACCTCATCCATGTCGATAAGTTTTGAAACCTCTGACTCTAATAATATTTTCTTTGCTTCCCCAATAGTAACTTTTCTTTTCTTATTTCTCTTAGGCATCATGTTGCTTATCATATCTTGAAGATTTATCATTGATGACTCGTCCATCATTCCACCACCAATCATACCAATTCCAGAATTATTAGGCTTTTGAACTGAGATTTCTATTTTTCTATCATCAAGTTCTCCATTTTTAATTTTTTGTTTGAATTTATCTCTGGTTTTCTCATTTATTTCCTTATCAGTATTATTTTCTTTCTTTTCAAGACTTAAATTGATGTTTGACTGAACTTTATTAACTGGTGGAATTAATATATCGAGAATTAGATTATTTACACTTTCTTCAGCCTTCACTTTTACTTCTTCTTTCTTGATGGTTTTTACTAGATTGACGGATTGTTCAACAAGATCCCTAACCATACTTTCAACGTCTCTTCCTACATAACCCACTTCGGTAAACTTTGAGGCTTCAACCTTTGTAAATGGAGCATCAGAAAGTTTTGCTAACCTCCTTGCAATTTCAGTCTTTCCAACACCCGTAGCACCGATCATAAGAATATTATTTGGAATTATTTCATTCTTAATTTCATCATTAACATTTAACCTTCTCCACCTATTTCTCAGAGCAATTGCAACATTTCTTTTGGCTTCCTTCTGGCCAATTATATATTTATCTAGCTCATTTACAATTTCTTGAGGAGTCATATTTTTTATGTTTTCCATAATCTAAATTTAAAGTCTTTTTAAGTTATAACTTAAAGATATTGCGTTAGTACTTGAAATAGAGTTTATCACCACTCTTGAATAATTAATAATAAATCTACTTAGTAATAACTCAATACCATACGATATGCCATTAATTTTAGTTGAGTTTGGCAATTTCATATTATTATTTATTTTATGATTGTAACCCAATTGAATACTCATAAATTTTGAGAGAATACCCTCTAATCCAATAGAAATATTATTATTTTCTATGCTTTTAACATAATATCTGTAAGTTACTGAGAACCTTAAAGGCATGTATTCTGGTTTAAAAGTACTTCCTAAATTTATGTTGAAAGGAATTATATCTTCTTCGTAAAATATCAATCCAAAATTTTTTATTACTAGTCCAAAATTTATTTTATTATTTGTAAATGGTGAATAAATTGCCCCAGCATCTATTAGTATACCATTTTTTCTTTGCTCAAATAATTTAGAGTAGAAATAATTCAAATTTGATCCTACTATGAAATTATTAAGTTTTAAAGATTTTGAAAATGAAAGCAACAATTCTTTTGGATAAAAATTTCCATTGAAATTACCTGATTGATCATAAAATTTAAATTTACCATGAGAAAAGTATTTTACTCCTATTCCAAAGTTCCCTAAAAATGATGAGCTGTCAGTAAAAAGAATACTTGATGAATTTATATCACTTATGTAGTTAAGATAATTTATTGAAACAACTTTATTGCTTTTATATGTAAATGCTGGATTAGATAAGAAATAATTATTCCTTTCGTTTAATGAGACGTTGTTTCCTCCTAATGCTCCAATTTTTGAGTTTTCACTTGTCTCTAGGAAATTAATTAGACTATTTTGTGAAAATAAATTTGAATTAATAATTAATCCAACAACCAAAAGATATTTGGACAATGCCAAGAGAGTAACATTTAATTATATAAATAGTTTATAAATATCATTAAGGATAACGTAAGACATTAGTCCTAATAGTACTATAACTCCAAATCTTGTTGAATATTCTAAAAACTTTTCAGAGGGTTTTCTACCGCTAATCATTTCATAAAGAATGAAAGTTGCGTGACCTCCGTCCAAAGCTGGTATTGGAAGAAGATTCATAAAGGCAAGTACCATTGATAATAATCCAACTATTCTCCAGAAATTTCCCCAGTCCCACGTTGATCCAAAAATTTGAGCTATTCCAATTGGTCCACTTAAATTTTTTGATGGATCTATATCGCCAGAGAACATTTTCCCAAAAGCTTTAATATTGACAAACACAGTTCCGAAAGCCCTTTCAGTACCAATACCAATTGACTCCGAAAGTGAATAACTTTTCTTACTAAAATTAAGAGGTTGATTCATCACCATAATGCCAATTTTTCCATCTTTATTTATTTCAACTACTTTATCAATATTATTATTATCTCTTTTTACAGTAAGTTGAACAATTGAACTTTTGTTTTCTTCAAGAATATTTTTTAGTTCTATAAAATCAATTATTTCTGTATCATCAACTTTAACAATTTTGTCACCTTTAATAATTCCAGCTGTAAATGCGTTATTATCAGAAAAAACACTATCAATATAGAAAGGAGTCCTTGCCTTCAAAAAAGACGATAGTGCCTCTCTACTATTCATCTTATTTATAAAGTTGTTAGGGAGTTTGAGTTTAATTATTTCATTATCTCTAAGAACCTGAAACGATGCATTATCATCAAAGAATAGATTAGGATCAAATAAGTCAGAATCTCTTTCCCAGTCGTTTCCATTTATTTTTAATATCTTATCACCTGTTTGGAATCCAACTTCTTTACCCAGCTCAAGAGCTAGTATTCCGTTTTTGTTAATTTCATCTTTGGATAAGAAAGTGTCACCATTACTGTATGTCATCACAGTAAATATTATCAAACCTGTTATCACGTTAAATATAATTCCACCAAGCATCACAATCATTCTTTGCCATGCTGGTTTCGATCTGAATTCCCACTCTTCAGGCTCTTCATTAAGGTGCTCAGTATCCATTGACTCGTCAATAATTCCCTTAATTTTAACAAAACCACCAAGAGGAATTGAACCTAGTCCATATTCTGTTCCTTTGTATTGGAAGCTGAAAATTTTTGGTGGAAATCCAATGAAATATTTTTCAACTTTCATTCCAAATGTCTTAGCAGCTATAAGATGACCAAATTCATGTATTCCAACGATTATGGATAATGCAAGAATCATTTGAATCGCCATTATTAATCCATCCATATTAGAAGTTTTTTATCATACTATTTGTGTACTCTCTAGTCAACCTATCTGTTTCAATAAGTTGATCTAAATTTGGATTTGCAATATAGGATATTTTGTTTAAAGAGTCCTCAATTATAGATGTCATGTCTAAAAATTTAATTTTTTCTTTTAGAAATGCAGATACAACAATCTCATTGGCAGCATTCAAAATGCATGGGGCATTTCCCTCTTTTTGAGCTGCTTCAAAAGCTAATTTCAAATTATTAAATGTCTTGTAGCATGGTTTTTCAAAATTTAGTGACGAATCAATAAAATTATATCTTTTGTAAGAATTAGATAACCTCTTTGGATACCCTAAAGCATATTGTATTGGAAGCCTCATATCGGGTTCTCCGAGCTGTGCAATTATTGATCCGTCCTTAAATTGGACCATAGAATGAATTATTGACTCAGGGTGAATGATCACGTCAATATTTTTTATATCTACATCAAACAAGAATTTTGCCTCTATTACTTCTAAACCCTTGTTCATTAAAGTTGAAGAATCAATGGTAATTTTTTCACCCATTTCCCAATTTGGATGATTTAATGCTTCTTTCACAGTGACTGTATTCAAGAAATCTATATTTTTTCCTCTAAATGGTCCTCCAGATGCAGTTAGTATAATCTTTTCTAAGTCTCTCTCATCTTCACCATTTAAACATTGAAAAATTGCTGAGTGTTCAGAATCAACTGGTAAAATTTTTGAATTATTATTCTTAACTAGATCGAGAATATTTCTTCCAGCAATAACTAATGTTTCTTTATTAGCTAATGCTATATCGATATTATTTTTAATTGCATTTATTGTAGGTATTAGACCTGACTTTCCAACAACAGCAGTAACTACCATATCTAATTCACAGCATTTTGAGAAATCGTTAAGAGAACTCTCTCCATGAAAAATTTCAATTTTTGAGTTTTTTATTAATTTATTAAGTTTTTCAACTTTAGAAGAGTCACATATTATAACAACCTTTGGTTGAAATTTATTTGCTTGTTTAGCAAGAAGCTTATAATTAGAATTTGCAGATATTAAATCTAAATTGAAAATGTCTTTATTTTTTTCTATTACCTCTAGGGTTTGTATTCCTATTGAGCCAGTTGATCCTAATACTGCGATTTTTCTCATTAGTTTATTTTCTTAATTTTTTCAATTATTGAATTATCATTTGAAATTCTGGGTACTTTATTTTGTCCTCCTAATTTTCCAATTGATTTCATAAAATTAATGAATGATTTTTTTTTAGCTTTATTTACTTTTAACCTACTTATTACTTTATCATTTATAAGATCTTTATAGTATATATTTCTCTTTTGCATATTTTTATCTAATTCTTTTTCAAATTCGCTCATATTTTTAGGTGGTGTATTAAATTCAATTAACCACTCATGGTGTGATTTTGATCTTTTATTTATAATTTTTGGACCAACAGTATATTCAGTTATTTCTACTTCTCTGAATTTTTGACATGTTATTTTTAATGATATCTCAACATCTTCAACAATTACGTGCTCTCCAAAAGCAGAAATAAATTGTTTTGTTCTTCCTGAAACTCGAATTTTAAATGGATTTAAGTTGGTAAACTTTATTGTGTCACCTATGTTGTATGACCAAAGACCGGCATTAGAAGATATAATTAATGCATAATTGGTGTCTAATTTTACATCCTTGATAGAAATCCTTCTTGGATCTTTATTTTTTAATTCATTTACTTCAACAAATTCATAAAAAATACCTGAATTTATTTGAAGCAATAGATCTTCTGAATCTATATCATTTTGATAGGCAAAAAACCCTTCACTGGCTGGAAAAGTCTCCAAAGTATCAATTTCTTTTCCTATTGAATTAAAAAGGTTTTTTTTATAAGGTTCAAAATTTACCCCACCATGACATATAAGATCTAAATTTGGAAAAATTTGATTTATTTTCTTTCCTGTTTTTTCGATAATTATATCAAAAAACATTTGGATCCAAGGAGGTATTCCACCTATAATTCTTAGATCTCTGCCGATTGTTTCTTCAGCAATTTGATCAATTTTTTTTTCCCAATTTTTAATTTGATTTGTTTTCTTATTTGGTAATGATTTCTTTTTGAGAAGAAGGGGTTTGTGATGATTAACAATTCCTGATAATCTCCCTATTTTTATTTGGTTTTTCTCTTCTAGATCTGGTGATCCTGATAGAAACATTACCTTGCCAAGAAAAGGTTTTATTTTCTTTTTTTTTAAGTAGTAATTGTACAGAAGGTGCTTTGCGGAATTTATATGGTTTGGCAGTGATTCTTTGGTAATAGGAATGAATTTTGTTCCGGAGGTTGTGCCTGAAGTTTTGGCAAAATATAGTGGTCTCCCTGGCCATGTTATATCTTCTTTTCCTTTTCTTACATGATTAATATAAATTTTAAAATCCTCATAATCTCTAATTGGAACATTTAATTTATACTTTTCATAGTTATCAATTTTATTGAAGTTATGATCAATACCGAATTTTGTATTTTTAGATTTCCTTAATAAATTCTTAAAGATATCATACTGAATATTTATAGCTTCTGAGTTCGAAAATCCCTTTGGAGAGTAGGACTTGTCAATTTGACTTATTAAATAGTTTAAAAACATAATATGATTTAATTAAGATAAGTTTCATCAAATACCCAAGGAAATTGGTAAATATTGTGTGAACTAAATTGATATTCTTTTTTTGATTTCTTCTACGTTTTTTCTGAAGATATTATCTGTATCAATCATATCATTAACAGATTGAACAGCATGTATTACAGTGCTATGATCTCTACCCCCAAAATGAAATCCAATTGATTTTAAAGAATTATTTGTAAAATCTTTTGAAAAATACATTGCAACCTGCCTAGCAATTACTATTTCTTTTTTTCTTGCTTTATCTTTCATATCATCAATACTGATATTAAAGAATTTGGATACAACTTCTTGTATATAGGCAATATTTATTTCTCTATTGGTATCCTTAACTATCTTACTTATAATGGATTTTGCTAAATCAAGATCTATATTTTTTTTAGTGATTGTTGCATGTGCAAGAAGAGAAATTAGTACACCTTCAAGCTCTCTAATATTTGTATCAACTTGAATTGCTATGTAGTTTACTATCTCTTCAGAAATTTTAATATTTTCATTCTTTATTTTAGCTTTGAGAATATTTAGCCTAGTGTCATAATCTGGTTTTTCTAATTCAACTGTTAGTCCAGATTTAAATCTACTTATTAATCTCTGCTCAAGTCCATCTAAACTCAAAGGAGAATTGTCTGCAGAGAGAATTATTTGTTTGTTATTAAGGTTTAATTGATTGAAAATATGAAAAAATACTTCTTGTGTTTTTTCCTTACCCTTAAAAAATTGGACATCGTCGATTATTAAACAATCAACATTTATATAAAACTTTGTAAAATCTTTTAGCTTATTTTCCCTCAAAGAGTCTATAAATTGATTTGCAAATTTTTCAGATGTTACATAATAAACTGATTTTTGATTGTCTTTAGAAATTTTATTTCCAATAGACTGAATTAAATGAGTTTTTCCTAAACCGACACCACCATAAATCATGAGGGGATTGAAAGGATTATCACCAGGGTTTTTACTAATTCTTTTCCCTGCAGCTCTAGCTACACTGTTACATTTTCCAGGAATAAAATTCTTAAACCTGTAGTTTTTATTTAAGTTGTCAAATTTGGTTTCATTTATAATTTCTTTCTGTGGACTGTTTCTAATTTCGCTCTTTTTTGAATGAGCTTTTAATTCAGAAACTACATACTCTATCTTGAGGTTTTTACCAATGACTTTTTTTATAGATTCATCAATTAGTTCGAGATAATGCTCCTCAAGCCACTCGTAGAAAAATCTAGATGGAACTCTTAGGGAAATTGTAGATGAGCTTATTTCAACTAGTTCAATTGGTTTGAACCATGTCTTGTATTGCTGATCATTAACTTTATCTTTTATAAGAGACAAACATTTCTCCCAATGCTTTTCTTGCATTTTAAATTATTAGTGGTTTATAAAATTTGCTATTTGTAAAATAGGGAATCAAATATTAATGATTTTTCTTAATTAAAAAAATTTTTTTTTCATTGACTTTTTAATATCCAATCTTAATGAATTATAAGGCATCTTTTTTTTAAAAAATCTTTGAATAGTACAATAAATTTTTTTTCTAATTTTATCGGACTAAATTTGGTTTTTCATTTTTAAATATGTGGTATTCAGCATCAATAACTTCTATTGACAAAATAACTAATCAAACCTGGAAATTTGTGATAGAGCCAAATGAAAAATTTGATTTTATACCGGGCCAGTTCATTCAGCTAAAGATAGGTGAAACCAAAAGAAGCTATTCAATAGCATCCTATGATCCCAATAATAATTTCTTTGAATTATTAATTGTCAAACTTGATGGCGGAGCCATGACAAAAATTTTATTTGAGGATATAAGTCCTGGGGAAAAGATTGAGATTAAAGGACCGATAGGAAGATTTACATTACCAGAAAATATTGATAGAGATATTTTTTTAATTTGTACAGGTACAGGTTTGGCACCATTTAGAAGCTTCCTTCATTTTATAGATAAACAAAATATATCTACTAAAAGAATTTTTTTAATTTTTGGAACTAGGACATCTAATGATTTATTGTGTGTAGATGAAATTAATACTCTTGTTAATAACTTAAAAAATTTAAAATATATACCTGTCTTGTCAAGAGAAAATTGGTCTGGAAAAAAAGGATATGTTCATGATCAATACCTTGATATCATAAATAAAACTGATTTGAATAATCCAATATTTTATCTCTGCGGCTGGAGAGATATGATTAAGGAGGCAAGAACAAATTTAAAAGAATTAGGATACGATTCTAAGAGCATAAAAGTTGAAATTTACGGATAGATGCCAAAAATAAAACATGAATGTGGAATTGCTTTTTTAAGGTTAAGAAAACCTCTTCAGTACTATATTGATAAGTATAAAACTCCTAGTTATCCAGTAGGAAAAATGTTTTTGATGATGCATAAACAGAGAAATAGAGGGCAAGATGGTGCTGGAGTAGCTTCATTAAAATTAAATACTCAACCAGGTAAAAGATATATTAGTAGATATAGATCAGTTAAGAAGGATTCAATTCAAGATATTTTTAATAAGATTAATAAAAAATTTGAAAAGGCTCTTCTCAATCCTGATTACAATTTGGATGAGAATTGGGTGAAAAATAATATTCCATTCACTGGTGAAGTATGGTTAGGACATTTGAGGTATGGAACTTTTGGAGGAAATTCAATTGAAAATTGTGCACCAACACTCAGGCAAAATAATTGGAAGTCTAAAAATTTAATTTTCGCAGGAAATTTTAATATGACCAATCTTGATGATCTTTTTCAAGTTTTAGTAGAATTAGGTCAAAGTCCAAAAGAAAAGTCTGATACTGTAACAATATTAGAAAAAGTTGGACACTTTCTTGACGAAGAGAATAATAACATTTATTCTAAATATTCTGATCAGATTGACAAAAAAAATATATCAAAAAAAATTGAGGATGAATTAAACTTAGTAAACGTATTAAAGAATTCTTTCAAAGATTTTGATGGAGGATATGCTCTTGCGGGCTTAGTGGGTCATGGTTCATCTTTTGTTGCTAGGGATCCGTCTGGTATAAGGCCTCTATTCTATTTTGCAAATGATGAAGTTATTGTAGCAACAAGCGAAAGACCACCAATTAAAACAGCTTTTCAATGTGATTTTTCTGAAATAAAGGAAGTTGATCCTGGTCATGCATTAATAATAAATAGAGATGGAGATTATTCGCTTAAACAATTCATTGAACCTAATGAAAAAAAAGCTTGTTCATTTGAAAGAATCTACTTTTCGAGAGGAAATGATCCTGATATTTACAATGAAAGGAAGAAACTAGGTAAATTTCTTTTACCCCAGGTTTTTGATGCAATAAATAACAATTTAAAAGACACAATATTTTCATATATTCCTAACACATCAGAGACTTGTTTTTATGGAATGATTGATGGTATAAAAGATCATCTAACCGCCAAGAAGAAGGAAATTTTTATTGATAAAAAATCTTACGATGGTTCTGAAGAGGAATTAATATATCTAAAGACAAGAATTGAAAAGTTAGTTAGTAAGGATGTGAAAATGAGAACTTTCATAACGCACGGTGACTCTAGAAATGAATTGGTATCGAATGTCTATGATACAACATACGGTATTGTCAAAAAAAATAAAGATTCAATTGTTATAATTGATGATTCAATAGTTAGGGGCACAACACTAGAGAAGAGTATTTTGACTCTTTTATCTTCTCTTGAAGCTAAAAAAGTAATTTTTGTATCATCTTCTCCTCAAATTAGATATCCTGACTGCTACGGAATAGACATGAGTAAAATGAATCAATTTGTAGCTTTTAGAGGTTTAATAAGATTAATTAAATTAGATAAAAAGGATCACTTAATTAAAGAGATATATGATAAATGTAAAGCTTCTCTATCATCTAAAAATCCAATTAATCATGTTAAGGAACTATATGATCTTTACACATATGAGCAGATATCTGATTCAGTTTCAGAGATAGTTAAACCTAAAGGATTTAAATCTGAACTCAAGATAATTTATCAGACAATTGAAAACCTAAATAAAGCTTGTCCTGACCATTTAGGAGACTGGTATTTCACTGGAGATTATCCCACATTGGGTGGAAATAAAGTTGCAAATAGATCATTTATGAATTATTGTGACGGAATTAGTAAAAGAGCATACTAAACTGAGAAGCTTTCTCCGCATCCACATGTTCGTGTTGCATTAGGATTTTTAAATTGAAATCCTTTACCATTCAATCCATCACTGAAATCTAATTCTGTTCCAAGAATATAGAAAAGGCTTTTTTTATCAACTATAATTTTTGTGCCATTGTCCTCAAAAAATTGATCATTTTCTGTTGTTTTATCATCAAACTTTAAGTCATATAGTAGACCAGAGCACCCTCCTCCTTTAACATTAACTCTAACATTATGTTTACTTGAAAAGTTTTCAGAATTTCTGAGCTCTTCAAGTTTTTTTGCAGCCTTATCTGTAATTTTAATCATTGTTACAAAATTATATATTAATTATAAAAATTTTGAGTTTAAATGGATATATATCAACTAGGAGAGTTTGGTTTAATTGATGAAATAAAAAAAAATTTTCCATGTAAAAATGATTCATCTTTGATTGGAATCGGAGATGATGCTGGTGTAATAAATTTTCGAGGAAAGGATACAGTTGTTTCATCAGACATGTTGATAGAAGGAGTTCATTTTGACTTAACTTATTTTCCTATTAAGCATCTTGGTTATAAGTCTGTAATTGTTAATTTGTCAGATATTTATTCTATGAATGCAATACCTTCTCAAATTATCTTAAATATTGCAGTAAGTAGTAAGTTTAGATCTGATGCTATTTTAGAATTCTATGAAGGAGTCAAAATTGCCTGCGGTGAATATAATATAGATTTGCTCGGTGGTGATACGTCATCATCAATTTCAGGAATGACAATTTCCTGTACGGCATTGGGATCAATTGAAGAAAAAAAAATAGTAAGAAGAAACGGAGCAAAAGCTAATGATGTGATTTGTGTTTCTGGCGACCTTGGAAGATCATATGTTGGTTTAAGAATTCTTCAGAGAGAAAAATCAAATTTTATTAAAGATCCAAAAAATCAACCTAATTTAGAAAAATACAAAAACATTATAGAAAAACAGTTAAGGCCAAAGGCAAGAGGCGATATCATTGATCATTTTTTAAAAAATGATGTAATTCCTAATTCAATGATAGATATTTCAGATGGGTTATCATCTGATCTAATGCATTTAAGTGATTCTTCAAATCTTGGATTCAAAATTTTTGAAGAAAAACTACCGATTTCAAATGATGTAATGACTGCGGCAAAAGAACTTGAAATAGATTATTTATCTTCAGTTTTAAATGGTGGAGAGGAATATGAATTATTGTTTTCTTTAAGTCCTGAAGATTTTAAAAAAATTGAAAATGAATCTTTAACTCCAATTGGTTTTTTTACTAATAATAGCAAAAAAATTATAGTAAGTATTGACGGGAGTGAAGATGAATTAAAATCCTTTGGTTGGAAACATTTTAGTGAATCACCTCTGTAAAATATATATTTTTCATCCCAGTAAAGCATTCTGCTGAATCTATTCTATCAAATATTCCAAAAATAGATGATCCACTTCCTGATAAACTCACAAATTTAGCACCTCTGTCAATAAAATTATTTTTAATTTTTTTGAGACCTTTAATTTTTTTCATAGCAAATGGTTCAAAATCATTTTTCACATACTTATCCCAATTTTCTAAATTCTCGTTTTCTAATACTTCTTTTAAATTATAATTTCCCTTTTTTGGTTTTATTGTGTTGTAAGCTTCTGCCGTAGATATTTTTTCATTTGGACAATATATTATGATATATTTATTATTCATATCAATATTTATTTTATCAAGGATATTACCGGTACCTGTCACGTACTTTATCTTATTATCAATGAAAAAAGGACAGTCACTACCTATTGTATTCGCAATCGAGTAAAGATTTTTTTTTGAAAGTTTTGATCCATTTTCTGCGTTCAAATATTTTAGTAGGATTGCGGAATCTGATGATCCTCCACCTAATCCTGATCCAATAGGTATATTTTTATGTAAATGAATCTTATAATTCTTCCTTTGAGGTAAATTATTAAGAACTTTTAAAATCAAGTTGTCCTCATCTTTACATTTAATAGGAATTCCTGTTTCTATTAATTCAGATGTATCTGATTCTTTTACTTCAATTATGTCAAATAGGCTTACAGGACAGAAGCAAGATTCAATATTATGATATCCAGATTTTAGTTTCTCTGTGATATTTAAACCAATATTTATTTTGGCATTAGGATATAGAAGCATTTCTTAACTAAAATCTTCAATAATATCTTCTGAAATTCCAGTTGATGAAAATCCACCATCGTGAAATAAATTTTGCATTGTTATTTTCTTACTCATGTCAGAAAATAAAAATATACAATAATTTGCACACTCATCAGCTGTTGCATTACCCAAAGGAGACATTTTCTCAGCGTAATTAAAAAATGCTTGAAATCCACTAATTCCGGATCCAGCAGTAGTTATGGTTGGGGATTGCGATATAGTATTAACTCTAGAATTATTAAGCTTACCAAGTCTGTAACCGTAGCTTCTGGCTATTGACTCAAGTAATGATTTTGCTTCTGCCATGTCTGAGTAAAAAGGAAAAGTTCTCTGAGCGGCGACATATGATAATGCAACCGATGAGGACCATTCATTTAAAACATTATTTTTCTCTGCAACTTGAAGCATTTTATGAAAGGAAATTGCCGAAACATCTAAAGTTTTATTTAGCCAATCGTAATTAAGGTCACCATATTCCTTTTTTTTCCTAACGTTTGGAGACATACCTACAGAGTGCAGTATAAAATCTATTTTTCCATTCATTTTAGATAATGATTCTTCATATAAATTTTCAATTTCTTCAATTGATGTAAGGTCAGCTCCAATTACTTCGGCATTGCACTTTTCTCCTAGTTCATTGATTTTTCCCATTCTCATAGCCATTGGCGCATTAGTTAGTGTAAATTCTGCACCTTCTTCATTGCATCTTTCGGCAACTTTCCATGCTATAGAACTTTCATCAAGTGCACCTGAAATTATACCTTTTTTCCCTTTTAAAATCATTACTTAAAAATTAAAAATTCCTTTTAGAGCAAAGTAAGGAATTATTATATAAAGTATAGTGTCTCTAACAAAATAAAATACAATAATTGTTGCTATTAGTTTTATACCAAACTTTTGAATTGTCTTCTTAAAACCGTTTTCCTGATAATAAATTATATATTCTTTCAAGAAGTTAGGAATTAATTTATTCTTTAAAGTTTTCATTCTAGCATTTTATTAAATATATCTATATTGGAGGGAGATATCTCACTTAAAATATTGAAAGCTTGTCTTCTTTCTGTTAAGTTTCCACCTTTAAAAACGTTAGTCAACTCATTTGCTTTCGCATCGATAAATATACTTAGTATGGCTGAATTGAAATTCTTTTTATTTACGCTATTTAAAGAATTCATTTCATTTAAAATAGTAGATCTTGACTCTTCAGGATTACTATAGAAATTGTCCATTCCTTTTATATGATAATTATAGATTGCTTTTCTAACTTTTTCAAATTCTGGATTAAGGAAATTTTCACATATCCAATATCTATTTTTTCTCGAACCAAACTGATCCCAACCCTTGTAACCTGAGTTCTGAGATTGATTTAAGATTTTCCAGGCAGCTTTGAAATTTTCTTCACCTCCCTTTTCTTGAAAAGAATCATAATCAATACCAATTATTAGGTATGCATAGAATGATAAAAGTGAGGTTAAATTATCATTAAATCCATTTTCAACAAATTCAATTGTTTGAGATGGAAAATATTCAAATATCCATTCTCTATCTCCATGGTTAAGTAATATTGTTTCGTATGAGGAGTTGTAAATTGGCCTTGAAGATACTATTTGAACTGTAGCCTCGTATTGATTTGATGAGGGTTGATTTATTATATTGATTATAAAATTACAGTTTATTTTTTCTTGGGAATTAAATTTATCATTGGTCCAAATCTGGCTATTTAGAAACTGCTCTATGTTAGTCTGCATTTCCTCAAAAAGTAATTTTTCTGAAGACTGGAGTTTATCTGTATTTACTAAAACCTTTGAATTTAGTTCCTGACTCAGACTTATTAATGGAGTTGTGTACAATAGAAATAGTACGAAAACTCTTAACATTAGAAATTATTTGAATTATTTAATCTCAGTATTATCTTCCTCTTCTTCACTAGGCTTTCTAAAAAATAACTCATCTTCAACTAACTCTTCAGCAGCAACAGTAGTTGATTTAGGAAGCCTTTCAAAGTATCTTGATATTTCTATCTGCTCTCTGTTTTCAAAAACTTCCTCTAGGTTATCTACATCAGAAGCAAATTCAGCAAGTTTCTCATTTAATTCCTCTTTTTGTGTTGCAGAGAGTTGTCTAGCTCTTTTTCCAATAACTCTAACAGACTTATAGATATTTCCTGTTTTTGATGCAATTTCATCAACATTTAGATGGGTTATTTTTGATTTAATTTTCATGATATTATTTTTTTTGTGTTGCAAAGTTACTTAATATATTTAAACTTTCAAGGTACATCTTCTCAGCCTCTATCCTATACGTACTTGAGGGATATTCGTCTACAAAATCTAAATATAAATCGATCAAATCCCTAAATCTATCTTCTTGGAGGTTTTGAAAGCTATTTGAAGCTATATTGTATTGAGATAAAATTTTTAAAAACATTCCTTGATCATTAAACTTTGAGTCTGGGAAATCTTTCTTAAAATTTTCTAATGCAATTATAGCTGATTTATAGTTCCTTGTTTTAAAATATTGCTGAGCATTTTCAAAATTTTTTGTTTCCAATTTTACCTGCAACTCATCAATTATCTCGTTAGCTTCTTTTGAAAAATCATTGTATGGATATTTGTTTATAAAATTTTGAATTGCATTTATGGCTTCTACCGTTGTAGATTGATCAAGATTTGAGTTAGGAGATGTTTTATATAAAGAATATGCATATAAATACTCCGCCTCAATAACCCTTTCGCTTCTAGAAAAAAGTTCAATAAAAGATTTAAAATATTTTGCACTAGTTTCATACTGTTCTAGATTATATAGAGAGTAAGCAAAGTAAAAATCAACAATTTCAGATTCTTCACTTCCTTTGACTAGGGGTTTAATATCTTTAAATAAAGTACTTGCTTTAAAATACTTCTCTTCTTCATAGTATTCTATTGCAGCATCTAATTTCTTTTGGTAACCAGTTGACTTTAAAATCTTTCTGTATTCACTGCAAGAAGTAAGAATTAGCATTAGGAAAATTTTAAAAAAAAGTAATTTATTTATCATTGCGCAAATATATCTTTTTTCTTAGATAGTAAACAACATCCTGAATGGTTGGTTTCTCACTTTCTCTCCAACGAAAAGATTCAATATATTGGTCATCTTTAGATATTTCGTGAGGTGGTATTAATTTTGCTTGAGGATTTTTATAAAATATAATATTACTTATTTCATTTTCCTTAAAATTTAATCTTAGATCACTACAAATAATATAGTTTAAACCTATCATATTTTCCATGCTCTCATCAAGAGCATAATATATGGTTTCTCCATTTCCTTTGACATTAATAGATTTTATGTTGTTATTTTCATCAAATTCAGCCTTCATTAACCTTCCTTTTATTTGATTAAAGTTTTTAAGGGTATCTTCTGAGATTATAAAAGCATTTTTAATTAAATTCATCTCTTCTATATTATTTTCATTTAAGATAAAGTTTATAGTATCAGATGATATTTGATTTTTGCCATTCCAAACGACTGGGTCATTAAACATAGTTATAATAGAATCACTGAGACTAAATTTTATTGAATCAGACCTTCCTGTGAATTGACTTCTGTAAAATTTTACATTATTATATGCTTTGAGCATAGTGATGTCTTTGTTGTCTCCGTAGGCTAAGATTGTATCCGAGGAAAGATAAAATGTATCATTTTCTATATTTTTTTTGAGTAATGGTTCATCAAAAATTTTGGTTAATTCTTTTTCTCTGTCATAAATACCAGAATTACCTAATATGTAATAGTCAGAATCTTTAATTTTTAATTTTACATTCTGATTTGCTTCGTAAACCTTTTCTGATTCATTATAAGTAATAATATCAGCTTCAAGTATGTACTCGTTCGTTTCAATCGTACTGGATGTAAGACTTGTATTTAAATTCGATTCATTATAGCTACCTCCTAATGAATTTATCATGACACTATCATCTGAAATTATTTCTGAGAAACCGAATGTTGTTGCCTCTTTTGTTTCAGTATTATATATCATTGAATCTGAATACATGATATAATCTTTCCCTCGGAATTCAACTTTTTTAGAGAATGAAGATATATTTCTATCACCAAAAAACGTACCATTAAAACTCTTAAGATTATTAGTTTCATCTCTTAGTCTTCCTCCATCAAAATATAATCCTTTTTTTTCATCAATATAGTAATCAAGTTTTTGTGTTTTAATCTCTTGTTGATCTTTAACATATATTACGTTTCCTCTTAGTTGAGCAATTTTTTTGTTACCGTCGTATATTAGAATATTTGAAGTTATTACTGATGAGTCAGAATTATAAATTTTAACATTACCATACGCCTCCATAAGATTTTTTTTATTGTAAAAATTAGCAGAATCGCATCGAACTTCAGTTTCTCCTTGAATAAAAATTACATTATTAATTAATTTTCTGACAGGTTCCTTATTTATTCTCTGAAATTTTAGCTCATCTGCCTCATATTTAATTTTCTCTCTTTTTTGACCATAAGCTGGTAATGAATAGATAGATATAAAGAAAATTATATATGGAATTATTTTCATTATGTAAAAATAGATAGATAAAACTTTTATTATAATGCAATGATCAATTATTAAATTTGTATTATGAAATTACAACTAGATAAGGAATCATTTTTAAAATTTTTTAACATCAATGATATAGATATTAAAGAAAAATCATTCCTATGTGCGGTAAGTGGTGGGGTTGATTCAATGGTTCTCTATGACCTTATGATTATATCTAATCTTAATTTCTCTGTTGCTTCATGCAATTATAAATCAAGAAAAGAATCAGATAATGAAATCGAAATGATTAAATCTATTTGTGCTGAAAATAAAATTAATTTTCATTCAGAAATATTTAGAATTGATAAACAAAGTACAGGCAAATCTTTTCAAATGTTAGCAAGAGAAAAAAGGTATGAGTGGTTTAAAAGTCTTATGAATGAATTTAGTTATGATTATTTGGTCACTGCTCATCATGCAGATGATAACATTGAAACAATCCTACTTAATTTTTTAAGAACAACAGGCTTCAAGGGTTTACTTGGAATTCCTGAATCAAAAAATCAAATTTTAAGGCCTATGTTATCTTTTGAGAAAGAAATAATAATCAACTATGCAAAAAAAAATAAAATAAAATGGAGTGAGGACTCATCGAACAAGACGAATTTATATAATAGAAATAAAATCAGAAAAAATATTCTCCCAATCCTTAAGGAAATCAACCCATCATTTATTCATTCAATTTCAACATCAGTAAATAGGTTGAGGCTCACTGAAAATTTTATAAATGATAAACTAGATAAGTTCAAAGAAAAATATGTAACTATTGAAGATAATTTTGTCATAATTGATAAATCTTTCATTGTCCATTTGAGAGAGGATTTAATTTTATTTTATGAGTTATTAGGAGAATATGGATTTTCATTTTCTCAAATTGAAAAACACATACCTTCAATTGAAAAGATTAACAAAAAGTTAATTTCAAAAACTCATCAATTAATAGGTGACAGAAAAAAACTCATAATTACTCCACTTGATTATGAGTTTAATACTAAAATAACTTCAAAAAGTATTAGAGAGGTAAACTGTGGTCATTTCAAAATCAGAGGAAATATTTTTAATAAAGGAGAAATTTCAATTAATAAAAATAAGAAAAACGCTCAATTGGATTATGATAAAATTCAATTTCCTATAACATATAGAAATTATTCTGAAGGTGATTCTTTTTCTCCTTTGGGAATGAGAAATCAGAAAAAGGTATCAAGTTATATTTCTGATATTAAACTAAATTATATTGATAAGATACATCAGCTTGTTCTTGAAGACAATAAAAATAATATTGTTTGGCTTGTTGGACAACAGATTAGTGATAAGTATAAAGTAGATAATTACACAAAAAAGATTTTAAACCTTGAAATAATTTAATTTTTTATAGGATGGTTTTACTCATCTTATCTAATTTTGATTAAAATAAATAATATGAAAGTAACAGTTGTAGGAGCAGGAAATGTTGGTGCTACGTGTGCTGATGTCTTAGCTTATAGAGAAGTATGTAATGAAATTGTTTTGGTTGATATAAAAGAAGGTTTATCGGAGGGAAAATCTCTGGATATATTTCAAAAGGCTCCTATCAATTTATATGATTCAAAAACAACTGGATCTACAAATGATTATACACTAACAAGTAATTCAGACGTTGTTGTAATCACATCTGGCTTACCAAGAAAACCTGGAATGTCAAGAGATGATCTTATTGGAACCAATGCAAAGATTGTAACTTCCGTAACTGAAAATATTATAAAATATTCTCCTAACTGTATTATAATAATTGTTTCTAATCCTCTTGATGTTATGACATATCAGGCACATTTAACATCAAAATTTCCAAGGGAGAGAATAATGGGAATGGCAGGAATACTTGATACTGCTCGTTTTAGAGCATTTATTTCTGAAGAGTTGAATGTCTCAACAAAAGATATTCAAGCTTTACTACTGGGAGGTCATGGAGATACAATGGTTCCATTACCTAGATATACAACAGTATCTGGAATACCTGTAACTGAGTTGATTGAAGATGAAAAACTGAATGATATCATAGAAAGAACAAAGTTTGGTGGTGGTGAGTTAGTAAAGTTAATGGGAACATCTGCTTGGTATGCTCCTGGTTCTGCAGCAGCTCAGATGGTAGAGGCAATTATAAAAGATCAAAAAAGAATTTTTCCTGTTTGTATTAAACTTGAGGGGGAGTATGGGATAGATGACTGTTATCTTGGTGTTCCTGTAGTCCTAGGTTCAAATGGTGTTGAGAAAGTGATTGAGTTGAATTTAAATTCCGAGGAACTAAAGCTTTTAGAAGAATCTAGAAAGCATGTCAAAGAGGTAATGTCTGTTTTAGATAATCTCTAATGGACAAAAGTAAAATACATGAGAGTAATCTCATTAGTAGAGATCTCAGTTGGCTCAATTTTAATTATAGAGTCTTAGACCAGGCAAAAGATTCAAAAAAAAATGTTCTTGAAAGACTTAAATTTCAGTCTATAGTTTCTTCAAACTTTGATGAATTTTTTGAAATCAGAGTTGGTAGCTTATATAACTACATTGATAATAATAAAAAAAGATTCGATTACTGTGGATTGAGAGAATTGCCTTTTAGAGATCACTTGTTAGGAGAGTGTCAAGTTTTCTTTAAAAAATTTTATAAAAATTTTTGTGATAAAATTATCCCTGAGATGATTAAAAATTCTATTTATCTCGGCGATATTGAATCATTAGATGAGGACGGTAAGAAAAAGATTAAGAAATATTTTAAAAAGACAATATTTCCAATGCTTACTCCAATGGTATTTGATAATCTTCATTCATTCCCTATCCTAATGAATAAGGTTTTAATATATGGTGTTATAACAAAATCATCGGACAACACTAATAAAAGAAAAATATCATTTATTCAAATACCTGTAAACATTCCAAGATTTTTTGAATACAAGATTGACGAAAAAATTATATTTATTCCAATCGAAAAAATCATTCATAAATACATTAAAAAGTTTTTTAGGAATGTGACGATTGAATCAATATCTCTATTTAGAATAATTAGAAATGGAGACTTTACTTTAGAAGAATCAGAGGATATTGAAACCAATTTTCTGGAAGAACTCAAGCAAAAATTAAAAGACAGAAAATTTAGTAGAGTTGTTAGAATTGAAATTCAAGAGGAATATGATCATCATTTAGTTTCCAAACTTAAAGATATATTGGACGTTGGTGATAAAAATTTATTTGAAGTAAAAAAAGAATCGATAATTGATTTAACATCATTAAATCAGATCATCAACTTTGAAGAGTTTTCTGAATTATTATCTGAGAGAAAGAAACCTATACTTCCATTTGATTTTGATAATAAATCAGATAAAAACATTTTTGATATTTTATCAGATAAAGATATTCTACTTCATCACCCTTATAATTCTTTTGAACCAGTTATTCAGTTTTTATATGAAGCTGCTGAAGATCCAAATGTTTTATCAATTAAGATTACTCTATACAGAACAGCAAAAAATTCAAGAGTAATTGATGCACTTTTAAAAGCTTCAGAGAATGGAAAACACGTTTCGGTCTTATTTGAGGCTAAAGCAAGATTTGATGAAGAAAATAATCTTAAGAATGGCTATAAATTAGAGAAATCTGGTTGCTATGTTATTTATGGAATAGGAGCATTAAAAACACATACTAAACTATTGTTAGTGGTTAGAAGAGAGGGAAAAAAAGTTAAAAATTATGCACATTTAGGTACTGGAAATTATAATGAAACAACCTCAAAACTTTACACAGATTTAAGTCTAATGACATCCAAAAAAAAATACACAAAGGATGCTTTAGAGTTTTTTAATGTTATAACAGGTCATTCAATTCCTGACGATTATGAAAATTTAATTACCGCACCAATTTACATGCGAGATAAAATTCTTGAACTTATTGATAAAGAAATATTAAATGTTCAAAAAGGTAAAGAGGGTAAAATATGCATAAAAATTAATTCTCTTCAGGATAAACACGTAATTAACAAATTATATGAAGCAAGTAATAAAGGAGTCGTTATATATTTAATTGTAAGAGGTATCTGTTGTTTAAGACCTGAAAGAAAAAATCTCAGTGAAAATATTAAAGTCATTTCTATTATTGGTGAATATTTAGAACATAGTAGATTGTATTATTTTCATAATTCTGGTGATCCTCTAATATATTCAGGGAGTGCTGATGTTATGATTAGAAGTTTTAAAAGAAGAGTTGAGTCACTGTTCAAAATCAATGATGAATTCATAAAAAAACAAGCAATTACAATTTTGAATTATAATCTGAGAGATAATAAAAATGCATATATATTGAATGAGGATGGAAGTTATGATAGGATAAAAAATAAAAGAAAACCTTTTTCTGTATTTAGTGAATTTTATAAGCTTGATAAAACTAAAATTGATAATTCTATTCTTCTTTAATTAAATAAATATTTAAATTCATAATAATGAGAAAATTAAAATTAGGTATGATTGGAGGAGGTGAGGGCTCCTTTATAGGAGCAATTCACCGAAATGCTGCACTTTTAGATAATTGCTATGAATTAACGGCTGGATCCTTTAGCTCAGATTATGAAAATTCTAAACTTACAGGAGAAAAACTTTTTTTAGATCCTTCAAGAATCTATGAAAACTATGAAGAAATGCTTGAGAAAGAATCAAACATATCTGAAAATCAAAGAATTGATGTAGTTTCAATTGTAACACCAAATCACTTGCATTTTGATCCAGCAATTAAATCTTTAGAAAAAGGTTTACCTGTTATTATTGATAAACCAATGACTTTTGACACAGAACAGGCTAAGATACTGCACGATAAGGTTGAAAAAACAAAAATTCCATTTGCAGTAACACATACTTATACAGGATACCCTATGGTTAAACAAGCAAGAAGTTTAGTGCTAGATGGTAAAATTGGTAAAGTAAGAAAGGTAGCAGTTGAATACCCTCAAGGTTGGTTAAGTACGATGTTGGAAAAAGATAATAATAAACAGGCATCATGGAGGACAGATCCAACTAAATCTGGAAAAGCTGGGAGTATGGGTGACATTGGTACTCATGCAGCTAACATGGTTGAGTATGTTACTGGAAAAAAAATTAAGAGATTGTTATCTAAAGTAAATGTTTTTGTAGAGGGAAGGTTACTAGAAGATGATGGTAATGTTTTAATTTCTCTTGAAGATAATATTGAAGGTAATTTGATGACAAGCCAAATAGCAACAGGAGAGGAGAATGATTTAAAAATTAGAGTCTGGGGAGATAAGGGAGGGATTGAGTGGAAGCACTCTACTCCAAATACTTTAATCCATAAATTAAGTGATGGACCAAATCAAATTCTTAGAGCAGGTGTTGATAATTCTTATTTATCTGATTTTGCACTGGCACATTGTAGAACACCATCAGGTCATCCTGAGGGATTTATTGAGGCTTTTGCAAATATTTATAGAAATTTTGCTTATTCTGTGGTAAACTTTATTGAGAAAAAAGACAATGATTCAATTTATGATTATCCTACTGTAGAAGATGGTTATAGAGGTATGAAATTTATTGATGCCGTAATTGAATCATCAAAAAGCTCTGAATGGACTAACGTATAAACTATGAAAACAATTAAAGGACCTGCAATATTTTTAGCACAATTTATGGACGATGAAAAACCATTTAATAATATGGAAAATATTTGTAAATGGGTTTCAAAATTAGGATATAAGGGAGTACAAATTCCAACATGGGATCCTAGGTGCATTGATTTAGAGAAAGTTGCTGAAAGCAAAGATTTTGCGGATGAATATAAAGCAAAAATTAATTCATACGGAGTTGATATCACTGAGCTAAGTACACATCTTCAAGGACAACTTGTTGCAGTAAATCCTGCATATAATAAAATGTTTGATGGTTTTGCTCCGAAAGAATTTAGAAATGATCCTAAAAAGCGAACAGAGTGGGCAACAAATCAATTAATTCTTGCTGCAAAAGCGTCTAAGAATTTAGGTATAAAAGTTCATGTGACTTTTTCTGGTGCATTAGTTTGGCCATATATGTATCCGTGGCCTCAAAGACCTGATGGTTTAGTTCATACTGCTTTCAAAGAGCTTTCAAGGAGATGGCTTCCTATATTGAATGAATATGATAGTAATGATGTTGATCTATGTTATGAAATACATCCAGGTGAAGACTTACATGATGGCTTAACTTTTGAAAAATTCTTAAAGTACACCAATAACCATTCAAGAGTTAAGATGCTTTATGATCCAAGTCATTTTATACTTCAACAACTAGATTATTTATCTCATATTGATATTTATCATGAATATATTAAAATGTTCCACGTCAAAGACGCTGAATTTAATTCGAATGGTAAAGCTGGTGTTTATGGAGGGTATGCTGATTGGAAAGATAGACCAGGACGTTTCAGATCATTAGGAGATGGTCAAATTGATTTTAAATCAATCTTTTCAAAACTAACAAAATATGGATATGATGGTTGGGCAGTATTAGAGTGGGAATGTTGTATAAAAAGTAATATCCAGGGAGCTGAGGAAGGATCAAAGTTTATATCAGATCATATTATAAATGTATCAGAAAAACAATTTGATGATTTTGCCGACTCAGGTAGTAACAAAGAAGAATTAAACGAAATTTTAGGAATTGACTAAATCTTTTTTTTTAAATACAATAATTTTTCTTTGACTGCATTTAATTTTTCAATTATTTCATCATTACCGTTATAATTAATATTTATTTCTTTTTTGATAATTTTTTTTGCACCATCAATTGTAAATTTTTTGTTCTTTAGGAGGGATTGAATTGTTTTTAAAACATTTATGTCCTTTTCTGTAAATTTTCTAGAGCCTTTAGAGTTTTTCCTAGGGTTTAGTTCATCAAACTCTGTTTCCCAAAAACGTATTTGTGAAGTGGATAGATTTAAATTATTTGCTACTTCACCTATTGTGAAATATTTTTTTTTAATTTCTCTCTCCTTATACGGCATACTAGTATGTTGAACCTAGTGCTTGATTTTCAACGGAAGCAATCTTAATTACCTCCTCATATTGACTAGGTGTAAGATCATTGAAGAAAAAGTTTATTGGGTTTACTTTTTCTCCATTTTTATGAACTTCATAATGTAGGTGAGGAGCAGTTGATCTTCCTGAGTTACCACTATATGCAATTAATTCACCTCTTTTAACTTTTTGACCTCTTTTTATATTGAATTTATCTAAGTGGGCATATACTGTTCTGTACCCATTACCGTGATCTAGATAAATATGTTTACCAAACCCTCCAAATGAAGTTTTGACTACTACAGCTTTTCCATCAGCAGTTGCATATATAGGTGTTCCGACTTTTATTGAAAAGTCAAGCCCATAATGCATTCTTTTAACTTTTAAGAATGGATCAATTCTTCTGCCAAAACCAGAGGCAAGTCTTTTAAGATCTTTATTAGAAACTGGTTGAATAGCTGGTATTGCTGCAACTAATTCTTCCTTATTTACAGCCATATTATATAAATCATCATATGATTTAGTTTGAATATAAAGTTTCCTCTTTAATTCATCTATTTTGGCATAGTTATCAATTAATAAATCTTCTCTTTCAAGATTTCCATCGAGTAAGTCTTTATATCTGTTTATACCTCCTATACCAACTTTTCTTACTGATTTAGGTATTGGTTCAGATTCAAAAATTATTCTATAAATATTATCATCTCTTTGTTCTAAATTCTCTAACATTTTGTAGGCAATGTTTACTTCCTTATTTAGTATTTCATAGTGTGTTTGTAACTCACTATTTTCTTTTTTTAGTTGGATAATTTTTGGTGACTCGAAGTAGGCGTCATAGATGCTGACTAGCCCTATACTCGTTATAAGAATTAAAGTAAGAAAACCGGTAATATTAAGAAACTGTTCTTTTTTAGTCTTTTTGACTTTTTCAAATTTACAAGTTTCTGTATTGTAATAATATTTCTGTTTTCCCATAATTAGTAGAAAATAGCCTAATTTTATATTCTATATTTGCAAAAATAAAAATATTCATTGATTTATAACTCATATGGATACCAAAAAAATTAGACAGATATTTTTTGATTTTTTTAAAAATAAAGGACATTCCATTATTGAATCAGCTCCTATCACAGTTAAAGATGATCCAACTTTAATGTTTACAAATGCAGGTATGAATCAATTTAAAGATATTTTTCTTGGAAATACTAAATCACAAAATAAAAGAATTGCTAATACTCAAAAATGCTTGAGAGTAAGTGGTAAGCACAATGACCTTGAGGAAGTTGGTATTGATAAATACCATCACACCATGTTTGAGATGTTGGGAAACTGGTCATTCGGAGATTATTTTAAAGAGGACGCAATAAAATGGGCATGGGAACTTTTGACCAAAGAATATAAATTAGACGAGTCAAGACTTTATGTTACAATTTTTGGAGGAGATAAGTCTGACAAGTTGTCTAGAGATTTAGAATCTTTAGAAATTTGGAAACAAATTGTACCTCAATCTAAAATAATTGATGGTTCTAAGAAAGATAACTTTTGGGAAATGGGAGAAACTGGTCCATGCGGTCCCTGCTCTGAGATACACATCGATTTGAGAGACCCTAAAGAGATTCAAGCAGTCCCTACCTCAAAACTTATAAATAAGGATCACCCAGAAGTAATTGAGATATGGAACTTAGTATTCATAGAATTCAATCGAAAAATTGATGGTTCCTTAGAGAATTTACCAGAAAAACATGTTGACACAGGGATGGGCTTAGAAAGACTTTCTATGGCTATAGATTCACTAACATCTACATATGATACTAATATTTTTAGGTCAATAATAAAATCATTAGAAAAAATTTCAGGAAAAAAGTATGGAGTAGAAAAAGAAATAAATATAGCATTTAGGGTAATTTGTGACCATATAAGGGCAATTGTATTAACTATATCGGACGGTGCTATACCATCAAATAATAAGGCAGGTTATGTTATAAGGAGAATTTTAAGGAGAGCAGTAAGATATGGATACTCAACACTTCAATTGAAAGAACCTTTTCTTAATGAGTTATCTCAATCAGTAATTGTAGAGTATAAAGATATTTTTAAAAATCTAAGTTCTCAGAGTGATTTTATAAAGGAGGTAATTCTAGAGGAAGAGAAGACTTTTTTATCAACTCTTGATAAAGGATTAAAGAAAATAAATGAATATGGAGAATCTTCTAAAAAGGTATCGGGAGAATTAGTTTTTGAGTTATATGATACGTATGGTTTTCCTATTGACCTAACTGAGCTTATTTTTAGAGAGAAGGGAATCAACATCGATAAAGAGAAATTTAATGAACTGCTAGAAACTCAACGAAACAGATCAAGGAATGTGAGTAAAGCAATATCTGATGAATGGAAAATTCTAAAGAAAGGTAAAAAACTGACCTCATTTATTGGGTATGAGGAAGATAATTCACTATCTCAAATTATTATGTACAGAAAGGTCAGTGAGGATGAAAATACAAATTTTCATCTAGTCTTTGATAAGACACCTTTTTATCCTGAGTCTGGGGGTCAAGTTGGAGATAAAGGTGTTATTTACGATGGTAATGAAAAAATAAGAGTTCTTGACACTTTTAAAGAAAATGATTTAGTTATACATCTTGCAGAAAAACTTCCTAGCTCACTAGATGATAAAATTAAAATTGAGATTGATAAAAATAGGAGAGAGTTTATCTCTAAAAATCATTCTGCCACTCATTTGCTCCATTCGGCTTTAAGAGATACATTAGGTAATCATATTTCACAAAAGGGGTCACTAGTAAATGAAAAAATATTAAGGTTTGATTTTTCACATTTTTCTAAAATTGATGTTGATTCCTTAGAAAAAATAAGCGATATAGTTAACGACAAGATTTTTGAAAATATTAAAGTTAAAATTGAAAACAATGTCAACATTGAGGATGCTAAAAAGAAAGGTGCTACTGCTCTTTTTGGTGAAAAATATGGGGACAAGGTTAGGGTGGTAAGCATTGATGATAAGTTTTCTTTAGAACTGTGCGGAGGTACGCATGTAGGTAGTACTTCTGAGATAGGACAGTTTAAAATTCTTTCAGAATCCTCTATTTCATCTGGTGTAAGAAGAATTGAAGCATCAACATCTGTTGAGTCAGAAAGGATATCTAAATTGGATTCTAAGACAATTAGTGAACTTAAAAATTTATTAAAATCAAAAGATATTCTTGAATCAGTAAACTCCCTTATTACAAAGAATAAAGCTTTAGAAAAAGAAATTGATTTGAAAAATAATGAAAGGAAAAAACAAATTAAGTCTGAACTTAATTCTTCAGTATTAAAAATAAAAAATGTTAACCTTCTTATTAATGACTTTAAAGATGAGAAGATGAATTTTGTTAAACAAATCGCTTTTGAATTAGAAAAAGAGTTAAAAAATATGATTTTTCTTGGTACACTTCTAGACTCAAATAAACCGCTAATTTTAATAATGATTTCAAAAAATTTATTGGATAAATTAGATATTGATGCGAACGACATAATAAATAAGTTAGCAACTCATATTGAAGGATCAGGTGGGGGTCAAAAGTTTTTGGCGACTGCTGGTGGTAAAAATAAAGAGGGGATAAAAAAAGTAATAAATGAGGGTAAAATCATTTTAGAATCAATCTTAAACAAATAGTTTGTTTTATCGTTTTTAGATTAAAGCAAACAAATACTAATACATTAATTTATATGCAATTCCATAAAGCCTTCAATGTTCTACTTTTCATATCATTTTTGATATTTCTGTCTTGTGGTGAAAATCCGAGTAATGGAACTGAGAAGATAAAAATATCTGTTAAAATTGATGGTTCAGGAAATTATGATGAGGTAAGATTACAAAAGGTGAATTCTGATTATTCCATAGAATTAGTTGAATCTGCAAATTTTGTTGAAGATGAAATTGAGTTCAATATTTTTGTTTTTGAATCTACTTTATTCAGGCTCGATTTCATGGGATACACAAGTTTAGATCTTATTTTAGATAAATCAGACGTGGATATATTTGTCGATGATTCAAACTCTTTATTTGAATTTACTGTTAATGGTTCTGATGATACTGAAATACTGAAATCTATTGAAAATAAGATCACAAATTATAGATCAGAGATTAGAGAACTTAATATAAATTTTGTTGAAGCCAGCCAGAACAGAGACTTTGAGCTTGTAAATAGTATTCAATCTGAGTTTGATTTCAAAAAAAATCAGTTTGAACTTTCATTAAAAGATTATTTATCAAGTGCTAAAAGCTCTCTTGCAGTACTAGTCACTGCAGATTATCTTGATATAGAAGAAAATCTCACTTTTTGGGAAACTATATATAACAATTATACCGAGGAGTTTAAGGATAATTCTTACTTTAAAAATTTTGAGAATAAGCTGATAAAGATTAAATCTATCTCTATCGGGAGTGTAGCACCTGACATAATATTAAATGATACAAGTGGTGTACCAATTTCATTGGCCTCGTTAAGAGGTAAATATGTATTATTAGATTTTTGGGCAGCTTGGTGCAGACCATGTAGGGAAGAAAATCCTAATATTGTAGAAAATTACAATAATTATAAATCTTATGGATTTGATGTTTATCAGGTTTCATTAGATAGGACCAAAGAAGATTGGGTTAGAGGTATTAAACAAGATAAATTGCCATGGATCAACGTTTCTGATTTAAAATATTATCAGTCAGAGGCTGCAGAGTTATATAATGTAGACAGAATTCCTAGTGCTTTTCTATTAGATCCTGACGGCAAGATAATTGCCAAGCATACAGATTTAAGGGGTCCAAATCTCTCACGAAAATTAGCTGAAATTTTTAATTAAATATTGATTTTAGCTCATCTGCTTCCTCAGGTTTCATTTTCCCTGCAAGTATTAGTCTTAGTTGCCTTCTCCTAAGGGCACCATTAAAAAGTTTTTTTTCCTCTTCTGTATTTGGTTTTACTTCAATTGATTTAACAGGTTTCCTTTTTTCATTTAAGGTAACGAAAGTAAAGAACGCACTATTGCTAATTACTGATTTTTGAGATTCGCTGTTTTGAGAGCTGACCTCAATAAAAATCTCCATAGATGTATTAAATACCCTTGTTATAAATGCAGTTATTGTAACTATATCGCCTTTAAAAATGGGAGACTTAAATGTAATATTATCAACTGAGGCAGTTACAGATATTTTTTTTGTGTTTTTGTTAGCACAAATAGCGGCAGCCATATCCATCCAATACATAAGTTTTCCTCCAAAAAGTGTATCTAAATTATTTGTATGGTTTGGTAGAACCATTTCACTGATTGATATTTTAGTGTCTTTGCAGTCTATGACTTTATCTTTCATTTTTTATTTTCTAAAGCAAATTTAACTTTTATGTTTGCATAGTAATTATAAAACACATTAAAAATGTTCACAGGAATTGTTGAGACAACTGGAGTTATAGAGGATTTAAATTACGACAAAGAAAATTTAAATTTAACTATACAGAGTAGTATTAGTCGAGATTTGAGGGTTGACGAAAGCGTATCTCATGACGGAGTATGTCTTACTGTTACACACAATTCGGACACATCTCATAAAACAACATTAGTACCAGAAACCATCAAAAAAAGCAGATTTTCAGATCTGGAAATAGGATCCGAAATAAATATTGAAAGAAGCTTAAAGATAAGTGATAGATTAGATGGACATATTGTCCAAGGTCATGTAGATGATGTTGCTGTTTGTAAAGAGGTAATTGACAATGGAAATAATTGGTTGTTTACTTTTGAAACTAATAATTATTTAAAATATGTTGTTGAGAAAGGAAGTATAACAATAAATGGAGTAAGTCTAACTTGTTTTGATGTAAAAGATAATTTCTTTTCAGTAGCAATTATTCCTCATACTTATTCCAAAACAAATTTTAGAAATATTTTAAAAAATCAAAAAGTAAATATTGAGTATGATATTCTTGGAAAGTATTTAGAAAGACTTAATAAGAATCAGACATAAGAAGAGTTTCAATGTCGTTTTTTATTTTTGATATTTCAGTCTTATCTGTACCATCGTATATGCCTCTAATTCTCCTTTTATTATCAACAAGTAAAAATGTGCCGCTATGTAAAAATCCACCTGGTTCTGATGAATCAGCCATTGCAGTCACCATATAGCTTTTTTTCGCTGTTTCATGTATATATTCAATATCCCCTGTAACAAAGTGCCACTTTTTAGAATTTATACCAAGGTTTTTTGAGTACTTGTTAAGTACATCAACATTATCATATTCAGGGTTAACTGTATGTGATAGAAACTTTACGTTATTTTGGTTTTCAAAATGATCATAAATTTTTAACAAGTTTGATTTCATAATTGGACAAATGGTAGGACAGGTTGTAAAAAAGAAATCAGCAAGGTAAATATCATTTTGAAATGTATTATTTGATATTGTGTCTCCGTCTTGATTTATGAATTTAAAATCACTTACAGTATGATCTAAAGTGTCAGTTTTTAAAATACCGTTAATTTTTTTTTCGATTATTTTTTTTCTGCCGTATATCGGTAATTCTTCTACTTTTGAGTTACACGACAATAATAAAAATGTGAGAAAGTAAACAGTTTTTTTCACTTTAATAATTTGTATGTAGTACGATAAATAATTAGTGAAGTTAGAAAACCCATAAATAGACCAACTACTACATCACCAAAGTAATGAACACCCAAATAAATTCTACTGTATCCAACTAATATGCTCCATGCAAATAAAAATTGAATTCTTTTTTTGGTAATAAAATAAAATATTGTTGCTAATGAAAAGGTTGTTGAGGAATGAGATGATGCGAAGCCATATTTTTTACCACACCCTGAAACTATATCAATTATTCCTACTAATTCAGGATTATTACAAGGCCTTAATCTTTCAAAATATGGTTTCATTAGCGAGGAAGTAATAAAATCAGAAATTATAACTGCTAAAACACAAATAACAATAAGTTTTAAAAATATTTTTTTCTCATTTGTGTAGAGAAAATATATTAAATATATATAGAGAGGTATCCAAAAATATTTATTACTAAAAAGAATCATTACATAATCAATGTATTCTGAAGAAAAACTGTTGATCAATAATGTAATCTGTTTATCAATCTTAACTATGTATTCAAACAATATATTTAAATTTATTTAATGCTTCCAAAATCTAAAATTAAAGTTGTTCAATCACTTAAACATAAAAAGAATAGAATAAATTCCAATTTATTTCTTGTTGAGGGGATTAAAAGCTTTGACGAACTTTTAAAATCAAATTATAAAATTGAGTTCACAATTATTTCAAAAGAAACTCTTGCTAATAATAAACATTACAAAAATCTAAAAGATTTATATGTAGTATCTTCCGCTGAAATAAATAAACTTAGTGGTCTTAAAAATAATAAATCATTGATATCAGTTGTCCACAAAAAAAATCAAAAAAAGGAATCTATTGATTTTTCCAATCTCATAATCGCACTTGATTCAGTAAGTGATCCCGGAAATCTTGGTACAATAATTAGAATAGCAGATTGGTTTAATATTAAAAGTATCCTTTGTTCAAAAAACACTGTAGACTTATACAATTCCAAAGTAATACAATCATCAATGGGTTCATTTACAAGAGTAGATGTATTTTATGATAATCTAGAAGATATTATGGGTAGTAAAGATATTTCTGTTTTTGGTACTTCAACAGATGGCACAGATATCAATAACTTTGAAAAACCTGATAAGGGAATAATTTTATTTGGAAGTGAATCTCAGGGTGTTAGAGAACATTTAAAAAAATATGTTGATAAGTGGATATCCGTTAAAAAAAATGGAGGTGCTGAGTCTTTAAACGTTTCTGTTTCGGTCGGAATTATTTTGCATAAACTGACCTAAGAATATTCTTCCTTTTTTTTAAACCAAGGTATTTGAAATACGACGAGGTATGAAATAATCAATGAAGCTATTATTGGCAGATAACTTTTTTGATAATCGTTTTGAAGAATACCAGATTCATCAACGAAGGAATTTACATTATTTTCAATAAGAACAGTTTCTATATATACAAATAATGTCCCGATTAGGAAGAACAATACTGTAAATCCAATTATTCTATAAATTAATCTTAGGTAAAGTTTCATATACGAATTTAGATAATTAACTAATTAACTCAAAAGAGCATTACTTTTTGCTTTTTCAGCAAGTTGATTTCCTAAGTATTTATCTATTAGGTAGTGTGAGAGATAAATTGCTGGAGTTATAATAATTGCGACACTAAATTTAAATATATAGTTATCAGAGCCAACATTAAAAACTTGTGAAATTGACCATGATTTACCCTCGGGAGCAAGAAAATAAAATGCAATTAAAAGTACAATAAAACTATCAATTAACTGCGAAACAACGGTTGATCCAGTAGCACGTAGCCAAATAAATTTTCCACTAGTAATTTTCTTTATTTTTTGAAATACAAATACATCAAGAAGTTGAGCAATAAGAAATGCAACAATAGATCCTATAATTATTCCTATGCTTTGAAGGAAAATTGTATTATACGCATAATTAACATTAAAAAGATTCCCTTGATCATCAAATTTGTTGATATTTAACCAATATGAATTAGGTGTAAGCTTAGTTGAGAGAAAAATTATAATAAAAGAATACGAAATTAATAATATAGTAAAGTAGCTTATTTTTTTGACTCCTTTCTTTCCAAAATACTCGTTAATAATATCTGTTGTAATGAAGACAACAGGCCATATTAAAACCCCCACAGATAGATTAAAATCTTTAATAAAGGAAAAGTCAAAAATTTTAGTACCTAAAATTTCAGCTAGTATTGCATTTGTGACAAATATACCAGATAGAAAAATAAATATGTTATTCAGCTTTTTTTCCTCCTCAACATTTAGTTTCTGCATTGCTGGAGAATTTATTGCATACCTCTCTCAATTTCATCAAGCTGAATTGAGTCTATAGATTCTTGGCGTGTAGGTAAGATTTCTAGAACAGTATCTAATTTAGATATTTTTAAAATTTTTTCAATATGCTTATTTACATTACAAATTATGAAAGAGGCTTGTTTTTCTTGAAATGTTCTGTTTCCAACAAGCATTGCACTTAGCCCTGAGGAATCCATAAATTTTACATTTTTTAGGTCAAGAATTATATTCTTTGCTCCTTCAACCTCGTAAGTTATTAGATCAGCTTTTAGAGTAGGTGCTACTACAGAGTCAATTTTCTCATCTTTGGGGGTGAGAATGTAATAAAGATCATTTTTTTCTATTTCATATTTCATATCGCAATATTAATATTCGATTCTATATCATTCAACATATTATCAGTATTTCTTTTTATAAACTTCTCACCAATAATGTTTTCGTAGAGTTCTATATATCGCTGTGAAATTAATTTTACCCTCTTATCATCCATAATTGGAATTTTTTGTCCTTCTTTTCCTTGGAATCCATTTTCTATTAACCATTCTCTAACAAACTCTTTGGATAATTGTCTCTGATTTTTATTCTGAGCTTGAAGTTCTTGATATGTGTCTGAATAGAAATATCGAGATGAATCAGGCGTATGTATTTCGTCAACTAGGTAAATTTCATTTCCTATTTTTCCAAATTCGTATTTTGTATCTACTAAAATTAAATTTTTGGATTTTGCATATTCTGTTCCCCTCTCAAATAATTCTCTAGTATATTTTTCAAGTTTAATATATTCTTTCTCTTCGACTAAACCACTGGAAATTATTTCATCTCTAGATATATCTTCATCATGGCCAATTTTTGCTTTGGTTGTTGGGGTTATGATTGGGCTTGAAAACTTGTCATGTTCTTTCATTCCGTCTGGCATACTTACACCACAAATAGTTCTGCCACCAGATTTATATAGTCTCCAAGCATGTCCAGTTAGATATCCTCTAATTACCATTTCAACTGGGTATGTTTTACAATCTCTTCCAATTGTCACATTAGGGTCTGGAATCTTTTCAATCCAGTTAGGTACAATATCTTCGGTCATCTTTAAAAACTTCTCAGCAATTTGATTAAGAATTTGCCCTTTGAAAGGTATAGCTCTAGGTAGAACAACGTCAAAAGCACTAATTCTATCAGTGACAACCATAACTAATTTATCTTTGAAATAGTAAACGTCTCTTACTTTACCCTCATACTTTTTTATGAGAGACTCAAATTTAAAATCTGTATTTTTTATAGCTTGATCCAATATTACCAATCAGGTTTAGTACTATCCTTTTTCTTATTAGGTTTCCTTTTCAATTGTTGAATATACTGAAATTCATTGTTATTTAAAGCATTGAGAATCATCTCTGCTTTCTTTTTTGACATATTAATTTTTTTAAGCTTTTCTTCTAGGGACTCATTATCAGAGTTTTCACTATTCTTTTGATCATTTTTTTCTTCCTGAGGTTCATTTTTCTCTTTTTCTTGCTCATCCTTATTTCCCTTTTCATCATTTTTTTTATTTTCTGAATTTTCTTTTTTGTCCTCTTTGTTATTTTGCTCTTTGTTATTTTTCTGGTCAGGATTTTCTTGCTTATTCTCTTTCTGTTTTTGAATTTTCTTCTTGACTAATTCATAATTAAACTTTGAATCAATATTATTATTATCACTTATAATTGACTCTTTATAGAAATCTAATGCTTCCTCTAGTTTATTTCTACTTTCATTAATATTTCCAATTTGTTGTAGAGCTATAGATTTTATTTTGTAATTATCGGTTATGGTAGCATATGTGTAGTTTTCTAATGCCTTAGCTGTGTCATTGCTAAGAAAATGAGAATGAGCTAAGTTTAAATATATTTTTTCGTTTGTTACATCAAATGAATCAATTAATATTTTATAGTTAGCTATTGATTTATCATATTCCTCATTTTTAAAATAAATCTCTGCCTCTTTTGTCAGTCGATTGATTTCATCAATATTGTTAATATTCAATAAAATTATAATAATGAATTTAATGATCATAGAGATATAATTTTTGACACAAAAATAAAATCAATAGCAACTAAAACTAATGCAATTAGTAGAAAATAGAAATATTTATTTTCTGAGATATTTGATGTTTGCTGATCGATAATATCACCTTTTATATTTTTAATTTCAGTAATCATCTGATTTATTTCATTTTTATTTTTTGATATTTCATAGTATTTGCCTCCTGTCTTATCAGCTGTTTCTCTCAGTGAGCTAGAATTGAGTTTAGTTATTACATCATTTCCTTCATTATCTTTCTTGAAATTTCCAAAATCATCAAGAATTTTACTTCCTTCATCAGTTCCAATTCCAACACTAAATAATTTTAGAGAGTTTTCTTTTATTTTCTCAATGGATTGGTCAGTATCTTCTCCAAAGTCTTCTCCATCAGAGAAAAGTATAATTATTTTTGACTTGAAATCATTATCTCCTGAATTTTCATCTTGAAGCTTAGATAATCCTAACTCAAGTGGTGGACCAAAATCTGTACCGCTATTTGGAACTAGTCCTGTATTTAAGGTTTCTACGAAGAGGTTTAAAGCATTCTTGTCATATGTTAGTGGGCACTGAACAAAAGCCTCGCCTGAGAACATAATTATTCCTATTCTGTCTCCACTGAATTCATCAACTATTTTTTTAATTTCAAATTTTACTTTTTCAATTCTTGAAGGTTGAATGTCATTAGCATTCATAGACTCAGAGAGGTCGACTGCGATCATTATATCTTTGCCAACTACCTCAACTTTTTCTTCTTTTATACCAAAATTTGGACCAAGGAGAGAAATAATAAGTAAAGTAAAGAAAGTGACCCTTAGAATAAATTTCATAAAGACAGCTTTTAGGTTTACTTTAATTTGCTGATTTATTTTATATATCCTTACTAGATATAGAAAGTAAAACATAAAAAAAAGAGATACCAAAGAAAGCTCAAATATTCCTATGTCTTCCTGAAAATTCATAGGTAAAATTATTAAATAGAATCCTTATTATTAAAATTAAAATATTGATTTAACCCTTTTTCACAAATAGAAAAATTGATAAAAGTTTATATGATATTATGGAATTTTTATATTTGCGATCACTATTGGAGAGGTGGGTGAGTGGCTTAAACCAGCAGTTTGCTAAACTGTCGTACGTAATTACGCGTACCGGGGGTTCGAATCCCCCTCTCTCCGCTCCAAATTTAATCATTTAACATTTTCTCTTCTTTATCGTTTTATCGTCAGAGTAATATTTTATGCTAAAAATTGCCTTCGACAATGATTATGTTTATCCACTTGAGAAAAACCATAGATTCCCTATGGTTAAGTACGAATTAATTCCAGAACAGCTCCTAAGAGAAGGTACATGTACTGATGAAAATTTTTTTATTCCAAAAATGGTTTCAGATGACCATGTTTTACTTACCCATGAGAAATCTTACTTTAGTAGACTCTGTGAACTCAGTTTATCAAAAAAAGAACAAAGACCTATTGGTTTTCCAATGAGTAAAAAACTTGTAACAAGAGAAAAAAAAATTGTTGGTGGAACTATAGAGTGCTGCAATTTTTCTATGAGTTATGGGGTTTCTATGAATATTGCAGGAGGAACTCACCATGCCTTCCACAATAGGGGCGAAGCTTTCTGCATGCTTAATGACCAGGCTGTTGCAGCAAATGTCTTAATTAATGAAATTAATAGTGTAAATAAAGTTCTTATTATTGATCTTGATGTTCACCAAGGAAATGGAACAGCATCTATATTTAATGATAAAGAAAAAGTATTTACTTTATCATTTCATGGAAAAAATAATTATCCTTTCAGAAAAGAAGAAAGTGATTTTGATTTAGAATTTGAAGATAATGCAAATGATTCCATGTATTTGGGAAATCTAAAAAAGCATCTTCCTCAAATCATTCAAAAATTTGAACCTGATTTTATTTTCTATTTATCGGGGGTTGACGTGCTTAGTAATGATAAGCTTGGAAAACTTGGTCTCTCCCTTGAGGGATGTAAAGAGAGGGACAATTATGTCCTAAGATTATGTAAAGAAAATAATATCCCAGTACAGATAAGTATGGGGGGAGGTTATTCATCTAATTTGAGAGACATAATTGATGCACATGCAAATACTTTTCGATTAGCACAAGAAATTTTCTTTTGATAAAATATAACTGACTGATATTTTGATTGTAAAATTAATTTTTTACATTAATGGATTAACAAAATTTATTTTTATGAAAAATTACATAATACTATTAATATCAGCCTTCTTATTTTCATGTGGAGGCCCTCAAGGAATTATTATTTCTGAAGAGGATAAAGCTACTTTTGAAAGAAACTATAAAGCATTTGAAAAGCACCACTTAGGTGGTATAATAAATAATGATATGGACTTGTTTTTAGAACTTTACTCTGATACATTGAAGTGGAGTGGTCCTAACAATTATGGTGACACTTATCAGACAAAAGCTGATTTAGCTGCAGCTGCAGAGCTATACATGAATATATTTACAGATTTTTCTTTTGATCCAGGAGGTGTTGGTCCAGACAATACAGGAGCTTACTGGGGAGGATCTTTATACTCTGACAAGGGAGAGCAAACTACTGATCCAAGCGGAGTTAGAATCTACGGAATATGGAGTGCTACTCATAAGGAATCTGGTGCACCTATTAAACTGAAATTTTACATTATTCAGCAATTTAACGAGGCTGGTAAAGTAGTCATGTTAAATGAGTGGTTTGATGTATCATCATACGAAAATCAGGTTCAGGAATATCTTGAGAAAAATTCGTAATAAAAACCTATTAAGTAAGTAAAAAGCCCCGGTGTTTGGGGCTTTTTTTATTTAGATTATTTGTAAAATCTTAAATTTTCAAAAGTAAAATTATGAACTAGCTCAACATTACCTCTGTCTTCAATATATTTATTGAACGTTTTAGAATGTTTGGTTTGTAAATCGTTAACAAATTTTAAGTGATCATCTAAATCTTTTCCTGAAACTAGAACCCAGTGGGTTGCTCCATCAGGTCTATTAACGTCATAAGTTCCAAATCCTACAAATCTATCTTCAAAAACCTCAGGGAGAGATTTAACTAAATCCATTTGTGCATCTTTAAAACTTTGTGGATTTTCAGGTTTGATATCCCATATTTGAACATATGGATATTTTTCAACATCTCCCTCTATAAAATTAAGAAACCTTCCAGCATAACTTTTATCCCATGCCCAACTATCTATCCTGTTAATTAAGCTTGACCAAAATGCTCTATTCTCGTCTTGAGTAATCTCTCCTTCTTCAAAACCTCTATTACCTAATTCCCAAAGAAATGCTATCCTATGTGTTGTTCCTTTAGGCCTACCCAGCCATAGTCTTTCGAGAGCTACTGCGCCATTAGTTTTTAGTTTATTGTTTTTATAAAACTCATCTAATATATCAGTTATATTATCTTGAGAGTTTTCTTCAGCATCTATGTAAACAACTTGAAATCCCATTTGCTGTGCGATCAAGTTTGTACTACTAGCTAAAAATATAATTAATAATAATTTTCTCATATTTATTTTTTTTAGTTAAAAAAGACAATCAATGTACTAAATTTTTTTTAGTAAATGAATTATAAAATATTAAGATAACATAAACTCACTATCAATATTTATATTATCTAATATATAAAAATTAAAATTTTGAAATTTTTAATAACTTTTATTAAAAAATTGGTTTTTTACTATCTTTTTATCGTATGTAAATCTACATATGAATATTGCTATTATTGGTTCTGGTGTTGGGGGTCTTTCCTCTGCCATTCGCCTAGTTAAAAAAGGACACACGGTAAGTATTTTTGAGAGGAATAGTACTTATGGTGGTAAATTAGGAAGTCTTAAGTTAGGTAGATTTTCTTTTGATACGGGTCCATCATTATTAACTATGCCTCATCTAATTGATGAACTTTTTACTTTACATGATGAGAATCCTAGAAATTATTTTAGTTATATAAAAAAAGATATTCATTGTAAATATTTCTGGGATGATGGGACAACATTTACTGCATTTTCAGATAAGAATAAATACGTTGAGGAAGCACACAGAAAATTCCTGGTAGAAAAAGAACCTCTTTTGAAATATTTTTCAAAGTCAAAAAAAAAGTATGATTTAATAAACCAACTTTTTTTGTACAGGCCTATTAATAAATTGTCTACTTTCATAAACTTAGACACATTAAAGGCTCTAATCAATATAAAACTCTTTCAATTATTTTCTTCACTTAATAAGGTGAATAACAGAGAATTATCTAATGATTACATGGTTCAAGTTTTAAATAGATACGCAACTTATAACGGATCTTCTCCATATTTGACCTCTGGAATAATGACAATTATCCAACATCTAGAAAATCATTTTGGTACACATGTTTGTGAAGGAGGAATGAGACAAATTTCAAAGTCTCTTCATGATTTGTGTCATAAAATTGGTGTGAAATTCGATTTTAATAAAAGCGTTGATAAAATTGTTGTTGAAGATAAAAAGGCGAAGGGTCTAATGGTTGATAATAAATTTTTGGAATTTGATAGGGTTATATCAAACGTAGATATCAATTTAACTTATAAAGAATTACTAAATGATAAAAATTATTTACCAAATAAAGAAAATATGTCTAGCTCAGCTTTAATATTTTTTTGGGGAATTAATAAGGAGTTTAAAAAATTAGATTTACATAATATCTTATTCTCAAACAATTATAAAGAAGAATTTAAAAAAATTTTTGAAGAAAATAATTTAACTGATGATCCAACCATCTACATAAATATAACATCAAAAGATATTAAAAAAGTATCTCCTAAGGGTTGTGAGAATTGGTTTGTGATGATTAACTCCCCCAAGGATAATGGTCAGGATTGGGATAAATTAAAAAATAATCTAAGAAAAAACATTATAAGAAAGATTAATAAAAACTTTAACGTAAACATTGAGAATCATATTGTAGAGGAAAAAGTATTTACTCCTAAAGAAATTTCAATCAATACTAATTCCTATTTAGGTTCTTTGTATGGAGAGTCATCAAACAGTATTTTCTCACCTTTAAAAAGACATCAAAATTTTTCGAGAAAAATTAAAAATCTCTACTTCTGTGGAGGCACTGTCCACCCTGGAGGAGGGATTCCTCTATGTATAATGTCATCTAAAATTGTATCCGATCTTATTGAAAAATCTTACTAAAATATTTCTTTTTATTATCTGGCTTAATCAATTATTTGGTGTTTTTGGAATATTAATGATCGATTTTGATCTTTTTTTATCTCTTTCGCCAATCTCATTAATTTTTACTTTTTTAATCGTAGTCTACTTAAATATTGAAGTTTCGTATAAGTCATTTGCTACTATAATTTTTATTTTTTTTCTGAGTATAATAAGCGAAATAATAGGAGTAAATTATGGCTTATTATTTGGATCATATTACTATGGTGAAAATTTAGGATATTCTATTTACGGTGTTCCTCTTGTCATCGGGTTAAATTGGGTTGTACTTACTGTCTCATGTGGAAACATTGCTAGTTACTTCATTGAAAAAAATAAGTATTTAGCAATATTCTTCGGATCTCTTCTTATGTTAATACTTGATGTAATAATGGAACAAGTATCAGGTAATATTGATTTTTGGTATTTTAATGATGAGAACTTAATATTTAATTACATTACTTGGTTTATTTTAGGAGCATGTAATCAGTACTTTTACCAAAGTTTAAATTACAGAAAGAACTTAGTTATATCGGTAAACGTTTATCTATCATTTATTGTATTTTTTCTAATATTATTCACTTATCTAATATTTCTTATATGAATAACCTTGTTATAGTAAGTCACCCTGATAAAAAATCATTCTGCTACAACGGAATATTTCAAACAATCTTAGATGAGATTAAAGGAACAAAAGAAAATTTAGAAATTATTGACCTGTACAATGAACCATTTTCAAACCCAAAACCAGAATTAATTACCAAATATCAAAATCTTATAAAATGGTCCAATAAAATATATTTTATTTCTCCAGTCTGGTGGTTTAGACTTACTCCAAGAATGGAGATGTTTTTTGATTTAGTTTTTACGCCTGGATTTGCTTTTGACTTTGTTAATATCACTAAAATTTATGCTTACCCTAAGTCATACTTAAAAGATAAAAAAATTAGAACTTATATGACTCATGGAGCTCCAGCTTTACCGGTAATGACTCTGTATTTAAATTCTATTAAGCTTCGTCTTGTTATGGGTGTATATAGTTTTGTGTTTGGATGGAAACCCTCTTTATGGTTTAAGACCAAACAATTCTGGTCTGTTCCTTTTACAACTGAAAAGAAAAGATTAAAATATTTAGAAGTTGTCAAAAAAGATCTTAGAAAAGATTTAAATAAATGATAAGATTATATTTTTTAAATTTTTCAATGATTCAATGGAATTAAATTTTATAATATTATTTTCAGCCTTCTCATTTATAATTTATGGTTACAGTTCCTTCATGTCTAAAAGGATGATATCTGAGTATTCAAGATGGGGTTTTACAGATCAAAGAAAAATAATTGGTTTTTTCCAATTACTTGGAGGAATTGGTTTAATAGTTGGAATTAAAGTAAATGTTTTGCTTTTTATAACATCACTTTCTTTTATAATTATGATGCTTTTTGCTATAGTTGTCAGGATAAAAATAAAAGATGGAATAGTTGAAACTTTACCAGCAATAACTTACTTGTTCTTGAATATAATGATCTTTTACAAGTCAAGTGAGATAATTTTTAATGCTTGATTGAAAAAAATATTTTATAAGGAAAATATAATAAAAAAATTATCTTTCTTTTTTTGTTTTATTAAACTCTTGAAGTTCAGGATCGTTGGCAAATTCTTCCTTTTGTTGATTAGAAGCTTTAATTATCATATAAACATAACCTGTTAGGTACAAAATGAAAACGATTAGTCCTATAACGAACATTGAAAAAGGAACAGGAGTACTCATTTTGAAATTCTTTTTTCTCTGTCTCTTCTTCTCTGTCTAATTGCAACAGAAAAACCAAGTATAGAGGGAACCCATATACCAACAAAAATACCCTCAAGCTTCTGACCGCTAAACCATAAGGATACCGAATATAAAAATGAAAAGAATGCAAGTATAATAGGATAGTAATCACCCCAAAAATCAAGTAACCAAATAATTTTATTTTTCATTTTAATAATACTTTAACATTATTATAACTGCATTAATTAAATAATGTTTTAAAATAATTAATTAATAGATTAGAATATGAAAAAAATAAAACTTGCTCTTGACTGGACGCCTAACATAAATCATATAGGTTTTTTTGTTGCAAAAGAGAAAGGCTTTTATAAAGAAAATGATTTAAAAGTTGAATTTTCAACACCTGATCTTGACGATTATTTAATTACTCCAGCAAAAAAAGTTGAGATGAATATATCTGACTTTGGACTTTGTCCTACTGAAAGTTTAATAAGTTTCAGAACAAAGAAAAATCCATTTATATTAAAAGGTCTTATGACTATATTTCAAGAAGATGTAAGTGCTATAGCTACTCTTAAGTCTAATAATATTCTTAGACCAAAATATTTAGATGGTAGATCATATGCATCTTATAAGGCTAGATATGAAGATAAAATTGTGAAGAAAATGATAATTAACGATGGTGGTATAGGAAACTTAAAAATATTTTATCCAAAAAGACTTGGTATCTGGAATACTTTAATTGAAAGTAAATATGATTCTACATGGATTTTTATTAATTGGGAGGGAGTTGAGGCATCAAAAAAGAATATTGATCTTGAACTATATAAAATGAGTGATTTTGGGATACCCTACTCTTACTCACCAATTCTTTTTTCTTCGAGTGATTACATCAATAATAACTCTAATACTGTAAAAAAATTTATTGAATCCTCTAGAAAAGGCTACACCTATTGCTATGAAAATATGGATGAGGCTGTAAGTATACTTAATAAGTTTGTTCCTATAACTGATAAAGGAATTGATTTAATTGAATGTTTGAAAATATCAATAGATCATTTTGGCTCAAAAGAAAATTTTGGAAAAATTGATTTAAAAAAAATTGACATATTCTTGAAATGGCTGAAAGATAATAATATTGAAAATAATTCTTTTATAGCAAATGATATCATCTCTAATATAGGGATTCATTAAAACCTCTATTTTACCAACTATAGGGGAGTGTTCCATCCACGTTTCACTTGATAATTGCTTATAATAATAGTACTTTAGAAATATGAAAAAATTAAATCAAAAATCAGATGAGGTGACAGTTATAATTGAAGTCTCATTTAAGGAAAATTTTAATGAAGTGAAAAAATACATCAGAGAAGAGCAGTGTCCTTTATTTTTTAATCTTAACGATGATGGCATAATCAGATTCGAATGGTTTGTAGATGAAGATGAAAAAGGTGGAACTCTAATTGAAGTATTTAAAAATTCAAATGTTTGGGAAGAACTTGGAAATAAGATAATTGGATCTCCTGTTAATATCCGATTCATGGAGTTGTTTAATGTCGAGAAGTTAAGTGTTTTGGGAGAAATTAATGAAAGTTTTAAAGAAAAAATAAAAGGTTTAAATCCAGTTGTTAAATCTTATGTCGGAGGAATCAGATAATTATTCTTTTTGATATCTTTATTTTATGGAGTGAATAAAAGCATTTTTAAAAGGTTGGAAAGAGGAAAATAAAAAAGATTGGTGGACAATTAAAGACACATTATTTTTCATTTTTTGTGTTATTGTATTTTGGTTATTCGGTGATGATATAAAAGCCTTTATAATATCATTTTTTAATTAATACCCTCTATAATATCCTTAACCCTTTAAACAACCCAGTATCCTTTCTTAATAAAATTTGAGGTCTATTCGTAAAATACCTTTATATCTGGATTGCAATTAGAATCAGAAGAAGGTGATACTTCAATTACTGTTCTTTTATCTTCATAAAAATTAACTAACACCTCTTTTTTAATATCAAAATAATCTGGAATATTATCTCTATAAAATCCTAAAGTTTCATTTGGAATATTTGGTGTATCACAATCAAATGTTAAAATAACTTTAATATTATTAGTGTCTGCTAGTTTCGTTATATCTACATCAAAAGTCTGATAATTTGAATCCATCTGCAGATTCTCATTCCTATAAATAGGAATTATATCATAAAATATTTTATTATTTAAATTAATTTGTCTTGTCCAGAACATATCAGTAGTCACACAACTATAACCACTAATACTTGTACATTCCCAAGACATACGTAACTGATAAGAGTTCTCAAAAACAACTTCTTCTTTACTGCAACTAAAAAGAATAAATGATAAGATTAATAGGTATCTCATAATCTAAATTACAAATTTCCGTTAAAAACTTACAAACTTTCTTACCATAGGGGATTGTTCCAACCCCGTTTTATTTGAGAAGACTGATTAGTTTTTACTACTATAATTCTTAATTCTATTAAATTGATTAGTTCAAATTCTCTTCACAATATCCAAACATTTTACATCTAGATCATCCATAGGATTATTCATAAAATCTATTATTATTTTATATCTACATTCAAGTTGACCACCTCCATGACCTGCTTCATTTACAATAAATAAGTAATGATTTTTTAGACCTTTTGCCATGATTTTACCATTTTCAGGTGGAGTAACTGGATCATACTTATTTACTGTTATTAAGGTTGGAACTAGAGATTTTTTCAATTTTTTTTCTTTTTTACTTAAAGTATTTTCATGGAAATTGTTCATTGATAAATATGCGGATGTAAAAAAACCAAGTTTCGTTGGAAAAAATCTTAGTTTGTCATAAATCTTGTTGATGTATTTCTCATCATATTTGATATTAAACATTTCATACTTTTCAACGGCTAACCACATTGCATAATTATATGAGTCTCTAAATGAATTTGTTATTAAATCTTCAATTATTGGACCACCTTCATCTTCATATTCTTTTATCAGTAATGGTATTTTAGTTAGTGCATCATTGCTATAAAGTAACCGTCTTATGAAATATAATCCTTCATGTGCGTTTAAATAATACGGCTCATTATTAATATCTATTTTGATTGATTTTTTTTCAAGTTTTTTTAAAACTTTGTTATAGGTATCTTTTAAGTCTGGATATAACTTACTACACTCATAGTTACTACTACAATACTCAAATACTCTTGATAATGATTTTGAATATGAAATAAGCCTACTAACTAACATGTCTCCAACAAGGGGATTGGGTGAATTTAATATTACAGAATTCAATTTGGAAGGATGTAATTCTTGGGTTATTCTCCCAAGTCTTGTTCCGTATGAACCTCCGTATAAATTATACTTTTCAAATCCTAATACATTCATAATAGTATTAACATCATTTGCTGATTGGAAGGTATTATACTTACTAAGATCGATTCCCTTTCTTTTAGCATCATCAACATAGAGGTTTATTATTTTTTGAATTTCAAAATTTTCCTTTTCAAAACTCAAGTCTTTTCTGAAAGTAGAGAAAAAATCTTTACTCATATTTTTTAGAGGAGAGGAGAATCCAATTCCTCTTTGATCAAAGATAATTATCTTCCTGTTTACTGAAATAGGATTATCTAACCAGCTTTGGACTCTTCTTTCAGTTATTGCTGATCCGCCGGGCCCACCTGTTAATATAATTAGAGGATCAATGAATTCTTTATCTTTCTGATTAATTACCACTAAAGATATATCAATTTTATTGTCGGAATTATTGTAATGATCTTCAGGAACCTCTATTCTTCCACATGAATATCTGATATTTTCAGATATATTAAAATCTTGACACGGTAGTTTTTTGAATTCTTTACCAAATAGGTTTACTACAAATAGAAATTGTAAAAATGTGACGTTAATAAAGAAATGAATTATTTTATTTTTATTCAAAATTGTAAAGTTATTTTGATTTGAATTATTAATAAATATAGTATTATAATTAAATTTTTTAGAGGATTCAATACGATTTAAAATTATACTAAGAAATTTAGTTTAATAGAAAAGATTAGTAATCCAATCATTCCAAGAAGAAGTAAAATTGCTATTAGTCTGTATGGTTTTTTCATTTATTCTTTTTCCAATATTCTTCCCAAGTCAATGGTGGTTTCTCAAATTTAATTAATGCTAGTGCAGCTCCTACCATCATGTAAAATATAAAGTCATTATCCCATCTAAGAGAATCTAAAGAACCTCTTATAAAAAATTGAATTACAAAAAGTAATAGAAGCATTGCTATTCCTCCAAAAATTGAAATAAATAAATTTCTAAATGTAAATCCTGTTTTTAAAAATTTTAATAGTAGAAATACTTTTTTCATTTATTCTTTATTACCAATTCTTATAAAAGACGTATCCATTCTTATATATATTGACGACCAAATTAATTATCTCAATGGTGATTATAAGAAGTATAATAAATACTAACATTTGTACACCCCATCTTTTCAAAGGTTTATTTTCTTTGCCTGCTAACCATTTTTTTCTTATATCATATCCATTATAGATTGCGAAAAAAAAAGTTACAATAATTATGTTCCAGTTCCAATAATTAAGTTCCATTACCTAAACTACAAATTCTCCTTTAGAATTCATAGACTCTCTTACCATAGGGGATTTTTCCAACCCCGCATCATTTGATAATTTTTTTTTATTCAAATTAATTTTTATAATTAATGTATGAAATTCATTGTATTTTTATTGATAGCATTTTTTAATACAAATCAAATAATTGCTCAGGATAAGAAAAGAAAGAAAAAGCAAGATATTGAAAATAGCTTAGACTTAGATAAAATTACTTTTGATGAAGCCGTAATAAAATTGCTTGAATTACAAAATTGGGAAGAAAATGTATTCAATCCACTTCTCAGTCAAACATATCAACTTGTCGGCGCTGATTTAATTTTGGATAAAGATGAATTAGAAGCCTTAAGACAAGAAGCCATAAAAGATTGGCATAAAATACAAATAAGAACTAATAAAAAATACTTTACTAAAGAAGACTTAATTGAGGTAATAAAATTTTTCAATACTGATGCAGGAAAAAAAATGAATAAAAACTTGTTAACTATTTCGCAGGAAAATTATTCTGAGGGTTATGAGTGGGGACTGCAATTTGGAAATAAAATTAGAGAATTAATAAATAAAAAAAGGGAAGAAAAAAATTAACTAAGCTCTTTTTAAGTCTTTTCTCATCAAACTCTATCTTACCATAGGGGATTTTCCCAACGCCGTTTCATTTGATAATTATTGTTTTTTAATATCTTTATTTTATGAAGTTCTGGGAAAGTCCTATTATAAAATCATTAGGTTGGAAAGAAGAGCCTAAAGGTATTGCTAAAGTTATGTCTGTTTGTATGCTGATTGTAATTGCAATGTCAATTTTTATGCCATCAAGTATTTTAGAAATAAAAATAGTATCAATAATTACTTGGGCTTCAATAATCATTTTTTTTGTTTTATTAGCATTCGTTCTTTTGAAAAGATTATTTTCTAAATAATATTCTCTAAAATAGACTGTTCAAGCCCTGTGTTATTTGATTTTAATATCTTTGTTTTATGAAGTTAAAAGAAAAAGTAACAATCCTTTTTTTAATTGATTGTTTTTTATTTGTACTTATCATATTCCTATTATCTAAAGGTATGTGGTTTGAATCTTTGATTCCATTACTATTATCTCTTGGTATTGTTTCTTGGAATTTTCCACTTTATAAGAAGTATTTTTCACCTAAAGATGATAAAAAAAGAGAAGAAAAAAATTAACTAAGCTCTCTAATCTTTCTTTTAATGGCTTTTCTTACCACATATCTCACTGAGTTAAGGAAGATCTTTTTATAGCCATACCTCTTATTTAAAAGTCTTTTAAGTTCCTTTAACTCTTCATCCACTACTCTTACACTCAATACTTTATCGTATGTATTCTCATACTTTGGAGGTTTTGGAGGAATATTAAATTTTCTTCCGTCTGTCATTAGGTGATAGTGATATTTGGACTTGTATTACTGTTGTAAAATTACCAGAAAAAGACCTAAAACAGCTTATTTGAAGGTAAACTGTAGATGAATCGGGGTTGATTTTAAGATAGGAAGTTTGTATGTTTAAGCATGAGAATTCATAGAAATGAAAAGAAGCTAGTATATCATTATACTCATTTAATTGCAGGTGGAACAATCATTCAAGATGGCTATTTAAGAGTTTCGGAATTTGAAAAGAAACAAGGGATGAGAGCTGCATTATGGTTTAGTAAACACGAAATATATGAGCCCTCTGCACTGAAACATTACCAAGATGGTAATGGCATTAAATCATTTCAATCAATTCAAGAACAAGCTGATACAGTTGGCTGTGTAAGATTTGGATATGACGATAGTGACTTCGCCTTACATTCTTGGAAAGAGTATGGTATTTTAGTTAACCTATCAAGGCAGGAAAGAAGAGTTATGGAAAAGGCTCAAAAGAAACAAGGTGCAATACATTCTGATTGGTTTTGTACATTTGAAGACATAAAATTAGAAGATATGAGTACAGCTGAGATATGGATAGATAAATGGGTTGAATGGACAGAGGAGAATTTAAAAATTGCAATGGATAAAGCAGAAGGAATTACCTATGATGAATAAATAAAAGACCTTATGAGAGATAAAGTTTATGTCATTATTGGAATAGTTTCTGCAATTTTAATGGGACTTGAACTTCTTGGTATTATAAATGAATATTTTGGATTTCTAGGTTATTTGGGAATATTGATGTTTTTATTTAATACCATTACCAATATAAAACAAAACTCTAAATCTAAATAGGGTAGCTCTTTTTTGAGAAAATTTCAAAATCGTTGCAGGAGTTGCAAAATGCTCTTATCTTCAGGTGTATGTTTAACTGCTGATAAATGACAGGAATACCTACAGAATCACCTCTTGCAAGAGTAAATTAATAGATTTACATTTGCCATCATTATCTGGTTCCGTAGCTCAACTGGATAGAGCAACTGCCTTCTAAGCAGTAGGTTGAAGGTTCGAGTCCTTCCGGAATCACAAAACTCTTTAATAGAATTAATTTTATTAATATGAGTTAATCTTTGCTCTTCTTACTGAGTCCTTTTCAAAGTCATCTAAATCTCTTCCTCCAAAAATACCGTTAGACTCCCAATCACCATAGTTTGGGTTTGGAAGTACAATTAGCTTAGTACCAAATTGATTTCTTTGAACATCCGTGTAGTTTGTCCTTTCCTCTGACAATTTTTCTTCAAAATCATCATTAAAATCAGCTAAATTATCTCCAATTAACATTATAACCTCATGATTTTCTGATACAAATCTTCTTCTTTCGCTTTTACTCCTACTATTACTTCTAAGTAGAACATTCGATTCTTTTGCATCTGGAAAATCTAATTTTTTAAGGTTATTAACAGTAGAATTTAATTGTTCAGAGTATCTATTTGATACATAAAATATTTCAATTCCTTTTTCAGATGCATATTTCAAAAATTCTAACGACCCTGGGATTGCTTCTGCTATTTCCAAGTTTCCCCAATCAACCCAACTCACTCTGTTATATGAAGTATTATTCAAAATAAGTTTACCGTCGTAGGGACTATTGTCAAGAACTGTCTCATCTACATCTGTGATAATTGCAAGTGGCTTATTGTATTTTTTATCAGATGAAAGAAAAGAATCTAAATTTAATCTTGCTGTATTGAAAGCTTGATAGCATAAAGCTCTGTACTCTGCAGAATTTTGAGTCCATACTTGTGCCTGTATTTTATATTCATTGGTTGACTTATACTCTGTCTGATTACATGAAACAATTGTAACGATTAATATTAAAATGTATTTATTCATAATTTTCCGTGAGTTCTGTTATTAATCCCTTTTCTACCAGTTAGGTTATCTCCCATGTCTGATCTTGCTTTTTCTGCTAATTCTTCAAGTTCTTTAGCTATGTTAGGATATTTTTTAATTACATCATACTCCTCACCTGGATCTCTTCTGAGATTGTACAACTCTAAACCTGTTGTGATTGAATTATAATTTCCTGGAAAGCCATCGTTATTAGGTAGAACACCTTTATATGACCTCGAGGTGTGGGGAAGAATCAATTTCCAATTATCTTTTCTTACCGCCTCAAGATTATTATTTCCATAGTAATAATAAAATTCTTTCCTGGGATTCACTTTTTCTCCTTTCAATATTTCCATAATATTTATTCCATCAATTTTATGTTTTGGTAGATTTCCATCTACAATATGAGATACAGTTGGTAATATATCTATAGCAGAGGATAGTTGATTTGCAATTTTGCCTGGCGGTATTACATCCGGCCACATCATGACTGTGGGTACTCTCTGTCCACCCTCAAAAGATGTGCCTTTTCCCTCCCTTAAACCTCCAGTTGATCCTGCATGGTTACCAAAGTTTAACCATGGCCCGTTATCACTTGTAAAAATTATTAAGGTATTATCAATAATTTTATTTTGCTCTAGCGCATTAATTATTCTGCCAACTGACCAATCAATTTCCATCATAAGATCACCGTATAAACCCTGATTACTCTTACCTAAAAACTTTTCAGATACTGCAATTGGAACATGGGGCATGGGATGGGGGACATAAAGAAAGAAAGGATTATCCTTATTTTCGTTTATGAAGTCAACTGACTTTTCAGTAAATATGGTTGTTAGCTCTGCCTGATCATCAAGTGTTTTAATTTCTCTTACTATTTTTTCATCCTCAATTAAGGGGAGTTGAGGGTATGATTTTTTCCTCCAATTTGAGGTATCGGAAATTTGATCACCCTTAAAGTCAACAGGCCACATGTCGTTGGAATAAGGAATTCCCAGATAAGTGTCAAAGCCATGATTTGTTGGAAGAAACTTCTCTTGGTGTCCAAGATGCCATTTTCCGAAAATTCCAGTCGAGTAGCTTTTTTCTTTTAATATCTCAGCAATTGTTTTTTCATCTTCGTGAAGTCCGTGTTCTGAGTAAGGCATGAGTGCACCACTTATGCCGATTCTGTTAGGATATGTTCCCGTAAGTAATCCTGCTCTAGACGCGCTACAAACAGCTTGTGCCGAGTAAAAGTTTGTGAATAGCATACCTCTATTAACCATATTACTGATATTAGGTGTTTGGTAATTTATTGCTCCAAAATTTTCAATGTCACCATAGCCAAGGTCATCCATGAATATTATAACAAAGTTTGGCTTACTTTTTTCATCAGTACTTGAGCAAGATGTTAGTGCTAGTAAAAGGATAGATAAAAAATAATATTTCATTATATTAATTTAGTAATTTAGATAATATAATCAACTCAATTTGAGGTATCTTTTATTCATATTATTAAGTCATACTGCACTCTCACAAGTTCCTTCTGGGCAATGGGTAGCTTCTCCTTATCCCTTTTCAGAATCAAGTGAAATAACTCTAACCGTCTCAAATATTAATACTGGTAATATGTCTGGAGTAAGTGAAGTCTACTTATGGACTTGGTACACAAAAACTGACGGATCAACTACAAATCCAGACTCAAACTGGAACGGTCAGTGGGGTAATTCTAATGATGCTATGAAGATGATTAACAATAATGACGGCTCTTTCAGTTACACATTTAGGCCAACTGAGCTGTATGATGACACAAGTATTGAGAGGATAGGAGTTTTGGCAAAGGCCAAAGATGGCACGGGTGATAAGAAGACTCAAGATCATTATATTGATGTAGGAATTTTTTCTTTTGATCTTTTAGAACCTGAAAACTCATACTCTATTATTGGAAGTGGTGGAAATCAGGGAGTTGTTGCTGAGACCGATGTTAATGTTGACTTTACACTTTTCGAGGGTAATAATATTATTAACGAGAAAAAATCTTCTAAAAATTTTAATTATTTGATCCAAAATATTGTTGAAAACACATCTTATTCTCTCAAGGCTAAGGATTTAGCTTCAGGAGATGAAATAACAAGAAGTTTTGATGTTGTAATAAAACCAGATGTTTCCTACGTAGAGGTCCCATATAATAATTTAAATGATGGAGCAAATTATATTGATAACGGAAATGTTGTTCTGTTATTTTATGCGCCAGGAAAGGAATTTGTACATATAAATGGTTCATTTGTCGACTGGAAAAAAGAAAATTCTTTCCTTATGAACTATGATCCAAAATTAAATCGATTCTGGTATGAGATTGAGAATTTGGATATTGATAAACTTTACTCTTACCAGTATATTGTAGATGGAGTTATTTCAATTGCAGATCCATACTCTGAAATGATTCTTGATTCAAGTCATGACTCTTATCTATGTCTTACACAAGATTGTGGATTTGATAATCTTCCTTCTTATCCGTTAGGTAATAATCATGCGGCTTCAGTTCTCGATATGGACAGGCAATTTAATTGGGAGGATGAAAATTATTTGAAGCCTAAAAAGGAAGAATTACTTATTTACGAGGTTCTTGTGAGGGATTTTGATGAGGGTAAAAGCTTTAAATCACTTTACGAGAAGCTAGATTATTTAGAAGGTTTAGGTGTTAATGCAGTTGAACTTATGCCTGTAAATGAATTCGATGGGAATGAGAGTTGGGGCTACAATCCATCATTTCATATGGCAGTAGATAAGGCATATGGTTCCCCTCGGGAGTTAAAAAAACTTGTGAATGAGTGCCATAAGAGAGGAATTGCAGTAATACTCGACGTTGTTTATAATCATGCTACGGGACAAAACCCTTATTTTAGATTATGGAATACCAAACCGAATGCATATGATGGTGAGCCAACAAATGAAAATACTTTCTTTCAGATCTCACCAGTATCTGAATCTTACCTTAATTATTTTAATGATATAAACCATGATTTCTCTTACGTGAGAGATTATATGAAGAGAATCAATTCTTATCTAATAAGTGAATATCATATCGACGGATTCAGATTTGATTTGACTAAAGGTTTTACTAATGAAGAAATTGCTGAAAATTATATTTCATCAAGGGTTGATTATCTTAAAATGATTGCTGATGATATTAGAGATGTAGACGAAGAGAGCTACATCATCTTTGAGCATTTTCAGGGATTCGAGGAAAAAATCTTTTCCGATTATGGAATACTTACCTGGGGAGAGGAGAACTATAATTATAACGAGGCTACAATGGGATACACCTCAGACTTTAGTGGAATATCATATAAAAAAAGAGGTTTTAAAAATCCAACACTTGTGGGGTTTATGGAGAGCCATGACAAAGAAAGGCTCATGTATAAGAATTTAGAGTATGGAAACTCTAGTGGTTCCTATGACATTAAATATTTTGATAATGCGATTGACAGGATGAAAGCAGCAGGTGCTTTATTTTTTACTATTCCAGGGCCTAAAATGATATGGCAGTTTGGGGAGTTAGGTTATGATATTAGTATAAATAAATGTCCTGACGGCTCTGTAAAAGAAGATTGTAGGTTGTCAAATAAAGAATCTGCCTTTACACTTAATATGGATAAAAGCATTAAGAGGTCTCAGCTATATGATGTTTGGTCAAGAATTATATCACTTAGAAATACGGAAAAGATTTTTCACACTGAAGAGTTTAATATGAATTTATCCTCGGAGTTGAAGACAATTAAATTATATTTAAATGATTCCGATCAAGAAATATCAGAGGTAGTAGTTATAGGTAATTTTGGTATGAAAAGTGTTCAAATTACAAATGACATGCTTCCTGGAGGTAATTTGTATGATATCTATTATAATAATTTAGTTTTAGACAGAAACACATTACTCGAAAGCCCTCTTCAACCTGGTCAATTTATGATTATAGCTAACGGAAAGACAAAATTAGAAGACGATCAAGGTCTGGCTCTTGGTCTTGAGCGTTCTGATAATCAAATTTTAAATGTTTATCCTAATCCTACTCAAAATATACTAAATATTGAGTTCTCAAGAAGAAAGAGATATGAGCTTATTTTTCTTGATTCTAATGGAAGATTAATCGATACAAATCAACTTGACGGAAGTATCTTAGAAAAGGATATTTCAAATTATAATAAGGGGTTTTACTATGTTTTGGTTCAATCTGAATCAGAGACCTCATTCGTTAGGATTATTAAAAATTAAAAACGTTAATTTTTTATTTTAAAATCTATTTATATACTTATTTTTCTTCCAAATATTTCTTAATATTGCATATTACTAGCTAAGTAATTTTTAAAATATTTTAAACTAAACTAAACTAAAATGAAATCAAGAAAACTTAATTCTTTTCTTTTTCTCGTTGTTTTGTTAACTGCTGTTGTTTATAGCTGTGATGAGAGTCTACCAGATCCTATCTATGGTAATAAGCCAGTTGCAGATTTCACAGCAACGCAATCACAGAGTGATATTTATACGTGGTCATTTACTAATAACTCATCAGGTGCAGTTTCTTATAACTGGGATTTTGGTGATGGTAATGGATCATCTGAAGCTAATCCATCGCATACATATACTGGTGCTGGCCAATTTGCTGTTACTTTAACAGCTACAGCTGCAGGAACTAGTAATTCTTTGGGTTGGAGAACTACAAGTACACAACCTGTTCAAATTGATTTACCAACATACTCAACTGCTGACGTTACTTTTTCAGTAGACATGAAAAATGCAATGTTGAATGAGGGTGATGTTGTTAATTTAAATGGAAGTGATGAGTTAGGTGGCTGGTGTGGTGGTTGTAATGTTATGACCGATGAAGATGGAAATGGTGTTTATGAAATAACTATGAACCTCCCAACTAATAAACTTTACGAATATAAGTTCACAATAAATGGTTGGAATGCTCAAGAGTCATTCTCTGAAGCGGATGGTTGTGCTTATCAAGCACCAGGCTCTCCGTATTGGAATAGACCTCTAGAGCTTGGAAATCTAGAACAAACAGTAACTCTTAATACATCATGTTATGATACTTGTGAAGAATGTATTGATTATGCAAGTCTTGTAAAAGGTACATGGAGGTTAGATGGTTACAAAGTAGGTCCTGGAAAAGATGATGGTGGATGGTGGACATTCAATCCAGCTGATCAAAACAGGGATTGTCATACAGATGATACTTATACATTTGGTGATGGTACATTTTCTATTGATCACGGTACTGAAACATGGCTAGAAGGTTGGCAAGGTGTATCATCCGAAGGATGTGGTGCTCCAGTAGCTCCTCATGTAAATAACAATTCTCACAGTTATACTGTAGCTGGAACAATGGTAACAGTAACTGGTGAAGGTGCTTACATAGGTCTTGCGAAAGCCCATAATGGAGGTGAAGATGGTAACTCAGGAGGAACGATAACTTATGAAATACTTGAAGTATCTTCAACCAATCTTAAGTTAACACTTGATTACTGTAATGGAGGTTGTTTCTGGACTTATGATTTGGTAAAACAATAATTTATATTCCAGTAAACTTATGAAAAAGTGAGAACATTGTTCTCACTTTTTTTTTGGTTAAAATCTGGTAATTAGTATTAAGAATAATAATTTTTCAGCTCTTTACAGAATGCTTCAACATCCTCAACTTTTCCTGTACTGATCCTACACCAGTCGTAATAAGGAGGAAAGGGTCTGCCAACAATAAATCCTCGCTCTAGCATTTCTTTGCCGAATTCGTCAATGTGTTTTCCTGATTTAAAGAAAACGAAATTAGTATAGGATTTACGGTAGTCAAGACCTAGTTGATCAAATGTCTTATAGAAAGCATTTAAAGCTTCTTTATTTTTATTGAGACTGAACTCAAAGAAATCAGTCTCGTCATAAGCAGCAATAGCTGCGTGTGTAGCAAGCATATTGGTTCCAGCCATGGTACACTTTTTTATCTCAGCAATTCTTTCAGCGTTTGAAATTATGTATCCTACTCTTACTCCAGCTAGTCCGTAAACTTTAGAAAACGTTCTTGATACAATTATGTCGTGTCCATCCTTTACTAATTTAGTCATGGTTGGATATCCGTCAGGAATTGAGTAGTCATAATATGCTTCGTCAACAAAAACACATGTTTTTTTAGATGTAGAAAGACAGAAATCTTCTAAGTCACTAGCTGAATTCATAGTACCTGTAGGATTATTGGGATTACATATGAATACCATGCTGGTTTTATCTGACACTCTTCTTGAAATTTCGTTTAGATCATATTTTAGGTCATCATCTAGTGGTACCCAGTTAATATCACATCCAAAGTCCTCTGCGTATGTCATAAGAGCAAGGTAGGTTGGTTTACATGCAATTATTTCTTTCTTCTCAATTCCAAAGTGGCGACCTGTTGCTCGGAGTGCCTCATTTGATCCACCCGTAACAAGTACCATGTCTGAGCTTACTCCTTCTCTTTTAGCTATCTTTTCTTCTAACTCAGACACCCTCCCGTAAGGGTATCTGCATGCTTCATCAAAAGCATTTATTATTGCATTTCTTACATTTTCTGATGGACCGTAAGGATTTTCATTTGAGCTTAATTTAATAGGTTCTCCTTCTTTCCTTACTACTCTAGCAGGAAACGGATCAGATGCGCTCGCTACCCCAGCAAGTGGCAGGGTTATTCCTGATACTCCTAATAGTTTAACTAAATTCCTTCTACTTATTTGATTGTTCATATCACTAAAATTTTTACTTTTATTATTGACTAACTTGTGATTAAATTAAATATAATAAATAAAATGGAAAGAAAATCATTTAAAACAATCCTAACTGCATTTTTTGTTATTTTTTTAACCTCGGCTAAAGGCCAGATATCAAAAACATTTGATCCTATCGATATATTTGAAATTGAGTATGTTTCTGACCCACAGATTTCCCCAAGTGGAGACAGGGTTTTATACTTGAGAAATTTCAAGGATATAATGACCGACCGAAACCTATCGAATATATGGTTGGTTAATTTTGATGGTTCTGCAAGTAGACCAATTACAACTGGAAATAAAAATGATTTTTCTCCACGATGGTCGAACTCAGGGGATAGATTTATATATAAGTCAAATGTCGACGGTTCGACTCAGTTATATCTGTACGATATAAATACAAGCTCAACTCAGAAACTAACTAATATGCAGTCGTCAATAGGTAACGTGATTTGGTCTGATGATGACAGGTACTTACTATTCACATCTTTTGTTGAAAAAACAGGTAATAAGTTAATTCAAATGCCTAAAAAACCAAAAGGAGCAAAGTGGAATGAGCCGCCCATTGAAATTGATGATATGGTGTACAGGTATGATGGTGGTGGATTCAGAAGGCCTGGAAGCACTCAAATTTTTGTTCTTTCCTCCGAAGGTGGAACGCCTAGACAGGTAAGCGAACTCAATAAGAATATTAGATCAATTGAGTGGATGAGCAATGATAAGGTTTTATTTTCAGCTAATCTTAGTGAAAACTCAGACTTTGAACCGAGTAACTCGGACATATACTCTTTGGATGTGCCTTCTGGTGAGATCAAAAAATTAACAGAAAGGTTTGGGCCTGATTATGCTCCAAAAGTTTCACCAGATAAGAAATATATAGCATACCTTGGTTATGATGATAAATTCTTGGGTTATCAGCAAAACTCTCTCTATGTTATGGATGCGAATGGAGATAATATTAAGCTTGTCTCTGATGGTTTTGACAGAAATATTAGTAATATAAATTGGAAAGAGGACGGTAAAGGCTTGTATTTTCAGTATGATAATGAAGGCATGACAAAAATAGCTTACATATCCCTCTCAGGAAAAGTAAGAGATATTGTTGATGAGATTGGTGGTCTTTCATTGGGTAGGCCGTATAGTGGCGGGACTTATACTATATCTGAGAATGGGAGATATGCCTTCACATACGGTAACGTTTATAACCCAGCAGATTTAGCAGTTGGATATAATGGTTCTAAAAATAGATTAACCAAACTCAACGACGATTTATTTCGGTATAAGTCCTTAGGTAAGGTTGAGGAAGTCACGTACAGCTCCTCTTACGACGGTAAAAAAATCCAGGGTTGGCTTGTTTATCCTCCTGACTTTGATCCAAACAAAAAATATCCTCTAATTCTTGAAATTCATGGTGGTCCTTTCACAAACTATGGATTTAGGTTTTCCGCTGAGGTACAGTTATTTGCGAGCGCAGGAAATTTAGTTTTATATACAAATCCTAGAGGTAGTACAAGTTATGGGAAGGATTTTGCAAATCTTATTCATCATAACTATCCAAGTCAGGACTATGATGACCTCATGTCTGGAGTAGATCACGTTATTGAAAGGGGTTATGTAGATGAAAATAATTTATTTGTAACTGGTGGAAGTGGGGGTGGTGTTCTGACTTCTTGGATAATTGGTAAAACTGACAGGTTTAAGGCAGCGGTTGTCGCGAAACCAGTTATTAACTGGTACAGTTTTGTGTTGTATGCTGACAACATATCCTATTTTTATAAATACTGGTTTCCTGGAATGCCGTGGGATAATCTTGAGGAGTATATGAGAAGATCTCCAATATCTTACGTCAAAAATGTTACAACACCTACTATGCTTTTAACTGGTGAAGATGATTACAGAACTCCGATGGCTGAAAGTGAACAGTATTATGCAGGTTTAAAACTCAATAAAGTAGAGTCAATGCTTGTTAGAATTCCTGGAGCAGATCATGGTATTGCATCGAGGCCAAGTAATTTGATTGCAAAAGTGAATTCTATTCTTGCTTGGTTTAACAAGTACAAGGAGTAGTGCTTTACTTAAGTTTAACTGCAGTACCGTAAGCAAGAATTTCTGATGCTCCAGCCATCATAACTGATGACTGAAATCTTATACAAACTATAGCGTCTGCACCCATTTTTTCGGCATCACTTATCATTCTTTGTAGTGCTTGTTCTCTGGCGTCTGCTTGAAGCTTTGTATAAGACTCAACTTCACCTCCAATAAGTGTTTTGAGTCCAGCAAAAATGTCGTATCCGACGTTTCGAGTCCTCACTGTACTACCTCTTGCAATTCCTAAAGTAGTGCTAATACTTGATCCTGGTATTTGATCGCTTGTTGATAATTTCATTTTTTTAATTTAAATATAAAAATAATCATAATTAAAGTTTTGTAGAGGATTGTTTCAGTAACATATTATTTTTATAAATTTGCACACTTAATCTCGGGGTGTAGCGTAGCCCGGTTATCGCGCCTCGTTTGGGACGAGGAGGTCGCAGGTTCGAATCCTGCCACCCCGACAGATTAAAATTCCTTCAAATCACCTTTCTATTTTTTATTTGCTATATTGATATCATTAAATATTACAACTATGGCAACAAGAATACTTACCCTACTTCTAATTTCATTTTTTGCTGAGGCACAACACAAAGCAAATTTTAAAGCAGCTGAAAAATTTAGTCAAGATAATTTATCCAAGATGCTGAAGAGCACCTCAGTTTCTCCTAAATGGTTTAAAGATAGCGATAGGTTTTGGTACTCATATACCACAACTTCAGGAAAAAACTTCTATATGGTTGACCCTTCTAAACGAACCAAAACTAAACTTTTTGATAATTTAGATTTCTCTGCTAAACTAAGTGAATTAACTAGTAGGCCAGTAAATCATAATGAACTCAAACTGGATGAACTTGAATTGGATGATGATAACAGGACACTTACCTTTCAAATAGACAGCATTCAGTATGAGTACGATATTTATCGAAAAACGCTTAGAAGAGGGGATACTATTCCAGAAGAAGAAAAGAATAATTGGGCAAGTTATGCTCCAGACTCTTCATATATGGTCTTTGCAAAGAATCATAATCTATATCTGATGGAAGTGGGTGACGAGGATAGTGTAGAAATTCAGTTGACAGAAGATGGAGAGAGGTGGTTTTCTTATCAGTGGAGACATGGCGATACTACAGCTGATAAAAGAATGAGAGCTAGAGCTACCTGGTTTGAAGATTCAAAAAAAATATATTCTAATAGATCTGACGCCAGAAAGGTTGATGAGTTGTTTGTTATCAATACGTTAAAGGAACCTCGTCCTGAATTAGAAGTTTACAAGTATGCTATGCCTGGCGAGATGAATGTTCCTCAGGAAGTTTTAGAAATATTTGATGTTGAGAGTAAGTCAAGAATAACTGTAGAAGAAGATAAATATATTGATCAGACAATATCGCTATACAAAACAAAAGAGAAGTCGGAAAGACTTTACATGATCAGATTAAATAGAACTAGTGATACTTTAGACGTTTCTTATGTAGATACCTCAGATGGATCTGTGAAGTTTTTATTTGAAGAAGCAAATTATCCTTATCACAACTGGAATTACAGACAATTAGCTATATTGAATGAAGGAAAAGAGCTTATTTATTGGTCAGAAAAAAATGGTTGGGGTCAGTTGTACTTATACGATGGTAATACCGGAAGACTTAAGAATAAGATAACAAATGGAGGTTATTTTATAACAGGAAGAATACAGGATATTGATACGCTTAACAGAAAAGTTTATTATCAGGCTTTTGGGAGAGAACAAAATGTTGATCCTTATTACAGCATGATTTACAGCTCCAATTTTGACGGCTCTGGGATGAAGCTGCTTACTAAAGAAAGGTATAATCACAGAGTTAATTTCTCTGAGTCTAGTAAGTATTTTGTGGATAACTACTCTGCTGTAGATAAAGTGCCGACTTCTGTTCTCAGGGATGCCACAGGAAATATTTTAATGAAACTTGAGGAGACTGATCTTTCTCTTCTCTACCATGCTGGATGGAAAATGCCAGAAAGGTTTAAGGTAAAGGCTGACGATGGTATAACAGACCTTTATGGTGTTATGTATAAGCCATTTGATTTTGATCCCGATAAGAAATATCCTATTATCTCTTATGTTTATCCTGGTCCACAGGTTGAGTCATTTAGAAATGATTTTACTATTTCTGGAAGGTATAATACCGCCATTGCTCAGCTAGGATTCATTGTTGTCAGCATGGGTCATAGGGGAGGAAGTCCTATGAGATCAAAGTATTATCATACTTTTGGTTATCAAAATCTTAGGGATTATGCACTTGCTGATGATAAGAGGTCTCTTGAGCAACTTGCTGAGAGACATTCGTGGATAGATTTAGATAATGTTGGAATATTTGGTCATTCTGGTGGTGGTTTTATGTCAACCGCTGCTCTTCTGACCTACCCTGATTTCTATGATGTTGCTTGCTCTTCAGCTGGTAACCACGACAACAACATTTATAATAAGTGGTGGAGTGAGACCCATAACGGAGTTGAGGCTGTTTATAAGAAGAGTAAGGACGATGAAGGAAATGAGGTTCAAGAGCTTACCTGGGACGCAAGAATTAAGACTAATCAATCTCTTGCTGAAAATTTAAAAGGTCATCTTCTGCTCACTCACGGTAACATTGATAACAATGTTCATCCGACTAATTCTTTACGTGTTGCGGATGAGCTTATTAAGGCTGGGAAGAGATTTGATATGATGATTTTTCCTGGTAAGAGACACGGATATGGAAGCTTCAGGTCCTACTACGAGAAGATGATGTGGTATTATTTTGTGGAACATCTTCTTGGAGACTACCGAGACAATGTTGACATAGGTCTTCCTGAATCTAATAGATAGGAATAAACTTTTTACTAAAAAAAATAGTAATTACTAAAAAAGTTAGTAAATTTAACTCCTTTTGAAAATTCAAATTGAGTTAGATATGAAAACAACAAAACCCTCCTTAGAGAAGGTGGATACCTTCAACAACATTCCGTTCTATTCTCAGGCAGTTGCTGCTGGTTTCCCATCTCCCGCTGACGACTTCTTGGAGTTTGACTTGTCTCTTGACAAGAAACTTATAAAACACCCAAGTGCCACGTTCTTTGTCCGAGTTAATGGAACCTCGATGGTTAACGCAAAAATTTTTGACGGCAGCATCCTCTTGATTGACAGGGCAGAGAAGATAAAGAATGGAGATATAGTACTTGCCGTGGTAGACGGAGACTTCACGGTTAAAAGGTACAGGAAGTCTGGAGAAACTGTTCTTCTCTATCCTGAAAATAAGAACATGAGACCTATTAAAATAGTCCAAGGCTCAGAGTCTTATGTTTGGGGGAAGGTAATGTGGTCTTTTAATAATATAGGATGATTGCACTTGTTGACTGCAATAACTTCTACGCCTCATGTGAGAGAATATTCAGGCCCAAACTTGAGAAGAAACCGGTCGCGGTACTATCAAATAATGACGGGTGTGTCATAGCTAGGTCTAACGAATCAAAGTCTATTGGACTTAAGATGGGAGAGCCTATTTTTAAGAAGAGAGACCTGGTTAATAAGTATAATATCCGTCTTTTCTCATCAAACTTTGCTCTTTACGGTGACATATCAAAAAGAGTATTCGACATTGTGGCAAAGGATGTTCCAGCCTACGAGATATATTCGATAGACGAGGCATTCTTAGATTTTAGTGGTATAAAGGATCCTTATAATTATGCTCTACACCTGAGAGATAAAGTGAAGAGGTGGACGGGAATACCCATATCTATTGGAATATCTTACACGAAGACTTTATCAAAAGTTGCTGGCCATATCGCCAAAAAATCTTCCGATGGGGTCTGTCTTCTAAATAACGAGGGGAGGATAGATAAAATCTTAAGCTCTCTGCCTGTCGATGAGATATGGGGTGTTGGTATGAGGTATGCCATGAAGCTAAAAAAGTATGACATACACACGGCAAAAGACTTAAGGGGATGTGAAGAGTCTTGGGTGAGGAAGATGATGAACGTTGTAGGGCTCAGGATGGTTAGGGAGTTAAAGTGTATACCTCACTTTAATTTGGAAGAGGATAGGAGTATGAAAAAAAGTATATGTACCTCAAGATCTTTCTCTGTAGAGATAACGGAGTATTCAAGGATGTCTGAGTACCTGAGCATGTTCGCGTCAAGGTGTTCTGAGAAACTTCGCTCGGAAGGTGCATGCGCAAGATCCGTAAGTGTATTTATGTACACAAATAGATTCAGACCCACTGCAAGACAGTACTCAGGATACTTTTCAATGGATTTTGATACGGCTACTAGTGACACGATAACGATAACTAAGGTTGTTATGAGATGTCTAAAAAAAATATTTCGATCTGGTTACTCGTATAAAAAAGCAGGTGTTACCTTATCTGGAATTGTACCTAAGGGACAGGTACAGTTAAGTATTTTCGATTTTGGAGATAGGAAGAGGTCAGATAAACTTATGAAGACACTGGATCAGATAAATGGTCGGATGGGTAGAGATATTCTAAAGCTTAGCTCTTCTGGTATAAATAATAAATGGAAAATAGGCAAGGAGAGACTCTCGCCTTGCTACACGACCAGGTGGTCAGAAATACTTGAAGTTAAAGTATAAACGGGAATACAGCTTTCCTCTCAGAAGGGTAGTCTTTGAAAGTTTTCTTGTACCACTTATGATGTGAGAGAGCTCTAGGCACAAGATTAAAAAATGTCCATAGGAAGAATGCAAGACCAGCAGGACTCCACGTCATGATTGCAAACCCAAGCCATTCAACAATTTCACCAAAGAAATTAGGACATGAAATATATTTGAAGAGTCCTTTCTCAGGAATCACATATCCCTTATTGGTTCCCTTCCTTAGACTTATGAGGTAAGAGTCTGACATGTTATTAATGGCAAAACCGGTACAAAATATAATTATCCCAACGATAAATTGGGGCGTAGATAGCCACGAGTAGTCGTAATCAAATTTAACTCCAGAGAAGTAGAGACCATTAATAAGTCCATTTACAATATTAAATAGGAATGCAAGAAAAGCAATGAGTAGAGGCATCTTCTTCTTCTTTGTTTTAATTCTAAGAGGAAAGACAACACTTCTATTGAAGTAGTGAATAATCCAGAGAAAGATAAAAAAAGTGGTGACGTCGGAGATAGCATTAGTGCTTGTAAGTACAAGGAGTGGACATACTATGAGTGCAGGAAGCTCCATCACTATCCAACCAATTTTATTATCGACAAGTGGTCCCCATTTGGATGAGGTATGCCTGCCGTAGGGGGCGTCGTAGCTTAGGATAAAAGGAAAGGATATAAATCCAATCACTATCCATGAGTATAAGAAAATTTGATAATTATCCATAAATTGAATCTTTTACAGTCTTATCAAGAGGACTTATTGTGAGTCCTAAATCCTTTTTTGCTTTGCTGTTATCAATATTTTTTGGAAAGTTAATAATATTTTCAATTGATTCCTTCGTTAGATTTTCTAATCCAGGAAAAAGCTTACCATTAAAATTAGCCGCCTTCTTAAGAAAAGATTTAGGGAATAGATTAAGAAGTGGTAGATTCATCTCAACAAAAAGTTTTGGGAAGAAGAGAACAAAAGATTTACTATCTCTATTTTTTTGAACTGAGTTATTTATTTCTTTAAACGATCTCCATTTCCCCGATATAATGTAGGCCTCTCCATCTCTTCCATTTTTAATGGATGAATATATTGCTTTTGAAAGGTCTTCGACATCAATAACATCAAGCCCTCCATTTACAAGAAAAGGAAGTTTACCTGCATAGAGGGTCTTTACAACTTTTCCTAGCCTTGAAGGTTTGAAGTCATTTTTTCCAAGTATTGATGTGGGGTTGATGGATACTTTATCGATACCATCTGTGCTCATAACCAGTTCCTGTCCCATCGCTTTGGTCATATCATATGAACCTCCTCTCTTCACGAGTTCTCTGCTCTCATCTAATTTATCTCTTATAGGTTTCTTGTTAAATGCATTTATGGAGCTTATGTATATAAATTTTTTTACTTTCTTTCTAAGACACGAATCAAGTAAATTTTTTGTTCCTACGTAGTTGACCTCGTAAACCTCTTTGTAGGAATCAAAACCTATGGAAATCATTGCTGCAGAGTGTACTATGACGTCACATCCCTCACAAAATTCATCGAGGACTTCTTTATCGTTCAAGTCTCCGTAAAATACATTTGCATCTATTTGATTGAGGTATTCCGTATCTTTCCTAATCAGAATATTTAACGTCTCATTATTTTTTAGTGCCTCTTTACAGAAGTTGAATCCAACAAGACCGGATGATCCCGTTACACCAATTCTCATTGGACCATGTATTTGCTGAATGTAGATTCTACTTTGACATCTATATCCTCAGCAATATTTTGAAATAGAAGTCGTGGTACTTTAATCTTGAAATCATCAAGTACAATATTGAACTCAGTCTTTATCTCAATCCTGTCATTAGACTGGTTAAATGTAATAGGTACCGAAAGTTTTTTTGTCTGACCGTGAAGGGTAATCTCACCTTCTGCCGTATCGCCCGAAATTTTTCCTCTGAATATACACTCAGGATATCTATCGGTCTCTAGGTAGCTGTCGTTAAAGTGTTTCTGCATCAACTTGTTCGGAAACTCAAAAGCAGATACGGGTATTTTTATTAGAAACTCACTTGTAGATAGATCAATTGCGCCTATTGACTCTGTATTTATAGCTGTTATGTCCTCGAGTGGGGCATATGAATAAAATTCTATCTTAGAACTTTCTATGGTATACCTCTCATTATTTATAGATAAGAAAGATAGAATTAGAAGTATCTTTACCATTCCTTTTTAGATTTTTTACTGTTTGAGAACTCTCTTAAAATATTAAACCCAAAGCATATCTCTCCCTTCTCCCACGTCTTGTTGGTCTCAAACATAAACGCTTGCTCATTCATGGTATTAGTATTTGAGAAGTGGAACTGGAACACGTGACCCCCGGCCTCAATATCAATCCCTATACCCAGAGAGTTGTAATTTTGTCTAAATATTTTGTCAAACTCCTGAGAGCCGTCGTCTTTATGATTTAATCTACCAAAATACTCTAGATTGACTGCAACTCTTTTACCTACCAAGTACCTGATAGCTCCTCCAATTCCTGTAAAAATATTGTTCTCATAACTATCGTATTCGTGAATCATCAGACTTGGCATAATCTGAAGAGAAAGGTTATTAATTTTCTTTGCTATAAGTACCTGATTGATCTGTGCAAATCTTTGCATAAATGGAATTTTTATACCGTATCTAAGTGTTTCCATTGAGGATGCGAAAAGGTACTGCAATGTGATTGGAGTTGAGTTGTCAATGGTCTGGTTGAGAAAAGAAAACCTTGCAAAGATATCGTAGACTTTCCTGTGGGAGTTTCTTCCAAAGCCAACCATTATATTGTCCGTTATCCCGTAGTCGTATCCAAGCCTAATCTTTGCCTGGTCAAGACCAAAAATATCATAAAATCCTTCCTCTATTGTACCGAACCTATGAGATATTCTAAATTCACCAACTCCTTTTGGAATCATCTCCACCGAGTGACCATTAACAATTCTTGTTGAACTGAACGTGGTTGATATTGGTTTATTTGTTGAAGAAGTTGATCCTAGAAGATCGTCCAAAGTATCTTGCCCTTTTGATATGAGCGAAATGAACAAGAGAAAAACAAATAAATAAGGTTTCATATACATATATTTACTATGAAGTTAACTATTAATACACTCTTATGGAAGTAAAGGTTTCTATGTCATACCTTGATGACGAAAAATATTCAGTAAAAAATTCATCAGATAATGAACTTATCATTGATATGTATGCAAAAGATAAGAAGGAGAATCTTTCACCTATGGAACTTCTTCTTTCAGCTGTAACAACGTGCGCTGCGGTAGAGGTAGTATCAATGATAAAGAAGAGGAGGAGAGATTTTAAAGATATCAAGGCTGAATCTTCAGGAGTGCGGGCCGATACTCATCCTATGTACTACAAAGAAATCAATGTGAAGTATATAATTTATTCTAAGGACTTGAAAGATAACGAGGCAGAGAGGTTTATTAGCCTAGCCCTTACAAAGTACTGCTCCGTAGGCTCTTCAATAAGGAAAGATACTGAGGTTAAGCACAGTTTTGAAATAATTAGAGATTAGTTTGATGTTAAGATTATTATCTTTTTCTTTTCTTTTTTTTTAAGCCTAGAGAGTTACTCTCAATTGCTTCCATCAATAGTAGGAGCAACTATAAAAAAAGGTTCAGGTGTATCATCAGATACATGGGATTCTTCAACAAAGGCTACTTGTATAACTTTATCTAATGGTAATCTCACATCTTTAGAAAGCAATTGTGGAAATGCTTGGAATAGTGTTTATGGATCAACTGGAGTAAGCTCAGGAATAAATGAATGGGAAATAACTATTAATGCTTATAATAATGTAAATGATAATGTGTACGATGTAATGGTTGGTGTAGCAACATCAAGGGATAACCCAAATAAGCATTTTCAAAATGGTAGTGTTGGATATGGTTATATTTTACAAAATGGAGGGATATATCATAATGGTTTTAGTAATTATGGAGCTTCTTATGGTGTAGGTGATATTATTAAAATCTCTTTAAATAGTGATACTAATCAACTTACCTTTTATAAAAATGGTGTGAGTCAAGGAGTTGCTTATACTGTTAGTGAAGGAACATACTATTTAGCTGTATCTTATTGTGATAACACTAATACAAGGATTACTATAACTGATTAATTAGATTGACTTCTTAAGATTTTCTAGTTTAACTAGTGCGTCATCTCTCTTCTTTCTCTCAATATCCACAACATTTTGAGGTGCGTTATCTACAAAACTTTTATTTGATAGTTTTTTCTCTACTGACTTTAGAAATCCTTCTAAGTATTTAATTTGTTTCATTGTATCCTCTTTTGAGTGATCAGATTTTTCTATCGCTAGACATAAAGTATCCTTACCTGAGATGAGGGTAGGGTATTTACCCGGAATTTCATTCACTACATCTAGATTTTTAGTCTTGGATAGCTTCTCAATTAAATCACTGTACTTATTAAAATCGAATTCTGATTTCTGATTTACCATAACCTCAACTACATCAATTTGTTTTATTTTATTGTCTGACTTAAGCTTTCTAAGTCCTGTGACTATCTCAAAAATTTTCTTCAAATCATTATTTAAATTTTTGTCAAACTTCTCTGGTATTGGGTAATCAGAAACCATTATATAATCTCTTTCTTTGTCTATCTGATTCCAGAGCTCTTCAGTTATGAACGGCATGAAAGGGTGTAGTGTCTTTAATATTTTGTCTAGTACCGCTAATGTACCTTTATAAGTTTTATCTGATATAGTGTTATCCTTAATGATTTCTAAATACCAGCTACAGAAATCATCCCATATGAATGTATATAATGATAAAAGAGCATCTGATATTCTGTATTTTGAGAAGTGATCTTCGACTTCACTCAACACCTCATTAAACCTTGAATTTATCCAGTCTATGGCAAGGGATTGGTCCTTTCCTTTATCTGAGACCTTAAGTGTCTGTATAAGTCTGAACGCATTCCATAGCTTATTAGAGAAGTTTCTTCCCTGCTCACACAGTTTCTCATCGAATAGGAGGTCATTTCCTGCCGGGGCGCTAAAGAGCATACCAGCCCTCACCCCATCTGCACCGTACTTTTTCATTAGCTCTATTGGATCTGGAGAGTTTCCTAGAGACTTTGACATCTTTCTCCTCTGCTTATCTCTAACTATACCTGTGAAGTACACATTCTTAAAAGGCATCTCTTCCCTATACTCATATCCTGCCACAATCATTCTCGCAACCCAGAAGAAAATGATCTCTGGGGCAGTGACTAGATCTGAGGTTGGATAGTAGTAATTAATTTCTTCATTATCAGGGTCATTGATACCATCAAATACAGTAATTGGCCATAGCCAACTTGAGAACCAAGTGTCAAGTACATCTTCATCCTGAGTAAGTTTATCATCTGTTATTTCTTTGTCAATACTTTGAGCTTTTTTTAGTGCCTCCTCTTTCGTCTCAGCAACAACAAACTCACCTGAAGGAAGGTAATAGGCTGGGATCTGGTGTCCCCACCAGAGCTGCCTGGATATACACCAGTCATTAATATTTTCCATCCAAGCCCTGTACATGTTTTTTAGTTTTGATGGGTGGAACTTAATATTGTCATTCATTACATTTTCTAGTGCATGTACTTTTACCTCTTTCATGCTTAAGAACCACTGAGTAGATATTTTAGGTTCTACCACTGCGTCAGTCCTCTCAGAAAACCCTACTTTATTCCTGTAGTTTTCAGCCTTTTCAAGCTGGCCAATCTTATCAAGGTCTCTGGCGATGTGTTTCCTTACCTTGAACCTGTCTTCTCCTACGTATAGCTTTCCGTTCTCATTTACTCTTCCCTCGTCATCAAAGATATCAATAGACTGCAGTTTATGTTTTTCACCTAGTTTGTAGTCGTTCACATCGTGGGATGGTGTCACTTTAAGACATCCGGTACCGAATTCCATGTCAACATAATCATCAAGTATAATTGGCACCTCTCTGTCTACAAGTGGTACTATAGCCTTCTTCCCGTGTAGGTGCATAAACCTCTCATCATTGGGGTTGATGCAGACGGCGGTGTCACCCAAAAGAGTTTCTGGCCTAGTTGTAGCAATCGTTAGCGTATCATCAGTCCCTGATACTTTATACTTAATATAAAATAGCTTTGAGTCAACTTCTTTGAATATGACCTCATCATCTGCAAGAGCTGTTTTACCTTCTGGGTCCCAGTTCACCATTCGAATCCCTCTATATATATGCCCTTTCTTATAGAGATCAATAAATACCTTGATTACAGACTTTGATAAATCTTCATCCATAGTAAACTTTGTCCTCGACCAGTCACAGGACGCACCTAGCTTTTTGAGTTGTTCAAGAATAATTCCACCGTATTTCTCTTTCCACTCCCAGGCGTACTCAAGAAACTTTTCTCTTGTGAGCGATTCTTTCTCTATCCCTTTATCTTTAAGCATTGCAACAACTTTCGCCTCAGTAGCAATCGATGCATGATCGGTCCCTGGAACCCAGCAAGCCTCTTTCCCTTGCATCCTCGCTCTCCTTGTCAGTATATCTTGTATGGAATTATTTAGCATGTGTCCCATATGAAGTACTCCAGTGACATTAGGGGGAGGAATTACTATAGTAAAGGGCTCTTTATCATTATTTGGATAAGATGAAAAACACTCATCTCTGAGCCATTTTTCATACCATTTATCTTCTATTGATTGGGGATTATATTTTGAGTCCAGAGACATACGTAAAATTAATAAGTCTATCCTGCTATTTTAAGCATAGCATCAATAAATTTATCTATGTCTTCTACTGTAGAGTAGAGGTTTGGAGAAACCCTTAGACCCCTTATGCCACGGTCGTCGTCTATTGGAACCGTGAATATATTATACTCGTCAAATAGTCTGTCTGCCAAATCTCCCGGCTTAATATTTTTTATTCCTACGTTTGCTATTCCAAATGACTGACCTTCTCCAAGTGGTGTGTTTATAATTATATTTTTATGGTCCTTTAACACATCTGCCCATCTCATCTGTAAAAACTTTAGTCTTTTAGACTTATTTTTTTTGCCAATTTTAAGATTAAATTCCACTGCAGGTATTATTCCGTTCTGATCTGAACACGGCCTTGTACCTAGATGCTCTAGTTTCATTATATTATCTTCCTCGTACTGGGTGTCACCGTATAAAGGCCACAACTTCTCTACTATCCCTTTTCTCACGTATAATAGTCCATTTCCAAGAGGAGCACCAAGCCATTTGTGAAGGCTGGAAGCATAAAAGTCACAACCAATCTCTGAGATATCCATATCAACGTGTGAGAATGAGTGAGCACCATCAACAATTGTTATTAGACCCATCTCCTTGGCTTTTGTACATACTTCTTTAACCGGGAATACCTGACCATTTAGAAAGACCATGTGAGATATAAGTAGTACCTTGGTTTTATCATTTACTGCCCCAATTACTTTCTCTACAATTTCGTTTTGGTCCTGAGGGTGGATTGGGACATCAACTACTCTTATCTTTGTTCCGTACCTCTTCTCTCTCATATCTAGAGCCTGTATGATATTTGGATACTCCAGATTCGTTCTTAAAATTTCATCATCATCTCCAATTTTAAGTCCTTGTATTATTATGTTCATGGACTCAGTAGTATTTCTTGTTAGACAAATCTCTTCAGATGAAACACCTGAGTAGCTAGCAAGTGTCTCCCTAACTTTCTCTCTCATCTGAGTCTGCTTAGTTCTCATGTAGTATGAGGGAGATTCATTAATTTCTTCTACGTAGTTAATCCAGTAGTCTTTGACGCTCTCTGGTGAGGGGCTAAAATAACCTGACTCAAGATTTATAAAGTCAACATTTTGTCTGTATAGTGAGGCTACGTCCCTCCAGTAGGCTTCGTCCTTATTAGCTGAATCAAATGAAAAATTTTGAATTCTTTTCTGACTCATAGAAAATAAAGGAAACATGCTTCCTAGTGCTAGTGACTTGTGGATAAAGTTTCTTCTCGAGTTTGCCATGAGTGTAATTTAATAAAAAAAAAAGGCTAACATGAGGTTAGCCTTAATTTAAGTGTAGTTTAGTTAGCTAGTTTTACCTAGTCTACTGTTGCAGGTAGTCTAGTTCCTGGAACATCTCCAGGACTTCCATGAGGAACTGTAGCACCAAAGGTGTTGTTAATGGCATCAATAAATTTATTTGCCATTAAAGTATATCCTCTACCGTTTGGAAGTAATCCATCAACAGACCACATACCTGTTGGTGGCAAGAAACTGTACTCAACAACTGTTCCATCAATTGTTGCAGGCATTGTTCCTGCTAGGTTAGCAAAGAAACCATCGAAGTCAGCTACAGCGATTCTTCCGTCTCCGTAAGTAGCTACAGCCTGTTTGATCATTCCATTAAATGTTAACCTCTGCGTCTCAAGGTAGGTCAACTCTGAACCAGTAAGAAAATACACATCTGGAAGTGGAGCAGATACTCCAAACACTCCTTTAGTAGGGTCACCCTCTACTACATTTGTTCCAATTACAGAAGAAGCAAGTAGATGAGCTATCTCACCATCTTTTGCCATTCTCGCTTGCTTATATGGTTCAAGCATAGCTCTTTGTTCTGCAGTGAGCTGGTTAGCTAAAACCATCCCATCCCAGTAAGGACCTAAATCAGTCAGATCAGCATCGAATACTAGCAATGCGTTTACACCTGCAGACCAAGATAGTTTCCTCATCGCAGCCTCAGTTGATGTAATAAGACTCTGAGCAGCAAACCCGTCAACTGTCTGGTTATATGCACCAGCAAGCTGAGCAAGTTGACCTAATGTAGCAGCATCATCTGTTGCGTCAAGTGGAATTGATGCAGTAGGATCTATTAGCTGAAAAAATGGAGAAGCAAGTACATCTGGTACTGTTCCAACAACTCCTTTCCATGTAGGGTTTCCAGCTACCATAGCCTGTACTGCCTGCTCGAATTGAGGACCTACTACCGTAGCAGCTGTAGGCTCAGGGAATACATTCTCATCTCCTCCTCGTGCATAATGCGCAAGGAAGTCATACGCTCCAAGCCATGCCATGAAAAATGTTCCACCAGAACCGATCATCTGAGCCATAGAACTTACTGTACCACTAGATGCATCAAATCTCGCATAGTATGGATTTACAGGATAAGGTGCAGCATTAGGTACTAAAAACTGTCCCAAAGTCTGCTTACCAACTGCAAAGTTTTGTATAGCTGTCATATCTCCTTGGTAAGGAGTTCCTACAGATGCATAATCACCTGGTGCCCTAGAGATACCTTGTTCTCCTGTACTTCTACTTACTGACAAGAACCATCTTCCTTCGTCGTCAGAAGTTCCAGCTACACCGTCGTCTCCAGCACCAAAATATCCATTTTCAGAGTTTATGTCTGGCTGAACAAATGTGCTAGAACCACCAGCTTTAGCTAGTTGAACAGCAATCATTCTACCTACTGAATACGGCTGTAGTCCACTGTGAAGTAGACCTCCGTCACCAAATCCAGCAGTATATGCACCACCGATTGAGACGAATTTTGAGAAATCTGCACTACCTGATTCTCCACTTGAGGAAGACATGTCTGGTGCAGGAAGTGCTTTGAACTCGGTCTGTTCCTGCTCGCAAGCAAAGAATGATACCGTAAGCACTAACGTTAAAAATATTGATTTAAACTTTATCATAATCTTCAATTTATTAGTTTAATAATTCGTCAAATGTTAGAGATACATAGTACAGCTTACCAATGAATGGTCCACCTGGCCTTGATCTGTAATCATTGTTTCCTATACCAATATGATTTCCACCAACTTTAAGTACTGTACTCATACTCTCAATTTTATAGCTCACCTGAGCATCTAATGCTCCGTGAGATGGAATATGCATATTAGCAAAAGTACTTTCATATAAGAAATCATCTTGGAATCTAAGACTTGCAGAGAATCCAAAGTTTTCAAATACCTCCCTGTTAGAGAATGTAAAAGAGTACATGTTCTCAGGAGTATTGAAGTAAGACAAGAAGTCACTATTTGGCTCTGAGTAATCTATCTCTTGTCTCTGGAAGTTGTAGTTACCAATTAACTTGTAACCAGATCCTATATCAAAAGTAAGACCTAGTCCAAATCCCCAAGTTTTAACTTCGTCAGTTGTATAGCTATCAACTGCAAATCCTGTACCTGGAGCAAGAGTCTGACCTCTATGCGTTGTAGGTAACTTAGAAACTAGGTTAACACCGCCTTCAAAATCAGTGTAGTCAGTCGTGAAGTAGTTAGCATCAACTAATACTTTTTCACCAATTACACCTTTATAACCAAATTCAAAAGCTGAAAGTCTTTCAGGTTTGATGTAGTTAGCGTAAGCTTCTTGAAGAAGTGCTGGGTTACCGCCAGTTGGGTTACCAGTTGTCTCATCAAGAATTCCTCCAGACGCCAAGTAAGCATTATATGAAGATCTTGTCCACGCACCACCTTCCATTACACCGTACCTTTCGGCATTGTCTCTAGCTGTACCAAGTAGAATTGTTGATCCAGCTGGGAAGTAGATGTACTGACTCTGTGTGTCAGGATTTCTAAATCCGGTCTGGTAACTGAACCTTAAGTTATGCTTATCAGCAAATGTATAAACTGCAGCAACTCTTGGTGTAACTCTACCCTTGTAGTTTGAATTCTTATCGTATCTAGCAGAACCAATAAACTTGAATCCAGTAAATATCTCCTTATTCACTTGAAGGAATGATCCGAATTCATTTATAGTTATTTTTTCCATTACACCGTCACCATCTGGATCCTGGTTATAAACTGCACCCCCTCCATCAAGAGTATAATTTCTGAAGTTAGCTCCAAACAATAACCAGTCAGCAATGTCGTAAGTGAAATCTGCGTGAGTTAGAGTTGAGTTATCAACTAACTTAGCACCAGGACTAGTTGGATCCTGGAAAGGACTCGACTTAATAGCATCTCTGACTTGATTGAAAGCTGTTGATCCAACCGCTGGTATCGGACTGTCCGCAGCCAGTCTAGCTGTTGCATGAGCAGCAGCAACATTACCTGCAGGAGCACCAGTCACGTATCCTTGAAGGGCAAGTAAATACGTTGTTAAGTATGTCTGTCCCCAACCACCATCTGCAGTAGTACCACTGAAGGCTTCGTTCATTGCAGCACCTAGGGCACCTATATTATACGAATCACCACCGTCAGTTGAAGACTGATAAACTTTAAATTTCATCTTATCACTTTCAAGACCAAAACTTATAAACTGCTGACTGAAGCCATCAAGCTTATATTTTTGTGTTCCTGTATAGATAGTATTACCACCTCCTTTTCTGTAAAGTAATGAAGCCTCAAGATTGTCATTAATTCTGTAGTTGATACCAATATCATACTTCATGTTACTTGCATCATTATCATCCATTAAAGCTTCCTCAGGGAAACCAGTTCTTCTTAGATCAAGCACTTGACCACCTGGAAGTCCACCAACCCAGCTAAATCCGGATAGTGATAAAGGTAGCGGGATAGGAATATCATCTCCGTGTAAGTTCAACCCGTTAAAGTTAGGCTGTCCTCTCATATCTATGTCACCGTAAGCGTTTCCATCAATATCTACATTAGTAGTATAATCGTTAGCAATCCAGTCATTTGCCATGTCGTATGCAAAGTTTACTTTGATTGCAAACTTGTCATTAAAGGCTTTTGCGTACCTTATATTGTATTTTGAGTATAGATTGTTATTGTTATCATCTGCGTGAGATGTGGTAAAACCTTGAGTTACCTGGACAGATAGTCCTTGGTAATCGAAAGGACTCTTACTCGTCATCAACATAGTTCCGTTAAATGCATTTGGCCCATAAAGAGCAGATGATGCACCAGGAATTAATTCAACACTTTCTAAATCTAGAGGATTAATACCAACCAAGTTACCGGTTGGAAAGTTAAGGATAGGGGAAGATGTGTCCATTCCGTCAACAAGCAACACGAACCTTGTATTAGCATCGGTTGCGTAACCTCTTGTGTTAATAGCTGGAAGGTTCAAGCTACCTCTACTAACTTTAACACCCTTCATGTGTTCAAGCTGATCCATGAAATCTGCAGTTGCAGATGCTTGGATATCTAAAAGGTCCATTTTCTCAATTGTAACAGGAGACTCGAGTATACTCTGCTCAACCCTTGAAGCTGAAACAACAACTTCACTACCGATCAGTATAGATTCGGATAGAGTTATGTTAAGATCAGAGACATTAGAAGAGACTTCTACTTCCTGTGATTCATAACCTACAATCGAAAAGACTAAGGTTGCTGGTGTATCAGCAACATCTAAACTAAAGTTACCATCTCTATCTGAGATAGTACCTGCGATCTTACCTTTTACTAGTATATTCACACCTACCAATGAGCCACTCTCATCTGATACATTACCAGACACAGTAATACTTTGTGAAAAAGATTGGATTGATATAAAAGTGAAAAAAGTAAAAAGGTAGACTAATTTCTTAGCAAAATTATTCATACACTTTATAAGTTTTGTTTAAAATTATAGTTAGTTAATCTAACAACAATAAGCGAAATTAATAAAATTTTACCTTTAAGAGGTGATTATTTAGACTTATTTTTAATGTGTTCGATTAGCTTTTCACAGAGATTATTTGTCTGTTTTGACATAAATTCATCTCCTGTGGAATTTAATATGCTCTGACTTAATCCTCCCAAACAGTCGATATAGAATTTTTTCATGTCGTCAGTAGTCATCTCTTTTGTCCATAAATCAATTCTGAGAGTATTTTTTTTATTGTCGTCCCATAATGATAGACTTATCGATTTACTTTCTTTAAGATCTTGACTTAGGCTGTCTTCTGCAACCCACTCAATTTTTTCAGGAATATTTTTCTCATCAAGGCTTACAATAAATTTAATTTCAGATTTCTTCATTTTCTATAATTTTTATCGTTTCAAGTTTATCTTTTCTAAGTTGTTTACTAAGGTCGTCTAAATTCTTAAATTTTTGCTCATCTCTAATTCTTTTAATAAATGATATCTTCATCTCTTTTCCGTATAGCATATCATTATAATCAAAAATGTTCATCTCGACTCTTCTTTCCTTACCCTCTACCGTTGGCCTTTTCCCAATATTTATCATCCCAATAAATTTTTTATCAGAGATTACTGCATAACCAGCGTACACACCATCGGAAGGTAGGATTTTATCTTCATTATGAATTTTAATATTAGCTGTAGGAAAATCTAATTTTTTACCAATACCATCTCCTTTTATTACTTCTCCTTTGATAAAATATTTATACCCGAGCATCATATTAGCTTTTGACAAATTACCCTTTAATATCTCGCCTCTTATTTCTGACGAACTTATTTTAAAATTTTTGCTAATCTCTCTTTTCTTAACATCCTCAATATCAAAGGCTAGATTCTTCCTTAAATTGTACAGGTAATTAAAGTTACCTTCTCTCTTGTATCCGAAATGGTGATTGTATCCAATAATTAATTTATTGATTTGGAGTTTGTTTACTAATATGTCATTTACAAATTTTTCTGCAGTGACTTGTGAAAACTCTTTTGTGAACTCAATCAAGTAAACAACATCTACACCTAATTTTTCTATAGCCTTAAATTTATCTTCGTTAGACTGTATGTAATCAAAATGGTCATTTGGATATAAAACTTTTCTTGGATGAGGCCAGAAAGAGACAAGAATTGATTTTCCTTTATTTGTTGAAGCGTCAGTGACTAATTTTTCTATAATTTTCTGATGACCAAGGTGCACACCATCAAAATAACCAACAGTACATACATGATAGCTTGTGTTTACTAAAACTGAGCTGTCTTGAATTATTTTCAATCTTACTTAATTTTTTGTTCTAATTCTTCAATCGTATCAGCATTATCTACGCAAAAACTTCCAATTTTGGTTCTTCTAAGTTCAGATAGATAAGCTCCACACCCCAACTTTTCACCAAGATCTCTTGCAATAGATCTTATATAGGTTCCTTTCGAGCATGAAATGTAAAATTCTATTACAGGAGAAGAAAAATTTAATATTTTAAATTCATTAATTGTTATCTCCTTTTCCTTGATAAGCACATTTTTTTCTTTCCGTGCAAGTTCATATGCTCTTTTTCCATCAACCTTGACTGCAGAATATTTTGGAGGTCTTTGTAATTGACTCCCAATAAAACTAGTTACAACTTGATTTACTTCATTTTCATTTATCCCTGAAATAGATTTATGATTTTCAATTTCAGTCTCTAGGTCGTGAGATGGAGTAGTGGCCCCAATAACAAATTTTCCAGTATATACTTTATCTAAATTTTGGAAATCGTTTATTTTTTTGGTGTGTTTACCAGTACATATAATTAAAAGCCCGCTAGCTAATGGATCCAAAGTACCTGCGTGTCCAACTTTTTTACTACCAGTCATATTCCTAATTTTTTTTACTACATCGAATGATGTCCAGTCAAGTTTTTTATCAACTAGTAGGGTAAATCCATCGTTAAAATTTGTATTTGAATCAATCATATATAAATTGATTATTGACAGCAAATTAAATCATTTAATTTAGTAACAGATAAACATGAACAGATATTTAATAATAGTATTACTATTTCTTGCTACTCATGTATTTGCACAGCAGAACAGTTATAATAAATCAGATAAAAAGATTGATCTCTTTTCAAAATTTGATGAAAGACTAACTTTTGGCTTATCTGATAGTGAAATAAAATTATTTTTTAAAGATGCACTGAGGCTAAACAATTTAAATTTTGAGGAGGAAGGTTATCGTTATTTTCTCTCAGTATCTCATGGCTGGAAAAAAAATAAAAATGGCCCGTACAAAGTAAATAATTTTAAAGGTTTATTAATTGATGCTGAATCTAATGGTATTATTGCTGAGTTTAGTGTTTCTAAAACTAATGAAATAGATAAATCAATAAACGATATAATTAAAAATCTTTTAATACTCAATGAGAAACTAAGTGTAGAAAAGAAGTTTTTAGACATCTCAGATCATTTTAAAAAAATGGAAATGAAAATGTGGGATTCCTCAAGACCTGATTCTCATGCTCCCTCAAGTCTTCTCGCTGATCACACACATTCTAGGGGTGGGTTTATGTTTGGATATAAATATTCATCATCCAGAAATAATAAAATATTTCAAGGTTCAGAAAGAGTGACGAAAGAAATTATATTTTCGAATTACTATAATGCATTTAATACTAGTACTTTTTATACACATACTTTAGAATTTATGTATGGTATTTCTGATGATTTGACAATTTTTTCAAAAATTGATTATATGGATAAAGAAATTGAATACTCTGATATTTTATCAAAAAAATCTAAATATTCATCAAGAGGCTTTAGCGATTTAAATATTCAATTTCTCTATAATTTTATAAATAAAAACTGGGTAAAATCTCATACCAACATAGGTGTTGATATACCTTTAGGAAATACTAATAATATGATGAGTCTTCCCTACAATATGCTTTTAGGTAAGGGTCATTTCAATTCAATACTTGGATTCACCTCATTTTTTCAATTCCCAATAATATCTGCTGGAATTCAACCTTTAATTAGATTTCCACTCAACAAAAACACCAGTGAATTCAGTTACGGTAAGAGTTACAACCTTTATTATTGGTTGTCTTTAAAACTTAATAAAGTTGTTAGTTTAAGTTATAGCCAAAGTTTTGTCGTTGAGAATTCAATTATTGGTGAAAATTCATTTTTGGTTAAAGAAAATAATATGAATTTTGACTTTCAAAATACTGGATACAAAATTTTTAACAACTCTTTAGGTATAAACCTTTCACCTAGAAAGGGATCATTTAAGAATTTTAGATTTGCAGCCGAATATTTTATACCTATTTACCAGTCTTTTAACGGGTTTCAAAGTAGAGAATTAAATGATTTTGTTATAACTTTACAAATAAGTCCAGGAGGACATATGGGTCACTAATTATGAGATACATTTTTCTACTTTTTTTTGTTTTAGTTTCATGTGAAAGCCAAAATAATATTCATGAGCAAAACGTAAATCTTTTAAATGAAGTAATAACCCTTCACGATGAGCTTATGGTTGATATGAAAGAATTAAGATCTCTAAAAAGTCAACTTGAGGAAGCTGGTATAAATTCTGAAGATAAACTCTTAATTGATTTGGATAATGCTCGCTCATCGATGATGACTTTTATGAAAGAATTTAGTGAAGAGTTTCCTTTCGATAAGTACCCAATGGATAAGGATGTTTACAAGGACATGGATAAAGCTGCACTCTCAACTGTTAATGCAAAGCTAATTGATCAGAAAAAAAGTATTGATTTAGTTTCTGAACTTTTTGAGATAAGTATGCTTAATGCAACTGACGCTATCAAGAACTTATAGAATCTAGTTCCTCAAAAGAATAATTCATAATCCCAGAATCACATCCATTATAATTAAAATGCCACCACTCGTATTCGTACACAGTGAAGTCATTTCTTTCCATTACTTGAATAAGCATATCTCTTATATCCCTCTGTTTCTTTGAACCCCCCATATAGTTTGTATATGCTCTTTCGGTAAACTCATCATATCCTGAAATCATAACAATACTTTCTCCTGTTTCAATGTCATACAACCCGATATCTATAGCGCACCCTTTGTTATGAGATGATCCATTTTCTGGGTTTGCAACAAAATGTTTGAGATTTTCAGGAGTGCCCTCCCAAAACATTTTTGTCACAAACCAAGGTCTATATGCGTCATATATTATAATTCCATATCCTAACTCTTTTAAGTCATTTTTTGCTTCAATTAACCTATCTGCAGCACTCATATTAAAAAAAGCCCTCTCATTCTTATAAAATTTTGATCTCATAAAATTATTTGTAGATGCATATCTTATATCTAATTGAAACTCATCGTCTAGTTTTTTGAGGTCTACTAGTTTTTTATGAGAGTCTAGACTGTCTAGAATTGGTGGATTTGAATTTTTTGAAATTTCTCTAAGCTCACTTATCTCTTTTATTGGAATAATATAAAATGTATCGTCTGAATTATTTGATCCAAAATAAATCCCAATAGATCCTACTAATAAACAGTAAGCAGAAAAGTAAATCAACTTACTTTCTTTTACTATTTTAAGCATCATCTTACATGCAAAAACTCCACTAAATAAAGCAGAGATAAAACCAAATACATATGAGGACTCAAATAAAATTAAATTTGATGTTTCCGAAATTTCTGTAAATCCCTTAATAGATTTTAATATCAGAATTCCAAAAATAGGAACAAGTACCATTAGGAAAGAAAACTTTGTTGCTTTCTCTCTGTTTACATTTAAAAGTAAAGCCATTGAAATTGTAGATCCTGACCTTGAAATTCCTGGAAGTATGGCTAGAGCCTGAGCTAAGCCTATAGCTATTGCATCGGTATAGGAAATATTTTTTTTGAAATCATCCTTTTTGAAGTATGTAAAAAATAATAAAGCAGCGGTAATCAGTAACATAGAGCCAACTAAAACAATATTACCTGTAAAAAAAGACTCAACCTCCTTCTCAAATAATACTCCAACCACTCCCACTGGCACACTTGATATCAATATTTTTATAATAAAATCAACCTGCTCTTTTTTAAATTGAGTAAGACCTTTTATAATTTCATTAATATCCTTTCTAAAAACATATATTATGCTAATTGCTGTTGCTATGTGTACAACTACAGTAAACATTAAATTTTCAGAAGGATTTGTTTTTAAAATATAAGACGCAATTTCAAGATGACCACTACTACTTATTGGAAGAAACTCAGTTAGTCCTTGAACTATCCCGAGAATTATAGCTTCGTACCATTCCATCTTTTATTTTCCTTTGTGAAAAATTGCAAAAAATTGAAAGACAAAACCAAATAATACTACCAATGGCCCAAGTGTTAATCCCAGAAATCCATAGCCATATTCTTCACCATCTACTGACATAATTACAAAACCCGTCACTATTATGACTATCCCGATAATCATGAGTTTATAATTTTTACTATTGAAAGGCATCTTCGGGTTTTCCATTATCTAATCGTATAGTTCATCTAATGTAGAATTTAAGTATTTACTTACAGCAGAGTAAGTACTTAAAATTACCATTATTATTCCTGTAAAAATAAGAGATATAAAAATAACACCTAATTGTTCAAGACTTATTACTAGTTCAAGATTACTTATTCTTCTATCAGCTATTTCTATAATGACATATAACATTCCTGAAGAGATAATTCCTGCTATCAAGCCATACATCATCCCTCTTAATATAAATGGTCTAAGTATATAGTTTGCTGTTGCACCAACTAGTTGCATACTTCTAATTAAGAACCTTTGGGAAAATAAAGCAATTCTTAGGGTATTATTAATTAGAATAACTGATATAATAAGAAGTATTAAGAATAAACCTATAAAAACCAAGCTAATGTTAGCCACATTTTTATTGATGTTATCTATCAGTTCCTTAGAGTATTCAACTTGATAGACTCCCGGTATTTTAAGTATATCGGATTCAATAATATTTAGTCTTTCTAAGTCAAAGTAATCAGAATTAATTTTTAAAATTATAAGGTCTCTGAGTGGATTGTTGCCAAGAAAATCAACAAAATCTTCACCAATCTCCGACTGAAAATTTTTTGCAGCCTCCTCACTTGAAACATAATTTAGTGTTGATTCTGTATTTGTTAGGGAGTATTCCTTTGTGTAAAGTGTCCTTTTTATCTGTTCAATTTGAGAAGGTGAAATTTTTTTATTGAGATAAATATTTATCTCGGTATTGCTTTCAAGATAATTTTTGACATTGAAAGAGCTTAAAAGAAAAAAACTGAATAAGCCTAGTAGTAGGAGAGAGAGAGTTACGCTAAATATTACACTTATGAAAGGAAAATTCCCAAATGTTTTCTTTGCTATTTTCTTTCTCTCCTTATACATTTTATGAGACAAGTAGTGGAGCAATTACTAGGGCAACTACAGATATTAATTTTAGTAGAATGTTTAGTGATGGTCCTGAAGTGTCTTTAAAAGGATCACCCACAGTATCACCAACAACAGCAGCTTTGTGAGCTTCTGTTCCCTTATTTCCTGCTTCCTCTATCATTTTTTTTGCGTTATCCCATGCTCCTCCAGCATTAGACTGGAAGATAGCCATTAACACACCAGAAGAGGTTACTCCAGCGAGAAGGCCTCCTAACATTTCTGGTCCTCCTACAAATCCAATAGCTACAGGAACAAGAATTGCCATTAAACCGGGTAATATCATTTCCCTAAGTGCTGCCTGTGTTGATATCTCAACGCATTTACTATATTCCGCAACACCGTCGGCTTCATTAAAAATTTTCATGTCAGCTTTAGATGCTTTAGTAAGGTCTGAGTCATATTTTCTCATAACCTTAAGAGCTGCTTTTAATTTTGGAAGCTCTTTAAATTGCCTCCTTACTTCTTCAATCATACTCATCGCAGCTTTACCTACTGCATTCATAGATAGAGCAGAAAAAACAAATGGAAGCATCGCCCCTATGAGTAAACCAGTCATAACTGTTGGATTAGATATATCTATTGAAGTAATCTGAGCTGTTTGCATAAAAGCAGCAAAAAGTGCTAATGCTGTCAGAGCTGCTGAAGCAATCGCAAAACCTTTACCTATTGCCGCGGTTGTGTTACCAACTGCGTCAAGCTTATCTGTCCTCTCTCTTACCTCGGGAGGAAGTTCTGCCATCTCAGCGATACCTCCAGCATTATCAGATATCGGCCCATATGCATCAACAGCAAGCTGAATTCCAGTATTTGCTAACATTCCAACAGCTGCTATTGCAATACCATATAAACCAGCAAAATTGAAAGAGATAAGTATTGCAGCACATATTAAAAGTATTGGAATGGCCGTTGACATCATACCAACCCCAAGCCCAGAAATTATTGTTGTTGCAGCGCCAGTATCAGATTGTTTAACTATAGACTTTACAGGACTAGTTCCAGTTGCTGTGTAGTACTCAGTGACTTTACCTACACCTAGACCAGCTAATAAACCAGCTATGGTTGCGTAGAAGACCCCAATAGAAGAGTATTCTTTACCATTGAAGCTCCACGATTCAGGTAAGAAGAAATCAATGAGGAAGTATGTTGCCACAATCATCAATCCTGCCGAAACAAATTCACCAGTATTCAATGCTGCGTGTGGACTACCACCTTCTTTAACCCTTACAAAAAATGTTCCAATAATTGACATTATAATACCTGTAGATGCTATAAAGAGCGGAAGTAAGATAGCATTTGTCTGACCACCAGAAAATTCTTGTAAACCAACGAATGCTGCACCAAGAACCATAGCACCAATTATTGAGCCTACAAACGACTCAAATAAATCTGCTCCCATACCGGCCACATCACCAACATTATCACCAACATTATCTGCAATGGTTGCTGGGTTTAGAGGATGGTCTTCTGGTATGCCAGCTTCAACTTTACCAACAAGGTCAGCACCTACATCGGCAGCTTTTGTGTAAATTCCACCCCCAACTCTAGCAAATAGAGCTATTGATGAGGCTCCTAAAGAAAACCCTGAAATTACTTTTATTACAGTATCTATATCTTTGAATATGTCTTGATAGATAAGAAAAAGGGACCCTAGTCCAAGTACACCTAGCCCTACAACACCAAGTCCCATAACTGCTCCACCTGAAAATGCAATTTCAAGTGCCTTACCTAAAGAGTGTTGAGCTGCGTTAGTAGTTCTAACATTTGCCTTTGTTGCTACTTTCATTCCAATGAAACCAGCCAGTCCAGAACATAACGCACCCACCACAAAAGAAACACCTACTAAGTAGCTGGTTCCCTCGCTAACACCCTTAAAACCTAGGAGTATTGCAGTTAGGATTACAAAAACTGATAATATTTTATATTCTGCTCTAAGGAATGCCATTGCCCCGTCAGCAATATTTTTTGCAATCCTACCCATTTTCTCAGAACCTACTTCTTTAGAAGCAACCCAATTATTCTTTAAGTATACAAACAGAAGTGCTAGTATACCTGCACTCGGTATGAAATATAGTATGTTGTCCATAGTTGTTAATTTAATTTACCGCAAATATAGCATCAAATATTTAGCTACAGTATTCTTCGAATACGTTTTTAAGATGGTCAGCTATCATACTTGCATCTCTACCCTCAATGTGATGTCTTTCTACAAAATGAATTAGACTTCCTTTATTAAAAATTGCAACTGCAGGTGAACTTGGAGGATATGGTAAGCAAAGCTCTCGTACTTTCTCAACAGCTTCAAAGTCAACACCAGCAAATACAGTTAATAACTTGTCTGGATTTTTTTCTGATATTTTTAGAGCGTGCTTTACACCAGGTCTTGCAGCACCTGCTGCACAGCCGCACACTGAGTTTATCAGAACTAAACTTATTCCTGAATCTTCATTCAGTTCATTTGTTACAGCATCCGCATCTTTCATTTCTTTAAATCCAACTGAGGTTAACTCCTCAGCCATAGGTCTTGTTAATTCTTCAGGGTACATTTTTCTAATATTTAAATTTTAAATTACATAAATCCTAATTCAAGTTTGGCCTCTTCAGACATTAGATCAGAAGTATATGGAGGGTCAAATGTAATCTCCACATCTACGTCATTAATTTCTTTGATCATTTCTATTCTATTTTTAACATCACTAGGTATTGATTCTGCAGCAGGGCAGGATGGGGATGTGAGTGTCATCAGGACATGAACATCTTTATTATCTTTAATATCAATATCATATATTAATCCTAGTTCATAGACATCGACAGGAATTTCTGGATCATAAACTGTCTTTATAGCTCTAATGATTTTATCATTTAACTCAGCCTTTTCCTTTTTATCCATTTTCAATACTGTTTAATGCTATCAATTTAAACTTATTTTCCATTGCCTCTAACCCATTTGACCTTTGAGTTCCAATAAATCTACAAAGTCCTGTGTCATTGATGAAAAAAAGTTTTGACTCTAGAATTTCCTTTGGTGTTCTGTTATTAAATATATGAATTAGAAGACTCAAAAGACCCTTTGTAATTGCTGTGTTGCTGTCACCAAAAAAAGTTAGTTTTTCGTTA
>CABYXZ010000003.1 GCA_902523065.1 uncultured Marinoscillum sp.
GTACTGCTGGTGGTGGAGTTTGGAAAACTGAAGATGCTGGAAATAGTTGGGAGTGTATAAGCGATGGATATTTTGGTGGTAGCATTGGCGCCGTAGCAGTTAGCGAATCAGATCCAAATATTATTTATGTAGGTGAGGGTGAACAGACGTTAAGAGGAAATGTATCTTCTGGAATGGGGATGTGGAGAAGTAATGATGCCGGACAAACATGGAATTTTATTGGTTTACCAAAATCTGAGCATATATCAAGAATAAGAATTCATCCCAATAATCCTGATGAAGTTTATGTTGGTGTTATTGGAAATTTATGGAAACCGAATGAGGAAAGGGGTTTATATAAATCCATAGATGGCGGTAAAAGCTGGAAAAAAATATTGTATGTATCTGATAAAGCTGGTGTTGGAGATATAATATTAGATCCAAACAATTCTAGAATTATTTATGCTGCAACATGGCAAATGAAAAGAAATGGTTATAGAATGGATAGTGGTGGACCTGATAGTAAAGTGTTTAGAAGTTATGATGGTGGTGATTCATGGGAAGATATATCAGAATTTAATGGACTTCCGTCATTTCCTTGGGGAATTGTCGGAATTGCTATATCTCCAGTAAATTCTAAAAGAATTTGGATGATGATTGAGGCTGATGAAGGTGGATTATATAGATCTGATGATGGTGGAAATAATTGGAAAAAAGTTAATTCAAATAGAGCACTGAGACAAAGAGCTTGGTATTATACAAGGGTGTATGCTGATACTCAAAATGAAGACAAGGTATATGTATTGAACGTTAGTTATGGTGTCTCTACAGATGGCGGAAATACATTCACTTTAAAAAATGCTCCTCACGGAGATCATCATGATTTATGGATTGATCCAAATGATAATATGAGATTGGCAATTGCGGATGATGGTGGAGCACAGGTATCAAATGATGGAGGTAACAATTGGACAACTTATTTTAATCAACCAACAGCACAATTTTATAGGGTTTCAACAGATAATTCATTTCCATACAGAATATATGGTGCACAACAGGATAATAGTACGATAAGAATCAAACATAGAAGTGCATCATCTTCAATTGGCGAGAGAGATTGGGAGCCAACAGCAGGAGGTGAAAGTGCACATCTTGCTCCTGATCCTTTAAATAATGACATAGTTTTTGGTGGAACATACAAAGGCTATATGATGATGAAAAACCATATAACAGATCAAAATAGATCAGTTAATGTTTGGCCTGATAATCCTGCAGGATCTGGAGCTGAAGTAATGAAATATAGATTTAATTGGAACTTTCCAATTTTATTTAGTCCACATAATCCCAAGAAGCTTTATGCAGGATCTAACTTTTTACATGTTTCAACTAACTCTGGCCAATCCTGGGAAACTGTATCTGGTGATTTAACAAGAAATTTACCTGAAACTATCCTTTCATCAGGAGGTCCAATTACTCAGGACAATACTGGTGCAGAACATTATGCAAATATTTTTGCAATTGCTGAGTCAGAACTTGAGGAGGGAGTTATTTGGACTGGTAGTGATGACGGTTTAATTCATGTCACTAAGGATAATGGCAAAACATGGGAGAACGTTACACCGCCATCAAATATGTCTCCAAAGCTTAATATGATTAATTGTATTGATCCAAGTCCCTTTAAGAAAGGTAAAGTGTATGTAGCAGCTACTTCTTACAAGTTTGGAGATTATACTCCTTATTTATACAAGACAGAGGATTATGGTAAAACTTGGGAATTAATAACAACAGGTATTACCTCTAACTATTATACTAGAGCTATTAGATCAGATAAAAAGAGAGAAGGCTTATTGTATGCTGGAACAGAGTGGGGCATGTTTATAAGCTTTGACGATGGAAAAAGTTGGAAAAGTTTTCAGCTAAATCTTCCTATTACTTCTATTAGAGATATAGCTATAAAAGATAACGATTTAATTGTAGCTACCCATGGAAGGAGTTTTTGGATGATTGATGATTTAACACCTCTTCATCAGTTGGAATCAAGCTCGAATGATAAGGAATTTATTTTATTTAAACCAGATATGTCATACAGGCTTGCACAATCAGGTGGCTGGAGAAAGCCTAACACACTACTTGTTGGAGAAAATCATCCAAATGGTGTCATAGTTAATTACTTTATAAAAAATTATAGCGAAGATGACTTCGTTAAAATTGAGATATTTGATAAGAGTGGATCAATAATAAGATCATTTACAAATAATAAGTCAAAACTTATATCCGACAATAACAAACCTGTCCTGAGCAACACAAACGATATAGATTATGCTTTATCATCAAGTGATATCAAATCTTTAAGTCCAAAAACAGGAGGTAACAGACTAATTTGGGATATGAGGTATCCAGGTTTTACCTCTTTTGAAGGTATGATATTCTATTCATCTCCAAATACAGGACCAAAGGTCGTACCTGGCAAGTATGATATTAAAATGTCATATAATGGTAATGAAATTATTCAGGAATTTGAAATTGTAAAAGATCCTCGTGTTGAAAATACACAGGAAGACTATGAAAAGCAGTTGAAATTTCTTCTACAAGTTAAAGATGAAGTGAGTAGAGCAAATCAAACAATAATTGACATAAGAAATGTAAAGAAAGACTTAACATATTTATCAGAAAAGGTTAGAGATAAAAGTCAGATTTTGAGTCTAATAAATCGATTTATGGATGATCTATCTGTTGTTGAAAACAATATTCACATGACTAAAAATCAAAGTAGACAAGACCCTTTAAATTATGGAATTAGAATAAATAATAGGATAGCATTTTTATTAGCCGATTCACAAAGGGGAGATTATCCACCAACAAATCAATCATTAGAGTTTTTTGAATCAATTAAAAAGGAATTAAATGCTGAAATTTCAAATTTCAAAAAAGTTCTGAACACATACACAGTTGAGATAAATAATATGATCCAAGACAACGATATTAAGTTTATATCATTTTAATCTGATATACTTAATATCTTTTTCCAGTCATTATCATATTTTTTCATTGATTTTGAAAGATACTTTTTATCTATAAGTGGTTTTTTTATTATGTATGATTTAGGTAGGAAGTATGCTAAATACATTACAAAATGAAAAAGAAGCCACCATGGTCTGTAAAGTAGCCAGTGAAGTATTTTATTGTTTGCATAATATTCAGGTGGATTTTTTTTGAATATACTGCAAAACTTTTTTAAAAATATAAGTTGTTTTTCTGACCAAGAACCATGAACAACATTTAATGATATGTCACTTTTTGAATACCTTGATCCAGTATAGTTTGATATTTTTGATAAGTAAGAATATGGATTTTCTTTTAGTTCTTCAAACCTTAAAACCAATGGTTTATTATTAGAGTACTTCTTGATAATATTCATTTTGATAGAATATAGCATATCTTCCTTCCTCCAAAATCCTGTGTTTTCGTTATTATAAAATTTCTCAAAACTCCAATGATATCCATTTTTTGAATATCTCTTAAATTGAGAAGATATCCACTTATCATGTTTTCTAAAAACAACAATAATTTTTGTCTGTGGAAATTCTTTTAGAATTTTTTTTACCTCAAACTCAAATTGTCTATCAAATTCTCTTGATATCAGGTATGACTTGTAGTTTGTTCTTTTAATTATATTAATACATCTCCAATACTTGTGGGTACTTATATATTTAATGTCTTTTAATTTGGGGAAGAAGTTGTTTTGAAGAAAAGTTGAACCTGTCTTAGCTAATCCTACATGAAAATATATCTCCTTTTCAGAATTTTTCATACTAAATATTTTAGTAATTCAAATAATATTAGTATAATTACTAATAATTATAGTAATTATGGTTAAAATTAACGAAAATATAAGACATCTTAGAAAGAAAAAGGGTTGGACTCAAGAAAAGTTTTCTAGTAAGATAGGCATTAAAAGATCTTTGGTTGGTGCTTATGAAGAGGGTAGATCTGACCCAAGACTAAATAACTTATTGAAGATGTGTGAAGTGTTTTCAATTTCGCTTGACAATATATTAAGGAAAGATGTTTCTAAGTTAAGAGAAGAAAACTACCTTGATGATAATAGTCAAAAAGTTAAAGTGCTATCAATTACTGTAGATAAAGAGGGTGACGAAAATATAGAACTAATTAATCAAAAAGCTTCAGCAGGTTATACTAACTCTTATTCTGACTTTGAGTTTATAGAGAGCCTTCCTAAGTTTCAATTACCATTCCTTCATTTTTCTGGTACACATAGGGCATTTGAAATTAAAGGTGATTCAATGTTGCCTTTAACCTCTGGAAGTATTGTAATCGGAAAATATATAGAAAGTATTGATTTTCTGAGAGATGGAAAGACATATATTGTTCTTACAAAAGACGATGGAATAGTTTATAAAAGAGTAGAAACCAAAGAAAACACTATTCAATTAATTTCTGATAATAAAAAATACGAACCATATGAAGTGAATAACGATGATGTCATTGAAATTTGGGAAGCAATTGCATTTTTTAGTCTAGACCTACCAAGACCTGATAATGAGTATAGTACTCTTAAGGAGGATATAAATAACCTATATTCTAATTTGGATCAGCTAAAGAATAAGTTATAATCTTTTTTATATAATTTTGAAGATGGGCATATCATCCATCCTTTCAGACATTAAAAATGATAGGAATTCTAATAATAAGAATTTAAAAGATAATTCACCTCCGTTACCAAAAATTGATTCTAAAGAATTCCAAAAAGTTTTAGATACTAGAAGAAGTGTACGTGTATACACTGATGAGGAAATACCAGAAAAAATTGTTAATAAATGCTTAGAAAATGCATTAAAGGCACCTACATCCTCAAATCTACAGACATGGGAAATTTATTGGGTCAGATCAAAAGATAATAAGGATAAACTCATAAAAGCTTGCTTTTCACAGCCGGCAGCTAAAACAGCTAAAGAGTTATTTGTCTTTGTTGCAAGACCTGATCACTGGAGAAGAAATAATGACATGATGTTAGATTATATAAATACCAGAGATAATCCTCCAAATAGTGTTTTAAATTATTATGGAAAAATTACTAAATATGCTTATAATCAAGGTTTCTTGAATCTTTTTGGGTTTCTTAAAAAACTTTTAATTTTTTTTCTTGGACCATTTAGAACTATACCAAGAGAGCCAACATCGTTTAGTGATATGAAAGTTTGGTCTCAAAAGACTACTGCCCTTGCTTGTCAAAATTTTATGCTATCAATGAGGGCTTATGGTTATGACACATGCCCAATGGAAGGATTGGATTCAACAAGAATTAAAAAAATTCTTAAATTACCCAATAAAGCACAAATTTGTATGGCAATTAGTGCAGGAAAGAGAGAGAATAAAGGTGTTTATGGGAAGCAGTTAAGGTTTGATAATAAAATTTTTATAAAAGAAGTTTAGGTGAGTAATCAAATTAAAATCAGTTTCCCAGATTCCTCAGTCAAAGAATATAAATCTGGAATATCATCAATAGAGATTGCAAAAAGTATTAGTAACAGTCTAGCTAAAAAAATATTAGTTGCATCATTTAATGACGTTCATATTGATTTATCAACTGAATTAACGGAGAATGGATCTATCAAATTTTTTACTTGGGATGATATAGAAGGAAAAAAGACTTTCTGGCACTCATCGGCTCACCTACTTGCCGAAGCAGTTGAATCACTTTATCCAGGTGTTAAATTTGGAATAGGTCCTCCTATTGATAACGGATTTTATTACGATATTGATTTTATGGAATATGATTCTTCAGGAATTAATACATCTAAAATTGAGAAAAAATTCATTGAGTTATGTTCAAAAAATTTAAGTTTTGAAAGAAAAAAAATATCTAAAAAAGAGGCTATTAAATATTTTAAAGATAAAGGTGACCAATACAAACTAGAACTTCTAGAAGATCTTGATGATGGAAAGATTACATTCTACAATCAAGGTAATTTCACAGATCTTTGTAAAGGACCACATGTACCATCTTCAAAATTTATTAAATCAATCAAAATTTTAAATGTAGCTGGTGCTTACTGGAGGGGAGATGAGAAAAATAAACAATTAACAAGGCTTTATGCTATATCATTTCCTAAGCAGGAATTACTAGATGATTACATGTTAAAATTAGAAGAAGCTAAGAAGCGTGACCACAGAAAAATAGGAAAAGAACTTGAGTTATTTCTATTTAGTGAAAAAGTAGGGCAGGGTTTACCTATATGGCTTCCAAACGGTCATATTGTAAGAGAAAAGTTGATTGATTTTATGTATAAAGAACAAAAAAAACAGGGTTACCAGCATGTAACTTCTCCTCACATAGGATCTAAAGAATTATACGTCACATCAGGTCATTACGAAAAATATGGTGAATCATCATTCCAACCTATTCAGGTTCCTTCAGATAATGACGAATATCTTCTTAAGCCTATGAACTGTCCGCATCATTGTGAGATATATAACTTTAAACCACACTCTTATAAAGATTTACCTTACAGAATAGCTGAATTTGGAACCGTATACAGATACGAGCAGAGTGGTGAACTTCATGGAATGACTAGAGTTAGAGGGTTTACACAAGATGATGCACATATATTTTGTACGATAGATCAGGTTAAAGATGAGGTTATAGGCGTTATGGATTTAATTCTTAAAGTTTTTAAGTCATTATCTTTTGAAAATTTTAAAGTACAGATATCATTAAGAGATAAAGATGATAATACTAAATATATGGGAGATGAGAAACTATGGGATAAAGCAGAAAATGATTTGATAGAATCTGTTAAGGTGAAAGGCATCGATGCTGTAGTTGAGTACGGTGAGGCTGCCTTTTATGGTCCTAAAATAGACTTTATGGTAAGAGATTCTCTTGAAAGAGAATGGCAATTAGGCACAATACAAGTAGATTATCAGCTACCACAAAGATTTAATTTGACTTATGTGGATAAAAACAATGAGAAAAAAACTCCTGTTTTAATACATCGTGCTCCTTTTGGTTCATTAGAGAGATTTATTGCTATCTTAATTGAACATTGTGAAGGTAATTTTCCATTATGGCTGGCACCGGAACAGACTATAATCTTACCAATAAACGAGAACGTAATACAATACGCTGAAAAGATAAATGCGACGTTGATTGATAAGGGTTTTAGGTCAAGTGTAGATAAAAGAAATGAAAAGATTTCAAAGAAGGTCAGAGACGCTGAATTAAAAAAAATACCATATATGCTAATTGTAGGTGATAAAGAGATGGAATCTAACTCGGTTTCAGTAAGGAAGAAAACAGAGGGAGATATTGGACAAAAGCTTGTAAAAGACTTTATTATGGGTATTCAAGAAGAATTATCTAATGCCACAAATTAATCATATTTTCCTTTTATTTTTTTAAATAATTGAGATATTTGCAGATATTTTTAATTAAAGATTACAAAAATTAGTATTAATAGAAAAAGAAGAAACTGGCGAAAACCTGAGGAAAAACATCGAGTAAACGATAGAATCACCTCAAATATGGTAAGAGTCGTCGGTGATAATGTTGATGTTAATATCTATCCAATAAATAAGGCAAAAGAGATGGCTAGGCAACAAGGACTTGATTTAGTTGAGATTTCTCCAAACTCAGATCCACCTGTCTGTAAAATTATTGACTATTCTAAGTTCAAGTATATGCAGAAAAAGAAGCAGAAGTCTATTAGATCAAATGCTCAAAAAACCGTCTTAAAAGAAATTCGATTTGGCCCAAACACAGATGAGCATGATTTTAATTTTAAATTAAAGCATGCAATAAAATTTTTAGAAAGTGGAGCTAAAGTTAAAGCATATGTTCACTTCTATGGAAGAACAATTGTATTCAAGGAGAGGGGAGAAATTTTACTTCTAAAATTAGCTCAAGCTCTAGAAGATTATGCTAATGTAGAAGAATTACCTAAATTAGAGGGAAAAAGAATGTTTTTAATGTTATCACCAAAAAAATAAGTTATGCCTAAAGTAAAAACTAAGTCAGGAGCTAAAAAAAGATTTAAACTTACTGGGACTGGTAAGGTCAAGAGAAAAAACGCTTTTAAAAATCACATTTTGACTAAAAAAGAGACAAAACAGAAAAGAAACCTCACTAAAACATCAATGGTTAATAAATCTGATGAGAAGAACATTAAAAGAATGATTTAAATTTAATAATTATGCCAAGATCAAGAAATCTAGTAGCTGCTAAAGCGAAAAAAAAGAAAATTCTAAAACATGCCAAAGGTTATTTTGGTAGAAGAAAAAATGTTTGGACTGTTGCTAAAAATGCTGTTGAGAAGGCCTTGCAATATTCCTACATACACAGAAGGACCAAGAAAAGAGAGATTAGAAGCCTGTGGATACAAAGAATTAATGCCGCAGTCAGGGAAGGTGGAATGTCCTATTCTGAGTTTATAGGTAAATTAAAAAAATCCAATATTAATTTAAATAGAAAGGTTTTAGCTGATATTGCAATGAATGATCCGGATTCCTTCAAGCAAATTTTAAAATCTGTTTCGTAATTTATTTTAATGTTTTCTTCTGATTCAGTTAAGAAGTTTAACAACCTACCTACACCTTTTTATTATTATGATATCGACATAATAAAAAATAATCTTAAATCATTAAAATACTCTCTTAGATCCAATAACAAAGTTCATTTTTCTGTAAAATCAAATACCAATAAAAGAATTCTTGAAATAGTAAAATCCTATAATCTTGGGATCGATGCTGTAAGTTATAATGAAATAAAACACTGTTTAGATCAAGGTTTTGATTCAAAAGATATAGTATTTGCTGGAGTAGGAAAAACAGATGAAGAAATAAATAAGGCTATTGAAAAGGATATTGCATATTTTAATGTAGAATCATTTCAGGAGTTAGATGTAATTAACCAATTATCAAAAAAACAATCAAAACAAACTGAGGTATCAATAAGAGTAAATCCTAATATATTTTCTGAAACAAATAAAAAAATTCAGACTGGCTCTAAAGATGATAAGTTTGGTGTCCAACTTGAGGATATCTCAAAATTTTCAGATTATGATAAATTATCAAATATTAATATTACTGGGATTCATTTTCACATAGGTTCTCAAATATTAAACCTTTCACCATTTGAGAAACTTTGTAAAATAACCAATGAGACAATATCATACCTTGAAGGAAATGGAGTTACAATAAAAAATATAAATGTTGGTGGTGGACTTGGAATTGATTATATGGACCCTGAGAATAATTTAGAATCAAATTTTAAAGATTTTATACATCTATTTAACTCTAAGATTAAACTTAAAAATAATCAATCAATACATTTTGAACTCGGCAGATCAATTGTAGGTCAGTGTGGATTTTTAATTTCTAAAATTCTCTATACCAAAAAATCATATAATAAGAATTTTATAGTATTGGATTCAGGTATGAACAATCTTATCAGACCCGCTTTATATAATAGTAAACATAAAATATCTAATATCTCATCAAGAAGTAATAAAATAGAAGCTTATGATATTGTAGGACCTATTTGTGAAAGTACTGATACTTTTGCAAGAGATTATGAAATGGTAGAGTCTAAAAGGGGTGATCTCGTGGTTATATATTCATGCGGAGCCTACGCAGAATCTATGTCATCAAATTATAATTTAAGGGATAATATTAAATCATATTATTCAGATACAATTTAATATATTTGGGAATGAATTTCTCAGATCTATATAAGTTAGTACTTATAATACTGATCTTTTACATTATATTCTTAATAGTATTTACCTACCTATGAGCAATCTGGACTTTTTAGTATTTACCCTAATTCTTCTTTTCATTGCATTTTACGGTGTTTATAAAAACTATCAGAATAAAAATTTAAAATCATATATTCTTGGAGATAGATCGTTGAGCTGGTCAACAATCGGCTTATCTGTAATGGCAACACAAGCTAGCGCGATAACTTTTATTTCTACACCAGGTCAGGGTTATGCTGAAGGCATGAGTTTTATTCAAAATTATTTTGGTATGCCTCTTGCTCTTATCGTGGTTTCAATCTTTTTTATCCCCAGATATTACGGCTCAAAAGTTTTTACTGCATATCAGTATCTAGAAAAAAGATTTGATTTAAAAGTTAGAACATTAACCTCATTTTTTTTTCTACTGCAGAGAGGATTTCAAAGCGGAGTAACAATATATGCTCCTTCTATTATTTTAACTGCTGTATTAGGTTGGGAACTACAACCAACAGTTATTTTTGTGGGAATATTAGTTATTCTATATACAGTTATTGGTGGAAGCAAAGCAGTAAGTTACACTCAAAAATACCAAATGTATATAATTTTAATTGGCTTAGTTGTTTCCTTCTATTATTTAAACTCTTACATTTTTGATCAAATCACTTTTTCAAAATCGTTTGAAATAATAAAAATGTTTAATAAAAATAACGCAATTAGTTTTTCTTTTGATCCAAAAGAAAAATATACATTATGGACTGGACTTCTAGGTGGATTCTTTCTGTCTCTCTCTTATTTTGGCACAGATCAATCACAAGTGTCTCGGTACATCAATGCAAAAGATCAGAAGGAAAGTAGAATTGGTCTGATTTTTAATGCTATTTTAAAAATACCCTTTCAATTTTTGATTCTTTACATTGGTATTTTACTTTTTGTTTTTTATAGTGTTTATCAGCCTCCTGTGAATTTTAATAATAGTTTAATTGATTATCAATCAAAAAATAATCCAGAATTATTAGAGTCTGTATCTAAGGAATCTAAAATCATTTTTGAAGAAAAAAAAGAATTAATAACGGATTACAAGACTGATAGAAATTTGCTTATTAATAAAGATAAAGAATTGGCTATGTCTAGAAAACAATTAGAAATTGATGCACTTGACTCAGGATTTGCATATCAAAGACCAGAAACCGATTTTATTTTTCTTCATTTCATACTTAACTATCTCCCACAGGGATTAATAGGTTTAATGATTGCTTTAATATTATCAGCTGCAATGAGCTCAACCTCAGCTGAAATTAGCGCATTGTCTGCAATTACAACCATTGATATATATAAAAGGTTTATTCAAAAGGAAAATAATGATAAAACTGATGTTTTAATGTCAAGAATTTTCACACTTTTTTGGGGTTTTATATCAATACTTGTAGCATTATTCTTTGCTCAACAAGAAAATTTAATTGAGTCAATTAATATTATTGCTTCACTTCTGTACGGAAATGTTCTCGGTATATTTTTAATTGCTTTCTTTCTAAGTAAAATAAAATCAAATAATGTTTTTTTTGGTTCAATACTATCTCAATTTACTGTTTTTATTATGTATTTTGTTTTAGGGAAAACCATTGGATATCTATGGTTTAATTTAATTGGTACCGTTTTAACATGTTTATTTTCTATTTGTTTATATTATTTAGCTAACAAGAAATGAAAATTGGAATAATAGCACCTAAGGAGAGAGTTGATGGTTGGGTAAGGACTTTTAAAAAATATGACGAAAAAATTCATATCTCCTCATATCCTGATATTGATTACGATAAAATTGACTGTATATGTCTCTGGAAACATCCAAAAGATGTTTTAGGAAAATTCAATAATCTAAAACTTATCCATTCAATGGGAGCAGGTGTAGATCACATAATAAATGATCCTTCACTTCCAAAAGGCATTCCAATATGTAGAATTTCTGATGAGAAATTATCATTTTCGATGACTAACTATATTATTACTGCCGTTCTTTTCCATCATAGAAGAATTTTAAAGTATCAGAAAGACAAGAAAGAGAAAGTATGGGATCAATATACCCATCCAGAAAAATTACCTGTAAATATTGGAATATTAGGTTTTGGGGCATTAGGTTCTGATGCTGCAGATAAACTTCAATATATGGGTTTTAATGTTTTAGGTTATTCATTAAATAAAAAGGTGAACACTAAAGTTAAGGTTTATCATGGTGATGAATTAGATGAATTTTTATCGAAAATAAATATACTGGTATGTATTGTTCCTTATACTAATAAAACTCATCACTTGCTTGATGAGAAACTTTTCAAAAAACTAAAAAAGGGAACATATCTCATTAATGTATCTAGAGGTAAAGTTCAAAATGAAAATCATATTCTAAAATATATTGATAATGGGACCTTATCAGGAGCTTTTTTAGATGTATTTGAGACAGAACCACTTCCTCAATCAAGTGGTATATGGAACCATGAAAAAATTCAAATAACACCACATAATGCAAGCATAACTAATGAAGATGCTGCTGTGCCTCAGATTATAGAGAATTATAAGAGAGTAGTATCGGGAGATACTTTATTAAATCAGGTTAATATTGATAATGAGTATTAGATCATATCTATCTATATTTTTTCTTTTAACATTTTCACTTGTTAAATCTCAATCGTTTGAAAATGTATCTCTTGTCAATAAAAAGATGGAGTCATACCCGTTTAACGAGAGTAATGCATACTTAAGTGATGATGGTAATACATTATTTTTTAGTAGTTCAGACAACAGAAATAATACATATGGATTAAGTGATATGAATGATATATGGTATAGAAATAAGAATAATGGAGTTTGGGGAACACCAATTAATTTGAGAGAGGTAAATACAATAGAAAATGATGTGATCCTAGGATTGTATAATAATGATCTAATAATATTAAGAAATGGATCTATAGACTATTACGATATAAACAATCAATATAAACTTAAAAGAACAGAGAAAATAGATGGGTTTCCACCAAATTATAATTTAATATCTGGATCAATCAATTATTCACAGGATAAGCTTTTTCTTTCGTTTGAGGGTTTTGGAACCTATGGTGTTGAGGATATTTATACTTCTAAAAAAAACAATAATGTATGGGGTAGATTAACTAATATTGGATCATCTGTTAACAGTGAATACCAAGACATATCTCCATTTCTTTACAAAGAAGATACACTGGTATTTATTTCAAACAGAGACGAGGTAGGATATGAGTTATATTTTACAGTCTTAAAAGATGAATTCTGGTCTGAACCCTTAAAAATGAATCTTTTAAATACATCAAAATCAGAAGCTTCATTAACTTATGACTACAATTCAGATAATTTTATATTATCTGCAACTACTGACAGTAAAACTAATTCTGATTTATTCTTCTATTCTGATAGTAAAGCTCGAATTAACGTGACCTTTAATCTCAATTCTGAAATAACTAATGGAAATTTATACCTTAACAATGATTCTATTTCATTTAGTTCAAATATTTTTAATTTACCAATAGAAAGCGTTGATACATATAATTTTAAATTTGTGGTAGATAATTATTTTATAAAAGACACAACACTTAGAGTAGACAAATCAGTTGATATATCTATTAATTTAGATGAGGTGAAATCAGGAAGCAGGGTAGTATTAAAAAATCTAATTTTTAAACAGTCTTCAACAGATTTAGATGACGAATCTCTTCCTTATTTAAATAATTTATTACACCTTTTTGGATCAAATTCTAACATTCAAATAACAATAGAAGGACATACAGATAATAGAGGTGACTTTAGGTCTAATATCAAATTGTCAAGGGAAAGGTCAGAGGTAATTAAAAATTTTTTAGTGATTAACGGAATTAAGAAAAGTCAGATAAAAGTTAAAGGTCTTGGACCAACTAAACCTAGATACAGTAATGATAATGAAGAATCAAGGAAACTAAACAGGAGAGTTGAGTTATTCGTTAATTAGGCTTGCAATCAGTTCCAGGAAAAGAATCCGTAACTTTTGTGAAAATAAATTCAGTATTATTTGTCTGTTTAACTGTTAATTTTGTTCCTGTTGAATTAACAGACATTGTGAAAGTACCATCTGGTTGAGTAGATTCTCCAATATATTCTACCTGATATGAAATAAAATTAGCTTCATTTCTAAGTATTGTTTGAGTATATTGAACACCTTCCTGACTTGAATTAAATGTACCATCACCTGAAGAATATCTTGTGCACTTACCATCCCAATAATCATCCTCGCTATCAATATTTATTCTAAACCAATAATTATTAGTATTCACCCAAACTGAACCAGCATGTGTAGAATTGAAAGTATTAGATAAAGAATCTTCTTCATCACTACATCCTGTGAAAAGAATTAGAGATAATATAAAAATTATTACGCTATATTTCATCACTAGTAATTATACAACATAAATATTTAAAAATAGCTTTTTTGAAATATTTTAATTAAGAAATTTTAACTTGGTATTATTCGGATATCGTAACTGATTGTGGGTATACAACAAAGTCATTTTCTATTATTTGGAAACTTTCTCCATTTACCCATACTTCACCACTTCCAACAGTAATTATATCTCCGTCATCAGATACCACTATGTCTTTCATCTCTCCACCATTGTATTCAGTAATCTCATTACTTGGATTATTTCCGCTAAAATCAATGGTCCAATAGCTTGCCGATGTTACTGAAAAATCAAAATATGTATATCCCGAAGCATAAAGAACTCCATTTTTTAAAGTAATTGCAGATGCATAAGCTTCCCTATCATTACTAGATACTTCAGATCTTCTCAATGTAGCTTCCTTAAGGGTTTTTCTGGAACTTTGATTATTTTTCCATACAGTCGGATAATAATGTGTTGCATTCCTCTTATTATCAGTCCATCCACTAATGTAGTAGTCGTTACCATCAATAACAATATCCATTGCTTCTCCGTCATGATTTCCATCAAGATTTGATCTTTGATTTCCAACCCACTTTGCAGGAATAATTCTATGTTCTCTTTGATACCAACCAACTGAAATTGGTTCTCCGTTTAAAATTGCAATACCATAAGCATCAGAACTTACTCCACTTTGTAGCGGATAAAGTTTCCCTTGTGGATTTTCATCATTTAGTATCCAATAACAAGCACTTGAAACCCCTCCAAAACTAGCTTTTTCAGATACATAATTTCCAGATATATATATATCTTCTCCATCAAAAGCCAATGCAAATGCGGTGGCACCTCCCCAGGTTTCATCATTGTTAGGGGCATTCAATACAGTTTTAACACCATCAATCCAAATTGCTGGGTCTCTTTCACCCCATGTAGTTTCTCCAACTGCATAAACCACTCCATTTCTTACTTTTATTTCGTTTATAAGTCCAGCATCATCTAAATCTACTCTCTGATATGTTCCACTACTATTTGCTACCCAATATGCACCGTATTCCTTTCCTCCTGTTGAATATGATCCAGCAATATAAATCTGACCTGGTAATGCAGGATCAGTAGGTCCACAGCACACGGGATCATCAGGATCACATCCTAAGAGATTAAATAATAAAAATATAATTAATAGGTTTATATAAAAGTTTGAGAGTTTCATTTTTGTAAATTTTTTTAAAAATAATATTTTAAAATTAAAAATTAATACCCGAGAGCAACATTGTCACCTCTTTTGTCAGCGCCACCTTCAAATGAACCATCTTCTCTTACTAATATACAATCCATTCTACCAAGCGTTTTCCTTATCATAATCTTATGACCAATATTGGTTAAATCATTACTTAATTCATCTGATAATGTATTTTCTTCAACAGCCAGAACGTCAGGAAGCCACTGGTGATGAAATTTTTTTTTATCTACAGCTTCCTGCATCCCCATACCGTAATCAATCACATTTAAAATAGTCTGATAAACAGAAGTAATGATTGTTGATCCACCAGGTGTTCCAACTACCATAAATAAATTATCATCTTTCTCAATAATTGTTGGTGTCATAGAAGAAAGCATTCTTTTATTTGGTTCTATTGAATTTGCTTCACCTCCAACCAATCCAAACATATTTGGATAACCAGGCTTAACACTAAAATCATCCATTTCATTATTTAAGAGAAATCCTGCTCCCTCAACTACAACTTTTGATCCGTAACCGCCATTAATTGTTGTTGTTACTGAGACAGCATTTCCATATTTATCCACAATAGAAAAATGAGTTGTTTCCTCAGACTCAATTCCGTTAAATGATCCTTCCTTTACTTCTGAGGATGGTGTTTTAATACTGCTTTCAATCTCGCTAAATCTATTTAATAAATATTCTTTATCAAGTAAAGATTTTTGGGGTACATTAAAAAAATCGGGATCACCTAAGTGGGTTGCCCTGTCAGCGTAAACTCTGCTTTCTATCTCTGTAATAGTATTTATATACTCAAGTGAGTTGTGATCATAGTTTTTAGTTTCTAACTGCTCAGCGCCATGTAATAATTGAACCAGGGCTATTCCACCACTTGATGGAGGTCCCATTGATATAATTTTATGGTTTTTAAAGTATCCAATTACTGGTTCTCTCCACACTGAGCTGTAATTATCTAGATCTGACTGAGTTATAATTCCTCCCCCTGACTTCATCTCATTGATAATAAGTTCTGCAACAGCACCTTTATAAAAACCGTCCCTCTTTGATTTTTTAATTTTTTCAAGAGTGTTTGCAAGATTTTTTTGTGTCAAAATATCTCCAACCTTCCATGGATCTTCTTTTATAAATGGTATAGGATGATCATTAGCTGATACTAAGGATTTTTTAACGTTATTTAATCCTTTTGCTTGCTTTTCAGTTACTCCAAAGCCCTCTCTTGCAACCTTTATTGAGGGTTCAAGTAGAGTTTTCCAGTCTACAGTAGAAAACTTATCATATATCTTGACCATTCCATCAACTGAACCAGGAACTCCCGATGCTAAATGACCAATTTTACTCCTCTTGTCGTCTACTTTTAATTCACCTTCAATGTTATCAATATACATATCTCTATATGACTTTTCTGGTGCTTTTTCTCTAAAATCGAGTGTGCCGATATCTCCGTTATTTAATCTATATACCAAGAAACCTCCACCTCCAATATTACCTGCATTAGGATATACAACTGACAAAGCGAAGTGAACAGCTATTGCAGCATCGAATGCGTTTCCACCATTTTTAAGTATATCTAATCCAATTTTTGATGCAATTGGATGAGCGGATGAGACCATTCCATTGTAATAATTTGAGTTGTTGTTACATGAAAATGATAATAATAATGATAATAACAAAAGAGGAAAAAGTGATTTTTTGAAATTATATTGCATCTCTATTATGTGTGGAATAGTAGCAATTTACAATAAAGAAATAAAATTAGATAAGGATATGCGATCAAAGTCCTTATCGATGTCAAAAAAGGTAAGACATAGAGGACCAGACTGGTCGGGTATATACACGTCAGATAATGCAATTTTAGCTCATGAACGTTTATCTATAGTAGATGTCAAATCAGGAAAACAACCTATACTTTCCAATAATGAAGAAATAATACTGGCAGTCAATGGTGAAATATATAATCACAAATTGATTAGAAGTGATAACAAATTTGAATATAAATATAAAACAGAGTCTGATTGTGAAGTTATAATACCACTTTATGATAACTTAAAAAATGATCTCTTAAATCATCTTAATGGTATTTTTGCATTTTTTTTATATGATAAAAAGAATAATAGTTTCTTAGTTGGTAGAGATCCTATTGGTGTAATTCCTTTATACATGGGTGAGGGAAGTGATGGAAATAAATATTTTGCATCAGAGATGAAATGCCTAGTTGGCTTTTGTAGTAAGATTAAGGAGTTTCCTCCTGGGCATTATATGACCGAAAAGGATAAATCACCTGTCAAATATTATAAAAGAAATTGGATGAATTATGATGATGTAAAGAATTATTCATCTACATCTGATTTAAGAAATTCACTCGAAAAATCTGTAAAAAGCCAGATGATGTCAGATGTACCATTTGGAGTTTTATTATCAGGAGGCTTGGACTCTTCAATTATATCTTCTATTGTCACTAAATATTCCAAGAATAGAATTGAGTCTGGAGATAAGAAAAAGGCATGGTGGCCAAGAATACATTCATTTGCAGTTGGCTTAGAAAACTCACCTGATTTAATTGCTGCTAGAAAAGTAGCTGATCATCTTAAAACAGTCCATCATGAAATTCATTTTACAATTCAGGAGGCTTTAGATTCATTAGAAGATGTTATCTATTATCTTGAAACCTATGATGTGACAACTGTCAGAGCATCTACTCCAATGTATTTAATGGCTAGGTATATAAAGTCCATGGGAATAAAGATGGTTCTCTCAGGTGAAGGAGCAGATGAAATATTTGGTGGTTATCTTTACTTTCACAAGGCCCCATCCTCAAAAGAATTTCACGAAGAGACATTAAGAAAAATAAATAAACTTCATCTCTACGATTGTCTTCGGGCTAATAAATCATTAGCTGCTTGGGGTGTTGAGGGTAGAGTACCTTTTTTAGATATCGACTTTCTTGACTATTCTATGAATATTGATCCTTCACATAAAATGATTACCAATGAAAAAATAGAAAAAAACATATTAAGGGAATCATTCAATGGATACATTCCAGAAAGTGTGTTATGGAGACAAAAGGAACAATTTTCTGACGGAGTAGGGTACTCATGGATCGACTCTTTAAAAGAATATGCTGACAAACAGATAAGCGATATGGATTTTGATGACAGAGTGGAGAGATTCCCTATAAATACACCAAGATCTAAAGAGGAATTTTTATTTAGAAAAATCTTTGAAAAACATTTTCCTGGAGATGATTGCGCATTATGTGTCCCATCATCTAAGTCAGTAGCCTGTAGCACTGAAGAAGCACTTAAGTGGGATAAAGAATTTGAAAATATGATTGATCCATCTGGAAGATCAGTCAAAAAAGTTCACAAAGACTCTTACTGATTAAATTGTATCTAAGGAGCCAATAATATCATCAATCAAATCGTCTGCATCCTCTACACCTATCGATAACCTAATCAAGGATTCACCCATTCCCATATTTATTTTTGTGTCTACATTTACATCGGCATGAGTCATAGAGTAGGGATGACACGCTAAGCTTTCTGTACCACCTAAACTTACAGCTAATTTGACTAGATTTAAATTATCAAGAAATTTAAAGGCTTCCTTTTCTCCACCCTTAACATCGAAAGAAATCATTCCACCAGGACTGGAATATTGTTTTTGTATGATTTCATACTCAGGTGAATCTTTAGATACGAGACCTAAGTAATGAACTTTATCTACATTTTTATGTGATTTTAGTTTTTCAGCAATTTTACTTGCATTTTCAGCACTTTTCTCCATTCTTAATTTTAGTGTTTCTAAACTTCTTAATATTAACCATGAAGTAAAAGGTGATGCCATGTTACCCATAAAAACTCTTAATGTTTTAATTCTTGAAATAACCTCATTACTTCCACAAGCAGCTCCAGCAACAAGATCACTATGGCCTCCGATATACTTTGTTGCTGAATATAATACTACATCTGCCCCATGATCAATAGGGTGAGAAAATACAGGACCCATAAAAGTGTTATCAATAGCAACGTAAACTTTATCTTTTTTGGTTGAAAAATGATCTGCGAGTTGTCTTGATTTCTCTATGTCAACAATTGAATTTGTAGGGTTTGCAGGTGATTCTATATAAACTAAACTTACCTCAAGGTTGGGAAATTCTTTATTTTTCTTTTCAATTATAGATTTAAGTGACTTCATAGAATCAAAATACATAGACTTGATATTGTACTTTGGTAGAACCTCTTCAATAAAGTGATCAGTCCCACCGTATAACGGTGAAGAATGAAGAATTAAAGTGTTTGGTCTTGTCAACTCTAATATAGTAGTAGTTATTGCGGCCATTCCACTTTGGAAAAGAGCACAACCTTCAGACTTATCCCATAATTTTAGTCTATCTTCTGCGATTTCAAGGTTAGGATTATTAATTCTTGAATAAGCCAAGGACATAGACTCATTTTCAGCTTTTTCTCTTAAACCATATGCTATATGAAAGTGTGCTTTACCCTCCTCAGCATTTTTGAAAACAAATGTGCTAGTTTGAAATAAAGGAACTTTAGCAGATCCCTCAGAAAGTTGAGGATCGTAAGCAAATCCCATCATTTCACTTTCTGGTTTATTTTTTTTCTTCATTATTTAAATTTAGTTTAATTTCCTCCCCAGGTGTCTTGAAAAAATATACCAACACCTAATTCTGCCCAAATGTAACTTATAATTAGTGTTAGATAAACTATATATAAAGTTTTATTATTGATTGTTGTTAATTCATAAAATATAATAACTAACGAGATAAAAATTAATGTGTAAATATTGAAAAAAAGAAACACAGGAAGTAACAAAGATGATATTACAAGAGAGTGTATATGTTCATTTTTATTCAAAATTGCATTAATTAATTAAAATAGAAATTCCCACATTATCCCATCTTAGTCTCAAATAAATACTCTCATTTTCTTCAATAAAGTCAATGGTAAATTCTTCTAATATTTCACCTAAATCATATGAAGGGACAGTAGTTATCAACACATCATTTTCTCTGTTGGGATTAAAAAAACCAAACCTACCATTATCAGAATTAAGAACCACATCCCAGGAGTTTTCTTTGGGTATTGTATAGAGAAAATATTTTCCAGCTTCAAGCTTACTTCCATTAAATAAAATACTTGAGCTCGTATAAAAATCTGTGCAAAAATTTGCACCCGTTCTCCAATACTTACCATAAGGCACTAATGCACCATTTTCCTCTGATCCAAAAATAAGTCTATCTTTTTTTTGAGGGCTACTATAATCAACTGATAAATCAGTTTTTTCATTATTTTGAATTAATTCATAATTAATGGACCTCTTCGGACTTATTGGATTTAAGAATGTTATATAGAGTGGATATATAAGAATTATGACAAGTAATAAAAATAAATACTTTAAGTATCTCACGGTTATATTTTAAAATCTCAATTTAATAAATTATCAAATATTCGATAATTTCTTTTCATTTAAACACTTCTTGAATAAATTAAATCGATTTTATTTTTGATAATTTAACAAATAAACCATGAAAAACTTTTTTTATATAATACTTTTTCTTCCATTTATATCAATTGGACAAAATGATGTAACCCCTAAAATAGCCTGTGATTTAATAACGGACTATGAGAGGGCAAAAGAATTTACATTGAAGTATCTAAATACAATGCCTGCTGATAAGTATAGTTATAAGCCAACCCCTGAGATTTTATCTTTTAGAGAGGAAGCCCTTCATCTTGCAGGTGGTAACTATAGATATGCAGCAATGATTGCAGGTGGATATGACGCCTCAAATTTTGATGAAATTTTTAAAAGACCAGAGTTACAGACTAAAGAAGGTGTAATTGCTTGGGTTGATAAAAGCTACGATGTGATGATAAATCAAATTAAAAGCGAAGAAAATCTTGATGATAACACCTATTACTACAGATGGAATTGTAGCAAAAACTGTCTTGCTAGAAAAGGCTTTGAACATCAATCACATCACAGAGGGAAATGGGCTATTTATTTAAGGCTTGTTGGAGAAGTGCCTCCTGGTGAACAACTTATATGGAAGGATGAAGATAGAAATACACCTAGAGATATTTCAAGAGAGGACTGGCAGATGACACCAGATTATAAAAAGTATAAGAAGGTTGTTGATAAAAATTAAGAAATAATAAACCCCTCTATTGAGGGGTTTTTTTTATTCTTGAGTTGCTTGAAGTGCGGCAGATTCTTTTAAGTCTGCATATTCACTATAATAAGCCAATAATTCTACTATTTTCCCATTTTCCCACTTATAATCAAAGTGAGCTCTATTGGTATACTCTTCTCCAGTTGTTTTACCAACACCTGACCAAGTAAACCATGAATTAGACCATACTTCTCCATTACTAAAATAATTTGTGTGTACATACAGTTCATCAATACTTATGTCATTATATAAAAGTTCATGATGAGCTTTAAATCCTGTAATTAGGTTTTCGTAGCCATTTAACTCTTGATTATTAACTCTAGCTACCACATCATCTGCATAGTAATCTGATAATTCAAAATCGTTTGCAACATATTTATCAAAAAGAAGATTTATAGTAGATGTTAATTCATCATCTGTCTTTAATACAGATTGATTTGTATTAGCGCAACTTATAAGCAATGCGCTTAATGTAATTGTATATAATAGTTTCATTATAAATAAATTAATTTAACAAAGAATTAATTTAAATAAGTCAAGCTTAAATTACAAGTATAATTATAGTTGAGACAATTTAATATTTGTATACATATTGCTTTTAAGATTACTCCACTTTGAATAGATAAATATAAAATTTAAACTAAATTTTCATTTGATATGAATCATTTTATTTTATTTCTGATTGGTCTATTATTTTTTTCTTCACATTCACTTAATGATTTAGATAAAAACATGAGAATAATTTCAATACCAGAGTATAAGGATCAACTTAAGGGTTTTTGGTTAGGTCAGTGTATAGCAAACATGACTGGTCTAGTAACAGAAATGGATAAGATAGGAAATATAGGTGAAATTAAAACTGGAAAATTTTATACATCAAATGATTGGGGAAAATTAGATGAACCAAATATCTTCTCTCCTAATCAAATAAGTGAATATTCTGAAACAATAGATTTTGTTTTCGAACAGGATGGGGTATGGCCAGCTGATGATGATACTGACATTGAGTACATGTACCAAGATCTATTATTAAAAAATAAAACATCGTTTCTTACACCAACTCAAATCAGATCGGGTTGGATTAAACACATCAAAATTGAAGAAGAAAATTTTTTATGGGTATCAAACCAGAAGGCCTTTGATTTAATGAAAGAGGGTGTTTTACCTCCCGAAACTAGTGACCCAAATTTAAATGAACATTATGAAATGATTGATGCTCAGCTAACCACTGAAATATTTGGCTTTCTTGCACCCAGTAGGCCTGACATAGCTCTGAAAATGGCAGAATTACCTATACTAACCACTGCAAGATATGATGCAAAGTGGATTTCGCAATTTTATGTTTCAATGTATTCTTTGGCTACAACAATTGATACTAAAAAAGACATTAAATACAATATTTTAACAATCGCAGATAAATCTAGGTATCTACTCCCAGAAACCTCATATTCTTCGAAAATGTACGATTATGTGAAAGGACAGTATTTAGATGGAAAATCATGGGAAGAAGCAAGAGACAACGTTTACGAGAGATATCAAGTAGAATCTAAAGACGGATATAATATCACTTCAAAAAAACTTTATTGTAATGGTTGTTTTGCCGCTGGAATTAACTTTGCAGCAAGCCTGATTAGTCTTTTTTGGGGAGAAGGAAATTTGAAGAGAACTATAAAAATAGGTACCCTAACTGGTTGGGATTCAGATAATCCTACATCAACCTGGGGAGGTTTAATTGGTTTTATTATAGGAAAGAAAGGTGTAGAGAAAGAATTTAATAGAAAATTTTCTGAAAAATATTTTATTCATAGAACAAGACAAAACTTTGACTATGAAGTTGATGATTTTGATAACATGGCGAACAATGCAATCAAAATAATAACGAATATGGTTAAAAATGAAATTAATGGAAGATTTGATCAAGAAAATCAGTTATGGTATATACCTCAAGTAGATCAAATAAAGTAAATATTTATTTATTCCTTTCTATTATTTTTAAAAGATTTATCAGGATATGCTGGTACTTTTGGTACATCCCTAGGATCTTCTAATATTTTCTTTTTCAAAAGATCTATTGCAGCTTCAAGTTGTGCATCTTTACCATTATATGTCTCATGAGGCAGGTTATCTAAGACAATATCAGGCTCATATCCTCTTCCTTCAATTAGCCAATCACCATTATTTCCGTAAACACCTATCATCGGTGCTCTAGCAAGACCTCCATCAGACTGCCTGTTTGAACTATTAAGCCAAATTTGTCCGCCCCATGTTCTCATCCCTATTGTAGTACCTAATCCTAACTGTTTAAAACCCTCAGCCAATGCCTCACCATCAGAATATGTATTTTCATTTACTAGAACAACTATGTGACCTCTGAAGGAATATGGCATATTCCAATAAGGTTCTCCTGATCTCCCTTTCCAGAACATCCAGGAACTTCTAATTAATTTTGAGAGAATAAAACTATCAATATTTCCACCCCAATTGTAACGAACATCAATTATTAATCCTTTTCTGTTAAAAGCTGGATAAAACTCTCTATAAAACTGACTTATATTAGCGCTTCCCATTGCGTATAAATGAATATAACCAATTTCCTCGTTACTAGCTTTATCTACTTTTATCCTGTTACTGTATTCCCAATCTTCATACCTCAACCAGAATTCATTGGATTGAGGCTTGACTATTATATCTTTAGATTTATTATCTCTCTTGATAGTAAGTTTTACTTGTTTATTAGCTTCATTCCTTATTAATTCACCAATATCAATTGAAGAGAGAGCATCTCTACCATTTACTTTAGTAATTACATCACCTTCTTTTACATCAAGGAAGGGATCATCAAGAACTGATTTACGATTAGGGTAATCAGGATCAACTCTATATATATAATCAATTCTATATCCGCCGTTTGCTTCATCTCTAGTTGTTTCAGCTCCTAAACTAGCAACCTGTATATTTTTGTTGTCGGATCTTAAATCTCCACCTCTTGCAGCTGTGTGTAATGCCGATAATTCTCCAATCAACCTTGAAATAACATCGTTTAGTTCATTTCTAGTTGTAACTCTATCAACTAATGGAAGATATTTTTTATACATCTTATCCCAATCAACACCATGCATGTTTTTATCATAAAAATAGTCACGCTCCATTCTCCAGGCATCTTTGTAGATTTGTTTCCAATCTTCTCTTGGATTAATAGAAAATTTCCATCCACTAAAACTTATTCTTGAGTCAGATAAATTTGCTTTACCAGTACCTGCTCTTGTCATAAAGTATGACCTTCCTTTTCTTATAAGAATTTTTTTACCATCTTGTGTTAATTCAAATCCACTTATATCAGAGGCCATGTCATTAAGCTTAATATCTTCATTAGAAATGCTTAGTACCTTTATATTTGAATTTGCATAAATACCTGTCTCTCTTGACATTATGTATATTGCCTTATCGTTTAAATCTATGTAACTGTAATTGCCTGCACTAACTGGCACTTCTTCAATCCTTGATTGAATACCTTCTTTATCAATAGATACTACTACTTTATTTTCTTTATTTTTTTGTTTTTTATCTTCACTTTTTTCCATCAACTCATCATCTTCTCTAAAGGGAGACCTTGTTCCTTTCTCAAGTGATACATGATATAATTTTTCGCTTGCATCCCAATACGGTTCTGGCTGGCGTGTACCCCATGGACTTCCAACTAGGGTAGTGAAACTTCTATCAGATAAGAAATAAATAAATTTACCATCTGGACTCCATTTGACACTGAAACTATTTGCTCTGTCAGTAGTTAGATTAAATTTTGACTCATCTCTAATGTTATAAACTACAATTTGTGACATTGAATTAAATGCAGTCTGGACAAAAGCTAACCATTTACTATCAGGTGACCACGAGAAATCTCTGATACCCTCATTATTTGAAGAGATTTTTTTACTTTCACCTGTTTTTATATCTAGAATATACATATTTGATTCTAAATCATCATATGCGATCCATTTTCCATCAGGAGAAGGAATACCCTGATACCTTAAAGTCGTGCCATTTTTGGTAATTTTTGTTTGATTATCACTTCCCGTAGAATTAAGTTTTACAAACTCAAACTCTCCACTTTCATCCGATAAAGTAATAATCTCTTTTCCGTCATGAGAGAATATAGCATCTCTGTACCTTACACCTTTATTATCGGTAAATGAAATAGTTCTTCCAGTTTTTACTGGCACAACAAATACTCGTCCCCTTGCTGTTACGACTATATTTTCTCCATTTGGATCAGAACTAACAGATGTAATGTATCTTGAAGGATTTTCATCCCATTTTTCACGTAATTGATCTAAATCAGACGCTAAACTGATATTAATCTTATTATAACTACCTGTAGATACATCCAATAACCAAATATCTGCAGCATGTTGATAAACGATTTTTCCGTCATGTATATTTGCATATCTAACGTCATACTCTTTATGTTTTGTGTGTTGTTCTAAATTATTTCCATCTGAATCCATAGACCATATATTCATAATACCATCTCTATCTGATATGAAAAAAACTCTACCATCGTACCACATGGGTTTATGACTTTCTCCATCATAATCATTAGTTAACTTAACGGCCTCGTTTTTACCATCAAATTTCCAAATTTGTCTAGCAGTTCCTCCAACATATCTTTTTGCTGCGTCACCATGATCAGCTGGTCTTATAAAAATCCAATCACCTTTTTCATTTTGAGTCCCTTCGCTTGCCTGATAGAGTGGTACTACGCTTTTAATTTTTGTTTTTAAATCAATAGTAACAAGTTGTTCATCAGGAAGCTTATTATATGCTTGTGTTTGATATATTATCTTATTATCTGAAGACCAATTAGTAACAGATGAAGTTTCAGACTCATAAGTCCACCTTGTAGTAATTCCTCCATTTATGGGCATAGTATAAATTTCTGTTGGACCCTCATAGCTGGCTGAATAGGCTAGGGTTTTGCCATCTGGAGAGATGTTTGCATATCTTTCTTCTTCTGGGTGGGTTGTTAAACGTTGTGCTAAACCTCCATTAACTGACACTTTCCAAATATCACCTTCTGAGGTAAAGACAATTGTGTTATCATGAATATCAGGATATTGATAATAACCTCTAAAACCTTGTGCATTGAGAATTGATGTATTAATTGAATTAAATAAAATTATAACTGAAAAAAATAACTTTATATAGTTTTTAAATCTATTATTCATAATTATTGTTTTTTAATTAATATTTTAATTATTTACCGATACAGAATTTACTAAAAATATTACCAAGAATTTCATCATTCGTAACTTCTCCAGTTATTTGTCCTAAATTATCAAGTGCATATTTTATATCCAATGCTAATAGGTCTGTATTTGATCTATTTTCTAGATTTTCTTTTACATTATCAATTGATTTCCTGACATTTATTAATGTATTGTAATGTCTCTCATTTATCATTACCTCACAATCATCGTCAATAATATTATCTTTTATAAATTGATTCAAAAGGTTTTTTAGTTTATTGATATCTTTCTTTTTCATAGATGATATTATGATGAAGTCATTCTTTTCAAAATATTTTGTAATTATACTTTCTACTTTCAAATCACTTTTATTACCTATTATTATCAAGTTTTTGTTTTGTAGGTAATCCTCTGATAACTCAATCTCCACTGATTTTATGTTAGTTTTATTAAGATCAAAAACGTATAATATAATTGATGAATCCTTAATTTTTTCAAGTGCTTTGTTTATTCCTATACTTTCTACTTTATCATTTGTATCTCGTAATCCTGCTGTATCTGTAAATCTTACAATATTATTTCCAATTGTAATCGTATCTTCAATTAAATCTCTTGTTGTTCCTGGAATCTCTGATACAATAGCCTTATCATCATCAAGTAGAGAGTTGAGTAGGGTAGATTTTCCTACATTTGGTTTTCCTAATATAATTACATTTATTCCATCCTTTACTGCATTATTTAGTTTAAAACTCTCAATCAGCACTTTACAAAAATCATCAATTTCATTAATTAGATTAGTAAGTTTTTCTCTATTTGCAAACTCAACGTCTTCTTCAGAAAAGTCAAGCTCAAGTTCAAGTAAACTTGACAGATTAATTAAATCTGTTCTTAAAATTTTTATTTTTTCTGAAAAAACTCCTTTAAGATGATTAATAGCAATTTTGTGAGCATTTTCCGATTTGCCTGAAATTAAATCTGAGACTGCCTCAGCCTGAGAAAGGTCAATATTTCCATTTAAAAAAGATCTAAATGTGAATTCTCCTTTTTCTGCAGTTCTTGCACCTAAATCTATTAAGGAAAGGATTATTTTTTTTATAATTATTTCTGATCCGTGACATGATATTTCAACAATATTTTCTTTTGTGTAAGATCTTGGTTCTTTGAATATGCTGATAATCACCTCGTCTATTATAACTTTATCATAAATAATACTTCCAAAATGAAGTGTATGAGAATCAACTTTATTTAAATCTTTTGAAGGAAAAATATTATTTACTATATCAATTGAATTTTTACCTGAAACTCTTATAACAGCGGTAGGACCTACTCCTTGTGGTGTAGATTGAGAAACTATAGTGTCATTAATATTCATTGGAGGGTAAAAATACTAAAAGAGAAATTATATAGTCTAGATATGAAAGAATGTTTTAACACATTGAATTTATTTATCCTAAAGCAACATCTAGGCTCATCATTACAATAAATCCTACAATTAGACCCATTGTAGCTAAATCAACATTTCCCCCTCTGTGACTCTCTGGAATAACCTCCTCAACAACTATAAAAATCATAGCTCCTGCCGCAAAAGCTAAGGCATATGGTAAAATTGGATAAACTAATATTACAAAAGCAGCACCAATTACTGCAAATATTGGTTCTACTATTGCTGATAATTGACCCCATTTCCAAGAGTTAAATTTACTAAAACCAGCTCTTCTCAGAGGCATTGATACAGCAAAGCCCTCAGGGAAATTTTGTATTCCTATTCCAAGCCCAAGAGCAACTGCAGAGCCAATTGAAAACACCGAAGCAAAATCTTGTGTAGCTAATGCACCAAAAGCTACACCAACCGCTAAACCCTCAGGAATATTATGAATTGCAATTGCTAATACAAGTAAAGATGTTTTTTTGAGATCTGTTTTTGGACCTTCTGCCTCTTCAATTTTACCAAAAATATGAAGATGAGGTATAGATTTATCAAGGAAATACATAAAAACTGCACCTAGAAAAAAACCTATTGCAGGAGGTAGAAAAGAAGGTAGTGTAGATAAACCTAATTCATTTTGAATTTCAACTGCAGAAATTGCAGGTGATAATAACGACCAAAAACTGGCAGCAATCATTACACCTCCAGTAAATCCTAATGCTGCGTCTAAAAACTTTCTATTAGTCGTTTTGAAGAAAAAAACTAGACCAGCTCCTATAGCAGTAAGAATCCAGGTGAATAATCCAGCATATAATGCCTGAATTATTGAAGATGATTGTGAGGCAAAAAATTCAACTATTGTATTCATTTTTTAAACTTTTGTTATTTTAATATTTTCAGCAACAACTTTAGAAATTATTACTGATCTGTTATTAATAAATATTTCAATAGAACTATCATATTCAATTTTATCAATAAGCTTTATTTCTGTACCTATTTCAATTTTTAATTTATTTAGAAGATTAAAAAACTCTTCATCCTCATTTATAATCCTGGATACAATACCTTTTTGACCAATATTTAAGTCAGAGATTGAAATTTTATCTACAAAATCAATCTCACCTAACTTGTTTGGAATTGGATCGCCATGTGGATCTATTTTAGGGTATTTTAAATATTTATCTAAATTATCTATTAGTTGGTCTGAAGAGACATGTTCTAGCTCTTCAGCAACTTCATGTATTTCATCCCATTTAAAATTTAATTTTTCGTACAAGAAAACTTCCCACAGCCTATGTTTTCTAATTATTTGCAATGCAATCTTAATTCCATTCTTTGATATTTTTGATCCCTTATACTTCTGATGATATATCAAATTTTTTTTTGATAATTTTTTTATCATATCTGTTACTGATGCTGGTTCTATATTTAATATCTTTGAGATAGAGTTGGTTGTAACAAGTTTACTACCAGAGTCTGATAAATTATATATTGATTTGAGGTAGTTTTCTTCGGACTTAGAAAGTATTAAATTAGTCATAACATAAAAATATTTTAGTCGTACCTAAATTAATTAATATACACGAAATGAGATTAATAATTTTAATATTTTTTGCACTGATTTCTTGTACTAGTGATGATTCTAGGATGGGAGATCAAATGTATTCAAATAAAAATTATGAGGAGGCAATTAAGTTATATACTGAGGGTCTGAAATTAAGACCCAATGATATTAAGTCATTATATAGAAGAGCTAGATCGTATGAGGAACTTAAAATTTACGACAAAGCCGTTTCTGATTTTAATAAAATTTTAGAGATTGATAAGGAAAATGTTAACGCTTTACTTAGTCTTTCCGTAAATTCATTAAGAAATAAAGATTATTTAAGTGGTGAATCATACTCAAAAAAGGCTATTAAATTAAATCCTGATTTAGATCAAGCACATTTCCTGTTAGGAAGATCACTACAATATCAAGGACTTTTCAACGACGCAATGAAGTCATTTAAAACCTCAATTTCATTAAACTCAAATAATTCTGAAACATACTATCACATGGGTTTAATTTATCTAAAACTAGATGATTCAAATAACGCGTGCAAAAACTTTAAAACATCTGCATCGTTAGAAAATGTGAAGGCAATAAGTCTATCAAAAAAATATTGTGATTAAATGAAACTCTTATTTATAATTCTAAATTTTATAGTTATGGAAAACAAGACTGCTACTTTTGGATCTGGTTGTTTTTGGTGTACTGAAGCTATTTTTGAACTTGTTGAAGGTGTTGAAAGTGTCGAGTCTGGTTATTCTGCTGGAAAAACTGAAAATCCTACATACAAAGAAGTTACATCCGGGAAGACAAATCATGCAGAAGTTGTGAATATTGAATACGATCCATCTAAAGTATCTTATGCTGAACTTCTCGAGATATTTTGGAGAACTCACGACCCAACAACCTTAAATAGACAAGGTGCTGATGTAGGAACCCAGTACAGATCAATTATCTTGTATCATGACTCAGAACAGAAAGAATTATCTGAGAAGATAATGAAAGAATTAGATAACTCTGGCTCATGGGATAGTCCCATAGTAACACAAATTGAAAAGTTTGAAAAGTTTTATACTGCTGAAAATTATCATCAAGATTACTACAAGCTCAATCCTAATAATGGATACTGTGCGTATGTAATAGCACCTAAAATTGATAAGTTTAAAAAGATTTTTAATACCTATTTAAAAAATTAATATTATTCGCTTATCTCTTTTATGATTTTCATAATTTAAGTATCAATTTTTATTTCATTTTTGAAGAGATTGTATTTTTTTATTCTTTTAACCTTATTGAGGATTAGATTTATTTATTACTTAAAATAAATTTAATATTTTACAAAAAATTTAATTTATAAACATGTCACAAAAATCAAAACTCGAATATATATGGCTTGATGGTTTTAAGCCTACACAAAGTCTAAGAAGTAAAACAATGGTAAGGAGAGATTTTAAAGGTAATCTAGATGAATGTCCTATGTGGTCATTTGATGGAAGTTCAACACAGCAAGCAGATGGGAATGATTCTGATTGTCTCTTAAAACCAGTAGCAATTTTTCCTGATCCTGATAGATCTAATGGATTTCTAGTTATGACTGAGGTGTTGAATGCTGATGGTAGTCCTCACGCAACTAATGGTAGGGCAACTATAGATGATGATGACAATGATTTTTGGTTTGGTTTTGAACAAGAATATTTCTTAATTGACCCACTTACTAATCTACCTCTAGGGTTTCCTGATAACGGTTATCCTGAACCTCAAGGTCAGTACTATTGTAGTGTGGGTGCAAAAAATACTTTTGGAAGAGAATGTATTGAAGAACATCTAGACCAGTGCTTAGAGGCAGGAATTAATGTTGAAGGTATAAATGCAGAAGTTGCTACAGGTCAGTGGGAATATCAGATTTTTGCTAAGGGAGCCAAAAATGCTGGTGACCAAGTCTGGGTTGCAAGATATTTAGCTGAAAGAAATGCTGAAAAATATGGATTAGCTATTGATCTACATCCGAAACCAGTAAAAGGAGATTGGAATGGGTCAGGTATGCACGCTAACTTCTCAAACGAAGTTATGAGAACATCAGGTGATGAGAAAATATTCAATAAGATATGTGAAGAATTTGGAAAAAATATATCTAAGCACATTGATGTATACGGTGCAGATAATGATCAAAGACTAACTGGATTACACGAAACTCAATCAATTGATAAGTTTTCATACGGAGTATCTGATAGGGGTGCGTCAATAAGAATTCCTATAGGTACAGTTGAAGATGGTTGGAAGGGTAGACTTGAAGATAGGAGACCTGCATCTAATGGTGATCCCTACAAGATAGCATCAGTAATTGTATCTACTACCAAGGCAGCTCTATAGATTATATTTTATTAGATTTGCCAAGTGAAGCGATCTAATAAGCTCTCTATTTTTTTTAAAACCTTTCTCTGGAATATTTCTGAGGCCTTTTCATCTATAAAGTCTAATAAGCTGAGAGTTCTGTTGACTTCCACTATAATATCAATAGGAATATCATCCCTCGTAGGTATTTTGACATCAATTGATGGAATTCAGCAGTCTGTTTCTAGTAGCTTTTCTGAACTTGGTTCAAATAGTTTCTATATCAGAAGTCTAAGAAATGATAGAGGTAAAGAATCAGGAGTAATTAAAAAAAATTATCCTATAATCAAGTATAGAGAAGCTAAAGACTTTATTAGCAGGTACGATGGGTCAGGAATAGCCTCGATAAGTACAAGGGTTACCCCAATAGCTGAGTTAAAATATAAGTCTGAAATAACTAACCCCAATGTTGTGGTAGATGCAGGGGATCATAATTATATGGTTACAACACAAAAAGAAATTATATCAGGTAGAAATTTCACGCAAACTGAAAATAAAAATGGAAATTTTGTTACCATTATTGGCTCGAGAATAAAATCAACACTTTTCAAAAATAATGAAGACCCAATAAATAAATTCATAACAGCCAGAGGTAATAAATTCAAGGTTATAGGAGTTTTAGGTGAGCAAGGAAGTTCTTTTGGTCCTGGGGGAGATAATTTAATTATTATACCAATTGAAACTTCAAGAAAACTTAAACCATCCTCCAGATATGAAATTACTGTTCTTGTAAACGAACTTGATAAAGTCTCTAATGATATTGACTATTCTAGAGGCTTATTTAAATTAATTAGAAGAGATTTAATAGGCTCTGAAGATTCATTTGAGATTGGTAAAAATGAATCCTTGAATGAAAACTTAGGAGAAATAACTGGATATCTTAAAATTGGAGGTTTTACAATAGGCTTTATTACCTTACTAGGAGCATCAATTGGGTTAATGAATATAATGTTAGTTTCGGTAACAGAGAGGACAAGAGAAATTGGTGTCAGAAAGTCAATAGGAGCAACGCCAAATATTATTAAAAATCAATTTCTTTTGGAATCTATATTAATATGTTTAATTGGAGGTGTTGGTGGAATTATATTGGGGATGTTATTTGGTAATTTGGTAACAATATATATAGGAGGAGGTAGTTTTATTATTCCGTGGCTCTGGATATTGGTCTCACTTATAATAAGTACCATAGTAGGAATTATAAGTGGATATTTACCTGCAAAAAAAGCTAGTGAATTAGATCCAATCGAATCTCTAAGATTTGAATAAAATTAAAATCCAAAAAATTTATTAAGGAAAGTCACTACAAAGATAGTTCCCAATATCAGTGGACATATGTAAGAGATAGAAATGTTAATATATTTCTCAACAGAGGAGCCTTTATATCCAGGATTTCCTTTACTTATCTCCTCTGAAAGGTTTTTCTTTTTCCATATATATGTCACGTACATAGTAATCATAAACCCACCAAAAGGTAAAAGTGTATCGTTTGATACATCAATAATAAATGTCATAAAGTCTACTGGCTTCTCTGAACCAAAATAAGATATAAACTCACTAAAAAATTCATATTTACCTTGTGAAAGTGCCGAAGGTATACCAATTAGAAGTATAACAAAAGCAACTATCCACACAGAATATTTTCTATCAATTTTATACTCGTCAACTAAATAACTTACAGGTACTTCAAGAAGTGAAACGGTTGATGTTATTGCCGCAAAAGATAGTAAAATAAAGAAGGTAGATCCTACAACGATACCAGTAATATCACCTAAATTTTGAAAGATTTTGGGAAATACCTGAAATATTAATCCAGGTCCACCTTCAGTTTCTATTCCAGATGAAAAGACAAAAGGAAAAATAATTAATCCTGATAAAAAGGCGATTCCTACATCAGTAAGAGTTATTAGAGCCGCAGAGTTTATAATGTTATTTTTACTATCTACATAACTACCGTAAGTAATTAGCATACCCATACCAAGTGATAATGAGAAGAATGCTTGTCCTAGTGCGTTTCCAGCTACAGTTAAATTAATTTGTGAAAAGTCAGGTACTAAATAAAAAATGATTCCGTCAATAGAATTAGGTAGTGTAAGTGCATATATAATAAGTAGCAGAATGATAACTATTAATGAAGGCATTAATATTTTTGCTGCTTTTTCAATCCCTTTTTCTACTCCTCTAGAGACAATAAGAGCTGTAAAGAACATAAATAGAATAGAGTAGACAAAAACATTTTGTATATTATTTACATATGATCCAAAATTATCAGATATTTCAAAATTACCAGTAATCATCTCAATAACATATCCTAATACCCAACCAGCTACTACTGTGTAAAATGATAATATTAACACACCACATAAAACTCCCATCTTACCAATAAAATTCCATTTATTGTGTCCAAGTTCATTAAATGCGCCGATTGCATTTTTATTTGTTTTTCTACCAATGGCTATTTCTGAAACTATTACAGGAAAACATAGGATAAAACAGAAAAATAAATACATCATTAGAAATGCAGCACCTCCTCCATTACTTACTTCAAATGGAAATTTCCAAATATTTCCTAAGCCAACAGCAGATCCTGATGCTGCAAGTATAAAACCAAGTTTTGAATTAAAAGAACCTCTTTTCATCATACTTTTAAATTTCTTAAATCTACAGGAACTACTTTTGATACCCCTTGTTCAGGCATTGTTATACCATAAATTATATCTGCGTTGTTCATCGTCCTTTTGTTGTGTGTTACAATGATAAATTGAGAACTAGAAGAAAATTTATTAATAATTTTATTAAACTTATCAATGTTGTTATCATCGAGTGGGGCATCTACTTCATCAAAGACACAAAATGGAGCTGGTTTCAATAAATATATAGCAAATAGGAGAGAGGTTGCAGTTAATGTCTTTTCACCGCCTGATAACTGATTTATAGTTAATGGCTTTTTCCCTTTTGGCTTTGCCATTATTTCAATTGAAGATTCCAAAGGATTTTCAGGGTCATTGATAACTAAATCACAATCATCATCATCAGTAAATAATGACCTGAATACAGTCTTAAAATTATCTTTTATTTTTTCAAAGGATTCAATAAATGATTCTTTTGCAACTAAATCAATTTCTTGAATTGTTTTAAGAAGAGAATCTTTTGCTTCAAATAAATCTTCTCTCTCTTTAATAATAAACTCATGCCTCTCTTGTATTTCTTTATATGCCTCCATTGCTAATGGATTAATTTGACCAATTTTCTCAATTTTATACTTTAGCTTATCTCTCCTTTTTTCAAGTTTTTCAACTGAACTATTTTCAAACAATTCCTTGTTAATTTTGCAGCTTTCCAATTTAATGTCAAATTCTACTGAAATTCTTTGATATATTGAATTTAGATCAAGATCAGTATCGTAGATATTTGTCTTAAGTTCACTTATTAATTCTGTATTAATATCTTTTTTCTTTTGTAATTCCCTGACAGATGTGTCATACAAATCAATGGTGGATTTAATTTTATAATAATCATTTTCAGAGTTTTCTAAATCTTTTTCTGAGGATGATTTATCATTATATAGGTTTATGAGGATATCATCTTTATCATCTTTTACAGATGAAAGAGTGGCATATTCTTTCTCTGAACTTTGAAGTTTCGATTGGTTTTCATCAATTCTCTTTTTATTAAAATCATATGTTATAGATTTATATTCCAACTCTTTCTCTAATGATTCAATTTTTGATTTTAGATTATTATAATCAATCTCAGAAGATGACAAATCCTTAGATTTATCAGAAAACATTTTATTTATTCTTATTGTCTCTTTGTTGTCTTCCCTGAATAGTTCCTCAATAATTTTAAAGGATTTATCTATAGATTTAATTTCTATATCCAGTGAATCTAAATTTTTTAATATTTTGTTTTTATCTATTTTTTCAAGAGAGAGTAATTTTTCTAGTTGTAACTTTTTATTTGTTATATTTTTAATGTTATTTGATATCTCAAGAAACTGTTCTTCTACATCTTTAATATCTGATATTTTAATGTTTTGATTTTTAAGTTTTTCCTCATACTTTAAAAATTGTTTCTTATTTTCATCAAGCTTATCTAGATTCTTTTTTAATAATTTTTTTGAAGATTTCAACTCTTTATCGATGCTCGTTATAGAGAATTTAGAACGTTTATTACTTTCTTGGTCAAATTTTATACTTTTTTTTAGTTCAGATATATTTTCATTTAACATCTTTGATTTTTCTTCCTTTATTCTAATCATCTCTTCGTGATCTCTTATCTTATCTAATATCTTATTAAGATCCTCCTGCTTTCTCTGTAATTTTTTTTCATATGGTATAAGTGAAGATTTAGATGACTCAATTGCTGCATTTTTTTTTGCAAGAGCACTTGAAACTTTTGTATTCTCATTTTCTAGTTTTTCAAGTTTCTTTTTATTTTCCTCTTGTCTTAATCTTGAATTCTCTGAATTTTTAAGAGCAACATTGATACTGATATTTTTATATTCCTCTTTATAAGAGTAATATTTTTCTGTCTGCTTTGCTTGTCTTTTTAGAGATCTGAGATTTTTTTCAATTTCGTATACCAAGTCCTCAACTCTGTCAAGATCTGATTCTGTTTGTTTAATTTTATTAAAAGTCTCTTTTTTTCTTTTTCTAAATTTTGATATACCAGCAGCTTCCTCAAATAAACTTAATCTTGAGTTATCCTTATCATTTAAAATATTGTCGACCATTGAAAGTTCAATAATTGCATAGTTGTTAGATGAAATTCCAGTATCTAGGAATAGATTTGTAATATCTTTAAGCCTACACTTAACGTCGTTTAGTAGATATTCACTATCTCCTGATCTAAAGTATTTTCTTGTTACTGTAACAGTAGAATATTCTGTTGGTATAAGATTTTTGGTGTTATCAAATGATATTGAAACTTCAGCTAATTGTAGTTTTTTTCTTGATTTACTACCATTAAATATTATATTCTCCATCTTGTCAGATCTCAAGAGACTAGTCTTTTGTTCACCAAGAACCCATCTCATCGCATCTACTACATTTGATTTCCCACATCCATTTGGACCTACAATACCTGTGACTCCTTTATTGAAATTAATTACTGTTTTATCACCAAAACTTTTAAAACCTTTTATTTCAATTTTATTTAACCTCATTAAGAATTATGAATTATTTTTGATGATTAAATATAATATATATAAATATGGATTTCCCAGATTTAACAGAATATATAGGTCCAATTGTATTTGGTTTAATAGCTTGGCTTTCTAACTACTTTGGAAAGAAAAAAAAACCATCTGAGGAAAAAGGAATAGTAAAAGAAAAAAAAGAAGATACTTTTACAAGTGAGTTCAATGATTTATATAAAAAAATAGTATCTCCTGAAAATAATGAAACAGAAAAGTTCGAATCTGAGATATTACCTGATGAGGTAGAGGTTGATACTATTGACGATCTAAAAACACCGTTAGTTGAAGATGTCCTACCTGAACAACAAATAACTAAAATTAAGGAGAAGGATGAGATAAAAGACGAACAACTTCAAGAGATAACAGAGGATGATATTGAAATTATAGAACCTGGTGATATAAAATTAGAAGAAAAACCTATAGAAAAAATAAGAGATAAGATAAAGTCGAAAACAGGTTTAAAAGAAGCTTTTATACTAAAGGAAATATTAGATAGAAAATACGATTAACGATTCTTAATATCTACATACTTTCTCTCAGTTTCACCTAGATATATTTGCCTAGGTCTTCCTAATGGTTCTTTATTTTGTCTCATTTCCACCCACTGAGATATCCAACCTGGTAGTCTACCAAAAGCAAACATAACAGTAAACATTTCAGGAGGAAATCCTAAAGCTCTATATATGATTCCACTATAAAAATCAACATTTGGGTATAGCTTTTTCTGAATGAAATATTCATCTTCTAATGCAATTTTTTCAAGCTTTTTAGCAAGTTCTAGAACAGGATCGTCTACACCTAATTTATCTAATACATTATCAGCAGCTTTTTTTATAATCTTAGCTCTTGGATCGAAATTTTTATACACCCTGTGACCAAAACCCATAAGTCTAAAAGGATCAGATTTATCTTTAGCTTTCTTAATGTATTTATCTACATCGTTATTATCCTTCATTATTGTATCAAGCATCTCTATAACTGCTTGATTTGCTCCACCATGTAACGGACCCCACAGAGCATTAATACCTGCCGATATGGAAGGATATATACTTGATTGTGCTGATCCAACAATTCTAACTGTTGAGGTTGAACAGTTTTGCTCATGATCTGCGTGTAATATTAATAACTTATTCAATGCGTCAGTAACTACTGGATTTGGTTCATACTCCATTGACGGTAATGCAAACATCATCTTTAGAAAATTTGAGCAATAATCAAGACTATTATCAGGGTAAATAATCGGGTGACCAGTTCTTTTCTTATAGGACCAAGCTGCGAAAGTTGGGAATTTACCTAATATCCTAACAATACTTAAGTCAACAAGTTTCCTTGATCTGCTTGGGTCTAGTGATTCTGGATAAAATGCAGTTAAACTTGTAATTAGAGAAGACAAGACACCCATGGGGTGTGCTTTTGAGGGGTAACCATCAAGGATTATTTTAAAGTCTTCGTGAACTAATGTGTGAAATCTTATTTCATGTTCAAAATTATCTAACTGAGATTGTGTAGGCAACTCACCATAAATCAAAAGGTAACAAACCTCAGTAAATGATGACTTTGATGCTAATTCTTCTATTGAATAACCCCGATGTCTTAATACACCTTTCTCACCATCTAAGTATGTTATTTTACTGGTTGTGGCTCCAGTATTCTTATAACCCTTGTCAAGTGTTATAAGCCCAGTTTCTGATCGAATTTTTGATATATCAATTGCGTCCTCATTTTCTGTACCTGTTAGTAGAGGTAGCTCAATTTCTTTTCCGTCATATAATAGTTTTGCAGATTTTCCCATATTAATTATTACCAAGTATTATTGGTAATCCATCTTTACCACTACCTACTACTACAACTTTTGAATTAGGTGATTCAGCCAATTTACTTGTTGCCTCTATACCCCTCATTCTAAGTAGATTTGGAGTTAAACTATTATTTATAATTCTGTTTGCGTCTGCTCTTCCTTGTGCCTCTATCCTTATTCTCTCGGCTTCACTCTTCTCTCTGTCAAGTCTATACTGGTAAGCTAAAGCTTCTTGTTCCTGCTGTAGTTTATTTTCAATCGCAGTTTTTATCTGTGCAGGTAACGTTATGGACCTAATTAGAAGGGATTTCATTACAATATTATTACCAGGTTGTTTTAAGACTTCACTTGCCTCTTCCTGTATTAAATTTTCAACTTCAGCTCTTTTGGTAGAATATATTTCTTCAGCAGTATACCTACCCATTACGTCCCTCACAGTTGATCTAAATACTGGTCTTACTAATCTTCTCAGGTAATCAAATTGATATGTTTCGTATATCTCACCAACACTATCGTAATCAAGGTGGAAATTCATTGTCACATCAACGTTAATACTTAATCCGCTACCGTCAAGAACATCAATGGTCTCTTCAACAAGATTATCTGTGATGTCAAACTTATAAAGATCATTCCATGGTGCCTTGAAACTGAAGCCTGGTTGAATAATGTTTTCTTTGTCTAATCCCTTACCGAACTTATAAAAAATTACTGCCCTTTCAGTTGACTCAACAACATAGAATATGCTTGAGGCAAATGAGAAAAGAATGGTTAGACCAAACAATAAAACAACTATAACTGAAACTAATTTTGAACTTTGCATAATATTTAAATTTTACCACAAATATACTCTTATTCGACAATAATAAAAGTATAATTCTTTTTACCCTTTTGTAATAAAAGGTATTTTTTGAAATGCAAATTTGACGAGATATCATACTGATCGTCTTTAACCTTTTCTTTATTGATCATCAGTCCATTATTTTTGATCATTCTTATTAATTCAGATTTTGATGAAAATATTTTAAAGTCAGATGACTCAGTTAATAAAGTCTTGAAATCTTTACCTAGATCTGTTTTATTTATTTTAACACAAGGTACTGCGGTAGAGATTGATTTAATGGTATCTTCTGAGAGTGCATAAAAATCATCTCTAGTTGATTTTCCAAATAAAATTTTGGAGGTTGATTTTGCTACATTAAGTGAATTTTTATCATGTACTGTTTGAGTTATCTCATCGGCAAGTGAATTTTGCAATAGTCTTAAATGCGGTTCTTTTTGATGATTTTTTATAAGTTCATTTATATCATTTTTATTTTTCATTGAAAATATTTTAATAAAATTAACTGCATCTTCATCAGAAATATTAATCCAGAATTGATAAAACTTATATGGACTAGTCTTTTCGGGATCTAACCAAACATTTCCGTCTTCAGTTTTTCCAAATTTTCCACCATCAGATTTTGTAATAAGAGGTGTTGTAAGTGCATATGATTCTCCATTTGTAACTTTTCTGATGAGTTCGTTACCAGTCAATATATTTCCCCACTGATCCGATCCGCCAAATTGTATTTTTACATTTTTATTTTCCCACAACCAAAGAAAGTCAAATCCCTGAATCAGTTGGTAAGTGAATTCAGTAAATGAAATTCCAGATTCTAATCGATTTTTTACAGACTCTTTTGACATCATATAATTAATGTTAATATTCTTTCCAACATCTCTTAAAAAATCAAGAAGATTAAAATTTTCAAACCAGGTTTTGTTATTTACTATTGAAGCCGCATTATCTCCAGAAAATTTTAAAAACTTTTCAAACTGCAGTTTTATTTTTTTCTGATTATTGTCTATTGTACTAACATCTAAAAAATTTCTTTCTTTACTTTTCCCCGAAGGATCACCAATCATTCCTGTAGCACCTCCTATTAATACAATAGGTGTATTACCATACTTTTGAAAGTGTACTAATGTCATAATTTGCACTAAATTTCCAATGTGCAGAGAATCAGCAGTTGGATCAAAACCTATGTACCCAACAGTTTTATTTTTGGAAAGAAAACTATCTGTAGATGGAGTCATGTCATGGATCATTCCCCTCCATTTCAACTCATCAACAAAATTTTTCATAGATATCTATTTATATAAGTATTACCATGCAATATTATTAAAAACTATTTACTTTTAAAGTATTAAATAATGATAGAATCCTATTCTCAAATTTTTCAAAATTTGAAAAAAGATATTTACTCTAATGTATATCTTTTGATGGGAGAGGAGACTTTTTATATTGATAAAATATCTAATCATATAGAAGTCAATTTTATTGATGAAAACCTAAAGTCTTTCAATCAAGAAGTTCTCTACGGGAGAGATTCAGATATCAAATCTATAATTAGTTCCTGCAATAGCTTTCCTATGATGTCTGATAAAAAACTAATTTTAGTCAAGGAAGCTCAAGAAATGGATTTTTTTAAAAGATCTAACGAAAAAAACATTGAACTTTTTAATAATTATTTAGAAAAACCTAATACCTCAAGTTTACTTGTAATATGTCATAAAAATAAATCTATAGATAAGAGAAGTAAACTTTATAAGTCATTCCTGAAAAACTCGACTATTTTAGACTCTTCTTCAAAAGAAAATAAGATTTATGATAATCAGTTACCTACATGGATTAACAGACAGGTTACTGAGAATGGATATGAAATTGATGATAATTCAACATTTTTAATCGCTGAAAACGTAGGAAATAATTTAGAGAGAATATACAATTCCCTTGATAAAATAATGTCTAATAAAGAAGATAAAACTATTTCTCAGGAAGATGTTATTAAGTATGTTGGAATAAGTAGAGACTATAACTTTTTTGAATTTCAGGATAGTCTTATCGATAAAGACACAATAAAATTTGCTAAGATCACACAGTACTTCACATCAAACGAAAATAAATTTCCATTTCAGCAGTTATTGATTTACATGTTTTCTTTCTATTCAAAATTATTAATCATAAAAAATAATAATCTAGACAGTCCTCAATCAATAGCTGCAAATCTTAATATTCATCCATTTGTTGCTAAGTCATATCACAGAGCCTCCAATAAATATTCTATCGATAAGATAAAACAAATTTTAGAATATTTAAGTGAGTTGGATTTGGTGTCGAAAGGGATTAAATCACTAAAATTTAATTATAATACAACTGTTAGAGAGATGAGCTATAAACTCTTTTAATAATGATTAAAATATTTATTTTCTCACTTTTATCTATTATTAATATCACTAAATCTGATAATGACAGATTATCAAGATTCTTTAACAGTCAGCTTTATGACCTATATATAGACGAATACAAAAAACATGAAAATCAAAATGGCAACAAGATAATTTACCATAATAATTACTTAATATCTATTTTAAAATCAGATAGAAGTAAAAATTTTAAACATCAGTTTAGGTCCGAAATTGAAAACTTTATCAATACAAACCCGAAAAATTTAACAGAAGATTTAATCAGTGAATATGGGATATATGAATTTTCTAACGACAGGTTTAAAAATTCAATTAAATTTTTAAGTAACATTAATTCTGAGAGATCTAATTATTTCTTAGGTCTGTCTTATTATTACCTTGGGGAGTACAATAAAGCTTTAGAATGGTTATCAAACCAGAGAAAAACCTCAGAGGAGTTGAACTTTATTTTAGGTGTTATATATTATCAAATAAATGATTTTGTAAAATCAATTAAATATTTTGATGATCTGAGTGATTTATATAAATCAAAAAAAATTCAATATTTAATTAGTATTAACTTCTTACTTGGAAAATTTGATGAGGTTTTAGATTATGAATCAGAGTTGTCTGAAAACACTGAAAATTTGGACTACAGCTTATACTACATAGGTAAGTCACATCTAATAAATGAAAACTATAAAAAATCAATTGATAACCTTCTAAAGATTAAAAGTGATATAGATAGGGGAGATGAGATAAAATATCTTATAGCCTATTCTTATTATATGAATGGTGATTTAGAGATTGCAAAAAATAAGTTTAATGAGCTTACTAAATTTAGAACCAATTATAAACAACTGGCATCCTATTACATAGGTTCAATCTTTTTTAAGGAAGGTGATTACAACACTGCTAAAAATTATTTTTATGCTTCTTACAGAGAAAATCAAGATGTTTCTTACACTAAAAATTCATTATTAAACTATTCTAAATGTTTATTTGAATTAGGTAATTACAACCTATCAATTAAAACACTTGAAAAATTAAAATCTGAATTTTCAGACTATAAATTAGAAGAGGTAAATGAGTTAATAAGTGAAAATTATTTTCTTACAAATGATTATGAGAGAATATTAAATTACCTAAATAGTCTTGAAAATAAGTCTAATAAAGAAAAACAGAAGTATAAATTTATCCTTTATCAAAAAGGTGTAAAAAATTTTAATAATGGAGATTTTAAGAATGCAATTAAATATTTTAGATTAAGTTCTGAAATTGATGTCGAAAATATTGATTTATTTACGAAAGCAGTCTACGGAATGGCTGAGGCATATTTCATAACTAATCAGTACGAAAAGTCTAAAACTTTATTATCAAATCATCTTGTTAAAAAATCAAATTATAATAAAGATGTAAAATTAAAGTCTTTGAAGTTGATGGGTTACACACTTTTCAATATGAATGATTATTCTAATTCAGCTAACTATTTTAATAGTTATTTAAAAAATAAAAATATCAATTCGCCTGTAAATATTAACAATGAAGATCTGGATGTTTTTATAAGAATGGGTGACTCGTACTATGCCTCAAAAAGTTATAGAAAATCATTAGCTGTGTATAATGATATATTAGAGAGTAAATATTTAGATAAAAATTATATCATATATCAAATAGCGTTATGTCACTATGGATTAAATGAATACCAAAAATCATTTGTATTTCTAGATAGGGTTATTGCAAATTCAAATAAATCCTTACTTGATGATGCTATATTTAGAAAAGCACAAATATATTTTGAGACCTCAGAGTTTGGTAAAGCAATAGAATTTTATTCAGAAATAATTGATAATATAAAATTCAGTAAGTACTTACCTTATGCATATCTAAATAGATCAACCTCTTATTTTAATCTCAAATCGTATGATCAAGCAGAAAAAGATTTTCTTTTTATTTTAAAAAATATTGATGATAGAAGTATACAATCAGAAGCACTCCTTGGGATGCAGAAGGTAGTTTCTTTCACTGATAACTTTACACTTTTAAATAGACAAATATCCAGTTATAGATCAAAGTTTCCAGATAATAATGAAATACAGAAAATTGAATATGAGAATATTAGGAATTTATACTTTAATCAAAAATATACTGACCTAATCCAACAAGTGAATACTCTTGACTCCTTAAAAAAGACTATAATAAATAGGTATGAAATAAATTATTACCTTGCTGAGTCATATTTCAAGACAAATAATTTCTTAGATGCAGAAAAAATTTATCTGAATATATCTGACAGCATAAATTCAAAATATTTATCAAGGTCTTTAAATAGATTGGCATCAATAAATCTTACACTTAAAAACTATGATAAGTCAATTAAATATTATAAAAATCTGCAAAATATTAGTAAAAACAACAGAGAAAAGATTGAGTCCTTTGTTGGAATTTTATCGAATTATTTTTACTTGGAAAACTTTGATTCGGTTTTGTATTATTCTCAGAAAGTAAATGAGTTTGATAAAATTTCGTTTAATAACAGGAATAAAATTAATTTATTAAGTGCTAAGTCATACCTTAAAAATAATAATTCATCAGCGGGTATTGACATGTTACTCAAGACAGTAAACCTTGTCAAAGATGAAAGTGCTGCAGAGGCAAATTTAATGCTAGCAAAAATCTTTTTTGAGAGGGGTCAGACGACACAAGCCCTAGAAACTTTATATTCTCTAAACGAAAACTTTCAGTCATATCCCTATTGGGTAGGGAAAAGCTACATTACGATAGGGGAGATATTTATATCTGAAAACGATAATTTTCAAGCTGAAGCTACACTATTATCTATCGTTGAAAATACGAGTATTGAAGAAATTAAAAATGAAGCTCAAGAATTACTAAACAAAATAAATTCTAATGAAACATCTTTATAGAATTATTTTTTTACTTATTCTAACAAATAATCTTAATGCACAAAATGATGAAGGCGAAATTGAGGACGCACAAATCCTTATTGAAAAAAACAGCAGAATTATACTTCAAAAATCTGACAAAAGTGTTGATAAAATAGATTTAGAAGTTAATAATTTCAAAAAGTTTAAAACATCATTTGAAATAATAAATTTCCAATTTGGAAACGACACAAGAAAAATTGACAGAAAGCCAATTAACGATATTAAATTAGAAAATGACTATCCTACTGAACTTAAAATTTTGGGAGGTAATTATAAATCATATCTTTTTCAATTTAACCCCCACTTCAAGTTTGATAATAAATTATTTATTTACTCTAATTTCTTTTTTAAATCCAACTCTAAAGGTTCTTTAAACAATGATTTATCGAAGGAAAAATTCTACGACAACAACTTATCAATTTACTACAAACTAAACAACTATAATTTAATAACATCTAATTTCTCATTGATTTCATCATCAAATGGCTTTTATGGCTTCTCTACGAATAATGAAATTTCTGATGATCTAAAAAGTGACCTGAGATCTATTAAGAATAATTATAACTATAATATTTCATGGTTAGGATACAAAAAAGATTTGAGTTATGGATTATTATTTGCTGGATCTCATTTTAGAGATAATAGCTTTATTAATATATCTGAAAATGAGATCGATGTCAAAGGAAATATTTCTTTAAAAATTAAAAAAATAAACTTATCATTTGATCCACTAATAAATTATTATCAATTAGGAAATCATTCATCGATCACGTCCGAAAATATCTATCCTCTTGATTTTAGGAAAATTGAAATCCCTATATCAATTAAATATTATGCAAAAAATTTGTCTATCGGAATAGCAGGAAGGTATTTGTCACTCAAAAAAGAACTAAAAAAATCTGAGACTTTTAATGGCTTCTATGGAAAATTAGACTTATCATATTCGAAAAATAATATATCATTTTATGTTAGCGCTGAGAATGATCTTTTTTTCGAGAGATATTCTGATATTATTGATTATTTTCCTTACTTATACGACCCAACAATCTTTGATAAAATTCATACCACTGATATAAACTATAAGATTGATGCTAATTTCAGTTATGAATTTAATGAGCAAAATACCCTAAGTTTCTTTTACCAAAGAATTGATACTAAAGGAAGTTTAGATTATGCTCATTATTTTGGTGAAAAAAGACCATCAGAATTAAATTTTCCAATATATCTATACTCTATGAGCAGGAATGATAAACAAGAGTATATAAGTACATTTAAACTAGTTGGTGATTTTACACTATCTGATAGAATTAATTCGTCATTGCATTTCACTTATAATAATTATGAAAATATAGAAGTATTTATACCTATATACGAATCTGGATTAAGTAGCACATATAAAAAAGACAAATTTAAAATTCAATTAGGACTTGATATGTTATTTGAAAATCATGGACTTAATTTTAGTAATGAGACATTTAAAATGAATAATATCATAAACTTAAATTTAAGTTCATCATATGAATTAAATGATAATATAAACATTCACCTCAATATTGATAATATGCTTAACAACTATAACGAATTATTTTTTATGTACCCTCAACTAGGTGCAAATGTGATGTCTGGTTTAACTTGGAAGTTTTAAAATGAATAATCACAATGATTTTGGTTTAAAAAAAGTTGATTTAAATAAAAGAAAACTCAAAAAGAAAAACAATTTCTTTATTCCATTAATTTTAGTAATAAGTGTATTAACAATTGTTTTGTTAAACAATTACCAAGATTTATCATTTAATAAAAATATTGATAATAAGTATTCTAAAGAATTTATCTCCTCAGAAAGCCCTGTTGTGATTGATATAGTAAAAACTGATTCTTTAAATAATGATGATTCTATACCTCTTAAAGTAATTAATCAATCTCAAATCAAATTCGAAAAACAGATTGTTGAATTAGATTCCCTTACAGGAAATTATTTTATTATTGAGGGAAGCTTTTCAAATTATAATTTATCTTTAAACAGAGCTATGACATTATCAGACCAAGGGTTCCAACCTATAATAATCATCCCAAAAAATAATAATATGCATAGAGTAGCAGTTGATATGTATACCGACTTAGAAATTGCAAAAGAAAGCCTTGAAGCTTATAGAAATAAATTAAATAATAAATTATGGATACTAAGATTTTGATTTCCCAAATTTTGAGTGGTTCTGATTCTACTATTGTAATTAATGGCCCTCAAGAACTTACAGTACTAGAGCTTTTATTAAAAGGTGGTTTTATGATGCTGCCTCTGTTGGTATTGTTTTTTATAACTATATATATTTTGATAGAAAAAATTTTAGTAATAAATAAAGAATCAAAATCACCCAAAAATTTTAATGAAGAAATTCTTAGCAGAATAAAAAATGATGATATTAACGGTGCTAAATTAATCTGTGAGGATGTAAATAACCCTGTCTCTAGAATGTTAAGAAAGGGATTAGATAAGTTTAATACAAGTCTTAAAAATATTGAGACATCTATCGAAAATGTAGGAAAAATTGAAATTTACAACCTAGAGAAAAAACTTAGTATGCTTGCAACGATATCAGGGGCTGCTCCGATGATTGGATTCCTAGGAACAGTGACAGGAATGATACAAGCATTCATATCAATAGCAGAAGAGGAGGGTGCAGTAAGTCCAAAATTATTATCTAGTGGTATATACGAAGCAATGTTAACGACGGCAGCTGGTTTATTTGTTGGAATTATTGCGTATCTGGCTTACAATTATTTGGTAACAAGAGTTGAAAAACTTATCCATAATATGGAATATACTACTATTGAATTTATTGAGACACTTCAATCAAAAAAATGAATCTTAAACAAAGTAATAAAATAAATCCATTGTTTAGTATGTCTTCAATGACTGACATAATTTTTCTGTTATTGATTTTCTTTATGTTAACTGCGTCTTTTGTAACACCCTCAGGGTTACCTGTGAACTTACCCTCTAGCAAATCATCTACTATAACTATTCAAAAGGTATCGGTTACAATTACAAAAGATTTAAAGTATTTTGTTAATGACAAAGAATCAAGTGAAAATGCTCTTGAAGCGAATATAAGAGATGCTATTGGTAATGATGATGGTTTAGTCGTTTTACATTGTGACAAGGATGTGCCTGTTGAGAAATTAGTTAATGTGGCAGGAATTGCTACATCACTAGAAGCTAAGGTGACAATTGCCACAACACCAAAAAAATAAAAAAATGGATAATAAGAAAATTGAAAGAAAAGCTCTTTATCTAACCTTTCTTACAAATATTATATTTTTTTTATTATTAATGATAATTGTGGCGTGGAGGGAAACCTATCCTCCACCTGAAGAATATGGTATAGAAATTGGCACCGAATTTGATTCAGATTTTGAAACAGATAACATGGACTCAAATACTGAAGATGAGGAGCAAAATGAGTTAGAGGATAATGATTCTGATGATAATAATTTAGGGGATACTCAACCTGAAAATAATACTGAAATTGAAAATTTAGATGATATTAAAAATGATATAGTTTCTGACGATCAAAATATTGATGATAATATAGAAATTGAGGAAGAGAATGAAACTTTTTCAATGGATAGTGAATTAACTGATGATCAAAATGAAAAAAATGAAATTGAAGAAACACAATCTGAAAAAGAAATAAAAAAAATAGATGAAAGAGCAATATTTGGTGGATCTAATTCTTCTTCGAGCTCAACATCAGCATCTGCTGCAGGTTCATCATTAGAAATGCAGGGATGGACTTGGGACTTCGAACCAAATCCTAATGATAATAGTTCAGAAAGCGGTAGAATTATTTTCGAAATTATTGTAGATTATTATGGAGAGATAGTTGGATTGAAAACCCTAGAAACAACTTTAAGTCCTATGGTAGAAAATATTTATAGAGAAGAAATCCTAAAGCTCACATTTAGTCCAACTAACAACAATAATCCCGCTGATATTTCTAAAGGAAAGATTACCTTCATTATTAAAAATAATTAGATAGAGGATACTGGGTATGAATTATAATGATTCTCTTCATTTTCTATTTAATTCAGTAAAGTCATATCATAAATTAGGCTCAAATGCTTTAAGACCCGGATTAAGGAATATAATCAAGTTATGTAATGAAATAGGAAATCCCCAAAATTCATATAAAATAGTTCATGTAGGTGGAACAAACGGGAAAGGAAGCTCATCTTATGGAATTTCAAATGTATGCATATACAATAAATTAAAAACTGGTTTACTTACTTCACCTCATATTCATGATTTTAGAGAAAGAATTACAGTTAATGGAGTTTATATTGAAAAGGATTTTGTGGTAGATTTTATTGATAGCAATAAAGGAATAATTAAAAAATTAGATCCTTCTTTCTTTGAGATAACTACTGCTATGGCATTTAAATATTTCGAATATAAAGCTATTGATGTTGCAATTATAGAAGTTGGAATGGGGGGGAGGTTTGATAGTACTAATATTGTAAATTCAGATGTAGCCTTAATTACAAATATTGGACTTGATCATCAAAAAATATTAGGAAATACAATTGAAAAAATAGCCTATGAAAAAGCTGGCATAATTAAAAAAGAAGCTGATTTTATCAAAGGTGAAAGGCAGGATGAAATTGATAATATTTTTTTTAGTAATTCAGTTGCCAAAAATTATTTTAAATCTTGGGAGCACATTAAGATTTTTTCAAAAAAGAAAAAAAGGGTGAATTTCAGTAAATATAAAGTAGAATTTCAATCATTAGATTTTGAAATAAAGGTATCGAACCCTACAAATTATTTTAAAAAAAATCTTCCTGGGATAATTCTTGCTTCATACCGAATTCTTAAAAAATTTAATATTATGATTGATGAGAAATCATTTGATGGATTAAACATAGAAAATGAAAAAAATAAGATTATTAGCAGGTGGGATATTGTATCATCAGATCCTTTAGTGATTGTTGATGGTTGTCATAATAAACCAAGTATTAAAATTATAATTGATGAGATTAATCTACATAAGTTTTCTAAGGTTTTCTTTGTTATAGGTGGTACGAAGGAGAAAAATTGGAATGAAATTTGTAAAATTCTACCAAATAATTTTTTTTATGTTGTTACAAAACCTAATAATGATAGAGCTTATTCTCTAACTAAATTTAGAAAACACTTTGATAGAAATAATCTTAAATATGTCAGTTTTAATTCTTTAGATAAATCGTTAGAATACTGCAAACAAAATTATTCAAGAAACAATTTAATTTTTATTGGTGGAAGTCTTTTTATGGCGTCTTAATATATGAAAAAAAAGTTATTAAGGTATTCGTACAACGAGAAGTCTGAATTCATTATTCAAGAGGGAAAAAGTATATACAATGATGTAAAAAAGAATTGGAGTAAATTTTTTAAAAACAAAAACCCATTATTTATAGAGTTAGGATGCGGATATGGAGAGCATACTACTAAATTTTCTTTTCTTGAAAAAGATAAAAACTTTATTGGGATTGACATTAAGGGTGCCAGGATATATAAAGGAGCAATATCTTTAGAAAAAAATATGATAACAAATGCTATATTTCTGAGGACAGATATTCAAAATATTGATGATTTTTTTAACCCAAATGAAATTAGTGGTATTCTTATTTCATTCCCTGATCCAAGACCAAAAAAGAGAGACATAAAAAAAAGACTCACTAACATCAACTTTCTTAATAAATATTATGGTTTATTAAAAACAGGTGGAGAATTACTATTGAAAACAGATGATGAACAACTTTTTGATTTTACTATTGATGAGCTAAAGAAATCCAGCTTTAAGGATATTAAATTATATAATGATATTCATATAAATGAATCTGTTCATAAATTATCATCTGTCATAACAAAGTATGAAAAAAGATTTATTAATGAGGGTAAAAAAATAAAATTATTAAGTTGTTTTAAGTAGGTATACTAATTTTATCTAAGATATCAGAAATATTATTGTAATCCTTATATCCTGGCCTTAACTCATTGGAGCCGGATAACTTAAGTCCAAGATCATATCTCTTTAACATTTTTTCTGTATCTAAAAAAGATTTTTTACATTCAATAAAAACATCTATTCCTTCATATTTGACAAAATCAATCATTGAATCATCAAAATCATCAATCGTCACTAACTTAATTTTATTTATGTTTTCCTCTATTAGTTTAGGATTTTGTCTCATAATATTTTTATCAGATATATTAACAATACAATTTTTATCTATTTTTTTTATTTTTTCGGAGCTGTAGTTAATACTCAAATAATCCACCTCTATTTTGGACATAAACTCTTCAATATAAGTAATTGATGAATCAGCAAATTCAGCAACTATTTTTGGTCCATTTATCCAGTTTTTTATTTCTTTAAAATTATCTATAGAAATTTTATTTTTTGAGTTTTGATCAAAATCAAAGCCTATATAGTCAACAAACATACCCGAACAGTATCTGGCATCACTTAAATTATTAACCGAACTTACATATACAAAATACTTTAAATACATACGAACATGTAAAGATTAAAAGTCGTAATTTTAACTAAAAATAAATAAATCAAAAGAAAATGAGTAAAAATGGGAGGGTACTAGTAGCAATGAGTGGTGGTGTTGATAGCTCTGTAGCTGCAATTCTTCTCATGGAACAAGGGTATGAGGTAATTGGTTTAACTATGAAAACCTGGGATTACGAAACATCAGGATCAAGTAAAAAGGAAACTGGATGTTGCAGTCTTGACTCGATTAATGACGCAAGAAATATTGCTGTCGACCTTGGATTCCACCACAATATTCTTGACATAAGAGAAGAATTTGGGGATTATGTTATAGACTACTTTACAGACGAGTATATGATTGGGAGAACTCCTAATCCCTGTGTCTTATGTAATACCCACATAAAATGGGAAGCATTGCTCAAGAGAGCTGATAAGTTAGGATGTGATTTCATTGCCACTGGACACTATGCTAATATCAATGAGAAGAGTGGTAGGTATTTTATATCAAAGGGTAAGGATCTAAATAAAGACCAATCATATGCATTATGGGGAATTAGTCAAAAAAATCTTAGTAGAACAATTTTTCCTCTTGGTAGTTTAGAAAAGGACGAAATAAAAAAAATAGCTCTAGATAGAGGGTACGATAATCTTGTTAAAAAATCTGAATCTTATGAAATATGTTTTGTGCCAGATAATGATTACAGATCGTTTCTTAAGAAAAGAGTTTCAAATATTGATAAAGTAATTAAAAAGGGTGATTTTATAACAGAAGATGGTCAAACTGTTGGCACTCACCAAGGTTATCCATTTTATACTATTGGTCAAAGAAAAGGTCTAGGTTTAGCCCTTGGATATCCTATTTATGTTACCAATATTGATGTAGAAAAGAATACTGTTACTGTTGGCACATTCGACGAGTTAAAAAGAAATGGAATGTATGTTGACAAACTAAATTTCATGAAGTACGATAAAATTGACGGTAGATTAGATGCATATACCAAGATAAGGTATAATGACAGTGGAAATCCATCTGTAATTGAAAAAGTAGGTGATACTATGAAAGTATATTTTGGAGCTGGAGTAAATGCTATTACTCCTGGACAAGCAGCTGTTTTTTATGAAGATAACGATGTAATAGGGGGAGGGTGGATAATGTCAAGTTTTAATCAGAATAAGATCAAGAGAGACTCTAATACGTTAATAAAAAATGATTAAAACATCAATCTCTATTCTTGACTGTGATTTTAATAACCTTGAATATGAAATAAATAGAGTTAATAATTCGAATTCTGACCTAATTCATATTGATATTATGGATGGAAAATTTGTTCCTAATAACACGTTAGAAAAATTTGATATGAATAAAATATCAAAATACTCAGATAAAAATTTTGATGTACACTTAATGGTAGAAAATCCAATAGATTATATTAGTTCATTTGTTACACCTTTAACTGATTATATATCTATACATTTAGAAAGTAAAGGAATTGATCAATCATTAAAAAGTATCAAAGAAAATGGTATTAAATGTGGTCTTGCAATTAATCCAGATACTAAAATTCAAAAATTATACCCCTTTCTTGAAATAATTGACATGGTAATTATTATGTCTGTTTTTCCTGGAAAAGGTGGTCAAAATTTTATTGAAAATACATATGATAAAGTTGAAACATTAAGAAATCATGATAAAAATATTGATATATCTGTCGATGGAGGCGTTGGTTCTTCTAATTCTAAAACACTTATTTCTAAGGGTGCATCAACATTGGTTTCTGGAAGTTATTTAATGAAAAGTAATAACATCAATAATTCTATCAAAAACATGTTAAAACACTAAAAATAATTCATTTTTGAACGAAATTTTTAGTACATTTAAGGTGCAAAAACTTACTAAACATTCTCTAATTTTTTAATGATAGAAGATAGCAGCCAAAACATTATTCCAATCAATATTGAAGAGGAAATGAAAGGTGCTTACATTGACTACTCAATGTCTGTTATTGTTTCAAGAGCCTTACCAGATGTAAGGGATGGTTTAAAACCTGTTCACAGAAGGGTACTTTACGGTATGCTTGAAATGGGTGTAAACTATAACAAGTCCTTTAAAAAATCTGGTAGAATTGTTGGTGACGTTATGGGTAAGTATCATCCACACGGTGACTCTTCTGTTTATGAGACTATGGTTAGAATGGCTCAACCTTGGTCTTTAAGATATATACTTGTTGATGGACAAGGAAATTTTGGTTCTATCGATGGAGACTCCCCAGCAGCAATGCGTTATACTGAAGCTAAACTTAAGAGGATATCAGACGAACTGCTATCTGATATAAATAAAGATACTGTTGATTTTCAACCTAATTATGATGATACCTTAAAAGAACCAACTGTTCTTCCATCTAAATTTCCAAATCTACTTGTAAATGGTGCTAGTGGGATTGCGGTTGGGATGGCTACCAATATGGCACCTCATAACCTAACTGAAGTAATTGAAGGAACAATTCACTACATTGAGAATAATGATTGTTCTGTTCAAGATCTTATGGGTTTTATAAAAGCACCTGACTTCCCAACAGGAGGAATTATTTATGGATATCAAGGTGTAAAATCTGCATTTGAAACTGGAAAGGGTAGAATAGTTATGAGAGCAAAAGCAACTATCGAACAAAATGATAAAGAAAAAGATAGAATAATTGTCACAGAAATCCCTTATATGGTAAATAAGGCATCAATGATTGAAAAAACAGCTCATTTAATTAACGATAAAAAAATTGAGGGTATAAGTGATATTCGAGATGAATCTGATAGAAATGGGTTAAGAATAATTTATGACTTAAAAAGAGATGCAATTCCTAACGTTGTACTTAATAACCTTTATAAGTATACCCAATTACAATCATCTTTTGGTGTTAATAATGTTGCTTTGGTAAATGGAAGACCAAAAACCTTAAATCTTAAAGAACTAATAGAAAATTATGTTACCCACAGACATGAGGTGGTAACAAGAAGAACTGAATATGAGCTTAAGGAGGCTGAGAAGAGGTCTCATATCCTTCAGGGTTATATTATTGCATTAGATAATATTGATGATGTAATAGAGCTTATAAAAAAGTCAAAAAGCCCTGAAGAGGCTAAAAATGGTTTAATTAAAAAATATAAACTTTCTGAAATTCAAGCTAAAGCAATTCTTGAAATGAGACTTCAGAAATTGACTGGTCTAGAAAGAGATAAAGTACTTAAGGAAAATGAAGAGCTAAATAAGCTTATCAAGACATTAAAAGATATTCTATCTGACAAAGACAAAAGAATGAATATCATAAAAGATGAATTAAAAGAAATAAAGGAGAGGTATGGAGATGAGAGAAAGTCAGAGATAGAGCATTCGGCAGCTGAGTTTACTGTAGAAGATATGATTCCTGATGAGGATATGGTTATCACTTTTTCTCACGAGGGTTATGTGAAAAGAACATCTTTAGATGAATACAGGACACAGAGTAGAGGAGGAGTTGGCGCAAAAGGAGTAAAAACAAAAGATGATGACTTCAACGAACATCTATTTATTGCCTCAACTCATAATTACCTTTTAATTTTCACTGAGTTTGGAAAGGTTTTCTGGAAAAAGGTTTGGGAGCTACCTGAAGGCTCAAAAGTATCAAAAGGTAGAGCAATTCAAAATCTTATAAATATTGAAAGTGGAGATAAAATTAGATCGGTAATAAATATTAATAATCTTGACGACGAGGACTATTTAAACAATAATTTTCTTGTTATGTGTACTGAGGGCGGTACAATTAAAAAGACCAAGTTAGAGGCATATTCTAGACCAAGAGTTAATGGAATAAATGCAATTACTATAAAAGAAAATGATAGATTATTAGATGTTAAACTTACAAATGGTGACAATCATATAATTATTGCAAAAAGATCAGGTAAAGCAATAAACTTCCATGAAAATAACGTAAGACCTATGGGTAGAACCGCAGCTGGTGTAAGAGGGATAAAATTAGAAAGTGATGATGACAGAGTAATTGGTATGATCTGTGTTTCGAGAGAGGAATCAGATCTCTTAGTAGTTTCAAAGAATGGTTATGGTAAGAGATCTTCTATAAATGACTACAGGATAACTAAGAGGGGAGGAAAGGGAGTTATGACTCTTAAAATCACTGAGAAAACAGGAAATTTAGTTGCAATTAAGGAGGTAAAGACAAATGACGAGTTAATGATAATTAATAAATCAGGGATTACGATTAGAACCTCAATAACAGATGAAAATATTAGAGTAATGGGAAGGGCAACACAAGGTGTAAAACTTATTAAATTATCTGAAAATGATGAAATCTCATCAGTAGCAAAGATTGAAAATATAGAAGAAGACTAAATTTTTTAATTAAATTTGTTAATAACCCAAAAACAATGAAAAAATATATATTATCATTCCTATTATTCATTTCAGTATTTAATGCATATTCTCAATATAAAGGAAATTCAAATAAGGCTAGATCCTATCTTGCAAAGGTAGAGTTAACAACTGATTTATCTGAAAAAGAAGCTTTACTAACTGATGCTAAAGGAGAGGTTGATACAGCAATACAAATTGAAAAAAATAGAGGAAAAGCTGATACGTGGGTAGTAAGAGGAAATGTGTACGCTGAAATTGCAAAGATATTTCCTCAACTTGATAAAGATGCAATTGATAAAGCATTAGAATCTTATGATAAGATTGGTACTGATGTACAAACTAAAAACGTAGAAATAATTAAAGAAGCAAATGCAGGTAGACAAAATCTATCAGTATTTTTTGTTAATCAAGCAATTACCGCGCTTCAGGGTTCAAATGAACCTAATTATGAACAAGCTTACGAATCATTTTTAAATAGCCTTAGAGTTAATCCTCAGGACACACTAGGTTTACTGTACGGAGGTTTTGTTGCAGAGCAATTAAGTATGTTCTCTGAAGCCCTTGGGTTCTATGACAAACTAATGAAAATGGATGTTTTAAATAATAAAAACTCAAATACCATTTACCAAAATTCTATAAATATCTATTACACTAATTGCGAAGAATTTAAAGAGTGTGACTCATTTGAAAACTCAATTAGACTAATCAACGATGCAAAAGAGTTATTTCCCGAAAATAATTATTATCCTTCAGTCGAAATTAACATAGCTATGAGACTTAATAAAGTAGAAGAGGCTAGAGGTAAGATTGACGCACAGTTAGAAATGGACCCAGAAAATCCAAATTTACACTTTAATAGAGCAGTTTTATACTATAATTTGGGATTGGCACTTACAGAAAATAACGATTTCAGTGAAAATCAAAAATTGGACACCCTTGATAAAGTATATAAATCAGCTATAGAATCTTACAAATCAACCTTACAATTTGATCCTAGTAATGAAAGAGCATTATTGTATATGCTTGATGCATTTAAAGCAAATGCAAAGCCATACTATGATTTGGAAAGAAATCTTGACTTTCTAGCCCTAAAAAATAAATATCAAGCTGAGTCTGATAGACTTAAAAATGAGGGAAATAGTAGAATTTCTGAAGGACGGACCTATGCAGTTGACTATATGAATATCAAAGGTGAAGAGATATCAAATGATGATATAGCAACAATTTACCCTATTTTTTCAATATTAGAGGATTTTGATAACCTAATTAAAATACTGAGTATATCTGTAAAAAGAGATAATACTAACGTTGAATATTTAGAAGTATTGAGGAATGCATATATCAAAGTTAAAGACTATGAAAATGCTGAAAATATTTATCAAATTATACTCAGCTTACAATAGATATTAACTCAATTTTTTAAATATTCTTTTATTTCTTTAGAATAATCAATTAACAACTCATTTGGTATTGGAAGAAGTAGGTTATATTGTTTTATTTTCCATATACCATTTACTTTAGCTAAAACTCCTGTTCCTCTGAAAATACCATATTTTTTATTATCTAATTCCTCGTCAAACCAAGCAGTATTCAGATCTGAGTTTAAATAGATATTCCTTGAGATAGGTGTATATGTCCAACCATCGCCCTTATCAAACCTTTCCAGGGCATAATCCTCAAATTCCTTTTTGTTCCATCTTTCAGTTGCATCTGTACCAAAAAATATAGCTTCCTTATCGAATAAATTAAAATAATTATTTCCTTCGGCAACACTTGCATAATAATGAAGATTATCTAAAACATTATTAATTAACTTTTTTTCTTCATTGTTAAAGGATATTGTAAGGAATATATTTAGAAGGATTAACATTCTTTATTTAACATAATATAAATTATATAACAAATATCATTTAATATATATCTCTTTAGATTTATCATTTATTGATATTTTAAATCTTCCCTCCTCAACAACTGGTTCATTTTTATAATTATAAAATTCCAATTCAGAAACAGGTAATGAAAATGTTAATCTTTTTGTTTCTCCAGCCTTTATGTGAATTTTATCGTAATCACGTAATCTTTTAATGTCTGGTGTTAAACTAGCATAAAGATCAGATGAATATAATTGAACAGTCTCATAGCCATCGATATCGCTTTCATTTGTAACAAAAACACCAATATTAAGAGTATCAGAAAGGTTAAAGGTATCTTTATCTACAGCAAAATTGGAATATTTAAAATCAGAATAACTTAAACCATAACCAAAGTCATATAAGTTATTTACTTCACCAACGTAATTGTATGCACCTTGAGCATTATTCTGAACCTCAGACGGTTTATAATAGTATGGGAGTAATGAATTTGGATATGCAGGGTAAGTATATGGTAATTTTCCTGAAGGATTAACTTTTCCTGACAATATATCTGCAAGTGCATCAGCACCAAAGTTACCTGGTAAATAAACGTTGACTACAGCACTCATAAGTGGCTCAATATCAGATATTAACCTAGGTCTTCCTAAATTTAAAATTAAGATTATTGGCTTACCGGTTTTACTTAATTCTACTGCTAATTTTGACTGTAATTTATGAATATTAAGATCATTCAAATCGCCAGGTTTTTCAGTGTAAGTATTTTCTCCTAAACATAGAACTATATAATCTGATCTCCTAGCCTCCTGAACAGCTTTCTGAATGTTAATTTCATCCATATCATAGTAACTGCCTCCATTTCTATAAGATACACCAGGAACATACCTAACATTATTAGACCCATAAGTATTTCTAACTGCCTCATAAATTGTATTATATTCACCAGCAAAATCATCTGTAAGATCACCTTGCCAAGAATATGTCCATGCTCCATTTAATGTTCTCATATTATTTGCATTTGGACCAGTAACTAAAATCCTTGAATTTCCCTTAATAGGTAATATATCATCATTATTTTTAAGTAAAGTAATTGACTCCGAAGCAGCTTTATATGCTAACTGATGATGTTTCTTTGATCCAAAGTCATCATATTCCTCGTAATTAGTAACTGGATTATTAAATAGATCTAATTCCAACTTGAGCTTTAAAATTCTTAATACTGCATCATCAATTCTATCCATACTAACCTCCCCTTCCTCAACCAATGATTTAAGGTTTCTAATAAAATGTTCGTACTCATAGGGTACCATTGACATATCTATGCCTGCATTTATAGCCATTTTGATAGCTTCTTTCTGGTTTTTTGCTACTTTATCTCTGTCATGAAGCTTTCTAATATCCTCCCAATCAGTAAGTATAACACCCTCAAAACCAAGTTTATTTCTTAACACATTAATCATTAAATTATAATCTGCGTGAACTGGAACACCATTAATTAGCCCAGAATTTATCATTACTGTCTTAGCTCCCGACTCGATTGCTTTTTTGAATGGCTCTATATGATACTCAGATAATACGTTATCTGGTATATATGCTGGTGTTCTATCTTTACCTGATATTACTGCTTGATACCCAACAAAATGCTTCATACATGCCGCAACACTGTACTTATTTGAAACATCATTGTTATCACCCTGATATCCTCGAATCATAGCCTTACCAAACCTTTCAACAATTAATGGGTCCTCTCCAAACGTTTCGAATTGACGAGGAAATCTTGGGTCTATACCAAGATCCAATACCGGTGAGAAATTCCAAGGTATACCTGATGCTCTAGTTTCATATGCACATACAAGAGCCATATTATAAGCATTTTCCTCATTCCAACTAGCAGCAGTTGTTATTTGTTGAGGAAACATTGTAGCACCATCAGTGTATGTTGTTCCGTGAATAGCATCAATACCATAAATAATTGGAATACCCATCCTAGTGCTATCCATGGAGTATTTTTGAATTTCTGATATTGTTTTAAACCATGTCTCAGGTTTTTGAGCAGTATTATTTATTGTATTCAAGACTGATCCTACTTTAAAGTCAACAAGAGCTTTCCTGGTTTTTTTAGGATCTATTTCTAGAGGAAAAGAAGAAGACCATTTAGTTGGTCCCTTCGCAATAACTGTCAAATTTATCTGAGCCATCTGCCCTACCTTTTCATCAAGAGTCATTTGAGATAGTATATCTTGAGCTTTTGAGTCAATATTTGATTCTTTTATTTGATCTGATGTACATGAAAAGATTAGAAATGATAATATGATAAAATATCTCATGGTGGTTTGTATTTAGTGAAGATGTAATTTAGTCAGATATTTTCCAAAAAGCTATTCCCCCAGCCTGTTTTCCAACATTTACAGAACTTTCAAGGGACATGTCTTTTAGATTAATTACATCAACCTTACCAGGTTCTCCTCCAATCCCCTCTACAGAGATAAATGCATACTTACTGTCAGGTGAAATTGCAATTCCGTGCGAAACTTTAGTCGTATTTTTTAAAACTTTACTTATAGACAAATCTTCTAAATCCCATATTCCAGTACTTCCCTCTCCTTTCAAGGTAGCAACTAAATACTTTCCGTTTGGAGAAATCTCTACGTTATAAGGTCCTTTTCCAACATTAATTCTGTTTGTTATTACCCAATCATCTAAATTTACCTCAATTATTTCATCTGAACCATTTCCAGCTATATAAGCTAACTTTTTTGAGGGATGAGGAATGACCCAAGTTGGCTGGACCATAGAATGTGACATTTTCATGGAGTGATTACCTCCCATTTGATGATTACTATTCATTTGATGGTTACCAGAGGACATCATATTCATCTTTTCAAGATTAAGCTTTCTTTTAACTTTCAGAGTTATTGCATCAATCTCAAATAACTCTCCAGACATCATGGCAACAGAGTACTGATATAGACCATCAGGAGAAATTCTAGAGCCATGAGGCATTGCTCCAGTTGTTATTTGCTTAATTTCAACCATAATTTCAGGATCAACGACCGAAACAGTACTTGGCTTCATTTCACCATGAAGGTTAAAATTGACACAATAGAGTAGTCCTGTAGCTTCAGATATCTGCATTGTTGCAGGAAAAAGACCTAATTTGGTACTTGAAATAGGTTTATTCGTTTCAGTCGAATATTTAGTTAATGTTCCATAAGGACTCCCGTGAGCTAATGAAAGATACCAATATTTACCATTTGGATCAACAGTTATGCCATGAGGCCCCTCGATTTCAGTTGGCATCACCCCTACTTCAAATCTTTCCTCTTCAATTAATTCAGATCCATCAAACCTAAGTAAGGAAACCATATCGTCTGATTCAGCAGCAACATATAAATAGTAATTCTGCGAAAAGGAACTATTACTAATTAAAAAAGCAGTAAGAAATACAAGTAATCTCATCAATTAAGGTACTGATTAACTTTAGAATTGTCAGGCTTAACTGGCATTACCTTTGCAGCACCAATACCACTATTCCAATCTGAATAGAAAACATGTCCTTTATAGAGCTGAGCACCCCAAGACATAGTAGCAAATGGAATATAACCATCTTTGTCTCCAGGAAGTATGTAACCTATTTCTCTTCCTTGCTTATAAAGGTCGCCCATCAAATCACCAGATATATCTACTACTCTTATACCTCCGGAATACATCGCAACGTATAGGATGTCATCCTCTATCCAATAATTATGTGATCCGTGACCTGGTAACTCATACCTTGCTATTTCAACTGGATTATCAATATCGGTAAAATCAACAAAATGAAGGAAACCCGCAGTCTCGTTTGGCGCATTGACATCAATACCATTTGGAAAGATCTCATCACCTAAGACTGTATAAAACTTACCTGTAGACTTACTCTTGAATGGGTAAGTTGCGTGATGTGCACCACTTGCATAGTTATAATTACCAAAAGCTACTGGATTAGACGGCGAGCCGCCAGCAATACCATTTCCTACATCAACCATGTAAACACCATCCCTCCAGTTTGATGAATATGCTATTCCATCTTCAATCCAAACATCGTGAATAGCTTGGCCTTCTTTACCAAGCTCAAACATCCCAACTTCAACTGGGTTGACTGGATCTTCAATATTTAAAATATAATATTTTTGACCAGCACTCAATGCATAAACATGATCTTGGTATATAAATAGGTTATGTACACCACCTGTTAAATTTTTTGTGTATTCTGAAATAATTTTAACATCTCTTGGATTTGTTACATCAATAATAATGATACCATTTTTTCTATTAGATGCTCCCTCTCGACTTATTATAGCTATTTTACCATCCTCAGAAACTTTCACATCATTTACTGTTCTTGCATCAACTTGAACACTATCAATCTTTAAGATATTAGAAGGGTCAGTAACATCCCAAAAGTATGATGTACCATCTGCACCCCATGTTCCTGTGACAGCGTAATCTCTTCCGTCAACACCTTCAAAAACCCAAAAGTCAGAAGTGTGTTTATCATTTACTAGACCTGTTCCAACTTTTACAACATCTCTTTTAACATTTCTCTCATAAATGTTTAATGCTTTAGAAACAGAGACATTACCAAGGGAGGCAGTAACTAAATAATTACCTGAGACATCAGCAACAAACCTTCCATCATTCATTATTAGACCAGATGCAGTATTACTTTTATCGAAAGATTTACCCTTGAAAGAAAACTCAAAAGGTATGTTAGATAGAATCTGACCTTTTTTATTATAAGCTTCTGCTTTTAATTGGATAACATCTCCAGTCCTAGCCTGATCAGCATTAGATGAAAGTTCAATATACTCAACTGGATTTTTCAGCACATCTAAGTTCAATGTACCAGTAATACCTTCATATGTTGCATTCAAGGTAACATTTCCTGATTTAACTGCTTTTATGTTATTAACATCATCAACAACCAGGTTAGAATTTGATGATTTTATTGAAAAGTTTACATTTTCTCTAACAAAACCCATCTCATCTATAACTTCGTATGAAATCGGGACATATGTTCCTTCGTAGACTTTGTCAGAATTTAATGAAATTTTAATTTCTTTAACAGCAGGAAATTGAACGTCAACAACAAAAGTTCTGCTAAACCTTTTACCTCCTTCTGTTATGCATACCGCAACAACTTCATGTAATCCAGGTTGATTAGCAATAATTTTTCCTGATTCATTATCTACTTGAATAGACTTAGCAGTACTAAACACACCTTGTTTATTATAATAAATCATATTATCACAGGATGTTGTTGATCCGTCAGAACTCATAACGTAACTACTTGGCGTAAATGTATCTCCCACGTTCATTTTTAGATCCATAAGATCCGACTCAATTGTTTTAGTTTGAGAAAACCCCGATAGAGAAATAGTTAAAAATAGAATTTGTAATATGTAATTTTTCATTGTTGTTTATTTAATTTCAATAAAGTCCCAGATAGCCAACAGTTTTGTATTTGGGTCAATTTTAATAGAAATAGGTTTACTATCAGAAGCAATATAAAACCTACCTTTTTCTTTTTCTAGTTTTATTGTTTGAATTTTTTCTAAATTTTTGTCATTATATGAAATTCCTAATTCTACAGGCATCTCAAACAAATAACCATCGTTTTGTACTTGGTTTAAATTTACCTCTATCCTACCTTTCTTTTCATCAAATTTCCAATTACCATCTAGAACCATATTACCACCTTTATATAGCCACTGATCAAAGAAAATATCTAAATTCATACCAGACACAACTTCCATTTCAGTTTTAAACTGATTTGTTGTTGTTGTTGAGTTATAGTATTTCTTATAATAATTTCTAATACCCTTCCTAAAGTTATCTTCTCCTACGTAGTTTCTGAGCATATGAAGAACCCAAGCGCCTTTCTGATATTGAAGACTATATGTTAAAACATTTTTCATGTCTTTAAGGTTATTATGAACTATTGACGATTCTTTATCAGTCTTATAATGGTTATATACTAACCTCTTTGCATCATTTAAACCATTAACAAAATCGTCTCTGCCGTATGCATGTTCTCTAAACATAAGAGTGAAATAAGTAGCGAACCCCTCACTTAACCATACATCATCCCAGTCATATTCTGTTACACAATTCCCAAACCATTGATGAGCAACTTCATGTATCACCACATTCCTCCACCTAACACTCCTATCACCAGTAACTGAAACATCACTATAAAAGATTGCTGTTGCAGATTCCATTCCACCCTTAACACTATTTGATTGAACATTTGCTAGCTTTTCATAAGCAAAAGGTCCTATGTAGTCTGAGAAAAATTCCATCGTGTGTTTTGTAGGAATTTTAAAGTCGTAGAAACCATTATCTCTATCTTGTTTATATACCCATGTTTGAATGGATTTTCCTTCAAAATAATCAACATAGTCGACTGCAAACTCTGCAACCCCTAATGCATAAAGCCAACATGATATTGGAACTGACTGTTTCCAGTGAGTCTTTTTTAATTCTTTGTTTAGGTTCGTTTCCTCAACTAACAAACCGTTTGATATAACCTGGTAATGATTAGGAGCAATCACAACAAATTCAGCTGTAGACTTATCATAAGGATGATCTACTAGAGGTAGCCAATTTCTAGCTTTATTAGGCCAATTATCACTAAAAAATGTTCTATCTCCATGCATGTTAGGCCCTATAATCAACCCAGTAATTGGCATACCACTATATACCACATTAATTATGTCACGTGATGAATATTCTAATACCCCGGTTTCGATTAATAGCACATCATTATCATGAGAATAACTTACTTCTGAGCCGTTAAATGTAACTTTTTTAACTTCCATACCCATTCCATCTTTACCCTGTGAAATCAGATCCAATCTTACTCTATCTTCTGAATCCTTAATATTTAGGGCTATGTCTGCACTACCATAAATGATATCTGATGTGTCGTTTAAGTGGATCTCAAATTTATAATTTAGAATATCAATATTTGGATTCTTTGGATATGGATCTTTTGCAAGAATCGTATAAGGAAGGAGTGAAAAAAGAAAAAAATATATATGCTTCATTGGGTGTTGTTTAGATAAATTAAAATTACATTATTTTTTATGATTTTTAAAAATAGGATATATTCGTGACCCTAAAACGGTTTTTATGATTAAAAATATTGGAATTATTGGTGGTTCTGGAAAGATAGGCTCTACATTCAGAAGAGCATTTGAGAAATTAAATTTAAGTGTAATTGTCTCAGATGAATCTTCTAAAGATCAAGAAAAACTACTAATTGAAAAGTCAGACTGGATTATTTTATCTGTACCAATAGATCAAACCTTAGATGTCATAAATAATATAAAAAGTAAAATTAGGTATGATCAAGTTTTTAGTGATTTTACCTCAGTAAAGTCCATTATTAAAGATGTTGAATTTAATTTCGAATTTGTTTCGTGTCATCCCCTATTCGGTCCATTAAATATAATAGATGGTCAAAATATAATAACTATTCCCGTCTCTGAAGGTCCATACTATAAAGACATCAAAGAAATATTCAAAAAAATTGGGTTAAATATAACTGAGATGAACTCAATTGAGGAACATGATAAATACATGAGTTTAATTCAGGGAATGACACACTTTTCTCATGTTTGTTTTACCACTGCAATGAAAAAACTTGATTTAGATTTTGACAAAGTGATGGAGATATGTAGCCCTATTTATCAATCAAATATTTCATTTTCATCTAGAATAACTGGAGGTGATGAAAACTTATATACAAATATCATAATGGATAACCCAGCTAATAAAGAAGTTTTAGAGTTGTATCTTGAAACATCTAAAAATTTATTAGAAATGGTAAAAAATCAAAATTACGATGAGTTCAAAAGTAATTTTAATGATAACAGAGAATATTTAAAGAATCATATATCAGATATGATTGAGCAAAGCAATTTCTTAATAGATAAAATGGCAGAGTTCAAAAAAGGCTCAAAGAACTAAACTGACCAACATTTCAAAGAGCTAACGTTCACATTTATGTTACTAGTTGAACTATTTATGTTACTAGTTTAATCAAATTTTTTTTAAAAACCCCCCTATTTATTGCAAAGAATTTCAAATTTCAGTCAAGGAATGGGACTGATTTCATAGTCTCTGCACGGATATAAAATTTGAGGATTTTCTATATAGTCAGGTGTACATTACTACTAGCTAACTACATCACAAATATACTATGAATTTTACTTCAATGTTTGTAGATTGTATTATGAGAATATTTATTTTATTACTATTTATATCCTTTAATGCCTTTAGTCAAAAAGAAGTTATAGTTATCGTGGAATTAATAAAAAATGAAAATAAATCTGAAAAAGATTTAAAAGATTTCACTGAAAAATATAGTAATTATGTAAAAAGCACTGAACCCAACACATTTGGATGGTCATATAATGATGCTGGAGATAAAATAATTTTAATTGAAAGATATAAAAATGAAGATGCTAATATTATAACAGCAAAAAATATTTCTCCAAATGGGAATCGATATAAACTATTACAAGAATCTTTTGATTTTTACACCTTAAAAAAAGTAACTGTAACTGGCGGTTTTACTGAAAAACTAATAAATTTTAATAAAATAACTGCAGAAAAAGTAGGATTTACAGTACCATTTGAATATTATCCTCTGATTAGCGGATACAGTAAAAATCCAGAATGAAAAAACTTGTTTTCATAAAGGAAGGTAGTTATTATCTTAGATTTTCAAATGATTATCAATACTATTATTTGGATTTATTAGTTTAGCTAAATCTTTTATTTAAATATATTAATTAGATGGATGATTTATATGTAAGACTTTTGTTAACATTTATAGGTATGATAGCAGCATCATTAGGTGTAACATTATATTTTTGGTTTTCAATAAGACATTTCTTTTACAAAGAAGAAGATTGTTACATTCCTAACCTAATATTTAATAATCAATTTGAAGGAGGAAATTTGCCAAATAACAAATTTATTAAATTTGTGATGCCTTTTATTTTGTTTCCAAGTGCCGTATTATTTTGGTTACTAACTGTCACCATCCCTTTAAAATTCTATTTTAATTTAAACCCTTGGATGTATTTTTGGAACTCAATAACAATATAATTTCTGAAGCCTCAAACACTACCCTTTTGAATTTTTCTAAATAGTTGTACATTGTAATTATGAGATATCTATTAATTCTCTTATTTATTTCTTTTAGTTGTTACAGTCAAACTGTAAGGATAAACGAGGCGGTTTCATCTAACTCTAATTTTATAGATGAAGATGGTGACTCACCAGATTGGTTTGAACTGTACAATTATGGAAATCAATCTATATCACTAAAAAATTGGACAGTTTCAGATAAAGATGATAACCCCAAAAAATGGACTTTTCCAGATATATCTATAGATCCAGATGAGTATCTTCTTATATGGGCTTCAGGTAAAGATAGAGGTAATTCTAATGTATTTAGAACATTAATTAATTGGAAGGATGAATTTAAATATCTTATTCCAGATAGTCAAACTTCAATCAATTGGAAAAATTTAGATTTTGATGATAGTAGTTGGAAAACTGGAAGAAGCGGTTTTGGATATGGTGATGATGATGACGAGACAATTATTCCAAACGGAACTCTATCTCTATTCATAAGAAAGAAATTTACATTAAATGATATCAATAATATTCAGAGTTTAATTTTAGATGTTGACTATGATGATGCATTTGTAGCTTATATAAATGGAATTGAAATAGGTAGAAAAAATATTGGTGGTAATCCTCCTCTCTATAACTCTGTTCCATTCACTGATCATGAAAGTGCAATATACCGGAATGGTAAACCGGATAGAATTACAATTTCAAATCTTGCTGAAATCATAAATTCTGGAGAAAATATTTTTTCTTTACAAGCTCATAATATCTCTAATACATCATCTGATTTTACTATTATACCTTTTTTGAGTGTTTCTTTGAGTGATTCTGATAATGATTTAGGAATATCACCACCCGAATTATTAGGTTTAAATAATGATAACTTACATACTAACTTTAAAATATCCTCAAGTGGAGAAAATCTAACTTTATATGATGATATCGGAAATAAAATAAGTGAATTGAATATTTATGGGCTTCCTGCTAATATTTCTATGGGAATATCTGAAAATAATGATATAGCCCATTTTTCTACTCCTACTCCTGGATTTCAAAATTCATCAATTTATTATCAAGGTTCTAATCTTACTAATATTTTATTTTCTAGTGATGGAGGATCTTTTACTGGCGAAATAAGTTTGTCTTTATCAGGAACTACTGGTAATGAGATTATCAGGTATACTTTGGATGCGTCGGAACCAAATGAAAACTCTTTAGTTTATTCTGAACCTATTTATATAAATGAAACAACTATAGTAAGAGCAAAAGTTTTTGAGGAAGGTTATATTCCCTCTTATACACATTCAAGAGCATTTATTTATAACGTAAATCACACATTACCAATTATTTCTCTTATTACTGATCCTAGTAATTTATTTGATAATGATTTTGGGATATATGTTTTTGGGGATTCATATGATCAAAACTACCCTCATTTTGGAGCTAATTTTTGGGAAGATTGGGAAAGACCAATTCATTTCTCATTATATCAAAATAATACTAACTATGAGGTTAGCTTTAATGCTGGAGTTAAGATATTTGGAGGTTGGAGCAGAGGGCAAGCTCAAAGATCTTTTTCAATTTTTGCAAGAGGGAAATATGGAACTTCAGAAATTAATTATAAGCTATTTCCTCAGTTGGATTATTCAGAGTTTCAGTCATTTATTTTGAGAAATTCTGGCCAAGATTGGCTCAGATCTTCAGTAAAAGACGCTGCACTTACTAGTCTTCTTAAGGGAACTGGATTGGATTATCAGTCATATAGACCAGTTGTAGCTTACATAAATGGAGAGTATTGGGGAATTTACAATATGAGGGAGAAGGTAAACGAACATTTTATCGCTTCAAAACATAATCTTGACTCGGATGATATTGACCTTTTAACTAATAATTCTGAGTTGGTTCATGGCTCAAAAGATGATTATGATGATCTAATAAATTTTGTTCGATTTAATAACTTATCTAATAACGAAAATTATAATTATGTAAAAGATAGAATAGATATTGATAACTATATTATTTATCAAGTTTCTCAAATTTACTTTAATAACCACGACTGGCCAGGAAATAATATTAAGTTCTGGAAACCTAAAAATGGAAAATGGAAATGGATAATCTATGATACAGATTTTGCTTTTGGTAGTTTTCCGTCCTGGTTAGGATATAATTATAATACTCTTATGTTTTCATTAAATCCTAATGGTCCTAACTGGCCTAACCCTTCTTGGTCAACATTATTATTTAGAAAAATAGTAGAAAATATTGAATTCAGAAATAAATTTATTAACAGGTACGCAGATGAACTAAACTCTAGATTTTTGCCTGAGAGATTTTCTAATCATATCGATTCATTAATAAATAATATCAGGATAGAAATTCCATCACATTATAATAGATGGAAAAATCATGTTCAAAACTGGAACTATCAAGATTATGTTAATGATATGAAGAATTTTTCTAATAATAGACCTCAATTTTCTAGAGATCATATTTTATCAACATTTAATCTTCCTGATATTCAAAACCTTATGCTTGATATAGAAAATACAGAAATGGGATCTATTCATTTAAATGATAACCTTTTAATTAGTGAAAATAATTGGTCTGGGAAGTATTTTGAGAGTGTTCCAATAAAAATTAAAGCAATACCTAAATTAGGACATGCTTTTTCTCATTGGTCAGATGAATCTTTATTAATTTATGAAGGTTTAGATTTAAATAATCCTGAAATTTCTGTTGATTTAAAACATTATTCAAAATTTAAAGCTCATTTCAAAGTAGCGCCACTACATTTAGAAAAAACATCTTTTCTCGATGAGGTTTATCCAAATCCAACAGATAATAAAATATATATTAACCTTAAAAAAGGTATAAAAATCAAAGATTTATTTTTTACAGATTTAAATGGCAGGAAATATAATCCAAAAGAATATTTAAGATCTGAGAATATTTTAGATATTAATGTATCTAATCTAAATATTGGAATTTATATTCTTCAAATAGAAAGCGACAGAGAAATAAATAAGGTTAAAATAATAATTGAAAGATAAAATAAAAGGTCCTTGAGGACCTTTTATAAATGACTACTGTATAGGTGAAACTTTAAAGTTTAAAGTTTGATTTACCATGTCTAAAACTCCACTGACCATCATTAGGTTTCCATCAGTTACAGAATCTAATGAATAGAGGATAAAAACATTCCCTTGTTTTTTCCATACACCTTGTAGTGTGGCCTGCTGAGTGTCTTCACCTTGTTGAGCCCAAGCAAAACCTGTAAATTCTCCCTGACCTTCTGTATCTAAAATACTTGTGAACTTATATGACAGATATACTTTTCCGTAATCACCTGCATCACCAGATGAAGAAATCTTATAAGTGTCTCCATCATCAGTATACACTGCATCAATATTTGTTTTTACTTCAAATTCTCCATCACCAAAGTTTATATCTTGTGAAAAAGATATAAATGAAATAAAAAATATGATTGTTGATAATAAATATTTCATAAAATAAATTTTAATGTTTTAAAAGAAGGTAAATTAAATAAGGTTTCAGATTCAGTCAATTATTAGACTAAAAACATTTGGAATTTATACCTAGATAACATAATTGATTTTTAAGTCAGATGTTTGTAGATTGAATTGTGAGATTCTTATTAATCTTTTCATTTTTTCTGTTTTCATGTTCTGAAACTTATAAAAATAATTTTTCATTAGTGTTTGATATTAAAAAAGTTGATACTGAAAATAATACCTCAGTTATAAACTTCATTTTGTCAAATAATTCTAATTATTCAATTCACTCTAAAAACTGGAGTATATTCTGGAGTCAAATGTATGGGGATATTGATAATAATTCATTGCCTGAAGGAGTCACCTTTGAATCTATCAACGGTGATTATAGAAAATTAAATTTTAAAGATTTTCAATTAAAAAAAAACTCATCAATAGAATTTGAATTTTTGATGAATGGTTTTTGGGAAAGGTTAGTTTTAGGTCCTCAAGGTGTGTTTATTAGAGATGATTTGAGAGATACAACATATGATGTGGATACAGAGATAAAATGGAGAGCTGCCGAAGGAATTGAAAAACTAAATTTACCTAACTCAAAAAGTAGATATAATAATAATAAATTGACAAAACATCTTCATAGGAATATGATTGGAGATATAATCCCTACCCCTAAATCGATAAAAAAAATTAGTGGAAAGTATGAGCTGAAAGATACATTTAATATTAGCTTTAATAATGATGAATTTACAGATGTAATTAATCTGTATTTAAAGAATTCTAATGAATTCTTAGGCATTAAGCACAATAAAAATGTTGAAGATTATGATATATTATTGACTAAAAATGAATCATTTAGCGATGAAGAATATACGCTCAATATTATAGATGAGGAGATTAAAATAAACTTTGCAGATAAATCCGGATTATCATATGCCTTAAATAGTTTATTTCAATTATTTATTAATGCAAAAATTGAAAGGTCTGACTTCATTTCTAACTATCAGATTCATGATGTACCTAGATTTAAATATAGAGGAATACATCTTGATATATCTCGAAATTATTATGGTCCAAATAAGATTAAACAGCTTCTAGATTTTATGCATTACTTTAAATTAAATAAGTTTCATTTAAATATTACAGATGATGAAGGATGGAGGATAGAAATTCCAGGGTTACCTGAATTGACCGATGTTGGCTCTAAAAGAGGGTACACTTCTGATGAGAGAGATCACTTAAATCCTGCTTATGGTTCTGGTTCGAAAACGAATATGTTATTTGGTTCAGGATATTTAAAAAAGAGTGAATTTATTGAAATTATTAAATATGCTAATGAAAGGAATATTGAAATTATACCCGAAATAAATTTTCCAGCTCACTCAAGAGCAGCAGTAAAAGCCATGGAATCTAGATACTTTAAATATATTGAATTAAATGATTCTAATAAGGCCGAGGAATACTTACTATCTGACCTTAACGATCAGAGTAGCTACATATCAGCACAAGGTTATAACGATAACGTAATATCAATATGTAAAGAAAGTAGCTTTAGATTCTTTAAAAAAGTAATCGATGAACTCGATTTTATGTTTGAGGACGCTGGGGTTAAACTTAAAAATTTTCATTTAGGTGGAGACGAATTACCATACGGTGCTTGGATTGGTTCACCAATTTGTCAAGAATTTGTCAATGATAATAACACTATTACCTTTAATAATCTCGTTGAAAATGCTTTTAGGAGAGTTATAGACCTACTTAACAATAGGAATGTAAATGTTAGTGGTTGGGAAGATGTGTTACTTGTTCACGGGGAAGATGAACAGAACTCAATCGATATCAATAGGAATTTTGATGGAATAAATTTTACACCGTATGTATGGAATAACTACTGGGGAGGGGGAAGAGAAGACATGGTCTATAAGTTTGCTAATTTAGGATACAATGTTATCATGAGTAATTCTTCTGCTTTTTATTTTGATATGACTGACGATTTAGATCCTGAAAATTATGGACTTTCTTGGTCAGGATATGTTAATTATAAGGACTCTTGGTTAACTGAGCCTTTAAATGTCTATTCAAAAACATATCTTGAATCTGATTTTAAAAGATTTAAAAACCCTAAATATGTCTCAATAGACAAGAAAAAGGAAAGTAATTTCCTTGGAATTCAGGGACAGTTGTGGACAGAAACAGTCAGAAATGAGAAGATATTTGATGAATTAATGTATCCTAACCTTATTGTTCTAGCTGAAAAGGCGTGGTCTCAACAAGATCAATGGACGAAAAATTTATCGATTCAAAGTATTGATGAAATGATGAATAAAGAATGGAGTTATTTTGCCAATACACTTGGACACAAAACTTTAAATCATCTATCGTTATTATATGGTGGGATTGATTTTGATTTACCAAAACCAGGTGGAATTATTAAAAATGATACCCTTTTTGTGAACTCTGTATTTCCTGGCACAGATGTTAGGTTTACTAGAGATGGGTCTAAACCATCATCTGATGATGAATTATATACAAAAGAAATAAAAGTTCTTTCCTCAGAATTAATTGTTTTAAGATCATTCGATAAGACCGGTCGAGGAGGAAGAGATATTGTGGTTAGTAGATGATGTAAAAAATATTGAAATATCATAAATAAAAAACCCTCTTAATACTATTAAGAGGGCTCAGTTTTTATTTAAAATATAAATTATTCAGGCATTACAACAGAACTTATTACGTGAATAACTCCATTTGATCCTGCAACATCAGTTGCTATAATTTCACTCATATTACCTTGAGCATCCTTTAAATAAATTTTTCCATCTTTCTTCCTAGCTGTTAGAGTTTGGCCATTTAAAGCGGTTAGCTTAGCTCTACCATAGCCTGATTTTAGAGCTGCTGCTACATCACTTGCCATAAGTTTACCAGATACTACATGGTAGGTTAAGATGTTTGATAAAGCTTTAACATTTTCAGGTTTTAATAAATTTCCTAATGTTTCGGAATCAATTTTTGAAAATGCATCATTGTTCGGTGCAAATACAGTAAATGGTCCTTCACCACTTAAAGCGCCAACTAAGTCAGCCGCTTTTAAAGCTGTCACAAGTGTTGAGAAGTCTTTATTAGAAACTGCTACATCAACTACAGTTTGAGCTGATAGAGTTACTGTAAATAACAAAGCTTTAATAGTTAAAATTAAATTTTTCATTGTACATATTTTTTAAATTAAAATTACTTTTACGGTACATTTCAATAAAAAGATTTAAATATTTAAATATACTTTTCTTAATATGAGATCAAGCCCTATAAAATCCATACTCTTTTGAATTTTTATTAGATAGTTGTAGGTTTGACTTGTGAGAGTTCTGCTAATATTTATATCATTTTTCTTAATTTCTTGCGAAAATGATATGGATTGTTGTGTTATGCCATCCGTTTTTAATATGGAGTTAAGATATAATGGAGATAGATTAGAGTTTTCTCGAGTATCGGTTTTATCTAATCCCGCCTCTTCCCCAGCCATACCTGATTATTCCTTAGATATTTCTTCAAATAATGAAAGTTTCGAAGTTTACGGTTTAAAAAATACAGAGGATGTTTATGTTACCCTTACTTTTTTTTGTACGGCTGACGGTGAGTTTTATACTAAGGAAGTGAAAGCTGATTTTTTTGACGATAAAATAACTGTGTTACTAATTGAGAAAGTTATTGGTTGTGAGCCTACTATTGAAGTAATTTACGAATAAAATATAAGATTCCTTAGTTTCCATTTATGAAACCCTACCCTTTTTAATTGATTTCCCGTATGATAGGAATATGTATATTAAAATATCTACATTACTTCTATTGTTTCCTATTTTTTCTTATTCTCAAACGAAAGATATAATGGCAGAAAAAAGTTTCTATATAATTAACACACAAAAAGATATTGGCTTAAACTATTGGAATATTGTTAATGATGATGTGATGGGTGGAATTTCAAAGTCTTATTTATCTCTTAACGATGAAAAAAATCTAGTTTTCAACGGGTACCTATCATTAGATAATAATGGAGGATTTGCATCATCAAGATTAAGTTTTCCAAAGGAAACCTTAAGTGGAGTTAAATCTTTTAAAATTAAAGTTAAGGGTGATGGAAACATATATAAATTAAGATTTAGACAAAATAATAGAAGAGCTTCATACTCGTGTGATTTTCAATCTTTAAAAGATGAGTGGATTGAAATTAATTTGAATGTAGATGAGTTCAGACCTTACTGGCGTGGATATGCTTATAATGATTATCCCTCTTTAGAAGTTAGTGAAATAAATTCATTAGGAATACAAATATCTGATAAGCAAGAAGGAGAATTTCAGTTGGAAGTAAAATACATTGAAGCGATTTATTAAGTATCTCTAAGTTTTAAATTGCTCACCATAAAAATTTACTTCATAAATATTTTAAATTTTTTTTGAAGTATTTCAAAATGATTTTTAACTTAAAAATGTGGAAATAATTGACTACATATTTATTGGCTGCATTGTAATAGCTGTTTTCAGTTTATTGGTTATGTTGTTCAAAAAAATAATAAAAATCCCTGACGAAATGATAATAAAAAGTAGTCAGTCAAGCATCAAAAAAGGTGAAACCATAGGTGCAATAATCGGATTAGTGATTGGACTATTTATATGTTATTATATAACTATAAATAATTATTTCGGATTATATGATATTTTTTTCGGATGAATAAAAGTGAAAAAAAGCATATTGGTCCTATGATATTTCATATGCTAAAGTTTTTTGCTTACTGTTATTTAATACTTCAACTATTAAATTTTCATTTTCCTATCTATATGCAATCCAAACAACCACGTAGTATTTTCGAAATGCTTATATTCATTGTATTCTTGATATTTGTGCCTGCATTATATTTTTTACTTGATTATCTTATTGTTAAAGACAAAAAGAAATGGCTTGAAAATTTTAAAATAAGAAGAAAAATATTTTATAAACATGATCATGGTCATTGATAATTAAAAAAAAAAACTAAAGCTTTTAAAAATAATAATGGCTTGGCTAATCAATTTACTAGAAACTAAATTATGAATAATAGATTATTATCAGTTGATGTTTTCAGAGGTTTTACAATTGCTCTAATGATTACTGTGAATAGCCCTGGGAGCTGGAGTAACACTTTCTCTCCACTTCTACATGCAGACTGGAACGGAATTACACTTACTGATTTTGTATACCCATTCTTTATATTTATAGTTGGCGTCTCAATTGTACTTTCCAGAAATAACAAAGGAACAACATCATCAAAAAAAGGCATAATTCTTAGGTCTATAAAAATATTTATCCTCGGTGTATTTTTGGGAGCTTTCACAGAATCAATGTATCATTTTATGAGTACAGGAGGGCTTCCCAGTCTTTCTGACATTAGAATTCCTGGTGTTTTACAAAGAATTGCAATTGTTTATTTAACCTGCGCAATCATGTTTGACTACACAAATTGGATTCAACAACTAATTATCATGCTATCCATACTTATTCTATATTACGTGTGTATGCAATTTATTCCAGTGCCAGGAATTGGACCCGGCGTCCTTGAACCTGGTAAAAACCTTGCCGCATATATAGATAGCATCTTAATACCTGGATCGATGTGGGAAGGGACGTGGGATCCTGAAGGTATTTTAAGTACATTCCCTGCAATTTCATCTGGAATTGGAGGAATGCTTGCTGGATATGTTCTAACAACTAAAAAAACAATCGAGAGGAAAGTTATTATTTTATACTTTGCTGGATTTATTTGTTTATTGGATAGCTTTATTTGGGAGTGGTTAATGCCAATTAATAAAAATTTATGGACAAGTACTTATGTTATGCACACAACTGGTTGGGCTTTTCTAACTCTTGCAACTACTACCCTTTTGTGTGATATTTTAAAACTACATTCATGGTTTAAAATTGGAATTATATTTGGAAGTAATTCTATTGCTATTTATGCTTTGTCTCAGATGATGACTTACTTCGCATATGGGATGCCTATTTTAAATACTACATTTAATGGTATGATTTATGGTGGAATGATTGAAATTGGAGTCTATCCAAAATTAGCATCTCTAGTTTGGGCTCTTACATATACATCAGTATGTTTTGTAGTTGCATACTATTTATATAAAAAGAAAATATTCTTAAAATTATAGAGCAGATAAAATTGATTTTTAAAACTAATATAAATAGGTTTAATTATGCATTTAGGTCATGTATTGTTGCTAACAGTTTTTTTTATATTATTTAGCTGGCTTTTTTATAAGGCATACACGGCATATAAGAAAAACGGATGGGATGATCCATTTTTTCAATCTGGTGATGACACACACTAAAATTACTTTTTATACTTACAAATAATTATGAATGTTTACCATTATACCCATATAAAAGCAGGGATTAGTATACTCCAAGATGGGTTCATTGAGGTTCCTGAGACTGCTAACATTAATACCAAATCAGCCATTTGGTTTACTAAACAGAGTAGATATGTACCCTCAACTTTAAATGAAAATACCTCTTTTGATGAAAAGATAAAAACAGTTGGCTGTATGAGATTTGTCTATAATAACGATGGAGAATTACTTTCTTGGAATGATTTTATAAACAATTTAAAGTTGGAGGATAAAGATCTCGATGGATTTATGAAGGGTTTGAATGAGGTTGGGTCAGAAACCTCTAACTGGTTTTGTTCCTTCAAGAATATTTCTTTAAAAGAATTGGTTTCTATTGAGGTATTTACTGATAAGTGGGACTGGGCAAATGATGATAATATCCAATTTGCAATTAGAAAAGCAGAATCTCTAAATTAAACAATGGAGTTCCCAATTGAAAATCCATTTGAACTATTTGGTTATAATATAAGACCAGGAATTATTTTTTTGGTCAGCTTTATATTAATCAAAATGTATTTTTATATTAAAGGATTAAAAAATAAAAGACCTAAATAATAAATCAATTAAATCAATAATATGTACTTCATTTATTTAATGATTATTATAAATATTTCATTGCCAAAACCTCGAAAAGAATGTCCTCCATGTAGTATCATCATTAACTCAAAAAGTGACTATAAAAATAAAATTGAGTATGAATGGCCAAGAATTAAACCTAATTCCACGATCAAAATCAATTCTTTAACAAAGGTTTTATATTCTGAGGATAACGATTATCAATACTGGGAGTGGTCTAATAGAGAACCTTGGTGGTTAAATTATAGATCTGACCCATGGACAGAAAAGGCTAACTGGATTAGAAATTATGAGAAACCTATTCATAATTTTGAGTCTTGTGTTAACGATAATTTACGTTACAAATGTGGTTATTCTTATGTCTTAAATATTCCTAAAAATTATGAAAAGAATAAAAAATATCCATTAGTTATATCACTCCACGGCGATATCAAAAATAATTCTTACACATTACAGAGTAGATCAAATTATGGGAAAAACTTTTTTGTTCCAGAGGATGATGAATACATAATAGCGACCCCAATAAAACTAGGCATCGACTGGAGTCCAAATAAAATCAATGATGTTATTACTGATATTTCATCAAATATTAAGATTGATGAGAATAGAATATATCTAACCGGAAGGAGTATGGGAGGAAGAGGTACATTTATTGTTGCATCAGGGTTACCTGATAAATTTGCTGCAATTATGCCATTTAGTCCTCATCATACACCATACTCGTATAAAGAATTAGCCCCAAAAGTATCACATCTCCCTATTTACCTGCACCATAGTAGAAATGATTATGTTTCAAGCTTTCAGTTAGCCGAAAAAACCTTTAATGAAATTAAGCAGAACAATAAAAATATTATATTTGATGTACGCAATTTTGGACATTCTGGATGGCCAAAACTCTACAATGATGAAAAAATCGTTAGATGGATGCTGTCGTGGAAAAAGTAAATTAATGAAATGAAAAGGATTGTATACCTAACTGGAGTTCTTGCTTTATGTTGTTTTATATTGAGTGGTGCTTTCAAAATACTACAATTAATGGGTGCGCCATTATTACTTATATCCAGTGCAGTTTTTGCATGCTTTTTTATTATTTCTTTTGCTATCTACAAGTTCAGAGGTAGCAGTTAAATATCGTCTTTATTTATTTTTTTTAAAATATAATTTAACAGAATACCATAAAACGGCAGAAATAAAATCAATCCTATCAATATTTTTATAAAACTTTGATTAGTAGCGATCTCAATCCAGTTCTCTGCCATAAAAGTATCATTAGAATTACTAAAAGCTGCGAAGAAGAAAACAAAAGTATCAATAACATTAGCGAAAACAGTTGATATTGAAGGTGCTATCCACCAATAATTATATCTCTCTCTTAAAAATTGAAAAACATAAACATCAAGTAAAGTGCTGACTCCGTATGCGGTGGCGCTGGCAAATCCAATCCTGAAAGCTTCTTCTTCTCCTAATCCCTCAAAAAGTAAGATAGCTACTGATGATAAAATAGCCAGAGGATATGATAATGCAATTGTTGCCCTGGCAATTGACTTACCCAAAACTCTTACTGTCAAATCTATAGCAAGTACTACTATAGGAAATGAAAATGCTGACCACGTCAACTTTATGCCATATACCTCTAATGGTAAGGATACCAGAAAATTAGAGACAGTTATTACAATAATTTGAACAGAAACAAGAAATAACAGAATTTTTTTGTTTGTATTTTTAAACATTTCTATCCATTTTCATTGTTTTCCCACGGAAAAACAATCCAAGAACTGTCAATACTTTTATCAATCTGAGTACCATAATAATTAACACTAAATAAACTCGTTTTATTGTCAACAATTACAGCATATTTAATTTTTTGAGAATATTCATTAAAATATTTTGAAATTGACTGTAAGGTTTCTCCTGTATCATTTATATCGTCAACTACTAAAATGTTTTTATTGTCATCAAGAACTCTTTTGTATAAATCAATAGTAGTATTATCAATACCTTTAAAATCTAAGACCTTATGCGTAACTGACTTATAATGAGAAAGGTAAACACCAGGAACACATCCACCTCTGTTAACACTAAGTATGATGTCAGGCTCCCATTTTGATTCAATAATATTTTGATTAATGATCTGAATATAGTTTTCTACACTTTTTTGTGATAGGTATTTTTTCTTCATAATTAGAATAACCAAGACGGAGTGTTAATAGTAACACTCCGCTGTAGTTATAGATTAAAACGTAATTGCTTTATTTATCTACTATCTCAATTTTATCAAAAAGGATAAAATAAGCTGGAGCTAGTGGAAAAATACCTAGGAGAATATGTCCATACATTGCTTCGTATGGTATATAATCAACTAGAGTTACATAATATGCACCGAAAAAGTTAATAATGGATAAACATACCATAATTTTAGGTACAGCAGTTTTGGCAATTACACTTCCATCACGTGTTAGTGGTGGTAATTTATTTGGTATTGTTAAAACAACTTGAGTTGACCACAAAGCTGCTAATGCGAGATGTATTATATCATTACTTGATGCAAATATGGTTAATTGATCAAATACAATAAAGATTCCAAATACAAAATAACCTATATTAAAATAGTACCTACTCTTAACTACAATACCATATATCACAGCTAAAATGCACAATCCCGCAACAACGGATTTGAAAATCATACTAAAATTAATTTAGTTAGATGAATTCTGCTCTTGATATAAAACTGCCTCTGCCTCTATATCGCTTGTATCAAAATAACAGTGTGTACCAATAATTTTGTCACCCTCCCACTGCCACCAGCAATGAAATGTATTTTTTTGTTGTTCACCTGTAATTTTTGAAACACCAGACCAATCAGACCAGTGGTTAGTGTAGACCTCTCCATTGTTATACTCAACAGTAGTTATAACTGGATCAATATGCTGAATTTCGTCATATAATAAGGAATGAAAGTTATAACCAGCAATTATTTCTTCATTTGTGTAAACATCATTATTTACCATATGTACAGCATCATCCGAGAAGTATTCACTTGCAATACCGAAATTACCTGCCACATATCCTTTAGCTAATTTATCGACAATTATTGTTCTTTCGTCAGACTGACTAGTCACGCCACTCCATTCAGAGGTATCAACTGCAGTACCGCAAGAGAAGATAATTGCACTTAAAAATGTAATTATTAATATATTTTTCATATCGTATTCTTTTTGTTAATATGAATGAATATAAAAATTTAATTCAATAATTCATTAAAATAGAGAGTTTTTTATATTGTAAAAAGTTTATAATAATTATTTAGGGCAGGTATTTGCGCCAAATATTCTGTAAATAGTACACATGCCACTTAAAGAATTAAATAACAATATTCCTCCTACGACTGATTGTACTATTGGAAAGATTTCATAACCAAATATTAGTGTAGATGGTAACAAGAATAAAGAGATAACAAATCTTGTTATCCTCTCTGCATTATTTTGATTTTTAATTATAATATTCATATCAAGTAAATTTTTTAAAGGTTAAAATATAAAATTCTTTTATTATATTGTTTTAAAATATTTATAAACCACTAAAATTTAATTATGAAAAAATTTATTTATTTACTATCGTTTTTCTTTACCTTCTCAGCAAATTCTCAAGAACTGTATTGGTATGATGTATTTCTTGATGTTAAAGGTGAGAACGCAAGTGCCTTTGTAGAAGCTGTTGATAATTACTACTCTAGTATTGATTTCCCTGAAGGGGTTAGTATGACATTTTCTAGTATACCACTAAAAGGACAAGAATTCAAAGAATCACATATTTTGAGTTTTGTTAGTCCTTCAGCGAGTGCTCTTGCTGAAATTAGAGGATCTCTTACTGGAGAAGAGTGGGATGATTATGTTGACATTGTAAGACCATCAGTCGAAAGTGTAAGAGCTGTAGCTGGGAATGTGTCATTGGTATATAATGAAGATCAGTTTAATCCTGTTGGTCAAGTATGGGGCTTTAAGGTAAAAAGTAAAGACGTTCCTGCATTTACAAGTGCATTTGCTGATCTTATGAAATCATACGATTTTCCTGGTTTTGTTGGATTAGCTCAAGTAACACATGGAATAAGCAACGGAGAAAATATGATAATATATGGCGCATATAAAGACTTGAACGATGCGTTTTCATTTGGTCCAAGTGGAGATAAGGAGGCTAAAGCTTTTGCTGATTTTTTTGAGGCAACTGGTGATATATCAGAATTTACTCAGTCATGGACAAGAGTGAAGATTAATGATTACAATTAATTAGTCAATAATGAAAAATATATTTAGTTCTGTTTTTTTAGTACTGCTTTTTTCTTGTACAACAAATCAAAATATTGATAACGCAACGTGGTCATTTGATTCATCTACAGGAAATTATATAGAGTGGCAAAGTGAAAATACCTTTGCAAACGAAATGACAAATGCAGCATTCGGTCATATGTATAATTTTGAATATGAAAAAGCTTTAACATTTTTTGAAAAGGCGCTTCTTTATGATCCTTCATTATTTGGTCCTCACGTTGTTCTTGCTGGGCTAGCTCCTGATGGATCCGAAAAAGAGAAAATGCATATTGATAAAGCAAAGGAAAATGTTACTAATAAGAATGAGACGTCAAAAAAATTTGTCTCATTATTAGACTTACCAAGAAAATCAAGGTTTTGGCCTCTACTTGGTAGCGAAACACATGAGAAATGGGCTGAAATGAGAGAAATGGAACCTAAAGGTAAATTAATTCATTTTTACTATGCCTTTACAATACCAGGTCTAGAAAATAAAATAGAAGCTATGGAATCTCTTCTTTCAGAACTAAGAGATGGAGTTGGAGACTCAGAGTCTTTATCTGTGACAGGCGATCATTCATATATGATAGCTCCAATCATTAATGTATTAGGTTATTATTACTATGGGAAAGGTGATAAGGAAAAATCTAAATCATTATTTGAGGAATATATTTCTCTTTACCCTGAGGGATATAATCCATACGATTCAATGGGAGAATTTTATTTCAACGAAGGAGATATGGATCAGTCAAAAATATTTTATGAGAAGGCTATCGAAAAATTCTTTGGAGCAACTCCAGCAAATGAAAAATTAAGAGAACTTAATAAAGAAGAATAAAACTTCATGGATAAGCAAAAAATTATAGATGCTAACCAGATGTATGTTGAATACTTCAATTCCAGAAATATTGATGGGTTAGCTAGTCTTCATACAGAGGATGCAGTTGTGATGCCACCAAATGGTGATTTTACCATAGGTAGAGACAACATTTCTTTAGTTTTAAAAGAAGAATTAGATATGGGCGCATGTGATCTATATTTCACTGACAGAGATATTGTTGTCTCTGGAAATATAGCATATCATGAAGGCACGTATTCTCTAAACATCAAAGATGATAATGGAAATATAATTGGAAGTGACAATGGTAAGTATCTTGTTATCTGGGAAAAACAAAGTTATGGTGAATGGTTAATGAAGAAAGATATTTGGAATACTAGTTTACCTTTAAATAATTGAAATGAAAAAAATTTTTTTAGTATCCATTCTTGTTGTCCTTTTTAATACATCTTACAGTCAAAATAATGAAGGTTTTTTCGGTGAAAAATTTTCTATTACTGAATTGGAAGAATATGTTTCAGTTAGAGAAAATATTTATGATAAAAGCAATTATAATGTCATAATCGAGGGAGAAATACTATCTTCCTGTCCCATGAAAGGTTGTTGGATGAAAATTAGAGCTGAGAAAGATACTATTTTAGTAAGATTTAAAGATTATGGTTTTTTCGTTCCAAAAGCTGGGATAGAAGGTGATAAAGCTATTATTAACGGGAAGATGTCAATAGAAACATTGAGTGTAGATTTATTAAGACACTATGCTGAAGATGCAGGGAAGTCCAAAGATGAAATTGAAAAAATAACTAAACCAGAAGTTTCATTAACATTCTTGGCAGATGGTGTTTTTATAGAAAACCTATAATGCCCAAATTTTATCAACTCTGCCCTCTTCGTCTAGGAGAAAAACTTCCACGCACTGTGTTCTCTCTCCAGATTTAGTTTTTAGATTAAGCATGCACGTTACGTATTGACCATGCTCAATTATATCTGTTAACTCCTGTTGCAACTCATTTTCTGTACAAAAACCAAAAATTATATCTCTGATTTCATCTGCACCAGTTGCCTCAAGACCTAAGTTAGGTGCAAGCATATGATACTTTTCAGTGGTCGGCACTTTTGACCACGATTCAAATCCATTCCTCCAATCAAAGGTTACCTTATAATGTTTTATTGCTTCTGCCGTAGGTGATAAACTCATTTTTTATAATTTAATTCTAAATTATTATAAGATTAAAATATATTATCTTTAAAAAAAATAAAACATGAAAAAAATTATTCTATTTACACTTCTTATTTCAATTTCATTTACGTCACATGGTAGATTATTTTACAAGTGTAATCATGTTTATATTGGAGCAAGGCAACATAATGATATTAATGTAATATTCATGACAGGATATGAGGTATTAGATAATTTACCTGACAATAAGCTTTCAATTGTTAAGGCTAAAAAATATGCAATGGTATTATTAGATAGTGAAATTTCAGTTGTTTTGCTTGATGATCCTCAGTATAGTCCAGAATATAATACCAACTGTAGACTAGAGTTTACAAAAATGTGCTTACCAGACATTGGTAACTCTACACTTACAGGAAAAGAGCTTGGTACGGGAAAAAATGTGTCAATACTTCCAAATAATTTTTAATATTTGATTTTTAAATATTCACTCTAGCTGGTAAGATGATTAAAAGATTCTAATATTTGTATGGAAACATATTCCAGTGTCTTAATATGTGTAGACTCAAGTATAACCTTCGGAGCTAAACCAACCTCGTAGGCTTCAACCCACCTTGATGCACATAGACACCACCTATCTCCATCTTTGAGACCTTTAAAATTATATTCTGGATAATCTCTTGTTAGATCGTTTCCCCTACTCTTGGAAAACTCTAAAAACTCATCTGATACAATTGCGCAAACAGTATGTGTGCCAATATCACCGGGCCCCGTATTACAACAGCCGTCCCTAAATGCACCAGTTATAGGTTCATTTCCACATATTTGTAGTGGTTTGCCATATACATTTAAACTCTTCTCTTTCATATTCAAAATATTATTTCATTACAAATACGTTGTAACAATTAAATAGATATTGACGTGAACAATATATGAAGAAATTTTTTTTTACAGTTTTTATTCTTACAAGTTTTGATCTTATGTCTCAGGTTGAAAACCAAAATTTTAAGACCTTAAACGTTATAGATAATATTGAGATAAGAGAATATCCGCCTGCTATATATGCGTCAGTAACAATAAAAAATAGCAATAGTAATAATATGTTTGGTATCCTAGCTGGATATATATTTGGAGGGAATGAAAATAATCAAAAAATTGCCATGACAGCACCAGTTCATATGCATCAAAATAATAATGAAAAATCTTCAACTATGCGTTTTGTAATGCCCTCTGAATATAAAATTGATGAACTTTCAAAACCCAATGATGAACGGATAGAAATAAAGAAAAGTGTTACAAAAAAATATGCTGCAATAAGTTACACAGGTTATAATAATTCCGAAAAATTCAAAAAATATAAATCTGAACTACAAAATGTATTAGACAAAAAGAATATAAAGACTATAGGAAATCCAATTTATCTTGGTTACGATCCACCTTATAAGTTTTGGAATAGAAAAAATGAGGTTTTGATTGAAATCAACTAATATTCCTAAAAAGTTTTATTATAATTTATTAAACCGATAATTTGTGACTAATGAAATTTAATTTTTTAAAGTATGGCGTAGAATTTTTAGTTATAGTTAGTGGTGTAAGTGCATCTTTTCTTGTTGATGAGTACAGAGAAAGTCTAAGAAATGACGAGGAAAGATTAAAAGTATTGTATAATTTAAAAATAGAGCTTGATGAAATTACTAATTATTGTAATGAAAGAAAGAAGTTTTTTCAGAGAGACAGTAAAATAATTAATTATTTAATTGATGATAAAAACATATACCTTGACTCTGTAAAATTAATTTCAGGCACTCCGTTTGAGGTAGGAATTGCATTAATAGATTATAGGGCATTTTCTCCACCAATGAATAGATATAATTCCATAATCAGTGAAGGTAGTCTAAAGTTTGTAAAGTCAGACTCGATCAAAGATTTGCTTAGTACATTAAATAACACTATATACTCTTATGTAGTTGGTAATGTTGAAGATGAGAAAATAATTAAAGAAAGGCTCAGTAGTTATATTTCAACCCAATATCCAGAGATAATTGTGTATGGGGATGAGCAAAATTTTAATGATTATTATAAAAATTTAAAAAAAAGTATTGAAGGAGATATGCAGTTCAAGGCACAACTTAAGCTAAAGTCAAGGACCATGTTTGTTAAGGAGTTTTTCTTGGATAGATACATAAAGACACTTAATAATCTTAAAGGAACAATAGAAAAAACGTTGAGTGAGGGTTAAAACTTAAAGGGTTTACAATGAAATCTAATCAGACACTTAAAATACCATTATATATAGTCTTATCAGTAAAGTTTTTAAATTTTTTTTCAGAGAACTTAGCCGTTAAATATGCCGCTTTTTTATTTTCTATACCTATTAAGTTTCGAAGACCTGATAGAGAAAATGAATACTTTTTGAGTAGTATTCACAAAAAAATTTACATACCCGAAGTTGGTAAAAATATAATGACGTATGAGTTAGAAGCTTCTGGCCCTAAAGTACTACTAGTTCATGGTTGGAGCGGTCGAGGAACTCAGATGCATGCTCTAGCAAAAGAGTGTCACAAAGAAGGAATGAATGTTTTCTCATTCGATTTACCCGCTCACGGTCAATCATCTTCAAGCACTACACTTATTCCTGAGGTTGTAAAGTGTGTAAGATCCTTATACCAAAAAATAGGTCCTTTTGATTATGCAATTGGACATTCAATAGGTGGAATTTGTATTATGAATTCTCTTAGATTTGGTGATATGTATAAAAAAATGGTGACAATAAGTTCGCCACACGTGAATGTAGACATGTTCAAAGATTTTATCTTTAAAATTGGACTTAAAGAAAAATCTTTAAATAAATTATTAGACGTATTTAAGAATAAAGTTGGCTCGAATGTTGAATCCTACGATTTAATAAAATGTGCAAAAATTTCAAATACACCTACACTTATATTACATTGTGAAGACGATAGAGATATACCGGTAGAATGTTCAAAAGAAAGCATTAAGCATTTTAAAAAGGGGAAGCTAATAATAACTAAAGGTCTCGGACACAGAAGAATTTTAAGAAATAAAAATATTGTTAAATCAGTCGTAAGTTTTCTAAAAAATTAATTTTATGGATTGTTTAGATATCAATTATTATTTTCTATACATATTACTCTTTCTATTTCCCCTACTATATGTAGTTGTTCTTCGTCAAACTAACAAAAAAAAGTTAATTGAATTATTGGGTGAATCAGTTGGTGAGAATACAGCAAGAATTCTATTCTTTATTGTATTTATATTGCTTTGGATTTTACCTTATATTGTTTTCGAATTCTGTGATTTACAACAGATTGATAAGTCTAGTGGAAGATTTTTTTGGTGATTAATCCTTTCCTGTAAAGTGTTTATACAACCTCGAACCACCAAGAATAAGGTATATTATACCAAGTCCTAAGATAATCTGTTTGTAATATGTTAGCTCAATTGAATCTTCTACCGATATAACAATCGACAGACAAACAAGCCCCATAATAATATATAAAATAGATACATAGAAAATCTTCACAATATTTTCTACGATAATTAACTATCATAGTTATCATATAAGTACAACGGAAGCGCTAAAGAGAAACCCACTAACGAGGCTAGTATATATTTCCAAATACTCAAATTGTGTTTAGCTCTTTTGTAGAGTAAAAAAGTAAAAAAAGAAATATAAGCAATCGTTATATCCCATGTTATCATTGATACTGGGTGTGAAGAATAGATCTCTGATACAAAATAGTCAAATGTAGGGTTATCACCCACTAGGAAGAAATACAACTGGTAATAAGGCATTACAATACCCAGAATACAAAGAATAAAAAAAACTTTTTTCATAATTATATTTTTAAATTATCATTGATTACTATATTGAATATACTTGATTAAAAGAATAAAGATTTGAAAAAATCCAAATTTAAAAGATACACATTGGCATTAATTGGATTAATTTCCTTCTCAAGTGGAATCTGCCTCTTTGGATTAGCCATCATAAATAAATATGAAAACTCTGACTGGTTCATGATTGGCACATTATCTTTAATTCTAATAAATGGCGGCTTGGGAGTAATGATTAAAAATAAGTGGGGAACATTTTAATATGAAAACTTATAAAGCATCAGTTTTTGGATCTACTGGCCTAATTGGAGGTTTTTTAACAGATATATTAATTAATGATCCTTTATGTGAACAGGTAGTTACATTAACAAGAAGTGAGGTTATAATAAATAATAAAAAACATAAAAATCATGTCATTGACTTTAGTAGTTTAAATGAAATTAAAAAAACAATAAAAAATTGTGATTATGTCTATTCAGGAATTGGTACAACTCAGTCAAGAGTAAATTACAACAAGAAAATATACAGATCAATTGACTACGATATCACATTAAATATTGCAAGAGCATGCAAGGAGAATAAAATTAAGAGCTTATCCTTAGTATCGACAGCTGGTGCAGATAGATCTAAAAATAATTTCTACTTAAGTCTAAAAGGAGAAATTGATGAGGATGTGTCAAAAATTGGAATTGATTCTTTATCTATCTTTAGACCTTCTCTCCTACTTGGGAAAAGGAATGAAAGTAGATTCGGTGAAAAATTAGCTCAATACGTGATGCCGTTATTTTCATTTCTAATGCCTGAAGACTACAGACCAATTAGAGCAGATTATGTGGCATCAGCAATGCATAAAATTTCAATGAAAAATATAAAAGGAAACAACATATACCATTTCAATAAAATCATGGATAATTTATGATATGAGAAATATTTTTAATTAATTTGATCGCTTACTACTTGATAAATATGCAACAAGACTTAAAAAGAAGCATATAATATCTAATATATATGTCTCAACACCAGCATTCATTACCTCAAGTCCCATAAAATAATTGAACACAAGAAAAAGAGGTACATAACCTATTATAACAGCAAGAATAACTTTTCTTTTACTTTCTAGCTCAAATGTAGTTGCAAAAAATGCAACAAGACCCATCATAAGAAATAAAGGAGCTATTGCATAATGCATGAGTACAGCTATCTCTAAACCCTCAGGCGTAGTATTAAAAACATAAGGAACAATACTTTCGATAAATAATAGAAAAGAAATTGCTTGAAGAATGCAAATACCTCCAAAAGCATATAAAGCAATGTTAGGTAAATTTTTCATAATGTACGTTTTGATATACTATATTAAATATATTAATAAAAATCATTTCTAATGAATTATCAAAAGTAAAATTATTTAAAAAAAGATTATTGGATTTGATTAAATTGCATTAACCATATCTCAATGAAAATAATTCTAAGTGAGGATCGCATAGATTACCAAAATTACAGGTTTGGTTATTGTGTTAATATAATACTTGAAGAAGATGACTCTATTGAGAAAGTATTTGAAAGAGGTTATCTACCCTACACTGGGGATTCTAAAAATACTGAAGAAATATATTATCTAGCAAGGAGCGTAAGAATAAACCTTAGTAGATATGTAAGATTGTCTGAAAACAAGAGAGTTATAAAAAAAATTAAGTCATCATTAAATATTTCAGTAGATGAACACAAGAAAGAAAATTTTAATCATGATAATAAATTCGAGAAATTTTGTATTGAATACTCTAAAGAACGATTTTCTAATGAATCTTTATCAAATGAGAGACTTCAACTCATAATTAAAAGAGAAAATTATAATAAAATTTATGAATTTAAATCAGATAACGATCCAATAGGTTATGTCATAACTTTCAGTAATAATAATATAATACATTATTGGTTTTCGTTTTATGATACAAAATATTTAGAGTCTATACCAATAGGTAAGTTTATGATGGAGCACATCATCCATAGCGCAAAAAAGAATGATAAAAAATATATTTATCTGGGTACTTGTTACGGAAAAGATTCTCTGTATAAGGTCAGAGACTTCAAGGGCATTGAATATTTTGATGGAAATGAGTGGATTGATGATATTGAAAAACTTAAATCAATATGTAAAACTGATCAAAATGACAAATTCTAAAAAAATTATAATTTTGATTTTTTTTAAAGTATACGTAAATTGAAAAAATCATTAAAATAAATAATATGACAACTGAAAGAGACATTATCAAAATAAGAGTACATGACGGAATAGTAGGATTACTTTATCTTGGCTCCATAGCACTTGCAGATCAGTTTAATGTTGAGTGGATTTGGGTCGCTGTAGGAGTTGCTGTTCTGCAAATAATTAGTCCAATTACTAAGTTTTGCCCAGTATATACCATTTTGAATAAATTAATGCCTGATACTGATCCAGTTCAAAACGGTAAGTAATTTTTAATGAGTAAATATTCGAAGAATAAAATTACTTATGAAAAAGATTACCCGAAAAGAGTATTTGAAGTAATTCATGAGAGAACTCATACCAAAGAGGAGTGTGACTACTTTAACTACACTGACCCATTTTATTTTAGTTAAATGATAAGACATTTTATACCTAAAAAATTTAGACTATTATTTAGAATCGTATCTATAACTATCCTCATTATAATACTTGCTATAAAGTACATTTAACTGTTTTTTTTTTGATTTTAAGGATCTATAGCTTACGTTTATGGTATGATCAAATGCAATCTAATCAAAGAGTTTATAGAGAGAAAAACTCACGTTATAAAGCGTTATAAACTTGAAATAATTTGGAGAGATGCACTCAACAAAAAATCTTACGAATCGTATTATATCCACAAAGAGTAATCGATGGAATTTATTGATGTGGTGGGTTTATTTGGGGCTTTCCTGTCAGGTATAACTTTTTTTCCTCAAGTCTATAGAACATGGAAATTAAAGTCAGCTATGGAGTTATCCCTCACAATGATCTTAATTATATTATTAAGCAATGTTGTATGGCTTTTTTATGCTTTTAACAAGCAGGATATAGCAATTATTAGTGCAAACTTTTTTGTAGGAAGCTGTGCTATTGTAATCCTTTATTTTAAGATCAAATATAAATGAGATACTGTTTAGGTTTATTCTTTTTATTTACAATAACATCCTGTGATGAAATTAATGAGGATGGGGCTGTTCCATCTGATTTTTCTGACTGTGAGTATATTGAGGAGACTATATCAAATTACGATTTATTTGAGGGTTATTTTAGTTTAACTCTTAACCATGGATATACCCCAGATATAGCAAGGGATTCAATTATGAATGATTATCATTTTTTGAAATTTAAAAATGAAAAACTTAATGGTATATATGTAATAATTGATGCCAACACTAGATATAAGACAAATAAAATAATTCCACTTGATGATGTATCAAAAAGAGAGTATCCATTCTCAATAAATTTATTAAATGAGGGAGCTTGTATCTTTCTTGACCAGATTAAGACCGAGCAGTGTGAGTGTATCTAAAAATCTACAATTCGATAAGTTTTAAATCTCTCCATCTAACCTTAATTCCTCCCCCGTCATGAATTTGCAGGGCTATTGATCCCTCTGAATTTGATATCTTATTATCTATAATTGAAATCATTTCCTGGCCATTAATCCAAGTTTTTACCTCACCACCATTGATCATCAATTTCATACTATTCCACTCGTTCATCTTTACAATGTCTTCATAATACTTGTCAGGCTTAATAAGCCATCCTCTACCATAAGACTCATAAATTCCACCACTATGAAAGCCAGGTGGAGCAACCTCAACCTGCCAACCTGAAATTTTAGTTCCATCAATTTTAGATCTAAAAAAAACACCACTATTTCCATCTTGCTCTTGTAAGAAATCTAGTGTTAATATAAAATTCTTGTAATATTTTTCTGTAGCTAAATATCCATAACCCTTATCTGGACCACTCTCACATATAAGTTCACTGTCTTTTACATACCAACTCTCCGTTCCGTAGACCTTCCATCCGTCAAGATTAACTCCATTAAAAATACTTATAGGATTTTGTATTGTAAGAAATAACAGTATTTTGACTATTATATTAAGGGTCATATAAAAGACTAGAAATTTACATTAAAGCTTATGCCAAAAACTTCTTTCAACTGAATTTCAGGAGCAGCATTATCGTCGTATAATAAATGTACAAGTATATTAGTGGATAAAAATCTATTTATTGTAAATTCTAAGCTAACCATGTAGTCAATATCAATGTTTAAAGGATCCTCAAGATAATTCTGAAATAAATTCAACTTATTCTCAAAAAACATATTTTTCAAAAGTTCAGTTTTGTAGTAAGCTGAAAATATACCACCTGCCTCAAACCTACCCGTCTTTCCTTTATCAACGCCAAAATAGTTTTCACCATCAGATAAAGATTCAGTAAATATAGGGTTCACCATTATATACCTTGCAGATAAAACAGCATAATTAAACCACAAATTGTTATCTTTCTTATAGAACATACCGACACCAAGCTGAGAGTATGCAGGCGACAAAAATTTTGTTTTTAACGTTCTTATCTGAGAATTAGCAAAACCCTGGGTATACTCATATCCGTTTGCCCACTGTGATTTAATATTTAATAGTGCTGAGTAAGACCATCTGCCTTTATTTTTTAATGCAAGTAATGAATATAGCTCAAATCTATCCTCATTTTTTTTTAGAGTTTCGTTTTGGTTTTTTATAATTCCGTAAGCACCATCAATCCTATTTATCCACTCTAAATCTCCTTTCTTTAGTATATAGTCGTAATCTAATATTAGTGTTAAGGAGAGATTATTTATACCTCCAGCAATCCAGTTTTTATACTGAGACTGGTTTAGAAGAGTGGTTACCTTCCCCTTAGAAAGGTAGTATGAATCAGGAGAGGTCCATACTGAGTCTGATTTAAATTTTAAAAAATTGTTTGATATTCCTAGGTAAGGGATCAGTAAAAGAAGTGTTAATATGATTTTTCTCATTTGGATGCAAAAATATAAATAATTGAATTGTTAAAAAAATTGGATTAAGATTGCCAATTTTCATTATGGAATGTACCATTCATATCTACCCTCTCAAAGGTATGCTCGCCGAAACAGTCTCTCTGAGCCTGAATTAAATTCATTGGTAGTTTCTCAGTTGTAAGAGCATCAAAATAGCTTATAGAGGAGTTTAAAGCAAGAGATGGAATCTTATTATTTATTGAATACACACTAACTTTTCTAGCGTATGAATCACTTTCCTTGATCATCTCCGATATTTCACTATCAAAAATCAAATTCACCAGATCAGGATTTTTGTTAAATGCAAACATAAATTCTTCAAGTAACTTCGCTCTAATAATACAACCTCCTCTCCAAATCTTACATATCTCCTCATAATTAAGACCATATTTTTTTTCTTCAGAAGTGATTTTTAATTGAGATAGGCCTTGAGCATAACACATTATAAAACCATATATCAAAGCATTTTCTATATCATTTACTTCGATATCACCTATAATTGATTTTGGTTTAGAAAAAATTTTTTCTCCAGAACGTCTTGTCTCCTTAAATGAAGAAAGTATCCTCATAGATACAGAGGAGTCAATAGTTGGTACTGCAACACCAAAATCCATTGCACTTTGTGAGGTCCACTTTCCAGTTCCCTTCTGTTTTGCCTTATCTAGAATAAGGTCAATTAAATATTCACCAGTCTCAACTTCTTTAGCTTTAAATATGTCAGATGTTATTTCTATCAGATATGAATTTAGTTTTCCTTTATTCCACTGCACAAATGTTTGATGAATTTCTTGATTTGACATTTTCATGCCTAATTTCATAATATGGTATGCCTCTGATATGATTTGCATCATAGCATATTCAATTCCGTTATGAATCATTTTTACGTAGTGACCAGCAGATGTATTCCCTAGATATGATACACATGGAATGTCATTAACCTTTGCAGATGCTTTTTCAAATATAGGTCTTACAATATCGTAAGCATCTTTATTTCCTCCAGGCATTATGCTTGGGCCAAGGCGGGCTCCTTTTGATCCGCCAGAAACACCTGTCCCTAAAAAATGTATATTTAATTTATCTAGTTTTTCAAATCTTCTTTCGGTATCATCATAGTGAGAATTTCCTCCATCTATAATTATATCACCAGGTGATAGATGGGGTAAAAAGCTATCAATAACAGAGTCAACCGGATTTCCTGCAGGAACAAGAAGCATGACTTTTCTTGGGACTGTAAGGCTTTCTATAAAAACTTTAGTCTCAGTAGTTCCTTTTACAACAAAATCTTTTCCATCATTCTCTAATTTTTCAATAGATTCTTTTTTTGATGATAAACCAATGGCTGAAAAGCCATTTTCTGCTACGTTTAAGATAAAGTTTCTTCCCATAACACCTAGTCCAACCAACCCAAAATCATATTTCATAGCAATTTTTTAATAATTTGAACAAATATGAATTAAATTTTTTAATAATAATAGAATAAGATTTTTTTGTTTGGATATGTTTGTAATTAGGTAATCAATAAATGAATTCTCTTAATATTTTTATCATTTTTGGAGTAACTGGAGACTTAGCAAATAGAAAAATCTTTCCTGCAATAAATGCTTTGCTGAAGAGAAATGAATTGCCAAAAAATACATTTGTTATTGGTTGCGGACGAGGAGATAAAAAAGCAAATACTTTCAAAAACCTAGATGAAAAAATATCAAAGAATTCAGAGTATATTAAAGTTGATACATCTAATCTAGATGATTTTAAAATTTTAAAGAAAAAATTAAATTCTCTTAAGAGTAAATCTAAAGCTGATAAAATTAATTTAATATCATACCTGTCAACACCACCTCAATCATATGATGATATAATTATTAACATAATTAAATCTGAAATAAATAAGGAGGTATTTGGCTATTCAAGAATAGTGATAGAGAAACCATTTGGACAAAATTTAAATTCAGCAAAAAAACTAAATAAACTTCTTAAGACTGGGTTCAATGAAAATCAAATTTTTAGAATTGATCATTACCTAGGAAAGGAAACTGTTCAAAATATATTGGTTTCAAGATACTCAAACCTAGTTTTTAATGCACTTTGGAATAGAGAGCATATAAGTTACGTTGAGATCACAGCTGCAGAAAGTATAGGGATAAAGAAAAGAGGTGAATACTATGATAAATCTGGTGCCTTGAAGGATATGATCCAGAATCACTTACTTGAATTACTTTCTCTTATAGCCATGAACGATCCAAAAGAAAATAGTCCAGATAGTATAAGAGATGAGAAGGTAAATGTATTAAAAAGTATTAAAAAAGTTGATTATAAAAATAATATAGTAAGGGGTCAATACATTAAATCAAAAGGAAGAAAAGGAGAACAGTACAACTCTTACAGATCATCTGAAGGAGTATCAAATAACTCTAAAACCGAAACATATTTTGCTTGTAAACTCTTTATAGAAAATGAAAGATGGAAAGACATTCCTTTCTTTATAAGGACAGGAAAACGTATGCCTACAAAAGTGACTGAAATTGTAATAAACTTTAAAAAAAATAAAACAATTTTTAGTGATAACGATCAGAGCAATATGCTAATTTTTAGGCTTCAACCAGACGAAGGACTTCTAGTTAAATTTAATTTGAAAAAGCCAGGCAAAAAAAATCAATTAATTAACAAAAATCTTGAGTTTCACTATAAGAATTTATCTAATGAATTTAATACTAACTCCTACGAAACACTGCTTTTAGATATTTTTAATGGTGATACTATGCTCTTCTCAAGAAGTGATTTTGTGGAGATGGCCTGGAAGATTGTGGATCCGATATCTGATGAAATTGAGAAAGATAATATAAAACTCTATGGATACAAATCAGGGACATGGGGACCTAAAATAGCTGATAACCTATTTCGAAATGAAAACACATGGAGATATCCATGTAAAAATCTTGTAAATGACGGAGAAATATGTGAATTATAGTATATGAATGTAAATATTTATAAAAGTTCAGAAGAATGTAATTCTCGTTTAGCCGAGTATTTAATTAAGGAATATTTATGTAAAGATAAAAATATTGCTATATCAGGTGGATCAACACCTATTGGGTTATTTACTGAAATTTTAAATCAGATTGATAAAAAATTTGAGATTAAGTCCAATTTTTTTTGGGTTGATGAGAGATGTGTTGATCCATCATCGGTTGATAGTAACTTCGGGTCAGCAAACAAGCATTTTTTTAGTAAAGTAAATGTTTCAAATAATAATATTTTTAGGATAAGAGGAGAAGAAAAACCTGAAATAGAGGCATCTAATTACACAGAATTATTAAAAACGAAAACAGAAACTATTAAAAATATTCCATCACTTGATTTATGTCTTCTAGGTATAGGTGGAGATGGTCATACTGCATCTATATTCCCTCACGAACTAAAAAAACTTAGTGATAAAAGTGATTGTGTTGTTGGAATTAATCCAGATTCAGGACAAAAAAGAGTAAGTCTGTCTATTAAACAAATAAACAACTCAAAAGAGGTTATTTTTCATGTCTGTGGATCAGGTAAAAAAGATGTTGTGGATATGATTATTAGCAAAAGAGAAAACTACCTCGATTTACCAGCTTCTCACATACTGCCAAATAGTAAAAATCTTTCTTGGTATCTCGATTTTGATTCTGCTGAAACTTTCATGGATACTTAATGAAAAAAATTAAAATTAATTTTGGTCCAGGATTCATAATAACATCTGCATTTATAGGGCCTGGAACAATTACTCTATGCACCTTATCGGGAATTGATTTTGGTTATTCATTACTTTGGTGTATTATATTTTCAATAATTGCCACCTCATACCTCCAAGAATTGAGTTCTCGTCTGGGTATAATTTCAAGATTAGGTTTGGGTGACATATTTAAGTCAAATATTAATTCTTCAGTAAAGAATATATTTTTTGTTTTGGTATTCATGTCTTTATTCATTGGAAATTCTGCATATGAGTCTGGTAACATAAGTGGAACAGTAATGGGATTAGAGACTTTCCTTGGAAGTGGAATGATAAAAACGTTAGGTATAGAATTTAATTACATTTCAATTCTTATATCAATCATACTGATAACAATAATTTCATATGGTAATTATAAGTCGTTTGAGATAATTTTAGTTATGCTGGTTTTTATAATGAGTGTCACATTTATAATTACAGCTTTCTTAACAAAACCTGATTTAAATTTAATTTTAAATGGATTTATTCCTAAAATCAATGATAAAAATTTTATCTATGTTATAGGTTTGATAGGTACAACTGTGGTCCCGTACAATTTATTTCTTCATTCCTATGTAGCAAAAAAGAAATGGAAATCGAAAAAAGAATATAAATCTTCCGTAATAGACACTCTTCTCTCAATTATAATTGGGGGGATTATTTCAATTTCAATAATTATAACTTCAGCCGGAGCAAGAGGGTTAATTGACATAAATCAGATAAATAATGCTATTGATATGGGAAGACAACTTTCTCCATACTTAGGAGAATTTTCAAAATATTTTATTTCAATTGGTTTATTCTCAGCCGGAATCACCTCATCAATCACAGCACCTGTTGCTACATCATACGCACTATCGAGTATATTTAATTATAACCCTGACTGGAAAGAAAAAAAATTCAAGGTAGTTTCCATAATTGTTATTTTAATAGGAACATTCTTTTCAACTATAAGCTACAACCCTATCTACATTATAAAATTAGCACAATTTATTAACGGATTATTCTTACCAATTATTGGAATAACGTTACTTTGGGCTGTAAATCAGGTCAATCTTCTTGGTAAAGATGTGAACTCAAAAGGTTATAATATTATTGGAATTTTAATTATAATTTTATCTGTTTTAATTAGTGTCAGAAGTATAAGTCTATTATGAAAAGGTATATTGATCTAAACTGTGATATGGGAGAGTCTTTCTACGATAGGAAAGTTGGTAATGATGAGTTAATAATGCCTTACATAACATCCTGTAATATTGCTTGTGGTTTTCATGGAGGAGATCCAGAAACAATACTTAAGACTATAAATTTAGCTTTATCAAATAATGTAAAAGTTGGTGCCCACCCCTCTCTTTATGACCTAGAGGGTTTTGGAAGAAGGAAACTTAAAGTATCTCATAATGAAATTAGATCATTACTTATCTACCAAATTTCAACATTAATAGGTATCACTAGTTTTTTGGGATCCAAACTACATCACGTAAAAGTTCACGGTGCACTTTACAATATGGCTTCATTGGATGATGAAATAGCTACAATAATAGTTAGAACTATACTCGAAATAGATCCTAATCTAAAGTTGTATGGCCCATCAATGTTGAAATGGGGAAATATATCTAAAAAGTTTGGTCTAGAATATGTTCCTGAGGTATTTTCTGATAGAAATTATAATGATGATCTGACATTAGTTGATAGAAATAATAAAAATGCTATAATTAACGATCCAATAGACGGTGTAGATCACGTCATGAGGATGGTAAAAACAAATCAAGTAAAGACAATAAGCGGAAATCTAAGAAGTATTAAAGCTAAAACAATTTGTATTCATGGTGATCAAAATAATGCTGTAGATTTCGCAAAAAACATATCAATTGAACTATCAAAAATTGATCATTATGAAAAGAGATTTTAGTTATGACACACTTGGCGATAGTACCTTGATAATATCAACTGATAAAGAAAATGTAGATGTCATCCGACATTTACATTTAATCTTATCAGAAAAATTAAAGGATAATATTATCGACTTTGTTAAGACCCCTAATTCCTTAGCAGTTTACATCGATCCTTATAAAATTTCAATAAAACAGTTATATAATAAAATAAATACTATAGTGGTTAATGAATCTTTTGATGGTATCAAAAAGAAAGCGAAGGATTGGAAGATCCCAATATGTTATGACACATCATACGCAAAAGATATTTCCTCATTAAGTAAAAAGTTAGGTCTCAGTATTAAAAAAATAATTGAATTACATCTCAGAGAGACATACAAAATTCATATGATTGGTTTTCTTCCAGGTTTTATATACCTAAAAGGACTTAATAATAATTTAAAAGTACCAAGAAGAAACACACCTAGAAAAGAAATTAAAGCGGGATCCATAGCCATCGCAAATGATCAAACTGGGATTTACAATATTAATAGCCCAGGTGGATGGAATATCATAGGAAGGACTCCTTTATCAATATTTAACAAGAAAAAAAATCCTCCAATAAAGATGATTGAAGGTGATAATGTAAAATTTTACAAGATCAGTAAAGATGATTATCTTAAATTAAAAAATAATGAAAAATAGTATTGAATTTTTAAGAGCTGGTTCATTATCTACGATTCAAGATTTAAGAAGAAATAATTCGAGAGTTTATGGTATTCCTAGAAGTGGGCCAATGGATCATAGATCTCATATGTTGTCAAACTGGTTATTGGGTAAAGATTTGAGGAGTGAGACAATTGAGATGACTCTAATTGGTCCAAAAATAAAATTCAACTTTAATACTAATATCTCTCTTTGCGGAGCAAATTCAGAATGTCTCATCAATAATAAAAAAATAGATATGAACAAAACTCTTATTATTAAAGAGGGAGATGTTCTCGATATAAAAAAAATTAAAGAAGGAAATTGGATATATTTATCAATTTCAGCTGAAATAGTTGCAAGTAAATATTTTGATAGTTTGTCAACCTATGAAAAGTCAGAAATTGGTGGTATTAAAGGGGTTTCAATTAGAAATGGAGATAAAATAAATTTATTAGCATCTCAAGATATTGATCAAAAGAAAATCCCGAAAGATATTGTTCACGATTTTAACGAAAAAATAATTAGGGTTATAAAAGGTCCAGAATATTATTTATTTGATGATATTAATTATTTTACCGATAATGAATTCAAGATAAGTCCTTCGAGTGACAGGATGGGTATAAGGCTAGAAAATGTTGGGAATAATAAAAAATTTGAGATTAACTTAGAGAGCTCACCTGTTGTGGAAGGTACAATTCAGGTGCCTCCCGATGGTAACCCTATAGTCCTAATGAAAGACAGCCAGACAACTGGAGGTTACCCAAGGATAGGTATAATTTCAAGTGTCGATATCTCAAAAATATCACAAATTAGAGCCAACAAAAGTGTTAAGTTTAGATTCATCTCTTTGGATGAATCAAACAGGCTTATAGATTACGATAAAAAAAAATATAAATCAAGATTAGGTGTAAATCTAGTCTCCTAGCTCATCTTTTAAGTTATTAAAAGAATTTTTTAAGTCCTCTAACCTTTCGTATGCATCCTTTCCAGGAACTTGGTCTGCTCTCCCAAGCATCGACTGAAGATATCTAACCTGATCAATAAGCATTGGCTGCATATACGTACCAGACTTTGTGACTAATAGATTATAAACTCTTTCATATGTATCATTATTGGATTCTCTCATCTTCTCATCTAAACTAGTTTTAAAGAGTTTAAGTTCTGTCACAAAATCCCTTATATCAAGTAATAAGCTTTCTTGTTCTTGATAGTCTTTAATTGACATATCTGATATTCTAGGATCTTCTAATATCTTAAAGTTTTTTGAATAAACCTCTCCATCTATATCTAGTTTAATAACATACTCACCTGGTGAAACCATTGGACCAAACCTGAATGATCTTTCATCATTGTCATCCCATGACCCCCTATGTCTCATATCCCAACTAAATCTATTTAATCCTTTTTCCATCGTTATATTATTGCTTTTGAGAGTAACAAAAGTACTTGTAGACATCACGTAATTATTAACCTGTTCTTCATTCTTGGTTGACGAATATGAATTAACCATTTGCCCTCGGGAATCATATACAGAAATTTTAACATTTTCAACGTCATCATGTGAAATAAAGTAATCAAAATCAACGGCTGATGAGGGGTAGCTCACGTGATCATCACTGTATGATCGGTACCTAAATCTATACGTTTCAGTTATATCGAGTAATGGTTGTTGAGATGAAAAGTTACCATAAGATCTCAGAGGAGCAATATTATCTAATATCCAAAATGATCTACCCATAGTTGATAGAACTAGATCATTTCTGTGAATTTTCATGTCAGTTATTGGTGTTACAGGCATATTATTTTGAAATTGAGTCCAATTTTCTCCGTCATCCATAGAGATAAATACTCCAAACTCCGTCCCCGCAAAAAGTAATCCTTCTCTTATAGGATCTTCCCTTAAAACCCTAACGGGAAAGTCTGATGGTATCCCCTCAGTTATTAATTTCCAAGATTTACCATAATTATCTGTCTTATAAATGTAGGGACTCCAGTCACCCAACTGGTACCTGAGAACTGTAACATAAGCCTTTCCTTCTTTATGTCTAGATGGTTCAACTGAATCTACCCTTCCACCCTTATTTTTTTTATTTGGAGTAACATCTTTCCAACTTTCACCACCATCTCTTGTTACGTGGACTGGACCATCATTAGCACCAACCCATATTAAACCCTCTTTAATACTTGACTCCCTTACAGAATATATTGTACTATAAAATTCCTCTCCAGTTATATCTCTTGTTATAGGAGCGCCGGAGATAACTTGCTTATCTTTCTCGTAAGCGGTTAGATCAGGTGATATTGTCTCCCACGTAACTCCCTCATCAGTTGTTTTATGTAAAAATTGAGAGGCATGATAGATAACATTTGGATTATGTGGCGATATGTGAATTGGTGCAACTCTCTGGAATCTATATTTTAAGTCTTTTGGGTTATGACCATACATATTTGAGGCTCCAACATAATACTGCTTCTCCTGACCTGTAACCTTATTAAAAACACCAAATCTTCCCTTACAATTAGAATAAACAATATTTGGATTTCCAGGTTTTGGTACAGCTGGACCAGTCTCACAACCACCAGTGTTAGTTATATAAGCGTTTGGACCTGCCTGTAGACCGTATGGAGGCAAACTTGGAACAGATACCGTAGAATAATTATCTTGCTGCCCACCATAAAGCCAATATGGATACTGATCGTCTACTTCTACTTGATATATTTCTGCTGTCGGTTGGTTGAATTGAGTTGTCCATGTTCTACCTGAATTAAAAGTAATGTTAGCACCACCGTCATTTGATTGTATCCAAACGGAGGTATCTTCAGGATTTATCCATATATCATGGTTATCTCCATGAGGAGTACTGTAAGACTTCCATGTAGCACCAGCATCTTTTGATATCATAAATCTGTTTGCACTGGAGTAAAGGATATCAGAGTTTAATGGATTAGACTCGACATTTAGATAGTAAAATGGTCTATTTACAAGTTCCTCCCTATTATTCATATGTTCAAATGTATCTCCCCTATTTTCAGATTTATATAAACCACCTTTTCCATCTGAGGCTTCAACCATCAGAAATAATCTATCTGGATTAGATTTAGATACAGCTATATCAATTTTTCCAATGTATTCTGCTTCAATTCCAATATTTATTTTCTCCCAATTATCTCCGCCATCTACTGACTTGTAAGCTCCTCCATTTGTTGAACCACTTATAATTGTCCATGGTTTTCTCTCAGCTCTCCAAGAGGCGGCATATATTATATTTGGATTATCTGGCGCATATTCCACATCAACAATTCCAATAGAGTCAGAAAGGAAAAGTATATTCTTCCAGCTTTTGCCACCATCATTTGAATGATATAAACCCCTTTCATTATTTTTCCTAAAAGGTTGACCAATAGCAGCAACAAGTATGTTATTCGGATCATCAGGGTGAATCTCAACTGCTCCAATTTGACCAACATCAGATAATCCTATATTTTTCCACGTATTTCCTGCATCATCGGACCTGTATAGGCCTTTTCCGACAATAATGTTAGACCTCAAACCATCTGATCCAGTACCAACATATACAATATCAGGATTTTTCTGGTATACATTTATAGCACCTATTGATGGAGAGGAAAAGAATCCGTCAGAAATATTAAACCAATTTAATCCAGCATCATTTGTTTTCCAGACTCCACCACCAGTGGTACCCATGTAGAAGGTATTTCTTTCAGAAGTCACTCCATGAACTGTTGTAACCCGTCCACCTCTTATTGGCCCAACACTTCTGTACTTAAGGTTATTCAATTGTAAGGCATCACCTTCAGTAGGATTTGATAATAAATCATCATTACTTATAGAAAAAATTGAAATTAAAAAAATAAATAAACTCATTATAATTGATTTAAATTGTTGTATACCGTATTAGTTATCATAATATCTTGCACTGCTACTCCTGTTAGGTCAGCCACTGTTATATCATCCTCACTTAATCTACCATTATTTTTACTCATAATTACATCACCAAGTTCAACTAAATCTGATCTATTGATTATATTTTTTTCGAGGGCATATTTTGTCTCACCTCTCTCCACACACTGGGAAACACTGTCAACTACAACAAGATTAGCTAAACCTAAAATATTTGAGTCCAATTCTCTTTTTTCAGGTGTATCAGATCCAACTGCTGTAATATGGGTACCTAGTTTGATGTCTGATTTGTTTATTAGAGATTCATTCGCACTTGTTGTAGTTACAACTAAATTACAAGACTCACATAATTGTTTGGAGTTGTTAGCAACTTCAAGATTAAATCCCTCTTTTCTCATGTCTTCAATATAATCATTAATTTTCTTACTATCCCTTCCCAGAACCATAACATCAACGCATCTAGTTGTATACTTTATGTATTTGAGTTGTAACCTTGCTTGAATACCTGTGCCAATTATTCCTATTTTAGTAACCTTCTTTGGTGCAAGGTATTTTGCACAAATTGATCCAGCCACAGCAGTCCTAACGTTAGTGAGATATCCCTCGTCGTGAAGAATACATTTAAGATATCCTGACCGACTATCAAACATAACCATTACACCATGGCTTGTAGAAAGTCCCAATTGGTTATTTTCAGGAAATCCTGAAGCTATTTTTATTACGTAATTGTCGTGACCTTTAATATATCCATATTTAATATGGACATCACCAGGAGGATCAGTAAATAACAATTCACCTACGGGTGGAACTACCGAATTACCTTTAGAATATTCAACAAAACCTTTCTCAATTGTATCAATCAAGTCAATGCCTTCAATAGCATTAATAATTTCCTTTTTTGAGTAGATTTTTTTATTCATAAAATCGATTTTAGGGTTTTTTTGCAAATATTTCCACCACAGACAATAATAACTATATTTTTGAGGTCTGTTATATCTTTTCTCATTTTGATTAAAGAGGCAATTGCTACAGCAGCAGCACCTTCTACAATAATCTTTTCATCTTTCAAAGTTTTTGATATTTGTAATGCTATTTCCTGCTCGTTAACTAAACATGTTTTATCAATATATCTTTTACACAAATCATGAGTAATTGATCCATTCTCTACCCCTCCAGCCGATCCATCAGATAATGTATCCTTTGATACAGTGTTGACAATATCACTTTTATCTAAAGAATTTATCATTACTGATGAATTTTTGGGTGAACATCCTATAACTTGAATATTTGAATTTACTGATTTTAAATAGTGGCCAATACCTGATATTAATCCACCACCCCCAACAGTGATAAAAACTCCATCAATATCTGGTAATTGATTATATATTTCTACTCCCAATGTACCTTGACCAGATATCACATCTACATCATTGTAGGGTGACACGAAAACACAATTATTTTCTCTTGAGTATCTCATCGCCTCATATTCAGCATCTAAGCAATCATCTCCAAATACTATAACTTCAGAGCCATAAGATTCTATTTTATCAATTTTAGATTTTTTTGCTGATTGAGGTACATAGATTTTACCTGTTATATTCTTTGTTTTTAGTGCATATGATACCGCTGCACCATGATTTCCTGACGATGCTGCAACAATTTCATCAACTAAATTCAAGTTGTAAATTTTATTTAATGCACCCCTGGCTTTAAATGAGCCTGTTTTCTGCATATTTTCAAGTTTCAAGTAAACATTCTGAGAAGGAGAAGACAATCTCTCAGATTTTATAAGTGGAGTCTTTAAAATAAAATTAGATATTCTTTCAAGAGAACTAACAGATGATGGTATTTTCATTTTGGATATTAGTCCTTATCAAGATTTCTTTTGAAAGGAATCAAAAGTAAGCTTTTTAAAGATTTTGTTTTTTCTTTATTCATGTATGTATCAACACCATATACTATTGACTTCTGATCAGCTACATTTGTGTGTGTGCTGAATAATCTATCCCATAATGAAAAAATATTTCCATAATTTGTGTCTGTGAGTGGTTGTTTGTAGTGATGATGAATTTTATGCATGTGGGGAGTTACAAAAATTAGAGAAATAAAATTATCAACTTTTTTTGGTAAGTTGATATTAGCATGTGTTATATGAGCAAATAACACAGATAAGCTTTGATAAAGCATGACCATGCCAATAGAAGCTCCTGATATGTATATGCACAATATTGTAAAGGTTATCCTAAATATAATTTCTCCAGGATGATGCCTAAGTCCAGTAGTTACATCTACATTCATATCACTATGATGAACAAGATGAAATTTCCACATCCATGGTACTTTATGTTCGATAAAATGAACCAAGTAAGCTCCAAAATCCAGTATCAATAGACTCATTAAGACTTGAATTAAAAGAGGGATGTCGAAGAAGTGAATTAATCCTATTTTATTTTGTGAAACAAAATCAGTCGATTTAAGTAACAAAAAAGCAAGCCCAAACCCAATAATAGCCGTACAAATTGTAAAAAATAAATTGGTTAGAGCATGGCTTGTTTTTTTATAATTAAAAGAATAAAGAGGTATAACGCCCTCTAAAATCCAAAAAAATATAATTCCACCTATGAGTATTGAGCTTCTAAATGATAAAGGAACATCTGAAAAAAAATCAATTATTTCAATCATGACAAAGTTTTGATTACTTTAAAAGTTCTGTCGATTTCATCTTCATTATTGTAAATATGAACGGAATGTCTTAGTAATTCTTTTCCAACTGACCTTGGTTGCAACCTCTCTCTATCCCACAATATTTTCTGCAGTTCGGGGCCGTTAACACCATCGACCTTATATGTGGTTAATCCTGCGCACAAATCTTCATTATGAGATGAAATAATTTCAACATTATCTAGTTTCTTTAAACCGTCTCTTAGATACCTCCCAAGATATTTTATTCTACTTATCCAGTTATTATCTCCAATCATATTAAAAAAATCAATAGATGCATCTAAACCAACTCTTAAAGAAGGATTACCCGTGCCAGATTGTTGTAGGCTAAAACCTTTATCCTCTTTATTATCCCAATTGTAACTTGAAAGTGTTGGCCATATCTCTGCTGATATAGAACTTTTTAGATATAATATTCCATTACCTGGAGGTGATAAAAGCCATTTATGAAGACTAGAATAGTATGCATCACATGATAAATCTTTCAAGTCTACATCAATTTGACCTACTGCCTGAGCACCATCAATCACAGTAAAAATGCCTTTTGATTTTGCAAATTCACATATTTCCTTGATAGGCATAACCGTCCCATAAACTGAAACTATGTGAGGAATCGCAATGACTTTAGTCTTTTTTGTAACCATTGATGTGATTGAGGTAATAATTTCATCTTTACTATTTACCGGAACTGGAAGTATAGCCTGTTTATATACAATACCTTTTCTTTTCTCCAACTGTTTCCATGCAGCATAACCTCCCCCATGTTCTTGATTAGTATTTATCACCTCATCTCCCTTCTTTAAGTCAAGACCGTGGGCCACAAAATTCATCCCAAAAGTTGCATTCTGAATTAATGAAATTTCCTTGTAATTACAGTTTAAAATTTTACCCAATTTCTCTCTGATCTTAAGATATGGATCATATCCGGCCAATAGATTAGGACCTTCACCTTTATAATCTGTCTTTGCCCCATTAATGGCATTATTTCTCATGTCATTAATTACAGCATTTAATACGTAATTAGACTGAACACCAAGTGTTCCATTATTAAAATATGTATCGTTTTTGTCAGTAGGAAATAGTTTTTTTACTTCTAACCAATACTCTGATTCGTCTCCAGAAAGACGATTTTTAATATTATTTATATCAATATCATGCCTTAATTTACTAGTGAAACTTACTGTTGAAAACGCACCTAGTCCAAGAGCAGTTTTAGAAATAAAAGATCTTCTGGAATTTTTCATAAAATAGATAATAAATATAGTTAAAAACGTTTAAAACATGTAACCTAACATTATTCCTCCTCTATATGGAATCCACTGAGCACTATAGTTAATAATTGTTAGAATATCGTATCGTAATCCTGTCTTTCTATTAAACCCTTCATAAGTAGCCTTGGACCATCCTCCACCAACAAAAAAATCTAGTAACCATCTCTCTTTTAATTTTTTTTGATATCCACCAGTTATGCCAGTAAATATTATATATCCGTATTGATATTCATTTGATAAAGCGTATGAACTGTTTTTTGATAACTTAAACATTCCCGATCCAACATGAGCCCCCAAATAAAAACCATTGTTCAATTCTTTAAAGTGATACCTTACCTCTGGAAAGATTTGATTGAAAATATAAGGCCTTCTGTCATACCTATTAGAGACTGAATTCCAAAATGAGGTTGTTACATCTAATTGAAAAGTTAATTTCTTTGATATTGGTAATTCTACTCCTAATCCTGGGACACCAAGGATAGTTGTTGGAGTATTCAGCTTTATGTATGTCTGAGAAAAAATATTACTATTAAAAACTAAAATAAAGATTAGTATAATTGAAAATTTCATCAGTTAAAGAAATACCACCTAACACCCAAATCTAGTACTTTTTTTTGAGCAGGATAGTATGGAGTAACAAAATAACCATCAAAACTATCAAATTGATTAAAATGATTCATTTTTAAAAATATTCTTAAATTATTTACTTGCATTGTGAAAAATAGATCAAATCTCAAATATCTCTCTAACATAAATTCATTTTGAACATAAAAATTTTGAGTAATTGGGTCATATGCGTCACCATAAAATTCTGATCTATATGAAATTATAGAACCTAGTTGAACAGGGATAGTATTATTAAACCAGATACCATTATAGTAAAGTTTTGAATACAATGTCTGCTTAGGAAAATTTAATATCCCATTAGCTGAATTTGAGGACAAATTATATGTAAACTTATTGTCGAAATTAATCTTGTTATTTAATAACTTCAGTTTTAAGTCAACAATAAATTGATTGAAGGTAATAACTTGATCTGCTTGCAAATGATTATCTCCAACAAAATAAATATGATCTTTTATTGTATAAAAATTAATTGAGGGTGAAAAAGTAATGAATCTATTCTCTAAATTAATCTTAGCATTTAAATTATTAACAAAAGAAGAATTAAAATTATTTTCCCAGGAATAATGATTACCTAGATAAATTCTCTCAAATATTTTCGGTTCATACAAAGCACTTAAATAAGAAGCCTCAAATATTTTTGATTTTAAATCTACTTTTAGCCTATAGTCACTAGATTTTTTAATTTCAAAATTACTTATAACATCAAAGCTTGGGTTTTTATATTTTAGTAATCCACCAACATAAATTTCAGAAAATGAGTTTTCTAATGCATTAACATGGTATTTGAAGTATCCAAAATTACCATATATATCATAGTTAAATAATTTAGAATTTCCTTTTATCCCTATTCTGTTTGAAACATTTTTTATTTTGAATGAGTCTTGGGTTGCAATATTATCTGAAAAACTATTATAAAAATTAAAATTGAGAGATAGATTCATATCTTCGTAACCATAATATTCTTTTCTGTATTTAGTCTGATTATAAAACTTAAGTTCATTTGATAATTTATAATCTGTATATGTCTCCAATTTTAAATTTTTATAAACATTTTCAACCTCTGTTAGTCTTACCTCAAAATCTTTGTATAAGAAAAAGTCAATAGGAAGAGAGTCAACTATTAAATCAACTCCACCAGTTCCTAATATGCTATGATTTAGAGAAATAATGTCTGTAAAGTGAGATATTTTTTTGTTGTTTGATTTATGAAAAATATTGAATTTGAGTGAAGAAGATTTAATGTTTTTGTCACCCTTATTTTTTATAGCACCGATTTGCTTATCAGACGAAATCCTATTGATTGCTAATGTTAAATTCCAATTCTTATTTACATTTCGAGAAAATTCGAAATCAACTTTTGATCTTCCTAGCCCACCAAAAAATAAACCCAAATCAATAAATGGTGATTTTGTATCGTAGAATTTTGATGTAGAAATATCATCAATATATGGTTGAAGTGAAGAAAGACCAGATTGTAATGAAAAAGAGTTAGGGGTTTCATAAAAAATATTTCTAACAGGACTACCTAAATTACCAAGATTTTGATATTTGAATTGATTTTTTTCAGGTATTGATATATCATAAATATCATTTAATGTTGAGTCAAGGATTAAAAATGTAGTATCTGACAGAAGAAAGTTTTCCTTACTTATGAATGAGGTTGTCTTCATCCCATATATAATTTTTGTTGTGTCATCAAGTATTGTCCTTTGATTTAATCCTTCCTGATTTACCTCTCTTTCTCTTTTTCCCTCTCTTTCTTGTGCAATAGAACTAAATGCAAGAATTGATATTAAAAATGTATGTAGAAGCCTCATTTAGGTAAATATTCTAATATCGAAACTTTGTTTAAAAAAGTTATATTAATCGGTACATAATATACACTAATACCTTCTAAAAGGTGTCTGTATTCACATAATTTAACGGCATCTTTTTCTGTGGTCAAAATGGTTATATTATCTCCATGATTTTTTAATATCATAGTTATATCATCGTCTTTATATTTATGATGATCTGGAAAATTGTATGTTTCAACTAATTTAAAATGATCATCAACATACTTAAAAAAATCATCAGGATAAGCAATTGAAGATATAGCAACTACATTTTTTTTAATTTTTTCTCCAAATATTTTTTTAGGTTTATCGTAAGTAATACATGAAAATAGGATTGGTGTATTTTTTTTCAAATATTTTTTTGCTTTAGATTCAAAATTTCTTTTTTCCATTTCAGTTATACCTATATCACAACCAGAAAATATAAGTACATCTGCCCTATTTGCATTACATCTAAACTCTCTTAACCTTCCCACAGGAAATAGACTATCGTCATAAAAAGGTCTTTTTATTGATGAAATTAATAAATCACAATCTGCTTCAATAGATCTTTGCTGGTAAGCATCATCCATAACAACATACTCTACATTTTTTTTCTCAGATAGCTGAATTGCTTTTTGTCTATCCTCAGAAACAATTACATCTAACTTCCCTCTAAATTTTTTGAAGTACTGCATAGGTTCGTCGCCTACAGTCATAAAATTATCCTTTTCGGATAGGGAAATTAAACCTTTTGTAACTCTTTTATATCCTCTACTTATTATCGAGATTGATTGATTTTTATCCAAAAGTAATTTAACGATGAATTCAACGTGAGGTGTTTTTCCTGACCCACCCATTATTAAATTACCTACTGAAATTATTTTGGTATTAAACTTTTTTGATTTGATAATACTATAATCAAATGATATGTTCCGAATAATTATAATGAGTCCGTATATAACAGAGAAAGGAAACATTATTACTTTTGTAAGAAAATATATCATCCTACATGAAATTAAATAAAATTATTCAATCTTTAGAGGAATGGGCTCCATCAATTTATCAAGAATCCTACGATAATTCGGGATTAATTATTGGCGATATTAACTCAGAAGTTAGTGGTTGTCTGATAACTCTTGACTGTACTGAAGAGGTAGTTGATGAAGCAATAAAAAAAAATTGTAATCTTATAATATCACACCATCCAATATTATTTAAAAGTATCAATAAAATAAATTTTAACAATTGGGAGTCAAGGGTAATAAAAAAGTCTATTAAAAATGATATTAACATATATGCTTTACATACAAACCTAGATAATGTCTCAAATGGTGTAAACAAAAAAATATGTGACATACTTCAAGTGGATAATACTGAGATATTAAGAAAAAAAGAAAATATATCTTGTAGACTTGATGTATATATACCTGAAAAAGATAAAGATGAATTTCTTAAAAAAATATTTGAAACAGGAGGAGGAATTATTGGTAACTACAATGAATGCTCATTCCAAATACACGGAAGGGGTACTTTTTTGCCAAATGATGAAGCAAAACCTCAAATTGGAGAAAAAAATAAAAAAGAAACTATCGATGAAATTAAATTAGAAATATTTTTCAATAAAAATTACATAGAAAATATTAAGCATTGCATCAACCAATATCACCCATACGATGAACCAACCTACAGTATAAATAATACTTTAAACACATCAAAAAATATTGGATCAGGAATGATAGGAAAAAGAAAAGTTGATTTTAAAATTTTAATCAAGGAAATAGTAAAACTTTTTAATGTAAAATCCATTAGACATACTAATGTCGTAAAAAATAAAATTAATACAATAGCAGTATGTGGAGGTTCTGGGTCATTTCTAATAAAAGATGCTATATCTGCTAAGGCCGATGTGTTTATAACCTCAGACATGAAATATCACGACTATTTTATTGCTGATAATAAAATAACAATAATTGACATAGGTCATTATGAAGGTGAACAATTTACAAAAGACTTGATTTTTGAATATTTAAGTAAAAAATTTCTTAATATTGCACTTCATTTATCAAATGTGAATACTAATCCTATAAATTACTACAACTGACATGGAAAACATTGAAAAAAAACTTGATAACTTATTAAAGCTTCAAGAAATTGATTCCAAAATTTTTGAATTAAAACAAGTAAGAGGTGCACTGCCTGATGAGATTGAGGATCTAGAAGATGAATTGGTTGGATACAACAAAAGATTAGAGAAATTCAATGATGACATCGAAAATAAAACCAAAGACATCGAAGACTTAAAAAACAAAACTTCTGAAGCAAAAAAATTGATCAAAAAATATAAAGATCAGCAGATGAATGTAAGAAATAATAGGGAGTATGATGCAATATCAAAAGAAGTTGAATCGCAAGAGTTAGACACTAAAATTTTCGTAAAAAAATCAGCAGAAAACGAAGAAAATATCGAGGAAGTTAAGGTTAAAATAAAAGAAACTAAAAAGCTTATCAAAGAAAAAAATGAGGTTTTGAAATCAAAGAAGGCAGATTTAGATGTCCTTTCCGGAGAAAGTCAAGACGAAGAAAAAAAATTAGATACTCTCAAAAAGAAGGCCTCAAAAAAAATTGAATCAAGTTTACTTTTATCTTACGAAAAACTTGTTGAAAGACAAAGAAATGGACTGGCAGTTGTAAAGGTTAAAAGAGGTGCATGTGGTGGATGTTTTAATGTAGTCCCCCCACAAAGACAAGCAGAAATAAAGGAAAAGAAAAAAATTATTTTATGTGAATATTGTGGAAGAATACTCGCTGATGTGATTGTTGAAGTTGTTGAAGATAAACCAAAGAAAAGAACTAAGAGAAAAAATACAACTAGGAAAAAAGCTACTGCTAAAAAATAGATATCTTCTTTCTATAAATGTTTTCTTAAATTCCTATCAACGATTGCAAACTTTCCATTATCATAATTGAGTATGTACATGCCTGTATTACTGTGAACATACTTATCCATCTTAGTTAAATCATTATCGATAATTTTTGAAAGCATCACTCTTAAAGCTCTTCCGTGTATGCAAATAAGAACACTAGCAAAATTTTCTTTAATTATCTTGTCAACTCCTCTCATAACCCTAGCTACCATCTCATTAGGTGATTCTCCGCTATTAAACTTATTATCTAATTCTCCATTTTTCCAAGAGTCAGTTAAAGATTTGTATTCTACTAAATCATCATTTTTACCCTGATTAACACCCCAACTGATTTCATTAAAATCATTAATTTTTTCGTAAGGAATTCCATTATCAATAAATCTCTTAACTGTCTGTAAAGTTCTCTTCAACCCGGAAACGTATATTTTTTTTATATCTAATTCCTTATAGAAGTCATAAAATAACTCTGACTGTTTTATTCCTACTTCATTGAGTTCACTGTCAACCTCAGAACCTTGGATCAAACCTAATTTATTATATTCTGTCTCAGCGTGTCTTATTATATATAACCTCATCAAATGAAGAAGAGATTGAGAGATAAAATGTAAAATATTGAAAATAATGACTGTAATACAATTGTATTGATATTTGAATTAACTAACTCTCTCTTTTCGTAGTTTCTGTAAAGATTGCTGAAAATATACAGACCAAACAAATACAAAGCACTATTACCAATTATAAAGAATTGAGAGCTAAAATATTGATGAACATCTAATAGACTTGTGAGGTATACTGATGAGTAAAATGCTAAAGATAAAATTAGTAAATAACCCCATCTTGAAGCCTTTTTTCCAAGAGTCACAACTAAATGATTTTTTCCTGTCTGAGCATCGCTTTCAGCATCAGGAAATTGATTTATAAACAATATGTTAGTAGTTAATAAACCAAAGGGGACACCCAATGATAATAACATGTAAAATTCTGGAGAATATAGAGTAATAGTTTCAACTGAAATAGCATAACCTGTTCCCAATGTAAGCATCGGACCAAAAGCTAAAAATATAGCAAGTTCACCCAGTCCTCTTCTAGCAACTAGTCTCAAAGGTCTACCTGTATAAAAATATCCTAAAAAAAGACCTGTTAGTCCAATTAAAAAAGCTCCATAAACGTTGTATAATGATCCTGTTGTGGTGTAAATGTTGTAAAATAAACCACCAGCTATTATTAAAGATGTAGTTAATAATAAGGTTGCAACAGTTTTTGTTTTCTCAAGCGTAATAATACCAAGTTCTATAGCTCTGCTTCCTCCAGTTATTGCAGCACCACCTGGCTGAAAATACTCATTATTAGCCTCATCAGTTCCATCACTCACGTCAAAATAATCATTGAAGACATTTGAGGAAAGATGTAACATAAGAACACCAAAAACAGCCAGAATAAGATTTAAAGTACTAAATAATCCATCACCAAGACCAGCGTAGTATGAGGCAATAGCAAGCATAGGGAAAATTGATGCAGATGTGAAGGGTATCCTAGTTATTGCGACCCCTTTAATAATTTTAGTGAGAAAATTAATAGGAACTTCGACAGTCTCATCAATTACAGTTGTTTCACCACAATATCCTGTTTGTGGCTTATCTTTTCCATTTCCAAACAAAGGTGTAATTCTAATCTTAGCATTTATTTTGGATCCATCTTTTTTCAAAAAGTAGGTTTTACCAATAAATTCACCCATTTTATCTGCTGTAGATAACCATGTTGCTACATTCTGGATAACAATCTCACCTGGAGAAAAAATAGAAACTCTTTTTTTTCCAATGATTTCATCTTTTTTATAACCAAAGATCTCCTCAGCTCCTCTATTCATGGTAAGTACTCTGCCTTCCATATCACAAGTAATCACGCTTCTTTTCATAGAATATTAATTTTGTGTTAACCTATATATATATACTATAAGATTATGTTTTTGTTTAATATTTTAGATCTTAATTCATTCTTTTTCATAATCATCTAATATTTTAAGCATTCCATCCAAGGTTAGTGATGGGATTATATCGTTAAATTCAGATTTTAATGGCTTTGCAAACTTTGATAGTCCACCAGTTGCTATAACTTTTGTTTCACCAATTAGCTCACTTTTAATTTTAAATAACATTTCTTTAACTAAACCAATATATCCATACATTATTCCACTTTGGATAGAATGAATTGTATTTTTACCAATTACCTTTTCCGGTATTTCCAAATCAATAACTGGTAAATTAGCTGTATTCTTATAGAGTGAGTTAATTGCTGTCTTCAGTCCTGGGACAATATTTACACCTAAAACCTCATTGTTTTTTGAAACTACGGTAAATGTTAGCGCAGTTCCAAAATCTACAATTATCACATTACTATCATACAAACTTGAAGCTTCTACTGCATTTGATAATAAATCGGTACCAATCTCATTTATATTATCAATAGATACCTTTACATTTTTGACTAAAGAAGCTCTAACTATATGAATATTTTCACATAACATATCATTACATGAGATTTTAACAATATCAGTCAGTGTTGGAACTACACTGCTAATTATTACTGCATTAACATTTGAAGGATTAAAGTCGTTTAATGAAATTATTTTCTTGAGTTTTTTTTGAAATGACCAGTAAGTAAAATTTTTTTTGGTACTTAATCTATATATTTTCTCCCATTTCCCATTAGTGTATAGTCCTATTACGACATTAGAATTTCCAATATCAACAGCTATTTTAATCTTTTTCATTAAATAAATTTAGTTGATCTGAGTCTAGATCTAGCTCTATTGATTCTCCTACCTCAAAATTTTCATCATTTTTATTTTCTTTATTATCAGTTTCATTAACATTTTCATCATCCGGTTTTTTAGTTTCGACTCTTTCTTTGAATTTAAAAGATCCTGAACGTATCTTTTCTGTTGATATTTTATTACCAATTGATTTCCAACCTTTAACATCAATGAAACTGTCTAAATCTAAGTCTAATGGTTTCAATTTTTTATTAGAAAAATATTTATACGTTACAATTTCTCCTAAATTATATGTGATAAACTCAAGTTTTGATCCCTTTTCTTGAGAAATAAAACAAAACTTTTTATTCATTGTGATGGTTTCAATCTTAAATCTTTTCACGTAATAATTTTTACTCATACCATCAAAATAAATTGACGATACAACACCATCACTCTCAAATTTATTTAATGACAAGATATTGTTCCAATCATATCTATTTGTTATTTCAAATGAGGTAAGTTCATAGTTTCCATCCTTAAAAAATACGACAATCATATCATCTCCATTAAACTTTCCAACAAACTCCCCTCTTCCGTCACTATTTAATCTACCAATAGAATTATCATAATAAATTTTAATTCCAGAGAGAGTTGACAATCCTAAATGTTTATGTTTAACTGCTCTCAACCTATATTTAGAAAGAATATTTCCTTTAGATGCTTTACCTTTTATCTCAATATCTCCAAAATCATAATCAAATACTTTTTTTCTTGCTTTTTGGGAAGCATGAATATGGGCTGTTACAACTTCGGATTCGCCATTAGGTCTTGATTCTATATAAAGAAGTTTCGTGCCTTTTTCAGATTTAGATACGTTATAAACTCTTTCTTTTGTGGCAGAAGTTACTTGAAACCTCTTCACATAACTGTATCCTGATTTACCGTCTAGATAAGCACAATTAAAAACCATCCTTTTATCACTTTTCTTCCAAATCTGAGTCAGAATAACGTTTTTACCAACAAAAACTTTATCCTGAATCTTTACAATTTTATATGATCCATCAGCACAAAATGATATGATATCGTCAATATCAGAACAATTGCAAACAAATTCATCTTTCTTAATACCATATCCAATAAATCCTTCTTTTCGATTTACGTATAATTTTACATTATTAGCTGCAACAGATTTAACCTTTATGTTCTCAAACTTTACTATCTCAGTCTTTCTTTTTCTTCCCTTTCCAAAATTATTCAGGATATTATAATAGTAGTCAATAGTATAATCAGTTAAGTTTTTTAAATTTTTTAATGTTTTGGATAAATCGTTTTCAAATTTAAGAATAGTATCATCTAATCTGTTTTTATCAAACTTAGAAATTCTTTTTATCTTAATTTCAGTAAGCCTAATGATATCGTCTCTATTAACATCTCTGTAAAAATCTTTTTTATATGGATTTAAGGCTTTATCAATTGTATCAAGAACTTCTTCCCACGTCTCGCATGTCTCTATTTTTTGATAAATTTTCTTATCTATAAATATTTTTTCAAGTGTTGAGAAAAGTATCTTTTCTTTTAATTCATCTCTTTTAATTTCAAGTTCTTTTTTGAGTAGATTTTTAGTTGATTCTGCTGAATACTTTAAGACATCTTTAACGCCTAAAAACTGAGGTTTTTCGTTAACAATGACACAAGCGTTAGGTGAAATAGAAACTTCGCAGTCAGTGAAAGCATAGAGGGCATCAATTGTTATGCTGGGAGACTGATTCTTATTCAAATGAACTAATATCTCAACATCTTCTGCTGTATTATCAACAACCTTTTTTATTTTGATTTTTCCTTTATCGTTTGCTTTAAGGATTGATTCTATAATACTTGTAGTTGTTGTATTATAGGGAATATCTTTTATTACAAGGGTTGTTTTATCTAGTTCAAGTATTCTTGATCGGACTCTTATCTTACCACCTCTTTTACCATCATTATAATCTGAAATATCTACCATTCCTCCAGTTAGAAAATCTGGATACAACTTAAAAGACTTTCCCTTCAGATATGATATTGATGATTTAATAAGTTCATTAAAGTTGTGAGGCATTATTTTAGTGGATAATCCAACAGCAATACCCTCAGCCCCAGAGGTTAATAACATTGGGAATTTTACTGGAAGATTAACTGGTTCTTTCTTTCTCCCGTCATAAGATAACTTCCACTCAGTCGTTTTATCATTAAAAATTGTTTCAATAGCAAATTTTGATAATCTAGCCTCTATATACCTTGATGCTGCTGCCTTGTCTCCGGTTCTAACATCACCCCAGTTTCCTTGAGTGTCAATTAGAAGGTCCTTCTGACCCATATTAACCAAGGCGTCTTCAATTGATGCATCACCGTGAGGGTGATATTGCATACTACTTCCAATTATATTAGCACACTTGTTGTATCTTCCATCCTCAATCATATTCATGGAATGTAATATTCTTCTCTGTACTGGTTTTAGACCGTCATCAATAGATGGAATTGCCCTTTCTAAAATCACGTATGATGCATAGTCGAGAAACCAATCCTCATAAAGATCAGATACTGGATTGTCAGATTTTAGTTGAATTTCCTCCAAATTCTTATCTAATTCACTCATTTCTATGTTTCAATTAAGTCCTTTTCTACTCTTAACTTATCAATTATAAATTCTTGTCTGTCAGGTGTATTTTTACCCATGTAGAAGGTAAGTAAATCTTGAATCTTTGATTTCTTATTTAAAATAATGGGTTCAAGCCTAATTTGATCTCCAATAAAATTTTTAAATTCCGATGGTGAAATCTCTCCTAATCCCTTAAATCTAGTTATCTCGGGATTTTTTCCAACCTCTTCAACAGCAGCATTTCTTTCCTTGTCGTCATAACAGTATATGGTCTTCTTTTTATTTCTTACCCTAAATAAAGGTGTCTCCAGAATATAGACATGACCCATCTTAACTAAATCAGGAAAAAACTGTAGAAAATAGGTTAGTAACAATAATCGAATATGCATGCCGTCAACATCTGCATCTGTTGCAATTACGATTTTTTTATATCGAAGACCTTCAAGTCCATCCTCAATATTTAGCGCATGCTGTAATAAATTAAATTCTTCGTTTTCGTATACTATTTTTTTAGTATGTCCAAAACAATTAAAAGGTTTACCTCTAAGACTAAATACAGCCTGAGTTTGAACATCTCTTGATTTTGTTATTGAGCCACTTGCAGAATCTCCCTCAGTTATAAATATCATTGAATTATTTTTAAGCTCTTCATCTCCCCTTTTATCATTATAGTGGATCCTACAATCCCTTAATTTTTTATTGTGAAGTTTAGCCTTCTTAGCTCTTTCATTAGCCAACTTCTTTATACCTGCAATTTCTTTTCTCTCTCTTTCGGACTGAATAATCCTTTTCTGTATAGCCTGAGCTGTATCACTATTTTTATGAAGAAAATTATCTAATTCTTTCTTTACAAATTCATTTACAAAAGCTCTGACGGTCTGACCTTTTGGACTAACGTTAAGTGAACCTAGTTTTGTCTTTGTTTGCGATTCAAAAACAGGCTCCTGAACCCTTATAGCTACAGCACCTGAAATACTTGCTCTAATATCAGTAGCATCGTAATCCTTCTTAAAAAACTCTCTAATCGTCTTCACTACAGCTTCTCTAAATGCTGCAAGATGAGTTCCACCCTGAGTAGTGTACTGACCATTAACAAATGAGTAATATTCTTCTCCATAATTATTAGTATGTGTCATGGCACACTCTATTTCTTTACCTTTAAAATGTATGATTGGATATCTAATAGATTCCTGATCGGTTTTATTCTCTAATAAGTCTAATAGGCCGTTTTCAGAATGATACTTTTTTCCGTTGTAATTGAGGGTAAGACCGGAGTTGAGATAAGCATAATTCCATATCTGGTCTTCTAAGTATTCGGGTATGTAATTATAATTTTTAAATATTGAGTTGTCAGGCTCAAATCTTATCAAGGTACCATTTTTTTGTTCAGTTGAAGACACTGGACTATCTGAGGTGTTCTCTCCTTTTATAAACTCAGCTTGTTTAATTTCGCCCTCTCTGTAAGACTCAATCTGAAATTTGGTAGAGAGTGCATTTACCGCCTTCAGTCCTACTCCGTTAAGGCCAACTGATTTCTGAAAAGCTTCAGAATCATACTTTCCACCGGTATTAATTTTAGAAACACAGTCTATCACCTTACCAAGAGGAATACCTCTACCATAATCCCTTACCTCTACCCTGTGATCTTTTACTTTAATTTTAATTTGCCTCCCATGTCCCATTAGGTGTTCATCAATCGAATTATCAATAACCTCTTTTATAAGAACGTATATACCATCATCTTTTGCAGAACCATCCCCCAACTTTCCAATGTACATTCCAGGTCTAGTACGTATATGCTCCTTCCAATCCAGAGACCGAATACTATCTTCAGTATACGTATTTTTCTTGTTTTCCATTAAGGAATTAAATATAAGAATTGATTACAATAAATACATTCTTTAACTAAAAAATATCGAAGGCTTTTAGTCTTATTGAGTAGATTGGAACGTTATTTCTTACGTTATCACCAATAAAATTATTGATATAAATTTCTAAAGAGGTTCTTTGATAAAAATTAAGACTAATTCCACCAAATACTTCAACCAAATCTCTTGAACCGCCCATAATTGAAATGTTTTCAGATAGTGGAATCTTTGCTCCAAAAGAGTAAAAGTTTGGTTCACTGTCTATTATAACATAGTTACCACTAACAGAAAGAACGCTTCCGCCGATTGGTATATCATATGATAATGTTGCAATTGTTGCATTACCAAATGGATCAAATTTTCCTTCTTGGTAGCTGAACTTTTCCTCACTAACTAGGCCTATCTTTGTTGACAATCCAATAAGAAAATTCCTCGTGTAAACAGTTACACCCGGGGTAAGACCAAATATTGATTGTTTGAATCCATTTGAGGACCAATTCTGGTAAAGGGGATCTGATGTGTCCCATGCTAATAAATCAAACTTATCCTGAGAAAAAGATGCCTTCATTGCAAACATAACATTCATTTCTCTATTTAGCTGTTGTCTGTAACCCAAGGTAAGACCTGCTGATAGTCTTCTAAAGATATCATTTGAGTAGTTAAGAAGATCTATACTTGTCTGGAAGTGATTATTTGTAATTCTCTGTGAGCTTCTTCTTCCGCTATTATTTGAAAAGTATCCTGGAGCTGGACAATAAATTAGGTTGTCAGTCATCCTAAAACTTGCAGATGCGTAGGAAAGAGCAGAATTAAATCTTGAACCTCTAATAGACCTAGTATCAAGAATGGTCAGTGAGTTCCTTCCATCAATACCAGCAAGTGCAGGATTTACCAGAATATTATTATCAGCAGCTCGTAACACTTCAATATACTCTTGAGAAAGTGTTAGATTAGAATAAGTTATTCCAATAAGTAGTAATATAATTTTTTTCATTATCTATCTAAAAATAATACTCCAACAATTGTTCTTGCCCTGACATCGTCATACTCTACGGGAGTAATCTCGTAAAAATATATGCCTTTATCAGCTTCTCCAGCAGTAGATTGATCAGAACCATCCCAAATAATATCAGTATTTGATATCGATTCGTAGACGATTCTTTGGTACCTATCTACTATTTTAACTTCAAATTTAACGTTTTCAATAGTTATATTCTTACACTTTACCGTAAAAAAGTCGTTAAACCTATCTGAGTTTGGTGTAAAATACGACGGCAATTCGTACTCAGGAAACTGAATATTTTCTATGTTAATCAAAATTTTAGCATAATTTGATATACATCCTACTGAATCTTGTACTGCATAAGTTATGCTATCTCTCTTACTTGGTGATCCTATATAATCGTACGTTATTGTCCCATCATTATTCACAGTTAAATCTCCATAAAGAGGTGGGTCAAGAATAAAAATACTAGAAGAGTCAAGAGGATTATCTTTATCATAATCATTGGCAATTAAGTCTTTAATGATAAGATCGTTACTAAGTGCATCTACAAATATCGTATCATCAACAGCAACAGGACAGTCATTTATTGAATTCACTCTAATAGTTACTGTTGCGGTAGTCGAACACGAAGTTGATGGATCGGGGTCAGTAATTTCATACTGGAATGTTACCATCTCAGGTCCTGGAGCAGCTATTTGGTTTGGAGGAGTATACGTAAAAGAACCATCAGATCTAAGCTCTAAAGTACCAATAGCTGGAGGAGTTATCACTGCGTAGTTATTATCATCAGTATCAACATCTCCGTCAGTATCATTTCTCGCTACAGTGGAGTCGAGTACAAAACCTTCATTAATGAAGAATATATCATCTACAGCTACAGGACAATCGTTTACTTGATCAATACATAGGGTTACTAATGCAGTATCAAGGCTATTAAAATCACCATCAAATGCTATATATGTAAAATAATCAACGGTCTCTTCATTTCCATTATGTGTGTAAGAGAAAGTTCCGTCATCATTGAATGTTAATGTACCATGAGATACATCATCAATTAGAATTGCTTGAAGAGTATCATCTTTAACATCTGGGTCTGTGTCGTTGCCAAGGACTCCATCACCGTAGGTAGTAATGTCTAAAGTTTCTCCTTCTTTAATACATGGTATATAGCTGTCATCAATGGCTAACGGCGGTTTATCGTCAACAGAGTCAACAGATAATGTTACGGTATATACAGCTCCGCTACATTCACCATCAGATAACCTGTAAGAAAACTGATCTGTAAAATTCTCGCTGTCGTCATGAGTGTATACGAATGAGCCATCAGAGTTTAAAGTGAAACCTCCAACATGATAAAGAGGTGGTGTTACTATACTTGCCGTGAGTGGATCACACGAGTTGTCATCTGAATCATTAAATAATACACCTAACATGGAACTGATATCTATTGTTTGTCCCTCAGAAATTTTATAAAAATCATTTTGACCTGTTGGGCAGACATTGTTGATTGTTATATGTACAGTGTCTATAGTTTCAGTCAGTGAATCCTTTACCTTAAATAGGAAGTAATCTTCATTAGGAGTATCAGAGCAGTCGTGCTTGTAGACAAATGATCCATTTGGATCGATACTATTAGATGGAAGGAGGGTACCTCTAAAAGGAAGTTGATGAATTTCAGCAGTTATAGGAAGGTTAAGATTTCCAGATGAAGCACTTAATATTCCTTGTGCTGAATCTACGACAAGTTCCTTTCCTTCATCAACTGCAAAATTAAAAGTCTGAGTGTTAGGCCCCGGGTTATTAATTGTTATAAAAACAGTATCTGTCTCAATTGCATTATCCTCTCCATCAGAAAGTTGATAAACAAAATAGTCCTCACTAGGAGTCAATGACCCATCATGGATATATGTAAAAGCACCAGTAGATTCAAGTGTAAAACTACCAAGATGATAACTTGGGGGCTTAATTAGGTTCACTTTAAGGACATCGCAAGAATTAGAATCAAGGTCATTTGACAAAGCACCACTAAGCTCATCAATGTTTAGAGTTTCTCCAAATTCTACGCTGTAATAATCAGGCTCCCCAAAAGGGGCTTCATTCAAAATAAATATAATTACACTGTCTTGTAAAATTGATCTAGTACTTCCGTCGAAAACGTCGTACTGGAAGATATCAACGTCAGCATCGTTACAGTTGTGAATGTACTGGAATGCACCCCTGTTACCAATTTGAAAGATTCCTCCTTGATTGTAAGCTGGTGGTATCGCTAAGATGGCTCTTAATTCACTATTTAAATTATCAGGATCAATATCATTATTAATAATTAGATCTACATCAGAATTTAAAACAGTAAGTGTGTCTCCCTCATTCACGTAAAAAGTATCTTTTACAACGATTGGAGGATCGTTTACAGGAGTTATACTAAGAACGACATCTGCAGTATCAGTACACTCACCGTCAGTCACTACATAAGTAAAAAGATCAGAAAATGTCTCACTTCCATTATGCTGGTACACATATTCACCGTCAGAATTAGTAGCCAGAGTTCCGTTGTCAGGTAGCTTTATTATACTAAACAATTGTAAAATGTCATTATCATCATCTGTATCATTTGAAAGAACATTTCCTGCAGTTACCCCACCTTCAGGGAGAATATTCCCATCATCTGATGCGACTGGTGCATGATTATTAGAACCTGACTCGTAAGTCATTCTTATACCATCTATTGCCATGTACGTAATTTTACCTGAAACAAGAACAGAGCTAAATATTAGATCTTGAATATTTGAGGTGGCATAGAATTCCATAGTTATCTCTTTCCATTCCTGATTACCAACTCCTAAAAATTGAATTTCATCAGATAATTGCGTCTCAGTACCAAAGGTGACTGAAACCCTACCGAGATCTCCAGGATTAACATTTAGGTATCCAGCATTAGAAAGATAAAATTTAAGAGTATATTTTTTTCCTATTATCAAATTGGATACGGTGGTAGAAAAAGCTTCTTTATATGATGGAATTGAACTAAGTTGTTCAGAATATATTGCAGCAAAAATACCTCCATCAGGTGAAGCACTCATACCCGCAGCAGCACTAAATTCTGTTACATTTGGAAGGGGTGTTAACCAAGAGTCAGGATCATTTTCTCTTTTAATCCAAGCTGCTCCATTTAAACCTCCAGCAGCTCCATTTAATGCAAAACCCGATGCAATACCAGCTAGAGACTCGAAGGTACCGTCAGCAGCACCAAGTGACTGGCTTGCTGTACCACAGCTAGTTGAATAACCATTAAACTGGATTGTAAAAAGAAAAAGAAAAAACGTAAAAAATCTTTTCATCTTATGTCAACTATCCACAAATATAAAGATTTAGATGTGGCATATGAATAAATTATCGCTTTAATAACGTAAATAGGTCATTTAAATTTTATTATCTCTTTATATAAACAAACCCAGTTAGTGGTTTAGATCCATCTCCAAGATCCAAAATATAGAAATACGTAGCTTCAGGAAGATCACCGTTACCAAAATAAATTTGCATCTGATTTCTTCCGTCCCAGTTATTTTTATAGCCTTTACGCTCAAAAACCCTATTATTCCACCTGTTGTACACCCTCAACTTGTTATTAGGATAGCCTTCTATCCCCCTAATAATCCAGAAATCATTGATTCCATCATTATTTGGTGAGAATCCATTTGGGATGTGTAGATCCCTGTGATAAATCTCAAAATCTGTAGGTGAAGTAAATATATCATCCTGACATATAAAAGATGGTGTTGATATCACAAGTCTAAATTTTAGGAAAATATTGTCTACCTGCATATCATCAAATCTTACTCCCTCTACATTTAGCGTATTTGTATTGGTTCCTGTGTATGATATTCTATCTGTGACAGTGTCTTGTATATTTTCCCAGAAGAGGCTACCAAACTCTTGAACTTGCCATTGATAAACAAACCTTTCTGCAAAATCAACTTCGTAAGATATACTGAAGGTGTCACCTTCCTTAATGAGATACGAACTTTCAGGTGTAGAAGTGATATTTACACTAAATCCAGGTTCAATGTAATCCATAACTCCATTCTTGTCGTTATCAAGAGGAAATTCATAACCACCTGATGTTACTTTTCCAACTGAATCAACAGTGATAGGATCAATCCCTAAAAATCCGTTCTCGTCATAGTCCGTAAATCCTGCCTCGATGACGTCGAAACACTCGTCATTATCACTATCTAAATCTTTATTATCTAGCGATAAATCTGAATCTGTATCAGAACAAACATAGGCATAGACAGTATTCCTGGATTTAATTCCTGATGGACCATCATGATTTGTATTTTTAATAGATAAAGAAACCCCTTCTAAACATGAAAAATCAAAGTTTTTATCTAATACCCAACCTTCCACGGTGTTATCCATATAAGGAATGACGTCAATCATTTTTCCGTCAACCGTCTCGGACAATAACTTTATACTTCCATCTCTTATGACCAAGAGTATATCTGTTTTTTCATTCCATGGAACCCATCCACTAAAAATACCTCCAGCTCGAAATTCTCTTGTTATCTCTGAATTTGCCTTTCCTATCCCCACATCCCAATGGTACTGATTGAAACTGAGTATAGTCTTCCCGTCTACACTAATATTTAATCCATCATCAAATGTAATGTCCGACTCAAAGAAACACCCCTCATAAACGTCCCCAGCTGCAGGATTTAATTTAATATTAATTTCATCACCAAAAACATTATTTCCTGACCCAGAACCTTCTTCACCCTCATACTCAAGAACAAGAGGATACGATGCAGATACTGATGAGTCATAATCACCAGTAATCTGAAGAATTGAGCTGTTAAAACATTCAATTGAATCATAAATTCCATCATTATCATCGTCTACATCTACAAAATCTCCTACCAGATCATAGTCAAAATCACCGAGGACGAGAATTTTGAATGGATCTGATACTACATCTTCTCCACAGATGAAGGAAGGTGTTGAAACAATTACTCTGTATATCCTATCGTTAAAGCTAGGGTCTGCATTGATAATTGTTAATTTCTCTGAATCATTTGAAATTCCTTCCCAAGTAATGCCACCATTTTCACTAACTTGCCACAGATAATATAGTTTGGTTATACCTTCCTTTACGTCTGCAATAACTGTCACGGATGTGTCGGATCTCTCAAGTATATGAATATCTGATGGCTCTACAATAATACGAGCAAAAGATCCAAAATCTAGGTAATCAGCAACTAGGTTTCCGTCTCTGTCAACAGGATCAGTGTAGCCATCATCCGCTGAAATCACAAGACCATCTTCATTTACTACCACAGGATCATCTCCTAAAATACCATCGTTGTCAGTATCACTAAAACTTGCCTCTATAACATCAAAGCAACCATCACCGTCAGAATCTAAATCAAACTGATTCTGTATTCCATCATTGTCAACATCTCCAGTTCCTTCCTCAGAGTCTAGTATACCATCGTTGTCATCATCTAAATCAATGGAGTCAGGTATACCATCAACATCGTTATCAGGAAGAACCGTCAGAGCAAAAAGTTCACTGGTTTGTATTTCGCCACATTTAAAAGAAGGTGTGGTCAAAATAACTCTGAATTGAACACCACTCAAGGATAAAGGAGTATTATTAAGAGTTAATTTATCTGTATTTGTTCCAGAATAAACTGAAGATTCTGATATTTTTTGCCAGTTTAATCCACCGTCGTTTGAGATTTGCCACTCAAAAAATACTTTACTTATTCCACTAGAATAAACCTTAAATTCAGTCGATGTTAACTCAGTTATTATCTCTGACTCAGAAATAGAGTCGTAAGAAACTGGTCCTCCTGGCTCAAGGAAATCATAAACCCCTGAGTTATCACTATCATAAGGCTCACCAAATCTACATATCAACTGATCGCATCCCTTGGCAATAACAATATCATCAATAACTCCCTCAAACCAATCTGCACCATTTGATGACCCTCCAATCACCATATCTTCATTATTTATACCTACCCTTGCTGAATCAATATATGAAAATATGGTGTCTCCATCTACAAAGTGTACAATCCTGTTTTGCTCTTTCATTATTGTCAGGTAGTACCACTGACCAGAATTTAAAGGAAATAACGATTCATTGTAGGTTATATCTGATGGGCTGACATTAAAATTAAATGTTGACGTGTCACCATCTACCTTATACTGGTAATTCCAGGAACTATCAGCTGATACTTTCTTAAGTATCGAGTTGTTGTTACCAAGCATGAAATTTTCTGATGGTTTGATCCACATGGATATTATAAAATCTTCGTAAATACCTATATTCAGTAGGCTGTCGTGTGGAACAACTATATTATCATTAACTCCATCAAAATAATATGCTGAGTTGGGTATTCCAAATCTATCTTTCACAAGACTGGCTCCATTTACAACTCCATGAAGATTGTTACCTGATTTATCATCAGCATTTCCTGAGAAATCATAATGAGCAACATATTTCTCAACGTACCTTCCCAGTCCATCAACATTAAATGGGTTAGATCCTACTAATCCATCTTCGTCAGAATCTAGACATGAACCTTCATTAACATCATTACAACCGTCGCCATCTGAATCAAGATCAAAAGTGTTTACAACACCATCACCATCTGAATCAAGGCCCTCTATCTCATAAATATCCATTATACCGTCGTTGTCATCATCTAGATCGTCTTCGTCAGCAATACCGTCTTTGTCATTATCAGGAAGTACAGTAAGTGCTACACTAGAGAAAATGTCTTTGTCACATACGTACGAAGGTGTGGAAACTTTAACTTTAAACTGGTAATCGTTAAACTCCAGTGGGGCGTTAGTAAGTATTAGTGTTGATGTCTTACTTCCTGAATACACTTCATCGTCCTCTGTATCAAACCAATTTATACCATTATCTTCGGAGTACTGCCACTGATACTCAATGGTTCCTGAGGCCTGAACATTTATTTCATACCTTGCATTTCTAGTCTCAATTATAGATACACTAAATGGGTTAGATAATATAGTAATTTCAGAACCAATCTCTAGAAAATCCTTCACACCATTTCCATCTCTATCAAGTGGGTCAGAATAACCAGATGATGAGGAAATAACTTTGCCTAGCGAATCAACTTCTACATCTGACAAACCAAGTAACCCGTCTCCGTCACCATCATCATACCCTGCCTCAATAACATCAAGACAACCGTCACCATCAGAATCCAGGTCAAAACTGTTGATTATCCCATCACTATCTGTGTCTCCAGTGCTTTCATCTATATCTAAAATCCCATCGTTGTCATCATCAATGTCAAAGACATCAGGAATTCTATCTCTATCGTTATCTGGCATTACTTTAAGTTGTGCAGGGTTAGAGAATACGTCTTCTGTACAATAAACAGCGGACGTCAGTAATACCCTAAACAAAGTACCATCCATATTTTGCAAGACTGAGTCAATAACTAGCTTATTGGAATTCACACCAGAATAGGTTGAATTTTCTGATAAATTGATCCATCCCTCACCAAGATTCATTTGCCATTGGTATGTAATTGATCCCTCAAAATCTGTGGAAACTTCAAATGAAGTCGGTAAGTCAACTGGAACTTCTACAGATACAGGATCTACAGTCACTGTAGGACTTGAACTCAACTCTCTGTAATCAGGTACACCATTGTTGTCGAGGTCATTCTCTGTACTGTATCCAATGTAAATAAAAGTCCCATCAACATTAGTTGAGTCGGCTATCACCCTACCCAGAGAGTCTACCAGAACAGGATTATCCCCCGCTATACCATCGCCGTCACCATCGTAATAACCTCCTTCAATTACATCAAAACAACCGTCTCCGTCACTGTCTAGATCAAAACTGTTAATAATACCATCGCCGTCTAAATCAGTGGAATCCTCTTTTGTGTCTAAAATCCCATCATTATCATCATCTAGATCGATGTCATCTGTTACGCAGTCGTTGTCGTTATCCGGAAGTTTAATAATCCTAGCAGGCTCAGAGTATAATATAGTTCCACACTTAAATCCAGGAGTTTCAACAACAGCTCTAAATAAATAGTTAAAAGCTGTACTATCGGCATCATAGATCTCAAATCTTTTTTCTGAAAAACTATTTACATCTGCAAACATACTTACCTTCTCCCATGTGACACCATTATCTCTGCTTACTCTCCACTTATACGAGAGGGCATTTCCATTCGCCCCTACTTCAAAAAATATATCTTCAAGGCTTTGACATGGTTCTATTATTATATCTTCTGGATGTTTAATTATTTCAGCCTGTATTCCTTTTTCTCTGAAATCGTAGACACCATTTCCATTTAAATCGTCTGGGAGCGTGTAACCATCAATAACTGGGCTCTGGTCTTCATTTTTGATTACTCTCCCCTTAGAATCTACTATTACCGCATAGGTCTCACCGAAACCTAAAATGCCATTCCCATCCTGGTCAGTGTAACCGGCTTCAACTGCATCGCTACATCCGTCGTTATCTGAGTCGAGATCATACCTGTTTATTAGACCATCCCCGTCAAGATCTTCATCCATCTCCCACACATCAAGAATCCCATCATTATCATCATCCCAGTCGTCTGCATCTGTGATACCATCTTTATCAAAGTCAGAGTAAGAAAAGAAATAACCGGCAAGTCCTTGGACGGCATTGTATCCATAATATTGACCATATAGTGGACCATCGGACTCTATTGTGAGTCTTTTATCTGGTCCAAGGGGTAATATGTTTTCGAGATCGTTATTATCGAAGAGATACCATGAAAGTTCCTCTTTTCCATATATTACCTCCTTCTGTGGATTAAAGTTTGTTGATTTTAAACCATTTAAATATAAATCCGCACCTGTAGAAGTAAGTATCTTGAGCTGCATCTCAAACTTTGTTCCAGCTATATCTTCTATGTTATAGATACCATCAATCTTAGATGATGCCATAGGATTTACACCATTCACAAGCATCATTGCCTGCTTGGTGGGAGCACCATCGTGACCAGCCATATTCTGATAACCATACACCCTATTATTGGATACCATGTATATCTGGTTACCACTATAGAATGTGGAGTTACCAAACTCTCCAAAGTAAATTTTTTGATACTCACCAGCATTCAACATATAGTTTGGTGCTGTACCTGCAGTGTCCTCTAGACTTGTGTGTAACCATAACTTAGTATTATCCTGATGTGCCACTATAACAGCATATTCATTTGTGTTTTCTCTTTGTCCATTCACAGTTATATCTCCAGCAGCTCTTAAGAAAATATACTCATTTGACACGTTATCAAAAGGCTTTATCTGATCAAAGCCAATGTCCCTACCTGCTCCCTGCCATGAATTACTTCCACCCCAGAATCCAACATTTACAACTATATTTTTATCAGATGTTACAAGTGCTCCTACAAGAGCATCTAAATTTGCGTCAGGAGATGACTGAACATTATCAAGAGCAAATGCGTGTGTGTTGTGCTGAGAAAATGAAAATTTATAGTTTCCAGCTTCATCAATCTCGTAATCAGAACCATCTCCAATAATATGTTCCCATCCCTCACCCAAATCACCCAATGTTACATTTGTTATACCTTCATCAACAGCAAAAAAAGTGACAAAAACTCTCCTATGATTTGTTTTTATATTGTTTATGCCGTGACCAAGCCTAAATAATTTGCCTGGTGCGGACTCACCTTTAAGGAAGGAAGAGTTAGCTTGCTGTCTCTCGTAATAGTTAAGTGAGGAACCGTCATCCCACCTCCATCCACCAACAGGCTCAAAATAAAGAGGATCTGAAGGATCCTGAAATAAGCCTATCCACGGACCCCATTCTTCGTCATCGACCTGTAACTCATCAAACCAGTTCATTATCTTATTCTGCTCCTCCTGAGTATTGATACTAACGAGGTACCCCCCCAGATTTAGTGATATCTCTCTGGACTCGAGCCACGTATGGTATGTTGTTGAGATAAAGTAGCTGTGACCATCAAATTGTCCGAGATAGTTAAATCCGTTACCTATATTATTTATATTATAGTCAAACTCAACGATAAACTGCAGATCACGGTCGTTAGGCAAATCATTCCACAGTCCATTAAACCATATGTGAGCATAATTTTCTTCATTAGAGGAGCTTGAACAACAATCATTTGGCTCTGTAAAGCCGTTTATAGTATTCCAACTGGTGTACTGTGTCTGTGGGTCAGCGTCGTAATTACCAGCCTGAAATCTTGTCTCGACAAATATAGGTGCAGGAAGTGTAAGGGCTTGGTCCTGAAAACCTTCAACTATCATACCTTTTGAGTTTAAATTTTTTCCAAGATCACTTGTAGTTATAACTAGAGCAGACTCATCATCGTCCCCTACCTTATAGGAGAATGATCTACCTTCCTCTATTGAGAAGATCTCGCTTATTCCGTGATGAAGATCAGGATTATTTGGATCAAGGCCGTATTTTTTGATTTTTATATACACCTTACCTCCCTTATGTGGAGAGGTAACGTAAATGTACTGTTCCTTAGCGAAAAGCGTATTTTTTTGGTTGGAGTGAACAGGTCCAATGTAGTGGACGCTAGATTGTGAATAAAGTTGATACGATAGAAGAGAAAATAAACAAAGAATAAAAATAGCAATTGATGACTTCATATCAATATATTAGATGCCTAAAATAATGATTTATCTCAAATCCCTAGGGATATTCTGTATTTATAAATTTTGAAAATGTATAATTACTAGTCTCTTGTATTGGCGCCACCAAGCTCAACTATAATAAACTCAGTCCTTCTGTTAAGCTGATGTTCGTCTTCAGATAAGGTACCACATCCATTAGGACTTGGTATATTAGGTGTGGTTTCACCAAAACCTTTACCATATATTCTTTCTGATTCATCAATTCTCTCCTGTATGTAGGCAGCTGATGATTTTGCTCTTCTATCTGATAGATATAGATTATATTCGTCAGAACCCCTACAGTCAGTATGTGATCCAAGTTCAATTACCATACCTGGATAATCTGCCATAACCTTAACAATTTTATCGAGCTCAATAGCAGCGTCAGGTCTTATATTTGCCTTATCAAAATCAAAGTAAATTGGGTTAATTTCAATAATATCTGCTAAATTGACACCTACAGCAAGCTTACTTAATACAACAAAGCTAGTATCTGACTGGAATCCATCTGAGGCAACATAAAATACTGTATCTGATGTGAATGGAATCTCATCATCTGGTATATACTCAAAACCTCCACCTTCAGTGAAATTTATCTCACCAAATTGTGGTTCACTAATTATAATAGCTTCGAGCGGGTCACCACCAGGATCAGAATCATTAGCAAGAAGAGTGTCTGGAGCAATTCTTACAGGTTCACCTGGAGCAAATGTTATTATGTCCTGTTGTGCAAGAGGAACTGTTGGATCAATAATCTTAATTCTTACGTTAACAGGCTCACTTTCTAGGGCACCATTTGATACGATGTAAGTAAAAGAATCTAAGTCAGCGTTCAGGTCCGTATTTACATATGAAAAAGTACCATTATCCTTAAAGTCAAGACTTCCTTTGTTTGGTGTGTCATCTAAGAGTGTTGATCTTGAGACAAGGCCTTGTAAGATATCGTAAGAGGTACCAACAACTTCTCCATCGTTAACCAAAACACCAAGATCTCCTAGTACTAAGGTATCACCTCTTGCCATCGTGTAGTAGTCATCAACGCCAAATGGAGGGGGGATATCAATTTTAAAAGAATATATATCGTCCTCACCTTTACCGCCCTTCCTATTTGATGATATGTAACCAAACTTGAACTTTGTGTCAAGATAGAGACAGAAGTCGTCAGATGATGTATTGAATGGAGATCCCATATTCAAAACTTGCTGATTTTCAGTAAGAAAATCTACTGTCATGAATACGTCTAAACCTCCCAAGCCCGGGTGGGCATTTGAAGCAAAAAATAGAACATCATCTCTGAAGATGAAAGGAAAAACCTCATTCCCCTCGGTATTGATACCAGGACCAAGGTTTACTGGAGCAGAATATCTTCCATTTTCATCTACGTTAACATAATAAAGATCAAATCCACCAAGACCATTAGGCATGTTTGAAGAAAAATACAACCTTGAACCATCTTTAGTTAGGGTTGGATGCATGACAGAGTATTCGTCATTATTAAAAGGTAAATTCCTCACTCTAGATAGTGAGTTCCCGTCAAGGTTTGCTGTGTAAATATTCAAATGTAAAGCATCATCTCTACCTGATTTTGTTCCTGACCTTGTGAAGTAGATTGTTTTCCCATCTTCGCTGACTACTGCAGGACCATCTTGAAAAGCAGTGTTCATCTCTGAACCACCGATAAGTGCTGCGTTAGATGAAAAAATACTATCTTCAACAAAATCAGATGTGAAAAGGTTAAATGTCGGCCTTTCAGGTCTAATGTATTTACTTCTACTTAATTTACCTGTGTTTTGTATTCCAGATGATGCAAACACCATATTTATCTCCGATCCATCATCGCCAGACCTTACAGCATAACCACCAAAATCAGACATTTCTGTATTTGTCTCAAGGTTTTTTAGGTCATACTTACTGATAGTGTTTAGAAGATTTTGGTAATAATCTTCATCAGTCTCAAAGAGAGATACTCTCACCTCCCTAGCCTTCTGCCTAGAATATTTCTTTCTATTTTTGTTGGCCTCAGTATACATCCCACTTTTATCTTGGAGTTGTGATAAATTTAGGAAATCTTCAGCTTCTACATTGCGGTCTTCATTTATGATCTGCTCAAGTATAGTCATTGCCTTATCAACAGAATCTATTTCCATGTAAGCTTTGGCAGTTTTTCTTTTTATGTCAACAGATGGATTTTTTACTTTTGAAAATCTTGCCGCAGCTTTTCTGTATGACTCGTTGCTAAAGTGAAAATTTCCCCAGTTAAGATTCTTAGTATCATCATCACCCTTATTCAACTCAAAAAGAGGAAACCTACTCTTTTTATCCTCGACTTCTTGGGAATAAAGATCCAAACATGAGACTAAAAATAAAACAACCAATAATAATCTATACATATCTAAAAGTATCTAGGTGATTTGATAATATCTTTCTTCTTAAACATAAAATCGTAACGAAGCATGATCTCATGACTACCACCGTTGTATTTAAAAGTAGTATTACCAATGGAGTAGTCGTATGAGTACCCTATAGCAATGTTATCATTAATATTAATTCCACCCATCAGTCCTAAACCACCACCTACTTTACCAACAGGTATAAACCTTCCAAGTGCAGTTCTAGCCATACCACCAACCCAGAATAAATCTCTAAATACAGCATAAGCACTTATATCCATGGTAGTTGGAGCATTTTTCGTCGTTTTGACGTAAATACTTGGTCTTAACTTAATATCTCTGTTGATATCGAAAAGAGCACCAGCTATAGCAAAATAATGCCTCTGAGAGTTGTCAAATTCTTTCTCGAGTATTCTAGGGGTTGATAATCCAACATACCACTTTACAGTATTGTAATACAAACCAAAACCAAAATTTGGTAAAAATTTACTTCTTATATCTCTACTGAAAGCAGGGTCAATACCATCTGGATCTCCAGGATCTAAGTCTAATGTTGAAAAATCAGACCTAAACGCATTTCCACCACCCTTTAAACCAAAAGAAAGCTTATGACCGCTTTGGGTAACCTGTAAGTGGTAGGCTAAGTCAACAGAGAAAGCAGTTGACCTTATCGGCCCAATCTTATCGTTTAGAATACTAAACCCAAAACCAAGCTGATCATTGAAAAGAGGTGAATTTAAAGATAGTGTCTGCGTGTTTGGTGCCCCATCAAAATTAATCCACTGAGACCTTATGACCGATAAAACACTTAAAACCTCTCTGGATCCTACATAACCTGGATTTATAGATTGTGTATTAAACATGTAATGACTGAACATAGCATCTTGTTGTGCCCTACTTGCGAATGAGCAGGTAAGAAGTAAACTAATGACTAAAATTCTTTTCAAACTAATCATATACTATTCATTTGGTCTTCTAATATAAACAATTCCTTTCCTATACCTAGTCTCTTCACTTACGGTATTACCATCAATGTCAGTATCTCCAAGATCTAAAACGTAGAAGTAGACAGTCTCAGGTAACAATTTACCGTTGCTACTTCCAAAGTTAGCAATTCCATCAAAGAACTTCTCAGGGCTGTCGTTAAGATAACCATCAACCTCCCAAACTTTAATTTCCCACCTGTTATAGATCTGAACAGTGTTGTTAGGGTAATACTCAATACCTGTAATATGCCACCTATCATTGATTCCATCACCATCAGGAGAGAAACCTTGAGGAACATGGAGGTCTCTTATCTTCACGTCAAGATTAATTGGATCAGTCAAGATAAATGCACATGTATATCCCTTAGCCGTAACTTTAGCTCTATACTGGGTGTTATCGAAGTCTTCATAATTAACATTGTTAATTGTGAGTGTATTAGTATTCACACCGTTAAACTGTGAACTCTCCGTAATATCGGTCCAGGTGGTATCTTGCTCGTCATCTGAAACAATACCAATTTGCCACTGGTACTCAGGAGGTAAATTTCCGTCAACGGTTACCTCGACAGAGTATGATACGTTTTCTCCCTGGAATATGTCTCCAGCATACTGAGGTTGAGAATCTATGTTAACTACAAGAATAACAGCATCGTAGCAGTCTAATATGCCATTACCATCTGCATCGACTGGATCTTCATATCCGTCTTCATCATCAGTAATAACCTGTCCATTATCATCAACATCAGGATCACCTTCACCAAGGATACCGTCTCCATCAAGATCAGAGAATCCTGCCTCAACAACGTCGAAACATCCATCATCATCACTATCAAGGTCAAGGAAGTTTGGAATTCCATCATCAAGATCTTCGGTCACGTCGCTGTTAGGTGGGTCTGATGATTCTGAATTATCAGCCATACCATCTCCATCTGCATCCAAGAAACCATCGTCATTAGAGTCAATCATACCATCGTTGTTAGTATCTTGATCAGTAAAGTCTAGAACTCCGTCACCGTCGACATCAAGATCAGTACCGTCACCACCCTCAACTACATCAAATATACCATCGTTATCAGCGTCAAGGTCTTGGTAATCATTTGTACCGTCACCATCTGTGTCAATAACTGGAGTATCCTCTGAAGCATCAGCCATACCGTCTCCATCAAGGTCAGTGAATTGGTATACGTCAGTAGTATCACTGCTATCAATCATACCGTCTCCGTTAACGTCAAGGTCTCCATCACCACCCTCAATAACGTCTTGTATTCCGTCATTATCAGAATCTATGTCTAAGAAGTCTGGGTTATTGTCGTTATCTGTCCTTATCACAGAAGTAATTTCAGAGTCATCATCCATACCATCTCCATCAACATCCTCAAATCCATCGTCTTTAGAATCAATGACACCGTCATTATTAGTATCTAAAGTAGCATCACCGCCCTCTTCAACATCATATATACCGTCATTATCTGAGTCTAATTCTAGGTGGTTAAGTAATCCATCTCCATCAGTGTCAATTGTTCTTGTAAGTTCAGATATATCATCCATACCATCATTGTCTGAGTCAGAATAACCTGTATCGTTAAAGTCAATAGCTCCGTCACCATTTGTATCTAGGCCTCCATCACCGGATTCCGTGACATCATGAATACCGTCATTATCAGAATCAATATCGATGTAATCCGGTACTTCGTCACCGTCAGAATCTCTCTGGGTTGTGAGCTCTGAATCATCATCCATTCCATCACCGTCATTGTCTGTGTACCCAATATCATTAGAATCAATCTCACCGTCGTTGTTGCTGTCGAGCACTGAGTCCCCACTCTCTTCAACATCGAATATTCCATCGTTATCTGAATCAATATCTATGTAGTCAGGAAGATCATCAGCATCAGAATTAGTCTCTTCAGTTTTTTCTGCGTCATCATCCATTCCGTCACCATCAAGGTCCTCAAACCCATTGTCGTTAGAATCAATAACACCGTCATTATTCGTATCTAAGTCACCATCTCCACCTTCTATAACATCATGTATTCCGTCATTATCTGAGTCAATGTCTAGATAGTCAGGTAAATTGTCATTATCGGTCTCAGTGACAGGCGTAGTCTCAGAGTCGTCGTCCATTCCGTCACCGTCGTTATCAGAGAATCCAGTATCGTTAGAGTCAATAACTCCATCCTTGTTTGTGTCTTTATCTCCGTCTCCACCCTCAACTACATCAAATATTCCGTCATTATCAGAGTCGATATCTAAATAGTTAGGGTTTCCGTCACCATCAGAGTCAGGGACATCAGTGGCTTCAGCATCGTCGTCCATGCCGTCTCCGTCAATATCAGTAAATCCTGTATCATTTGAGTCAATAACTCCATCTCCGTTTGTGTCTAAATCACCGTCTCCACCCTCTTCTACATCAAATATACCGTCATTGTCAGAATCAATATCTAGGTAGTCAGGAGTACCATCTGAATCATTGTCTGGTTCAGTAGTGAGTTCTGAGGTGTCGTCCATTCCATCACCATCGACATCCTCAAATCCAGCATCGTTAGTATCTATAACACCATCGTTATTTGTATCTAAGTCACCATCTCCACCCTCTACTACATCAAATATTCCATCATTATCTGAATCAATATCCAAATAATCAGGTGTTCCATCATTATCTGAATCAGTCTCAGTTGTTGGTTCTGCGTCGTCATCCATACCATCTCCGTCTGTATCAGAGTAACCAGTGTCATTATCGTCAATAACACCGTCGTTATTTGTGTCAAGGTCCGCGTCTCCACCCTCAACTACGTCGAATATACCGTCGTTATCAGAGTCGATATCTAGATAATCAGGGTTTCCGTCACCCTCTGTGTCAGGAACGTCAGTCAGCTCAGCGTCATCGTCCATACCATCTCCGTCTGTGTCAGAGTATCCCGTGTCATTATCGTCAATAACACCGTCGTTATTTGTGTCAAGGTCAGCGTCTCCACCTTCAACTACATCGAATATACCGTCGTTATCAGAGTCGATGTCTAAGTAATCAGGGTTACCGTCACCGTCTGTGTCAGGAACGTCAGTTGGTTCAGCATCGTCGTCCATTCCGTCGCCATCAACATCTGTAAATCCTTCATCTTCAGAGTCTATAACACCATCATTATTTGTATCTAAGTCACCGTCTCCACCTTCAACTACATCGAATATACCGTCGTTATCAGAGTCAATATCAAGATAATCAGGTGTTCCGTCACCGTCGTAGTCTGGTTGAGGCGTGTCCTCAGATGCGTCAGACATCCCGTCGTTATCTTCGTCTTTGTGACCTTCGTCGTTATCGTCAATAACTCCGTCTCCGTTGGTATCTAAATCACCATCACCACCTTCTATGACATCAAATATACCGTCGTTGTCAGAGTCTATGTCTAAGAAATCAGGTGTTCCGTCACCGTCAGTATCAGGCTGAGGCGTATCCTCAGAGTCGTCTGCCATTCCATCCTCGTCAAGATCTTCAAATCCTACATCATTCTCGTCAATCATACCGTCTCCATTAGTATCTAAATCGCCATCACCTCCCTCGATTACATCAGGGATACCGTCGTTATCAGAGTCTAGATCTAAATAGTTTGGTATACCGTCACCATCGGTATCGCCATAACCCTCCTCTGAATTAGGGATACCATCGTTATCAAGGTCAATATCAGTCACAACAGTCATAAACGCAGCATTTGAAGGTGTCTCCTGAGAGCACGGACTTGTAGGAATATCAACTATTACCCTGTAATACGTAGAGTCAACAATGGTATCAAGGTTCATTATGAATAATGTATCTGCGTTTGCTCCTCTATAGATAAGCGTATCGAAAACACCTTCGCCCCTATCGATGAGTATGGTGTCATTAGTCACATTGGTCCATGTGAGGTTGTCGCTTGATTTCTGCCACTGATATGAGAGGCTATCTGTTGAATTAACCTTAGTAAATACGTAACCTGTAGTTTTCTCAGGCACCTGTACATCTTGAGGATGTGTTAAAATCTCTATCGTAAAGTCGTCAACCTCTTTATAGTCTACAACACCTGAACCGTCTGCATCCAGAGGATCAGTGTAACCGTCTTCAGGTGGTAAGGTGGTCGAGGAACCTTCACATACACTTTCTAACCACACAATCTGTAAATTTGTTGCCATTCCCGTGGCAGCAGTAAATCCATAATAAACTTCATTATTACCACTAAATATATCCGCTACTATATCTCTAGTATATGATATAATTTCATTACCATCCAGTGATACGGTCATAGTTTTGGTAGAAGCAACCCAATTAAATTTAAAGTCATGGTACTGACCATCTTCAATATTACTTAGCGTTACTGTCTCAAGATGCGTATTTCCATCTCCATTCGTGACAATAGCTGCGTGATCAGAGCTAGTTGGGTCTCCGTACTCAGGGTTATCCCATGTATCAAATTCTACTCCTATAGAAGGTGAAATACCCATATATCCTAATCCTCCACCACTTGAGCCCTCACTATTTGAAACTGGTTGCATGATAAATGCTATACCATCAGCACCACCATTATTTGCTCCAAAGAAGAGCTTACCTTCAACTTTAAAGTCAGAAGAAAGGTTGATTCTATCGTTAGACCATATCTGTCCAGACTGATTTCCAATATTTTGAGTAAGTCTGTATACTTTATTATCTGCGTCGTCAGTCCAGTATGAAGCATCTCCAACTATATTATATTTATCAGGATCGTCAGGATTGCAAGCTCCTACAGAACATCCAATCACCTGACCAACATCATTTACTATAACTGGACTTGTGCATAGTATTCCATCTCCATCAGGATCAGTAAATCCTGCCTCCACGACGTCAAGACATCCGTCACCGTCTGAATCAAGGTCATAATGGTTAGGTATACCATCATTGTCGTAGTCATCATCGTTCTCCTCTTCAATAACCTCTAATGAGTCAACGATTCCATCATTATCATCATCGATGTCAATATGATTTGGTATTCCGTCGTTATCATTGTCATTTGAAACAGCGATAGGAATAAATGATGTGGTATCGTTCGCACCACAAGCGTATGCAGGTGTTGAGACAACCATCTTATACTGGTAGCCATTCATTGTAAGAGGTGCACCAAGGATTTTTAAGGTATCAGTGTCTACTCCACTATATGGAGCGAAAGGAGGAAGTTTTACCCAAACTTTTCCAGTGTCTCTGCTCTCATACCATTCGTATACTGCAGTACCAATAACCTCTACTGTTGTTCCTAAAACTATGGTATCATTCTCATCAACCCTATCAGTGACCGGTTCAGTAGTGATAAAAGCTGCAGAACCTACTTCTAAGAAATCTTTTACTCCATTTATGTCACCATCTTTTGGTGTGAAGTAACCTTGTGAGGTAGTATTATCATTACTTTTTATTACTCTACCGAGATCATCAACAGTAACAGGACTATTTCCAAGTATACCATCAGGAGAATTTACCAGACTTCTGTGTAGGCTAGGAACCCATTTCCACCCACCTGATATACTCGTAGATGTAATAACCCCTGGTTCATCGTGATCTTCAGCATCAAGATCTTGATAAAGACCGATCCAGAAGTTTGTACCGTAATAATTTTTTAAGAAATTCCACTCACCTTGAGAGCTTATAACCACAAGGTAAGCTCCAGGAACCGCGTCTGCACTTGCTTTAGCAGTTTTCCAGGATGAAGGCTTTGCCGACTTGTAATACGTGTGACCATTGTACTCATACTTATTTGTATATCCAGGTATTGATTGCGTAGTTATCTCCGATATCTCTATTACGTGATACATGTTAGCGTTTTCTGCTATATCGTTATAACCCTGAGAAGTGAGTAGCATATGGTGCTCATTATTGTTTGAATTATCAGGTGCATTACCAGTAGGATACCACGTTATATTTTCATGAATAGTGTCGTATTCTGTGTATTTAGTGTCGTTATCATCAAAACCAGCTTCGGTAACATCTAGGCAACCGTCGTTGTCTGAATCTAAATCAAACCTGTTAGGTATACCGTCACCGTCGGTATCGAGAGTGTCTCCACCCTCTTTAAGGTCATATATACCGTCGTTATCGTCATCTAAATCTTTATCGTCAGGGATTCCATCTTTGTCGTTGTCAGGAAGTATAGATATCAGTGCAGGTTGAGTAAATATACCAGGATCACACGCAAATGCAGGATTTCTTATACCAGCCCTGAATACATAACCGTTAAAGGTCTTAGAAACATCTGGTAAGTATAACGTATCGTTATTGATTCCGGTAAATTCAAGGGTATCCTCAGAGGTTATGTCAATCCAAGTAGATGCTGAGTCTGTACTGTACTGCCACTCATAGATTACGTTACCACCACTATCTCCTTCGTAAGTACCTGAAACGCTTATATCTTTTACTTTCTGCATATTTGAGTGGTTCCACGTGGTTTGAGTTGATCCAGTAAATCCAAACCATACGTTTTCCTGACCAAAGATTCCTTCAATTATATCATTTTCATAGGTTGCAATTGTAATACCATCTAAAGAAACAGTCATCGATTTTTCATTGGAATTCCATGAGAAGGATACATCATGATATTTTCCATCCTCTAGGTTTGATAAGCTTGTTTGTAAATACCTTTTCCTATCGTTGTTGAAGAAAGTTGAAATATATAAAGATTCGTTTGTGTCTTCATTGCTACCATTATTATACGTATCAAATTCAACAGCTAAGGCATTATCGATATTACCTGAATGCCAGCCAAGATTATCAGAATAACCTCCGTAGGCACTAGTACCAGTAGATTGTAACACAAATGCAATACCATTAGCACCATCAGTATCTCTTGTTCCAAAATACATTTTTGCAGAGACGACAAAATTTCTACTTATATCTAACCTATTCTTATTCCATATCTGACCGTCTCTATAATGGTATTGTTCAGTAATTCTAAAGTGTTTTTCAGAATCATTCCAATAGGCATTATCTAATTTAATCCAGTCGTCATCATCAAATGGATAATTAATCATTGCACCACCTATAGCAGTACCTTTAGCTACAAAGTAAGGTCTGCTACCTTCTGTGGTCTGTGTGGTGTCTGGACTTGATACAAGAACAGCTACTGTTCCAAATTCAAGGAAGTCGTAACCATCAGAGTTGTCGTTATCTGCAGGTGTTGTGTACCCGTCAGGAGCAGAAGTAACAAGGCCAAGAGAGTCAACAGTTACAGGTGAGTTTCCAAGAACACCGTCATCATCTCCATCACCAAATCCAGCTTCAACTGCGTCTAGACATCCATCACCGTCAGAGTCCAGGTCGAAATGATTAGGAATTCCGTCACCGTCAGTGTCACCCTCTGTCTCCAAGCTGTCCAGTATTCCGTCGTTATCGTCATCTAAGTCAATTTCATCAATAATTCCGTCATTGTCGTTATCAAGGAATATTCCCACCCTTATACAATCTCCACCAGACTCAGGTAGACAACTGAAAGCAGGATCTACTACAGCTCTTCTTATCCTCACACCATCAAGAGAGGTAGTAGCATTTAATAACTTGAGATTATCTGTGTCGATGTCTTCAAAGGTAGGAGCACCAGCGAACTGACCAATTGGGAATGGATTATCCATTTCATCATTGAAACTAGATCCTAGAGAACATCCTCTACAAGTAATCCAATCATTGACATTGAAGTTTGATGAGTAAATTCTTCCATCTTTCTTGTATGACCATCCCAATGTGTAATCCCAAAGTTCACCAGAGCCGTCTTTGCCAGGAGCACCGAATACATCAATAATTTCATTGTTTTTATAAAGTAAAACAGCATCATCACCATCAAAAGTACTGTATAAAGACTGCTGTACAGGCTCACTACCAAACCAAGACTTGTGGTAGATTGTATTACTAGACACAGTATAGAACTGTCCTGAATCAAGTGACATAGAACTTAAATTGTATTCAACACCAGATGCTTCAGAACCATCCTCAGCGATCTCAATACCATAAATGCTGAGATCTGGGATATCTTCAAGTGCGTACAGCTCGATAACAGATGGCTCGATTCCAGCAATATCTCCCCTAAATATACCTGTCATCATAAGTCCAGGAGATTTCTCAATTATAGTACACTGTGAGCAATCATCGTTGCACATCTGCCACACTACATCGCCAGGGCCGTCGTACGTCACCGATGTAGTAAAGGTAGTGTCTGCTCCCTCCTTTATAATTACTATGTCGTTATCATCGTAGCTTTCTGAGAACTCTGGCACATCACCTTTCTCCTGGAAGTCAAATACTCCGTCCTCGTCAAGATCGTTAGGTACTTTATAACCTTTAAATATAGATTCTCCAGAGCTAGCATCAACCTCGCAGACACTCTTGATGTATACTCTATGCTCGTTTGAAGAGTTGTAACCATCAGATGTGAAACCGAATGTGGCATAGTTAGAACCATTTAGGACGTCTTTTACTATATCTACCTGGTAAGTCATTATCTGCCGTCCCTCGAAATCAACTGTTATAGTCTTTGACGAAGCATTCCAGCTAAATGTGAATTCTTTCCACTCACCGTCCTCTAGATTTCCAAGATCTACAATATTTATAGGTCTTTCTGAGTGGGTCCAATAATCGTATTGAGAATTTGTTGTAACTCCAAGGGTTGATGTTCCAGCGATATTGTTACCATTAATGTGGAGTGAGGAGTGGTCATTAGGTATATCGTTATAGCTACTTCCGTTATTTTTCGTATCAAACTCTACAGATAGAACATTGTTAAAGTTCATAGCTAACTCATCGACGTTGTTGCGGTTACCTTGGGTTTTGGATGGAGTTATGTTGAACGCAATACCAGAACCTCTATTATCTTGAACACCGAAGTATAGGTCTGCCTTTATCACAAAGTCGCCTCTAAGGTCTACTTTACCGTCATTCAGAGGACCATTTCTGAATACTGATCCCCAGACGTTATAATTATAATTGGTTAATCTGTAGTATCCTGGTGATTTTTCAGAATCTGCAATAAAAATAGCAGAACCACCAGTACTACTGTATGCATTCCATGACATGTTGTTAGGGTTATCCTCACAGACTCCCTCCTCAATACATACTACCTTACCTACTCCGTCCACAATAACTGGGCTCGTGCAGAGTACTCCGTCTCCGTCTGGATCTTCGAATCCAGCTTCTTCAACGTCTTTACATCCGTCTCCATCAGAGTCAAGATCAAACCAGTCAGGTATGCCGTCTCCGTCTGTGTCTCCTCCTCCCTCTATAGAGTCTAAGATACCGTCGTTATCGTCGTCAAGATCAATTATGTCAATTATTCCATCTTTGTCATTATCTCCTGCAAGTTTTATAGACGCAGCAGCTGATGGAGTATCAGGTCCACACTTGTATGATGGAGTGCTTGCAACGAGCCTATAACTGTAATTAGCCATGTCAAATGTCACGTTAGTCACCTCAAGGGTGGTGTCGTTAGCTCCTGTGTGATAAGATGTATCGTTATTGACTACTAAGGTATCTGGTACGTCAGCCCACGAGCTTCCATTGTCTGTACTGTACTGCCACTGGTATAAAATAGTACCTTCAGCAGTAAATGAGGCAGTAAATGAAGCGTTTCCACCTGCAATTAGTGTATCATTAACTGGTATAGTGCTAGCAGCTGCAGCAGATCCAAATTCAATTAAGTCCATGAGTCCGTTATCATCTAAATCGTCTTCAGGTGGATTATATCCTCCTTGACCAATTACTGTACCAATATTTGGAAACACCTCTACTGGTGAAGTTCCAAGATACCCGTCGTTATCTTCATCGGTGTAACCTGCTTCTACAGCATCATAACATCCATCGCCATCGGAATCTAAATCCTTTGAGTTAGGAATACCATCGCCGTCTATATCTTCATCCTCACCTTCACTCACGTCTAAAATACCGTCGTTGTCGTCATCTATATCATCACTATCAGGTATGCCATCATTATCCCAATCGGATGAATTAACCAGTTGAGCTGGGGATGAGAAAACAGTGTCTCCACAAGCATAACTTGGGGTAAAGACTTTGACTCTAAATTTATTAGCTGAATAATCTAGTATGTTAACAACGTTTAAGGTGTCTGATGTCACGCTAGAGAAGTCTTCGTTATTTGTAAGATCTGTCCACACATTTCCTGAAGTGGTATCAAGAAGAATCTGCCACTGGTAACTTATAGTTGCATCAGAATTGGCAACAACAAAGAATTGAGCATCATTGTCGTAATATATTTGATTGCTAGGATTTCTAGTTATTTTAACCTGAGAACCCTTTTCCATAAAGTCCATTACACCATTTCCATCAAGATCAAGAGCTGCAGGGTTAGTGTATCCTCCCTGGTTCAGAACTTTACCTTTAGGACCAACAAGCACTGGTGAGATTCCAAGATATCCGTTGTTGTCAGGGTCAGTAAATCCAGCCTCAACTGCGTCAGGACATCCATCCCCGTCAGAATCAAGGTCTATGTAATTAGGAAATCCGTCACCGTCAATATCTGTTGTGTCTTCATCAACATCAAGTATTCCGTCATTATCAGAGTCGAGGTCAACAACCTTATCTGGATATCCGTCATCATCAAAATCAGGTAGGAATACGTTCAGTGTTGAGACATCTGTTGAAACGTCAGGGTCACATGCAAAGCCTGGTGTCTGCATCTCAAGATTATACTTGTACCCATTCATTGAGAAAGGTATATTCTGAATTTTCAGAGTGTCAGATCTAACACCAGATATTATTACCGGATTTCCATAGGTTCCAAGAGGGAAGTTATGGAATATAGTATCCCCGTCGACAAGAGTATAGTCGTCGTCATCATTACCAGCAGTAATGTTTGTTATCTCATTATCCAGACATGATAAGCAAGTAATCCAATCTTGAGCTCGGTAGTAAGTAGATACTTGGGTGGTGTCTTTCTTATATCTCCATCCTTTGTGATAACTATCTTCATTGGAGGCTTCAATCCTATCGATCTCTAACCAATCAGATGTGTTGGTAGAAGTTCTTTTTTCTAAATAAAGGTCATTCCTACCATTTAATTGAGTACCCAAATTAGTCCATTGTTTATATTTAGCTTTATCCAAATCAAAATCTTTGTTAGGCCCTGAATTACTTAAATAGGCACGAGCATAATTAATATTATAGATGACGTAATAGTATTCTCCCCTACTTAGGGGCTGCTCAGAATCAGATAAGTTTGTATTGTAGGAACCAATTTTTAATTGATACAAACGAAGATCAGGAATATCTTTAACAGCCTTAAGCTCAACAATTTTAGGTTGTAGAGATCCATATCTATTACCTTCAGCAACACCAGTTAAGATGATATCAGGAGTATTTTGAAGAGTTCTAAAGGTAACTCCGTTATCATCACTTTGCTGCCACCTTTGAGAAATTATGCTTGGAGAAGTTCCAGATCCTACAAAAATTGTATCAGAGTTAAGTATAACGTTAACAGTAGCAGGGTTTTGCGTTATATTTACTGTGTCACCAGCCTCTATGTAGTCCTCTACACCATTCAGGTCAAGATCATTAGGGTCTGTGTAACCGTCGTTACCACTTGTTACAAGTCCATTAATATCAACAAATACCTCTTCTGGCCCTAAGTATCCGTCTCCATCGTCGTCCGTAAATCCACTCTCAAGTACGTCGTTACACCCATCTCCGTCAGAATCAAGATCTAAGCAGTTTGGTATACCATCTTCGTCAGTATCAACCTCACACCCTTCAACTTTGTCAGGAATACCGTCATTGTCTGAATCTAGGTCAATATAATCTGGTACGCCATCTTTGTCAGTATCAGACCTAGCCTCAACCCTGATATTTGCACAACTTGATGCAACTGCCGTATCACACTTAAATGCCGGAGTAGATACAATTACCCTGTAGTTCTTGTCATCAAGGTTTAGAGGGGTTCTCACGATTGTGAGCGTATCATTATTTACACCTATATATTCACTTGGACCAGCAAATTTAAATAGAGGATAGGAGTTAGTAACAAAATCGTTAGCATTTGTACCAGAAATATCTTTAAACTCACCCTTCTCAATATTCCAATCGTCGATGTTAAATGTAGCGCTTGCTGATCTACCGTTTTTTCTGTAGGCCCATCCCTCTTCAGTATCCCATTCCGACCCGTCAGCGGATTGTGAGTCGTCACCGTATGCATCCACCTTCTCCCAATTGTTTGTGACTGCATCTTTTCTCCAGAGGCTTATGTTATAATGGCCTTCACTTAAATTTCGTAAATCCCACACATACTGTTCTTTGTATGGTGCTGAATTTTCGTCGCTGAAATGACTTACCCAACCACTATTATAATACATTATGTAATACTGTCCAGCTTTTAGTCCTGTGCTCGAAAGGGTATGTTCTGCACTTGTATTTCCAGATGAAATACCCACACTGTAATTTGATAAATCATCAATATCTCTTACCGCATAGAATTCTATTGCCTCGTAAGCACCACTTTTTGTCTCAAATACACCTGATAAAACTAAATCAGGAGACTCGCTCAGATCAATCCACGTCTCACAGTCTTCACTAATCTGCCACTGGAATGCATTCGTTCCTTCTGATATTGCCCCAACAACAAGTTCTAGATCACTAAACTCAGATACATTATAATTAGCAGCTGGTTGCACATCTATAACGACTTGATTTCCACCCTCAAGGAAGTCATAGACATCGTTTCCGTCAAGATCGTCAGCAACATGAGGTGGGTATGAGTAAAGTACACCTAAAACCCTACCATTTGAAGAATTAACTGCTGCTGCTAAGTCACCAACTGAATCTCCTAGAATACCGTCGTTGTTAGGATCTGAGAAACCGGCCTCTATTACGTCTAAGCATCCATCACCGTCAGAGTCAAGATCAAAAGAGTTAGGGATGCCGTCTCCATCAAGATCGTCAATGAACTCGTCTATATCAAGGATACCGTCATTATCATCATCTTCATCATCAAGATCTGGGACTCCGTCCCCATCGTTATCAGGATATGCTATTAGTCTTGCAGCTACAGTCGTATCGTTCTCACCACATACGAATCCTGGAGTGCTTATTACTGCTCTGTACCTATTACTGTTCATTGCTGTACTAACAGGATCGATGGTTAGCACTGCAGTATTAGAACCAGAATACGAACCTATGTCTTGTACATCAACCCAGTTATTCCCTGCATCTGTGCTTAGCTGCCACTGGAATGCTAGAGGAGAAGTAGCAGTAGCAGACGCCTCAAACACTTCTTTCTTACCTTGTGAGGATACAACATTTAATGGATGGGATATAGAAGTTATTGGACCCCCGAACTCTTGGAAGTCGAATACAGCGTTTTCGTCTGAGTCGAAATTAGGCGTCTTATTGTAATTAACACCAACAACAAGACCAACAACAGGAAATACTTCGGGAGCACCAATTCCAGGAATTCCGTCTCCGTCAGGATCACTATGTCCCACCTCAACAGCATCATAACATCCATCACCGTCAGAATCAAGATCAAGATAATCAGGAATTCCGTCACCGTCATTATCCACATTGTTACCACCTTCGTAAACGTCTAGGATACCATCGTTGTCTGAGTCGTTGTCAGTTATGTTTGGAATTCCGTCGTTGTCTGAATCATCTTTTGCAGTAAGCATAGCTGCGTTGGTAAACACTGGATCTGCACAACCCAGAGCAGGCGTTGTTATCTTTAACCTGTAATAATATCCGTCTATTTCTTCAGATACTGCTGTAAGGCTTAGTGTATTTGTAGTAACTCCAGAGTATGTTCCACCATCTGATAAATCGTTCCAGGTCAAGGTTTCGTCGTCACTGTACTGCCATTGATAAGTAATTGTTGCGTCACCCGTAACTACAGCATTATATTCTGCATCATCTCCACCTTGTCTAACTACATCAACAGGTTGAGTTACTACCACAGCCTGAGTACTAACTTGAAGGAAGTCTTCTGTGCCGTCACTATCGTTGTCGGGTGGCGTGCCGTACGAGTGACCATCTATTTTACCTGTAACGTCAATGCTAGGGGTTCCATTTCCAACTAATCCATCGTCGTCATCATCTGTAAATCCAGCTTCAATAACGTCTTTACATCCGTCTCCATCTGAGTCTAGATCAATTCTATTTGGTATACCGTCTCCATCTGTGTCAAGATCTTCACCTCCCTCATCTACGTCAAGAATTCCGTCGTTGTCGTCGTCAGCATCTTCTCTATCTGGAACGCCGTCTTCGTCTGTGTCTACAGGACTAATGGTTATTCTTGCCTCACAGCTGACCATATCTTCTGCACAAACAAAAGAAGGACTAGATATTTTCACACGAACTAGTGATCCATGATACTCTTCATAAGTCATGTTTTTAAGAACTAGAGTTGAAGAATTTCCACCGTTACCAGTCTGACTTGTAGTGTAGTCGAGGAGGTCGTACTTAGTTGATGCAGCATTATTTGTTGTAGCGTATCCTGTCCCTGTTGAATTTCTAAAACAATCTTTACACGTGATCCAGTCACCTACATTAAATGTCTTAGATGAAAATTTATTAGGCTTTCTCTTGAGCCATCCTCTGTAATACTCCCAATCTTTACCAGTTCCGTCTTCTCCCCTTACACCTATTACATCTACAACATCTTTATTGCTGTCAAATCCTCCAACTCCATCTTCTTTACTATATACTATCTCAAAGACATCGTCACCACCCTGCATACCATTGGAGAGTAATGAACTAAAATCATACACTTGAGCATATCCTGAACTCGTTGAAGGGTGTCTGTTATCAAAGAAATAGTAGAAGCTCGAGTATCTTTGGAAGTAGATTAAAATCTTTTCGCCTTTTTTAATAGAACCAGAAAACTGTCCATGATAAGAGCTAATTCCGTTTCCGTTACTATAATTATATATTCTGTAATTTTCTAAGTCGTCAATATCTTTTGTGGCTAAAAGCTCAATAAATTTAGGTGAGCCATCATAATCACTATTTCTGTAGGCGTTACCAATTCCTATAAACATTAGACCAGACTCATTAATATCTGTCCAGGTTTTGCCTGTGTCTTTACTTATTTCCCACTGATAGTCAAGAGGAGACAAGGATTTTGCTGCACCATCAAAAACAGCAGTACCAAATTCATCTACTGTCACAGAATCTGGACACTGTACATCTGTGATTTCACCTCCCTCCTCAAGGAAATCATAAATCCCGTTTCCGTCAAGATCATTTGGCTCTGAATAACCACCAAAACTATTAACTCTACCCCTTGATGTTCCAAAATCTATGATCGCTGCAAAACCTAATGAGTTTATCGAGTCGACAAACAATGAGTCCTTACTATCTGGACCAATGAGACCATCACCATTTGTGTCAAGGAATCCAGCTTCGATAACATCAAGACATCCGTCACCATCTGAATCTAGGTCAAACCTATTAACTATTCCATCTTGGTCATTATCCTGATTACCTGTTCCCTCGTAAATATCTCTTATACCATCGTTATCATCGTCATCGTCTTCTATATCTGCAATTCCATCTTTGTCGTTATCAGGAAGTACAATTATAGTACCTTCGTAATCAAGAGTTATTGTCTGACAGACATATGATGGTATAGTGAGTATTACCCTATACTTATAGCCCGATATAGCGTCATCAGGCTGAGTAAATACAATCTTGTTTGTTTGGGTTCCCGAGTATGGACTCTCTTCAGGTACATCAAACCAAGAACCACCGTTATCCCTACTTTCCTGCCACTGGTATAAGATTAAATCACCAGTAGGAATATTGGCAGTTATAGTAAAGGATCCAGTACCTGATTCTAACATGGTTAAATTATTACTATTAAGTCCTGCACTTATAACATTCATACCGTACTGCAAGAAATCTTTTACTCCGTTATCATCTAAGTCGTTAGGTGTTGTGTAACCATCACCGAGTAGACCTGATGTTATCCTACCAAGCGAATCGACTGTGTATGGCCTATTATCACCCAAAATACCATCGTCCGAAGTATCAAGAACTTTATCAGTGAAACCTGCTTCTAATACGTCAAAACATCCGTCACCGTCAGAATCAAGATCAAATCTATTCCTAATTCCATCACCGTCAAGATCTCCCTCGCCCTCGTCGGTGTCAAGGATTCCGTCGTTATCGTCATCAAGATCCACGTTATTTAGTATACCGTCATTATCCCAGTCTGAATTAACATCGAGTCGAGCTGCAGGTGAGAAGGTTGTGTCGTGACACACATAGCCAGGATTTGTTATTCTAAGTCTATATCTCCAATCGTCCATTCCCTGCCTGATATCGTATATGCTCAAGGTATCGTTGAAAATTCCTGAGTAGTTGGATGATCCTGTATTTATGCAGATATTATCGAAAGATATTCCAATACCTCTGATTTCTGGGTCTTCAAGGCCAGAAACATCAGTGTATGTTATAGTAATTGTCTTAACTCCATCTGGGAAGGTAAGCTTAGCTGTACCTCTGTTATCAGCAAATGATTCTGAGTTTTCTTTTGATGTTATCGTATTGCCACTAACTGTGAAGGTAGGATTGGTATTAATAGACTCAATAGTTGGATTTCCAGCGTCTGATGAAATGACAACCTTATCCTTCCAATTACCTGTTTTTGAATCAATATCGGTAAGGAACAACCTCAGGTCATTGACAACATTAGGGAAGGTAATTGTTGTTTTAACAGCAGATTCTCCTGATCCTGATTTTGGATCAAGGCTAAGACCAAGTGTTCTAATACCTCCAAATGTAGAGTTATCAATCTTTGGATAACCAGTTTCCCAGTCTACGTTTGTGTTCTCGTCAACTTTTATGATAATATCATTTCCTAAAACTACGTTAGATATAGTATCGTGTAACACACCATCTGTCCAAGTCCACGGAGAAGAACCCCATTCCGATGATACACAAGTCTCTGTGTCGCCTGTCGAAGCCGTTCCACTATCGCTAGCGTCAATGTCTGCCCATGAAGAGCCATTATCTTTTGATACCTGCCAGTGAAGTCTCGAAGTACCTGAAACGAAATAGTTCACGTAGAACATTGCAGTATCGTTTCCTTCGGAAAGGAAATAATTGTTATAATTTGTTATGGTTACAGATGATCCAGCCTCAAGGTAGTCAGCTGTGCCGTTACCATCACCATCGAGTGGTGTCGAGTAAGAATGATCCTTAACTGCACCGTTGTTTTCAACCTCAGGCGTCCCAGTACCAAGGATACCGTCTCCATCTCCGTCGGTGAACCCTGCCTCATCAACATCAAAACATCCGTCTCCATCTGAATCTAAATCAAATTTATCAAGGATACCGTCCCCGTCGGTGTCAGTATCTTCCCCCTCTACTGAATCTAATATACCGTCGTTATCGTCGTCCACATCTGTTTCGTCAGGTATCCCGTCTCTGTCGTTATCACCCACAACTGTTACTGTTACTGCACATGTAGTATCGTTATCACCACACACAAAACCTGGAGTGCTAGCTATTGCCCTGTACTGGTATCCAGTGAAAGCTTTAACAATATTTTCAATAACTAAAGTATCACCTTTTGACTCGTTAAATGTAGGTAGAGATGTTCCATAACTATTTGTTGTGTAAGGTGTTTTTGATTCTAAGTTAGTAGATGCTGAATTGCCCTCTTTTGTGAAGCAATCGTTACAGTACTGCCAATCAGACTCATTAAATGTCTTACTAGCTAGAATATTTGCCTTCCTTTTCATCCATCCTCTCTTGTACTCCCACGCCTTACCAGTACCGTCTTCACCCTTCCTACCTATCATGTCCACAATATCGTTATGCTGATCTTTGTCACCATCAACGAGTACAAAGGAATCGTCTCCACCCCTCATTCCATATCTTAGGAGGTTACTTACATTAAAACTTCTAGCGTATGAAGAGGTATTAATATCAAAGAAGTCTTGGAATTCTGTATCGACGGAGTATAATAGAATAATACCGCCCTTACTAACAGATCCATTTAAGTCATATGAATATGAATTAGAAGAGTTAGCATTCTGGAAGTTATAGACTCTGTATTTGTTAAGATTTGGAATGTCCTTAAGGGCGATAAGCTCAATGAACTTCGGCCTACCCTCGTCATCGTTTGATCTAGATGCCTGACCCATACCTAGGAACATAAGGTCTGTATCTCCTACATCTGTCCAGTTTGTAGAGTCATTACTGTACTGCCAGTTATATCTCACAACTGTCTCTCCTTGACCGTTAGGTGCTGTTATGATACTTACGTCTGATCCCTCAGTAGCTACAATATCATCCGGACAACTGATACTAGTAATAGCTGCACCAGCCTCCATAAAATCCTTAACACCATTTTCATCCTGATCAAGACCAGAGGTGCTGGTTGATCCATTAACAGTTCCATTTGGTTCAATTGTTGGATTAGCATCTCCAAATATTCCGTCGTCGTTAGGATCTCTGTCTGTTGAGGTTCCATACGCCTCGTCAACATCGTAACATCCGTCATTATCTGAATCTAGGTCTCTAGAGTCTGGCATACCGTCTCCGTCGGTATCCGTATTACCATCTCCTTCGAACTCATCTAAAATACCGTCGTTGTCGTCGTCATCATCAAGTTCATCTCTTACACCGTCCTGATCGAAATCATCTCTTACAATGAGGGTGGTAACATTAGAAGTGTCATTTACTGCGCAAGCAAATCCTGGATTTGATGCAATTACCCTGTACTGATATTCATTTATATTATCAGATACTGGGTTAATAGTAAGTGAATTTGTTCCGTATCCTGTGTAGGCAGTAGTAGTAGTAGTAGATGAAGCCGCTTCCTGAACACTTATACCATCAATGGACAAATATGCTCCCTCTTTATCACCAGATGTTGTCTTAGCACGGAAACCAATCGAGTGTGAACCCGATGCTGTTGGTGTGAAGGTAACTGAGGCATTATTCCACCCTGTACCAAGCGACATAGCGCCACCATCACCAACTAAAGTACTAGGCTCTGCACTACCAGCATCAATAAAGACTTCCACTTTACCATTATTTATTAAAGAAATCACCCCTTCTGCCCCAAAATTAGCTTGTTCAAAACTTATAGTGTAGGTGACACCTGCTTTAAGGGAAACACTTTGATAAAATCCCTCCCTAACATCACCAAATCCTTTGTCAGATATCCACGGCTCATCAATACGATCATGGAATCCAACCCAAGTACCTCCGTCGTTAGAGCTTGAAAGATTAGTATCATCTGAGACAGCGTAAGAGGTAGTTGCTAAAGCTGGATTTTCGAGATTATTGACATCAGGTGTTAATCCTCCTATCACCTCTGAGGAAAAAATTGCCCAACCATCCGGTACACCACCGAAAATTACAGTACCATCTAATGAACCATTCGTAAATAAATTAGACCCAGAGCCCGAAGAACCAAAGGTAACAGTATCATTTTCTGCGTTTATATCTGTCCACGTAGACCCATCATCGCTACTCACCTGCCACGTGTAACTTACAATAGAAGGGTATTCTACAGTTGTCCAAGCACCTGAAGGCTCCGTGTAAAATGGACTGTTAGTATCCTGGTAGTGACCTATCCAGTAGTTACGTTGTGTTGAATAAGCTCTCACCGCCTCCCAAACAAGTGTATTCTCAGCATCGTCGTTTATTACTACAAGATAACCTCCAATCGCATTTGCTTCATCTCTAGCAGTAGTCCAGTAACCAGATATTGCTTGGTCTTTAGTTTTTATAAAATAGGAGTGTCCCTTATAGTCCAATATTTTTTTATATCCAGAAATATCGTCGTCTCTTGTTGAGTTAAACTCTACAATTTGCCTCATATTTCCATAACCATTTTTAAAATCATCCCACTTTCCATCACTAACATATGTGTAAGCATAATGCTGACCCTTGTCATTGTTTGGCTCACGTGGCCTCCAATTCGTGTAGCTGGAAGAGCCTTGGATTCCATCAATAGTGGATACAACACTCATCGATGTAGAAGATCCGTTTGATGCTATAGTAGTCGAAGATAAATCTGAAGTTATTGTTGGCGATTGTCCAACCTCTAAGAAATCAGCTATTCCTGAATTGTCTCCGTCTTTAGCTGTTGGGTAAGTATGTGAAGATACTTTACCATTACCATCAACACAGTTAGAATCATAGCAAAGCCTACCATCACCATCAGTATCAGCAAACCCAGCCTCCTCGACATCATTACATCCGTCACCGTCAGAATCCAGGTCTAATCTATTTGGTATACCGTCCCCATCAGTATCAAGGTCATCACCTCCCTCGTCAACATCTAAGATTCCGTCGTTGTCGTCGTCGAGATCAGCACTATTCTTGATACCATCATTATCAGGATCTGCCAATACTCTCAAAGGTGCAGGGTCTGAGTAAACTGGCGTAGATGAACAAGCATATGATGGTGTAGAGACTTTTAGCCTATACAAATTATTATCGAAACTCGCTGGAGCAGCCTTTATGCTCAAAGTATCATTATCTACTCCCGCGTAGTTAGTACCGTTAGAAATATCTGTCCATGTCGTATCAGAGCCTACAACCACACCAACTTGCCACTGGTAGCTTACATTTGAGTTAGGTATATATCCCGAAACCCAACCTGTGAGTAAATCATTTTCTACATAACCAGCAGCCTCTGGATCTCTGTAATGATTTATCCAGATATTTCTATTTGCTTGATTAGTCACATTATATACTCCCTCCCTAACAAGCTCCATCTCAAGCGAATTATTCATAACAACTAGATAACCACCTACCGAGTGAGCGTAATCGACAGCTGCATAATAATATTTTCTCACCGGAGAGTAATAGTATGAATGACCGGCGTAGTGGAACATAAAACTTAGATTACTATTGTCTACTTGAATTGTTATGTCTGGATCTGTTATCGAATCGAATTCAACCACAAACCATAGATCTAACTTATTTGCGGCGAAATCTTGAGCACCCTTGTTATTAACATACTGAGTATTAAGAAATGCATGTGTCCCGCCATCCCTTCCATTAGGTTTACCTTCCTCCCAGTTAGTAAATGTGGTTTGAAGACTTGCCTTAGAGAAAAATATGGCGTTGCCTTCTTCATCTATTACTACTGGGCTTGGTTGTGTGAATATACTTGGGTTACCTGACACCTCAAGGTAATCGGCAACAGAGTTTTGATCTAAATCTTGGGGACTTGTTGTATAATCATGACCTACGACCATTCCATCAGTATTTACAGCTGGTTCACCAGTCCCAAGCATACCGTCACCATCAGGATCAGAGAATCCAGCTTCTACTGCGTCAAAGCAGCCATCACCATCCGAGTCAAGGTCGAGATAATTTGGTATTCCGTCACCATCATAGTCATCTGTAGGATTCCCTTCGTCTGAGTCTTTGATACCGTCGTTGTCAGAGTCTAAATCATCTGGATCTCCCACACCGTCACCATCAGAGTCTAGTGGCACAACAACTTCTGCAGGCTCTGAGAAAACGCCGTCATCACAAGCATAGTTGAGCGTCTGCACCCTCGCTCTGTACTGGTACCTATCAAAGTTTCTTGGGATACCGTTTATCTTTAATGTGTCGTCATTAATTCCAGTGTAGAGAGTTGTAGCTGGGATAACCAAACTATCTACAGGGTAAGGCTTTACAGATGTAGAATTAACGAGTTTGTCAAGGCAACTTGGGCAAATAATCCAGTCACTTTCATGGAATTCAGTGTTGGCATACCTGTTGTCTTTTCTCTTAAAGTACCCTGAAGGTGTAACCCAACCATAAGCAGGGTCAGGGTTTGAGACACTTGGAGATTCGTTTGTTGCTTTACCGTAGGTGTCCACAACTTTATTGTCAGATATTCTCACTATCTCAATTCTGTTATCAAATCTGAAATATGCAAGATTACCGAAGTTGTAATGTGTATATTTGCCGCTACCGTAAACATTACTTAAAGAACTTCCAAAGAATAAATTAAAGTTATTGGTTCCCCCATCGGTAACTACTATGAAATTACCAGCCTTAGTAAAATTGTTAAGATTCCTTTCTACATAGTTGTTCTGAGAATTTACAAGCCTTATCTTATATTTATTTGCCTCGATATCTTTGTTTGCGTAAATCTCTAAAAATGATCTGTATTGATTATTCCTTGGATATCCTCCACCAACAATCATGATCTCAGACTGTCCTCCGTCGCCGGTAGTTGTCTCAATGTCTTCAAACGTATTACCCTCGTCAGTGCTGACTTGCCACGTATACTTTATTGTGCCGTCTGAGGAGCCCTTGGCGACAAATATTGCACTACCGTTATTACTTACCGTGACATCAGTCGGACTTGATGCAACACTCGCAAATGAGCCTGACTCTAGGAAATCAAATACCCCGTTACCATCTAAATCATCAGGATCTGAATATGTGTAAATTCCATTACCTGTAGATGTAACAAGTCCTTGGTCGTTTACATTAATAAGCGGGATACCCACCTTCCCGTCAGAGTTTTCGTCGTTTGACAAACCAGCTTCATCAACATCCTTACATCCGTCTCCATCCGAATCGTAATCGAGTCTGTTAGGGATTCCATCACCATCAGTGTCAAGCGTGTCTCCACCCTCCAAAAGGTCGGTGACACCGTCGTTGTCATCGTCAGAATCTAATTCATCAGGGACGCCGTCAGAGTCAGAGTCTTTCTTGTAAACCCTAAGTTCAGCGTCGTTCGTTGTAACATCTTTATCACACTTGAAAGCAGGTGTAGTCATGTACAACCTGTAAGCGTACTTATCCATCTCGGCAACTACTGAGTCAATAGTTAATACTGTAGAGTCTAGACCTGAGTAATTACCGTAGTATTCAGGATTATTTGATATAAAATTGCTAACATTAGTCCACGTATTTCCTTCATCTGTAGTTATCTGCCAATCATAGGTTATAGTACCCTTATCATCGGTAGTGGAACCGTTACCTGAGAATGTAACAGTAGCATACTCAATTGTAGTTACCTTCACTGGGTCTAACGTCTTTGCTAGTGCTGTCCCCACCTCAAGGAAGTCTTTTGAACCATTGACGTCAAGGTCATCAAGGGTAGCATTAGTCTTGTAGATAATGTTATCAACCTTACCATTATCTGTGTACTTGTAAGGTGCCACACTTACAATTCCGTCGTTGTCACCGTCTACGTAGCCAGCCTCAACAACGTCGTTACAGCCGTCGTTATCTGAGTCAAGGTCTAACCTATTTGGTATCCCATCACCGTCAGTATCGGTATTAACACCTCCCTCTAACACATCTGTTATACCGTCATTGTCGTCGTCTACATCATCTTCATCTCCAACCCCGTCACCATCAAAATCTTCGGTAGCAACAATCTGCGCTGAAGAAGTCGTTAATTCAGTAACACAGTAGTATGCAGGTGTAGAGATCTCTACCCTTATCTGGTCACCATTCATCTCGACCGTGACACTTGATATTGTAAGTTCATCGGAATTCACACCTGAGTATACCGCGTCATTTGTTAGGTCTGTCCACGTAGCACCGTTGTCAGTACTTCTCTGCCACTGATAGAAAATTGTTGATAGGGAGGTTACATTTACAGAGAACTTCTCTTCCTGACCCTCTGTGGTAATAACACCGTCAGGGTTTGTGTATGACTGTACACCGCTTCCTGCCTCTAAGAAGTCCTTGATTCCGTTTCCATCTAAGTCATTAGGTGTTTCATAAGTGAATGGTCCTGATCCAGTAGACAATACTTTACCTTGATCGTTCACAGTGATTACAGGAGAGCCAACCTTACCATCTGAGTCAGAATCTACAAAACCTGCTTCTCTAACATCTAAACAACCGTCGTTATCTGAGTCTGGATCTATCCTGTTTGGAATTCCATCGTTATCGGTATCGAGAGTCTCACCACCCTCTTCAGTATCAAGAATCCCATCGTTGTCGTCGTCAACATCATCATCGTCAGGGACACCGTCCTCGTCTGTGTCAGTCCTAAAAACTGAAAGCTCTGCCGCACTAGAAGTAACGTCTTGGTCACATTTAAAAGCATTCGTCTGCATAAGGAGCCTATACTGGAAACCATCCATTGAGGCCTCTACAGAATCTATTTTAAGTGTTGTTGTTGTCTCTCTCGAGTACTTTCCAGGATGTGACGGATTATCAGAGGTATAAGAACTTATATTTACCCATGTAGCACCATTATCTGTAGTTATTTGCCAATTGTAGGAGATAGTACCTAGATCTTCAATAGTTTCACCAGCGGCTGAAAACGTCACGTTTGAATATTCTAAGACATTTACACTGCTTGGGTCTGAAGTCTTTGAAAGTTCTGAACCTTTCTCCAGATAATCTTTTGTCCCATTTCCATCAAGGTCGTCGATCTCGCTTTCAAACTTGTAAGTTACATTCTTCACCTTACCATCGTCGGTGTATTCGGCATCAGCCGAACCAACTTTTCCGTCGCCGTCAATATCTCCGTAGCCAGCCTCAACAACATCGTTACAACCGTCGTTATCTGAATCAAGGTCTAAACTGTTAATAGTACCGTCTCCGTCTGTATCAGCGCTACCCTCAATCTCGTCCAAAATACCGTCGTTGTCGTCGTCGACGTCAACATCGTCATTGATACCGTCACCGTCCGTGTCTACCTGAGATACTGAGGAACCTGTAGAGAAATCATCTAACATAACTGAGCTCCAAAGACCTTGTGCCTGTCGAGCACTCAATGATATATTTGCTATATCAAAAGGCGCTGTAAATTCCGACTCATAAAGTGTCATCACAGTACCGGTTATATCAATCTCGTCTATTAATACGGCACCTGTTGGTGTATCGCCAAAAGTACCTTCCACTTGACTTTTATTCGCATTACCCCATATTTCAAGCGTTACCGTTACTTCATTTTCGTATGTTTCGTTTTTCCATTCCCCAGATGCTGCCCATATTGACCACTTTAATTTGGTTCCTGATGCAATTACTGAAGAGAGATCCTGAGAAAGACCTTCCTTAAAATTGAAAGTTATTTGTGGGATAACACCAGCTGGACGATATACAATTCCTATGAAATTATCACCATCTACAGGCGTCTGAAAACTAAACCAAGATGTCTCAAAGCCTCCTTGCTTATTTAAGTCTGGAGTAGCATCATTCCAACTAAACCAGTCAGGTAACAAGGTCGCCTGTTCCTCATCAGTAGGCGTATATTCTTCGAAAGAACCATCCGCTATAAAATTTACATCAGAGGTAACAGCACTAACAGTAATCTTTCCAACCATATTGGGGTGGTTTTTACATATGTAAAAGTACTCCCCTGGGGTGACTCCTGTGAGGTCCCACGTTATTGTGACACCATTCTGACCGTTATTAGTTACTCCAGATACTAAGTTTGATGAGGCATAACCTCCAGATGATGTGAGTGCACTAACTATGGCAAAAGGGTGTGTGCCAAGGGTGTTACTCGTAGCATCAAATATCAACTTATCACCAACTTTCACGGCGATATCGGGATCATTTTCATCTGTAAAACCTAAACCACTGCTATTAAAGATATAGTTTGAATTCCCAGACGCCGTTACTGTTATGTTGTAATCTGTCGCAAAAAGTGTGTTAGAAATAAAGAAGAATAACGAAAACCACCAAAATGAGTGTAAAGTAGATACAATAGTAGCAGGAAATAATTTTTTGTAAAATGATTTCAAACTAAGTGTTTTAGTGGTTTATGTTATACTCCTTCCTTAAGAAAAAGAAGACCAAAGTTAACATTTATTTTGTTTCGTGCAAACATTTTTTTTAATGTATAATTAATGGGAATCTTATTTGTAAAAGATCTAAATTTATATGATGAAAATATTCATATCAATCTCGCTTATTTTGACGGTTTTTCTATATTCCTGTAGTACTAAACTCCCTGAAATTGAGGGAATGAATTACGATGCCTGGGTGACGGATAAGTACGGATGCAGAGGAGAGAGAATGGATCTAGTATCACTGATAGATATCAACCAAGATAAATTCTTAAGGTACAACCAAAACGAGATCATCGATATTTTAGGGAGACCAGAGAACCAGACACTATTCACTAGGAGCCAGACAATATTCTACTACTACATCAGCTACAACCCTGCCTGCAATGGACAGGAGACCAGGATGGAAGACGAGCAGATAAAGCTTGAGATACGATTTGACGCACTGAACAGATCAAAATCGCTCTATGTACATAATTACGTAAATCCTTTGAAAAAATGATGTATGTGGCTAGCTTGCGGAAAAACTTACTAACATACTATGAAATTTAGATCAGGTGTTCTTCACGGTGACGAGGTCACTGAACTACTTAACTACGCCAACGAAAATAATTTTGCCCTACCCGCTGTAAATGTCGTCAATACCAGCTCTGTGAACGCAGTTCTTCAGACAGCGAAAGAGGTTAATGCGCCGGTTATAATCCAATTTTCTAACGGTGGAGGAAGTTTCTACGCCGGAAAACATCTAGACAACACAAACGAGAAGGCAGCTATCGCAGGATCGATATCTGGCGCCTACCACGTTCACCTTATGGCAAAGGAGTATGACGTCCCAGTCATCTTACACACCGACCACTGCGCAAAGAAGTTACTACCTTGGATTGATGGGCTACTTGAGGAGGGAGAAGAGTTCTACAAGAAGGAGGGATTACCTCTTTTTAGTTCACACATGCTTGATCTATCTGAGGAGCCAATAGAAGAGAATTTAGATATCTGCTGCACGTATTTCGAGAGGATGAACGAGATGGGCATGACCATTGAGATCGAACTTGGAGTGACAGGTGGTGAAGAGGACGGAGTCGATAACACCGACATCGACGAATCAAAACTCTACACCAAGCCTGAAGAAGTTAATTACGCCTACGATAGACTTACTAAAATTAGCCCGAATTTCATGATTGCAGCAGCTTTTGGTAATGTTCACGGAGTCTATAAGCCAGGAAACGTAAAGCTTACTCCTACCATATTACAGAAGTCTCAGGAATACGTCTCCCTGATGCATAATACTGAATCAAATCCCATAAATTTTGTCTTTCATGGTGGCTCTGGGTCGTCAACTAACGAGATAAGGGAGGCTATAGGGTACGGAGCAGTGAAAATGAATCTTGACACTGACATGCAGTGGGCATTTTGTAAGGGTGTTAACGACTACCACACAAAAAACCAGGAGTACCTTAATAGTCAAATAGGCAACCCTGAAGGTGATGACGTGCCAAATAAGAAGTATTACGATCCTAGAAAATGGCTACTTGAGGGAGAAAAGGCTATGATTGAGAGGCTCAGAAAATCATTTTCTGACCTAAATAATGTAAATACAAACATCTGAGCTAGTCCTCAAGAATATCTTTCAAATTTGCCGGAGAGTAGTTTATTGACTTCAATGTTTTCCTATCTGATGTCCTATAAATAAGGTATTTACCGTCTTTCTCCTCGTAGTAACATTCAGTGTCTTTCTCTTTCCTGTACCACTCTACTGTCTCCTCAGCCTCCTCAACAGATAAGCACGCCTTACTCATGTTGGACCTCTGCACCTCGTTGAACAGCCTGACAAACTTTTCACTCATCCCAAACTCATGAACGGCCCCAGATAACACGTACTGAATGTCACAGAGCGCGTCAGCGATCTCTACTATATCATTATCCTCTATAGCATCCTTTAGTTCTCTCAACTCCTCAGAGATGAGCTCAACCCTCAGAGCACACCTCTTCTTGTCTGGAATAGTAGGCTTATCTAGGATTGGGTGGTTAAATAACCTATGAAAATCAGCTGTCTGATTAAGTGAATCTATCTTGTCCATACTGGTAAATTTTAAGCTAAATTCTCGCCTGTAAGCCCTACAATAAGGATTACGAGAATTATGACTGGTATTATAAATATCATTACTGGTTCCCAAATAGGTGTGACCTTTATCTTTTCTGAGCCCTTGTTTGTCTCCCTCATAAAGTTATTGAATCCCCAGACGTGAGCCACGTAGACTGATATCAATAGGCCACCTAAAGGAAGTAATATTTTTGCTGATATGAAGTCAAAGAAACCAAAAATACTCATTCCGAGGATCTCATAACTACTCCACGTGCTAAATCCTAGTACGTTAGGTACACATAGAATAAAGGTCATGGAGACACAAATAAGAACTGATTTGATTCTAGAAATTTTGAAAGAATCCATCGCTGTTGATATGACGGCCTCCAGAAGTCCAATTATCGATGTAAATGCGGCGATAAACACCAAAAAGAAGAATAAGCCCCCAAGAAACATTCCAAATGGAATCTCCTTGAATAACGATGCCATGGTAACAAATAATAGGCCAGGACCAGAGTTAGGTTCTATTCCAAAGGCAAATAGAGCAGGAAATATTACAAGTCCAGCTAGAATTGCTATTGCTGTGTCAAAAAATACAACAATTCCCACACTTCCCGGGATATCGCTGTTATTTCTATCTAGGTAACTTCCAAAAACAAAGCCAGCAGTCAAGGCAATACCTACTGAGAAAAATATCTGTCCTAATGCAGCTAAAATGACTCCAAACGTAATTTTTGAGAAGTCTGGGGTAAGGTACCATAGCAAACCCTCGGAGGACCCTTCAAATGTATTAGATCCAAATGCGAGTATTATAAACATTACAAGTAGTACCGGCATGAATACCTTTGAGACGAGTTCTACACCTCCCTGGAGGCCTCTAGCAGCAACAAAAGCCATTATTGCCGATATGACAGCACAATAGGTTATAAGTGTACCAGGATCTCTTTGGAGATCATTAAAATGGCTCTGTATTGTGTCTGAGTCATATAAAAAGGCTTCTCCTGTGATGTATTCTTTAAGGTATACCGTCACCCATGACATGATCATAAGGTAGAAACCAAGGATAATAATGGTTGTCAGGAGCTCAACCCAGCCAATTATATTCCAGAAAGAGCTTGGAGACGTTAATTTCTTCATACCAGCTAGTGGTGTTAGCTGAGCCTTCCTGCCTAAACTTACCTCAGCAGTTAGTAAAGGAATACCAATAATCGCAGTCAGGAGTAAGTAGACAAGGATAAATGCACCTCCACCGCTCTCACCAACAATGTAAGGAAACCTCCAAATATTACCCATTCCTATAGCAAATCCAGCTGTTGCCATTATGAAACCGAACCTACTACCCCAATTTTCTCTGACCATTATTCAATTTAAAAATATTTTAAAGAATCTCTCAGTGATGAAGAGATAAATTTTTTTAGTTCCAAAAAAAAGACGAAAAAAGGTTGTTTAATAAGCAATTTTTAATTTTAGATATATATTAAATATTTGATTGTAATATAAATATATAACTTACTCATTTACAATGTATTATGTTAATTATTTTAGATTTACCTAAAATGGTGTTTTTTAAAAAAAATAGGAATATTTAATGTTTTAAAAGTTCTTACCTATATTGAAAAAAAAATGATAAATGAAAAAACTTACAACACTACTACCCTCTTTAATTTTACTTCTAATTTTTAGTACTAATAGTTCCTACTCTCAAGAAATCTCGACTGAGCAATTATACGAGAGTTTAGAGTGGAAATTTGCTGGACCATACCGGGGAGGCAGATCAACCGCCGTTTCTGGTGTAATATCTAAGCCCTACACGTTCTACATGGGAACTACAGGTGGCGGTGTCTGGAAGACCACAGACGCAGGAAATAACTGGAAAAACATATCAGACGGGCAGATTACGGTAGGTTCTATAGGAGCTATATCTGTATCAGAATCTGACGAAAACGTTATCTATGTGGGTACCGGCTCTGCTGACCCGAGAGGAAATATATCAATAGGTAACGGAATATATAAATCTGTTGATTCTGGGGAAAACTGGGAGTTTATTGGACTCCCTAAGGCAGGTTTGATAGGGAAAATAGAGATTCATCCCAGAAACTCAGATATAGTCTACGTAGCTGCACTAGGTAATATATTTGGCCCAAACGCGGAAAGAGGTGTTTACAAGACGATCGACGGAGGAAAAAATTGGCAGAAAGTATATTTCATAAGTAATAAAACAGGCGCAAGAGATGTAGAAATCAATCCAGATAACGAAAATGAAATTCTAGCATCGTTCTGGACTGTTCAAAGAAAACCGTGGACACTTGTTGACGGAAGTGATGAAGGAGGTGTTTTTATGTCAAAAGATGCCGGTAAGAGCTGGAAAAAACTTACAGAGGGCCTCCCTAAGGGATTAACTGGTAAAATACAGGTAGAATATTCACCTGCTAACTCCAGTCGCTTGTGGGCCATGATTCAGGCTCAAAAAGAAGAGGAAGGTGGACTGTACCGCTCAGATGACGGTGGAAAAACATGGAGCAGGATAAATAGAGATCACAAGTTAAGACAAAGGGGATGGTATTATTCTCATATTAACGCTGACCCTGTTAACGAGAATATAATTTATGCCTCTAACACTGGATTCTATAAGTCGGTTGACGGAGGAAAAACCTTCGACGAGAGGTTGTACACTCAACACGGTGATAACCACGGAGTATGGATAAATCCAAACAATAACAAGATAATGATCAATTGTAATGACGGTGGGGCTAACGTATCATTAAACGGAGGAGAAACATGGTCAACACAGTTAAATCAACCCACTCCTGAGTTTTACAGGCTTACAGTTGATAACCAGTTTCCGTTCAGAATGTATGCTGGTCAACAGGATAATTCAACTATATCAGTGCCATCCAGGGGACTACCTGCACTTACTCCCTTCCAGAACTGGTTCAATGCCGGAGGAACAGAGTGCTCTGATATAGCAGTTCATCCAACGGACCCAAACATTATATATTCAACCGGTTACAGCGGTGAGTTTACTTATAAAAACCTTGCCACTGGTGAAGAGTACCAGAGGACACCTTACGTTCACCTTACTGAGGGAACAAGACAGGACGATCTAAAATATAGATTCCAGTGGAATTACCCAGTATTTGTATCAAAATACAATCCAGATAATGTTTATGTAGGTTCAAATGTTGTTCACGTGACTTCAGACAAAGCTGTAAATTGGGACATTATAAGTCCTGATTTGACAAGACAGCTACTCAATGAAGATGAAGAGAAAGCTGATATTCCAGGTGGGCCAATCCAAAATGACGCTACAGGAGTAGAAGTGTACTCATCTATATTTGCTCTAGAAGAGTCTCCTCATAACGAGGGAGAAATATGGGTAGGATCAGATGACGGTTTAATACATATCACAAGAGACGGAGGAAAAAGCTGGGTAAATATTACACCGGAGAAGATTATTCCATACCAAGGAACTATTAATAAAATCGAATTATCCTCACACGAACCTGGCAGAGCTATTGTGGCAGTTTACAATTACAGAAACAATGACTTTAATCCATATATAATAGTTACAAACGATTACGGTGAGAATTGGAAGATAATATCAAAGAATAATGGAATTCCATCTGATCATTTTGTAAGAGCTGTAGCTGAAGATCCAGAAAGAAAAGGCTTACTTTATGCAGGAACTGAGTTTGGGGCATATGTAAGCTTCAATGATGGAAAATCGTGGAATTCATTACAAATGAATCTTCCTCATGTCCCTATAACTGATATGGAGGTTACTCAGAATGATCTCGCCATATCAACCCAGGGAAGAGGGTTTTGGATCTTAGATAAAATAAATGTACTTCAAGATATACATTTAATAGACGATAAACCCCTTCTATTTACTCCAGAACCTGCACTTAGGACAAATCTTGGAGGAGGCAGACGATCTGGTGGCATCAGATTTGAGAATGACATATCGTTCTATCTTCCTCGAGATTATAATGTTGATGAAATTGAGTTGTTCATCAAAGACCCAAGTGGAAATATTGTTGTTGATTTTCAAGAACGAACAAGTTATCTCTTCGACGTAGATTATGATGAAGAGAAAGTATATGCTGGCACGCATACGGTTTATTGGGATCTAGAACATGAAGAGCCTAAGATACAAAAAGACTTCATTTCTATGTATTACAGTGCTAGCAGAGGAAATGGGCCACTTGCAGTTCCTGGAACCTATACAGTTGAACTAAATGTTAAGGGTGAGGTATATTCTAAGCCTTTAGAGGTGAGAATGGATCCAAGGTGGAAAATATCTGCACAGGATCTAGAGATGCAGTTCAACGTATCCTCTGAAGTAGTTGGGCTCATTAATGAATCTCAAGAAAAATTAAGTGAGATGAGAGGGATAGTAAGTCAGATAACAAAATTTATTAGTCTTACAGAAGGAAAAGATTACCATAAAGAAGTCAAAGATCTTGGTAATTCAATAATAGAGTCAATAAAAAAGGTAGAGAACAATTTATATCAAGACAAGATAGAGACTTCGCAAGATGAAATTAATTATCCTAGAAAATGGACAAATCACATCACTCACCTTTATGACAGATTAACTACTGATGATCAGGCTCCAAATGATGGGATGCTAGATAGGGTTCAAGAACTAAAATCTGATTATGAAAGATATATAAATCCATATCAGGAGATAGTTAGTGTCGATGTCCCTAATTTCACGAAGTATCTTAGAGAGAAAGGTGCTATGGGAATAATTCTTGATTAGTAAAAAGGTATATAAACAATAAAAGGGCGTATATTCTTATCGAATATGCCGCCCTTTTCATTTAAAAATCACCGTAGTGCTTTCCAAACGTCAAGCTACAGTTAAAGTGTCCTTAAAGTTTTCGCTTAGCAAGCTAAGTTTCCGCTTTGAGAGCCGTTCATTTTATTGTTTGTGGAAACCGTAGTTTCTTTTAACTTTCAAACTTACCGCCGAGACTAGGTCTCAACTCTTATATCTCTCGCTTGATGAAACTAAGTAAGACAATATTTTTTAATTATACAATACATCTGATTTAAAAGTTTTCAACAACTTATCAACATAGGATTATACTATGTCAATTTATGACTCTAACATCAACTTCTCTGTAAACAATACCTTCGTACGGGCTATTTTTACCAGCCTCAAATAGACAACCAATATTGCCATTTCTTAATTTTGTTATGTCAGAATATGCCGAAGGGCCCTCGTGAAGTAAAAATTCTCTTGTCCATGTTCTTCCTAAGTCATTACTTAGTCTTAGTGTCATATTCAGTCGTTTATTTTTATCTGCTGGATTTATAAATAATAAATCATTTCTCCCATAACCTTTGAATGAATACCTTAAAATGCTTGCCTGACATATAGGTTCTACAAGTGCTTTATCATCATATATATCTCCCCAAGACTCTCCATAATCGTTACTTATGGATATTTTCCTGTTCATTTGTGTTCTATCATAATTTCTCATATTCAAAATCAACTTTCCTTTCCCTATCTCTGCTACAGAACATTCGTTAACCTGATCCTGCGGTGTAGTGCCTCCAATATTCCAAGAGCTTCCTCCATCATCAGAATATATTATATGAGAATAATATTTTTTAGTATTTGCCTCTATATGATCACAAGGAATTATCATCCTTCCTTTTTTACTTCCTTCTCTTATTTGAATCCCATGAACTGGACCGGTTGCGTACCAAGTCCAGTTTGGTTTTTTTACCTTGTCTGTAATTTCAATTGGTTTTGACCATGACAATCCCTCATCTATTGAATTCATGACATAAACTCTTCGAGTATCTACACTTGTCATATTGATAATCTCTGATTCAGTGTCATCTCCTCTATTCCATGTAGATAACAAAAATATTTTTCCAGTTTTTCTATCAATTACTGGGGATGGGTTACCGCATACATTTGTGCTATCGTCTCTGATAATTATTAAATCACCCCAGGTCTTTCCTCCGTCTATAGATCTTTTCAGCACTAAATCAATATCTCCTGAATCAGATGAACTGTTTTTTCTTCCTTCTGCAAATGCTAATACAACTCCTGAATCAGTGGTTATGATTGATGGAATTCTAAATGTATTATAACCCTCTGATCCACTCTTAAAAATATATTTAAGTTCATTTTTGTGTGAAACAAAAGGAACTAAGGGTGAAAAAATTAAGTTAATAAAAGAAGTATGAAAAAGAAGATTGAATCTCATCTAGGAATGTCTATAAACAATAAAAGGGCATCAATTCCTAAGAATATCTGCCCTTTTCATTTAAAAATCACCGTGGTGCTTTCCAAACGTCAAGCTACAGTTAAAATGTCCCCAAAGTTTCATCTTAATAAATTAAGACTACATTTTGAGAGCTTGTTTCTATTTCGTATATTGGAACCGTAGTTCCTCTATTCGCTCTAGATACCTGCCTCGACATATGTCTCAACATTTATATCTCTCGCTTGATGATACTAAGTAAGACTATTTTTGAATAAACCTCCACAAAAAAAAAGAAAAGATATCAACAAGTTTTACACATTAATCCCACATAATTATCCACGATCTAAGTATTAGTTATTAACAGAAGTTGTTTATAAATTAGATTTTTAGGAGTTTTTATAGCCAATCATCTCCACAAAAAGCTTAACACTTTCCCTCAGATACAAATCATTTTTAATCTTTTTCTTTAAGTCCTCTTGTTCAATTGGAAATATTTCAGTGATTTTTAATGAGGTATTGAGAGAGTTATTCTGACTATCGCTTTGTTTTTTTTCTTCCAATCTTGTCTCATAGTTGAGTGAAATTGTATTTTTCTTTCTATTTTCTTCTGTTCTCTTAACAAATGAAAGGTAATTAATAAGTGAAGAATCAGACTTGGTATCATTAATAAACTTTGAGTTTAAATGATCCACAAGTGATTCAGAAATATCATTATTATTCTCAAAAGATATGTCTCTTATCTTATCCCACTCTAATGCATTTTTTCTTGCATTTTCAGTATATATCTCTCTATCATAAATATTTGGGAATAATACATGAGGACTCACGCCTATCTTTTGTGTACTTCCCCCGCTTACTCTGTAATATTTAGCTAGTGTTATTTTTAACTGACCAAACTTCAGACTACTTTTTGGAAAAAATCTATCTAAATCAAGTAGATTTTGAACAGTACCTTTACCAAAAGTTGGCTCTCCGACAATGAGACCTCTTTTATAATCTTTCAATGCACCTGAGAAAATTTCAGATGATGAGGCGGTAAATGAATTATTTAATACCAACAGTGGACCGTCGTAATGTATTTGTTTATCAAAATCTTTCTCAATCTCAATTCTACCGTTTGAGGATTTAATCTGAACAACAGGTCCAGTTTCTATAAAAAGTCCTGTCAAGTCAATAGCTTCTTGTAATGAACCACCTCCATTATTTCTTAAATCTATAATTATTCCATCAACTGAAAGTGTTTTTAAAGAATCAATACACCTCTTAACGTCTCTAGTAACACTTTTATAATCTTTTACTCCCTTTTGAGCATCTTCGAAATTTATATAAAAACTAGGGATCTTAATAACACCGATGTTAAACTGCCTATCGCTTGAATTAAATGGAACTATATCGAATGTTGCGTCTTCGTCCACAACATCTACCCTGTCTCTTACAAGTCTAACAGTATCAGGAAAGGCATCAATAGACGACTCCTTTTTTATGACCAATAATCTTACGACTGACGCTTTAGGTCCCTTAATCCTACTAACAACGTCATCTAATCGCCAACCGATAATGTCTTCAAAACTACCCTCGTCACCCTGTGCAACGCCAATGATTTTATCCCCTTTTTCTAACGACTTACTTCTGTAGGCTGGACCGCCAGGCATGATAGAGAAAATAGTCGTATACTCAATGTCTTGCTGTAATCTAGCGCCAATGCCCTCAAATGTTTTACTCATATTTATTTCGAACCTATCTGCATTTACAGGCGAGAAGTAGTTAGTATGCGGATCATAAAGCTCTGCGTAAGAGTTTATAAATATTTCGAAAACGTCTTCAGAGTTAAACTGATTTATTGTCTTCTTGAATCTTTTGTATCTGTTCTCAAGCGTCTCTTTGTTTGAGTTCCAATCTTTTCCTAAAATTTTAAGGTTTAGTACAGCATTTTTAATCTTTTTTCTCCAGTAATCATCCATCTGTTCGACGTCATCAAACCATTCTGATTCTTTTCTATCCAGATAAAAATCTTCTACTTTAGAAAAATCTGGTTCATTTTTGAGCATCGAAAAAACAAAATCAATCCTATTTTTCACCCTTTCATGATAAACAGTAAAAATCTCGTAAGCAGGTTCAAGGTAACCAGATGTTATGTAATCATCCATCTGCCTCTCATACTGTTTAAAGTAATTTATATCTGAGCTATATAAATACTCTCTGTTAGGATCTAAGCTTGATATATACTTATCAAGAACTTTTTCTGACAAAGAATCATTTAGGCTAACTTTTTTATAATGATATTTAGTAAGTAACTGGTGAATAAGTTTTGATTGCTCTCTATGTTTTGCCTTTGGGAATAGTAAGGAATCAGATAAAATAATTTGAGTATTAACAACAGCATCGGAGTCTCTTTCAAATGAAAAGAATACGCTTGTTAAGATGAAAATTAAAACAGTATAAAAATACATTAGAATTAGTGGTTTAAACCATTCTCAGGAAACTTCCCATTAAATTTACTAAAGTAAGAGGTAATATGTTTCATGTCTTTGTCAATATCTCCTGATGGATTAAATTTTTTTCCAAAATCTACTATTCTTTTCTCAAAATCAAAGCCAATTGGTTGTATTGGAATTTTTGATTTTAATGCAATAAAATAGAATCCTGTCTTTAATTTATCTACTTTACTTCTAGTCCCTTCTGGAAATAATGATAGATAAATTTCTTGATTATCATTAATAACATTAACTAAATAATCAACTGAATTATTGCTTTTATTTCTTATGACTGGTATTCCACCAATACTTCTCAAAAAGAGACCAAATATAGGAATCTGAAATAACTCTGCTTTACCTATAAATTTAATCTGATTTTCCATTTTTAAATGGGATCTAAAAAATAATCCAACAAAAAAATCATAAGCAGATGTGTGGGGTCCAACAGCAAAAATTAACTTCTTATCTGTAGGAATATCTCCTGTGATTTTCCATTTAAGTATATTAAGGAATATGAATTTATTTAGAAGACTAATCATTGATGACACCCATCTGAGAGAATTTATTTATCCTTTCATCAATTCTTTTATCTGGTTTAATTTTCTCTAGGGCATGAATATCATCAAGAATAACTTTCTTTAGTCTTTTCGCAGCCAAATCAACGTCGTTATGAGCACCACCTAACGGTTCTTTAATGACACCATCAATAATTTTCATTTTCTTTAGGTCAGAAGATGTTAATTTTAAAGCTTCAGCTGCCTGCTCCTTATAATCCCAACTCCTCCATAGAATAGAAGAACAAGATTCAGGGGATATAACTGAATACCATGTATACTCCATCATATACACTTTATCTCCAACCCCTATACCGAGAGCTCCACCTGATGCACCTTCACCTATTACAATACAAATAACAGGTACTTTTAAAGTAGTCATCTGTTGTATATTTTTAGCAATTGCTTCTGCCTGTCCCCTCTCTTCAGCTTCCAGTCCAGGATATGCTCCTGGTGTATCAATTAGAGTAACTATTGGCATGTTAAATTTTTCAGCAATCTTCATTAGTCTAAGAGCTTTTCTGTATCCGTCAGGATTTGACATACCAAAATTTCTGAATTGTCTGTCTTTTGTTGTTCTACCCTTTTGCTGACCAATTAAAACAACTGATTTTCCGTCAATATCAGCAATTCCACCAACCATTGCTTTGTCATCTTTTGCTACCCTATCTCCATGCAATTCAATGAACTCATTGGTTATCTTATATACATAATCTAAGAAATATGGTCTATTAGGATGCCTTGAAAGTTGGACTTTTTGCCATCTAGTTAAGTTTGAGAAGATCTCTTTCTTTAACTCGATGATTTTACCTTCTAGAAGTACAGCCTCATCATCTAAGCTTTTACCATTTCTGGCAGCAATATCTTTCATCTGATTCAACTTCTCTTCAAGCTCAATTATTGGTTTTTCAAAGTCTAGAGACATATTGATTTTGTTTGAAGGGTAAATTTATGAAAGATTTAATATGAATTTGAAATAATCAATTTAAAAATTTAATGTTTTGCTTTTATAAGTATTAATGAAAAGATAGTTTTGCCTATCAAATTCAACCGGGGTGGTAGTTCAGCTGGTTAGAATGCCTGCCTGTCACGCAGGAGGTCGCGGGTTCGAATCCCGTCCATCCCGCTTTTTTCTAACTTTTCTATTTTATAATCAGAACCAAAAGATAGTATTAGCTTACTGAAACTCATAAACCCTTACATGACCAGCACTAGTACCATTGCCACCATTATTTTGTGCTCCTATGGCTACAATAGTTC
>CABYXZ010000004.1 GCA_902523065.1 uncultured Marinoscillum sp.
TAATGTAAGTGAGAGTGTTGTGTGATATAATAACCTAGTTACTTGCTGTTGCTGTACCTAAGGCTGTTGTTGCACACCTGAAACCAATTGTTGCTGCTGATGAGTCTTGATCTAGAAACCTCCTAGTTCCCGGAGAAAGCCACATTGCTCCATCAGCCCAAGATCCACCCTTGTAGACCCTTGAGGCATTACTGATCATTGAGTTAAAGTTCTCAGAATCGTAGTCCTCTTCATCATCCAAGAAATCACTCTTTCTTATTGGGTTAAGATCTTCCATATCCTGAAAGTTAAGTGGTCTATAAATATCAAAAACCCATTCGTTTACATTACCAGCCATATTGTATAGACCAAAGTCGTTTGGCGCATATTCATAAATAGAAGTAGTTACAAACCCTGCGTCGTTGAGCGCACCAGCTATACCAGCATAATCACCCCTTCCTCTTTTAAAGTTTGCTTGGAACTTTCCAACACTACCACTTTTTGAACTTCTTATGGTTCTTCCGTCCCATGGGTACAACCTTCTTTGGGTTTGGTTTTCGTCTAGGAATTGATTTCCCACTTGTCCATAAGCAGCATATTCCCACTCCGCCTCCGTAGGCAACCTAAACTCAGGAAGATAAACACCAGACTCTACAGGTGGTATGTCCCCATCAATATAATCTTCTCCATAATACTCAATGGCTTTCTGTTTGTTTACAGCTTCCGTTCGCCACCTACAGTAATCAACAGCCTGATTCCAGCTTACACCAACAACAGGATAATATCTAAACCCTGGATATCTAAGATAATTACTTACATATGGTGTGTTGTATGCAAGTTCTTTTTCCCAAACGGTTGTATCTGGTAATGCGCTTAAATAGAAAGCTTCACTCGAATCTCTTTGAATGTAGAACAAATACTCTAACCAATGAATGTTTGCAATTTCGGTTTGATCTAAGTAAAAAGACTGAACGGTTACTGTCCTTTCCACATTATCGTGAGTGAAAAAAACATCTTCTTCATAAGTACCAAGAACCGCCCTTCCACCTTGTACAAATACTTGGTTAGGTCCGGGTGTTTGTCCACCAAAACCAGCCACAACAAAACCTTCCTCATCTTCTTCTGCAAAAGCATCGGAAAAATATTCTAGGTTTGTTGTTGTACTTGTTGATCCAGGATTTCTTGCTGACGGGTTCGAGTTTCCAAAAGGTAATATTGAACAACCCTCAAGGATGAGACCAACCAATATTAAAATCATGTAATAAGATATCTTCATCTTCAGTCTTAAATTTTAGCAAAAATACAAAAAATTAACTTTTTGAGAGCATATAACAATTAAAGTAAGAAATTATTGTCTTTAATTACTTGTTTTTTTAAGAATTTTCAAGGTTTTTTCAAGGTTTAGGTCACCAAAAAGCTTTATTATTATTTGATTGTTTCTATCAACAACATAATATTTGTTTTTCATGTTTTCAAAAACATCAACAATGTTTTTAAAGGTTCTTGTTTTTACATCTTCTGATTTTGATTTAAAGAAAACAAAACGAAGCACATCTTCTTTAATTGTTATTTTATCAATACCACACTTGGCTCCCAACCATTTAACCCTCATGCATTTTAATAAGTTATTTACCTCATTTGGTATTGGTCCAAAACGATCTTTAAGGTTTTCTTCTATTTCTTTAAACAAACCATCTTTAGACTTTTCTTCTATGAGACCATACGTTTTAAGTCTTTCATCAGAGTTTTGTATATAATCTTTGGGAATTATGGTTTTTTCATGAGGATCAACCAAACAGTTCATGTTAGGTTTTATTTTTTTTATGTTATTCCTCTCAAAACCTTTTTCATTTTCTTCAACCTCACCTAGAGCTTCATCAAGAATTTTATTGTATGTGTCAAATCCCAACTCGTTTATAAAACCACTTTGTTCACCCCCAAGTAGATTGCCAGCACCTCTTATATCTAAGTCTTTTAAAGCTATATCCAAACCATCACCAAGCCCAGAAAACTCTTCTAAAACAATTAACCTCTTTCTAGCATCGTTGGTTAAAAGAGATGTTTTTGGTGTCAAAAGGTAGCAAAAAGCTTTTTTGTTTGAACGTCCAACCCGACCCCTCATTTGGTGAAGGTCTGATAAACCAAACATGTGCGCCTGGTTAATTATTATTGTATTTGCGTTTGGTATATCCAAACCAGATTCTATTATGTTTGTTGAGACTAATATGTCATACTGACCCTCAATAAACTTAAGCATTGTTTTTTCAAGCTGATCTCCCTTTTGTTGTCCGTGCGCAACAGCAACTTTTGAGTCTGGAAGAAGCCTATTTATAATGTTTGCTATCTCATAAATATTTTCAACCCTGTTGTGTACAAAGAATACCTGACCAAACCTCATCAGCTCATTTTTTATAATATCCCTAACTTTTTTTTCATCAAAATGTGAAAGTTCTGTATGAACAGATTGTCTGTTTTTTGGCGCGGTCTTAATAATGCTTATGTCCCTTACCCCAATTAATGAAAAGTGGAGCGTCCTTGGAATTGGTGTAGCTGTCAGTGTTAGACAATCTAGGTTAGTTTTTTTCTTTTTAATTTTTTCTTTTAATGCAACCCCAAATTTTTGTTCTTCATCTATCACAAGTAACCCTAAATCCTTAAACTCATATTTATCATTTAAAGCCGTATGTGTTCCTATTAAAACATCTATGTCTCCTTTTTTTATTTTATTTATTATACCCTCTTTTTCTTTGTTTTTTCTGAATCTTGACACATAATCAATATTAACAGGGAACCTTTCAAGTCTTTTTGTAAAGGTTTTGTAGTGTTGAAAGGCAAGTATCGTCGTTGGTACAATAATTAAAACCTGTTTATTAGAACACACCGCCTTAAATGCAGCCCTAACTGCTATTTCTGTTTTTCCAAAACCAACATCACCACACACTAACCTATCCATGGGGTATCCGCTTTCCATATCTTTTTTAACCTCTTCTGTAGTTTTGGTTTGATCTGGCGTGTCTTGATAAATAAAGGAAGATTCTAATTCAATTTGAAGATAATTGTCCCTTTCAAATGCAAAGCCTTGGGTATCTCTTCTTTCTAAATATAGCTTTATTAAATCATCAGCAATTTCAACAAGTCTTTTTTTAATTTTTTTCTTTTTCTTTTCCCACTCTAGGTTGCTTAAGCTGTTTAGGTTTGGTGTTTGAGATGATCCGGTATACTTTGATATCTTATGCAGTGAGTTAATATCTGTGTAGACAACGTCGTTGTTTTTGTATACTAACCTAAGAACCTCTCTCTCAATACCCCGTGAAATAATTTTTTCTAAACCAACAAAACGACCAACTCCGTGGTCAATGTGTACAACGTAATCACCTACTGATAATTCAGAACTTTTTTTAATGTAGTTTTTTTGTTTTTTAACAATCTTTTTTTGGTGTGCATATCTAAAATACCTGTTGAATATTTCATGATCTGTAAAAACCACACGTTTGTTCTCTAAGTCAACAAACCCCTCACTCACTTTTGAGACATAAGGTTTGTACTTTACTAAGGACCCTATCGATTCGAAATAACTCTTGAGTTTTAAAATTTGTTCATCTGACTGAAATGATATTTTAACAGAATATCCATTTAAATTATATTCTTTAATTTCCTTTTCAAGTAGTGGTAGGTTTTTGTTAAAGTTTTTAGGTGGTTTTGAATTAAAGTTAAGGTTTAGTTTAGTTTTTTTATTGTTAAGGTGAACAACCTTACGATCTTTGATCTTATTTAAAAATGATTTTTTGTCTGTAAAAATAACTTTAGGTTCGTGAGGTAGTATGATTTTTGATTTTTTTTTCATTTCATTAAATATATCTACAGCCTCTAAAAACTTTTGATCAATTATGTTAGCGGATAAACTCAAATTATCTACCCAAAACGTCCATTTTTCACCCATAAAATCAAATAATGAAGCAAATGCCTTATTATTCTTGTCTTTTTGTATATTCGAAAGAAGTTTAATGTTTTCTAATTCTTTAATTGTAAGCTGTGTATCAACATCAAACTCTTTAATTTTAGCAATAAAATCATCATCAGATTCTATTCTAAATGGGTGAATGTTAGTGAATGAAAACACATCTAGTATATTACCCCTTAATGCATACTCTCCAGGGTTTTTAACAAAATCCACCCTTGTGAAATATTGGGCATTTAAATTGTCTAAAATTGATTTTTGATTAATCTTTTCATTCAAACCTATATTATAGGATAACCTATCACTTGTTTTTTTATCAGGATAAAGCTCCACTAACCCTTCTGGATATGTTACTACATATGTTTTTTCGTTCTTGTTTTCTTTTAGGTGCTGTATCGTCTCTGTTCTCATTATAACATTTGCGTTATTAATGAGCTCGTCATCATAAGGTTTTCTATTCGAGTAAGGAAAGAAAAAGACCTTTTCGTTATTTAGGTAGTTACATAGGTTGCTATAGTATAGCATCGCTTCCTTTTTGTCTGCACATATAAAACAATGATTGTTTTCTTTAAGGTATGATATAGAGAGTGGGATTATTACTTTTAAGTTTCCACATAATCCACCTAGAGAAACCTCGTTCTCTGTTTGTAATAATTTAGATAACTCTATAGTCTTTAAGTCTCGCGAATACGTATCTAAAAGTTCGTTAGGTAACATGTTATTTTAAACTACTGAAACAAAGAATAGTTTACAAAAAAGAATATTTTTGTTCTATAAAGAAACAAAATGAAAGTTTTAGTTACAGGTGCGTCAAGAGGTATTGGATATGAAATAAGTAAAGAATTACTAGAGTCTAATCACAATGTTGTGATGCACTGCAATCAAAATAAGAAAGCACTAGAAGGCTTACAAAAAAAGCATGCTAATAAATCCCATATTGTGACTGCAGATTTATCAAACCTCAAAGAAATCAAAGAACTAATTAATTCAACAATTAATAAATTTGATTTTCCAGACGCAATTATTAACAATGCTGGTATTGCTGAATCTTCATACATTAATATCGCAATTGAACAGTGGTCCAAACTTTACGATAGAACCATTAATATTAATTTAAAGGCACCTTCTTTATTATGTAAGGAGTTTATAATGATAAAAAGAGAGAAAGAAATTGAGTCTAAATTTAGAATAATAAATATAGCATCTCGCGCAGCATTTAGAGGTGAGGAAGAAGATTTTATTTCTTATGCGTGTTCAAAGGGCGGCATGATTTCTTTAACTAAAACATTATCTAGATCATTCGGAAAAACAGATAATGTTATACCCTTTAGTATTGCTCCAGGTTTTGTGAAGACAGAAATGGCACAAAGTTTCATTGATCAACATGGAGAGGGTATGGCCAGCAAGGGAATTGTTTTAGGCGAACTTACAGAACCAAAAGATATTGCTCCATTAGTTAATTTTATTGTATCTGGAAAAATGGATCATTGTGTTGGTTCAACTATTGATGTTAATGGCGGTAGTTATTTGAGATGATTAAGAAGCAAAGATTTGATCCTTGTCTTTGAATGTTTTAAATTCTAACGCATTCCCGCTCGGATCTAAAAAAAACATTGTTCCTTGTTCTCCCACTTCACCCTCAAACCTGATATATGGTTCTATTATAAAATCTGTGTTAATTTTTTTTAACTTTTTTGATAGAACCTGCCAGTCGTTCCATTCCAAAATCACACCGAAGTGTCTAACAGGAACACTTTTACCATCTACCTCATTTTTTTTAGTTTTATTCAGTTCATCTGGTTTTAAATGTGCCGAAAGTTGGTGGCCGAAAAAATTAAAATCCACCCAATTTTTATCTTCTCGTCCAATTTTACAACCCAAGACATCCTGATAGAATGATTTTGTTTCTTCAATATCTAACACAGGAAAGGCTAAATGAAATGGTGTTTTCATCTAATTAATTTATTTTTAGTAAAAATAAATATTTTATGTCATCTGATAAAGTTTCTCTAGTGTTATCAAGTGGGGGTGCACGTGGCTTTGCTCATATAAGTGTAATTGAATCAATTTTGAATGATGGTTATGATATTGTTGAGATATCTGGCACATCAATAGGGTCATTGATTGCAGCTTTTTATGCTTGTGGAAAGCTTGATAAATTCAAAGAGTGGATACTTACCTTAGATAAACTTAAAACCTTTTCTTTAATGGACTTTACGGTTTCGCAAAGTGGTATTATAAAAGGTGATAAAGTGTTTTCTTTATTAAAAAAAATAATTAAAGACGAAAAAATTGAGAACCTTAACATTCCTATTTCAATTGTCACAACAGATATTGATAACAATAAAGAGGTTGTTATAAGAGAGGGTAGTATGTATGATGCCATTCGCGCTTCGTGCTCAATTCCAGGTCTGGTTAAACCTTATAATCTTAATGGTATTAATTATGTAGATGGAGGAGTATTAAACCCACTACCAATTAACAAACTTTGTCATAAAGAGAAGATAATAACAGTGAATTTAAATGGGCATCCAACAACATCACTTTTGGGAAAAAAAACTAAAAGAAGATCATATTTAAATTATTTCAATTCTTTAAAAAGCTATTTTTCGAACAACCAAAACACTAAACATTTAGGAATTTATGATATAACCTATAGGTCAGTTCACATGATTCAAAATCAACTATCAATGATGCAAATCGAAAAACATAACACATTTAAAAACATAAATATTCCTTGTGATGTTTGTCATCCACTAGAGTTTTATAAAGCAAAAAAGATACTTGAAGAGGGCGCCAAGTTTTATAAGGAAACGAAAAATAATTATTAACCCTTAATTATATTTGTACAAAATTTTTTGAATATGGAAATGTTAATTTTAATAATTGTGCTTTTTGTTTCAGCTATTCTAAGTGCAATATTTATTCCAAATGATAAAGTTAGTAATCACGCTAAAGACTCTGATGTTTAATTCTTTTTAGTTTGTCTGTAATCAATAATTGAAACAGCACCTACCAGACTTATAAGGATAACGACTATCCAAACAAAAATTTCAACACCATCTGTAACTGCCGGGTTTGTAGGGAACATATTTTTTTTTCGAAAATATATATTAATTTTTTAATTCTAAAATTTAAAAAGAAATACTTCCAAGTGTTATTTCAATAGTTGATGGGTTTTGGTTTTCAATTATGTTTGAAACATACGAATACCTTATACCTAAATCAAAAATTGAGGATTGTCTAAAAAAGTTAACGTCAAATTTTAATTCCAATCCTAACGATAGTGGTTTTTCTTCGAACCTGTAATTATTTGCATTTAAATCACCAATCACATGTCCATAATTAATAAATGAAATTAAACGAACCCTTTGAATATATACAATTGGTCCGATGTTTATTTCGGGATATATTAATGGGTTTTCATACTCAATTCCTAACCCTTTAAAATTATTAAACAAAAAATCATTTGTATAACCATGTATGAAGTCAACATTTCTTCTGAAGCTGAAGTTTATATGTTTTTGGTTTTCATACCTAAACTTTGTCCTCAATGAATGATGCTTAAATAACCCAGGAAAAGCTAAGTAGATATCTGACCTAAAATATTCACCAGTGTAATCACTTCTGTTGATTGTTTTTTTAGTTTCAATTAATAAGGTTTGTTCGTATGGTGAGTAAACTGCTCTCTTAGGTTTTTTGAACCTCCTTGAATAGTAAGCCAAACCACTAATATAATTTCTTCTTCTTTCAACATTTAGTGGAAACCTTCCAGATGAGCTTGCTAGTGCTTTTGTGTAGTAATCATAATAACGGTTTGTGGTGTAATCAGACTTTAAAATTAAATTAGTGAAATATTTTCCCTTGGTATATGACAAAGGAAGTCTCAATCCTAAACTCAAGTCTTTAGCTTTAAAATTTATATCAGCATTGTATATTGTGTCAACAGGATTGCCTTCTCTATCATTGAGAATCAGGTCTTGAAAGTAAAAGTCATTTGAGCCCTCAATAGACATATCAATAATAGGGTAGAGGGATTGTAGACTTATTCCAAAAAACCTTTTATTTTTTTTATCTCTTGTATCAATTTTATAACCGCCATTAAAAACTACAGTTCCAAATAAGTTTTTTGATTCCAACCCCAAAGTGATGTAATCCATACCCTTTAAGTCAAAACCATAGTCTATTATTCCCCAATTAATAGGTCTTAAAAAATGAAAAATTGAATTAAGTTTTTTTGCTTCATATTTTTTTGTTCTTGAGCTAACTCTTTGGGGTAACATTTCTATAAAATCGATTTGCTTAAAAGCACCTTTATTTATTTCTAGTTTTTTTATATCAAAACCATTTTTAGTCATTTCACTGAAATAAACAAACCTACCATCCTGTGAGATTGAAGGATAATACCTACCTATAGTGTTTCCAGGTATAATATGATCTTTTCCACTCTTAATATTATAAAAGAAAATTTCTTCCAAACCTTTGTTATCAGAACTGTATACCAACCAATCTTCTTTCAAGCTTGGCCAACCAATGTTTTTGGATGTTTCTTTTATATAATCAAATGAATATTTATCAAGGTCTAACAAAAAAACGGTTTTTATACCTCTAGATGTTTTAATTCCAATCAAATTGTTTTCTGAAACAAATTTTATAGAAGAATATACTCCTCCTCTCAAATCAAAGCTTTTTTTAAGGTTAAATTCATTATCAAACTCTTGTAATGACTGAGTCCCATCTATATTGTTGTTTAAGGCTATTATCTTCTTTCCTGATTGAGATATGTCAAAAGAAGAATAAAAGTTTTTTTTACTTTTTTTAATAATCTTCTTTTTATTTATGTCAAATAATTTTATAACAGAGTATGTTCTTTTATCCCATCTCGGGTCTTTATCAAACTCAATCCAACCTATTACATTATTTGAGTTAGGAACCCTTTCAATATCCTTAATCATACCAGGAATTATAAGTTTATTGTTTTTACCATTTTCATCTATTAGCTGAATTTCTTTGTAGCTACCCATACCTTGTTTTATAAAAACAACCCGTCCATCCTTTAATTCTTTTGGGTATTTAAAATCTGAATATATTTTACTGTTTCTTGAGTGGATCGCTTTTATATCACTATCAAAACTATAATTTATCCCTTCATTTAGACTTATATTGTAAAGAGCCTTATAATTAAGACCGGTTTCTTTTTTTAATGCTCTATAGAAAGGCAGAGGAAGGTAAGATTGTTTATTTGCTTTATTTACAATTTTATTGAAGGTGTCCAAACCGTAATTATCCTTCAAATATTTAACCATTAGATATCCCGACTCATATACATTTGGTGTCTTACTCTTATAACTACCGAGGATTTGCTTGTCATAATTTATATTACTATTAAAACTCTTATTCATTTTTGATGTGAGTGTGAATTTTGGAATTTTTCCTCTGCCAAAATTACCTTCTCTTGTTTCATAATCTACCGCATCACCTTCCCAATACCACACAGGCATTGTTGACTTAGCCAATGAACCAGCCAGGGATTGTCCAAATAAAAAATGAACAGCTTTGTTAAACTTATTGTTGTATGCTAATTCCCTCTGAACAAGATGTCGGTATTCATGATTTACGAGTAAATCAATCCAATTATTATTATGAAGAAAATGGCTTGATTCTGGTTTAGCGTTTGCGTAGAACTCACTCCTTCTTGGTGAGGATGTGACAAAAGCATTTGATATACTGTTTTCCCCGTGAAGAATTATGTTTGTTTTACGGATTTTATCATCCGGGTTTTGTTTTATTTTACTCTGATTGTTCTCAAGATAATTTATTGTATAGTTGGCTACAGAATCCATGCCTTTATAAAAAAAAACATTAAAGTTTGGACTTTGCATTTTGTACCATTTAACCTTAAATGGTGCTGATTCTGATTTAGGAAGTTGTGAAAAAAGATTTGATCCTGAAACCAATAAAAGTATTGATATTATTAATATCCTATGCATTTTCAGAAACACACTCAAATAACTTTAATACGTCTCTCTCTGTATTATAAACTGATGGAGAAACCCTAATTATGTCTCCTCTTAATGATATATAAATATTTTTTTCTCTTATTTTTTTTAGAATTTTTTTCAGATTATTTTTTGGTCTCAATCCGAATAAGTGGCCACCCCTGTATTCGTCTTCTTCAAACCAAACCTTAGATTTATCTAACATATCAAAATATTTTGTAGAGATATCTTTTATATAATTGTAGACATTATCAACCCCCCATTTATTGATTTGTTTAATTCCCTCGTTTAACATCTCTACATTTATAAAATTACTTTGTTGACCAACACTATACCGTTTTGCAAATTTTGCGTATTCATCTTGATAATTTATAAGGTTCGAAAAATCGTCACTACCTTTTCTGTTGATCCAACTCTCTTCAATTGGTTTACCATCATCAAAATATTTTCCATAGTAAGCCAAACCTGAACCATAAGGACCCATTAACCACTTATAACCAGCACAAACCAATGCGTCTGGTTGTATTTCATTAAGATTAAATGGCATAGAGCCTATAGATTGAGTGCCGTCAATAATTAGTAGCGCATTGTTCTCACTGGTTTTTTTTCTTATTTTTTTCATGTCAAATATTGTTCCATCAGCCCAGTGAACAATTCCCATTGAAACCACTTTTGTTTTTTTATTAATTGCTTTTAGTATGTCTTCATTCCATTTTCTTCCTGGATTTTTTGATGAGGTATCTTTAAGAACAAAATTTAAATTGCCTTTATATTTTTTCGTCAAATTCATCCATGGATAAACATTACTTGGAAACTGGTCTCCTACCACCACAACATTTTCTCCCTTTTCTAATTTAATGTTGTTTGTAACATTTGCTAGACCATAGGATGCAGCAGGCACATATGCTATCCTGTCAGGGTTTTGACAGTTTATAAGCTTCGCGAAAGATGTTTTTATTTCTTCAATATTATTAAAAAAATGTTCAGGCATTATTTTATCTGGTTTTCTCTGAAAGTGGATTCCTCTTATACCAGCCTTCTCAACTTTTTTAAGCATAGGAGACATGTATGCACAATTAAGGTAAACCTTCTTACCAGTCATATTAAATTTATTTTTTTGACATTTCATTTTATTCAAAACCTGGAGGAATTTTTTTGTGGTAATTAGTTTTATTTTGTAATATATCAGCAAAATAAAGAATTTTATGTTCTTCATAATAATTTCCAATCAAAGAAATGCTAGTTGGTCTTTTCTTATTATCAAACCCGTTAGGAACGGATATCGCTGGGTGCCCAGTTAAGTTTGTTATCATTAGTTGATTTTTACCAAAAGATGGTGAAAGAATAATGTCAAAACCCTCAAATAAAGTTTTTACTTCTTCGATTAAAACCGACCTGTACCTATTAGCTTGGATGTACTCAACAGCCGGTATAAGTCTTGACTGTCTTAGCGAATTAGCTCTAGATCGCTCTCCTTGCTCTACCATTGTTGAATCTAAATTATTAAGAATAAAACTATCAAAAAAAGCACCTGCCTCAGCTCTTAGAATGATATCAAAAGCACTGAAAGGATAATCGGATGGTAGTCTTATCGGTGTTAGGTTGAATGTTTCTTTAATTAAATCTAATGTTAATTGGTTATTCTGTTTATATCTTGAGGTGTCTTCATCAAATAAATTTTTCAGATAACCTATTTTTAATTTTTTTGAATTTAATTTAAAGTCTTCCTCTCTTAATGTACTTGTGTGATTTTTTTTTATTTCATTAAAAACTAACGCACAATCAACTGCACTTTTTGCAATTGGACCTACTTTGTCCATGCTCCAAGATAATGTCATAAAACCGTCTGTGCTGACAGACCCATATGTGGGTCTCAATCCAGTGACTCCGCATCTAGTTGATGGTGAAATTATTGAACCGAGTGTTTCGGTGCCAATAGTGAATGGTAGTAAAGATGCAGCAGTAGCAGAGGCTGATCCTGCGGATGAACCACTTGACCCTTGATCAAGGTCCCAAGGGTTGAGGGTTTTGCCCCCATGCCATACGTCGCCTCTCGCTAAAGAACCTGATGACAATTTGCACAACATAACAGCTCCAGACTCTTCAAGTCTTTTAATTACATTTGCCTTTTCATCCAATATTTGATATTTGTATGGGTTAGCACCCCAGGTTGTAGGGTATCCAGGGTAGGAGGCTAAATCTTTAATTCCATATGGTATTCCGTGAAGAGGACCCCTATATATTCCAGACGCTATTTCTTCATCAGCTTCTTTTGCTTGTAAAAAAGCAACAGAATCTGTTAGCGTAACAACTGCATTAATTTTTTTGTTGTATTTGTTAATTCGATGTAAAAAGATTTTAGTTAATTCCTGCGAAGTTATTTTTTTATTTTTAATCAAATAAGCCAATTCGCGTATTGAAAAAAAAGCAAGATCATTGTAATCCTTTGGTAGCTCAACCTCTTTTAAATCAAACTTTAAATCGTAATCATAAGCTCTCTCATTTTCTAATCTAAAAGCGACAGCAGGTTTAACATCATTTGTAATGCTTCCCCCTCTCAATTCTTTATATCCTTTTCTATTTCTGGATAAGTAATTTTTTAAAGTTTCTATGTGCTCGTCTTTGATATTAATATCAATAAGGTAAAGAGCTTTTCTGATATCATCTGTTGATAATTTTCTATCTATTAATGTGTAGCCAAAGGCAACACCACATAACATAAATACAGAAATTAAAACTTTAATTTTGTTGTTCATAAATTATTTTAATCTAATATACATATTAATTTTATTCATTATAATTTATCCTTTGGAAACAAGAAATAAAGTTTTTCTTTTAGACGCAATGGCTCTTATTTACAGAGCTCATTTTGCTTTCAGTAAAAACCCCATTATGAATACTAAGGGCATGAATACAAGCCCTATTTACGGTTTTCTAAATACACTTATTGAGTTAATTAGAAAAGAAGAACCAACTCATCTTGCTGTCGTATTTGATACAAAGGCGCCCACCTTTAGATCAGAAATCTTTGTTGATTATAAAGCAAACAGAGAGAGACAACCTGAGGATATTCAGATATCAATTCCATATATTAAAAAAATTCTTCAATTATTAAGTATTAAAATATTAGAAAAAGATGGCTTTGAGGCTGACGACGTAATTGGCTCTTTGGCAACTCAGTTAGCCTCAGATGCAGATACTGTTATATACATGATGACACCAGATAAAGATTTTGCCCAATTAGTTTCAAAAAATATTTTTTTATATAAACCAGCCTTTATGGGAAGGGGAGTTGATATTTTGGGAGTTGATGAGGTGTTAAAAAAATTTAAAATAAGACGTGTTGATCAAGTAGTTGATTTTCTTGGTCTTCAGGGTGATAGTGTAGATAATATACCAGGAGTTCAAGGTGTCGGTCCAAAAACAGCCCAGACACTTCTTGAAAAATATGATACGGTTGAAGGTATAATTGAAAATCAAAACGAAATTAAGGGAGCTATTGGTGAAAAAATTAGAGCCAATACTGATGATGCAAAAATGTCGAAGGTCTTAGCTAAAATTAAAACAGATGTTGACCTTAATGTAAACCTTAATGCACTAAAGATAGACAAACCAAATAACAAAGAATTAATATCTATTCTTGATGAACTTGAGTTTAGAACAATTAAAGAAAGATTAGAAAGGATTGGTCTTTTAAAGCAGGCTAAAGACGAGCAATTGAGTGTCTTTGATAATGACAATAAAACGACAAAAGTAAAGGTTGATTATAAAATTATAGATGAGAATAAGGTTGACAGCCTTATTAAAAAATTAAAAGTACAGAAAGAGATATGCTTTGACACAGAAACCTCTAGCCTTGATATTCAATCTGCTAAACTGGCTGGAATTGCTTTTTCATGTGAAGAGGGTAAGGCATATTATGTTCCAACTCTTTCCAATACTGAAGAGATACTAAAAAAACTATCTCCATTATTTTCTGATTCAAATATTTTACTGATTGGACACAACCTCAAGTATGATATTCAAATCTTATCAAAATATGGTATTTTATTTCATGAAAATGTATTTGATACTATGCTTGCTCACTATGTCATTAGCCCAGAAGGTAGTCAAAAATTAGACGTTTTATCTGAAAATTACCTAAATCACAAGTGTATTCCAATAGAAGATGTGATTGGTAAAAAAGGTGTAAACCAGATGAGTATGATTGACATACCAGTTGAAAATGTTTACGAGTATGCTTGTGAGGATGCAGATATTACTTTGCGATTAAAAAATATTTTTGCTAAGGAGATAGAGAAAAAGGGTTATCAAAAACTGTTTTATGAAATTGAGATTCCACTTTTATTTGTTTTAGCAAACATTGAGCAGAATGGTGTTAAAATAGATTCTGAATTTCTAAAGAAAATGTCAGGATCATTATCGCAGAAAATCAAGGACACAGAAAGGTTAATCTTTGAAACATCTGGTGAGGAGTTTAATGTAGGCTCTCCAAAACAATTAGGGACAATTTTATTTGATAAATTGAAAATCACTGAAAACCCTAAAAAAACTAAATCTGGTCAATATTCTACGAGTGAAGATGTTCTAAATAAATTATCCAATGAACATGAAATTGTTGAACAGGTCTTAAGTTTTAGAGAGTTTAAAAAACTGCAGTCAACTTATGTAGACGCTTTACCTGATATGGTTTCAAAGACAGACGGCCTTATTCATACGGACTATGCACAGGCAGTTACCGCCACCGGTCGTCTTAGCTCAAACAACCCTAATCTTCAAAATATCCCTATCAGAACTGATTTAGGCAGAAAGACCAGACAAGCCTTCATACCTAGGTACCCAAAAAATATCATTCTAGCCGCTGATTATTCACAGATTGAGTTAAGAATAATTGCTGAGTTTAGTAAGGACCGTGACATGATTAGTGCCTTTAAAGAAAATAAAGATATTCACAGTTTAACAGCTGCAAAAGTTTTTAAAGTTGATTTGGATAAGGTAACTCCTGATATGAGAAGAAGAGCCAAAGAAGTAAACTTTGGAATTATTTATGGAATTTCTGCATTTGGTTTATCACAAAACCTCAGCATACCAAGGTCAGAGGCCAAGGAAATAATTGATTCATATTTTGAGGAGTTTAAAAGCATAAAGGAGTATATGGATAATTCTATAGAAAAAGCCAGAAAAAATAAATATGTTGAGACTATTTTTGGGAGAAGAAGATACCTTAGAGATATCGATTCTCGTAATTTTACACTAAGAGGGTTTGCAGAAAGAAATGCGATTAACTCACCAATTCAAGGTTCAGCAGCAGATATTATTAAGCTTGCAATGATTAAAGTATTGAAGTGGATTAATGATAATCAACTAAAAAGTAAAATGATTATGCAGGTTCATGATGAGCTTGTATTTGATATACATAATCAAGAGTTAGATTTATTCAAAAAAAATATAAAGTCAATTATGGAAAATGTAATTGAGACAGAAGTTCCATTAAAGGTAGATATTGGACATGGAAAAAATTGGTTAGAAGCACATTAAATGAATTACAATAAAGAAGATATTATTGAGTCACATAATAGAATATCTAAGTGGATACACAGAACCCCAATACTTCAATCTTCAAGTATCAATAAAATAGCAGGAGCAGAGATTTATTTTAAGTGTGAAAATTTTCAAAAAATTGGTGCGTTTAAAATGAGGGGAGCTTTGAATGCTGTAATGTCAACAAAAAAACAAAATTTAAAAAAAGGTTTTGTTACTCACTCATCAGGAAATCACGCTCAAGCAGTAGCGCTTTCGTCAAATATTGCTAATACAAAAGCATACATCGTAATGCCAAAAGGAGCTCCAAAAATTAAAATTAAAGCAGTTAGAGGATATGGTGCTGAAGTAACACTCTGTGAAAACAATGAAGACTCACGTGTGAGAGTATGTAATAAAATTATTAAAGAGACAGGAGCAAATTTTATTCACCCTTTTGACAACGAAGATGTTATATTGGGACAGTCTACCTGTGCAAAAGAAATTTACGAAGAGCTTCTTGACCTTGATTATATTATATCTCCGGTGGGTGGAGGCGGACTTGCATCAGGTACGATATTGTCAACCAAATTTTTTTCAGAGAACACTAAAGTTGTTTTGGCAGAGCCTCAGAAAGCAAATGACGCTTACGAATCTTTTACTAACAAGCGATTAATTCCTGTGTCAAATCCAAATACTATTGCTGATGGCTTAAAAACTTCCCTTTCAGAAAAAACTTTTAAAATAATTTTGGATGGAACCGATCAAATTGTTACTATAGAAGAAGAGGAAATAGTTAATTCTATGAAGTTAATATGGGAAAGGTTAAAGATTGTATGTGAGCCATCTTGTTCATTGCCACTCGCGGCGGTATTAAAAAACAAAAAAAAGTTTAAAGGGAAAAAAATTGGTTTAATTTTAACCGGTGGAAATGTTGATGTTAATAACTTACCCTTTTAATTTGTAAACTTTTCAAAGTCTGATTTGAGTTCTAACCTAGGAAAGTTATTATCATCCATATTCACGTCAGCGGTTTCTTTATTTGGATCAAGTTTAATGTTTTTAACAATTTTATCTTTCACAAAAACCTTTGAAACAACCGTCTCATTTAACCTCCATATTTCTGCAGGAAGTTTTTCAATTTCAATTGACCCATCTTCATAAGTCCATTCAATAATAAGCGGTGTTACTAACCCCCCTTTATTTTCGAAGGTAACTTCATAAAAGTTTTTATTTGAGTTCTGCATTTTAATTTTGTCGTCATCAACCTGGTTCATGAATTCTCTGTACTCGTTTTTATTTGTACTTGAAAAATAAAATTCAGAAGGCTCAAAAGGCATTGCGTATTTAGGGTCGTCTGATTGATTTTTTTTACCTTTAATTTCTTTATTTTCCACCTTTGCTTTATTCTCAAAAGGCTTATCAACATTTTTCATTTTAAACCATTTAACTCCCTCTACAGAAACATCAACATTGTCTGTTGAATAAAACCAACCTCTCCAAAACCAGTCTAAATCTATGGCACTTGCATCTTCCATTGTTCTAAAAAAGTCAGCAGGATCAGGGTGTTTGAATGCCCACCTTCTTGAATATTCTTTGAACGCATAATCAAATAATTCAGGCCCCATTATTGTCTCTCTTAGAACACTTAATGCTGATGCTGGTTTTCCGTATGCATTTGCACCAAATTCTCTACTTGCAATCTGCTCAGAGTTTGTCATTATTGGTCTCAGCATGTCTTTTGGAGATCTCATGTAATCAACAATACTTTCAGCAGTTCCTCTTCTTAGAGGCATGTCCTTATAATACTCTTTTTGAGTTAGGGACTGAACAAATGTATTTAAACCTTCGTCCATCCACGTCCATTGTCTCTCGTCTGAGTTTATTATCATAGGTATGAAGAAATGTCCAACCTCATGAATAATTACACTAATCATTCTCCATTTCGTGGCATCTGAATAAGTACCATCTTCTTTTGGCCTACCGAAATTAAAACAAATCATAGGGTATTCCATTCCTATTGATGCAGCATGAACGGATATGGCTACAGGATAGGGATATTCAATTGTATGCTTAGAATAGGTTTTTAGAGTGTAAGCAACAGCTTTAGTAGACTCTTTTTCCCATAATGGGTTTCCTTCCTTTGAATAGTATGACATTGCAAGTGGCGTGTAATTGTCTAATTTTACTGCCATTGCGTCCCATATAAACTTCCTTGATGCTGCAAACGCGACATCTCTAACCATCTCCGCCTTATATCTCCACGTTTTAGTCTTGTTTTTAATAGGGTTATTTTCTTTTTTAATAGCTTCTTCTTGTGTTGTTATTATAACAGGTTTATCAAATGTTTGCTTTGCTTTTTCATATCTTTCAAGCTCTTTCTTTGTTAGGACTTCTTCAGGGTTTTGAAGACTTCCTGTTGCCGCAACAACAAAGTCAGCAGGAACAGTAATATTTAATTCATAATCTCCAAACGCAAGAGCAAATTCACCCCTACCGAGAAACTGTTTGTTTTGCCATCCTTCTTTGTCATCGTATACAGCCATTCTTGGAAACCATTGTGCAATCGTATAGCTAAAGTTTCCATCTTTAGGAAAATATTCGTACCCACCTCTACCACCTAATTTCATTCTATCATTTATCTCATACGACCATTTAATTTTAAATGTATAAGAATCGCCAGTTGACATAGGTTTCTCTAAATCAATTCTCATCATTGTACTTACTATAGAATAATTAAGATTTTTATTATTTAAGTCTTTCACATAAGAGATCTCGTAACCACCATTATATTTTTCACCCTTTGCATTCGTAAAGGAGCCTGTAAGACTTTGTAGTCTTTTTCCACTGTAAGAGTTTGACATTGTAGATGGAGTGACTAGGGGAGTATTAGAGTCGTTTGCTCTTACGTTCTGATCAAGTTGAACCCATAGATATCTTAATACATCTGGTGAATTATTAAAGTATGTTATAACTTCCTCTCCGGATAGCATTTGATTTTCGTCGTCAATCGTAACATCTATCTTATAGTCAGCTCTTTGTTGCCAGTAATCGATACCTGGCGCACCCGAAGCAGTTCTGTAAGCATTTGGAGTAGGAAGCATTGTACCCAATTGTTCAAATTTTTGATTCCACTTACCATAAGATCCCTGACCAAAAATGTTGTTTGAAAATAATATAAATAGTATTAAAAAGACTCTTGACATTTTACCAGAATTTTGCATTTGACATTAATATTAAACTTATCCCCATAATTAGTGAAGAAATAAATAATATCCAATCTTCTCTCTTTGAAAAAACAAATTTTGAAAAGAGGAAACTTATAAACAAAAAGACTATAACCAGGATAATTTGAGCTGCTTCAATTCCAACATTGAAAGAGAAAAGCTCAGTGACAATGTTTCCTTTAAATAGCAAAGCTTTCAGGTAGTTAGCAAAACCTAAACCGTGAATTAATCCAAAAACTAAACCGATGATATAATTTGAGCTTAGAAATTTTTTTTTCGATTCTTTTCTATTGACAATGTTATTTGTGGCAGTTAAGAAAATTGTTAATGGAATACAAAACTCTATAATTCTTTGATTAAAGTTTATTAACTCAAGAGCTGACAAGACTAATGTCACCGAATGACCAATAGTGAAAGCTGTAACCAAGAAAATAATTTTTTTTAATTGACTTGAGTCATAAGCAACAACTAAAGCTAAAATAAAAAGGGTATGGTCAAGCGCTTGAATATCCATTATGTGTTCAAAACCTATAAAGAACCAAGTTTTAAATTCATCCATTCGTTATAAATAATTAAATTGAATTTTAAATTTATTAAAAAAATCACATGAATACTCTTTTTTGTTTGTTTGCTTTTTTTTCATTCCATGAGTTTTATGTTAGCACATCTTATATGGAGTATAACGATAAGAAGCAGTCTATTCAAGTCCAAAAAAAAATATTTTTTGATGATTTCGAGATTGCACTAAGAAAATTTACTGGTGATGAATATTTTGACATCATCAAATCAAATGAGGATAAAATAAACCTATACATTAATAATTATTTGAGTGAAAACTTAAGTATTAAAGTGAATGGAAAATCTTTTGAACTAAAATACCTTGGCCATGAGTATAAAAATGGTGTTATTAATTGTTTTTTTGAATATTCGAAAATCAAAAAAATTTCTTCATTGGAAATAAAAGACCTTTCTTTGATTTCGAATTTTGAGGGCCAAGAAAATTTGATTTATTTTGAGAAGGACAATAAACTTTCAACACTGCGAATTACTGAGTCTAATTTGTCAGCAGAAATTAAATTTTAGTACATTAACATGAGAATATTTTTTTTATTAATTTTTTTTACGCAATTAAGTGCTTATTCACAAAGCCCAACCATTGAAAGCTTTACTGAAGGTTTTCAGAAAAAAAATGGTTTTATAGATTACTATTGGGATGATGATAAGGGAAGGCTCTACATTGAGGTAAAAGAGTTAGAGAAAGAATTTCTCTATGTAAATTACTTATCAGCAGGTGTAGGGTCAAACGATATTGGTTTGGATAGAGGTCAAATTGGAGGCACTAGAATAATAAAGTTTGTTAAAAAGGGCCCAAAGGTTTTAATGGTACAGCCTAACTATAAATACAGAGCGGTCTCGTATAATAATGAGGAGGTAAAATCTGTAAGTGATGCTTTTGCTAAATCTACAATCTGGGGCTTTAAGGTTGTTGCAAGCTCAAACCAAAGTATTTTAATTGATGCTACAGAGTTCATTTTAAGAGACTCCCATATGATTTCTGCAAGACTCATTCAAAGGAACCAAGGTGATTTCAAAATAGATAACTCAAGTTCGTCTTTTGAAAGTTCTCTCTCAAAAAACTTTCCTCTAAACACAGAGTTAGAGTCCTACCTAACCTTTAGGGGTAAAGCAAAAGGCTCATGGCTTCTTTCTGTATCACCTAATAGCGAATCTTTTTCAGTAAGGACAAGACATTCATTTATTAGCCTTCCTGACGAAGGTTATAAACCTAGAAAGTTTGATCCCCGAGCAGGTTACGGTGCTATGACATTCTACGATTATGCCAGTCCAATTGAAGACGATCTGCATGTGAAATATATAAGAAGACATAGGTTAATAAAAAAATATCCAGAAAAGGAAGTTAGTGAAGCAATTGAACCCATTATTTATTATCTAGACAGAGGTGTTCCGGAGCCAGTTAAATCAGCTCTACTTGATGGAGGGGCTTGGTGGAATGAAGCCTTTGAGGCTGCAGGTTTTAAGAATGCATTTCAGATTAAAGTTTTGCCTGAGGGAGCTGATATGTTAGATGTTAGGTATAATGTAATTCAGTGGGTACACAGATCTACTAGGGGTTGGTCTTATGGTTCTTCGGTTGTAGACCCAAGAACAGGAGAAATAATCAAGGGGCATGTGTCTTTAGGTTCATTGCGAGTTAGGCAAGATTATTTAATTGCAGAGGGTTTATTACGTCCTTATGGAAAAGAAAATCATCCTGATGATTTAATGAAAGAGATGGCTATTAAAAGGTTAAGGCAATTGTCTGCTCACGAGATTGGACATACTCTTGGTCTTTCTCACAACTTTATCTCTAGCGCAAGAGGAAGAAAGTCTGTAATGGACTACCCTCATCCCTTAATTAAATTTTCAGAAAATCAAATAGATCTTTCTGATGCTTATGATGATGGTATAGGGGATTGGGATAAATTAGCAATTAATTGGGGTTATCGTGAGTTTAGTTCTAATGAAAACTCAGGTTTAGAAAAAATACTTCAAGAAGGATACAATGATGATATATATTTTATCACAGACCAAGATTCAAGACCATTGGGTAGCGCTCATCCACGAGCTCACTTGTGGGATAATTCATATGATGCAGCAGATGAATTAAACAGAATGCTTGACATAAGAAGGTATGTTTTAGATAATTTTCTAGATAACGCCATTAAACCTGGCGAACCAATGTCAAGTATTGAGGAGGTCTTGGTTCCTATGTATCTGTTACATAGGTATCAGATTGAGGCAGCCTCTAAAGTTTTAGGGGGGTTAGAATATAACTATTCTTTAAAGGGGGACGGCCAATTAATAACAAAACTTCTTTCAAAAGAACAACAAAATAAAGCTTTAAAATCTTTACTCAATTCTATTCATCCTAAGAACTTATCGTTACCTGAGCAGCTTATAAAATTAATCCCTCCAAGGGCTTTTGGTTATCCAAGAACTAGGGAAACATTTAAGTCAAGAAATGGGTTGACATTTGATTATTTAGCAGCAGCAGAGACGGCAACCAATTTAACACTAAAGATGTTATTTAATACCGATAGGGCTTCTAGGTTAGTTACCTTAGGAGCAAGAGATAAAAAGTCACAGCCTGGACTGGAAAACATTTTAAATCAAATCGTCAACGAAACAATTTTAAAGGAGATAACTGATAAAAGTGATTATGAGAGGCTATCTAATGTCCAAAAAGAAATATCAAAAATGATAAATTATAATGTTTTAAATCATTTGTTTATCTTGGCAAGTAGTAAAAAAACTCATGAGGAAGTAAACGCTATAACTTACTCTATACTTAGAAAAATTACATCGGAGTTAGAAAAATATAAATCTCAAAATGGACATCATTATGATTATTTAGCACATAAAATTGAAAAGTTTTTTTCTGGAGATTATGAGTTAGATTTTCAAGAAGAATTGAAACCTCCAGATGGCTCTCCTATTGGTTCCGGTGACCACCTTCATTTATCTTGTGAGAGTGAGTTATAGTTTTTCCTCATGAAGGGCTGTACCAGTTCCGTCTACAATTAACTTTTTGTTTTTATCAAAAATTTGAGTTTTAAATATCCCAAAGTGTTTTTCTTTGATGATTTTTACTAATTCAATATAGACCTCGTATTCTACATCAGGGTACAAAGGCCTTTTAAAGCTTAGGTTTTGCCCAACATGGATAGCGCCATGTCCAGGAAATTTTGTTCCCATTACTTTTCCAAATGAGGTAACTGAAAAAAGTCCATGAACTATAGGTCTTTTAAATCTTGTTTTTGCTGCAAAGTCTTTGTCTAAATGCAGAGGGTTTTTATCGCCACTTAACTCAGCAAACCTGTTTACCATATCTTGTGTAATAACAAAGTTCTCTGAATAATTATCTCCAACTTTTAGTTTCATGATAAATTGTTACTTGTGTTTTCAAAGTTTTTGGTTGATGAAGTAATTATACTTGGAAATATAGACGCAATTGATGAAATTATCAAGACTATTATCGTAATCAAGAATACATCATACGCCTCTATCTTTACAGGATATGCATTAATTATTGAATTTGGTAAATTTATTTTTACAAAGCCAGTTTCTTGTTGCAGAAAAGAGATCATAATACCAAAAAATAAACCAATTAATACACCACTCATTCCTATTAAAACACCTTGTAAAATAAATGTGTTTTTTACTGTATTTCTCTTTACACCAATTGAATAAAGTATAGATATGTCTCTGGTTTTTTCCACGGACATCATAATTAGTAGAAAAAAAATATTTAAAGAGCTTAATATAAGTATCATTGAAAAAATAGCGTAAACAACTAATTTTTCTGTTTCCAATATTTTATAAAGACCACCCCTTATTTCAGCAAAACTCATTACTTTATAATCCTCTCCAAGTAAATTTTTAATTTCTTCTTTCGTACTATTTAAATTATTAATGTTTTTTACTTTTATTTCGTATCCACTTATCATCATATCTTTTTTGAGGATTTTTTGAGCTGTATTTAAAGAAGTAAATACATAGTCGTTATCAAAATTATTTTCAATAGCAAATACACCCACAACATTAAGTTTGTTTTTTTGATATAAATTGGCATTTAACATTTGCGGTGTTATCCTTATTGAATCACTTAGAACAAAAGCGGTTATGCTCTCGAAGTTTGAATTAGTATTAATACCCAAAGAATACTTTATCCCCCTTCCAATAACGACATTATTTATTTCATTATCATATACAACAAACTTACCTTCTGTTAAATTGTTTATTACCCTCCCTTGATTAGGAAATGTTTTGTCTACACCTTTTATTATTGAAACAACCTCTTTGCCATTATTTTGGAGGAGGCTCTTTGTCTCTATAAAAGGAGTTACAACCTCAACATTTTTATTAGATAATAGCTCATCTTGTACATTGTTTTTAATGAACGTTTTCTCTTTATTTATTATCTTAATATCAGGGTCAAAGTCACGATAGATTGACTTCAAACTTTCTTCTAAGCCATTAAACACAGAGAGTATAATAACCATCGCAGCTGTTCCAATAGATAAGCTTGCAATTGAAAAAATTGATAGAAAATTAATGAAAGTTTTATTTTTTTTTGAGAAAATATATTTGCTCGCAAGTTTTAAAGGAAGGAACATTATTTTTTTTTCGGTGGGATATTAAGGTTTGATAATATTTTATCGATTCTTGAGGCTTCATGTTCTGTGCTGTCAATTACAAATTTTATTTCTGGTATTTTTCGGATTTTCTTTCCAATGGATCTTGATATAAAGTTTTTAATATCCTTCCTTCTTTCATACATTGCCTTCTCAACAAACTCAGATTTAGAGTTGTTCAGAACACTAATATATATTAGAGCAATACTGAGATCGGGCGATAACTTTATACCCATTATTGTTATAAATTCTTTTTTTAGAAATGACTTTCCCTCTCTTATTAAATATTCATTTATTGTTTGGTGAATAAGGCTTTCATGCCTTTCAATTCTATGCCTTTTCATTCATTTAGATCTATTTTTTCAACTCTTAACTCATGTCTCCCCCCCTCAAATTTAGAATTAAAAAAAGCGTTTAAAATTTTTGTCTGATCTTCCTTAGATATAAACCTTGCTGGTATGCAAATTATATTTGCATTGTTGTGGGTAGCAGCTAATTCTGCTGTTTTCTCGTTCCAACATATTGCAGCTCTTATTCCCTTGTGTTTATTTGCTGTTATTGCAACACCATTTGCACTGCCACATATTAAAACACCCTTATTTTTAGAGTTCTTTTGAACCTCTTTGGCAACGGCATGCGCGTAATCTGGATAATCTACGGAATCGCAATTGTTTGTTCCTAAGTCATTAAAATTTATCCCGTTAAGACTTAAATATTCATTGAGAGACTTTTTATACTCAAAACCCGCATGATCACAGCCAACTATTACTTTCATTTGTATTACTTTTTAACCTTGCTCGATATTAATATACTTATTTCATAAAGCCCAACCAAAGGTATAGCCATAACAATTTGACTAAAAGGATCAGGGGGAGTTAGCATAGCTCCAAAAACAAGTATTACAACTATCGCGTGTTTTCTATAACTTCTTAAAATTTCTTTGTTAACTATTCCAGCCTTTGTTAAAAACAATATAATCATAGGAAGTTGAAACAAAAGACCTGAGGCAAGGACAAGAGTAGTAATTGTTCCAACATATGATATGATATCAAACTCATTTAGAATAGATGGATCAAGTTGGTAATTAGCTAAAAAGTTAATTGAGATAGGGGTTAAAATAAAGTATCCAAAAAATACGCCTATAAAGAATAATATTGAAACGTAGAAGGTTGCACCTCTTGCTGCTTTCCTCTCGTTAGGATAAAGGCCAGGCGATATAAATCTCCAAAATTCCCAAAAAGCATAAGGAAACGCACATATTATACCTATCACAAAGGAAGATGAAATATGCATCATAAACTGTCCAGCCATTTGTCTACTTTGAATTATGAATGGCAATTCGTTTATACAAAAAGATGATACACCAATATTTTTTCCAAGATCACACAGAACCTTGTAAGTCCAAAAATCACTTTTTGATGGACCCAGTAAAATAACTCCAAAAACAATATCTTTTGAAACGAATGCCATTATCGCAAAAAACAAAATGGAGCCGATAGATCTTATTAGATGCCACCTCAATTCTTCGAGGTGGTCTAGAAAAGACATTTCTTTCTCTTTACTCATTTCTTATGAAGTGGAAACTTATTGACCCATTCGTTGACTTCTTCTCGGATAATTTTAAAGTCTTTTTCAGTTAATGCTTTATCTATAAAGTCAACAATTTTTATCATATCATCTTCTTTCATTCCTCTGGATGTGACTGCAGCTGTTCCCATTCTCATGCCTGATGTTACGAAAGGAGATTGGGTATCAAACGGAACCATATTTTTATTTATTGTAATATCGGCTTTTCCAAGGTTTTCTTCAGCTTCCTTTCCGGTAATACCTTTGTTTCTTAAGTCAATTAACATAAGGTGATTATCTGTTCCTCCAGATATTATTTTATAGTCTCTTTTAACAAATTCTTTGGCCATCGCTGATGCGTTTTTTTTGACTTGAATTACATATTCAAGATAGCTGTCAGATAATGCTTCTTTAAAAGCAACTGCCTTTGCAGCAATAATATGTTCGAGTGGTCCTCCTTGAGTTCCTGGGAAAACTCCAGAATCTAGTAATGATGATACTTTTCTTGTTATACCTTTTGGAGTTTTAATTCCAAATGGATTTTCAAAATCGTCACGCATCATAATTATACCCCCCCTTGGCCCTCGTAAAGTTTTATGAGTAGTTGAGGTTACCACGTGGCAATAGTTTAAAGGATCATTAAGTAGACCTCTTGATATTAATCCAGAAGGATGCGCTATGTCGGCCAATAAAAAAGCTCCAATTTCATCTGCAATCTCTCTTATTTTTTTATAATCCCAGTCTCTACTGTAAGAGGAAGCCCCACATATTATCATCTGTGGTTTTTCTTTTTTTGCAGTTTTTTCCAAGGAGGAATAATCGATTAAACCATCTTCTTTTCTTACTCCATAAAAAAATGATTTATAAATTTTTCCAGAAAAATTAACAGAGGACCCATGAGTCAAATGTCCCCCGTGCGCAAGATCAAATCCTAATATTTTGTCTCCAGGATTTAGTAAGGCTAACATTACTGCAGCATTTGCCTGAGCCCCTGAATGAGGCTGAACGTTAACCCATGACGCATCAAAAAGTTTTTTTAATCTTTCTCGACACAAATCTTCTATTACATCAACTACAGCGCAACCACCATAATACCTTTTTCCTGGTAACCCTTCTGCATATTTATTTGTGAGAATACTTCCAGACGCAGCCATAACTTCATCTGAGGCATAATTTTCTGAAGCTATTAGCTCTATCCCTTCTGTTTGTCTTCTCTTTTCCAGGTCAATTAGATTAAATAATTTTTTATCTTCCATAATGCTGTAATTATTCTTTATTTTAGGAATATAATTGCTAATATTTTTAAAATATTAATTTTAACTCAAAAGTAATGAACATTGAAGAATTAAGAACAAAAATCGATAAAATTGACTCAGAAATTCTTAAACTTTTAAATGATAGAATGGATGTTGTTCATGAGATTGGTGTGATTAAGTCTGCATCTAATGAGAGTGTCTACAGGCCTGAGCGAGAGAAAGAAATTATTGATAGGCTAGTTCAGTTGAGTGAGGGAAGAATGAAAGTCTCATCAATAAAGCCAATTTTCCAGGAGATATTTGCTGCCGCAAGAAATATTGAGTTGCCAGAAAGGATTGCATTTTTGGGTCCTGAAGGCAGTTTCACACACCAAGCTGCTGAAAATAACTTTGGTTCGAGTGGAAAGTACCTTTCGTTAAATTCAATTAGCTCAGTTTTCGATTCTGTACAAAAAAAACAATCCAAATACGGGATAATTCCTTTAGAAAATAATCAGGAAGGGATAGTACAAGAGACTGTCGACTTACTTGGAAGCTCTCAACTTAAAATAATTGCTGAACTTCCTATGTCTATAAGTTTATCTTTTTCAACTAGAGCTGATGACGTTAAAAACGTTAGAAAAATATATTCTAAAGACATAGCCTTTAAGCAGTGTAAAGACTTTATAGAAAACTATTTTGATGAAAAGGTAGAGTTAATTCCAGTAAATAGCACTAGTGCAGCTGTTAAGTTTGCGGACTCTAATGCTGACTCTGCTGCTATATGCTCTCGATTTGCAGCAGTTCAGAGAAATGTTCCTATCTTATTTGATAATATAGAAGATTCAAAAAATAATCATACAAGATTTGTCGTCTTGTCTTTACTGGAAAATAAAGTAAAATCAAAAAATGACAAGACGTCTATTCTTGTAAATCTTACAGACGGACATGGTGTATTGGCAAAATTTCTTCAAGAGTTCCACGATGCAAAAATAAATCTGACAAAATTAGAAAGTAGACCTGCAAAAAAAGGTGTAGATTTTAAGTATATATTTTACATAGATTTTGAAGGTCACTATCTCGATTCAAATTTTCAGATTATTTATAAAAGATATCAAGATAATATTAAGCTATTAGGAAGTTATCCTAGAATGATTTAATAACTTTTTGGTACCTCATATTTTCGCCATTTATCAAGTAAATTTTTCATGTCATCAGGCAGTTCGCTATCAAAGAATACTTCCTTTTTTTTGGTAGGGTGAATGAAACCAAGGCTTTTGGCGTGTAGCGCTTGTCTTTCAATTATTTTAAAACTGTTTTCTACAAACTTTTTATAGTTCGTAAATCGGTTTCCCTTGACAACAAGTTTTCCTCCGTATGTCTTATCACAGAAGATAGGATGCCCAATATGTTTCATGTGTGCTCTTATTTGATGGGTTCTTCCTGTCTCAAGTTCACATTCTAGTAAAGATATGTAGTGTATTTTTTCTATAATTTTGTAATGTGTAACTGCTCTTTTTCCTACAGTGTTATTAGCATAACCCTCTACAACTCTTCTGTCTTTAAGAGACCTTCCTAGATTAACATCAATTGTTCCTTCTTCTTTTTTAGGATTACCCCAAACAATAGCTTGATACTTTCTTTTGATGCTATGATTATAAAATTGTTCTGCTAAAGAGTTCATTGCGTTTTCATTTTTTGCAATCACAAGTAGACCTGAGGTATCTTTATCTATTCTGTGTACAAGTCCTGGTCTTCCCTCATTTCCCTTCATTTCAGGTAGATCTTTAAGGTAATATACAAGGGCGTTAACAAGGGTCCCTTCCCAATTTTCGTGTGCCGGATGAACCACCATTCCTGGTTTTTTGTTAACGACTAAAATGTCTTTGTCTTCATAGACAATATTTAATTTAATGTTCTCTGGAAGAATTTTTTCATCTCTTTTTTCTTTGTATATTTCAACAATTACTTCATCATTTGGCTTTACTTTATAACTTGGTTTAATCTTATTTCCGTTCACGCATACTCTACCTAATTTAATTCCATCTTGAATTTTACTTCTTGTTACGTTAGGCATTTTATCAAATAAAAATTTATCTATTCTTATAAGTTCTTGATTATTATCTACAGCCAAATGTAATGTCTCTTTCTTTTTAACCATGAATTTTTTTTGAGCTATTCCAGTATTTGTTCATTTCATTAAGACTCATTTCTTTTAGATTTTTCTTGTCTTTGGTAATTTTCTCTTCCATGTATTGAAATCTATTTATGAACTTGATATTTGTAGATTCAAGCGCTTCCTCTGGGTCAATATTTATAAACCTTGCCATATTTATAACAGAAAAAATTAAATCGCCTAACTCTTGTTTTGTCTTTTTTTCGTCATTGAGTTTTAACTCTTCTTTTAATTCTTTAATCTCTTCATAAACCTTTTCAATCACCTCTTCTTTTTTATCCCAATCAAAACCTACACTTTTTACTTTTTCTTGAATTCTCATAGCTTTGACCATAGGCGGAATGGTTTTGGGTATGTTGCTAAGCGTGCCTTTATTTTTTCTTTTTTTCCGTTTAATGCTCTCCCAGTTTTCTTTGACCTCTTCTGCAGTTTTTACTTTTCTTGTTCCATAGATATGTGGATGCCTTTCAATCAGTTTTTTTGAAATTTTTTTACATATAGATTCTAAATTAAAAATCTTCTTTTCGCTTCCTATTTGAGTATAAAAAAGTACATGTAAAAGAAGATCACCAAGTTCCTCCTCAATATTTTTATTATTCCTGTTTGTTATAGCTTCTGAGAGTTCGTAGACTTCTTCAATTGTAAGTGTCCTAAGGCTTTCAGTGGTTTGTTTTTTATCCCAGGGACACTTTTCTCTCAATTCTTTTACTATACTAATAAGTCTTTCTAATTCTTTTATTCCTTTTTTCATAAACGTTAAAGAAAAGGGGATTATTAATTAAAGATAATCAACCGTTTTAATAACTTTGTGCTATGACAGAAACAATAGTAGCAATTTTATTGGTAGCATTTTTTTTCTTAGCTCTTTCTCTGAGATTGGTATTAATTAAAGATGGTGAATTTAAAGGAACTTGCGCTTCACAAAACCCATATCTTGGCTCCGGTGAAAAAGAATGTAGCTACTGTGGTAAAACAGTTTCACCAGGATCTGATTGTAAAAAAGATTAATCATGCCATTGATTAAATCAATATCTGGAATAAGAGGAACCCTTGAAAATATTCCAGGCGAATCCCTGTCAGATTATGACCTCAAACAGTTTACACTCGCTTATCTTGAGGAAATAATCCTTTATGAATCATCAAAAACAATTTTAGTTGGAAGAGACGCAAGGAAGTCAGGTAAAAGAATTTCAAATATTATAATTGATGTGGTATTAAATGAAGGTTATAATGTTATTGATCTTGGGCTTGTAACAACACCAACGATAGGAATTGCAGTAAAAAAACACAAAACGGCTGGTGCAATTATGATATCTGCAAGTCATAATGATGAAAAATGGAATGCTCTTAAACTCCTTAATAGTAATGGTGAGTTTTTACACCCAGAAGAGGTTCAAAAAGTTATTAAAGAGAAGAAGCGTACACAATCCAACAAAGAAAAACCAGGTAACCTTTCTTCTTATGCTAATGCACTTGATGATCATATCAATTTAATTTTATCTCAAAATTTTATTAACAAAAATAATATTGCCTCAAAGTCGATTGCTGTTGCTGTTGACGGTATTAATTCTGTTGGCGGGGTTGCTATCCCCAAGTTTTTGGAGAGTTTAGGTATAAAAAAGATAAAAAAAATAAACTGTAATCCAGATGGAAATTTTAATCATAACCCAGAACCTCTCCCAGAAAACATTACGGATTTGTGTTCTGAAATGAAAAGAGGAAAGTATCAGTTAGGTATTGTTGTAGATCCTGATGCTGATAGGTTGGTTCTTGTTGATGAAAGAGGTGAACCATTTGGGGAAGAATATACTCTGGTTGCTGCCGCAGAATACCTTTTATCAAAAAATCATGGCGCTTCAACTTGCTCAAATTTATCATCAACACTAGCTCTGAAAAATATAACGGAAAAGTATGGTGGTAAATATTTTTCATCTGCTGTAGGAGAAATAAATGTTGTTAAAGTGATGAAAGAAAAAAAATGTCTAATTGGAGGAGAGGGTAATGGAGGTGTTATTTATCCTATGACACATTATGGAAGAGATTCATTAATTGGCATTGGATTGATTATTTCTCTTTTGGTTGAAAGAAACATATCACTTTCAGAATTAAAAAAAGAGTTACCCGAGTATAATATATTCAAAACGAAGCTTAATTATAAGGGCGAAATATCCTCAATAATAAGTGATGTAAAAAAATTATATGATGAAAGTTTAATAGATACTACTGATGGTGTAAAGATAAATTTTTCTAATTCATGGATTCATATTAGGAAATCAAATACAGAACCAGTTATAAGGATTATATCAGAAGCATCCTCTATGTTAGAGGCAGAAAAGATATGTAAAGAAATAATGTCTAAATTACGAATAGTATGAATGTATATTTTGATAATGCTGCGACCACTCCAATGGATAAAACGGTATTGGAAAAAATGCTACCATACCTTGAGAATGGTTTTGGAAATCCATCGTCAATTCATAAGAAAGGAAGAGAAATTAAGTCTGTAATTGAAAAATGTAGATCAAAGATAGCATCTCTTTTGTCGTGCGAACCAGGCGAAATATTCTTTACTTCTGGAGGCACAGAGGCTGATAATATGTTCATTTTAAATACCGCTATTGAAAAAAAGCTTGATACGATAATTACATCTAAGTTAGAGCATCACGCTGTTTTACATTGTTGTGAATATTTAGAGAGGTCATATAAAAAAAACATAAAGTTTGTTGACTCTGATGATAAAGGTGTAATTGATTTGGATCACCTTGAAAGTTTAATGAAGACTAGTCCAAATTCACTCGTCACAATAATGCACGGTAATAATGAGATAGGTAACTTAAACGATATAAAAAAAATATCAAGAATATGTGAACAGTATGAAACTATTTTTCATTCAGATACCGTCCAAACTGTAGGGCATTATAATTTGAATTTAAATGATCTCAATATTCACGGTATTGTAGGTTCGGCGCATAAGTTTCATGGTCCAAAAGGAGTGGGTTTTTTATACCTTAATAATAAGCACAAAATATCTCCATTCATTCACGGTGGAGCACAAGAGAGAAATATGAGAGGTGGTACTGAAAATGTTTATGGAATTGTGGGCTTGACTGAAGCTTTAGAGTTATCAATTACTAATATGGCTGATCATGCAAAAAAAGTTTCTAATCTCAAAAAATATATGATAGAAAAATTAACCCATGCCGTAGATGGAATAAAATTTAACGGACAATCGTCAGACTTAAATAATAGTTTATATACAGTTTTAAATGTATCAATCCCAAATATGAATGATCAACAAATGTTTCTTTTTAATTTAGATATAAATAACATTGCCGCTTCTGCTGGAAGTGCCTGTACCAGTGGTTCAGAAGTTGGATCTCATGTTTTGGCTCAGATCAAGAAAAATAAAGGACATGTCTCAGTTAGATTCTCATTTAGCAAAATGAATAGCAAAGAAGAAGTTGATTATACAGTTGATAAGGTTTGTGAAATATTGAAGATCTAAAATGGGTGAGCTAGCCAAATAAAGAATCCGTAGATTGCATATCTAATAAATCTTGCTGAGGAGTAGAACAAATATTTGTTTCGATTAAATCCAACGGCACCTATAACTGCACAGGTAGCAGAAAAAGGTAAAGGTGTTATGGCTGCAACAACAATAACCAACCAACCATATGCGTTAATTTTTCTTTCATATTTTCCAATAATATTTTTTCTCATAAACTCATAGACCAAAGTTTTATGAAGGTATTTACCAAATAAAAAAGCAACAAATCCAGCAATGTATGAGATAATTGAAAAACTTAATACATAAAAGAAGTAAGAAGAGAGGGGTTTTGATGTTATTGCCCAAATCATAAAAAGTTCTGGTGGAATCACCCCAAGAATTACTTCAGATGAGAAGAATAAAACAAATACAAAAGTTGTGGGAAAGTCAAACGTAATCTGATCTTTCAAACTAGATAGGTCAAGGTAACTAAATGTTACTTTGTAGAATATAATTGCTATTCCAAAGAACAATAGTCCCCTTAAAAAATTCTTTAAGAAAAAAAACAGTCTTACTTTGTTTCTTCTAAGCATTTCAATTGGCTGTAAATTAGTCTGAAAATATAAACTAATTATATATATTTTTGTTGCATGAAGAATAAAATGTCACTTCAGGCTAATTCCCTCTCAAAGTCTTACGGTCCGAAGGTTGTAGTTAATGATGTTTCCATCAATGTCAAACAGGGTGAGATAGTTGGTCTTCTGGGTCCAAACGGGGCAGGAAAAACTACAACTTTTTATTCAATTGTTGGCTTAATTAAACCAGATGAGGGTTCCGTTTATTTAGGTGGTAAAGACATAACAAGTTTACCAATGTTTCAAAGGGCAAGAAATGGAATAGGTTATTTAGCACAAGAAGCTTCTGTCTTTAGAAATTTATCTGTAAGAGACAATATCTTAGCGGTTCTTGAACACCAGGGTATATCTAAAGAGAAACAGGAAGAAAAAGTAGAAGTATTGATGAAAGAGTTTGGTCTTGTTGAGATTAGCGACAGCATGGGAAAAGTTTTATCAGGAGGTGAGCGTCGAAGAACAGAGATAGCAAGAGCTCTTGCAACTGACCCAAAGTTTATCTTATTAGATGAACCCTTTGCTGGAGTGGACCCTATAGCAGTTGAGGAAATTCAGAGTATAGTAAACTCTTTAAAGAAAAAAGATATTGGCATATTAATTACAGACCATAATGTAGATGAGACCCTATCAATAACAGACAGATCATATTTAATGTTTGAAGGAAAGCTTTTAAAATCTGGCACTTCAGAAGAGCTTGCTGCAGACGAACAGGTTAGAAAATTATATTTGGGACAAAGGTTTGAATTAAAGAGAAAAATTTAGAATGGGAATTTTTTCTAAATTGACTACTTTCTATCTTTCTAATAGAATAAAATCAATTAATAACAATAAAGGGAATGCCATTAAAGATCAAGCTAGTTTATTAATTGACTTATTAAATATTGGAAAAAACACTAATTATGGAATAAAACACAACTTTGGAGAGGCTAAAGATTACAATACATTTAAAGATTTAGTTCCAGTAGTTGAGTATGAAGATTTAACAAGTGACATTAATAAAATATTAATAGGTGAGAAAAAAGTTCTTTGGCCAGATAATTTTAAGTGGTTTGCAAAATCATCAGGCACTACAAACGATAAAAGTAAATTTATTCCAGTAAGTATCGATTCACTAAACATGAATCATTATAAGGCGGGCCAAGATTTGTTAGCTCAATACTTAAATAACAACAAAGAATCTAAAATTTTTGATGGTTATGCTCTGGCTTTGGGGGGCAGTCAACAGATAACACCTTACTCACCAAATTCAGGTATATATACTGGAGATATATCAGCAGTTTTACTAAAAAATTTACCTTTTTGGTCTAGAGTATATAGAACACCTTCAATAGACATTGCTTTAAATCCTGAGTGGGAAAATAAAATTGATACTATGGCAATGGTAACTTCTAAGCAAAACATAACAAGTATTTCGGGTGTTCCAACATGGACTATTGTACTCATTAAAAAAGTATTAGATCTTACAAAGAGCAAAAATATTCTTGATGTTTGGCCAAATTTAGAGTTATTTATACACGGCGCTGTGTCTTTCGATCCTTACAGGCAGTTGTTCAAGGAACTTATACCAAAGAAAGATATGAACTATTTAGAGACTTACAATGCTTCTGAAGGTTTCTTTGCTTTTCAGGACACTTTCGAGTCTAACGCAATGCTATTAATGACTAATCATGGAATCTTTTATGAGTTTGAAGACTTACAGTCTGGTGAGGTGTTGCCCCTGGAAAACGTTGAAGTTGATAAACAATATGCGCTTATAATATCAACTTATTCAGGACTATGGAGATATAAAGTTGGAGATACAATCTTATTTAAGTCTGTAAACCCTTACAGAGTTGTAGTCACAGGTAGGACAAAACAATTCATTAACGCTTTTGGTGAAGAGGTTATAGTTCAAAATTCTGATAAAGCTATTTCTAAAGCATGTGAAATAACAAACTCTTCATTTTATAATTATACTGCAGCCCCGTTATATATATCCTCAGATAAAAAAGGATCACATGAGTGGATTGTTGAGTTCATAAAAGAACCTGAAGACAGAAAAGTTTTTACAAAAGTTCTTGATGATGAATTAATGAAATTAAATTCAGATTATGAGGCGAAAAGATACAAAAATATTGCAATTGGTCCGCCCAAAATTAATTTTGTTAAAAGTGGGTTCTTTGATTATTGGCTAAAGTCAAAAAAGAAGCTTGGAGGCCAACACAAAATTCCTAGATTAAGTAATCAAAGGAATTATATTGAAGAAATGAAAAAACATATTACTAGGTTTTTATAAAATCAAACGTTGAGAGTATTACTGGCTCATTATCTATTACGGCCACGTTATGTTCAAAATGCGCAGAAGGCTTTCTGTCCTTTGTGATTACAGTCCATCCATCTTCCGCTTGTTCAACTTCCTTTGAACCTAAATTTATCATTGGTTCAATAGCAACAACTAATCCATTTTTTATTTTTGGTCCAGTATTTTTAATGCCAAAGTTGGGTATGTCTGGTTCTTCGTGTAATTCTTTTCCTAAACCGTGACCTACAAGTTCTCTAACAACACCATAACCAAAACTTTCTGTGAAAGTTTGAATTTCATTACTTACATCTCCTATTTGATTTCCTACTCTGAGTTTATTGATACCTCTGTAAAGTGAATCTTTCGTTACCTCAAGTAATTGCCTCACCTCTTTGCTTATCTCTCCAACTGAGAACGTGTATGCATGATCACCAAAAAAGTCGTTCATTAAAACACCGCAGTCTATAGATATTATATCTCCTTCTTTTAACGGTTTTTTATCAGGTATTCCATGCACAACCTCCTCATTAACTGATACGCAAAGAGTATTTGGGAAATCATACATACCTAAAAAGCCAGGTTCTCCACCATTATCTCGAATGAAGGTCTCTGCTATTTTGTCTAGTTCTAACGGTACAGCTCCAGGTTCGATATGGTTGCTTAATTCTCCTAAAGTTTTAGAAACCAATCTAGAGCTCTGTCTTATTAACTCTATCTCTTCCTCTGTTTTGTAATGGATCATCTGATTATCCAATCATCTTATTAGGATCAACCCATTTATCGAAATCACTCTCTTTAACTAAATTTAATTCTATAGCAGCTTCTTTTAGAGTAATTCCATCTTTATGAGCTTTTTTGGCAATTTTGGCAGCATTATCATATCCAATGTGAGTATTTAATGCTGTGACTAACATTAATGATTTCTCTAGCTGTTCTTTAATAGCCTTTTTATTTGGTTTAATTCCAATAACACAATTGTCTGTAAATGAAGAGCAAGCATCACCCAGTAATCTAGCTGAGTTTAAGGTGTTGTGTGCAATCATTGGTTTAAATACATTTAACTCAAAATGACCACTCATCCCTCCAACACTTACAGCCACATCGTTACCAATTACCTGTGAACAAACCATTGTTAGCGCCTCACACTGAGTTGGATTAACTTTACCTGGCATAATAGAAGATCCAGGCTCGTTTGCTGGTAGGCTAATTTCACCAATCCCACTTCTAGGACCAGAGGATAGCATTCTTATATCATTAGCAATTTTCATTAATGAGACGGCTGTGTTTTTTAGAGAGCTTGAAGCTCTGACTACAGCATCATTTGCAGCTAATGCTTCAAATTTATTTTTGGCTGTAACAAACTCATATCCAGTAATTTCAGATATTTTTTTTGCTACTATTTTATCATATCCTTTAGGGGTGTTTAGTCCAGTTCCTACTGCGGTACCGCCAAGTGCTAATTCAGAAAGATGTGGTAATGACTCTCTTACTCCTTTTATACAGTTTTTTAGTTGAGTTACATACCCACTAAATTCCATTCCTAAAGTTAATGGAGTAGCATCCATAAAGTGAGTTCTTCCGATTTTTACAATCTTTTTAAATTCCTTGGCTTTATTATCAAGCTCATTGGTTAATTTTTCAAGGCAAGGAATAGTATAACTTGTAAGTATATGATAGGTAGCCATGCTCATTGCTGTTGGGAAGGTATCATTTGATGATTGAGATTTATTCACGTCATCGTTTGGATGAATTTTCTTTGATTTGTCTGTCAAATTACCACCCATCTTTACATGACATCTGTTCGCAATCACTTCATTAACGTTCATATTTGACTGTGTTCCTGATCCGGTCTGCCAGACGGATAGAGGAAAGTGATCTATAAGTTTACCATCTAATATTTCTCCACAAACTGAAGTTATAATTTTCATTTTTTCTTTACTTAAAACCCCAAGCTCATGATTTGTCTCTGCCGCTGCCATCTTGAGAACAGCAAAAGCTTCAATAATTTCCCAAGGCATTTTCTCAAAGCCAATATCAAAGTTTTCTAAAGATCTCTGGGTTTGTGCTCCCCAAAACTTATTAGAATCAACCTTTATTTCACCAATTGAATCTCTTTCAGTTCTTTTTGTCATACCACAAAATTAATGATAAAAACTTTCCTTTGTCTTAATATTCTTTATTAAGTGTTAGTTTGTTTTTAGTAAAGAATTTATTTACTTGCAGTTTAGAATTAATCTAAATAAGAAAAAATGAGAAATTTATTGTTCTTTATGTCACTCCTAATATGTTCCTGTTCAATGAATAGGGAAGAGCGTAATGAAGTAAACTTATATAGCCAAAGGCATTATTCTGTTGATGAGCTACAATACAAAAACTTCACTGATAAAACAGGTATAAAAGTCAATGTTGTGAAGGCAAATGCAGATGAGTTGATAGAAAGATTAAAAAATGAAGGTGCTAATTCGCCCGCAGACTTGTTTGTAACTGTAGATGCTGGTAAGCTATATAACGCAAGACAGTCTGGTGTACTTCAGCAAGTTCCCAGTAAAGCTATCAATAAAGATATTAGAAAAGATTTACTAGACAGCGACAGCTATTGGGCCCCAATAACCTATAGGTCAAGAATAATTGTATACAGCAATGAGAGGGTGCAAAAATCCGAGTTATCTACATACGAAGATTTAGCAAATCCAAAATGGAAAAAAAGATTACTGGTTAGATCTTCTTCAAATGCTTATAATCAAGCTCTCATGTCATCAATTGTTGCAAATTTAGGGAGCGATGCTACAGAAAAATGGTCATCTGGAATAGTAGCTAATTTTGCTAGGGATCCAAAAGGTAGTGACAGAGATCAGGTGAAAGCAATTGCAGCTGGTCAAGGAGACTTAGCAATTGTAAATTCTTATTATATCGGTTTGTTACTTGCCTCAGAGAAAGAGGAAGAAATTAAAGCAGGCAATTCAGTTTCGGTATTCTTTCCTAATCAAGGAGCTGAGAATAGAGGAAGTCATGTAAATATATCTGCTATAGGTCTAACCAAAAACTCTCCAAATAGAGAAAATGCTATTAAATTAATAGAATACCTTACAAGCGAAGAAGCTCAGAAGGTCTACGTAAATAATAGTTATGAGTATCCTGCAAACTCTTTAGTTCAACCTTCAGAAATTGTTAAGAGTTGGGGGGAATTTAAAATTGATAAACTTAATTTAAATGCTTTGGGTGAATATAGGCCCGAGGCAATTAAAATTTTTGACAAGACAGGTTGGAAATAAAAAGTAATTTTCTGCTTATTGAAAATAAAAGATGGGTTATAGTAAGCATAATTCTTGCATTACTAGTGGTTCTTCCCGTTCTAATTCTTTTTTTTAGTTTTTTCTCTTCTGGGAATGAAACGCTGAATTATTTACTTGACACGGTCCTTTTAGACTATACTATAAACACTATCTATTTAATTTTATTAACTTCCTTCTTTGCCCTTCTATTTGGTGTTTTTCCAGCTTGGGTTGTTAGTAATAATTCTTTTAAGGGCAGATCATTTTTTGATGTTGTATTATACCTGCCTCTCGCAATCCCATCTTATATTATGGGGTATACATATATTGAAATTTTAAGTTTTACGGGTCCCATTCAAACATTTGTCAGATATAACACTCCACTCCTCTCTGACTTTTTTAATCAAGATTATTTACAAGTTGAAGTATTGGGAATTATTCTTGGTTTAGCACTTTATCCTTATATCTACACAGCATCTAGAATATCTTTTAGCATGATTGGATCTAATTATTTGAATATCTCTAAAAATTTAGGTTTAAAAAATAAAGGCACATTCTTTAAAGTAGTTCTGCCATTATCAAGGCCTGCTATTTTTTCTGGTTTGTTTCTTGTTATTATGGAGGTTTTAAATGAATATGGGGCGGTAAAATATTTTGGTGTTAATACCTACACTGCTGGTATATTTAGATCTTGGAACTCATTTGGTGATGTAGATGGTGCAATTCAGCTTGCTTCGATATTGATAGCTGTAGTTTTAATCTTTTTTTTAATCGAAAGGTTTTCATATAGGAAATCAAAGTTTTACTATAATAAAAACACACAGTTAAATATTAGACATAACCCTTCGAAAAATAAATCAATTCTTTATTTTTTAATCTGTTTTATTCCTTTCTTTCTAGGTTTTCTTGTGCCTTTCACTTTTATTTTTTTCAATACACTAGACACCATAAATTTTGCAGACTTTACAAAAGTTATCAACTTGACAATTAATTCAATATCTGTATCAACGTTGTCATCATTTCTTGTAATCCTTTTTGCATTATTTTTTTTGTACGTAGAAAGAATTTCAAAGACAAAAATAAATTCTTACATAAGTAATTTAATATCTCTTGGATATGCTCTTCCAGGAGCTGTTATAGCCTTAAGTTTAATGATATTATTTAGTGACTCTTTAGTTGTAGGTACTTTTGGTCTTTTACTTTTTGCCTATATAATTAGGTTTTTAGCCGTTGGTAAGTCTCCTATAAAATCAAGCTTGGATAAGCAACCAGAAACTATTGATGATACAGGAAAAAATTTAGGATTAGGTCCATTTGACTTATTAAAGAAAGTTCATCTTCCAATAAATAGGTTTGCATTGATAAGCGCATTTATAGTAACTTTTATTGACGTATTAAAAGAATTACCCATTACTCTAATTTTAAGACCTTTCAATTTTGATACACTAGCAACTCAGACATATGAATTTGCTGTAGAGGAAATGCTTCCTCTTTCTAGTATATATTCTTTAATAATAATTATTCTGGGAAGTTTGATGTTATTAATTTTGAAAAGTTTTATAGATAAAGAATTAGATGTATCTAAAAGTTAAAAATCTTATTAAGCATTATTCTAGTGAATTCCCAATTATTAAGGATCTATCATTTTCAGTAAAAAAAGGTGAGTTAATATCTTTTCTAGGGGAAAGTGGTTCTGGTAAAACAACCTTTTTAAAATGTTTGGCTGGTCTTGAAAAAATTAATTCTGGATACATTGAGTTAAACGGAAGGGTATTAAACGATAATTTAACGTTTGAATCACCTCAAAAGAGAAAAATTGGTTTTGTATTTCAAGACTACCCTCTATTTCCCCATTTAAATCTAGAGGATAATATTACTTTTAATCTCGAAAAAAAATATAACAAAAATTTAGATTCAATCTTAAAACTTACTGGGCTCAAGTTCTTACTTGAGAGATATCCGCACGAATTATCTGGCGGCGAGCAGCAAAGAGCATGTATAGCAAGAGCATTAATTAGGGAACCAGATCTCCTATTATTAGATGAGCCTTTTAGTAATCTTGATACAAATATTAAAGATACAATGAGAGAAGAAATTTATCGCATTATAAAAAAGACTAATACTACCTCAATTCTTGTTACCCACGATATTAACGATGCTCTAAATATTTCTGATAGAATTTTAATTTTCAAGGCTGGTATTTTACAACAATATGATGATCCAGTAAAAATGTACTGCGAACCTGCTAATTGTTATTGTGCTGAGATTTTAGGCGATATGAATAAACTGTTTCATAAGAATGACACATATTATGTAAGGCCTGAAAAAGTTAAAATTTCAAGTAGTAAATCAAAATACTGTGTTCAGGTAGAAAAATGTTTTTTCCAGGGAAAAGAATATAAAATTAAAGGAAAAAAAGATAATGAGATTTGGCATTTCTTTTCAGAAAAACCCATTGACATAAATAAAAAAATTTATGTTGACTTCACGGAAGATGATCTTATTTACTTTGATCCAGTTTGTAAAAACTTTTTTAGAGATCCAGTCTAACCCCAAATTTTATAACTCTAGGTTGGCCAGGCCTTAATCCAGCTGGTCTACTTGCTACTGCGTAAACTTTATTAAACAGATTATTAATTGAAAAATTAAGTTTTATATTTTTAGTCAAATTATAATTTAATGCCATATTTATAATACCAAAATCTTTGATTATATCTTTTGCATCATTCATATCTAACCCTGGTCTAGTTCTAAATTTACTTTTGTACGAATAGTCTATATTTAAATTTATTTCTTGAATATTTAGCTCAGCCCCTAAACTAATTAGGTGTTTAGAAATATATGGTAATTTATAACCAGATTTAATTTCTCCTCCCCAGGGATCGAATGCACTTTCATAATCCTGATTAAATTTAGCATCTGTAAACGTATAATTAAAATAGATTGGAAGTTTGAGTTTAGATGTATTTCGTGCAACGTTTATGCTGCTTAAAAATTCAATTCCTTTTACAACAGCTTCTCCTGCATTAAAGAGTTCATTTGTTCCAGATCCTCCAGTTGCAGCTAAGTCTGCTCCAAGTAAATTTGAATAATCACTTAGATATCCAATAATTTCAGTTTGAAAATTTTTAGAGTTTTTTCTGTATCCAATTTCAAAATTTATACTTTCTTCTGGTTTCGTTTCAGGTTTGTCTCCGGGGGGCGAGAAGCCTTTATGAATACCTAAAAAGGCATTTGATGCTTTACTAATATTGTACATTAATCCAAGTCCAGGAATTAAAGCGTTAATTTTATTTTTTCTTTTCGAAATTTCATAGCCTGTTCTTTCTGGATCAGATTTTCCGTAATCGTTTCTTGTTCCTATTATATTTTCATTTCTTAGCCCAAATGTAAGGGAGTATTTTTCACTTTTTAATTTATAGTTTATATAACTAGCAGTTGCATTTGAATATTGTATCCTATTACTATTCGATCCTTTTTCTCCTTTTGTAGTTAATCTCATTATTCTATTAATCATTTCAAACTTATCTTCCCATTGGAATCTATCCATTTCATCATAATGAATTCTTGAACTTAAACTTATATCGTGAGAAATATTTTTATTTATGAAAGATTGATTAAGTGTAATTTGTATTCCTTTTGAGATATAGTTTCTATTATTTGCTCTTATAACTAAAGCATTTGCCGAACTGTTTACATTTCCTTTTATTATTTGAAGAGCGTCATCATTATCATTGAAAAGAGATGAAATTCCAATTTTATTGTTTTCATGAACTATGCTTTGAAGTTTATACCAATTTCTATGAAATTTGTTAAAGTATATGCTGGATGATATGTTAAACCCATTTTTAAACTCTAAATAGTTCTTAATTGAAAACCTTTCTTGATTTGCTTTCATATTATCTAATTGTGACGCATCATATCTTTTGTATGGAGTTGTCTGAAAATCTTCCTCGCTTAATCCAAGATAGGTTTCATTAGAATTTTCATTTGTTACACCCAAACTAAATATACTTTCGTGATATATTTTTGATGAATTATTTCCCTTATAATTTAATTTAATATTGTAATCGGTTTTATTAAATCCTGTTGATTCATTATTATCCAATTTTTTAAATCCATCAGAACCATAATTATAACCCTCAATGAGTACACCAAAATTATTAAACGTGCCACCTGAATAACCATGAAAGTTTCTGAAATTATTCGTCCCTCCTATCATTTTTAATGAGGATTTAAAAGATTCAGGTATGGGTGTAGAAATAAAATTTATTGATCCGCCATTTGTTAAAGGGCCTGATTTTATTTGACTGGACCCTTTTAATATTTCAACGGAGTTCATTCTTCCTGCAGTTGGAAAATAGTAGGCCGCAGGCGAGGAGTATGGTGCTGGAGCCATCAATATTCCATCTTCCATAATTGTAATTTTAGAAGTTCTTTCTATTCCAGTTCCTCTAATTCCTATATTTGGCCTTAATCCAAAACCATCCTCTTCTTGGATGTTGACTCCGGGTATTTTTGAAAGAATCTGATGTATGTTTGTATTGTTGTATTTATTTAATTCCTTGTTAGTAATAAAGTGTGCAGAACCAATTGCTTCTTTTCTATTTTTTTCACCATTAATAAGAGAGAAACTTTGAACTAAGAGTTCTGGTAGATTTATATAGTTTTCCTCTAAGCTTAAGTCAAATTCAATTGTATTTTCAGAAAGTATTATTGTTTTTTTAATTTGTTTGAAAGTTGGTTTAAAAATTAACAACTCATAAACTCCATCCTCTAAACTATTGAAGGAAAATTTACCTTGATTATTTGTCTCTGTTTTTAAGTTGGAGTTTTTTATTTGTATTTCTACATTTTCTATTGGTTGAAGCGTTTCGCTATCTATAATTGTACCCTCAATAGAGTTTTCTTGCGACAGGGCTTTAAAATTTAAAAAGATTAATACTATAGTGATTAGCCTCATAATGTTTAGATTCGTTTTAATTAGGATAAGCAATACTATGTGTTATTTAGAATAATTCCAAATAAAGCACTCAATTAATTTTTTTTATTTTTTTTCCTCTTCTTAATTTTTTTTTTCAATTCTTCTTCAATCAATTGAATAACAATTAGTTTTGCAAAAAAATCATTTGTTTTGATAGGTTTAATTAGTATTAATTATAGAACATCTCCAATTGAGATTAGAGAGAAGTTTTTTTTTCAGGACGAAGAAAAAATTAAATTTAATCAGCTATTAGTAAAAGAATGTGCTATAGACGGTCTTGTTGTCATCTCAACATGTAACAGGACAGAAATTTATTACGAGTTCGAAAATCATATAGGCGAGGAAAAAAGAATTTTCCATTTAATAATGAAGTGTTTAGTTGAATTTAAACATTATCCAGAAGGCTTATCACCCTATGTTTCTAAAAAACATGGTTCTTTAAATGTTTCTAGACATCTTTTCAGATTAATTTCGGGGTTGGAGTCGATGATAGTAGGTGAATTTCAAATCTACGATCAAGTAAAAGAGGCATTTTATTTTGCTCAAAAAAATAAGATGTTAGGGCCTATTTTAGATAGAATGTTCCAAAAATCTATTGAAACAGGAAAATTTGTAAGGTCTAATACTTCAATAGGTAAAGGAGCTATTTCAGTCAGTTATGCTGCAGTTGAGATCATATCAAAAAAATACAATCTTGAAAAATCTAAAATTCTTTGTGTTGGTGCAGGTGAAACTTCTAAGCTTTCAGTTAAACATCTTTTAAATAAGAATATTAAAAATATATCTGTAACAAATAGAAATAAAAAAAGAGGAGATCAATTTGCTCATAAATTTGGTCTTGATGTTCTCCCTTTTAAAGGTCTTCTAGAAAATCTTTTAAGTGTAGATGTAGCAATATTTTGTACCTCATCAAGTTCTCCACTAATTTCTAGAGAGGATCTTCTTAATATTATGAAAAAGAGAAAAGACCAAAAACTCCTTATCGTGGATCTCTCTGTTCCAAGAAATATTGAAGCGGACATGTCTGAAATAGATGGACTAGATTTAATTAATGTTGATGGCTTAAAAGACATTGTTAATAAAAATTATAATAAAAGAAAGGCAGAAATTAATAAAGCTCAATTATTAATTGATGAGTACCTAACTGAGTTTGATGAGTGGGCAAGTTCAAGGCAGCTGAGGCCTTCAATACTTTCAATAAAGTCTAAAATTAAAAATCTAATCGAAAACAATTATAAAGTTGAACTTAATGGAAGTTTGGTGAGTAAGGATGGCGGAAAAAAATCAGATTTAGGTATAAAAATGAATAAGGTTTACAGCAAATTATCTGACCATTTAGTTCGAAAGATAAGGGTGGCTAGTAATAATGGAAAAGATAAAAATGCTCTAAAAATCATTAAAAAAATTTTTGAGGATGACCAATAAAATAATTGTTGGTACAAGAGACAGTAAGCTAGCATTAACACAAGCAAACAAAGTAATAACCAAACTAAATTCTATATATCCTGACTTAGAATTTAAAACATTAAAAGTCAAGACAAAAGGGGACATATTAGAGAATCATCCTATTGAATCATTTATTGGGAAAGGCTTTTTTGTTAAGGAAATACAAGAAATGTTATTGGCAAAAAAAATTGATATTGCAGTTCACAGCTTAAAAGATTTACCAGTTGATCCAATTCCTGGACTAGAGTTATCGGCCATCTTAGAGAGAGATGACCCAAGAGATGCTTTAATTTTAAGTTCTAAGTTTAAGTCAAAAATTGACCTGAATAACCTAACTATATGTACATCTTCAAATAGAAGAAAATCACAACTCCTGAGGATCTACCCTAATGTTATTATTAAATCAATAAGGGGAAATGTAGACACAAGATTAAAAAAGATGGAAGATGGTTACTGTGATGGAATAATAATTTCTGCCGCTGCTCTTTTTAGACTTGGTTTAGTGGATAAGATTTCTCATACATTTGAAAATAATGAAATTATTTCGGCTCCGGGTCAAGGTGCAATAGCTCTTGAAACTAGAGAGGATAATATTAAAATTAAAAAAATTGTTACTTCAATTAATCACAAAAACACATCGTTGTGCGTCAATGTAGAGCGATCATTCTTAAAAGAATTAGAGGGGGGGTGTACAGCACCAATAGGGGCATTCGCTGAGATAAATAATGATGTAATATCATTAACAGGACATATTTCATCATTTGATGGAAAAAAACACATAACAAATCAAACAGCTTCTCAGTATAATAACTCAGATAAACTTGGTATAACACTTGCTAAACAAATGCTCAGAGATGGTGGAGATAAAATTCTGTCTGAGGTAAGAGGAAAATGATAGAAAATGAAGTGAACGTCTTGCTAACCAATGAAGGTGAAACATCTGGATTTAATAAGCTTAAGGAACATGGTTATTCCGTATACCATTTTCCTATGATAAGAACAGAACCTAACCCTAATGCAGAACCATTTAAGGTAGAGGCATATGATTATTTTATTTTTACCTCCAAAAATAGCGTTAGGCATTTCTTTGGTTTTCCATTTGTAAATCCTGAAGTTCTTAACAAAAAGGCAATTTGTATTGGAAAAAAAACAGAGGAAAAAATTAATGAGTATGGCCTTGAATCAGCTTATACTGCAAAAAGAAGCTACTCTTATGTTCTTGGTAATGAATTAGAAGAGAATGGGTTGATAAACTCTAAGAAAGTAATACTGGTTCAAGGTAACTTATCTAAAAATATCTTATCAGAAAATTTAAAAAAGTTTTGTGATTTAACGAAGTTTGTGGCCTATAATACTGTCTTAATCGAATCTAAAAATAATAAACTAGTGGAATTAATAAACTCTAAGAATTTGCACGCAGTTTTTACAAGTCCATCTGGATTTAAATCATTTGAAAAATTGTATGATACTAATCTTGTTAAAATAATTAGTATAGGTGAATCTACATCTGGATATATTAGAGAATGTGGATTTTCACCTATTATAACATCTAGAATGCAGTCTTATGATGGAGTAGCAGATTCAATAATATCACATTTTAATTCAAAACAATGAGCCAAAAAGTTAGATTAAGGAGATTAAGATATAATAAAACCGTCAGAGACCTTTTTGAGGACACTCATTTGAGACCACAGGACCTTATATATCCAATTTTTGTATGTGAAGGAAAAAACATTAAAAATGAAATAAAATCTATGCCAGGTCAGTATCAGGTATCAGTAGATAGGTTACCTAGTTTATGTAATAGATTAATTGAGCTTAATATTAAATCTGTAATTCTTTTTGGTGTTCCTGACATAAAAGATGATGATGGAAAAGTAGCTCAAGACGATAATGGAATAGTACAAAGAGCAGTAAAGGAAATTAAAAAAACCAATAATGAAATACTGGTAATTGTTGATGTCTGCCACTGTCAATATACCCTACACGGACACTGTGGAACTATTGATAAAGGTGATGTTGATAACGACAAGACAGTAACTAATTTAGGTCTTCAGGCGATATCTCTTGCCAGAGCAGGGGCAGATGTTATAGCTCCATCCGACATGATGGACGGTAGAGTAAATCATATAAGAAATATTCTTGACAAAAATAGCTTTGAGAAACTTCCTATTTTTTCTTATTCTGTCAAGTACGCATCTGCATTTTATGGTCCTTTTAGAGATGCGGCAGAGAACACACCACAACACGGAGATAGAAAATCCTATCAGATGAATTATAAAAATTCTTTAGAGGCAATGAGAGAAGCAGAAACTGATATAAATGAGGGTGCTGATGCATTAATTGTAAAGCCCGCAATGTCATATCTTGATATTATTTATAGAATTAAGTCTAAATATAGTATACCAGTAATTGCTTATAATGTAAGTGGGGAATATTCAATGGCACATTCAGCTATTGATAAAAATTGGATTGACAAGCAAGTAATATTTGAAATATTAACATCAATGAAACGTGCTGGCGCAAATGCAATTATCACTTACCATGCTATAGAAGTTGCTGAGTATCTAAATGAAAATTGATATGTACAAAAATAGTATTAAGGCATATAAGAAATCTTCCGATTTGATACCTGGTGGAGTGAATTCTCCAGTCAGGGCTTTTAAGAGTGTAAATTGCGATCCAGTTTTTTTTAAAAGGGGCAAAGGCAGTAAGCTATATGATGTAGATGGGAACAAGTATATTGATTGTGTGTCTTCATGGGGTCCTTTAATATTTGGTCATGCTGATAAAGACACTGTCAAGGCAATCAATAAGTACTCTAAAGATGGCACATCTTATGGCGCGCCAACATTACATGAAACAGAAATGGCAAAAAAAATAATTGAAATGGTTCCTTCTGTTGAAAAGGTTCGAATGGTTAATTCAGGGACGGAAGCAACAATGAGTGCAATAAGATTGGCGAGAGGATTTACAGGAAAGAGACGCATTATAAAATTCGCTGGTAATTATCATGGCCATGGAGATAGTTTTTTAATTAAGGCTGGTTCTGGAGCTATAACACTAGGATTACCTGACAGTCCTGGTGTAACTAAAAACACTGCAAAAGACACATTAATTGCTTCGTTCAATGATATAAAGTCAGTGGAGAAACTTTTTAGAAGCAAGGCAAATGAAATTGCTGCAGTTATTGTTGAACCAGTTTCGGGTAATATGGGACTAGTTCTTCCTAATAACGGATTCTTAAAAGCCCTAAGGAAGATATGTTCTGACAATGAGGCACTATTAATTTTTGATGAGGTAATGACTGGTTTTAGATTAGCAAAAGGCGGTGCTCAAGAAATTTATAATGTTACTCCCGATATCACTACGTTAGGAAAAGTAATTGGAGGGGGTCTGCCCGTTGGTGCTTACGGTGGAAGGTCAGAAATTATGAATTCACTTGCTCCTATTGGTCCAGTATACCAAGCTGGTACCCTTTCTGGAAATCCTCTTGCAATGCAAGCAGGATTATCTGTATTAAAAAAGTTAGACAACAAACTATTTCAAAAACTAGATACTATTTCAAATGAAATTTGTGTAGGAATTCAAAAAAATATAGATGAAATAGAAATCAATGCAGTCATTTCAAGAATAGGTTCAATGATGACTCTTTTCTTTACAGATAAAAAAGAAATAAACAATTATGAAGACGCGATGGCATGTGATACCGATAAATATGCTAAATATTTTAAACATATGTTAGATATGGGTATATATTTGCCTCCATCTCAGTTTGAATGCTGTTTTTTTTCATCTGTTTTAACCAGAGATGATGTTAAAAAAATAATTAAATCAAACAGAGTTGCGCTTCAAAAATTAGTTTAATGGGTTCTATATTTATTGATACATTAAATGGCAAAAGTTCTTCTAGACCACCTGTATGGTTTATGCGTCAGGCAGGTAGAATATTACCTTCTTATCGTGCCCTAAAAAAGAATTATACTTTCAATCAGTTAATGAGAGATAAATCCCTAGCCTCTAAAGTAACTCTACTTCCAATTAATGATTTAGGAGTAGATGCTGCCATACTTTTTTCTGATATACTTATTGTTCCAGAGTCACTCGGACTAGAATTAGAATTTACAAATTTAGGTCCAAAGTTCCATAATCCAGTAAATGAGAATTCTAATCTTGTAATTGACTATACCAACTTTGATCATGTTTATGATAACATTAAAGAGGTTATTAAAAATAAACCTAAAGACATTCCGCTAATTGGTTTTTGTGGTGGACCTTTAACAACTTTTCTATTTATGTTTAGAGGGAATGAAAAAAATAAAAGTTTTGATGCTGCAATAAATTTCTTTAGGAAAGAGAAGAAGAAAAGCATGAAGATTATGGAGATGTTGACAGAAGCTTCAATAGAATATGTTAAAAATCAGGTTAAGTCGGGTATCGATTGTTTTCAGTTATTTGAGACCTATTCGGGAATTATTTCAAATGAGGATTATAAAAATTTTATATTGCCCCTTTCTACTAAAATTTTACTTGAGGCACGAGAGTCTGGAGTTCCAACAATTTTCTTTCCAAAAAACTTTAATGAAGGTTTGAAGTATATAAATAAAGAAATGTGTGACTACGTAAGCGTAGATTATGATATTTCTTTGGACAATGCTCGGAATTTACTAGATTCAGAAGTAGGTATTCAAGGAAATATGGACCCAAAAATATTCTATCAAGAAATTGATGAGATTGAGAATTATCTTAAAAGTTTGATAGATTTTGGTTCCAAAAATACTGACTGGATATTTAATTTAGGTCATGGCTTTAGGCCAGATATTGATCACACTAAAGTTAAATATGTAGTTGAATGGATAAAAAATGCCAATTGGAAGAGATAAATGTTGACAGATAAAAGATTAGTAGATAAATACAACGAATCTGGACCGAGATACACCTCGTATCCTCCAGCAACTTTCTTTAATGAATATTTTGGAGAAAAAGAATATTTGGATGCGGTGGTAAAATCAAACTCAGAAAGACCAGAAAATATATCCGTATATATTCATGTTCCGTTTTGTCCTCAGATTTGTCATTTTTGCGGATGTACAACCGAAACGGGTTTTTCTAGACCTTTTCTTGAAAGATACATCGATGCGGTAGTAAAAGAGATACAATTAGTTTCTAGTAATTTAGATACAAAAAGAAAACTAACTCAAATTCATTGGGGAGGCGGTACACCAAATTCAATATCATATAAATACATTGAAAAAATAACTAATACTCTAAAAGATAAATTTGAATTTTCAGATAATTATGAGATGGCAATAGAGTGTAACCCTGCACATCTTGAATTTAGGCATATAGAGCTTTTAAAAAAGTTTGGATTTAATAGGATTTCAGTTGGAATTCAAGATTTTAGAGATGATGTTTTAGAGGCAATAAATAGAAGGCCATCTAAAAGGTCCATTGAAGACATTATTTCAAAAATATCTGACGAAGGTTTTTCAGGAACTAATATTGACTTAGTATATGGATTGCCTTTACAAACAGTTGAAAGTTTTAGGGATACTATTGATCGGGCAATTGAACTTAATACTGATAGGATAGTTACTTTTTCATACGCACACGTTCCGTCCGTTATACCGAGACAAAAAGTTTTAGATAATATAGGTTTTCCCTCTTCTGACGAGAAAGCTCAGATGTATGAAGAATCGTATCAAAAATTGATAGAGGCTGGTTATGTATCAATTGGGATGGATCATTATTCCAAGCCAGATGATGAATTTGCAATTGCTTTAAGAGAAAAAAAATTACACAGAAATTTTCAGGGTTATTGTACAAGAGAAACAACTGGTCAGGTATATGGTTTTGGGGCCTCTTCAATATCTCAACTTGATTCAGCATATTCTCAAAATATCAAAACAACATCCGAATATATTCAAAGTATAGAAAAAAGTGGCTTGGCAGTATTAAGAGGGTATTCTTTAAATAAAAACGAAAAAATAATTAGGCACATTATTAATTCGGTAATGTGTAACTATTATGTTGATTTTAATGATGTTGCAAATTATTTCAAAGTTTCTGTCGATGAAGTCAAAGAGATAATTAAATTTTCTGAATCTAATTTTGATGATTTTATATCTGACGACTTACTTACTATCAATCAAAATAAAATCAAGGTAAAAAATCAGGGTAGATTATTTACAAGAAATATCTCAATGCGTTTTGATCCTCTAGTTGAAAAGAATATTGGAACTTATTCTAAAACAATATAAACAGATATGAGAGGTTTATTAATGATAAATCTAGGTTCTCCTGATAGCACAGATATTCCGGATGTTAAGAGGTATTTGGATGAGTTTTTGATGGATGAGAGGGTTATTGAATATAATTATTTTTTTCGTTGGCTTTTAGTTAAAGGTATAATATTAAATACAAGACCTTCTAAATCTGCTAAAGCTTACAAAAAAATATGGTGGAAAGAGGGATCACCTTTAATAGTATTGTCAAAGCGTCTTCATGAGAAGGTTCAAAAAAAACTAGATATTCCGGTTTCACTTGCAATGAGGTATGGATCTTTATCCATTAAAAAAGGATTAGAAGAGCTAAAAAGTAAAGGTGTTGACGATGTTATTGTGCTTCCTCTGTATCCACATTATGCAATGTCTTCGTACGAGACAGTAGTTGAGAAGGTAAAGTCAGAATGTAAAGAATGGTTTTCTGAACTTAATCTTTCTTTTATACCCCCATTTTATGATGATGAGATGTATATCAATGAAATGGTGAAAAACATTAAAAAGAATCTCAAAGGAATTGATTACGATCATATATTATTTTCTTATCACGGTATTCCTGAAAGTCATTTAAAAATTTCTGATGAAACTAATAAACATTGTCTTAAGGTTAAGGACTGTTGCAATGTCAATTCAGATGTTCATAAAAAGTGTTACAGGCATCAAGTTTTTATAACTACTGAGTTGATTGTAAAAAAATTAGGAATAGATCATAATAAATATAGTAATGCTTTTCAATCCAGACTACCGCTTCAGCCTTGGTTAAAACCTTATACAGATAAAGAATTAGAAAGACTTGCAGTTGAAGGTAAGAAAAGACTAGTAATCATAACTCCAGCATTTGTTACGGACTGCTTAGAGACATTAGAAGAGATTGCAATGGAAGGTAAAGAAGAGTTTCTTGAAGCAGGTGGAGAATTTTATCATTATATTCCATGTTTAAATGATGGTAATGGATGGGCAAATGTTATTTCTAATTGGACTAATAGAATGTTATGAGCTATCTGGCAGTTAAGGCTCTACATTTTATTTTTGTTATTTGTTGGTTTGCGGGGCTATTTTATATTGGAAGGATTTTTATTTATTACAAAGAGGCAGAAAGTAAATCAGAAAACGAGAAAATAATTTTGCAAAATCAGTTCTTGGTAATGGCTAAACGCCTGATGTATATCATTTTGTGGCCTTCTGTATTATTGACTTCTATATTTGGATGGATTATGGTTTTTAGAAATCCAGCTCTTCTTGACCTTGATTGGATGAAAGTAAAACTGGTTTTGGTATCCCTATTGCTCTTATATGTAATTATATGTCAGTTCTTATTAAACCAAATGAAAAACGGAAAAATAATTGTCAGTGAGTTTAAATTAAGGTTATTTAGTGAGGCGGCAACATTATTTCTTATATCCATAGTATTCATTGCAACACTAAAAAATAATATTTCTTGGATATATGCTACTCTATACTTTTTTATAATATCGGTTACACTTATGTTTTTAGTTAGATTATATAAAAAGTATATCTTAAAAAAATAATATATTAGGTACTAGTTTACCCAATATTGTAATGAAAATTATCAACTTAATTTCTGGGCCAAGAAATTTATCAACTGCATTAATGTACTCATTCTCAAGAAGACCCGATACAAAAGTAGTTGATGAACCTTTCTATGCCCACTACCTTTCAACCACTGGAATTGATCACCCAGGTAGAGAAGAAACCTTAAGCTATATGTCTTCAGATATTGATAAAATAATTTCAGATATATTTTCAACAAAAAATTGTGAGGTTTTATTTTTAAAAAATATGGCACATCATCACCAAGAAATGAAACTAGATTTTTTAGAAGATATGACTAACTTGTTTCTAGTAAGAAACCCTCACCAGTTAATTGCCTCATTTGCCCAGGTTATTGATTCTCCAACAATGCAAGATATTGGTTTAGAAAAATCTTGGGAATTATTTAATGTAGTAAAGGAACAAAATCCAGTTGTCCTTGACTCTGCAGAAATTTTAAAAAATCCTAGAGAACTTTTAAAGAAGCTATGCGACAAACTTAGAATTGAATTTTATGAAGATATGTTATCTTGGGATAAGGGAGGTATAAAAGAGGATGGTCCTTGGTCTGAGTTTTGGTATAAAAACGTTCATAACTCTACGGGGTTTGTTAAGCAAAAAACAAGTAGCCGCGAATTACCAAAAAACTGTCAAAGTCTTTATATTGAGTCACTAAAATATTACAATAAGTTGACAGCAAATTCAATCAAAGTATAATGTTACAAGAATATAATCCAAAAAATAAAGATATTTTTATACATGTTAATGGGGAACTTCTTCCTCGTAGTCAGGCAAAAGTATCTGTCTTTGATAGTATTGTTCAAAATGGAGATGGTGTTTGGGAAGGATTAAGGTTGTACCCTGAAGGAATTGTATGTTATGACAAACACTTAACACGTCTTCAAGAGGGTGCTCATGCTCTTGGATATGAAGGTGTACCATCAAAAGATGAAATTAAAAAGGCAATAAAAGAGACACTTGATGCAAATGGAATGGATAATGATACTCATATTAGACTTACCTTAACAAGAGGTGAGAAGGTAACTTCGGGGATGGACTCTAGACTTAACCAAAGTGGATGTTGTCTTATTGTTCTAGCAGAGTGGAAGAAGAAAGTCTATGATTTTTCAAAAGGGATAAAGGCTATAAGCTCCTCAATTAGAAGAAGTATCCCAGCATTCTTAGATTCTAAAATTCACCACAATAATATGTTAAGTTTAGTAATCGCTAAGATGCATGCCAATATAGCAGGATATGATGCGGCTGTTATGCTTGATGATAGAGGCTTTGTAGCAGAGCTGAATGACACTAACTTATTTATGGTTAAAAAAAATAAAGTTTACACACCCTTTCCTCATGCTTGCCTTCCAGGTATTACTAGAGGAACATTTATGGAAATTTTAAAAGATAATAATATTGAAATTGAGGAGAGAGACCTAACAATAGTTGAATTTATAAATGCTGATTTAGTCTTTGCGACAGGTACTAATGGAGAAATTACTCCGGTAACTCAGATGGACGGGAGGGATATAAAATGTGATCTCGATTTCCTGGAAAAAATAAAAAATTTATTTGAGACTAAGCTCCCTTCTCTTTGTGAGCCTTTGTAGTTTTAATAAGGTGATCCCATAAAACTATTCCCAACGATACAGTAATATTAAATGAATGTTTCGTTCCAAATTGTGGTATTTCTATAGCAGAATCACATACTTCTAAAGATTCTTCGGATACACCAAACACTTCATTTCCAAAAACAAAAGCAACCTTTTGTTTACCTGATGGATTAAAGTCTTTAAGGTTTTTACTTTTATCGGTTTGTTCAACTAATATAATTTTCCAATTATGAGATTTTAGTTTATTGGCAATATCATTAATTGAGTTTATGTGTTCCCACTCAACTGACTCTGTTGCACCTAGTGCAGTCCTTTCAATATCTTTGTTTGGGGGCCTTCCTGTTATACCAACCAGATAAATCTTTTCTATTAAGAAAGCATCGCAAGTTCTAAAGCACGATCCAATATTATTTAAGCTTCTTACATTATCAAGAATAACAATAACTTTTCTCTTACCTTTTTTTTTAAACTGATCTATTTCAATTCTCTTTAGATCGTCGACGGGTGTTTTTTTCACAGAGAATTAATTTCTTTTGATTACTGAGGAACCAAACCTTTTACCATTGTTCTCAAGCAGGATAAAGTATAGTCCATTACTTAGTTTTGATCCGTCAAAATTGAATTTTTGGACTCCTCCTTTAAGATTTTTATTTACTAATTCTGATATATGTTTTCCGTTGCTATCGACAATTTTTAGATAAGTGTGACCTTCTGCGTTTTCAATATCAATATTTAAAATTTTATTGAAAGGGTTAGGGTAGGTTGATATTCTTTTTGATGCTGCGTGTGGCTCTGAAGTATTGGTTTGTGTTCCTGTTAGAATTGGTATATATTGAAAGTTTTCGTACAAGATGGATTTGATTGTTACTTCGTCAACCCCAAACCAATCCATTAGAACAGATCCGTAAACTGATCTAAAGTCGTATTCATATTCTATATTATCAATATATTCAAGAGATGGAAGTGCACCGATTGGATTAGGATTTACAAATGGGCTTATAAAAAACATTGGAGCTGCTTCTCCGTGGTCTGTTCCGTATGATTTATTTTGGAACACTCTTCTTCCAAATTCAGAATAAGTCATAGTTAGAACTCTTTCTTCAAGATTTCTCTGAATAATATCCTGTTGAAAAGAAAATAGAGATTCAGACAATTCTTCCATAAGTAAAGCATGCCTTCCAGTCTCTGGATTACCTTCATCAACTTGATTGTCATGGGTATCAAAACCACCAATTCTTACAACAAATATTTTTGATTTTACTCCTCCTGCAATTAACTGGGCTACAATTTTTAGTTGATCTGCAAGCTTATATCCTGGATATTCAATACTTGTAGCACCTCCTTTTTCAGAGGCTTCTTCTAATCTGTCAAAATATTCGTTAGTAAGCTTTGAAGCTGTCCTAATATACTGTAGCTCATGCCCGTAAGGAGTATCTGGTGTATTGTTTCCACCTTCCTTGATATCTATAAAATTATTAAGATTTTTTATTGAGACCCCCATATTTATTATAGGACCCTGACAAGTATTTGAGGCTGTGTTTCCTATAGACAATGCCAATGGGTCAGGATAATTGGAGTTTGGATATCCATCTGGAAAAGATGGATGATTACTACTTAGGTATCTACCAAACCAGCCACTTGTCACAAATTCATTTGATGAGGATCCGGAGTTCCATATGTCAGTTGATCGGAAGTGAGACTTGTTTGGATTTGGATAACCAACATTCCTCACAAAACCAAGTTTATCTTCTCCAAAAAGTGTTTGAAACTTTTCCATAGTAGAATGAAGTCCCGTATCATCAAGACCATTTAATTTTAGTATTTTATTTTTTGGGATCATAAGGTCAGGCCTTCTTAATGGTTGAGAATCTCCACCTGAGCCATCTCTCATTAATATATCATACTGATCGATGGGGATAAGAGTATTGAGTCCATCATTACCACCGTCAAGAAATACTAAAACTAGGCATCTGTCAGATAAAGAACCAGCATTTGTTAGTGCTGCTAGATTTGTGGATTCAGTCATTGCACTTATAGGTACTCCAGATAGATATATTGGAGCGGCAGTTAACGGAACAGACCTCTTTAAAAACTCTCTCCTTTTCATTTAACTAAGATAATATTCAGGCATTAGACATATTTCTTTAAGCAGTGATCGTAATTTTTTGTTTAGCGACTCTTCTTTTTCCTCACTTGGTTCATTCAAATAATCATTGTACTCGTCTTCCCATATGTTTGGATTATTTCCTACAACAATATTTACAAAATCATTTTTTAAATCCTCAGATATTTCCTCTTGAACAGGAAGAAGCCACTCGCAAAGTTTATTAACTATGTGAGATATGTCTTCAGGTTTGTCAAATGTATTAATTAAGATAAGAGGTTTAGATTTTACCCTTACATTATTATCTGTTTGCGAAGCTCTCACTCCGTTATTTGAAAGGTAATATTTAATGTGTGAGGTTCTAGTTGGAAGCGTCACGGATGTTATCCAATACTCATGGAAAAGAGGTTCTTGATAATACGCTGGCCAACCCGCAACATTTGGATGGTCTAACATATCCTGGCCTTGATCAGAAACATTATTGTGTCTTGCTTTCCAGTAGTAATACTTCTCAGAATAATTTAGATCTTCAACGCCCGACAAGTTAAACTGCCTTAGAAAACCTAAACTAAATGAGATAGGATTCTTTATAACAGCACCTCTAATATACATCTCATAGAAATGATTACTTTTAAACAACTGCTCTAGAACAGGCTTTACTCTGTAATTGTTATCTCTGAAGGTTTTTGCAAGCGGTTTGATTATTTTATCCTTGACTTCATCATTAATGACATAGTAAACAAACCATCTGTATAACTTCTCACAAATAAACTCGGATACCCTCTCGTTTTCGAATATGAGATCAATTAAATCTTCATGTTCTTTTTCCCCATTTGAGAGTATTGTTTTATTCCCAAACTTTTCAGAAAAAGTTTTACTAGAGGTGTCATGCCTATCTAAGGTAAAATATTCTCTACCTCTTCCAACATGATTTCTATTAACTCTCCATCCGGTTAATATCTTAGAAGCTTCAATAATGTCTGATTCGGTATAGTATGTGTAACTGTCTTCACCATCAATTGGACCCTTACCTACTGTAAATAATTCAAATAGCTCTCTCGCATAATTTTCATTTGGTGCATCTTTCACATTATATATACCACTCAAATAAGTTAGCATTGCTGCGTCGACATTTATTTCTTTTACCATTTGCTTGAAGTCACCTAGAAAGTTATTTCTGAAATTTTCATGCATATAGTATGTATATCTTGCGTCATTAATAACGGTTGCTTCTGTAGCAAAATGGTTTTGCCAAAAAAGAACCATATTTTCTCTCAAAGAAATTGGCCTTTCCTTATTAAGAATCTGACTTACTCTCCACGCGGCATAAGAATTTTTCCTTTTAAAGTCGTCAACTCTTTTTTCAGCATTAATCCAAGTACTCCCTAAAGGCACCTCGGCATCATCCTCATCTAGATAATTTATTGGAGGAGAGATATTAATCGTTTTTTCATCTAACAACTTATCCAAGGTCTTATCTAGACCATCTTGAACGCTTTGATTGATTTCTTCTAGTGAAGGTCCAATTGTAGCTCTTCTTAGTAAGTGAGCAGCCATTTGAAAATTCCAGTTGCCAGAATAAGTGTCTAGTCCTGCTATAAAAGATGGAAATTTAGGTTCTATCTTGTTCGCGTACTTTAGAACCTTATCTCTTCTAATGTCTTTCTTTTTTTTTTCAGATAGTTTAACCATATTGTAAGTTCCCTCGGATTTTTATCTTATAAAAAATATCTAAATCTAGAGGACAAAATAAATTAAAATATTAGAAATATTGACTAATAACTCTAAAAAAACAAAGGATACTCCTCTGATGAGGCAGTACAGTGAAATTAAATCTAAGCACCCAGATGCAATACTTCTTTTTAGAGTTGGAGATTTTTATGAAACGTTTGGTCAGGATGCTATTCTTGCAAGTAAAATACTAGGTATTGTTCTTACAAAGAGGTCAAATGGTGCCGCATCAAATGTTGAGCTTGCAGGGTTTCCTCATCACTCTCTCGAAACGTATCTCCCAAAACTTGTAAGCGCAGGATGTAGGGTTGCGGTATGTGATCAGTTAGAGGATCCTAAAAGAGCAAAAGGTATCGTAAAGAGAGGTATAACTGAATTGGTAACCCCAGGTCTTTCATTAAATGATAATGTTTTAGAATCCAAGAAAAATAACTTTCTTGCATCAGTTTATTCTTCTAAAGAAAATTATGGGGTCTCTTTTCTAGATATTTCAACAGGAGAATTTTCTCTTTGTGACTGCAGTTACGATCAATTAGAAAAATTAATATATACTTATAATCCCTCTGAGATAATATGTTCAAAATCTGATAAAGACTTTATCAATTCAAAATTCAACACCAATAATGTATTTGGTATTGATGATTGGATATATAAAATCGGTTACTCATACGATAAGCTATTGACATTCTTTAATGTAAAAACTCTTAAGGGGTATGGTGTTGAGCATGATAAAAACGGAATAATATCCGCAGGCGCAATACTTTATTATTTAGAACTGACTGAACACAATGACTTAAAAAATATAATTAACGTTTCAAGAATTGAGGATAATAAATTTATGTGGCTGGATAAATTCACAGTAAAAAATCTTGAGCTTGTTAATCCTCTTCATCGTGACGCTGTAACATTAAAAGAAACAATAGACAAAACACTGACTCCTATGGGGTCGAGACTTATAGGCCGATGGATTCTTAATCCTCTTCTAGATAAGAAAGAAATAAATAATAGACAGCGTTTTGTTGAGAGTTTTGTAAAAGATGATCACATGAGAGACTCAGTTATATTGTCGATGAATGAGATATCTGACGTTGAGAGAATTTCTTCCAAGATTGCTTTAAATAGAGCTTCACCTAAAGAGCTTGTATCATTAAAAAACTCTTTGAAATCTGTTGAGGAATTAAAACTACAGCTTCGAAACTCCAAAAGCAATGATTTTAAAAAGTGGTCTAAGCAACTTCCTAATTTTAAGAGTATTATTAAATTAATTGATCGTTCAATTTATGAAAACGCCTCCTTCAATTTTTCTTCAGGTAAGGTAATTAATGATGGTTTTAATAGGGAGTTGGATTCTTTAAGAAAAATTTCAAATGAGGGGAAAGATATTTTACTTAAAATTCAGAATGATGAGATAAAAAAAACAGGAATCAATTCATTAAAAATTGCTTACAATAAAGTATTTGGTTATTATCTAGAAGTTACTAATGCGCATAAGGATAAGGTCCCTGATAATTGGATTCGAAAGCAGACACTAGTCAATGCGGAGAGGTATATAACTGAGGAGTTGAAAGAGTATGAGGAAACAATATTAAATGCTGATGAAAAAATTAATCAGATTGAAAAGTCCTTGTTTCTTCAAGTGCTTGAAAAGCTTTCAATTCATGTTGATATTTTACAGAGGATTTCTCTCTCTATTTCTTACTTGGATTGTGTTCTTTCTTTTGCAAAAGTTGCTATTCTTTCAAATTTGTCGAAGCCAAATATTACTGAAGACCATAAAATCGATATAAAGAAAGGAAGACACATGATTATTGAAAACAGTCTTCCTGAAGACGAATTGTATATACCGAATGATATTTTTTTAGATAAAAAATCTCAGCAAATTATAATAATAACTGGCCCAAATATGTCGGGAAAATCAGCTATTATAAGACAGGTAGCCTTAATTACAATCCTTGCCCAAATTGGTTCATACGTACCTGCTAAGAGTTGTAGTATAGGTATTGTTGATAAGATTTTCACGAGAGTTGGAGCCTCTGACAATATATCGAGAGGAGAGTCAACTTTTATGGTTGAGATGATAGAGACTTCAAGTATAATGAATAGCCTTACGGATAGGAGTTTAGTTTTGATGGATGAAATTGGAAGGGGTACAAGTACATATGACGGTATATCTATAGCGTGGTCTATTGTGGAGTTCATACACAATCAAAATAAAATTAGACCAAAAACCCTATTTGCTACACATTATCATGAACTAAATCAATTAGAGCAAAAATTAAAAAGAGTTAAGAATTTTAACGTTTCAGTAGAGGAAATAAATAACGAAATTATCTTTCTAAGAAAACTTGTTCCAGGAGGATCCCAACATAGCTTTGGGATTAATGTTGCTCAGATTGCAGGTATGCCTAATAAAATTTTAATTAGAGCTTACGAAATATTAAAGAAATTAGAGAAAAATAAAATTAGAGAGAAATTAGATAGTAAAGTTATAGACCCATCAAATCAGTTAAAGTTAAACTACAGAGATCCTGATTTTGAAAAGGTCATAAAAGTTTTAGAGGGTTTAAATATTAATAATATTAACCCTGTACAAGCTCTTGTGAAGCTAAATGAAGTTATTGAGATTATAAAAACAATAAAAAGTAAATAAAGTTTTTTTAAAATTTTAACGGTAATTTCATCTAGAGAATTATAAATTTGCAGACCTTGAAAAGTTTAAGCGAGAATAGCTCAGTTGGTAGAGCACAACCTTGCCAAGGTTGGGGTCGTGGGTTCGAATCCCATTTCTCGCTCTCTTTTTTGCCCGGATGGTGGAATTGGTAGACACGCAGGACTTAAAATCCTGTGGACCTTATAGTCCGTGTGGGTTCAAGTCCCACTCCGGGTACTCTCTCATTTTCTTTTGTATTGCTTCAAGTTTATTAATTATTATATTTAGAAATGTTTTTAGAAAGATCTATGAGTCAGGCTGATGGTATCGGATGGATAGAAGTTATATGTGGGTCCATGTTTTCTGGAAAAACTGAGGAGTTATTAAGAAGGGTAAAAAGAGCAAAAATCGCAAAGCAAAAAATTAAAATATTTAAGCCCAAGAAAGATGTTAGGTATGATAAAAAGAAAGTAATATCCCACGATCAAAATTCAATAAAATCTAAGCCAGTATCAAATCCCAGGAAAATTATAAAACTATCTGAAAAATTTGAGGTTATTGGAATTGATGAGGCTCAATTTTTTGATGATTCCTTAGTTGACGTTTGCAATGAACTCGCCAATTTGGGTAAAAGAGTGATTGTATCTGGACTAGACATGGATTTCAAGGGAAAACCTTTTGGCCCGATGCCAAACTTATTAGCAATTGCAGAATATGTTACCAAGGTCCATGCAGTATGTTCAAAAAGTGGTAAAATGGCTTCTTACACACACAGGATTGTTGATAGTGATGATCTAATACTTTTGGGTGACACCAAAAAATATCAGGCACTGAGTAGGAAAGAGTTTATAAAATCAAATACAACTAAGAAGACCTAAATTATCTAGTAGATCTTTCCACCAGGCTCGCAATATTTCTTGAGAAAATCAGTAAACATCAACCTAACGTGCGGGTAAGCGTCATCTTCCCTTATGCCGTGGGATCTGTTTGGGTAAGACATCATGTAGAATACTTTTTTGTGTTTAATCAATTCGTTAGCTAACATTTCTGCATTTTGGTAGTGAACGTTATCATCTCCAGTTCCGTGAATATATAGTAGGTTGCCCTCTAGGTTTTTTGCATATTTTATTGGAGAACCATCTACATAATCTTGGTATGATTCTTTAGGGTCTCCCATGTACCTTTCTTGGTATATATTGTCATACGTTAGTTGATTAGCTACAGCAGCTGCAGCTATTCCTGTATGAAAAATTTCAGGGTACTGGAATAAGCAGTTTAGAGTAGCTGTTCCGCCACCACTCCATCCGTGGACTGCGACCCTCTTAGTATCAATAAAATCATATTTATTGAATACGGCCTTTGCACCCATAGCCATATCTCTGACATTTATTATTCCAATTTTTCTGTATATAGCCTTTCTCCATGCTCTTCCCTTAGGAGATGGCGTCCCCCTCCCATCGAATGTTACATAAACGTACCCATCTTCTCCTAATCGCCCATCGTATAGTCCGTTTCTTCCTACCCCAAATCTATTCACCCCGGTCTGGCCTGCAGGCTCGCTATAAAAATAAAAGAGAACAGGATATTTTTTATTAGGGTCCATGTTGTCAGGTTTAACAATCCATCCTTCCATTGTAACATCATCAACGGTAGTGATTTGAAAAAATTCGAGAGGATTACTGTCTTTTAATGAAGGATTAAATTTGCTCAACATGTCATCATCTTTATTGATGTAATCATGGTCTGGCAAGGTAATTATACCCTGCATGGGTCTAGTGTAATAGTTTGAGAAGGAGTGGAATGCATACCTTGACTTCGTACTAATCTGATAGTTATGAGTTCCTTCTAAAAGTTTTGGAGTCACTAATTCAAGTTCATTATTCTCCGAAGTCTTATAGAGATACCTCTCTGTAGGATCTTTTGGAGATGCAATAAAATATATATCACCTTTTTCTTCATCAAATGAGAGTGGTCTTATAACATCATAATCTCCTTTTGTTACCAGGAACTCCTCTCTCTTCTCGATGTCGTACCTGTATACGTGAGACCAACCGTCTTTCTCTGATGTATAAAGAAATTCTTTACCTCCGTTAATAAATTTCCACCCTGCTTTGTCTTGGTATGGCCATGTATTTCGCACATCAATCCATGCTTCATCTTTATCTTCTAGCAGAAGTTCTGTTGATCCGTTATCTGCATTTGCTACAAAGTATCTACTATGGTTTTGTTTTCTGTTAAGTTGCTGAATCATTAGTTTATCTTTATTGGGCATCCAAGTCATTCTTGGTAAGTAAAACTTATTTGATTCTTCTGGTATTTTCATCCACGTAACATCCATTGAATTTAAGTCGATCACACCTATTCTTGCTGGAGTTAAGTCTTCTCCAACCTTTGGGTATTCAACTGGTACATTAAATGGATAGATCGAATCAGTATTATTGATCATTAAAAAATCTTTAACCCCATTTGCGTCAATTTGCCAAAAAGCTATTTTATCGCTATTATCATTAAAAAGAAATCCGTCACGACAAGAGAACTCTTCTTCATAGACCCAGTCAAAGGTTCCATTAATTATTTTCCCCTTTTCATCAGACTCAGTTAGTTTGACAATAGAATTGCCCTCAACTGTTTCAAGGTATATGTTAGCTCTAGTGCTGCTATTTCTGAAACTGTTAGGAATAATCTCTTTTGACACGTATGCAATTTTTTCCCCATTTGGAGAGAACTTAGCAAACATTAGGCTTCTGTCAGGTAAAGTAGAACCTAGTCTCTTACCTTGCTTTGTTTTAAGATTATAGACCCAATAATTACCTCTTGTATTGTATCTCCACACTCTAACTGAGTTTGTAAATATTAACACATTTTTTTTGTCTTGAGAAAAGCTAAAAGACTCAATTTTTTTATTTTTTACATCTTCTGACGAAAGAATTTTTTTATCTTTTTTTCCGATAGTACTTACTAACACTATAGAATTTTCATCAATGGTATAATATCCTGTTTCATCATTATTCCAAATGACGTCTTGAGGAAGTACCCGCGCATCAATATCAATATTAAAAAAAGAATAAATTAGTGTGAGGCATAATATTGTTTTTTTCATTTGAGTTAAATATTTAAATTAGATATTATAAATTATAATAATTTGAATTTAAAAGCAATTGTCAATGAATAGAATTGGGTTTCAGATCAATAACGAAGATGATGAAAACATATATGAAGTATTTGATAAGTATGTAGACTCAAGTAAAGAAAAGCTGACAAAGGCAGCAGATAAACTTCTCAAGTTATACAAATCAAAAGGTGTGAGTGATGACGAAAGAAAGAAGCTTATCGATTTAGAAAAAAGACTAAGGTTAGTATTCAAGGAAGTTGATGACATAGATAAAGAGGTAGAAGATATGGCGAGAGAAGATAGGCTGAGAAATGAAAAATAACTAGTTCTTAACTTCTACTTGAATATGTTAGATAGTCAGTTGAAACTGGACTTTTTATAACAAAAACTTTAGATTCTTTCAGCGTATGATATTCAATTTTTTCATCAGCAATAACTTTGAAAAAATCACCTTTTTTGACAGTCACATCATTAAATTTTAGTTTGCCTTCGATAAGAAAATATGAGTATATAAATTTATCGTCTTGAATTATTTCTATTTTATTATTTATTGGTATTAAATATTCAAAAATCTCAATTCCATCTGTATCCATTTGCATATTAGATCCAGGACCAACAATTACTTTTTTTGTGTAGTTTTTATTATAGTCTATTTTAAAGTCTTCTAGACTATAATCATCATAGCTAGCATCATTCATTAAGGATTTAGACAAATCAGGGTCAAACCATATCTGAAATATCTCTGAGTTTTCTAATAATTCTTCTGCGTGAGATATTCCTTTCCCAGCTCTTATTATTTGAACATCTCCTTTTTTTAGTGGGATCCATTTTTCCTGCTTAGTATCGTAATGATTTATATTTCCTTCTAAGATAAAGCTGCATATTTCAAATCCTTGATGTGGATGCAATCCAATAGTACTTTTCTTGTCATTTGTCCAAGCATGAGCCCAGTAGAAAATATTTGAGTAAGGTTTGGATAATCCTCCATCTTGTGGAAATCCTATAGGTTTTTTTTCTAGTATTTCTCCATTATTAAAATTTCCATCCGCCTGATCCTCTCTTTTTAGTATCTCAACGTCTATCATTAGTTGAGTATCAAATTATTTATATGAGTCCACATACTAATCCTCATCTCAATTGATTCTTTAGCAATTTTCATTACGTCTTCCCACTTCTTTTTATCATCACCACAGAGGTTTTCTATCATTCTTAGTGCAATTGGTCCGTGATCGTCTCCGTCAAGCTCTATGTGTCTCTCCAAGTAAAAAATAAATTTGTCAGCAATTGAACTGTTTTCTTTATTAAGACCCTTTACTATTTCAATAAACATATCGGGAATAACATTCTCTCTACCAAAAGTGAATGCAGCAGCTATCTTGTGGGCTTCATTGCTCTCAATTATATCGAATGTGAAATTCATGAAAGATTTTAGGTTATCATCTATATCAAAATCTTCAATTGTTTTTCTGTAGTTATTAGAACCTTTGATTTTATTAATAAACTCATCTATAATGCTAGTATCTGCGCCGATTTCTTTCATGGATTCAAGATAAAGCTCAAAATGGCTTGTAACATGATGCTCTTTTATTTCATCGGTTTCCTCTTCAAGAACTATTTCATTAATAAATCTAGCTGCCTCAGTATTTTCAACTGGAGTCCAAGGATTTGTTGTGCAGGTAAGATTTACTTGAAGTCCTTTTAGCAACGACATAAAATCCCAAACAGCAAAAATGTGGTTTTCCATAAACAATTTTAGGTCATCTATTGTTTTGATGTTATTGTAGATGTTATGATTCACCAACTCGGTCTGGCTATTTTCAATATGTTTAATTACAGTATTTATATTCATGGTTTTAAAATTACGATAAATGCATTAAATTGTTATGTAAATAGATTTTATGGAAGAAAATAATTTTAATTATCAAGAAGAGGTTCTGAAAGCAGGCCTTTTGGTTGGGTTTGCATCTATTTTTATTGCTTTAATCACATATATAATAAATTTCGAGATCTCGCTAGAGTGGTGGTATGGGTTATTTACCTTGTCTGTTACTATTGGATTGGTTATATATCTGGGTATAAACTTCAGGACAAACATTGGGGGTTACATGTCCTATAAAGAATCATTCAAATTCAGCTTTCTTGTAATGACCGTATCTTATGTTATAGGTATAATTTTTAATATAGTTCTCTATACAGTGATAGATCCAGGCTTGCCAGAAGTTATTAAACAAATTACGATAGAAAAAACAGTTGAGATGATGGAGGGTTTTGGTTCATCAGATGAAGTTATTGATGCAACTATTGAAGGGGTTGAAAAAGGGATTGATGATAGTACAACTCCAATGGGTTTAATTAAATCATCACCATGGGGCTTACTTTTTCTTGCATTACTCTCGCTTCTAACATCTGCTTTCATAAAAAAAAATAGGGAAATATCAGACAGAGTTAACTAATGATCTAAATATTACATTTATCTCAGCGGCAATAGTCATACAAGTCTTATCATATTCTTTTTTTTCGTTTTCCATACCATCAAATTTTTTAGGATCATCATAAAATATGTTTAAGTTAAGGTGAGACCTTGGGTCTAAAGGACAGTTTTTTTCTGCATCTGTACAATTCGTTATAGATATAAACTTATTTTCTTTAATATCATCCAATGTTTTTGAATAAAGGATACTTGATTTCCCTTCAATATTTAATATTCCTTTTTCATTAATATCTACTCCTGCTCTTTTTAAAGAATTTATTACTTCTTTGTAAACAGAGGTTTTTGTGGTTCCAGCAGAAGAAAATGATATGTTTAATCCGTAACGATTTGCTAGGACTTTTGACCAGGCTTCACAGAATTGACTTCTTCTTGAATTGTGAGTGCAAATAAAAACTATTAAACTAATTGAATTAATCTTATTGTAAAGTCTCTCAACAATAATCTCAATTCTTTTTTTTTGATGATCTTCTAGTTTGTGATTTTCTAGTTTATTGATGTATTTATTTAAATTATTCACAACATAATTTTAACATTTTTTTACATTGTAATGGTACATTCATAGATTATTTAATAGTTAAATTTGTCAAAATTTTTTTATGAAGGATAATTTTTTAAAAGTTCAGAGTGTTATTAACGAAGTTGGTAAAATTGTTGTGGGTCAGGATTTAATGATCAAAAGGCTTTTGATGGGTCTTTTTACCAACGGACATATCCTTCTTGAAGGGGTACCTGGTCTAGCTAAAACCCTGACAGTCAATACGCTCGCAAATGTTCTAAAACTTAACTTTAATAGAATACAATTTACTCCTGATTTACTGCCATCTGATGTAATAGGCACAATGATTTATAACCAGAAGAGAAGTTCTTTTGAGGTGAAGAAAGGTCCAATTTTTTCAAATATCATACTTGCTGACGAAATAAATAGATCTCCTGCCAAAGTTCAATCTGCTTTGCTTGAATCGATGCAAGAGAGGCAAGTTACAATTGGTGAAGATACCTTTAAACTTGATACACCTTTCTTGGTTTTAGCAACTCAAAACCCTATAGATCAGGAAGGGACCTATCCTCTACCTGAAGCTCAGAGGGATAGGTTCATGATGAAGTTAAATATTGATTACCCCTCACAAGAAGAGGAGCTAAAGATTATGAAGAGAATGACAGATCTCAATTTTAATAATAAAGTCAAAGCAATACTATCAAAGCGTGACATAACCTCAATTAAAAACTCAATAAACAATATCACCTTATCTGAATCTGTAGAGAAATATATTGTTCAAATTGTTTTTGCATCAAGGAACTCATCCTCAATAGGTTTAGACGATGTTAAAAATTATATCTCTTTTGGAGCTTCACCTCGAGCAAGCATTAACCTATCTCTAGCTGGAAAAGCTAACGCTTTCATGAATAACAGAGATTACGTGACACCCGATGACATTAAGGAGGTAGCTAATGATGTCTTAAATCATAGAATAATTCTAAATTTCGAAGCAGAGGTAGATGGTATAACCACAACAGAAATTATAAAGCAGATTTTAGAAAAGGTTGAGGTTAACTCTTAGTTATTTAATAGAGTTGTATTGATTTTTTATCTTTTCAAGTTCTTCATAAAGTGACTCTAAGCTTGATTTGAGACTAACCTTTTTTACCTCATTTTTTTGATACAACTTATAAAAAAAACCAACATTCATTTCTAACTTTTTTGGATTATTTCTAATAATTCTATTTTGTTTTCTATCTACTTTAGAAATATCATCTTCAATATTTTTAATATAATCATTTAAAAACCTGCGCAACAAAATTTTTTTGAATGTGTCAAATATGTTAATTATAGATTCTCTACTATCTAATTCTTCTCCGTCAGTTACGTTAAGGACAACTTTATTTTTATTTTTTTCTAATGTTGAAAATAGCTTTAAAGATTCACCTTTGGACTTGATATTACTTTCTATTATTTTTTTTTCTTTATTTAGATCTCCTAAGTTTTCATAAAATGTAATCAATTCATTAAGAACAATTTTTTTCGGTAAAAGTATTTCTATTGACAAAGCAGTTTTTGATATTTCATTTATTTCAATTTTTTTTTCATTAATATTCGAAAATAATAGGTTAGAAACCTGAGAGGTATTGTTGAAGGTATTTCCATAGGAAATATGTGAAATAATTATAAATATGGGAATTAGTTTCTTTAATGAAATCATATCCTGCACGATATACGTAGTAAAGTTATTTGCAATAATATGAAAACTATTTTAATTACTGGGGGTACGGGTCTTGTTGGCAGATATCTAATCAAATCTTTATCAAAAGATAGTAATACTATATATGTTTTGACTAGATCTGAATCTAGGTTTGAAAATAATGTCAATTTTATAAATTGGGATCCTGATTCACAAAGGTTGGACCTTAGTAATATTCCTGCTGTAGATTATATTATTAATCTTGCAGGAGCATCTATTGATGGATCTAGATGGACAAATTCATATAAAAGAAAAATTCTTGAAAGCAGATTAAATTCAACAAGTTTACTTTTTAAGGAAATTAAAAAATTAAAGCAAAAACCATCACTTTATATTGGTGCATCCGCCACAGGTTTTTATAAAAAAAATACCAAAGTTGCCCAAGTTGAAAAAGATTATAAAGGCTCTGATTTTTTATCTGATGTTGTTGCAAAATGGGAAAAAGAATCAAACAATTTCACGAAATATGGTATTAGAACAGTTTTGCTGAGAATAGGTTTAGTTTTATCTAAGGATGGAGGTGTCTTAAAAAAACTATATCCAATTTTTAAATTATTTTTAGGAGTGCCTATTGGGTCTGGACGACAAACCATTAGTTGGATTCACATTAAAGATCTTGTGGATTTTATCCTAAAATCTATTGGAGATAATAAAATTAGCGGTGCATATAACTTAACCGCACCTGAAGTTATTACTAATTATAAGTTTACTGAAGAGTTAGCATTAGTCTGGAAGAGGCCTGTATTTCCAAAAATTTTTAAAGCTCCATCACTTATTGTAAAGCTTTTATTTGGTGAACAATCATCTTTAGTTCTTAATGGATTGAATGTCTCATCAAAGAAAATTGAAAGTACAAGTTTTAAATTTTCTTTCACAAATATTAAAAGTGCATTAAAAGACATTTACAGATAAATGAAAAATATTATTGAAATACTTGGAGCAAGAGAAAATAATCTAAAAAATATTGATCTTTCTTTTGAGAAAAATAAGCTTATAGTGATTACTGGTGTTTCAGGTAGTGGTAAAAGCTCTCTTGCTTTTAATACAATTTATGCTGAAGGTCAGAGGAGGTATATGGAGAGTTTTTCGGCTTATGCTCGCTCTTTTATTGGAACTTTAGAGAGACCTGATGTAGACAAAATAAATGGCATGTCTCCTGTTATATCAATTGAACAAAAAACCACTTCTAAAAATCCTAGATCAACAGTAGGAACATTAACTGAAATATATGATTTTTTAAGATTACTTTATGCTAGAGCCTCAGTTGCTTACTCTTTCTTGACTGGTTCGAAAATGGTAATTCAGACATTAGATCAAATTGTTGAAAATATAATTGATAAGTTCCATGATAAGAAAGTCGTTCTTACTGCACCTGTGATAAAAGGTAGAAAGGGACACTATAAGGAACTTTTTACTCAGATCAGAAAAAAAGGATTTACAAATGTGAGAGTAGATGGTGAGATTTTTGAGATAACTAAGAATATGCAGTTGGATAGATATGTTATTCATGATATTGAAATTGTAATAGATAAACTTACAATTAGCAACGAAAACCGAAATAGACTGAAAGAGTCAATAGACTTAGCGCTAAAGAGTGGTGATAAAACATTATATATTATCGATGAAAACAATAATTCTACTTTTTATTCAAAAAACTTAGTTGATCCTGTATCTGGAATTTCTTATGAGGAGCCTTCTCCAAATAGTTTTTCATTTAACTCCCCTTATGGTTGGTGTGAATCATGTAAAGGAATTGGGATTGTCGATCATGTTCATATGGACTCCATAATTGAAGACAGAAACTTGAGTATCAGTAGAGGTGGAATTTTGCCTCTTGGTCCGTATCGTGATATGTGGATTTTTAAGAAGATTGAATCAATATTAAAGTCGGAAGGCTTCGATATCTCTACCCCTATAAAAGACATTCCAGATGAACTGCTTGAAAAAATCATATATGGAAAGAGAATTAGTGTTGCCGTAGAATCAACAAAATATCCTGGAACCTTATGGCATACTAATTATGACGGAGTCGTTGGTTTTATAAATAAGACAAGAAAATTTAGGTCAGGAAAATCAAAAGATTTTATGGATGATTTTGTTACCAAAGAAAATTGTCAGATATGTGATGGAAAACGTCTTAAAAAAGAGTCTTTACATTTTAAGATTAGTAATACTTCGATATCAGAACTAAACTCCATGAGCATAAAGGATTTTAGCTACTGGATAAATTCTATTGAAACTCATCTTGACAAGAAACAAAAAATTATAGCGAAGCCAATTATTAAAGAGATAAGACAAAGGGTTGATTTAATGGTTAATCTAGGTTTAGATTATTTGAGTTTAGACAGACCTCTCAGGACATTATCAGGTGGCGAGGCACAAAGAATTAGACTAGCGACACAGGTTGGATCTAAATTAGTGGGAGTTTTATATATATTAGACGAACCTAGCATTGGGCTTCATCAAAGAGATAACAATAAATTAATAAGTTCATTAAAGGAGTTAAGAGATTTAGGAAATACAGTTATTGTTGTTGAGCATGATAGAGATATGATGACAAATGCAGATCATATAATTGATGTAGGTCCTGGACCTGGAAAAGAAGGGGGATTAATTGTTGCTGACGGAAGTCCAAATAAATTTTCAAATAATAATTCTACCACTTCAAAGTTCTTAAATAGGGAGTTAGATATAGATGTGCCATCGAAACGAAGGAAAGGAAATCGAAAATCAATTCAATTATTTGGTGCATCAGGTAATAATCTAAAAGATGTAAATTGCGAATTTCCATTAGGAAAGCTGATATGTGTAACTGGAGTTTCCGGAAGTGGGAAATCATCTCTAATTCATGGTACGCTATCAACAATAATTAAAAAAGAGCTCAATAGATCTAGAAAAGTTCCACTCCCTTACATTGAAATTAAAGGCCTAGAAAACATTAATAAAATAATTGAGGTAGATCAGTCTCCGATAGGTAGGACGCCTAGATCAAATCCAGCCACTTATACTGGAGTATTTACAGAAATCAGAAACCTGTTCTCATCATTAAGTGAGTCAAAGATTAGAGGTTTTAAACAGGGAGTTTTTTCTTTTAATGTAAAAGGAGGCCGATGTGAAGAATGTAAGGGTGGAGGTTTAAGATTGGTAGAAATGGATTTTTTGCCAAATGTATTTGTGAAGTGTGAGACATGCCAAGGTAAAAGATATAACAGAGACACTTTGGAGGTAAGGTTTAAAGGAAAATCAATATCTGATGTTCTTGAGATGACAGTTTCAGAAGCAGTCTCTTTTTTTAGTAAACAACCTAAGATTTCAAATAAACTTAAGGCACTGGATGATGTTGGTCTTGGATATATTTCATTGGGTCAGCAATCTACAATGCTTTCAGGAGGAGAAGCCCAAAGAGTAAAATTAGCATCTGAGTTATATAAAAAAGATACAGGAAATACTTTATTTATTCTAGATGAGCCTACGACAGGGCTTCATTTTAATGATATTAAAAATTTGATGTTTGTTATTGATAGGTTAGTTGACAGAGGGAATTCAGTTATTATAATTGAACATAATATGGATGTTATCAAATGTGCAGATCACATTATTGATATTGGTCCAGAGGGAGGTGACGATGGAGGTAATATAATATGTGAAGGTACACCTGAAAAAGTAGCAGAGATGAGTATTGGAGAGACGTCAAAATACCTTGCTAAAGAATTATTTAAAAACTAATTTTTTCTATAATATTATCAACTATTTTTTTTCCTCTGTTTGTTAATATTATCCTGTTTTCTTTAACATCAATTAAAGATTCATCTTTAAGATATTTTATTTCTTTATCCTTCTCTTTAAATAAACAAATCCCATTTAAATTTTTTAGTTCTAAATTATTTATTCCCTCCATTGTTCTAATTCTTGTTATGATGAATTCATTTATTTTTTGAGTATTTGTTAATTTTTCACTCTCAAAATAAGATTTTCTATTGTTAATTCTATTAACATACTCCTTATTATCTCTGACATTCCAGTATCTATATTTTTTATCATATGAATGGGCCCCTGGACCATATCCTATATAATTTTCGTTACACCAATAATTTGAGTTATGTTTAGATTTAAATCCTTTCTTACAGAAGCTCGATATCTCATAGTTTATGTAATTCATTTCATCCATACTTTTATTTATTAGATCAAACTGTTTTGATACAACGTTATTTGATGGCAGTTCTATTTTTCTTCTTCTAATAAGTTTGTGAAGTGGTGTTTCCTCTTCAATGTCCAGACTATAAATTGAAATATGAGGAGGTTTAATTTTTTTTATATAGTTGATATCATTCTTTAATGTTTTAATGTTAGATCCTGGAGTTCCAAACATGATATCTATAGAATAATTATTAAATTCTTTTTGAATATTTTGAATTGCTTTTAAAGCTTGATCTTTATTGTGTGTCCTATTTAAAATTTTCAGGGAGGTTTCATCAAATGTTTGAACGCCCAAACTCAATCTATTGAATCCAATGTCTTTCCATGATTTCAATTTTTTAATTGTGATATCATCTGGATTAGCTTCAATTGTAACTTCACACTCTTTTTCAATATCATGATTTTCTGTTATTGATTTAATTAACTTATCCATAAGTTTATTATCAATAATTGATGGAGTTCCTCCACCAAAATAAATTGTTGATATTTTATTTTTCTTTATTTTCTTTTGATTGAGCTGAATTTCAGTTAAAATAGAATCTATAATTTCTGAGTAGTTTCTTGATGTGCTAAAATGGAAATCACAATAGATACAGGCTTTTTTGCAGAATGGTATATGTATATATATTCCGGACATTTTATATTTTCACTAATTGAAGTTAAATCAAAATACGACTTTAACTCTATACTTTTATCGATTTTTATAATATTACTAGCTCTATCTTACTACAAGATAAATAGTCCCTTTTTCTTTAGGAAATACTTCGGTTTAAGACATATACTTTACTTAGGAAATAAGGAGGATTTTTTTTATAGAAATGATCTTTTAAGTTTTTCAAATATCTCTCCCCTGATAATTTATTCTCTTGTACTATCCTTCTTTTCTGTTTTTATTATTTCAGATTCTCAAAGTATTATTTTAAAATCTATTTCTAGCTGGTCAGTTATAGAGCAGTGGACTGTTTTTTCAGTTTTTCTTCTCATATTCTTTTTTTTTAGAATACTTTTTATTCAGCTCATTTTTTTGTTTTTTGAATTTTCTACCAAGTACAAAAAAATTTATTTGATGAATTTTATTCGAATAACAATAAATATTTCACTTGTAAATATTTTTGTGAGCTATCTATCTTATGTGTTTTTTTCTTTTGACGTAGGGTTAAATGTTTTCTTATATACAAAGATATTATTGGTATTATTTAGACCTTATATACTATTTAATTTCTCAACTAAGATTTTAAATATTAAATCTAATAAAATCATACTTTTCATCTTCTTTGCTGACCTCTTGCCTTCAATAATATTATTTGATCCTATTTTTATTTTAAATCTTTTTGATAGTTTTTTGAATTATCTCAATATATAGATATTTAAATAGCAATTAATTAACTTTGTTAAAACAATCCGTTACTTATGAGTGAAATTAAATACGATAAAAAAAGACTTAATCCCGTTAAGTCAATTCTAGTTGATCAGCCTGTTCCAAAAGATCAAAACTCTCCATTTCATAGACTTGCTAATCAATATGATTTAAAAATAGATTTTGTGCCCTTTATCAAAATTGATCCTGTATCGATTAAAGACTTTAGAAAACAGAAAATTAATATTTTGAATCACACTGCTATCATCTTCACAAGTAGAAATGCAGTTGATCATTTTTTTAGAATTGCAGAGGGTATGAATGTAACAGTCCCTACAGACATGAAGTATTTCTGTATATCTGAACAAACAGCTAACTATCTTCAGAAATATATTGTAATAAGAAAAAGAAAAATATTTACTGGTGAGAGAACCATTGCTGAGCTATTAGACGTTATGAAAGAAACTATGAAAAAGTTTCCTGATGAAAAATATTTATTTCCTTGTTCTAATATAACAAGAGATACCATTTCGGATTTCTTAAAAGATAATGAATGTACATTCTCAGAAGCAATAATATATAATACAGTTCCAAGTGATTTAAAAAAACTGAAGAAGGTATTTTATGATATTTTAGTATTCTACACACCTTATGGGATAGATTCGTTAGTTAAGAATTTTCCTGATTTTGAACAAAATGATACTAGAATTGCTGGATTTGGTAAAAATACAGCGAAAGCTATAAAAGAAAATGATTTAAAGCTTGACATAAAGGCCCCCATGAAAGATGTTCCGTCTATGACTAGAGCAATAGAATTATATATAAAACAATCAAATGCCTAGATTTAGAAATAGATTTTTTTATCTGTTATTACTCAATTTATTTTTTGCTTTAGGTTTAAAAGCTCAGCAAGAGCCTTACTTTAGCACATACTTCACTAATCCAGGAATTGTTAATCCAAGTCTATCCTCAACTTTTGATAATAGTAACGTAACCCTAATATATAGAAGTCAATGGTCTGGATATACTCCTACTAATTTGTATAGCTCAGACAACTCTCCAAACACTGGTATTCTTTCCCTGAACCTTAAAAGTAGAGACAAATTATATTCTTTTGGTTTTAATTTAATTTCTGATAATCTCGGGCCAAAAGAAACTTTCATATTCTCTCCATATATAGCCATAAAAAAGAAATTATCTAATTCAAATTTATCCTTTAGTGTATCACCAAATTTTAAAAGTTCAACAATGAATTTTAATTCTTTAGTCTTTGTTAATCCAGCTGATCCATTTAACGTTGGTGGAAGACAAACTCAATCAAAGCCAGATCTTGGTCTTGGATTGTCATATTATAATACTAAGTTCCTTATTAGTATAGGTGTAAACAATATAACACAACCGTCCTTTAATTTTGGCATTGATGATTTGGTTAATAAAGACTTAATAGATTTTTCTTTTTTGGGAAAGTATTTAATTCAAATTGACAGAGATTTAAATTTTGAACCTTTTTTGCTAGTTAGATCAGATCTCAAATCATTCACATTTGACATAAGTGGTATGATAACATATCAAGAGAATATGAATATTGGTTTATCGTATAGGTATGATGAAGCTATTGTAGGCTTTTTAGGTTATAGTTTTTTGAAGAAAAGAAAACTTTTTGTCGGTTACTCATTTGACTATGTTTTACACAATGTGGACGTAAAAGCCGCTACCTCTCATGAGTTAGTTTTAAGGTATGATTTACCTACTCCACAACTAAAAAAGCCAATAAGAACACCAAGATTTATTTATTAACCCCATTTTACCACTAATTTTAATCAAAAACATCCATATTTAGTATATTTGGAGTACTTTCTAACTAAAAAATTATCATTAAGAACAATAATTTAGATATTTTCAAGTTAAGTTTTAACTTTGCATTTACTTATGAAATCACCGAACAGAAAATTTTCTAATATTTTCATAGTACTCGCTGTCTTTATAGTTAGCGGTTGTGGGCTACTTGGTGGTGGTGCAAGTAAGAAAAACCCAAGAGGCCAACTAGTAGGTACAACCGATAGACAAGGTTTCGAAATGTCTGCACAGTATGGTATGGTTTATATACCTACAGGTCGTTTTTACATGGGTCAAGCAGATGAAAATATTCAGCAGGATCAAAGTAATTTTAACAGACAAGTTACCATTAGTGCCTTTTATATGGATGATACTGAGATAACAAATGACGAGTATAGACAATTCATACAATATTTAGAAGAAAATCCTGATTATGAGCTTTCGGAAGGAGCTACACTAGAGAGTCTCAAGCCAGACACAACTGTGTGGTCAAGTGATTTTACCCATCACTATGGGGATCCATTACTTGCATATTATTGGGACCACCCTGCATTTGATGATTATCCTGTAGTTGGAGTTTCCTGGGAGTCAGCAAGAGAGTTTGCAAGGTGGAGATCAAATTTTCTTAACTCTTATAGGAGAGAGGAGGGGTTACTTCCATTCCCATCTTTCAGGTTACCTACTGAAGCTGAATGGGAATATGCTGCTCGAGGAGGAAGGGATAATGTAAAATATCCTTGGGGGAACCCATATACAAGAAACTCAAGAGGTTGTGTGTTAGCAAACTTTAAGCCAGGAAGAGGTAATTATGTAGACGATGGTTATGCATACACATCTCCTGTTGGAGTTTTCTTCCCAAACGATTTTGGTCTTTATGATATGTCTGGAAATGTAGCAGAGTGGTGTGAAGATGCTTACATTGATTCATACAATCCAATTGTATGGGATTTGAATCCAATATACAGAGATGATGAAAATGATAAAAAAGTGATCAGAGGCGGATCTTGGAAAGATATTGCTTTCTTTATTGAAGTATCAACCAGAACATTCGAGTATAAGGACTCCACAAGGGCCTTTATAGGTTTTAGGACCGCTATGCCTCATTTGGGAAGAAACCTAGATGGTTTTTAGAAAAAAAAAATTAATTTTAAAATAAGATAATAACTTAAATACTATTAAAAATGATAACTAAGAAAAAATCAAGCAATCCTATTCTGGCTTGGATCCAGAATGAGGATAATATGAATGTTGTATATGGCCTGGGAGCTGCCGTCGTTATTTTAGGTGCTCTATTTAAACTTCAGGGTTGGCCAGGTGCTAACGTAATGTTAATTGTAGGTCTTGGAGTTGAAGCATTAATCTTTGTCTTAAGTGCTTTTGATCCACCAACAAGTCATGACTGGGATTGGAGTAAAGTTTATCCGCAACTTAGTCCTGACGGTTCTGCAACATCTGCCTCACAAGTTGGTAATATTATGAAAGAAGCTAAGTTAGATCCATCCGTCATAAAGAGTGTAGGTGATGGTATGAAGAAAATGGCTGCCCAAGCTACTAATATTAACGATCTAGCTGGAGCGTCAGTAGCTGCAAAAGCATACGAAGAAAGTATAAAAGGTGCGACGAGTTCTCTTAATTCAGTTAATGAATCTTATAGTGCTATTTCAGCAACTGCAAAAGATCTTGCTGACTCTAGTGCTAGTGTTAAAGAGGCTGTAGGTCTAACACAAGAGTATAAAGAAAACTTAAAGAGTGCTTCAAATTCACTTGGATCAATCGTTGCTGCTTCTAGTCAGATAACTGAAACTGCTTCAAATATGTCTAAAGCACAAAATGATGCTGTTAAGTTACAGAAAGAACTTCAAGATCTGACTGAGAATTTAAGTAAGCTAAATAAGATTTATGTTGGCATGTATGATGCTATGCATAAATAGAAACAAAAGATAACACTTAAAATACCAAGAAAATGGCAGGAGGTGAAAGCCCAAGACAGAAAATGATTAACATGATGTATATCGTGTTAATCGCTATGTTAGCTTTAAATGTTGACACTAAGGTTTTGAAGAAGTTTATCATGATTAATGATAGCTTCGAATCAACCAATTCCGAAAAGGTTATTGATAATTCAAAAAAAATTGAGTCAATAAAGTCAGCAGTAGAGGATTCAGGAAACAGAGATGAAGATGTTGCAGTCATGAAGTTGTCCGAGTCAGTTAGAGAAAAATCTAATGACCTTGTGAATTTTATGGGAGAGATCAAAAACACTATCATCGAAGAAACTGGAGGTAAAGATGCAAAAACTGGTATAAAAGGATATAAGAATATAGACTTTGTATATAGTTACATGCAAAAAGATGAAGATGGTAATGGACTTAGGTTTGGTGATGAGCTTCAAAATCGTATAAATGATTTCTCATCATTTGTTCAGGACTCTGTTTATAAGGGTGATGAAAACTCTGGAATATATGATTTAGCAAGAAATGCTGACCAGATACCAATGTATCAAGATGATCCGCCAACTGATCCATCATTTACCGCACTTAACTTTGGTTTTGGAACTTCCGCTGGGGCGGGACTTGCTACTATAAGTCAACTTCAAGCTGATGTTATAAACTTGGAGATCAAAGCTCTAGATAAACTTGCTGCAACTGTTGGAGCAGCTGATTTAAAGTTTGATGTTGTTTCACTTACTACTCTTCCAGAACAGAAAGTAGTTGCTGCAGGTGCTAAGTACAAAACTCAGTTATTTTTATCTGCTGCATCTTCTGCGATTGTACCAGTTATGACTGCGGGTGGAGACACTTTAGAAGTTGCTAATGGAAGGGGTTCGTATGAGTTCATTGCTCAAGGAGGTCAGTATGATAGAGATGGTTTGTCCAAACAAAATTATGTCGGTACTATAAGTGTTACTTTGCCTGGAGGAAGAGACACCACTTTTGTAGATACTGTTGAATACTTTGTTGCCAGACCTGTTATTCAGATTCAGTCTGCCTCAGTTCAAGCATTGTATCTTAACTGCGGAAATGAAATTCAGGTTAACGTTCCTGCTCTTGGCTCTGAGTATAACCCAACATTCTCTGCTAATGGAGGGGATGTTCAAAAAGGTTCAAAAGCTGGGCAAATAACTATAATTCCAAAATCTAAAAATGTTAACTTGAGAGTTAGCAATGCTGGTAACTTTATAGGATCTCAAACATTTGGCGTAAGACAGATTCCTGCTCCAGAAATTAAGGCTAGGGTAAGGGGTAAAGACATTGACTTGAAAAATGGTATAGCTGCAAATACTCCTAGCTTCTCTTTAGATGCTGTAGCAGATGCTAGTTTTGCGGAGTTCTTACCAAAAGATGCTCGTTTTCAGGTTCGAGAAGCCGAGATAATTTTAGCTAGAGCTGGAAGGGGTGTCGCAACCAGAAGAATTAACACAAGAAATGTTAATTTGAATCAGCTACCTGGAAGAAGGAAGGGAGATAATATAGTTATTGAAATAAAAAAGGTTGCTAGAGCTAATTTTAGGGGAGAAGTTGAAGATTTTAAAAACTTTGCTCCACGTGTTATAACTATACCACTAAATTGATATGAAAAAACTAAGTACAACTTTTCTTCTTTTCGTTCTTTTATCGTTTACACCAGTTGACGAGGCCTATGCCCAGTCTGAGGTTTCAAACGGATACAATCCACTATCTTTAAGACAAGTTCACGAGTCGTATCTGATGTGGAAAAGGACTTTATGGAGAAGAGTTGACTTAATGGAAAAGCAAAACAAACCATTCTTTGCTATAAACAGAGAGTTATCTAAAGTTATTATTGAAGCTGTTCAAAATGGTGTGTTAATACCATACTCGAGTGACTCTGTAAATGATAGTAATATTATGGCAAGAGAAGATTTTCTCACAAATATACAGCAAGAAACATTTGAAGAAGATGATCCTTTTGGAGGAGGTTTTGAGGAGGATGATCCATTTGCAGTATTTGAGGAGGATGATCCATTTGCAGAAGAAGAGGTTATAGAGGAAACGGGACCAGTATTTATACCAAACAGAGAATTTTCAATTTTTGAAATTAAAGAGGATTTGTATTTTGACAGGGTCCATTCTAGAATTTATTTTGATATTCAATCAATTTCTATGTATTTACCAGGGGATAGTTTTTACAACAACTCTGGTGTAGAGAAGCCAGTAGCCTCTTTTAGATTCATTGATTTATATAATTTATTTAAGTCAATGCCTAAGGAAGCTATTTGGTATAATGAAAGAAATATAGCACAGCATAAAAATCTTGGCGACGCATTTCTTTTAAGGTTATTTAAGGGAATTATAGTGAAAGTTGCAAATGCTGATGACATAAGAGTGTCAGAGCTGTATAGTAAATCAAGAAAAGAGGGGATAATGGCAAGCTTCAAGGTTGAGCAAGATCTGATGGAATGGGAAGCCAATCTGTGGGAATATTAGCATCACTACTCTTCCAAGTATCTTAGAATATCAGCTGTCTTTTTTTGTCCAATAGTATCTTCTAAATCTTTTTTATTAGCTTTTTTAATACCTGCTATAGACCCAAACTTATTGATTAGTTTTAATCTTGTTTTCTCACCAATTCCTGTTATACTTTCTATGCCTGACTTTAAGAAATTTTTACTCCTTAGGTCTTTGTGATAGTTTATTGCAAACCTATGTGCTTCATTCCTTATTTGTTGTAATAGTTTTAGGTAATATGATTTTTTATTTAGAAGTATAGGCATGCTATCATTAGGAAAGTATACTTCCTCAAGTTTTTTTGCTAAACCTATTATGTTTGTTTTGTTGTAAATATTTAATTCTTTTAATGCTTCACAAGCAGAACTTAGTTGACCTTTTCCACCGTCAATTATTATAAGGTCGGGAAATGATAAATTCTCATCTATAACTCTTTTGTATCGTCTGCTTATTACTTGCTTCATTGACTCAAAGTCGTCAGGTTTGTTAATATCTTTTATTTTATACCTTCTATATTCTTTCTTATTTGGGTAGCCATCCTGGAATGTAACAAGTGACGCTACTGTGTTGCTGCCTTGAATATTTGATATGTCATAACACTCAATATGAAAAGGAATATTTTTGAGGTTAAGTTTATTTTTGAGTTCAATTAGAACAGCTAATCTCTTAGATTTTCTTTCCTTCTTTTCATTGTAAAGATTCTTTTTAAAAAATAAAATATTTTTAATGCTCATATCAATTAATTTCTTCTTTTCACCTCTTCTTGGGACATAGGTAGCAACATTTTCTCCCAAAATCTCATCCATCTTAATATTTGATACAATTTCATTTTTATGACTATTATATTTAGACCTTATGTTAAAGACAATTTGCCTTAACTCAGAAATATCTTTAATTTTTTTTCTAAACTTAAAAGAATCAGAACTTATAACAGTACCGTTCATTATTTTCATGTAATTGATGAAATAGAAATCTTCATCGTCAACAATACCAATCACATCAAGATTATTTTTTTTGTCGTTTACTATTATTGATTTTGATCTATAATTTTCAAGAAGTTGTATTTTTTCTTTGATTGATTGAGACTCTTCAAATTTTAATTTTTTAGAGTTATCAATCATTTCTTTGTTTAATCTTTTTCTGATGTCATCAAATTTACCGTTCAATATATCTTTAGCATAATTGATATTTTTTAAGTAATCCTCTTCGGTAATAAAGCTTTCATCTTCTTGAATTGGATAATTCTTGAAACCAAGAATTAATGTCATACCATTTTTATTGTGGCACTTAAGATATATATCGTTGTCTTTGTCATTGATTTGTTTTTGTGTGAAGTTATAGTTATCCGACCTAATTGGGTAGAGTGCTTTTATGACATTTAAAAGCTTATTTATTACTTTAACATTAGTGTAGGGACCAAAGTAGTCAGACCCATCTTTAATAACTTTTCTAGTTAGAAAAACTCTAGGAAATCTTTCATTTTTAATACAGATCCATGGGTAAGTTTTATCGTCTCTCAGTAGTATATTATACTTTGGTTTATTCTTTTTAATTAATGAATTTTCAAGAAGAAGAGCGTCATGTTCTGAATCTGATATAATAAATTTTATGTCAGATACTTCATTTACTAGATTTTTTATCTTTCTATTAGCAATATTTTTTTGAAAATAACTTTTTACTCTCTTGCTGAGATCTTTGGATTTACCAACATATATAATCTCTTTTCTTTGATTTATAAATTTATAAATACCAGGGGACCTTGGGAGTTCAACCTTTTGAATATCAATCATTAAAAAATATCAGATGCCTTTATTTTTTGTATAATAGCGCCAGTTGTATCAGTTTCATTTTCTCCACTGTAAACTGAGCAATCTATCTCAACGTTTATTTGTTTTGTTGGTTTATCGAACCTACCTTTTTTGATATTAAGATCAGTATTTTTGTATACATTTAACATATATTCTTGCCAGATAGGCATCGCTGTTCTAGCTCCTTGTCCAAAAACCCAATCCCTGAAGTGAATACTTCTGTCATCTCCTCCAACCCATGCTCCAGAAACTAAGTTGTGCGTTACTCCAACAAACCAACCGTCAGATGCATTTTGTGTTGTACCAGTTTTTGCACCTACATCATTATCTGTTGTTAGCTCAGGATTTAAGCCTCTTGCAGTGCCTCCTTCTTCTTCTTTCGACCCCTTTAACATATGTAGCATAAGAAATGCAGTCTCTTCACTTAAAGCCTCTTGTTTAGTAGGTATAAACTCTTGAATTAGATTACCATATTTATCTTCAATTCTTGAAATAAAAAATGGCTCTGTCCATATTCCTTTGTTAATGAATGTGCTGTATGCACCTACAAGATCAAATAACGATACGTCTCCACCAGCACCCAAACATACTGCAGGAACAGGGTCTAATTTACTTTGTATTCCAAGTTTTTTAGCGTAGTTAACAACAGTTGTGGGAGATAGTTTTTTTGTCATAAATGCAGTTATAGAGTTTACTGATTTTGCCATAGCTTTTCTAAGAGTCATGGTTTCTCCAGTCCATTTACTATTATGATTATCTGGTCTCCAGTATGGAGGGTCTTGACCTGGCAACTCAAATACAACTGGCGCATCAACTACTGGGTAGCATGGTGAGTAACCGTTATCTATAGCTGCAGCATAAACAATTGGTTTGAATGTTGATCCTGGTTGTCTTTTTCCTTGTTTTACGTGATCGTATTTAAAAAACTTATGATTTATACCTCCAACCCATGCTCTAATAAATCCAGTCTTTGGTTCGATGGATATAAATCCAGCTTGTAAAAAGTTTTTGTAATACCTAAGGGAATCCATTATACTTAACACTGTGTCAATCTCTCCGCCCCAGCTAAAAACTTTCATTTTTTTCTTTTCATTTAATAAATCAAATACTTTAATAGAATCGTTTTCATTCTCTTTTAAAAGTGATTTATAGTAACGGGTTCTTTTAATTGTATTTTTTAAAAAGTCTTTAATCTCAAAGCCTTTTTCATCAATCCACGGATTTTTTCCATCCCAGTGATCATCAAAAATTTGCTGAAGTCTACTCATCTGATTAGATACTGCATTTTCAGCAATTTCTTGCATTCGGCTATCTATCGTTGTATAAATTTTTAATCCATCTGAAAATAAATCGTAATCGTTCTCTCTTGCCCAGTTTATCAAATAATTTCTGACAACAGTTCTAAAGTATGTTGCCTGACCTACATTTTGGTTCTCAACTTTGTACTTTAAGTTTAATCCTGAATATCTTAGTGTATCGTATTCTTCTCTGCTAATAACATCATATTTAAATAAATTATAAAATATTTCGGCTCTCTTTTCTATCGCATTATCAGGATTAAAATATGGATTATATTTTGTTGGCTTATTTAATAGACCTACAATAATTGACGACTCGTTGAAATTAAGTTCGGAGGGTAACTTATCAAAGTATGTCTTTGCAGCAACTTTTATTCCGTAGGAATTACTTCCGTATTCAGCAGTATTGAGGTACATGGCTAGTATCTCTTTTTTTGTATAGAATTCTTCTAATTTTATAGAAACTATCCATTCCTTTACTTTTGATATTACTAGTCCAAGAAAAGGGACTCCACTTAATTTGCCTTTTTTCTCGCGCCTAATCTTGAAAAGATTTTTAGCTAGCTGTTGTGTTATTGTGCTACCACCCCCCTCTAATCCGCTCCCACCAAATGTGAGAACATTTTTTGCAACACCGTAAGACGCTCTTACTAAACCCTTGAAATCAATTCCTGAATGATCATAAAACCTAATATCTTCCGTAACAAGTAGTGTAGTGATGAGTTCGTTTGAGAGTTCATTAAACTCTACGGGTGATCTATTATACCTAAAGTATTTACCTAACAGCAGATTGTCACTAGAATATAATTCCGAAGCAACATCTGATTCTGGTTTTTCAAGGTCTTGAAGACTTGGCATACCACCAAATAGGTTATAAGGGTTGTAATTTACTGAGGCTATAAATAATACTATTGAAAAAATAAACAGGAAAAGAAGCACCCACAACCTGAATATATATTTTTTTATATTTTTCATTTCACGTAGAATAACTCAAATTCCCTATAATTTTTTGATTTAAATATTAAATTCATATTCTTCTCACTGGCAACAAAATTAGCATTTACTTTCATATCTTCATCAACAATTGACTCATTGAATTTTTTGTAAAGAGTTTCAGCATCAAAAAGATTCTCATAGGCAATAATATCAATAAAAATGCCATCCATTAAAAAAAAGCTCTTTCTAAAATATTTTTTGTTCATATCTAATAATACTTTGTCAAGATTCTCATAATAATCAGGTGATTCCGTATCATTCTTTATAAGACCAAAAAAATACCTACTACCAATATTTTCATTAAATTTTGGTAGTCCACTATAAATAAACTCTTGATGCACTCTTTCAGCTGATTTAAGTAAATTATTTGCATACTCAACAGCTGATTTATCGGTCGCATCATCTAAAAAATAACTAAGCTCATACTGAAGTGAGAAGTTTCCTTCTTTCTTTCCAATAGCAATAGATTTAAGTAGAAGAATGTTTTGAAAGAAATTATTCTTATCATATAATGTAGATAGAGAATCAACAATGTTTATAACTGTAATATTTTTGTTTTTAGATAATTTTTGATAAAGTTCTCTGTAGGTATCTAATAAGAAGTTATATTCTTGAAATTCTTCAATTTCGTAGTTAGGGTTTTTTATTAGCTTAGCAAATATTGAATTTGAGAATTCATCAAGTATTTTATTTTTATAATAATCACTATTTTCTGCAATTAAGAAAAGTTGATAGAATATATCAGGCTTTTTTTCTGAATTAGGAAAGCGTCGAATAAAATCTTCATAAATTTCTATGCCTTTTCCCTCTTCGTTTAGCTTTTGAATATATATTCTTCCAACCTCTGACATAGCCATTTCTGTGTCCTTATTTAATTTATTTTGTGTTTCTTCGTCAAACGGGATCTTACTATAAAACTCATCATACTTCGTGGATTCTGAATTATCGGAAGTGGTTGAAGATTTTTCTTCAAGAGAAACTTCAGTTTTTATAGCTGATGAAAGTTGAGCTTTTGAAATTAACCTCCAATTATCAACTAAATCTCTATTCCCCCAAATTCTTTGGAATTCAGATACTCCTGAACTAACTATCATGGGATTGTCAAAATACCAAGAACCCTCATTTGAACTTGTTTTAATAATTGAAGGTTCTTCAAAGTTTGTGGAATTATTATTTATAGATTCACTTAACCTTTTATTCTTCTTATTCTCATCTTTTATTTTATTATTTATTAACATATTAATTTCTTCTTCTGAAAGTTTTGTGAGTCCGATTAGACTATCATTTTCTGATATGATATTCAGATTTTTTACTAGTTCATTTAGTGTTTCACTTCTTTCTTTTATTTCATCATAAAACCTATTCTCTCTATTGATATTTACTATTGCACTGTCATAATATTTTTGAGATTGTTCATAATCATTTTTTTCTTCGTAAAATATTTTTGCTATTTCTAGATATGAATTAAATAAGATTTCTTTATCGATCTCATTTTTTCTGACTGCCTTTTTAAAGTTTATGATAGCATCCTCAAATCTGTTGTTATTTAAATAATATTTAGCTAGCTCATAATAAATCCTATCTTGATAGTTTAGATTTTTTTTATCTCTTAATAACTTTTGAAACTCTTTTAGTGTTTTGTCCTCCTGAGATATATCGTTTGTTTTTGCAATGAATATTTTTGCCATAAATCCCATGTTTATGTTAGGGTTGTTTTTAAGACATTTTTTAAAATATTCCTTTGATTGATTGGGTTTGTTTTTTTTGAAGTACAGTTGACCAATAGCAAAATATACTTTATTAGCTAAATCTCTTTTTAAATTAAGTTTATCCAGTTTTTCGAGAATGGATAATATTTTTTCATCATCATTTAGAATTTTAAATAGATGATATGAGTTTTTATAGTATTCAATTTTAAGATTTTCATTCATCTCTCTGTTTGTTAAGAACTTGTCAACTTCTTGAGCAGAGTTATAATCTTTGTTTTCAGTGTATGCCCTTAGAAGATAAACTAAAGCCATGGTGTTGGCCTCATTATTATTTGACTTTGAGTTTACATATTTTAAAGTTGTTATGGCTTCTTTTAAGTTTAAGTTTAATAGTCTTGATTTTCCGATTAACGCATAACTAGGATAAACATATTTTGATGTTGTTTGTCTCTGAATTAATATGGATAATTTCTCTATACTGTTTTGGGTTCTTTCTTGAATGCTAGAAACTTGATTTGTATCAATTTTGTAAGTTAAATCAATTAGACTATCGAAGCCTTGATTTAAGTTTTTCTCGTAATCCTCTTCAATATTTTTTATTTCTTCATTAGCAATGAAATATGCATTGTATCTTGCTGTTGTATCGTCATAAATAGTCTTAACAATTGAATTACAAGAAGAAAGGAAAATAAACGTTATGAAAATTAAATATGATTTTTTCATCTTTTAATTTAAACATTATACAAACGATATCATTAAATAATTATTTTTATAAATAAAATAAAGTTACAATTGAAAAATAAAAGATTAAACTGGTTAAAAAATCGATTAGAGATAGTCTTTAGAAACAAAAGGGATTTTAAGGATATTTCGGTCTACGAATTCTCTAACTTAAATTTAATTTTTACATTAATAATTTGTCTTGTTACCATCTTTTCTATTTCATTTTTCTTGTCTACAACAATATTAAGTAAGTGGTTTGATCCTAGATACGTTGAGAGAAAAGCAAATGAGGAGTTGATTCGATTGTCCAATGCCATTGATTCTCTTCAATATGAATCAAAAATTAAAGATCAGTATATTGAAAATATAATGGTCATATTATCAGGTGGTGAAAACAATAAACTGGAGCTTTCCTCACAAGAAAATAAATTAGAAATTTCTGATGTAACAAACAGTTATTCAGCAATTGACTCTTTTTTCCGGAAAGAATTTGAAAATAATTTATCACTCTCAGAAATTATTAATACTACTAACATAAATCAAGATATACTATTGATGCCACCTGTATCTTCAGGCATCATATCATCAGCCTACGATCCTAACAAAGGTCATTTTGGAGTGGATTTTGTTTGTAAGGAGGAGGAACCAATTAAGTCTACACTTGATGGAACAGTACTGTTTTCATCATGGACAAAGGATAGCGGTTATGTAATTAGTATTATTCATCCAAATAACTTAATATCTGTATATAAACACAACTCTAGGGTATTTGTAGAGCCAGGACAGTCTGTTAAAACTGGTGACGTGATCTCAATTATCGGTAATACAGGTGAATTATCGACCGGCCCACATTTGCATTTTGAGCTATGGTTAAACGGTAAATCAATAAATCCTTCTGAATTTATTTCATTATAATTAATATTGCATTAAGACTAATTAAATTTTATATCAGTGAACAATTCAAATGGATCAAACAACATTATTGGAGAGGGGACCTCTCTCAAAGGAAACCTTAAGACATCAGGTAATGTAAGATTAGAGGGAGACGTTATAGGAGATATTTCCTCATCTTCAAAAGTCGCCTGTGGGGAGACATCATTTGTTGATGGAAATGTAACTGCTGAAAATGCAGAACTCGCAGGAAAAGTTTCTGGTAAGGTAACAGTTAAAGAACTTTTAATATTAAAGTCAACAGCTAAAATTCATGGTGATATTTCAACAAATAATTTAATTATAGAATCAGGTGCAAATTTTAATGGCGCTTGTACAATGGGTAAGGAGGAAGAAGTTGAAGATGCTCCTGAGATAGATGATGAAGAATAGCTTTTACAAATATCTAAATCTTAGCTTTCAGTTTTTTTTTATTGTAGTTCTTTTCTCGGCCTTAGGTTATTATACTGACATTTATTTTTTTAATAAAGCGATGGTTTTTTCCTTCATTCTTCCAATTCTTGGCTTTTTATTTTCGTTATATAGAATATTTAAAAGTGAGATTTGATGTCAAAACACCTTAAATTAAACTTATCATTTTACTGCCTTCTCTTAACTGCTGCTTTTATAATTAATCATTTAGAGAATAGATTATTTCATGAACATCTACTTTTTATTGTTTCATTTAATATTATTGTTGATATAATTTTTAGATTCATTAATTCTAACCTTCTCAGTTATGGTGTTGAAAAAATCATTACATCAACCATTTTTCGAATAATTTTTTCATTGATATTTATTTTTTTATACAAATATATTTTTGATCAGAGCATACCTATTTTTATAATTAATTTTTTAGTAGTGTATTTATTATTTATAATATTTGAAATAACAATTCTATTGTTAAATTTGCGTCATATAAAGTAACACATGGTATCAACCAAATTTTTTAAAAAATTTCTACTTACCCTTCTAATTTGCTTTTCAACTAACTTTTTAGTTCTTTCTGCAGATAAAGCAGAAGGAGAGGATTTTAATATGGGTGAAATGATTATGCATCATGTCCTAGATGACTATCAGTATGAGATTATGCACGGACTTGTCATACCACTACCTGTTATTTTATATACAGAAAAAAATGGACTTCTAATTTTTTCTTCTTCTAATCTCTTTGATGATGATCACGTTCCTTTAGAGGAGGGATATAATGGTTTTAAATACTACCATGGTAAGTTAAAGTCTATTGATCAGGATGCATCATATGTAGATCTTTCAATAACTAAAAATGTTGCATTTCTTATCCTCACAGCAACACTAATGATTTTAGTATTTCTTTCTGTAGCCAAAGGATATTCAAAAAAGAATTCAGCTCCAAAAGGCATTCAAGCTTTGTTTGAGCCCGTTATAATTTTTGTTCGGGATGATATCGTAAAGCCTAATATTGGGGAAAATTATGAAAAGTATCTTCCGTATATGTTAACATTATTTTTCTTCATTTTTTTTGGTAATGTTCTTGGTTTAATGCCCGGTGCAGCAAATCTTACAGGTAATATTGCTGTTACCTTGTCACTTGCTCTTTTTACATTTTTAATAACAAATTTTTCTGGCAACAAACACTACTGGAAACATATCTTTTGGACCCCTGGGATTCCAATAATAATGAGAGTCATAATTTTACCTATAGAATTAATAGGTGTTTTTTCAAAGCCGATATCGTTAATGATTAGACTCTTTGCTGCAATTACTGCTGGCCATATTGTATTATTAAGTTTTATTGGGCTAATATTTATATTTCAAAGCTACTTTGTTGGAGTAATGAGTGCGCTTTTTGTTGTTGGACTTAATCTTGTTGAATTAATGGTAGCTGGAATACAGGCTTATGTATTTACGATGTTTTCTTCTGTTTATATTGGTTTAGCAACTGAAGATGGACACTAAAAAAATTATTATGTTAAATTTTAAAATTAATTATTATGCTTAGTTTTCTAATATTAGATATGGGTTTAGCCGCAATAGGTGTTGGTTTAACCACTATAGGTGCAGGTATTGGTATTGGCTTGATTGGTGCAAATGCAATGACAGCTATTGCTAGACAACCTGACGCGCAACCTAAGATATTTACTACTATGTTAATTATAGCCGCTTTAGTAGAGGTTATTGCATTAGTAGGGGCTCTTGTTGCAATACTTGTTGTTTTCGCTGAATAAATTCTTTCATTAAGAAATTATGGAACTATTAACACCAGGTACTGGTTTACTTTTCTGGCAGATAATAATATTTCTTATTCTCTTGTTCATCCTGTCTAAGTATGCTTGGAAGCCGATAACAGATTCTCTAAAAGAAAGAGAAAAGTTTATTGAAGATTCTCTAGAATCAGCTAAGAAAGCAGAAGAAGAGCTTGTAAATATTCAGAATAAAAATGAGGAATTAATTGCCGAGGCAAGAAAAGAGAGGGAAATGATACTTTCAGATGCAAAGAAATTATCAAACTCAATGAAAGATGAGGCAAAAGAAAATGCTAAAGAAATGGCTGATAAAATAATTTCAGATGCTAAAAAAGTTATTGAATCTGAAAAAGATAAAGCTATGAATGATGTTAAAAACACTCTTGCAGAACTTTCTATTGATATCGCTGAAAAAATTATTAAGAAGGAGTTAAGTAAAGATTCATCTCAAAAAAAATATGTTGATGATCTAATAAAGGAAATTAATAATTCTAAATAATGCTAAATACTAGGGCCTCAGAGAGATATGCGAAGTCTTTATTAAGCTTATCAATTGATAAAAATATTGTTGATGAGATTAATTCTGATATCGACTTAATTATAAAGTCTTTTGAAGACTCCAGAGAATTAGCAAATCTATATTCAAGCCCTATTATACCTATCAATCATAAGATTGAGATTACTAATAAATTATTTAAAAATATTTTAAATAAGCATACTCATAACCTATTATTGAATCTTATATATAGGAAAAGAGATAATTTAATGTTCACTATATTATTAAAATATAAGGAATTGTATAATCAACACATGAATATCGAAGAATCTGTCATATCTACTACTTTTAGTTTAGATAAAGAAACTTTAGATGTTGTCCATGACTTTGCTAAAAAAGTTACAGGTAAAGAAATTTCTCTTGAGAATACAATTGATAAGGATATCTTAGGTGGTTTTAATTTAAAAATTGGAGATAAAATGATAGACTGCTCTGTATCTAGTAAAATAAATGAATTAAGAAAAAAATTAATAAATAACTAAATAAAAAAAAATGTCAAATATTAGACCTGATGAAGTTTCCTCAATTATTAGAGAACAACTTTCAAATTTTAAATCTGAATCAGAATTAGAAGAAGTTGGTACCATCCTTCAAGTAGGTGACGGTGTCGCTAGAATCTATGGTTTATCTAATGCTAAAGCTGGAGAGCTCCTTGAATTTGGTGGAGGTGTTAAAGGGTTAGTTTTAAACCTCGAAGAAGACAATGTTGGTGCCGTTTTGATGGGTGATTCAAGTTCAATTAAAGAGGGAGATACTGTTAAGAGATCTGGAGAGATTGCTTCTATAGAAGTTGGAGAGGGAGTTTGTGGAAGAGTGTTAGACACACTTGGAAACCCAATTGACGGAAAAGGTGAAATAAAAGGAAAAACTTATTTAATGCCTCTTGAGAGGAAGGCTCCTGGTGTTGTCTACAGACAGCCGGTTAATGAACCATTACAAACTGGTATAAAGGCTATTGACTCAATGATTCCTATCGGAAGGGGTCAGAGAGAATTAGTTATTGGTGATAGACAAACTGGTAAGACTGCTGTTGCAATTGACACTATCTTAAATCAGAAAGAATTTTATGATAAAGGAGAACCAGTTTATTGTATATATGTTGCCGTAGGTCAAAAGGCATCTACCGTTGCTCAGGTAACAAGTACACTTGAGAAAAATGGAGCACTACCGTATACAACTATTATTTCAGCTCCTTCGTCAGTCCCTGCTCCAATGCAATTTTATGCTCCATTTGCTGGAGCCGCAATTGGTGAGTATTTTAGAGACACTGGTAGACCAGCACTTGTTATTTTTGATGATTTATCAAAACAAGCTGTCTCATACAGAGAGGTATCATTATTATTAAGAAGGCCTCCAGGGAGAGAGGCTTATCCTGGTGACGTATTTTATCTACATTCTAGATTGCTAGAGAGATCAGCTAAAATTATTAACGACGACAAACTTGCTGCAAGTATGAATGATTTACCCGATACACTTAAAAAGGTTGTAAAGGGTGGAGGATCTTTAACCGCTTTACCAATAATTGAGACACAGGAAGGTGATGTTTCTGCTTACATACCTACAAATGTTATATCAATAACAGATGGCCAAATATTTTTAGAGTCTAACCTATTTAATTCAGGTATTAGACCTGCTATTGATATAGGAATTTCTGTCTCAAGGGTTGGGGGATCAGCACAAATAAAGTCTATGAAAAAAATTGCTGGTACTTTAAAACTAGATCAAGCTGCATTTAGAGAGCTAGAAGCTTTTTCAAAGTTTGGTTCAGACCTTGATGCTGCTACCAAGCTTGTAATTGATAGGGGTAAGGTTAATCAGGAGATATTAAAACAGGCGCAGTATTCTCCTTTACGAGTTGAAGAACAGGTCGCTATTATCTATTGTTCATCAAATGGATTTTTTGATGGTGTTGAATTATCAAAAATATCTAGACTTGAGGAAGAGTTTCTGCAGTTTGTTAACTCAAAATGTAAAAAAGTATTGGACGAGTTATCCAAGGGGGTTTTGAATGATAAGAGCCTGAAAATTCTTGAGGATACTGCAAAAAATCTGGCTAAAAATTATAAGTAAAACTTTATGCCCAATATAAAGGAGGTAAAAAACCGAATCGGTTCTGTAAAGTCGACTCAACAACTTACAAAAGCAATGAAAATGGTTGCAGCAGCTAAGTTAAAAAGAGCACAAGATAAAGTGACTGAGCTTCGTCCATACTCTAATAAACTTAATGAGATACTTTCTAACCTTTCTGACTCAATTTCAAATGTCTTATTTGAACAAAGAGATGTTAAGAGTAAACTTTTTATTGTAGTAGCATCTGATAAAGGCCTTTGTGGAAGTTTTAATAGTAATATTTTTAAGTTATTTAATTCTGTTTCAGAGAATAATAATGATCATTTAGATTCAATTAATATTCTCCCTATTGGAAAAAAAGCTTATGATTTTTTCAAAAAGAAGGATTACAATGTGATTGATCAATTCTGGAATACATTAAATGGATTTAGTTATGCAGATGCATCAAATATTTTTGATTATGTTCAAGACGAATATTTAAATAATAATATTGATCAGGTACATATTATATATAATGAGTTTAAAAATGTTGCCGTCCAAAACTCTGTTGTTGAACAGTTTCTTCCGGTTGAAAATAATCTTGAGAAGGACAGTAAAGAGATAATTAATAAAAATTATTTATTTGAACCAAGTAAATCAGATATTGCAGATTCACTTATTCCACAAACTCTAAAAACTCAAATTTTAAAATCAGTTTTTGAGTCAAATGCATCTGAACAAGGATCACGAATGACCGCTATGAGTCAAGCAACAGATAATGCTGGAGAGTTATTAAAAGAGCTTAAACTTACTTACAACAGGACTAGACAAGCTGCAATAACAAAGGAGATTTTAGAAATAGTAGGTGGAGCTGAAGCTTTAAATCAATAGACTATTTACTTGTAATTCTCTCAACAGGTATTTTTCTGTCAAAATTGTATCTGTACGTGTGATGAATTTTTCCAAGTTTAACTTGTACTTGTTCAGCAACTCTTATCATTGCTTTGTTAAAATCTGGAATCCAGTTTAATTCTAAGTCAGTATATTGAAGTTTTTCTTGAATGGTCTCTCTACTAGCCATTATCAAAGCACCGTCAACACCTTTGCCTTGATGATCAGGAACAATACCGAATACAAGACCTACCATTTTTTTACATGACTTTTTAATTTTAAGATGGTAAAATGTTTTGATTTTACCTATTAAATCTAGTTTTCCATTAACATGCTTGAATATTTGATTCATCTCTGGGATACTGATAAAGAAACCTACCGGATCATCTTTGTGGTATGCAAACCATAATATCTTTTCATCAAGGATTGGCTTTATTTGTTTAAATAATAATTTTGCTTGTGATAGCTTGAGTTTTGCAACTCCAGGCATGTTTGACCAGGCATCGTTATAAATTTTTGTGAAATCATTTACGTATTTATCCATATTATTTTTTTCTAATGTCCTAAAATTATAATTAGGATCCTTCATAGCTCTCGCTGCTTTCTCAGCAAGTCTTTCAGATAAAGGTGTTCTCGTTTTCTTTAGATATGTAAATTGTTTGAAAAGTAATTTAAATCCATATTCTTCAAAGAGGTTCTGGTAGTAGTTTTTTCCATAATTTTGTTGGTAATTTGGTTCTATTTGGAACCCTTCAACAAGACACCCCCACCATTTATCTCTCTCTCCAAAGTTTATAGGGCCATCCATTGAGTTGTACCCTTTTTCTATAAGCCATTCTTTAGCTGTATCAAATAACAGATTAGCTGTCTTTTGATTATTAATACATTCAAAAAAACCACAACCTCCCACATTTAAATCACCCTTCATATTATCTTTTTGGTAGAATGCTGCAATTCTGCCTAAAACCTCTCCATCCTCTTCAATTATCCATCTTGATACCTCTCCTTTTTTGAATGCTTTATTTGTTTCTGGTTTAAAAACATTAGACACATCTTTATCTAAAGGTCTTATCCAATATTTATCTCCTTTATAGAGATTTGAAGCAAATTTTATAAACTTATTTTCATCTAATTTTGACTCTACTCTACTTATTATCATCTAGATAAAATATTTTTAATTATGTTAATTTCAAAAATTTAGTACATATTTTTGTTGTCAAACTAACCTAATCTTTGAAATGAACTATGATCCAAATTTAGCTAATCTTGTTGGCATTTTAGTCAACGGAATGATTACAGTTTTTTCAGTATTGTTTCTCGTGTACTTTACTTCTAAACTTTTTATTTCAATCGTTTCTAAATTAAATATTCAAAGCAAAAAAAAAAATACAGTTGATCAAGAGATAAGAGAAAAAGTAAGTGAAATGTCTAATGGCAAAGGAAGTGTGATTAAGTATACTAAGCTAAGCTGATGCCTAGAGAGATTCAATTATGTTTAGTATATCGTGATATGTGGCAGTCCTCTGGAAAGTATATGCCTAATGCAAACCAATTATCAAAGGTTGCTGAGCCAATTATTAATATGAAATGTTGGGATAGAATAGAAACTAACGGGGGAGGTTTTGAACAAATTCAATTGTTAGCTGGCGAAAACCCTAACGAGGTAGTAAGAAAATGGACAAAACCTTTTAATGAAGTTGGAATTAAAACTCAAATGCTAGAAAGAGGGTTAAATGCATTAAGCATGTCTCCGGTTTCTGAAGATGTTAGGGAATTGATGTTCAGTGTTAAGTCGAAACAAGGAACTAATATTTCTAGATCCTTTGATGGTTTAAATGATCCAAGAAATTTAGAGCTATCAATTAAGTTTGCTAATGCTTCAGGAATGATATCACAGTCTTGTTTGTGTATAACTCATTCTAAAATACATACTGTTGACTACTATATTAGTCTAGCAAAAAAGTTTATAGAACTTGGTACTAAAGAAATTGCTATAAAGGATATGGCAGGTATAGGTAGACCCTCATCATTAGGAAAAATAGTTAAAGGGATTAAAAATTATAGCCCAAATACAATTGTTCAATATCATGGCCATTCTGGACCAGGTTTTTCTGTAGCTTCTGCTCTTGAAGTAGCAAGAGCTGGTGCTGATATCGTTGATGTCTCTATGGAACCATTGTCATGGGGAACAACTCATGCTGATTTACTAACCATTCATGAAGTTTTGAAAGATGATGGCTTTATTGTCAAAGATTTTGATAAAAAGGCTTACATGGAAGTGAAGCAGCTCACTCAAGAATTTATTGATGAGTCTCTTGGTTACTACATAAACCAAAAAAATAGGTTAATGAATTCACTACTGATAAGTTCTGGACTACCTGGTGGCATGATGGGAAGTTTGATGAGTGATTTAGAAAAAAGTCATTTGAGCATAAATAAGTGGCTAAAAAAAAATAAATCGGATGAAATTAATATAGACTTTTTATTTTCAATGCTTTCAGATGAGGTTAATGAAATATGGCCAAAGATGGGTTACCCGCCTCTTGTGACACCATATAGTCAATATGTTAAAAATGTTGCTCTGGTAAATGTTTTAAATAAAATTAAAGGAAAACCAAGATGGAGTTTAATAGATGATAATACGTGGGATATGCTACTTGGAAAGTCAGGAAAATTACCTGGTAAGTTGGGGGATGAAATAATTGAACTAGCATCTGATTTAAAAAAAGAATTTTATACTGATCATCCACAGAATCTTATTGAAGATACTCTCAAAAAAAATAGAAAAGAAATGAAAGATTTGGGTTGGAGTACAGGTTTAGATGATGAGGAGCTGCTTGAATATTCATTGCATAGAACTCAATATATCGATTATAAATCTGGGAAGGCAAAAAAGAATTTTAATGATGATTTAGAAGAAAGAAGAAATGAATCCAATTCTATAAGTGATAAACCAGAAAATAAAGTTGAAATAATACAAATTGGTTCAGATAAATACAAAGTAGAATATTCTATTTCTGAAGATATATCAGAAAAAGATTTAGGTGTTGTTGACGGTAATTCTGTTCATTCACCAATTGAGGGAAGGTTTGTTCTAACAAAAGGATCAAATGATAAACCAGTAAAAGTAAATGATGTAGTGAAAAAAGGTGATGTTTTATGTTATATTGAGTCAATGAAGGTAATGAATGCAATTAAATCTGAGTTTTCAGGTAAGATTCAAAAAATATATTTTAGAGATGGAGAAGATGTGTACGATGACGATATTTTATTTACAATAAAAAAATAGATTATGGATTTTTTTCAAAACATTTTTGATATGACAGGTTTTGCTAGTCTTTTGACTAATCCTGGATATATTTTAATGATTTTAATAGGGTGTATTCTATTATTTCTCGGAATTTCAAAAAAATACGAACCACTTCTATTAGTTCCAATTGGTTTTGGAATAATTATTGCTAATATACCTAATTCAAATTTAGGTGTAGTTCCCGTGGACCCATCTTACAGTTTAATTCAGATTGCAAATGAGCACGGAATTATAAATCTTTTATATTATTCACTTATTAAAACTGGATTTTTACCTCCGTTAATATTTATGGGAATTGGTGCATTGACAGATTTTGGACCAATGCTGAAAAATTTAAGGTTGGTCTTTTTTGGTGCTGCCGCTCAGATAGGAATTTTTTCTGTATTGATTATTGCTAGTTTTCTAGGTTTTGATAATAATGAGGCAGCCGCTTTAGCCATTATTGGTGGAGCAGATGGACCTACGGCAATTTATACCTCAATAATTTTGGCTCCCCATCTTTTGGGTCCAATTGCGATAGCTGCTTATTCTTACATGGCATTAGTTCCTGTAATAATCCCTGCGGTTGTTAGATTGTTAGTTTCAAAAAAAGAATTGCTGATTAATATGAAAAAGCAAGACGAATCATCAAATAATCCCGACATAAAAAATCTAGATATTATAAAAATTATTTTCCCTATCCTTGTTACTATTATTGTATCAATAATAGTTCCTTCTTCAACCACATTAATTGGTTTCTTAATGTTTGGAAACTTACTGAAAGAAATAGGATCCTCTACTATCAGATTATCAAAGTCTGTTTCAGACAATATTTTAAATTCTAGTACACTTTTTCTTGGGTTAACAATTGGTGCTACAATGACACCACAAGCTTTTTTAAACTTTGAAACAATAGCAATTATACTGGGAGGATTATTTGCTTTTATTATATCAATTGCTGGTGGAATTATAGCAGTAAAGATTTATAATCTAGTAAATAAGAAAAAAATTAACCCATTGATTGGAGCAACTGGGTTAAGTGCTGTGCCTATGGCCAGCAGAGTTGCAAACGAGATAGCATTAAAAAATGATCCATCAAATCACCTTATGAATTACGCGATGGCAAGTAATATATCAGGTGTTATCGGCTCTGCAGTAGCTGCTGGAGTTTTAATATCCTATTTTAGTTAATTATATAATCTTCTAGATTAGAAATATTATTTACTATTATAATTTCTTTTAGTAAGTCAGTATAAAGAAAATTGTTATCGTCCATAACTTTAAACTGATTAAGGATATTATCATAAAAGCCATCAATATTTATTAGGAAAATTTTTTTTTCAGTTAATCCCAATACTTTCCATGTTAATATCTCTGAAAATTCTTCGAGTGTTCCAACCCCACCAGGAAGAACAATAAAAAAGTCACCTAGTTCATACATCAATTTTTTCCGTTTATGCATATTCTTGACCACATGTATCTCAGTGAGTTTATTGTATACTATTTCCTTTTTTTTAAGCACTTCAGGAATAACACCAACCACTTTACCATTTTTTTCAATTATTTTTTTTGCTAACATACCCATGATTCCAATTTTTGCTCCACCGTAAATCATTCTGTAGTTATTTTTAATAATTATCTCAGAAAGTTTATTTATTTCTTTTATCATGAAATCGTTATTTTTTGGCTTACTTGATCCACAAAATACTGTTACTGATTTTTGCATATTATTAAGTTAACATGAAATTTTTTCGTAACAATTTTTTTTTTAATCGAATTTTCTTAATTATGAAAATGTATCCTTGTTAGTTTATGATGTATTGTAAAAGTATATTTGTGGAATGAATGAAAACGATTCTCTCAAAAAAATAATTTCCCATTGTAAAGCCTTCGGTTTTATTTTTCAGTCGAGTGAGATTTATGACGGGCTTAGTGCAGTTTATGATTATGGTCCTTTAGGGGTTGAGTTAAAAAATAATCTGAAGACATATTGGTGGAAGTCCATGATAAATTTAGAGAGAAATATAGTTGGTTTAGATTCTGCTATTTTTATGGATTCTAAAACCTGGGAGGCATCTGGACACGTCGATGCTTTTAATGATCCATTGATTGACAATAAAGATTCAAAGAAAAGGTATAGAGCTGATGTTTTAGTTGAGAATTATCTTTCAAAAATAGATTCAAAAATACAGAAGGAAATATCTAAAGGAGAAAAAAGGTTTGGTGAAAATTTTGATAAGGAAGAGTATTTAAAAACTAACCCGAGAGTTATAAAATATTCAGATCAATATAATAAAGTTTCTACAAAGCTTGCTAATTTATTATCATCTAGTGACTTGAATGGATTAAAAAAGTTAATTGATGAATTAGACATTAAAGACCCAGTATCAGGAACATCTAATTGGACGGATGTAAAACAATTTAATCTGATGTTTTCTACAGAGGTTGGATCAAATGTTGATAACACAAAAAAACTATACCTGAGACCTGAAACTGCTCAGGGGATATTTGTCAATTTTTTAAACGTAGTTAATTCTACTCGTTCAAAAGTACCATTTGGTATTGCACAAATAGGTAAAGCCTTTAGAAATGAGATTATTGCCAGGCAATTTATTTTTAGAATGAGAGAGTTTGAACAGATGGAAATGCAATTCTTTGTAAGGCCAGGGACAGAGTTAGAATGGTATGAGAAATGGAAAGAGATTAGGCTTAAATGGCATCAGTCTTTAGGTCTAGGAAATGACTTATACCGATTTTACGACCATAAGAATCTTGCACATTATGCTAATGCAGCATGTGATATTGAATTCAAATTTCCAATGGGTTTTAAGGAGTTAGAGGGAATACATTCCAGAACAGATTTTGATCTAAAAAAACATCAAGAAAAGTCTAACAAGAAAATGGTCTATTTTGATCAGAAGTCAGGTAGTAGCTTTATCCCATATGTTGTAGAAACCTCAATTGGTCTCGATAGATTATTCTTATCTGTACTCTCTTCTTGTTATGTTGAAGAAAAGTTAGATGACGGATCAAACAGGGTATTTCTTAATCTTCCTTTTGAGATATCACCTGTAAAGTGTGCAGTTTTACCTTTAAATGATAAAGATGGGCTTTCTGAAAAGTCTCTCGATATTTTTGATATGTTAAAATATAAATTTAATTGTCAACTGGACTCCAAGGATTCGATCGGAAGAAGGTATAGAAGACAAGATGCAATAGGTACCCCATTGTGTATTACTGTAGATTATGATTCCCTTGAAGATAATTCAGTGACAGTAAGAAATAGAGATAACATGAGTCAAGAAAGAGTTAAAGTTGATAAACTTGTCTCTTTCATTGATGATAAAACTTCGTTAATCAACCTATTAAAAAAATCTTCATGATCGATAATATATCGAGTCTTATTCTAGAGAAAAGAAAACTTTTTGTTTTTATAATTCTAATGATAACTGGTTTCATGGCGTATAAGAGTCAATTTGTTCAGTTAAACTATGACTTTTCTCAGACAGTACCTGACTCAGACCCTGATATGATATATTACAATGAGTTTAAAGATACTTTTGGTGAGGATGGAAATGTATTTGCCATTGGTTTAAAAGATTCTTCAATCTTTGAGTTGAATAACTTTATTCAATATCAAAACCTGATTGATAATGTCAAAGGAATTGAAGGAGTAAAAGGCGCATTAGGTTTATCAACTTTACAGATCTTAAAAAAAAATACAAAAAATAAAAATTTTGAATTTATTCCAATATTTGAAACTATTCCAAAATCACAAAACGACTTAGACAGCTTACTTAAACTTATTTCAAAACAAAACTTTTATAAAGACAAAATATTCAATAAGCAAGGCGCTATTACCTTACTCATAACTATAGATAAGAATATACTTAATTCAAACAAGCGAGATGTTCTGATGAAAAGCCTAATTGATGATGGTAATAATTTTCAGGAAAAAACAAAAATCAAACTTCATTATGCAGGCCTGCCCTACTCAAGATATACAATAGCCACAAATGTAAAAGATGAGTTGACCTATTTACTTGTTGCTTCACTCGTCGTTACTGCCGTAATTTTATTTATTTTCTTTAGGTCTCTGGATGCAGTAGTTATACCAGTATTTATTATAGGTGTAGTAGTTGTTTGGATTTTTGGGACTTTAGCTTTATTAGGTTACAAAATAACACTGCTTTCTGGACTCTTACCTCCCTTAATTGTAGTGATTGGGATTCCAAACTGTGTTTATATGATCAATTATTACCACTATTCATTTAAAAACTTTTCAGATCAGAGAGATGCATTTAGAAATGTCATCAAGACAATTGGACTCATAACCTTTATTACTAATCTAACAACTGCGGTTGGTTTTTTAGTTTTATCAACAACAGATATAAAAATTCTTACGGAATTTGGTATTATAGCTGGAATAAATGTTGTTGCTACTTTTTTTGTAAGTATTTTTTTACTCCCAACTGTTTATTTGTATTTACCTTCTCCAAAAAAAAGTCAGACAAATTATTTGAACTACAGGTTTATAAACTATTTAATTTCACTTTTTATTTCAATATCATACAACCACAGAAAATCTGTTTTTCTAATATTTACCGTAATTTTTCTTGCTTCAATATATGGTCTTACTAAAATAAAATCTGTTTCGTATATAGTTGATGATGTTCCATCTGAGAGTTCTCTGATGAAGGACCTTAAATTTTTTGAAAAAAATTTTTCAGGAGTTATGCCTCTCGAGATAGTTGTTGATACAAAGATGAAAAGAGGTGTACAAAATATTAATACACTAAAGAAGGTTGATAATTTAGAAAAGTTCCTATCTGATAAAGATTATGTTTCGTCTCCTATTTCAATAGTTAGCTTTGTAAAGGCATCAAGACAAGCATATTATAATAACAATCCTTTTTATTATTCTATGCCAAATAATAGAGATAAAAATTTCATATTAAGGTATATTGCTGATGGTTACCAAAATAATATTTCAGAAGACAATATATCTAAGTCTTTTGTTGATTCTGTTGGACAAAAAATACGAATATCCCTTAATATAGCTGACCTTGGATCATTGAGATTAGATTCAATAGTAAATAATGTTTTTAAGCCTAAGATTGATGAGCTATTTTCCAACTCAAAGTCAGAGGTTATCCTAACAGGAACAACTCTTACATTTATAAAAGGCATAAATTTTTTAATTGAGAATTTACTGCAGAGTATGCTTCTAGCCTTCCTGATTATAAGTCTAATTATGTCAGCACTCTTTAAGAACATTAAAATGGTTATTATATCTCTAATACCAAATATAATACCCCTATTAATTGCTGGAGGAATTATGGGCTTTTTATCTATTCCATTAAAACCAAGTTCTGCTCTTGTTTTTAGTATTGTTTTTGGTATATCTGTAGACTACTCAATTCATTTTCTTGCAAAATTTAAAAATGAATTAACTAGAAATTCATTGAGTGATTCTATACTGCTAACAATTAACCAGACAGGAAAAAGCATGATTTTTACATCATTTATTTTGTTTTTTGGATTTATAATTTTTGCTTTTTCTAATTTTGGTGGAACCATTGTTTTGGGGGTACTTACCTCTATTATTTTATTTGTAGCTATGATAACCAACCTTACTCTTCTTCCTAGTATAATTTTACACTTTTATAAAAAGTAAATAATGAGTAAAAAAAAATTTAATGAAAATACCAACTTGAATCTTTATGATGTAAGTAAGGACATTATCTCTTTCTGGAAAAAAAATAAAATATTTGAGAAGTCAATTGAAAATAGAAAAGATTCAAAAGTATTCTCATTTTATGAAGGACCACCATCAGCTAATGGCTTACCAGGTATTCATCATGTGATGGCAAGGACAGTAAAAGATGTTTTTTGCAGATATAAAACTATTAAAGGATTTAAGGTAAATAGAAAAGGTGGTTGGGATACTCACGGATTACCTGTCGAATTACAAGTTGAGAAAACATTAGGAATAACTAAAGATGATATTGGCACTAAAATATCTGTAGAAGATTACAATCATCAGTGTAGGGAGGCAGTGATGAGATACAAAGAAAAATGGGAGGAACTTACGGAGAAGATAGGTTTTTGGTTAGATGTTGATGATGCCTATATAACATTTGAGAATAATTATATCGAATCTGTTTGGTGGTCAATTAAAGAATTATACAAAAAAGGTTTACTATACAAGGGTTATACTATACAGCCCTATTCTCCTGCTGCGGGTACAGGTCTAAGTTCACATGAGTTAAATATGCCCGGAGCATATAAGGAGATTAAAGACACATCACTGACTGCCCAATTTCAGATTAAACCAAATAAAGATTCAATTGGACTTTTTGGGAATGATGACATATATATTTTGGCCTGGACTACAACTCCGTGGACTCTGCCAGCTAACAACGGACTAGCTGTTGGTAAAAAAATAAATTATGTTCTTGTTGAGACTTTTAATAAATATACCAAAGAGAAAATTAAGGTAATACTTGCAAAAGAGTGTATAAATAAGTTCTTCTCCATGGAAAATTGTGTTGAGGGAGAAGTCCAATATATTGAAAATAAATTAGAATTTAAGATAATTAAAGAGATTAAAGGATCTGAATTATGCGGCCTTGATTACCATCAATTATTACCATATATTAAAATTGAAAAGCCTGCATTAACAATAATCCACGCTGATTTTGTTTCAACTGAAGAGGGAACAGGTATTGTTCATATTTCTTTAACGTTTGGTTCAGATGATTTTATAGCATCCAAAAAAAATGACATGCCAGGAGTATTTGTTGATGATGAAAATGGTGATCAAATACCAATTGTTGATAGGAATGGAAAGTTTGTAAAAGAAATAAAAGACTTTGCTGGATTGGAAGTTAAAAACTTTTCTGATAAACCTTCAGATGATTTAACTACAGATGAAAAAATTTCAATTAAGCTCAAAAAAGAAAACAAAGCCTTTGATGTTAAAAAATATGTCCATAGTTATCCCCATTGCTGGAGAACTGATAAACCCATACTTTATTATCCGCTAGAATCTTGGTTTATTAATACTACAAAATTGAAATCTGAATTTATATCAAAAAATAAAAAAATTAATTGGCAGCCAGAATCTACGGGAACTGGAAGGTTTGGTAATTGGCTTGAAAATTTAGTTGATTGGAACTTAAGTAGATCAAGATACTGGGGAACTCCTCTGCCAATTTGGAGAACAGAGAATGGACAAGAAGAAAAATGTATTGGGAGTATTAATGAGTTAAGGACTGAGGTAGAAAAATCTTGCAAAGCAGGATATATGAAACAAAATTTAGCAGAGGATTTCGATTTACATAGACCATATGTTGACGATATTATTTTAGTATCTGAAAATAATAAACCTATGTATAGAGAGAAAGATATTATTGATGTCTGGTATGATTCCGGTGCTGTACCATTTGCACAGTATCATTATCCATTTGAGAATGAGGATTTTTTCAAAGATATGTTTCCTGCCGATTTTATTGCAGAAGGTGTAGATCAGACAAGGGGGTGGTTTTTTACTCTTCACGCTATATCCATCATGTTATTTGGTAAATCAAGTTTTAAAAATGTAATATCTAACGGTCTTGTATTAGATAGAGATGGGAATAAAATGTCCAAGAGATTAGGGAATGCTGTTGATCCATTTGAGACCATAAAAAAATATGGACCAGACGCAGCTAGATGGTATATGATGGTAAATTCTAATCCTTGGGATAATTTAAAATTTAATGAGGATGGTATTGCAGAAGTTTCTAGAAAGTTTTTTGGAACCTTATTAAATACCTATTCTTTCTTTGCATTGTACGCTAATATTGATGAGTTCACGGGTTCAGAATCTATAATTTCCTATTCGAAAAGGACTTTTGATGATAGATGGATCATAAGTAAGTTAAACTCATTGAAAAATGAAGTTGATAATTCCATGGAAAGGTATAACCCTACTAAAGCAGCTAGGTTAATAAGCGATTTTTTAAATGATGATTTAAGTAATTGGTATGTAAGATTAAATAGAAAAAGGTTTTGGGTAGGTGATTTGACTGAGGATAAATTAATGGCCTATCAAACTCTTTATGAGTGTTTGAAAACAATTTCAGTTATTTCATCTCCATTTATTCCATTTTTTTCTGAAAGATTATATAATGATTTATGCTTATTTTCAGGTGGGCCTGAATCTGTGCATCTAGTTGACTTCCCTGAATCTAAATTAAACCTTATTTCTGAGGAGTTAGAAAGAAAAATGTTATACGCACAAAAAATATCCTCCCTTGTCCACTCGATTAGAAAAAAAGAAAGACTTCGTGTTAGGCAACCCCTTTCAACAATAATCATTCCTGTTGACTCGGTGAAAAAAGAAAAAGAAATAATGGCTGTCTCCGAGATAATTTTATCGGAGGTCAATGTCAAAAAAATAAAAGTAGTACGTGATAACTTAAATAAAATTTTTGTAAAAAAGGTAAAACCAAATTTTAAGTTGTTGGGAGCTATTCATGGACCTAATATGAATTTTGTTTCAAAAAAAATCTTCTCCATGTCTGCTGAAGATATCACCGAAATTGAGAACAAAGGGTCTATCGATATAACTTTAGAAAATGGAGTCTCAGTTAATATTCTTTTGGAACAAGTCGAAATCACATTTGGTGATATTAAAGGTAAATCAGTTGCGACCAATGAGTTATTTACCATCGCTTTGGACACTGAGTTAGATGAAGATCTTTTAGGTGAAGGAGTATCGAGAGAATTTATAAATAAAGTTCAAAATGAAAGAAAGAATATCTCATTAGATGTAACTGATAAAATTAGTATATATATTAATAAATCATCATCATTTATATTTGAATCCCTAATGAAACACAAGACATTCATTTGTAGTGAGACTCAGGCTCTAGACTTTAGAATTATTGATGATATTATTACATCGAATAAAGTTGAATTTGATTTGGGTAGAAAAATGGATAAAGATTCAATTTGTTTTAAAATATCCAAGTCATAGAGCGATGAAAAAAAATACAATTTTCTTAATTATATCTCTAATTTTTTTAGATCAATTGACAAAAGTTTTGGTTCATTTCAATATGCCTTTATATTCTGAGATACCACTTATAGGAGATTTTATCAAGCTGTATCACATACAAAATCCTGGGATGGCTTTTGGAATTAATTTCGATTTTAAATACACAAAATTAATTTTGTCTCTATTTCGATTGGTAGCGTCTTTTTTCATTGGTTTTTATCTTTTTAAAATTTTAAATAAAGGTACAGATCGACTTATTATAATAAGTGTATCTCTTATCTTTTCAGGTGCAATTGGAAACGTTATAGATAGTGTATTTTATGGCTTGATATTCAATAATGCTCCAGAATCGTCACCTTTTAATATTTTTTATGGTCAGGTAATTGACATGATTTATGTAGATATTTGGGAGGGTTATGTTTCATCATGGATACCACTGATTGGAGATTCTTATCTTTCATTGTGGCCGGTATTTAACCTAGCAGATTCCTACATTTTTATTGGAGTATCTATATTATTAATTTTTAGGAAGGACTTTTTACTTCAGAGCTAGTAGAAAACTATATCCTGAACTTTGTTGTGCTTAGAAACAATCTTTTTTAGTAAGTTTTTCTTATTATTTTCTAATTCATTCCTTAGAGGTGATGAATTAACTTTTATAAAAACTATTTTTTCTTCTGAAATAGAAACTTTTTCGGTTCTATCCTGAATCAATTTATTTGTTATTTCATTCCATGTATTGAGAATTTCAATACTATCTATTTTCCCACTTAATTTTTTAGAGTTATAAACTTCAGAGGTTAATTCACGAATTGAAAGTGTCTTTGATTTTCTAGGTTTTTTCATTTTCTAATTCAATTATATTTATGTCTTTTGATATTTTTACCTTATCTAATCTCTCGTGAACCGAGTCAGATATAAATATCTGTTTGAAAATTTTTTCTTTCAAATAATTATTTAACAGTTCAATTCTTTTATTATCAAGCTTATGGTATATGTCATCAAATAATATTATAGGATTATTTTCTGAATTTTCTTTTAAAATAAGATACTCACATATTTTTAAACTTATTATAAAAATTTTTTGTTGGCCCTGTGACCCGTACCTTTTAATTAATCTGTCATCTTGATAGAAAATATAATCATCATTGTGAATACCAATTGACGTTTTATTAGTGTAAAAATCACTTTCTAATTTTTTATCAAAATCCACTAGGCTCAGGTCAGATTTAACATTTGTTGAATATTCAATACTAAATTTTTCTCTTGATAATTTATTTGATACGGCTAAAATATTGCTGTTTAATTTTTTTATTACAGTATTCCTCACATTATTAATGAAAAAATTTAATTCAATTAATTTCTCATTATATGTCTTAACAATATCCTCATCAACATCTCTTAGGTGTTGAATTCCTTTCAAGTATACGTTCCTTTGTTTTAACGTTCTTTTGTAATCAACTAATTTGTTCAGATATTTTATATTAATCTGAGATATTAAAGTATCTAAAAACTTTCTTCTTGAGTCACTAAAACCTCTAAGTAAGTTAATATCTAGTGGCTTAACAAAAACGATAGGAATCTTACCTATATGCTTTTTCAAGGATTTATATAAATTATTGTTTTCAAATAATTTCTTTCCAGAGTTACTATCATAATAACATATATATGAATTACTATTTGAATAGAATCCTTCTATTCTAAAAGATTTCTGTTTTTTTCTGATATTTTCATCATCTTTCGTATTTATAGCACTTTTCCCTAGCGATAAATAGTAGATTGCGTCAAGAAGATTTGTTTTTCCTACACCATTTTCACCAAATAAATAATTGATTCCATCTATGAAGCTCGCCTTATAGGTCTTATAATTTTTAAAATTATTAATCAGTATTTTATCAATATGCATTTATATTTGTGCTGAATTAAAATAAACTTAAAACTAATTCAGTTTTTTTTGAAAAATAAGATATGTCAGCTGTAAAAGAAAAAAAATCAAATAAGACAAAGCCAAGAGAGGAATTTGACTCTTCAACATACTTATACTGGTTAAAGTCAATGTTGCTAATGAGGAGGTTTGAGGAGATGGCGGGGAGACTTTATGGTCAACAAAAAATTCGCGGATTTTGTCATTTATATATTGGTCAGGAAGCATGTGTATCAGGGTGTGTTTCTGCATTAAAAGAAGGAGATAAGTACATTACTTCATACAGAGATCATGCTCATCCACTGGCCTTAGGAACAAATCCAGATAAGATTATGGCTGAATTATTTGGTAAGGTAACAGGTGTTTCTAGAGGGAAGGGGGGGTCCATGCATATGTTTGATAAAGAAAAACATTTTTTTGGAGGCCATGGAATCGTTGGTAACCAAATACCTATTGGTGCTGGAATAGCATTTGCAGATAAATATAAGAAGAATGATAATGTTTGTCTAACCTACCTTGGAGATGGCGCTCTGAGAATTGGAGCATTTCATGAAGCTGTTAATATTGCGATGTTTTTAAAACTTCCAGTTATTTTTATTATTGAAAATAATGGATACGCGATGGGTACATCAGTAAGTAGAACCTCAAATGTAACAGAGCTTTATAAGTCTGGCTTATCTTACGATATACCATCAGAGCCAGTTGATGCTATGAATGTTGTAAAGGTTCATCGTGCAATATCAAAAGCTGCTAAAAGAGGTAGAAATGGAGAAGGACCAACCTTACTTGAATTTAGAACCTATAGATTTAAAGGTCATTCAATGTCTGACCCAGCAAAGTATAGAACAAAAGAGGAGTTGGAACACTATAAGGATAAAGATCCTATTGAACAGGTTAAAAGTATGATCTTAAAGAAAAAAATTCTTACAAATGACGAGATAAACAATATCGATCAAGCGATAAAAGACCAAGTAAAGAAGTCTGTTGAGTTTTCCGAAAACTCACCTTATCCTGATAAGGAGGATGTTTTTTCAGATATATATGTTCAAAAAGATTATCCTTTTCTTAAAGAATAATTATATATGGTAAAAATAAGAAAACCAAAGAAAGAAAATAAGGAGGTTATTCCAGTTGATAACCCTGAGGTTATTCAAGAGGGTATCTCTAAAGCGGAGGAATTTATCACAAAAAATAAAAATTTACTTTATTTGGTAACTGGTATAATTCTTGTTCTATTTATTTCTTTTACCGCATTTAATTTTATTCAAGACAGTCAAAATAGTGAGGCTCAAGAAGAAATGTTTCAAGCTGTATATTATTTTGAGCAGGATAGTCTTGTTAAGGCATTAAACGGTGATGGCAATAATTATGGCTTTCTTGAAATTATTGATGAGTACGGTTTTTCTGAAGCAGCTAATCTATCACACTATTATGCTGGCGTTTCTTATTTAAAGCTTGGAAATTATAATAATGCAATATCTTATTTAAATTCTTTTTCATCATCAGACCTTTTATTACAAGCAAGAGCATACTCGTTAATTGGTGATTCATATGTTGAATTACAAGATTACGAAAGTGCAATAAAATATCTTAAACTTGCATCCTCAGAAAATCCCAATGAATATTTTACTCCAAAATACCTGACTAAATTGGCTTTGGTCTACGAGAAAATAAATGATCTCAATTCAGCTCTTGATTGTTATGAGCAAATAATTGATGATTTTAAGGACTCACCTGAGTATCAAATTTCACTTAAAAATAAATCCAGGCTCGAAGGACTTATATAATGGGTAGCAGTCTAATACTTGATAATAACTTCGATAATTTGAACCTTCCCTCACTTAGAATAGGTATTATTCAGGCAGAATGGAATTCACAGATTACTGATTTATTAATGATGTCTTGTAGAAATTATTTTTTAGAAGTTGGAATTGATGATAAAAATATAATAACGAGAAAAGTTCCCGGAAGTATGGAGTTAGTATACGCTTCTAATCATATGCTTATTAATCATGATGTTGATGGCATTGTAACTCTTGGATGTATTATTAAGGGAGAAACAGATCATGATAAACATATTGCAAATGCTGTATCTAACGGATTGGTTTCGGTCTCCTTAAGTCATAACAAACCTATTTCTTTTGGTGTATTAACTACTAATAATCATAATCAAGCTATATCAAGAGCAGGAGGGAATAAAGGAGATAAAGGGAAGGAATCAGCCTACACTTTACTTAAAATGTTAGACTTAGTTTGAGTTTAAGATATAAGGTTAGTTTGAATTATATATGCAACAGCACCGAAAAAATATCCCACTACCGCATATATTGAAATTCTTTTAAGGTACCAGAAAAACGGTATATTTTCAAGACCCATAATTGCTACCCCTGCTGCAGAACCAATTATTAAAGCACTTCCTCCTGTACCTGCACAATATGCTAAAAACTGCCAGAATAAACCATCTTGAGCAAAGAAACCATCGCCCCCTATTTCGAGGGGATACATTCCGATTGCTGCAGCTACTAAAGGTACGTTGTCTACTATTGCAGATAATAGCCCTATAATTAGTCCAATTGTATATACTCCATTTTCTGTGTCTGTACCAATTTCGTTATCAAGAAATGTTGCCATTTGTCCTAACTGTCCTGCTGCCTGTAAGCTACCTACAGCAAGTAAGATACCTAAGAAAAATAGTAGTGTTGGCACATCCATCTTTTCAAGAGCGTGATATGCTGAGAAATATCTTTTATCTTCTTTATTATCTTTTCTGTGTAACAAATCAGTTAAAAGCCAAAGGAAACCAAGACTTAACATCATTCCCATAAAAGGTGGGTAGTGAGTTACTGATTTGAAAGCTGGAACAAAAAGTAGTCCGGCTACTCCACTGTAGAAAACAATATTTCTAGTTCTATCAGTGGTATGGTGTGAAACCTCCATCTTATCAGTATCCGGTCTTTCAAAAGTTCCTTTTACCTTAGGAGACATAATGATGAGTGGAACAATAAGACAAACTAGACTAGGCATAATTAGTTTAGTTATCACCTCATAAGTTGTAATTTGATCACCAATCCATAACATGGTAGTTGTGACATCACCAATGGGAGACCAAGCTCCTCCTGCATTAGCAGCAATGATTATCATTCCAAGAAAAAACCACCTATCATTCTGATCTGCAATAAATTTTCTTGTCAAAGAAACCATAATAATGGATGTTGTTAGATTGTCAAGAAGGGCTGAAAAGAAAAATGATACAAATCCGAGAATCCAAAATAGCTTTAGTTTACTTGTTGTTTTTATTCTATCTGTAACAACCCTAAATCCACCGTGGATGTCAATAATTTCAACAATTGTCATTGCACCCATTAAGAAGAAAAGAATACTAGATATCTCTGATAAAATTTCAAATAATTGAACTTCTGTTACGTAGTGCTGAATTATTTCTTTTGTAGATTTCCCAATACTTTCTGAGGTTTCAACTATTTCATCAGGATAGATATTTGTAAATTCTGTTTCGGCATAATTTTTTATTTTGTCGAGTTGAACAATCTCTTCTTTACCAAAAACATAAATTGTCCAACAAAGGATCCCAGTAATTAACGCTATTGCAGCTTTGTCAACTTTGAGTTGATGTTCAATAGTAATGCAGGCATAACCTATGACAAATACAACAACCATTAATTCGTACATATCAGTATAAATTTAATTTAAATATAGATCCTGAGGAAGATGAGGAACTAGATCCAGTAACACTTTTGTTAATGTTTTCTAATCCTAAATATCTCAATAATCCTAAATATCCAAAAATTATTGCTTCTTTAAAAGAAATAATATCATTATTTGGAACGACAAAATCGTTATTGAGTTTATTTATTAAGTTTATTTTTTTTATTAGGTAATTATTATATGTCCCTCCTCCTGTTAGCAACACTTTACTCTTCTCTTTATTTATGCTTTTATTAATTTGATACGCTATATGATTTGTAAATGTATTTAAAATATCCTCTGAAGAATAACCAGTGAGTAGCGGAAAGAATTTTTTTTCGATGTAGTTAATGTCTAAACTTTTTGGACCCTTTAATTGATAATAATTTAATTGATTAAGTTTTTCTAATAAAGAATTTATTTTATTTCCACTAGAAGCGAGCTCACCATTTTTATCAAATGGTAATCCACTTTTTTTTGCGTATTTATTCAAAACAATATTTGCAGGACATATATCATAGGCTGACAGTTCATTAGAATACAGCTTTGAGACATTTGCAATACCTCCGATGTTTATGCAGTAATCGTATTCTCCAAATAGCTCTTTATCTCCACAAGGCACAAGTGGAGCACCTTGCCCACCCATAAGCACGTCCAGTTCTCTAAAATTACTTATAACATCAATTTTTGTTTTGTAGTTTATTATTAAGGGGTTGCCTATTTGTAATGTTATTTTTTCTGATGGATTATGTAAAACAGTATGTCCATGAGTTGAAATCAGTGTTGGTTTAATTGCATTTTTTTTGATAAAACTCAATAATTTGTCTGCAGTAAATTCTCCTAATTCAATGTCTAGTTTTTTTAAATCGTAAGAGTTAAGGTGAGAGCATCCTAAAAGTTTTTTATTGAGAGTATTAGTGTAGGGTACAAACTCCGACTTATTTAAACTGTATTTCCAAACCTTATTTTCTCTCCAAAAAGAACAGTAAGCAATATCTAAACCATCACATGAAGTACCTGACATTGTCCCAATAACATTGAATTTTTTTGTTTTCATGTCTTTGCTTTAATTTTTTATTTTTCGAGTTAAAGAATGCATCTTTGCATTCAATTAATTTCTAATATTAGCTCAATGCGAGTAAAAGTTTTTTGTTTGTTTCTAATTTACTTTTTTTTCAAATATAAAGTATCATATTCACAGGTTACTACGCCTTTTAGTTCTTTAATACCTGTTGGAGAAATCTCAGATAATTCCTTTGCAAATAATTTATCTATGGGAGGTTTAGGTATCAGTAATGGTTCATATTGGCATCTTAATAATCAGAACCCTGCCGCTCTAGTTTATAATAGATTTACAACTTTTGAGATGGGCGTCGCTTCTGATATCAGGCAGATTGTAAATAATCAGTCTAAGGATGTCGTAGGTAATGGAAATATTAATTATTTGGGTTTTGGGTTTCCAGTAATTAAATCAGGCAAATGGACTTCTTCCTTTGGATTCAATCCATTCAGTAACATGAATTATAAATTATTCTCACAAGATATTGTATATAATGTTGATGGAACTCCAACATCATCTTTAGTTACGTACAATTATGATGGTTCAGGTGGCTTAACGGAAATATATCTTTCAAACGGGTTTAAGGTAACTGATAAATTATCTTTAGGTATCAAGGCGACTTATATTTTTGGTAAAGTTTCAAGTAATATTTCATCATCAATATCTAATGAACCTCAATTTTATTCCAATTATTTTGAAGAGTCTAGCTATAATGATTATTCATTGATGACAGGTTTATTTTATAGAAGAGAGATAAATGAAGATAAATTTTTAAAGATTGGATTAATTTACGATTTGAAAACATCTCTTGAATCTTCAACATTCTCTCAGCTTGAAAGAAGAATTCCAAATTCATTGAATGTTTTGGTTATAGATACAATTGCTAATGATATATCAAGAGAATATATAATACCAAAAAATTATGGATTTGGTATTTCTTACGAAATTTTAGATAGATTATCTTTTGGAATTGATCTTAGATTTCAGCCATGGAAAGAGAATTCGGGTTATGAAGGTCAAGATAACTCATACAAGAACTTTCTTCAAATATCCTCAGGGTTTGAGATAATACCAGACGCTGAAGATGTTAATAGTTATTTTAAGAGAGTAACCTATAGAGGAGGTCTATTATATAAAAGATATCCATATTTAATTAATGGAAAAGAAACAAATAACATAGCAGCTACGTTTGGTTTATCACTTCCTGTTGGATCAATTTCAAGAATTAATCTTGGTTTTGAGATCGGTAAGCGAGGTAGCTTAAATAAAACTTTAGCAAAAGAGAATTACCTTAAGTTTATCATAGGAAGCTCTATTAATAACATTTGGTTTATTAAGAGAAAATTTGATTAAATTTAATTATGAGAAACTTACTAATTTTATTTTTTGTTATTTCGTGTAACACCTTCGTTTTGGCACAGCCTGGATGGAATTGGCCTGAGGATAAGGCTACTGCCGAGGAAAAAAATGTTCTCTACACGGATTATCTTAAACAAGGTAACTGCCAAATGTCAATTGAGCCAAACAGATGGCTTATGCAAAACGTTCCTGGATTACATGTATCAATTTATCAAAATGCAATTAAAATTCTAAGATGTCTTATAGATGTAGAGGAGGATCCTAATAAAAAAAATGAACTCATTCAAGAAGCATTATCAGTTTTTGATAAAAGAATAGAAAATTTTGGAAGAGAAGCATATGTCAAAAATAGAAAGGTAACATTTGCTTATACTTTTTACAGGTCCGATAAGACTCAGTATGAGAATCTTTATAATATGTTTACGGAAGCCCTGGAACTTAATGGAAATAAATTAGGAAATAGCAATATTGTTGCCTTCATGGATATTTGCAGGAAGCATAAGTTAACCTCTAAATCAATCTCAGATGATGAAGTTTTAAACATATATGACGAACTATCTAATGTTGTTTCTTACAAGCTTACTAATGATACAAAAAATATTGATAGGCTTAGAAGATATCAGGACAACCTTGATAAACTCTTAACCGCGACAATTACTGTTGATTGTAATTTTGTTGAGAATACTTTAGGTCCAAAACTTAGTGAAATAATTGATTCACCTTCCGATGAAATAGTCGAAACCGATTATGAAAACTTAAATCCTGTAGAAGGGACTTTGTACTCTGACGAAGCATTAAACCTTGCTAAAAAAATATTTCAACTTAGTATAACTGGTAAATGTACATCATCTGAAGTTGCATTATCAGCTGCTAAAATTATGTTCACAAATGAAAAAGACTTTGCTATTGCAAAATTCATAGCAGGTAGAGAATTATCATCTAAAAATTACGAAAGTGCCTTGGAGTACTATGATGGAGCTTTAACTTCTACAGAAGAATTGAAACAAAAATCTGAGATATACCTCAATAAGGCCCAACTTTATGCACTTATTGGCAATAAAATAAAATCTAGAGATAATGCTAGAATGGCCATATCCTCAGATAAAGATAACTCGGATGCATATAAGCTGATAGGTAACCTTTACATGGCATCTTATGAAGATTGTAAGGGTGGTAAAAGTAGAGTTAATGATAGGTTAGTTTTCATTGCAGCTTATAATATGTACAGGAGAGCTGGATTAGGAGATAAAGCTAACCAAGCTAAAGCTCAATTTCCTTCTATGGAAGAAATATTTAATGAGAACCTTGAAGTTGGTGAATCTTTGAATACAGGTTGTTGGATAAATGAGAATGTGACATTAAGTAAAAGAGAATGAAATTTAATATTGATGCATTTATTTCAAGTGTACCTGTCCTAAGGCTCTTCGCAAAAAATTTAGCTTTAAATGCAGGAATTGCATTTGTTATTCAGGATTTTCTTATTCCTCTTTATTCCAACTACATTTTTGATATTGTTTCAGTTTTATTAACAGTTGGAATTTTATCGTTTTTTTACTGGATATTTATTTTTAAGAAGAAAAGTAAAAATTATGCTCACTTTTCCCTCCAAATATCATTAGTGTGTTTGATTTTTGCCATAATGGTTGGTGCACTCAGTTCAGTTTCTAAAGCTTTTTCATCTGATGACAGAGGTATTTTAGCGTCTAATGTAGATTTTGTAGCAGAATTACAAGACAATACGAATATCTATGATGAGAAGATCAGCTCTTTGGGTAGAGATATTTCAAGAGTATCCAGCCAGTTTTCTGAGCTTCAGTCAGACCTTTCCTCATTATCTGAGCAAATAGCATCTCAGATTTCAGATGATGGATCAGTCCTAGATAATGAACAATTTCTTGAAAAGATATCAACACTGATTGATGAAAAAAATTTACAAGCAAGTGTTGAATCCAATGCAGAAGAATCTGATGAGGTAGTGCAATTAAGAAAAAATCTAGATATTGCTACAGAATTGTTGAGGCAAGTAACTTTAGCAAATGTAAATCTACAGAAAAAAGAAGTAGATAATACCTCAACTTTTGATGATCTTAGTGCTGATAGCATTGTTTTTTATATTGGAGAGCTAAAAGGTGATATTAATGATTTAAGAAATTTTTCCCTCCAGCTGCTTGCGAATACAGCACTTGCAGATACAAGATCTGAATTAAATACTTTCAAGAATGAAACAAAAAAAGATTTAGAAGATCTTAAAGAGTTTACTTCTCTTGAAATCGAAGAAATTAAAAAAATTGCTGAGGAAATTTTAAATGTTGAAAAAAGAGGTGGTAACAATAGAGCTAATAATAATTTATCAAAAGAATTAAAAGATCTTTCAAAAGCAATTGAGAAAGGCAATGTAAATCAGACGTATTCATTTGATGATGATTACCTTGAGGAAATAGTTGAAACTTATCAGCAGATTGTTGAAAAAATTGATAATAATCCAATTCAGAATGACATAAAAGAAATTAAAGAAGAATTAGCCAATCTTTCTTCAACCGGTGGATCATCATCTACTCTTCCTGATCCCTCAAATAATATTAGTATTTCTACAGGCTCACAGAATCTTGATAATACAGGAATATCTGAGCTTAAGTATTACATAGTTGAGTTGATGAAAGATCAAAATGAGATTAGGCAGATTGTTAAAGATTTAAGAGATATTCTGGAAGAAAAATCTGATGATTAAGATTTTTTATTTATCATTTTTAATTAATTTATTTTACTTATCATCCTGTAACATAAAAAGTGAAGAGATTGGTAAAAGTCCTATTGAATATTCGGGGCCTCAGTTAGAGGTAAATAATTTAAACACCTCATTTTCAGATTCAGCTATGTTGAGATTTAATCTTAAAGCTAATTTATATCAGGTCTTCAATGATGGTAAAGAACTTTATCCGGATGGGTTAAACATGGATATTTACTCTAGAGAAAAAAAAAATATAACTGCAAAATTTTCTGCAAATTATGTAGTTAGGAATTCAGAGGAAAATTTTTATCGTGCCGAAGGAAATGTAATACTATATAATTTAGTTACTGAAAATGAACTTAGGACAGAGGAGCTTTTCTGGTATCCTAATGAAGAAAAGTTTTCAACAAATAAATTTGTGACAATAAAATCTGATAATGAAATTCATTCTGGAGAAGGCATGGTCTCAAATCAAGATTTTACAAGTTATGAAATATTAAAACCCTCAGGTATTATTGAAATTGATGAAAATTAAATTCTTTAAATTATCACTTGCTATTTTTTTTATAACATTTGGTCTTTTTAAACTCTTTGACGTCGGTATTGTGGAATCATATGTATATTTTATGATAGGTTCAATTTTTTATTTTTTATTTAAGTTATCTAAATAGATGTTAGAATACCAATCCCAAATTTTACTGATAATAACATGTCTTTTATTTTCTGGTTTTTTCTGTGGTCTAGAGATTGCTTACATTTCAAGAGATAAGTTAAATTTTGAAATAAAATCTTCACCCAAAAGTTTTTTTGGAAAAATATTTAATATTTTAAATACAAGGAGTTCAGAGATAATAGCTTCACTCCAGATAGGTATTAACTTATCTTTAGTCATTTATGGAATTGTTATGGCTGATTTTTTGGAGCCACTTTTAATTGCATCTCTGCCAAGTATTGTAAATAACGATTTAACCATTTTATTAGTCCAGACAATTATCTCTACTATTATTGTTTTAGTTACTGCCGAGTATATTCCAAAAAGTATCTTTATGATAAACCCAGACAGGTTAATATCTACTTTTTCAATTCCATTAATTTTAATATATTTTATTTTTTTCCCTATTGTTAAGGTTGTAATTTTTATTATTAAATTTTTAATTGAGGACGTCTTAAAACAACCATATTCTGATGAAAAACCGGTTTTTAAGATAACAGATCTAAATGAATATATTAAAAAAGTAGTTGTTTCAGATGAGGAGATTCAAACAAAAAATGTTTCAGAATTTTTTAATAATGCCTTAAACTTAAAGGCGGTTAAGGTCAGAGATTTTATGGTTCCCAGGACTGAAATAATAGCAATTGATGAAGAAGATTCTATTAATGATTTGAAGAAGATAATTAGTAAAACAGGATATACAAAAGTTATTGTTTACCAATCGTCAATTGATAATGTAATAGGTTATTGTCACGGACTTTCTTTATTTACTAACCCAAATAAAATCAATGACATATTAAAACCAATTCATTATGTAAATGAGACCAACCTAGCTAGCGATCTGCTCCTTAAGTTTATTTCAGATCAAATAAATATTGCAGTTGTGATTGATGAGTATGGAGGAACCTCTGGTATAATAACATTGGAGGATATAATTGAAGAAATTTTTGGAGAAATAATTGATGAATTTGATGAACTTGACTTACTAGAAGACAAGGTTGATGATAATTCATTTAATTTTAGCGCTAGGTTAGAGATTGATTACTTGAATAGTAAATATGACTTAAATATTCCCGAAGGTGAATACGATACCTTAGGTGGATTAATTCTAAATTATACTAGAGAAATACCTAAAAAAAATGAAAAAATCGAATTTGATAACTTTTCAATTAAAATTTTATCGATTAATAACAATAGAGTTGATAACGTATTTTTCAGAAAGAATTCAAATAATTAATAATTAAAATTTAATTTTGCTTCCCTAATAAAATGTTATGGCTATAATTAGTACTTTAAGAGATAAAGGTGGAAAATTCCTTGTATTTGTTGTGGGGTTCTCTATTGCTGCATTTGTACTTGGTGATATCTTGGGGCCTAACAGCTCCTTAATAGGTCAAAATAGAAATATCGTTGGAAGTATAAACGGTGAAGAAATTGACCTAGTAAGGTTCAACGCAGTTTATGAAGAGCTTACCTATAATTTCTCACTAAACAACGGTCGTTCACCAACTCAACAAGAAGTTTCTGAACTTAGGGATCAGGCCTGGGAAAGGTTAATTAACGACATTAGCTATGTTGAAGAATTCAATAAGATAGGCTTGACAGTAACAGACAAAGAATCTGTTGATATGGTTCAAGGAAATAATATTCATCCAATGATAATTCAAGCTTTTTCAGATCCTTCAACAGGTAGTTTTAATAAAGATAATGTTATAGGGTATCTTCAAAATCTTTCAAACCAACCTGCTAATCAACAACAAGCATGGTTCTCTTTTGAGTCGAACCTTAAACCAATGAGACTTAGAACCAAATATGACAACCTAATTGCACAATCTACCTATTACAACTCATTAGACGCTGAGGCAGAATATTTCAATACCTCCTCACAAATAGATCTTGCATATTTTTATATACCTTTTTTCGCTGTTAGTGATACACTTTTTGATGTTTCAACGAATGAGATGAGGAGTTATCTTAACAAAAACAAATCTGATTATAACCAAGACGAGACAAGATCGATTGACTACGCATTCTTCTCTGTACAACCATCTGCAGAGGATTCAACCTTCTTTGAAAATGAAATAAATGATATTAGATCAAATTTAATGTCTTCAAACATTATTGATGACTCTACCTATGCAGTTATAAATTCAGATAGTTTTAATCCTTATATTAAATTCAATCCTGATGAGTTACCAACTGATTTAGTCGGTAAAGATGTGGGATTTATAACAGAGCCTACATACGAAAATGGATCTATATCTATTAAAAAATTATCTAAAATAGATCAGGATGCACAAGAAAAGGCAAGGGCAAAGCATATTCTATTAAGATTTGACGATTCGAATAAATCTACAGTTAGAACTGAAGCTAACAGAATATTAAATTTATTAAGATCAGGAAGTGATTTTGAAGAGACAGCGAGAACCTACAGTCAGGATGGGTCTGCTTCAAATGGTGGTGATTTAGGTTGGTTTACTGATGGAATGATGGTAAAACCATTTCAAGATGCTGTATTTTCAAGAAGAAGATCTGGATTAATTCCGAGAATTATTGAAACAGATTTTGGATTTCATATAATCAACGTAACTTATCCTAAAACCAGGACTTCATATTTTGTTGCAAATATTTCAAAGGATATATTACCAAGTGATAATACAAGAAATAATATTTATAGATCAGCGGAACTTTTTAAGCTAGACATTAAATCTACAGAGGATGTTTTTTCTGATTACTTGAAAGAAAACAATATAATCGGAGGTAATATTAGCGATATTGACAAAAATTCAACTGAGGTTGGAACTATTCCAAATGCACGAAATGTAATCTTGTGGTCATATTCTGACGATAGATATGTTGGTGAAGTCTCTGATGTACTAGAAACGGATGAGGGATATATTGTTGCTCAGATTAATGAGATGAAAGATGAAGGAACAAAAAAACTAGATGAAGTTGAAAATTCAATTAAAAGAAGAATTATAGACGAGAAGAAATACGAATACCTTAAAGAAATTCTTGTCGACTATAGCTCTCTTCAGGATCTGAAGGATAATTCTGGTCTTGGAGATATTTATAGGTCTTCTGGTATAAGCATGACCGAAAACTCACTCTCTAATGTTGGTTTTTCTCCAGAATCTATAGGGACAGCATTTTCAATGCAAGAAGGTGAGTTGACAAGGCCGTTTAAAATAGATGGTGGTGTCATAGTTTTAGGTTTAGAGTCCAAAGTTCTGGCAGATAGTTTATCAAATTATGATGACTATAGAAATACATTAATTCAAACAAATAGATTTAACGTACCTCTTAAAATAGATGATGCTATCAAACATTTCTCAGATATAGAGGATGACCGCTACAAATTTTTCTAGTTTATGTCTAGACTTGAGAGTTTTAAAAATACCCTAGAGGAGGAGTATCAATTTCCGGCTGAATATAAGTTTAAGTTTATTGTTTCATCTGAATCTATTTCGAAGGTTTTAGACCTTATTCCAAATTCTGATTATTCAAAAAGAGAATCAAAAAATGGGAAATATACCTCTATTACAATAACAAAAATGATGAATAATGCTGATGAAATACTTTATATTTACGAAAAAGCATCAAAAATTGATGGCATAATATCTCTTTAAATGTGGAAAGAAAAAAATAATAAACTAGAAAAAGATTTCACTTTTAATAATTTCAAAGATGCTCTTGAATTTATTAATAAAGTTGGTGATTTATCAGAGAGCCTCAATCATCATCCCGAAATTTATAACATTTATAATAAAGTAACTTTAAAGCTATCAACTCACGACATGGGAGATATTGTTACTGACAAAGATTATCAACTATCTTCAGAAATTGACAAAATAAAATGAGTTCAAATTTATGTCTTTCTATCGTTCCAACACCAATTGGGAACTTGAATGATATAACATACCGAGCTATTCAAGTTTTAAAAGATTCAGATATAATTCTTTGTGAAGACACAAGAATATCTAAGAGACTTCTTGATAAATATAGTATTGACAAGCCACTATATTCATACCATATACATAATGAGCATAAGGTTGTTGAAAAATATATTCAGTATATCATATCTGGAAAGAAGGTTTCTCTAATATCAGATGCAGGAACTCCAGGGATATCTGATCCAGGATATCTTATAATAAGAGAGTCTATAAAGAAAAATATTGAGATAGATTGTTTACCTGGACCAACCGCTTTTGTTCCTGCTCTAATAAACTCCGGTATTTCTTCAGATAAATTTGTTTTTGAGGGGTTTCTACCTAAAAAAAAAGGTAGAATGAGTAGAATTGAATTCTTAAAAGAAGAGAAAAGGTCAATTATTATATATGAGTCACCACACAGAATTAAAAGATTAATTGAAGAGCTAAAAGCTGTATTTGGAGGTCAAAGACTGGTATCAATATCAAGAGAGTTATCAAAAATACATCAAGAAAATATCAGAGGAACCTTAGACGAAGTTGACAAAAACCTCGAATCAAAAAATATTAAAGGAGAAGTAATTTTAATAATTAATGGTGTATAAAATTATTTTCACTCATTTATTCATGTTCATTTCATTTTTGAGTTTTTCATCTGTGAACGAGGCAAGTAGATTTTCAATAATTACTATTGGTCCTTACGAAGATGAGCTTTACAGTGCTTTTGGACATAGCGGCATTAGATACTATAACAAGAGTACTGGTGAGGATGTTTTTTACAATTACGGAATTTTTGATTTTGATCAGCCCAACTTCTATTTAAATTTTTTGAATGGTAAGCTTCTATATAAAGTTGGAAAGTACAGCTACCCATCTGCTGAGAAGTTTTATCGTAGTCAGGACAGATACATTAAAGAACAAATTTTAAATTTAAATCCACCTGATCAAATCTTACTTTACAATTATTTAGAACAGAATATAAAGCCAGAGAATGCAAATTATCTTTATAATTATGTTTACGACAATTGTGCGACAAAAATTAGAGATATTTTAGAAGAGGTCATAGGAGATAAACTTTCTTACGCTAAGTATGATGAGGTTATATCTTTCAGAAAGCTTATGGATAAGTATCTTGACAATAATATGTGGGGAGATTTAGGTATTGACATTTGCTTAGGACCTGAAATTGATAGTAATATACCTTATGAATCTAAAATGTTTTTACCAGATTATTTATTTGAATCTTTGCAGAGTGCAAAGATAGGAGATACAGTAGATCTAGTATCAGAGACGAATGAGTACATACCATCGCAGAATAAATTATATAAAAATATTTTCTCTCCAAATCTTATTTTCTTTTTGCTGTTTATAGTTGTTCTTTTTATCTCTTTTAGACAGATCAAATACGACATATCTTTTCATAAATTTGATTTTTTAATATTTTTTCTGACTGGTTCCGTGGGCTTGTTGTTATCATATCTGTGGTTGTTTACTGATCACCTATCCACATCAAATTTTAACTTATTTTGGGCATTTCCTGTTAATATAATTTTCTGTTTTTTATTGATAACTAATTTTTCAAGAAGGCTTCTTAATTTTTATTTTATTTTATATTCTTCAATATTAATTGCTCTTTTGATTTTGTGGAATATAATACCTCAAAATTTAAATGAAAGTCTGGTATTTTTAATTTTAGCAATTTTAGTTAGAACAACTACAAACATTATATGTTTGAACAGGGCTAAAGCTTAATACTTTTTGCTACCTCTTCACTTGAAAATCCTTTGCTCAATAGATGGGAGATGAGTTTATACTTATCTGGATTGCTATGTTTATTAAGATATATCTCGATATTCTTTTCGAGGACTTTGAAATAGTCCGCTTCATCAATGCTGTCTATTCCTTCATTAATCTCAATTTCGTTTAGACCTTTATGAAAAAGGTGTTGTCTAATTTTTATTTTGCCCCATCTATTACTTCTATTTTTTCCTCTTGCAAATGCTTTAGCGAAACGAAGATTGTCTATAGCTCCTAGATCTTCTAGTCTATTAATAACTTTTTGAATTAATTCTTTTTCGTAATTTTTAGATATTAATTTATCTAAAACTTCTTTTTTTGATCTTTCTCTGTAGCCACAAAACCTTAAACTGTATTCTAATGCTTTTCTGAAATCTGGATCTTCATTACTTAACATATCCTTTTCTACTTAGAATACTTTTAATAAACCTTATTTCATTTTCATTGTTGAAAACTTTAAAAGGAAATATTATGTACTGAACTATATTAAGTTTGAAAAGAAAACCGTCCTTAAGAATTTTTACTTTTTTAATAGTTTCCCACTTAATAGGCATACCCTGTTTGTTATTAATTTTCATCATTAGTTGATTACTAGATATTTCGTAGGATAATCGTTCAAACATATAACTGCTCTGTTCTACCTGAGTAACACCAAAAAATTGAATCAACCAAAAAATAATATAAAGAAAAAGAGCAATACTTGACCCAATTATCCACCATATTGATGGAATAAGAAAATTCATTGAACATAATGAGAGATATATTAAAAAGACCCACCACTGTTCTTGTAATAAATTAAAGAATCCTTTTTTTATATAAAGACTCTTATCCATTTTAAATTTTTTAGTTCTTACTATCATTCCTTTTGATCAATTTTTATTTCCCTTATTTTATTACCATTCTTTTTTGTATCCACGAATATAAGAATTTTATAAATTTTTTTATCAGATAAATATTCGCCTATCACATATGTTAGGCTTGTTCCAGATTTCCCCCTATGAATCATATTGAAGGAATCAATGTCATTATTATTAAAAAAATCATCTAATAATATTGAGCTTTTATAGCTATTTTCACTATAGGTCTTCCCATCGATGCTAATTTGAATGGATTCGTTAAAATGAGAAATAATTTCATTAGAGTTCATTAGATTAAATGACTCTATAATTCTTTGAAGATTATCATTTTGATTGGAAGTAAAAAAAGTTAAAAGAACAACTTGTATGAATAACATTTGTAAATCTTTTTATTGTAAATATAAATACTTATTAATCAATAATTAATTTTACACATAATGTCAAATAAAGTTATTCTTCTTATTATGGATGGTTGGGGTCTGGGAAAAGAATCTGATGAATCTGCAATCTATAAGGCAAATACACCTTTTTATGATAAAGCAATTAAAGTTTTCCCAAACTCAAAACTAACTGCTTCTGGAAAAGATGTAGGCTTACCTGAGGGACAAATGGGAAATTCTGAGGTAGGTCACATGAATATTGGTGCTGGAAGAATCGTAGATCAGGACCTTGTAAGATTAAATAAATCTTTATCAAACGATGGGATTAAAAATAATAAAGATTTTATTTCAAGTGTTCAATCAGCGATCAAAAATAATTCAACCTTTCATCTGATGGGACTTTTTTCTGACGGTGGTGTTCACTCACACTCTGATCATCTATATTACATATTAGATTATCTTAAGAAAACTGAATTATCTAAAATAAGCTTACATCTTTTTACTGACGGTAGAGATTGCAGCCCTAAAGAAAGTTATAATCATTTGTCACAACTGATCGACTATACGAAAGGATCTAAAATATCAATTTCCACTGTCTCAGGAAGATACTATTCAATGGATAGGGATAACAGATGGGAAAGAATAAAATTAGCTTATGATGCTATGGTAAAAGGCATGGGGGATTTATCTTATGATATATTGACATCTATAAAAAAATCATATGATGAGAGTATTACTGATGAGTTTATTAAACCAATAGTTTGTGTGGATGATAAAGGAAATCCAAAATCAAGGATAATGGAAAATGATGTTGTTTTTTGCTTCAACTACAGGTCAGATAGGATGAGACAAATTACAAGTGTTTTAACTCAGGTGGACATGGTTGACTATGGTATGAAAAAAATAAATTTGAATTATTTAACCCTTACTCAATACGATCAATCTTTTCAAAATTTGTCAGTACTTTTTGGTAAGGAAAATATTAAAAATACTTTAGGTGAAGTATTATCAAAAAAAAATAAAAGACAGCTTAGAATTGCAGAAACAGAAAAATATCCTCATGTTACTTTTTTCTTCTCTGGCGGTAGGGAGAAAGAATTTGATCTGGAGAAGAGGATACTTTGTCCATCTCCTAAGGTTGCAACCTATGACTTAAAACCAGAGATGAGTGCAATTGATGTTTCAGATAAATTCATTTTCGAGGTTGAGAATAAGTCTTTTGATTTTGCATGTTTAAACTTTGCTAATCCAGATATGGTTGGTCATACTGGGAATTTTAATTCCGCAGTTAGAGCTTGTGAAGTTGTTGATAAAGAAGTTTCTAGGATCGTTGATGCAGCTACCAAAAACGGATACACAATATTACTTACTGCTGACCATGGAAATGCTGAAAAGATGATTAATGACAATGGTTCACCTCATACTTATCATACAACAAATCTTGTTCCATTCATTATAATTTCTGATAATAAATTTATTCCTAAAGATGGAAAGCTTGGTGATATTGCCCCAACAGTTCTTAAAATTATGGGTGTCGATATACCAGATGAGATGTCTGCAAATATTCTCATATAAAAACTTTTTTTAAATTTATCTTTTATATTCGTGTTGTAAATAAAGTACTAATCTTGTGAGAAATATATCATTTTTTTTATTCGTATTATTATTTATAAGCTGTGACGACGAAGACTCTTCTTCTCCATGTCAGATAAATGAAAAAGATGAAGATATGGTTTGTATTGAAATATATCAGCCTGTTTGCGGGTGTAATAACGAGACATATTCTAACTCATGTTATGCTGGTAGAGATGGCGTAACATCCTGGTCGGAGGGTGAGTGTTCAGGTTAGTTAACTTTTAATTATCAACTCTTTTTTTACTTATTCAAAATTTAATTTATATTAATCCAATATTTATAATCTAAAAACTATTAAGAGATGAAAAAATTTTATTTAATTATAGCTACTATATTTATTGTAGCTGCGTGCTCTGCCCCAACAAATAATTCTGATATGGGAATGAGCATGAGTATGGATGGTGAGCCTGAGGGACCCCATACAAGTGTTGAGTGGCAAATCTGGGCTTATTCGACTGCTGCTCCTGAATTTATTGCTGAGGGTGCTGCTGTTTATGATGGACCCCCTGATATGGGAGGAAAGTTATTAAGAGAGGGAACTAATGGATGGACATGTTTGCCAGCAAACCCAAGAGGTATGTCTGACCCAGAGAATGGATGGGTTGATCCTCATGAGGCAATGCCTGCGTGTGGTGATGCTGAATTCTTTAAGTGGGTGACTGCTTATTTTGCTGGAGGAGTTCCAGAGGAAACAATGGAGAAAGATGGCTATGCTTGGATGTTGCACGGAGATATGGGTGAGGATAACACAAAGCCTATGGTATTAAATAAGGAAGACGCAGCTGAAGGACATTGGATTGAGTCGGGGCCACATTTAATGAGGATGCCAAAAGACCCTTCCTCACTTGATGGTATGACTACTGATTTTAATTCAGGCGAACCGTATGTAATGTTTGCAGGAACACCATATGCACATGTCATGTATCCTGTCGGTGATTATTATAAATACCAAGACATGGTAAAAGAGTAATAGTTTATTAATTTAAACTCCAAAGAGGGCATATTTATATGCCCTTTTTTTATTATTGACTATGTTCACCCATTGCAATAAGCAGCTCTATAAATAGGTTAATTATGTCAAGATATATGTTAACAGCTATATCAACTGCCGTGCCCCATGAGTTATCACCAGCTGCATTAGCTTGTTTTAGTCTGTCAAAATCATATACTAGATATAGTGTAAAAATTACAATACCAAAATAACTTTGGTATAGCATTTGCTTTGCAGATTTAAATATTAATGCGTTTAAGACTCTCATTATTATTAGCGCTATTAGTGAAATAAAGAGTATTAGTCCTAAAAAATTAAAATTATAAGGAGATATATAAACAACTAGCATCGTTGTAAAAACTGCAATACAAGTTGATAACATAGCCTGGAATACAACATTTTGCCACACTTGGTTGTATGGATCACTATCAACAGACAAAACATTTTTATTGAAATCGTCCTCAAGTGTGCGCATCTTTTTCGATCTTGGTCCAAAATAAGTTTTCTCGTCACCTTCAAAATAATAGACGAAATGCGTATTATTATTTGTTCCCCAAAAGCCTGATTTATTACTAATCTGTTTAGATTTAACTCCTTTATCTTTTAAAAACTTGTTCCATTTAAACTTTTGACCAATGTATCCAATGGTAGGGCCTAAAGACCAACCTACAAACCCTGAAAGAAATGCGCACGCAACTATATTATGAGGATATATATCTCCAAAAACCCATACCATAATTATTGAAGCAAAGGCACCTAAAATTGTAATAAACTTTTCGGTAAATGTTTCATAAGTTTTGTTAAGTCGTGCTGTTATTGTAGATATAATTAACATGCATCCTACAATGCCAAAGGTTCTGACCATCAATAAATCTTCCATGTACTTCTATATTTTAAATTTAAATAATCTTGGTAACCCCGCTCCCTCGTCTTCAGAAGTAAGCCAGAAAGATGAATCGTTGATTATCTTTACTGCTTCTATCTGAGCTTTTCCTACTGGGATTATATATTTTTTAATTCTGGATTGACTTAAATTATCAATGTCAAAGTTACTTATTGTATAAAGGTATTGATTTTCTGACTCACTACCATCTTCAACAAAATCATATCCTACGAGTGAGACCAATTTTAGGAATTCATTATAATCTGCGCCGGTAATTAATGAATTCACATCATAGGAATAAAAAGGTTCAATTTCATATGAGCCTGGTTTTTTGGGAATTGCGTATAATTCTGTCATCAAATTTTTTCTGTCTTTAGAGAAGATAATTAATTTGTTGCCCACAGATATTAATCCCTCTGAATCATACGGATGCTCACTTTTACTCTCGAAATTTATTTGATTTTTATAATTAAATTCAATTTTCCCATTACATCTAAATTGATTTTTTTTATCAAGAATTAGTATGGACAGATCTTTTCTTTCTCCATAATTGTTACCAGAATTAGCAACATAAAAATTTTCATTGTCTGATGTTAGGTCTTCCCAGTCATCATTCATTCCACAATTATCTATTTTATGTTTACTAATAATTTTACCATTCTCGTTAAATTCATACAATAAAGGTTCACCACCCGAATCGTTGTGTGTAATAAAATTTTTTTTATAATATTCTAGGCCTGACGTCTCATTTATTTCTAATGGAAGAAATTGTCTTTCAATTGTATTTTCCTTCTTTTTACAAGCGAAAAAAAATAAGGTAAGAAATATGTTTAGTATTGTTTTATTCACAATTATTTATTTTTATAAAATTAATTTTCAATAAAGTAAAAAATTATTAATTAAATACATTTATGTTATTATGAAAAAATTAATTCTAGAATATCAAAATAAGTGGGCTAGTGGTATAGTTGAAATTGGAAAGACCAAAAACAACTTTAAAGAATCGGTATCAGTTACCAAGAAATTTATAAATGAACTATATGACTTTGAAAATGGTAATGTTCAGTTTAAACCAACAAAAGCATCTGAAAAGCAATTTAGAAATGATTTCGAATCTGCTCTTTCATATTTTATAGGTAACAATACAGATTTTTCTGAGGATTCTGGTTTTGCTTTGAATCCTTGGGTAAGTGTTGAATTTGAAAATGATAGTCTAAACGTTTATGATGATATTGGTATAGCTATGGGAAATTATTTTTTTACTGACCAAAATGGAGATCAAACTAAAGTAGAATACTCTTTTGTCTACAAAAAAGTAGGAGACTCTCTTAAAATCATATTGCACCATTCATCATTACCATTTGGTGCATAAAAAAAGTGACCAAAAATTATGACCACTTTTTTATTTTAAATATGAGTAATATATTATTCTTGGAATGAAGCCATAAATCCTCCAAAATCAAAAAAATCACCACCTCCGATAATTTTTCCATCTTTAAAACTCATTGCATGGTATGAACTTAGACTAAATTCTTTTCCTGTTTCAGTGTGAACTCCAGTCCATGTCCCGTATGTCCTTACTGCTCCGTCTCTGATTCCTGTTTCAGGATCTACTCCTGGCAGCCAATAATCTGCCTCAAATTTGATATTATCAAACATACTTTGATACATTTTCATTGCTTCAATATGTCCTTCTTTTCCATAATTCTCAGAGCCGTAAACCGGTTGAGACCAACTCAGATCATCGTGTATAAGTTCTGCCTGTGCCCCCCAATCTTCAGAAGAGTGAAGACTGATAAACTTTTTAGCAATTTCTAAATTTTTCTCATAGTCAGCATGATTTTCACTGCTAGAACATGAAATCAATACAAATGAAATCAGTATTATTAATGTTTTTTTCATAGTAAATAAATTTTGTCAAAAAATGAAATTACAAAATTTAAAATTGAAATGTAAGAATTATAATTTAATTGTGGGTGATACTGGATTCGAACCAGTGACCCCTGCCCTGTCAAGGCAGTGCTCTGAACCAACTGAGCTAATCACCCATATGTTAAAATTACTTAAAAATTATTATGATTTTACCTCAAAAATTTTCTTTAAGTAGATTTGTATATGGATAAAAACAAATTTTTACTAATTGTTATACTTACAGTAGTATCTATGGTTTCAATTCTGCTTGTCCAGTTTTCTTGGATTTCGCAAATAAATGAACTGAACAACGAGAGATTTGAAAAAGATATCAACGATGTTTTGTTCACTGTCAACCAAAAGTTAGAAGAGCGAGAGATTTTTATTCTAACTAGAGAAAACCTTGAAGCAAAGTTTAAAATTAGTAGAAGTAATGAAACAGGTGGTGTTGAGTTAATTGAAAGTATATTTAGTAAAAAAACAATTCAAGATGGTGAAATAGAGACAAAACAAAACTCATTCCAGTTTGATTTAGAATCAAGCAACAAAAATATAGATTCTGATGACAACATTAACGCTTCGATTCTAGTAGAAGATTTCAATGAGGTTACAGTAGATACTTTAATTCAAAAACAAATAGACAAAGTACTCGATAGATCGGAGATGATTCAGATTATTTTAAATAAGTTACTAACTGGCGATAGAAATATTAAGACAGAGCTTAATAAGAATTCAATTGAAAAACTCATAAAGACCAGTTTAAAACAAAAAAATATTAATATAGATTTTGAATACCTTCTTCTTGATAATGAAAAGAATAATATTTTATTGTCAAACACAGAAGATGATAAAATTTTAAAATCTAATTTTTCTATAAGTTTATTTCAAAACGATTTAATTGATTCAAACTTAGTTTTATTTTTAGATTTTCCTTTGAAAAACAGTTATTTAAGGGACAACAACATTTATAGTCTGGCATTTTCTTTTATATTTATTTTATTAATCGCACTTTCATTCTATTATGTTGTAGTCAAAGCTTTTCGACTTAAAAAGCTCTCTGAAATTAAAAATGACTTTATAGATAATATGACTCATGAGCTCAAAACACCAATTTCAACTATTTCTTTAGCGTGTGAGGCTATGATAGATAATAAAAAAAATAAAAATGATTATGTTAAAATTATTGATGAAGAAAATAAAAGGTTGGGTCATCAGGTTGAGAGAGTTCTCAATATAGCAAGAACTGAGAAGCAGAGTTACAAAATAGACAAATCTTCAGTTAATATTCATGAGATAATTGAGGAGTCAATAAATGTATTTCGATTTAAATTAGAAAAAAAGGGTGGAAAAATAGTTAATAAACTTAACGCAGTGAATCCTATTATTAATGGAAATAAAAGCCACCTGGTAAATGTTTTTAATAATTTAATTGAAAATGGAATTAAATACTCAAAAGACAAACCAGTTATAATCATAGAGTCTAGAAACGATAAATCCTCTATGGAGATATCAATTAAAGATAATGGCATCGGAATTAAAAAAAATAATCTTGACAAAATTTTTGACAAGTTTTACAGAGAACCTCAGGGAAACATACATAATGTTAAAGGGTTCGGATTAGGTCTATCCTATGTTAAAAATATTGTTGATAAATTAAATGCTAAAATATTTGTGAAGAGTAAGTATGGGCACGGATCAGTTTTCACTTTAAAGTTTAATTATGAATAACAGAGTATTAGTTGTTGAGGATGATAAAAATTTAGGTAAAGTCTTAACTGACTATTTAACATCAAAAAATTACCTTGTACAGTTAGCTGAAGATGGAGAGATTGGTTTCGATTTTTTTACTAATAATGATTACGACATTATAATTCTTGATGTAATGATGCCAAAAAAAGATGGTTTTTCTTTAGCTAAGGATATCAGGAAAATGAATAAAGATATTCCTATAATATTTTTAACTGCAAAATCACACAAAGAGAATATAATTAAAGCATTCAATTTAGGCGCAGATGATTATTTAACCAAACCATTTAGTATTGAGGAGCTTCTCCTTAGGATGGACGCTGTTTTAAAGAGAACTGTAAAAATTGATAAAATAGAACTTGATGATAATTTCATTATTGGTTCATATACTTTTCATCACAACCAAAATCTTCTTATAAGTAGTTCTGGAACAAACTATAAACTTACAACTAAGGAGAACGATTTGCTAAAGCTTTTTTGTGAGAATATTAATAGTAAAGTTGATAGAAGCCTTGCCCTTATGAAAATCTGGGGCGACGACTCCTACTATAACGCAAGGAGTATGGATGTTTACATTGCTAAACTCAGAAAGTATTTAAGAGAAGATAAAAAAATTGATCTGAAGACAATTCATGGGTTTGGGTTTAAGTTATTAATTTTAGACTAATTCCTTGTTTGTAAGTTTTTTTTTAGTTAATAATAAGTGTGAACTTAATAGCATCTGTTTATATAAAAGATAATAAAGTAGTAAAAGTCAAATCCGGTGACTTTAGAACTTTAAAATTTTATCATGAAAGTCCAATAGATTTAGTTAAAAGATTTGAAGATCTAGGTGTTAAGGACATATACTTTGTTGACTTGGGATCTGCAAAAATGCATGAGAAGAATAACTTTATTCTTCTTGAAATGATTTCACAGTTTTCCAGTATAAAAATTAATTATTCTGGTGGCTTAAGGAATAGTGAGAATGTCAGTTCAGCATTTATTAATGGCGCTAATATGGTTACATTAGGAAGCATGCCAGTTTACGATAAGAATATTTTTCTAAACTGTTTAACAACATGGGGTTTTAAAAAAATTGTCATGGCGGTAGATATATGGAAGAATAATTTAAGGATAAATGGATGGAAGCATCAAACCAAAATTGATCCAATTGATCATATAGATTATTTTTCAGATAAAGGTCTTAAAAATATTAAAGTAACAGATATATCTAAGGATGGGACACTAGATGGGCCACCTTTCTCTCTTTATAAAAAAATTCTCAAGAAATACCCACAAATGAATATGATTACAGGTGGAGGAATTAGAAATATTAAAGACATAGAAAAGCTTAAGGATATTGGAATTAAAAATGTGATTTTTGGAAGAGCTTTTTATGAGGGTAATATTACTCTTAATGAACTAGAAAATTATTTGAAAAAATAATTCATATTAAATTAAATTCCCCTCGGTGTATTGATTCTAACATTAAATATTATTTGATGTATTTTTGCCCATATGAATTCACCGTTATTAAATAAAAAACTTGGAATTATCGGAGGTGGTCAACTAGGAAAGATGCTTTTAGTTGAATGTAATAAGATGAATATTCACACAAGTGTTATTGATCCAAATAAAGATTCTCCATGTAAAAATCAATGTGATAATTTTGTTTTAGGCGACCTAAATAACTTTGACGATATCGTAAACTTTGGTAGTAAATGTGATATAATAACCTTTGAAATTGAGCACATAAATATTGATGCGCTAGTAGAATTGGAAAATTTAGGTAAAGAGGTCTATCCTAAGTCTAAAACTTTGAGGGTTATTCAAGATAAAAATTTACAAAAAACTTTTTTTATAGATAATAATATACCTACTGCTCCCTTTAAGTATTTTGAATCAATTAAAGATTTATTAACATCAATCGATAGGGATAAATTAAAATTTCCATTTGTTTGGAAGCAAACTAAGTTTGGATATGATGGATTTGGCGTAAAAGTTATAAATAGCATCTCAGAAGCAGAAAAACTTCCAGATAAACCAATGATTGTTGAAGAATATATACCTTTTGAAAAGGAATTAAGTGTTATTGTATCTAGAAATTCTGATCAAGAAGTAAGCTGTTTTCAAACCGTTGAAATGGAATTTAATAAGAATTCAAATCAGGTTGAGTTTGTGATTAGCCCTGCTAAAATAGATAATGAAATAGATATCAAAGCACAAGAATTGGCAATCAAATTATCTAAATCTCTTGATTGTGTTGGCGTTATGGCAGTCGAAATGTTTTTAACAAATGATGACAAAATTCTTGTAAATGAATTGGCCCCAAGACCTCATAATAGTGGTCATTTCTCAATTGAAGCCTGCTCAAGTTCTCAATTTCAACAACATATACGATCTATTTTCAATTTGCAATTAGGTGAAACTGCTCACGCCGGTACGGCTATAATGCTTAATTTGGTTGGAGAGGACGGATATCAGGGAAAAGTCAGCTATCAAAATCTGGACTGTGTTTTTAATTCAAAGAATGCTAATCTTCATTTATATGGTAAAGAGGATACAAGACCTAACAGGAAAATGGGGCATGTCACAATAATTTGTGATAAATTTGAAGATGCGTACAAAACTGCAAAATTTATTAAAGAGAGAGTTAAAGTTAAATCTAAATAGATATGAATAAGGTAGGTGTTATTATGGGAAGTAAGTCAGATTATCCAGTAATGGAGGAAGCCATATCCACTTTAAAAGATTTAAATATTAAGCATGAAGTTAATATAGTATCGGCTCACAGAACTCCAGATAAGATGATGAATTATTCAAAGAACGCCTCTAAAAATGGTATTGGAGTAATTATTGCAGGTGCTGGAGGTGCTGCTCACCTTCCAGGTATGGTTGCCTCAAACACTCACCTTCCAGTTATAGGAGTGCCTATTAAATCTAGAAACTCCATAGACGGATGGGATTCTGTATTATCAATACTTCAAATGCCTTCAGGTGTGCCTGTTGCAACAGTTGCTTTAGATGGCGCAAAAAATGCAGGAATTCTTGCTGCACAAATTCTCAGTATTTCAAATAAAGAGATTGCTGAAAAATTAAAAAAATTCAAAAATGACCTTTCTGATAAGGTTAAAAAAGATGACAAGACTTTATAATTTCATTTGATGAGCGAGAATGATTCATTAGGGAAAAATGAAAATTTCCTAGAACAAATTATTAAAGACGATTTGGGAAATAGCCACTCTCAAAACCAACTTAGATTTAGATTTCCACCAGAGCCAAATGGCTACTTACATATTGGTCATGCAAAGTCCATATATATTAATTTCGGTTTTGGTCAACAGTTTTCTTCTCCTGTAAATTTGAGGTTTGATGATACAAACCCAGAGAAAGAAAGTATTGAGTACATAAATTCTATAAAAAATGATATTAGGTGGCTTGGTTATAGTTGGGATAAAGAATGCTATGCCTCTGATTATTTTGATCAGCTTTATGAATGGGCTGAGGGTCTGATTAAAAAAGGAAAAGCTTATGTTGATGATCAAAATCAAGAGACAATATCCGATCAAAGAGGTATTCCTACAATCCCAGGAAAAGAGAGTCCTTTCAGAGATAGAGATGTTGACACAAACCTTGATCTTTTTAGAAAAATGAAGGATAATTATTTTAAGCCTGGTGATTGTGTCCTCAGGGCTAAGATAGATATGTCATCACCTAACATGCATATGCGAGATCCTATAATGTATAGAATAATTGATCACGAACATCACAGAACAAAAGATAATTGGGTCATATATCCCACGTACGATTGGGCTCACGGACAATCTGATTATATTGAAAACATATCTCATTCATTTTGTACCCTTGAGTTTGAAGTTCATAGGGAATTATATGATTGGTTTATATCAAATATATATGATGAAAAAAAAATAATTCCAAAACAAAGAGAATTTGCAAGATTAAATATTTCATACACAATTATGAGTAAACGAAAATTGCTGGAGTTGGTAGAGTCTAATGAGGTTGATGGTTGGGATGACCCAAGAATGCCAACAATTTCAGGTATGAGGAGAAGAGGGATTCCTCCAGCTGCCATCATAAGTTTTTGTGAAAAAGTAGGTGTAGCAAAAAGAGAAAATATAATTGATTTTGCACTTCTTGATTATTGTACTCGTGAAGTTTTAAATAAGAAAGCTTACAGACTTATGGTTGTTATAGATCCTGTAGAACTTGAGATTTTAAATTATCCTGATGAAAAAAATGAGCTGTTAAAAGCAGAAAATAATCCTGAAGATGAATCGTATGGACATAGAGAAATTTCTTTTTCAAAAAATTTATATATAGAAAGAGATGATTTTAAAGAAGAATTCAATAGAAAATATTTTAGACTTTCCATAGGGAAGGAAGTCAGATTAAAAAATGCTTATATAATTAAAGGAGAAAGGGTTGAAAAGAATGATAGTGGAGAAATTATAAAAATATATTGTACCTATGATCCTAAGTCGAAAAGTGGGTCAGGGACTGAAGAAAGTCTAAGAAAGGTAAAAGGGACTATTCACTGGATTGATAAAAATAATTACGAAAAGATAAGTGTAAATAATTATGATAGGTTATTTAAAGTTGAGGCTCCAGATGGAAATAAAGATGACGACTTTAAAACGTATCTAAATGAAAACTCTTTTGTTCAGGTTAAAAATGCTTATGCAGAATCAAATATTAGGGATTCAAAAAAAGAAAATTATTATCAATTCCAGAGAAATGGATATTATAAACTTGAATCAAATAATAAGGAACTTACCTTTAATAGGACTGTTACTCTCAGAGATACTTGGAAAAGTAAATCTTGAGTCTAAGTAACATTTTTTCACTTTTTAAGTATAATTGATGTATAAATAATTAACTATGGACACAAAAAAAATAGAATTAATAGGTGATAATCATGAGTTTTTTTCTTTAAAAACACCTCTTCGAAAAGATGCATTTGATAAATCTGATAATGAGAAAATTAAAAATATCCAGAAGCATTTTAGAAAGATAGTTGATGAATTAGGGTTAGACCTTGAAGACGACAGTATAAGTGGCACACCATATAGGGTAGCAAAGATGTATGTTAAGGAAATATTTAGTGGTCTGGATCCTGACAATAAACCTAAAATTTCTCTATTTGAAAATAAGTATAACTATAACAAGATGCTTATAGAGAAAAATATTAACTTAAACTCAACTTGTGAACATCACTTTCTTCCAATAACTGGAAAGGCTCATGTTTCTTATATATCAAGTGGTAAGGTAATCGGACTTTCTAAGTTAAATAGAATTGTTAAATACTACTCTCAAAGACCTCAAGTTCAGGAGAGATTAACAACTCAGATATACAATGAACTCAAGGAAGTTCTTGACACTGAGAGTGTCATGGTTGTTGTTGAGGCTAAACATCTATGTGTTTCTTCAAGAGGTATAAAAGATTATACAAGTTCTACCATCACGGAAATGTATGGTGGTGATTTCAATATTTATAATAAAAGAGACGAGTTCTATAAGTTGCTAAATTCAGTCAATATCTAACTTACGAAATCCTTTAGATATTCGTACTTTTTTGTAAGATTACCGTTCTTAGCTATCGTAGCATTTTCAATTATTCTATTATTTGGCTCATTAAGAAATGGGATCACATATGTCATAAGTATCTTGCCAAAGTAGTTAGATGAATCTCTAGGTAATTCAGATGGTAGGTTATCAATCGTCATCATAGTCACAGTATTATCATTTTCAAATGCTTTCTTAACTCTTTTGGTTTTTAAACAGTAATCAAAGAATGGTTTTTTAATTGTAGATGCAAACTCTGTAAGAGGTACTGATCCCTTGATATCACAACTAATATCTCCAATAACTTTAATGGAAAATGTATCATCTATTTTATCTTTCTCGAAAAGCCTTGGGTATCTAGGATCCCAATAAGATGCGTTTATTAATATATCTGTATTTTTAGATAATTTTAAAAAGTTAGATTTATAGTCTTTGGGGTTATTATAATAATCGGTTTTAGAAAATTTATTTCCAGTTATATTTTCCATATAATCGCTTGTTTTTATAGTACTGAAAACTGGATAGTTATGTGAATTATTTTTGTATTCATGAAGTTTGACATTTTTAAAACCAAAATACTTTAAAATTTCGCTTGCTCCCTTGGCAACTCTTCCATTGCCGACAATTAATGTTCTTATTTTATGTGAGATAGGATTATTTTCTAAAAAAGAGTAAAGTTCCTCTTTGTTCTTAAAGTGAGACAATCGATTTAAATTAAATAAATTAAATTTCTTCCCAAAAGCCATCACTGAGTTATAAGTTCCAGCTATTCCCGCATACTCACCAAAGGCGACTATCCTTTTACCTCTTTTTTTTAAGCACTCATAGTCAATAAGTTTGATTTTCTTTTTTAATATCTGAATTAGAAGATTTCTATTATGAGGTTGTTTTTTTATGGTATGAGAAAACATAAAATATGTTTTATTCTTAATGAGTTTATCTTTATCAGCTTCTTTAATTCCAAAAATTATATCAGAGTTATTTAACTTCTTAACTACTCGAACACCCTCATGTTCAAACTCATTATCTTCAAAGCATCTTAAATTACTACTCTGGACTTCAACATTAAAATTAATATCTGAATTGATCTTTTTAGATTGTCTAGGATTGAACGGACTCCTCACATCTCCAATTTCAATATTTTCTTTTGTTATGCCTATCCTAATCATTAATGATATTCATACTTTTTTTAAGCCTTATTACTATTTTATCTTTACCTAATATTTCTGTCAGAGTAAATAAGTCAGGTCCAGATGTTTTCCCTGTTAAAAGAACTCTAAGTGATTTCATTCCTTGACCAATTTTCACATCATTATTTTTTAACATATCAAAATAAATTTCCTTTAATTTATTTGGGGTTATATTATCTATTTGCTCAAGTTTTTTAATAAAATCTTCTATTATTCCCAAAATGTTTTCAGTCAACTTAATTTCTTTTGAGTTGCTCCTAATCTCTTTTTTATCGTAGCAAATAATTTTTTTACATTCATTTAATATTTCCATCTGAAAGTTTACTCTATCCTTTGCAAGAGATATTAGGTCATCTATTTTTTTTACATTGATTTCTTTAGTTATATCACTTTCATTTAAGGCCCTCACACTTATTTTATCTGTACTAATTTTTTTAATATGCTCCTGATTAAACCACAGAGCTTTATCGTAATCGTATTTTGCGCCACCCTTTATTATTCTCTCTATGCTAAATTGATTAATTAGTTCATCTAATGAGAAAACCTCTTTTTCATCACCAGGGTTCCATCCAATAAGACTAATGAAATTTACTAGTGCTGTACTTTCAAATCCTATTTCTTTAAAGCCCTTAAACTCTATTCCCGGCTCCTTCCATGAAATTGGATATACTGGAATCCCATACTTTTCTCCATCTCTTTTACTTAATTTTCCTTTTCCACTGGGTTTTAATATCAAAGGTAAGTGTGCAAACTTTGGTGGTTCCCAGTTAAATGATTTATAAAGCAGATAATGTAATGGTAAAGAGGGTAACCACTCTTCGCCTCTTACAACATGTGAAATTTTCATATCATGGTCATCTACCACATTGGCTAAATGATATGTTGGCATTCCATCCTTTTTGAATATTATTTTATCATCTAATAACTTTAAATTTATTTTTATGTTTCCCCTAATCTCATCACTTACTGTAATCTCACTTCCTTGTTTTTCATCATATGTTTTATATCTAATTACATAATCTCCTTTATCAATATAACTTTTTGACTCATCTTTTGATAGTGTAAGAGAGTTTTTAAAATTCATTCTATTCTCCCAGTTATATATGAATATTTCTCCGCTTTTTTCACTAGCTTTTCTAAGCTCATCTAATTCATTAGTTTGATCAAATGCATAGTACGCATCACCCTTATCTATCAAATCATCAATCATTTTACTATAGAAATCTTTTCTTTCCGATTGTCTGTAAGGTCCAAAAGGCCCGCCAATTGTAGGGCTTTCATCAGGGAAAATGCCACACCACTCTAATGATTCCATTATGTGTTTTTCTGCATTTTTATTAAATCTATTACTGTCAGTGTCTTCAATTCTTATTATGAAGTCTCCCCCTAGATTTTTTGATATAAGATAATTATAAAGTGCTGTTCTTAATCCACCAATATGCAGTGGTCCCGTTGGGCTTGGTGCAAATCTTAACCGAATGTTATTTGACATTTATTTCTTTATTGCGATGCAAGATATCTCTACATTTACATCAAGAGGTAGTTTTGATACCTGAACTGTCTCTCTGGCTGGAGGTGTATTTTTAAAGAACTCTCCGTACGTTTCATTAACATCTTTAAAGTGATCCATATTTTTTAAAAAAATAGAGGTCTTAACAATATCGTCAAAACTCATATTGGCTTCTTTGAGGATTGCGTCAATATTTTTCATTACCATATTTGTTTCATCAACAATCCCACTATCAACTAGTTTGTTTGAAATTGGGTCTAAAGGGATTTGCCCCGAAACAAACAACATATCATTAAAATTAATAGCTTGATTATATGGTCCTATAGGTAAAGGTGCTTTTTTGGTTAGTATTGCTTTTTTCATTTTTTTCTTCTTTAATACAATTTACTATTTTATTTTTTTTGGAGAAAATTTTCTGCTATCATACACCTTGCACTCCCACCCCCTAGTTTTTCTATTTGTTCAAGGTTACTATGAATTACTTTGTTATAACTTAATATTTTTTTTATTTGAAAAGTGTTCAAACATCTATATGCAGAACTACTCATAATCAAGAATTTTTTATCATTTCTATTTGAAACTTGAAGCATATTTCCTGCAAAGCTATTGCATTGTTTTTCGCTTATCTCAATAATCTCTTTATTAGTTTTTTCAAGACTTGATATTAGAACTTCTCTTTCTTTTTTGTCGTGAATGGTCTCCAGGCATACGATTGCATACTGATCAGCAATACACATCATCACATTAGTGTGGTATATTAAATTTATTTTTCCTTCTACCTTCTGATATGATTTAAATGTTACTGGATTATATAATGCTCTAATACAGAAATCATTTAAAGCAATTAAATTAGTTCTATCAGAAAGTGCTGCGTAACAAATTTTATTTTGTCTATCAAGTATCATGCTTCCAGTGCCCTCAAGAAATACAGATTCCTTCTCGAAATAAGATAAGTCAATAACCCTTTTAATTTCAAATTGTTTTTTCAACTTTTCTATGATATCAAATCTTCTTTCTTTCCTCCTATTTTCTGAGAACATAGGATATACATAAACTGAACCATCCTGATGGAGACTGATCCAATTATTTGGAAATACACTGTCAGTAGTCCTTACCTTTTTTCTATCATTGAAAACATTAACATTAATTTTATTCTTTATTAGATTATTATATAAGTTATCGAACTCATTTTTAGCATTCCTTAGAATTTTTTCTTTTGACAACTTCTTTTCCTTTTTCTGAAAGTGGTTATTCTCTGCGGTTTCATAATTAAAATCAAAGTGTTCAGGTCTAACCATTATTAGATTATTAGTTATTTGTTTTTTTATTTTCTTCATCACTTTATACGAGATTTTACATAATTTAGACACATATTTTACAATGTATCCTATAATGTATCCTTTTTATATGATAATAAATTCCCTTTTTTAAATAATATTTTGTTAATAAATTTTCTCTCTTGTATTTTATTGGAAGCTATAATCTCATTTTTAATAAGATAATCTTCTTCATTCATGTTTTTGTATTTCTTCTTAGTATGATCAATTGACTTGTCACCAAGATAAGCTGAGACTAAATATATATTTTTAGTTTCTCTGTAAAGATTATTTGCAAATGTGTGAACAGCATCAGCCATCTTTATATCCTTGTTCAGTTTTGCTTCTTCAATCATTTTACTAAATAATTTAGATCTGGATGATTCATTTTCTGGACTTTTAAATATTTGTATATCTTCATCTCCTCTTTTTCCCATAATATTTCTAGTCTCATTGTTAATTTTCACATTCCTTTTTTTAATTTTTAGTGTAAAATTTTCCTCACTTTCCTTCTTAAGATCACCCCATTTAACATCTGAAAGTTGTCCAACCTTTATTCCTGTCCTAGTTGAAATAATAAACATGTCCTTAATTCCTTTAAATTTTTTTTTGGATATTGAGTTTAGGGCTTCAATATCCTTACTTGATATAGTAATTGGCCTTCTTTTCTTTTGATTTACTTTTATTGAACCAAGTTTAGGGTAATCACATAAATTTTTTTTATTAAGTTGTTTTAACCCCTTTTTAAAATCACTCCAATATTTTGAAGCTGTTGTATTTTTGATTGTTTTCTCTTTAATATTATTCTCTATAGTTTTTTTAATACTTACTAGGTATTCTGAATTTATATCTGAAGTTAATTTATTATTTATTTCAGTGTCTTGTAATGATATAAATTTATATATAGCCTCTTTATTTTTAATTTTTGTATGAGTCAAGAAGTCATCCTTTAGATATGTTTTTTTCTTATTTTCAAAACTTATACTAAATCTATCATTTTCAATGTCGTCTTTTACTCTTCTTATAATCTCCTCAGACGCTTTTTTAACACTGTCGTTGTGCTCCTCTTGAATCTTATTACTTGGATTTATCCACTCCCAGAGTCTCATCGACTCAACTTTTGCTTTGTTTTGATTAATTCTATATCGTATGTAGAGGTTATATTTAGTGTTGTCTTTGGTTCTTCTTTTCCAAATCTGAATTTGCATATGTATCCTATAAAGTATCCTTAAAAATACATGATTTTAGAGTATATATTATATTATTAATATATTTTTTTATTTTCTTTCAATGGGGAGAGTGGAACAACGAAATAATCCACCAAATTTTGATATCTCACGGTAATACACTTCCTCCACAACATATCTGTATCCCCTCAGAGTATCATTTAGTCTTTTAAAAGTTTTATCAGACACTATTACATTTTCATTTATAGAAAAAATATTTGAGCATCCATCATACATCTCATCCCTTGATATATTAATTAAATTTTCCTCACCAAAAATCTCATCTAAAAGTTTTTTGTCTGAACTTTTTCTAAAACCGTCTTTGAAAATTATGACTCTATTATTTCCTATTGGTTGCATTGTACAATCGAGATGAAGTATATTATCGTAAGGATTATCGTCATTTTTAAATAATTCTAATCCAATAACTCTTTTTTCTGGAAATACATCTTGAATAAATTCTACGGCTTTAATCTGAGTCCTGGAAACCTTAAGATTACTATCTTCTTTACTACTTATACCAATAAAAATAAACTCATCATGAACAATAACATCACCTCCCTCTACTTTAATGTCTTCTGGAATTATAATTAAATTATTAATGCCAATCTCATTTAAATAATTTTTAATTCCTTCTTTCTCCTTTCCTCTCTGTTTAATTGTATTTGATATAAAAAATTTATTTTCAATCACAAAACCTATATCCCTTGTAAATATTTGATTTAACCCATCTATATTTTTTGGTCTTAAAACTTTAACTCCATTTTTAACTAATACTTCATTGAAGTTTTTTATTTCAGATATGCAGTCACTCTCCAATGGAAATTTTTCTTTTTTAACAAAATATTTTGTTTTTGGGTCTATGCAATTTTCTATACTTGGTTCAGATCCAAAACTGTTGGCGATTCCCAAAATTACAGATTGAAGTTGGTTTACTTCATTCGTAATATTCAATTTTAATCTATTCATGTAATTATCTGGTATAAATAAAAATAGATTTTTTATTTGTTGTTTCTTGTTTACCGTAATAAATATATATGTATTATTTTACTAATGAATTATGAGAGCTTTTTATTTTTTATTTGCATTAATAATAACATCCTGTAACTCATCGAAGTACCTAGTTTCTAACACTGGTTTTCCAAAAGCCCCAGATTACAACTATATGAAAAATTGGATTGCCTCACCTAAGGAGGAAATACCTTTGCCAGTAAATTATTATGACACTTTAAAAGATTTTAAAGCTAATGTTGATGTTTTTTATTTATATCCAACAGTTTACAATTCTGGATATAACGGTAATTTTTGGAATGCAAACCCAGAGGATCCTGAGCATATAAGAAGTGTAAGAGACTTAGCATTGGGGAACCAAGCCAGTATTTTTTCTGGTATTACTAATATTTATTCTCCTTTGTACAGACAAATTTTTTATGATGGCCTCGTGTACCATAACTCAAGTAATATTTTAACGGAAATAGCACTTGACCCAATTCTTAAAAAAGACTTTAAGAAGTACCAGGATGATATCTTTTCAAATAAGTCCTTGCAATATTTTACTTATGAAAATAACAAGCTTAGGTCATACTCAAAAGAGTCTTATGATGTAGCCTACTCTGATATAAAACGTGCATTCTTAAAGTACCTTGAACTTGAAAATAATGGAAAGCACTTTATAATAGCTGCTCATAGTCAAGGGAGTATGCACGCGTCTAGATTAATTAACGATATTATTATGCCAAATAAGGAAATAAAAGATAAACTTCTACTAGCATACCTAGTTGGTGTTCCTATAGCTGATAATTTTTCTGATTTACCCCCTTGTTCATCTCCTGACCAGATGAAATGTTTTCTTTCATGGAATACTTTTGGAGACAATATAAACCCTTATAATAATGAATATTACAAAGATATAGTTGCATCGAATCCTATCTCCTTCGATGAAAATGATGTTAGCACAGATATCTATAATCATAAAGGCATTTTAATGCCAAATATTGTTCAAATGTTTAAGTACCAAGTGTTAAAGCTACCAGTGAAAAACTTTAAGCTAAAAAAACCTAATAAAATATCAGTCAAATCTCAAAGTGGATCACTTCAGATTAAAGAGATCAACATACCGTGGATAAAACTATTTAATATGGAAAGCTATCATTCAGGGGACTACAATTTATTCTGGCTTAATATACGAGAAAACCTGCATTATAGATTATCTAATTATTTTAAATAGATAATATTCTTTTTTTAGTTAAGTAGTCCAAGTTTATTCACCTATTCAGTTAAATAGTCTTTTTTTCTCTTGGTATTTGATTTGAGCATTATAATATTGAGATGTTGTCCTATCAGTATTCAGTCTTTTCAAATCAAATTCTTTGGGTATTTCATTATCGTAAACTAAAATATTTCTAACCATTTCTCCCAGACCTGGACCCAGCTTAAATCCGTGACCTGAGCTGCCAGATAAGACAAGAACATTTTCATTTTTTTTATGAAAGTTCATTATGAAATTTCCATCTAAACTGTTTTCGTATTGACAGACACGTGTTTCAGCAATGGGTAAATTTTTGAGATTTGGAAATCTGTGATAAAGATATGATTTTGTTCTTTCCACTAACTCTGGGAATGGTATTCTTTCAGACGTATCAGGATCAAATGTCGTTGACCTCTCGTCATACGCTATTTTAAAACCCTTATTTAAGTGAAAAGGTATCCCATAATATGATGGATTATCTGCATTTAAATCTAGCCAACAAGGAATTTTATTTAGATTAAATTCAGAAGCTTTACTATTTGGTACTCCAAAATAATATACCTCCTGCCTTGAAATATAAGTTGTGGTCTCTAACATTTCTGGAAATAATTTTCTATTCCATGGACCACAGGCAATTATAAATTTGTCAGCATCTATTTTTTTACCATTAAAACGTATTGAATTTTCTTTATCTAAATTTTTTTCATCAATTTCTACTTCACCTAAAAAAACTTTACCACCATTCTTTTTAAAATTTCTGACAACATTTTTACAACATCTACTCGCCATTAAAGCACCAGCTTTTTTCTCATAATAAACTTTGTTGATATCATCGTAATTAATAAGAGGATACCTCTCTTTTGCATCTTTTATTGAAATTTCTTCAATATTATGTCCTACACTTTCGATATGTTTTTTTGATTTGGTTATGTAGCTATTGTCCTCTTGACTTATCAGCCACAACATACCACACTCATCGTAGAGTTTTCTTTCACTATTATTTGAAAGTTCCTCCCAAAAATTAAACGACTTATTTGTTAACTCTGTGTAGATTTTATCATCACCATATGCTAGCCTTATTATTCTTGACGCACCCCCTGAACCAGAACGTGAGTTACCAGCACCCCACATATCGTAAAGTTCAACATCAACTCCTGCTTTGTTAAGCTGAAAGGCTGAACATGCACCCCAAATACCAGATCCAACAACCGCTACTTTCATTTTACGTTTATTATTTAATAGATTATATAAATATAAATTTATTATTTCTATCAATGGAGAAAATATTTATAAAACAGGGGTATTTAGGTATATTTCTTTTTGTATCATTTAATTTATTAGCATTTTATTTTTATCCCGGTGGCACCATAATTGATCCCTCAACAGAAGGTTATCTTTTTTTCTACAACTTTTTGAGTAATCTTGGTGAATGGGTCGCTAAAAATGGTGAGGATAATATTATTTCTGCTTATTTATTTAATTCATCAATGCTTATACTAGCCATTTCATATGGTCTTTTTTATTTTATGTTTTTAAAAATACAGTTTAGATTATCAGATAATAATATTATTAAAACTCTGTTAATGATTACGATATTATTATCACTAATTTCCTTTGTTTTAGTTGCTGTGTTTCCTTCTGAGAGCCCCACTTTTAATCTCCATATATTCTTTGTTAAAGCTGCATTTAGATTACTTTTTGTACATTGTTTGATTCAGGTCTACAACTTATTTGATAGCCAAGTGTTTGGAGACAAGATTAGAACTGTTTCGGCGATTTTTTCTTTTGTTCTCTTCCTCTTCATACTTGTCATGGAATTCGGACCTAGTCCTTTTGAAAACAATAGATCTTTATTTATACAGGTGACTTCTCAAAAGTTGATTGTATTTTCAATTATTGTTTATTTTTATTTTCAAGTTAATGAAGCCTTGAAAGTCAGAAGTTCTTAATTTTCGTATTAATTAGTCTTGCTTCCTCGAGTGAAAATTTTCCATTAATGTAACATGATGAATGAAAATCCCTTATTCTGTTATTTTTAAGAAATAGATCAATGTTGGATGATCTGAGATTGGATCCTGGCATAATCGATATCATTTCATCACTTTTATCTACTAATTTTTCAATAAATTCTAATCCGTCAATAACATTATTCTTTCCACCACTTGTTAAGATTCTATCAAAACCCAGGTCAATAATTTTTCTCATAGATTCAATTGGATTTTTACATTTATCGAATGCCATATGAAAAGTTGTTGATAACCCATCACACAGCGACATAAGCTTTTTACATTTTTTAATATCAACTGAGAATGAATGATTTAATATTCCAAAAACTACACCTCTGCAATTTTTTTCTTTACAGATCTCGATGTCCTCAATCATTTTATCTATTTCTTTTTTACTGTATATGAAATTTCCTTCTCGAGGCCTTATAATTGGATGAATTGGAATTCCTGTTGATACGGCATAATCTAAATCATTAAGATTTGGTGTAAGTCCACCAACATTTTTATTTTTACAAAATTCTATTCTTGCCGGTTGAAGGGACGCAACTTTAACTATATCATTAATATTAAAAGTACAGACCTCAAAATTTCGAGACAATTTAATCTTGATTGAATTTTGTGTAGAAGACTTTTAGATAAAATTTATTTTTATCTATTATTAATTTCTCGAATGAATTGGAATTCTCTGGGTACACAACTAGTTTTTTAGCGTCAAGATTTTTAGATGCAAGTTCTTGAAAAAAGACGGTTGATTCCCCCTTGTAAGTAAAAGTAATATTGTTATCAAAGACATATTCTCCGGGGTCATTATCATCTGTAAAATATGAATTGTCTTTCATTACAATATTTTCGTTAGGGTTTGATATAATTCCAATTGGGTTGATGTTATTGTCTTCGTTTGCAATGTAATAATATGATTTGCTTGGAGTCACATCCTTATATAATGGATCAATTGGGCCAATAATAATCTGTGCTTTGTTAAGAATAATATTTTCAGCTGTATCAACGAAATTTTTGAAGTTTTCAAGATCAATTATTGGGTATATTCCACTTGCAGACTGCCAATAAATTTTGTCATTAATTGAAAATTCTTCATTTTTTTTAAGGCTCTCCACTAAAGACAATTCACTAGATGACCTATCAATATTGTAATAACTATAATTTTTAGTTAGTGGAGAATTAAATCGAAAAACGTATTGAAGTGAGTCCATCATTGGGCTATTAACTTCTGGAAATTCAAATGGATTATTAAAATACATAACCAGCTTAGATTCAGGGTGATCCAGATCAAATGAAATCAATTGATTATTCAAATCTCCAGGAACTAAAGCTAACCCCCTCATCTTATCTAGCAGTATAAAGTTTTTAGTTTTATTTTGAATTTCACGCAAAATAAATTTACCGTAGTTATCTCTTAGTGGAATAGACAATATATTATTTTTTATATTAATTGTTTTAAATCTTGTAAATCCAATTATACCCCTTTCGTCAGATACTGGAGTGGTATATTTGTTAGATGTATAAAGTGCAGATGAAAAAAGAGTATCAGTAATTTGAGTTATTGATAATTCTTGTTCATCATTGATATTATCACCAAATACCTTAGATATGTGAAGATAAAGTACAGCAGAATCTAACTTTGATGAATCATTAGGAATGTAATAATTTTCTGAATATTCTCCAGGAATAGGTGGTATATCAGACCCCTCCTCGTAAATAGTTTGCCCGAATCCAATAGAAGTTTTTTTTCCAAAAACTGGGTCATCAATCTTTCCAAAATACACATCTCCATCATCTGTTCTTACACTATCGTAATAGATGTTTTTAACTTCAAGAGGTATCTCTACGTAATGAACTTTTACCTTTTCTTTTTGTTCATTCAAGAGCTCATCAATACCAATTTCACTTGATTCGTCGCATGAGTATAGAAAAAAAGTGAATATAAATGATAATCTAGTTAAGAATTTCATTATATAATTTATAATGGGATTCAACCGACTTTTCATTCTCAGGAATTTTATGAACTTTATTCTTTGGAGATATACTTGATATTGATTCCTCAAGTGATTTATTAAGATCTTTATCAGGTCTAATGATAGCATCTGAATACTCAGAAGCAATTTTTATCAATCCACTATAATCGTTTGATTTAAGAGATGAAAGCATTTCTTTGTCTATATCTTCGTCAATAATCTTATCAATCATTTTTTTGTCGAGTTTTTCTTTAAAACTATTTTCGTAGATAGAGAAAATACACTTTGTGTTTTCAAATATATGTCTGTCACTGTATGAAGTTTTAATAAGTAATGGTATAAGTGAACTCATCCAATCATTGCAATGAATTATATCGGGTGACCATCCCAATTTTATAACAGTTTCTAAAACTCCCTTACAGAAAAACAAACACCTTTCGTCATTGTCTTTATGAAACTTTCCAGCTTTATTATTGAAAACAGTTTTTCTTTTGAAATAATCTTCATTATCAATGAAATACACTTGAAGCTTAGCAGTTGGGATTGATGCTACTTTAATTATTAAAGGTTTGTCATCGTCTCCAATTGGTATATTCATTCCAGATAGTCTTACAACTTCGTGTAGTCTATTTTTTCTCTCATTAATCAATCCAAATTTTGGAACTAAAATCCTAATTTCAACTCCTTTTTCCTGCATCCCCTGAGGTAATTTTCTTACAATATCTGCAACATAGGTGTCATTGAGAAATGGTTTAATTTCAGTAGCTACATAAAGGACTTTAAAGCTTTTTGCCATCTTGGATTATGATATTTTTATAAGATTTAACAACAAATTTACACAAAATAAGTCAACTTTTTACCCTAAAATATATTCAATGTCAATGTAGAGATCAGTATAATTTTCGCATTAGATTTGTAAAAAATAAAATTGAATAAAAAATCTGTTATAATAAACTCTTTATTATCACTCACTTTTGGTGGAGTGTTATTTTATCTTGTTTTCAAGTCGATAGATTTTTCTGATTTCTATAATAGGTTAACTGAATTAGATTTTTTTTGGATATATCTCTCAATGTTTATTTCAATTTTTGAACATGTGATTAGAGGATACAGGTGGAATCTTATGATGGAAGTTGGTCAAAGTAAAAAGTTCTCAACATTTGTTACAACTAACGTAATCATAATATCCTATTTTTTCGCATTGATTATTCCTAGATTTAATGATGTGGTAAGGTGTTATTTGATATCCAAGACTGATGAAATCAATTTTTCTAAATCACTAGGCTCTGTAGTATCTGAGAGGTTTGTTGACATCATATCATTATTAATACTAATAATCTTTTTTTTGGTATTGGAGTTTCAAACTTTCATTTTATTTATCAAATCTTATATAATTGACTACACCACTCTAGATAATAAATCAATAATAATATTTATTTTATTTTTAATTTTATCTATAATTATTTCAAGATTAATTATAAAGAAATCAAAGTATTTAGAAAATAAGTTTAATGAATTTAAGGATGGACTAGTTTCCGTCAAGTTCATTTATAACGATAAAAGATTCTTAATATCAACCCTATTTCTGTGGGTTACTTACTTTCTTATGGGATACTTGATATTTTTCTCTTTTTCTCAAACAACAGATCTAGGTATTAATGCTGGAATTGCTGTTTTGGTTGCAGGATCTATAGGTATGGTAGTCCCTGTAAATGCTGGAATAGGGGCCTACCATTTTCTTGTTGCTAGTATATTATTAGGCTACAATTTAGATTATGAAAGTGGTTTGTTCTTTGCGACTGTGTTACATACATCACAGATAGTGTGTCTACTTGTTGTGGGAACAATGAGTTCCATTTATATTTTTTTTAAGATACGTTCAAAATCATGAATAATGTTTTAAGAAACAGTTCTTTAGATATTTTTTTTAGTAAAATTAGATCTGAAAATAAAAAAATAGTATTTACCAATGGATGCTTTGATATTATCCACCCTGGCCATATTCATGTTCTATCTCAGGCAAAGTTATTAGGTGATATATTGGTTGTAGGTTTAAATTCTGATAAATCAGTAAAAAATTTAAAAGGGAAAGAAAGGCCTCTTGTTAATGAATCCGATAGAGCAGAAATTCTATTATCGATTAAGTATGTTGATTATGTAACAATATTTGACGAATCAACACCTAAAGATATTATTAAAAAAATCAAGCCTGATACACTTGTAAAGGGAGGTGATTATATTGTTGATGATATTGTTGGATCTAAATTTGTTATTGATTCAGGAGGAACAGTTGAAATAGTAAAATTTTTAGATGGATATTCTTCCTCAAATTACATAGATAATTTAAATTAGTCCTTTAATATCAGTTTATCTGATAATTCATAATTAACAATTCTAATTAAAATTTTTTTTAATGAGCAAAATTTTACATGATGTCATTTCAGAGAATCTATCTATATCTGTAAAAAGATGTAATATAATTAGTCTTAAAAAATCTTTCACAATAGCAAATTTTTATGATATTGAGAACACAATTATTTTTCCCTTAAACGGTAAGCTCAGATATGGAAAAAACAAAAGAAAATTAGAAAAAAATTCAGCTTTGTTTATATCCTCTCACAGTATACAGTCACTTTCTTTCGGTTCCTCAAGAGCCAAAACTCTAGCGTACGAAGATTTTATTGATAAAAAATCAAAATATATTTTTGATGATTCTGATTCAAATTCAAACTCAACATATGAAAGCTTTTTAATTATCAGTGTGGATGTGAGGGCATTTGATTTAATAAACATATTTCACAGTAAGTATGTTGATGTAAGTGAATTTTGTGATAGTTCAATTTTATCAGTTCTTAAGCTGATTGAGAATGAATTAAGAAATAAACCCATAGGATATAAGAAAGTAATTAGCCTTATGTCAGACAGATTAATTTATGAAATTATGAGATCTTTAATTGCTATTCAACCATTATTCTCAGGAGTTGAAGAAAACTATAAATTTTTTAGTGATCAAAAAATACTTGGTTTACTTTCTTTTCTTCAGGAAAACTTAGATAAAGAATTGTCAAATAAGGTTATATCAAATCATCTTAATATTTCTGAGGATTACGTCGGACAATTTTTCAAAAATAGCATTGGATTCTCTCCACAAGATTATATTGAACATAAAAGGATGGAGAGAGCAATTGAATTGCTGAGGGAGGATGAAAATGCAGTTAAGGTTATAAGTAATGAGGTTGGTTACAAAGACACTGCCTATTTCTGTAGAAGGTTCAAACTAATGTTCGGCGTCCAAGCTGGGAAGATGAGAAAAAGGCTAGGTGAAATTTGACTATTTCAAGCCTTTTAAAAACTCTGACTCTATTCTTTCTTTTAATTTGCCTGTTTTAGAGTATCTATATAATCCCACAAAAATTAATAGGTAGAAACCGCCAACAGCTAAATATCCAATATAGCTAATTTGAGCAAAATCATTTATCAAGTTAGCAGCAGCAATACTTAAAAACCCAATTAAAAACATCAGGATAAGAAATAGAATAAAAAATGTTATGAGCCTTGAAATGATTGATGATATTCTCTCAATAATATCTCCTTTCATCACATCAAATTTCTCTTTAAGAAATTTAGAAATTGATTCTATTAATTTATCCATCTTTATCATAATTCATACAAAGTTAAATTGTTTTTTTTATTATAATCTTTTAAAGAATTAACATTTATTTAATTTAAATTGATTTAATAATTTACTGATAAACATTATAATCTAAAAATGAGATTTAAAAAAGCTGATTTAACTATACCATTAATTCTCACGATTATTTGTTATATGGTATACCCATATCCTCAAATTGCGATGTGGTGTGTTTTCTTCTTTGCATCATATTCAGCTATAGCAAACGATAGTATTCAGACAATTGGCACATTCATTGCGTCAAATTCAGATAAGAAATGGTATTACCTGTGGATTTATATGGGTGGCATATTTTTAATTACTGTTACATACAGCTGGATTTACTATGGAGGAGATATAAGCTATGGTAGACTAGCATCAAAGGGATTAAATGAGGCTCCGACAAATTTTCAATTTTTACAAGTATTTGCTCCCGTTGCATTATTGATTATGACACGGTTTAAAATGCCTGTTTCAACTTCTATATTACTTTTAAGTGCATTTGCTACTCAAGCAAGTTCAATTACAAGTATACTTTCAAAAAGTTTTTTTGGTTATTTCATAGCCTTCACACTGGCAGTGATTGTATGGGTTTTTACGACAAATTTATTTGAGAAATATAAAAATACTAAGCCCTCAAAATTATGGCTTCCATTACAGTGGGTTTCTAGTGGAGCCTTGTGGTCAGCTTGGATTATGCAGGATATGGCTAACGTAGCTGTAGTTCTTCCAAGATCTTTAAATTTTGATCAATTTATAGTTGTAGCATCTTTTATTTTTTTTGGTTTAGGATTACTTTTTTATTTGAGGGGTGATAGGATTCAACAAATTGTTCTAGAAAAATCAGACATAATTGATGTTCGTGCAGCAACTGTAGTAGATTTTATTTATGCTTGTTTACTATTTTATCTTAAAGAAATAAGTACAATTCCTATTAGTACAACGTGGGTATTTATAGGATTGCTTGGTGGTAGAGAGTTAGCAATAAATCTCAGAAAGAAAAACGGAAATTATAAAGATGCATTAAGTATGATTGGTAAAGATACTTTAAGTGCAGGTATTGGTTTAATCATATCATTGATTCTCGCAATGTCAATTAATGAAAATATGAGACAGGAATTTTTTAATTTATTTTGATTTTTTCTGGTATTATTATTGCATTAGGAAATGCTTTTTTTAACTTTTTAAACTCAAAATTAGCTTTAAATCTATCTTCAAATGTTCCCGTCTTTACTCTGTAGTTTGGTTGTGTAAAGATTGTGTTGCTCTTGATGAGACTATCATACTCAAATAATTTTTCAACAGTATTTTCAGCTTCTTCTCTTTTGTCTCCAAGATATATTTGAATTGTATAACCATCAGTAAATATTTCCTCATCAACTTCACTTTTAATAATTTTCAAAATACTGTCTAGTTCAATATCTATTCCTAGATTATTTTTCTTATCTACAATGTTCTCATCATTAGTTGAATTTGATACGTTTTCTGACTCTCTTATAAAGGATAGGTCTTCAAAATATTTTCTAGAATCATTATTTGAAGAAATACTTATTTTTTGATTAACGCAGCTAAGTACAAAGAATAATGAAAGAATACTGATAAAAGTTAGTCTTCTAGAATAACACATTTTTCAGAATTAATATCGTTCTCAACTTTTTTGAATTTTATATCTTTTTTAACAGTTCCATCCTCATATCTGACAGATACTTTTGTGTTTCTTCCAAAAACTTTTTCTGACCTAATGGGCTTTGTTTTTTCAACTTGTTGAGTTTTGTTACCCGTAAGTAGGGATCGTGATTCTTCTTTGTTTGTATCGTATTTATTTGATTCTTTTCTTTTTCTAGCCTCTTCAACCTGATTGGCATTCTGAATTGGAATCAAACACTTCGTTAAGAATGATACCGTGTCCTGATTTACTTTGGCAATAAATTTTTTGAAAAGTTCAAACCCTTCAAATTTATATATAACTAAGGGATCTTTCTGTTCATAAACAGCACTCTGAACGGATTGTTTTAAATCATCCATCTCCCTCAGGTGTTCTTTCCAATTTAGATCAATCATTCCGAGAGAAACTATCTTTTGCATCTCTTTAATTATATTTTCTCCGTTATTTTCTAATGATTCATCAAGATTGACAGATACACCAATCTGCCTATTACCATCAGTAAATGGAATTAAAATATCTTTTACTACACCACCTCTTTCTTTTTTTATCTTTTTGAGAATAGGATATGCGGCTTCGGAAATACTTTTATTTTTATTGTTGTAATTTTCGTTTACTGCCTTAAATAATTCTCTAGTTATATCTTCAGGTTGTTTTTGTTTAAAGTCCTCCTCATTTAGTTTATCAAAATCTAAACCTAAAACTGTCAAAACATTTAACCTAAAATCTTTATAATTTTCATTTTGCTTTGAAGTTAAAACTATGTCTTCACAAGTATCAAATACAGTATTTAAAATATCTACCTCTAGTCTTTCTCCTATTATAGCATTTCTTCTTTTTTTGTAGATTACCTCTCTTTGTGAATTCATTACATTATCATACTCGAGGAGTCTTTTTCTTATTGCAAAATTATTTTCTTCAACCTTTTTTTGAGCTCTTTCTATTGATTTGGTGATCATGCTGTGCTGTATTACCTCATCCTCATCCATGTTCATTTTATCCATGACTTTTATCATTCTGTCTGACCCAAATAGTCTCATTAGGTTGTCTTCTAATGAAACAAAAAATTGAGAAGATCCCACATCACCTTGTCTTCCTGACCTACCTCTAAGTTGTCTATCAACCCTCCTAGATTCATGTCTTTCCGTACCAATAATTGCTAAACCACCACTATCTCTTGAGCTTTCCGTAAGCTTTATGTCAGTTCCTCTACCTGCCATATTTGTGGCTATTGTTACAGTACCAGGCTTTCCAGCTTCTGCAACAATATCAGCTTCCTTTGCATGCTGCTTTGCGTTAAGGACTTGGTGATTAATTTTTTTCATATTTAACATCCTACTTAAAAGTTCAGAAATTTCAACGGATGTTGTTCCTACCAAAATTGGTCTTCCATTATTTTTTAGCTCTATTATCTCATCTATAACTGCGTTGAATTTTGCCTTTAGTGTCTTATATACTTTATCTTCCATGTCAGACCTTGCAATGTCTCTGTTTGTTGGGATAACTACACAATCAAGGTTATATATTTCCCAAAACTCACCTGCTTCAGTCTCAGCTGTACCAGTCATACCTGATAGCTTATTATACATTCTAAAATAATTTTGAAGAGTAATAGTTGCGTATGTCTGTGATGCATCTTCTATTTTTACATTTTCTTTTGCTTCAATTGCTTGGTGAAGGCCATCGGAATACCTTCTGCCTTCCATTATTCTCCCTGTTTGTTCATCTACAATCTTAACTTTTGAATCCATAACAACATATTCTTGATCTTTCTCGAAGAGTGAGTATGCTTTGAGAAGTTGATTCAGACTATGAATTCTCTTTGTCTTTACGCTGAAGTCTTGAATTAATTTTTCTTTCTCTTTTGCAATTTCCTCAATTGGTTTTTGTGATTTCTCTATCTGATCAATTTCAACTCCTATATCAGGAACTATAAAAAAATTTTTATCGTCTCCTGAACTTGTTATCGTGTCTGTTCCCTTCTCGGTTAACTGTATACTATTACTTTTTTCTTCTATCGTGAAGTAAAGAGGTTTATCTGCCTCAGGCATCAGTTTTGAATTATCTTGTAGATATATGTTTTCGGTTTTTTGCATTATAGCCTTTGTCCCTATTTCACTTAAGTATTTAATTAGAGGCTTATATTTTGGTAGACCTCTATATGCTCTGAATAATGAGAGTCCACCTTCCTCTTCATTCCCTTCACCAATTAATTTTTTGGCTTCTGCCAGATAATTTGTTACTAACTTCTTTTGTAAGTCAAAAAGTTTTTGAATCCTTGGTTTAAGTTCAAAAAACTCATGATCATCACCTCTTGGAACTGGTCCAGAGATAATTAATGGGGTTCTAGCCTCATCTATAAGAACTGAATCTACCTCATCAACCATTGCAAAATTATGCTTTCTTTGAACTAGTTCAGACTTCTCTCTGACCATGTTGTCTCTCAAGTAATCAAAACCAAATTCGTTATTTGTACCGTAAGTTATGTCAGCATTGTAGGCGTTTATTCTTTCTTTGGAATTGGATTCATGTTTATCTATACAGTCAACTCTGAGTCCATGAAATTCAAAAATAGGTGCATTCCACTCTGCGTCCCTTTTAGCTAGATAATCATTAACAGTTACGATATGTACACCCCTACCAGGTAAAGCATTAAGGTATGCAGGAAGTGTAGCTACTAAGGTTTTTCCCTCTCCTGTTGCCATTTCTGAAATTTTTCCTTGGTGTAATACAACACCTCCAATTAGCTGTACATCATAGTGAATCATATTCCATTCGATAGATACACCTGCAGCTTCCCATTTATTTAACCATAAGGCTTTGGAACCTTTTATTTTAATATTCTCCTTATTTTCTGATAGGGCTTTATCATAATCTGTTGCCATGACTTCTAAAGAGCCGTTTTCTGAAAATCTTCTTGCGGTTTCTTTCACAACTGCGAATGCCTCTGGCAATATTTCATTTAATACATTTTCTATCGTTTTGTTTTGATCTTCTAGAATCTTATCAATTGAGTTTAGTATTTCCTCCTTTTCATCTAGAGAGCCTTCGCTTACTTCGTACTTATTTTTTAAGGATTTAATTTCATCATCAGTCTCTTTAAGGGACTCTTTAATTTTGAGTTTAAATGATTCTGTTTTCCCTCTTAAATCTTCGTCACTGATACCTTTTAACTTATCAAATTCAGTATTTATCTTGTCTACAAGAGGGTATATTTCTTTTAAATCTTTATCTGATTTAGAACCTAATATTTTCTTAAGAAAACCAAACATTGTAAAATTTTATACAAATTTAATAATAACATTATAAGAATCTCTTATTACTATTATTATCATTGCAAAATTAAATTTTAAAGTTGATGAAAAAGCTTATTTTATTTTTTCTTTTATGTATATCATGTACGACAATGAATCAAGAAAATATTAACAGAGTAGTAATTTCTTCTTTAATCCAAACCGAGAAAGTTCAAATAGATATTGATGATCCCGCCATCTGGTACAATAAATCAAATCCTGCTAATAGTCTAATAATTGGAACTCAAAAAGATGAAAACGGTGCTCTAATAGTATATGATCTGGAGGGTAAAATTGATAAGGATAAATCCATATATAATATATCAAGACCTAATAATGTTGATATAATCCATGAAGTTAATTTCGGGGAGTCTAAGGTTGATATTATTGTAACAACTGAAAGATATAAAAATAGGATAAGAATTTTTTCACTACCTGATATGAAAGAGTTAGATGCGGGAGGTTTAAGAGTTTTCTCTAATGAAGAAAATCCACAGCCGATGGGAGTTGCTTTGTGGAAAGATGAAGATGGTTTCGCTCATGCAATTGTTGGTAAAAAATATGGTCTCTCGGGTGAATATATTAATCAGTATAAGTTGTCATTTGACAATGATAAGTTTACCCTTGAATACCAAAGAAGTTTTGGTGCATTTTCAGGTTTAAATGAGATTGAAGCAATAGCTGTAGACAATAATAATGATATCATATACTATTCTGACGAAGGTTTTGGGGTTAGAGCATATCCTGCTAATCCAAGCGAAGGTGATGAGGAAATAACAAATTTTGGAAAAAATTTCGTTGGTGACCAAGAGGGTATAAGTATAGTTAAGAAAGATAAAAATTACGTTGTTGTCTCAGACCAACAAAAAATAAATCAGTTTAGAATTTTTACACCTTCTTCTAATTATGAGGAAGTAGGTAGTTTTTATGTTAATTGTATTGATTCTGATGGTTCTGAATTCCACCCAGGCCCATTTCCAGAACCGTTTGAAAATGGCATATTTGTCGCTATGAGCGATGATTTATCTTTTCACTACTACTCTTGGGATCAATTAAGTAAGTATTTTGAGGACTAAATAAATTCTAAGCAGAAAATTTTAAAAAATTAAAAATAGAGTATATTTGCACACCAAAATTAAAAATTATGGCATCTGCGGATTTCAAACTTACAAAAGAGAATACTGAGATTTTAAAATCTTTTCCTGATTTTGGTGCTGGAGATACAATAAATGTACATATCAAAATCAAAGAGGGAAATAAAGAAAGGATTCAGCAGTTTCAGGGCACCGTTTTACAAAGAAAAAATCCTGGAACAAATGGTGAGACATTTACACTGAGAAAAATTTCTGACTCTATAGCAGTTGAAAAGATCATGCCAATATTTTCTCCCTCTATAGATAAGATCGAGTTGGTAAGGAAAGGAAAAGTTCGAAGAGCTAGAATATTCTATTTAAGAGATAGAAAAGGCAAGAGTGCTAAAATCAAAGAGAGATTATAATTATAATCTCATATGCTAGATGGATTTAAAATATTTCAAATTAGAATCCTCAGGTAATAACTTCATTTTACTAGACTTCATAAATACAGAAATAAATCAATTTGATAAAATTTCTAATTTTATATTCAAGGAAAAAGCGGTAAAGAGTTCAGATGGTTTACTCGTTATAAACAATTCTCAATCATGTGATTTTGATTTAAATTTTTATAACCCAGACTCCTCACCAAGTTTTTGTGGGAATGGGTCAGTTTGTGCTGTAAAATACATGACTAGGATAGATTTAAAGAAAGAATATCATTTTTTATCTAATGGATTGCATTGTGTGGCTCAAGTAAATAAAAGTAACATTGCTATAAAAATTCCAAAAATTAATAAATACAGAGAGTTTATTAATGGATTCCTAATTAATACAGGAACCCTCCATTATGTGGAGTTTTCTAAAAGTTTAAATGATAGCTTTTTTAATAAAAGAGTTCTCGAATTGACTTCATCTAAGGAATTTCTAAAGGCCCCATTCAATATTAATATTGTTAAAAAAGAAAATGATCATATTCAAGTTAGAACTTTTGAGAAGGGAGTTAATAGAGAAACCCTAAGTTGTGGCTCTGGTTCTATAGCTTCTATTTTGGCTGTCTTTCTTGCCTTTGAAAAAAAATATAGTTTAGTAAAAGCTGGGGGTGGTAATTTAAATGTTGACTTTCACTTTAATAATAAATTCTTTGAAAAAATCAGGTTAATTTCTAAGCCAACAATTATTAACTCGGGCAATTTAAGCATCGAAGTTTAACAATCTGATAATATAGAATTTATTATGCAGCAACATTATAGATTTAGTTTTGTCTAAAAATAAACATATGAAAAATCTTTTTTTATTATTAATTACTTTTTTATCATTTAATCTCTACTCCCAAAATGGAGCAATTGTAGGTACCATAAAGGATGCTGATAATAGGATACCACTTCCTGGTGCTAATATAATTTTAGATGGTACTGATTATGGCACGGTCTCTGACATCAAAGGAAATTTTATAATTCCAAACGTTATATCCAATGATTATATATTAAAAGTATCATATATTGGATACAATGATTTTGAAATTGAGGTTAATGTGTCAAGCACTAATCTAGAAGTTAACATTGAATTAGAATCTGGAGTTATAGTAGGTGACGAAATAATTATTACTGGAAATAGTTTACAAGGACAAGCTAGAGCAATAAATGAACAAAAAAATAATGTTAATGTAACAAATATAATTTCATCAGATCAAGCAGGTAAGTTTCCAGACTCAAATATGGGAGATGCCTTGAAAAGAGTACCAGGAATTACAATGCAAGGAGATCAAGGTGAGGCAAGGAATATAGTTGTTAGGGGATTAGCTTCTGCCCTAAACTCAGTACAAATTGATGGCTCAAGAATCCCTTCTGCCGAAGGAGACAATAGAAACGTTCAGTTAGATTTAATTCCAGCAGATATGATCCAAACAATTGAGGTCAATAAAGCTGTACTTCCATATATGGATGGTGATGCAGTAGGTGGTGTAGTAAATTTAGTAACGAGGTCTGCTCCTGATGCATTGAGATTCTCAGCTGATATAGGTTCTGGGTTCAGCCCAATAACATCAAAACCAATTTATAACGGATCTTTTGTTTTAGGTAATAGGTTGGGAAATTTTGGTTTCCTTTTATCAGGATCTTATAATAATAGAGATTATGGTTCTGATAATATTGAAGCAGAATGGAGAGAAGTTGATGGCATAAGGTATATGAAGGAGATGGATATAAGAACGTATTATGTAAAAAGAGAAAGAAAAAGTTTATCGTTAAACTTAGATTATGAATTTTCTGCCTCAAGTAAAATTTATTTTAATTCATTATATAATCACAGAGACGATTGGGAAAATAGGTTCAGGTTAAGATTTAAGAATATGGATGATACAATGGGTGAAGGTGATTATACATCACTTGGAGACAATACTTATCAGATGGAGGCTAGGGTAGAGAGGCAAACAAAAGGAGGAATTGATGATAAAAGAAATAAAGCAACCAGGCTCGAAGATCAAAAAGCTCTCAATATGACTTTAGGGGGAGATCATTTAGTGTCTAGTAAGCTAAAAATTGATTGGATGGTCAATTATTCAAGGGCTTCAGAGGAGAGACCTAACGAGAGATACTTAACATTCAGAAACGACCCTGTATCTATAATAATGGATTTATCTGACACAAGAAAACCATTTATATCGTATGCAGACCCTAATGTTATCAGTCAGTCTAAGGTAAGAGATCCAGAGCAGGCTCAGAAATGGACATATGAGAATGAAGCAAACGCTAAAGTAGATTTTACGCTTCCAGTAAGTACCTCAGGAATATTAAAATTTGGATTAAAAAATAGGGGAAAATCAAAAAAGAGAAATAATACCTGGTCAGAATTTGAGGGTTCAATGGCTGGTGACGTATTATCTCAATTTCCACTTGAAGATCAGTCTGATCCTAACTACTTAGCTGGAGGAAAATACCTTGCTGGAAATTTTGTAACTAGAGAATATCTAGGTGGTCTAGATTTATTAGGGAGTAATTTTGAGTCTTCACTTGTATTGGATGAATTTGCGGCCGGAAATTATGAGGCTAACGAAAATATTTTTGCTGCTTATCTTATGTATGATGTTGCTTTGACATCCGATCTCTCTCTAATAATAGGAGGTAGGCTTGAGGCAACAAATATTTCCTACACAGGAAGAAATGTAGATTATGATAATGAAACGGTAACTGTAACAGACGAGGTAGAAGATAATTATTCAAACTTTTTACCTGCAGTATTATTTAAATATAATTTATCAGAAAACTCAGCGCTTAGATTTTCTTGGACAAATACTATTGCAAGACCTAATTATTACGACTTGGTTCCATACCAAGAGTATGTTGAAGAAGATGATGAATTAAGCCTTGGAAATTCACTTTTAGATCCTATGAGGGCACTTAATTTAGACTTAAATTTTGAGTCATATTTCTCAAATATTGGACTAGTATCAGCTGGTTTGTTTTATAAAAACTTAAATGATTTTATCTATAATACAGAGTTTGAAGGAACCTATACTGGATATACTGGAGAGCTTACTATAACTCAACCTCAAAATGGTGCAAATGCATCTGTTTTTGGTTTTGAAGTTGCATTACAAAGACAAATATTAAAGAATTTGGGACTTTATCTTAATTACACTTATGCAGATACTGATACTGAAGGAGTACTCGATAGGTCTGACCTAGATAAAATACCTTTACCTGGTGCCGCTAAAAATACATTTAATGCATCACTTGATTATGAGACAGATAAGTTTAATGTTAGAGTTTCTTATAACTACACAGATGGATATATCGATGAATTTGGAAGTAGGCCAACAAGGGATAGGTATTACGACTCTCAAGGATTTTTAGATATTAATGCTTCAGTTTCTCTATCAAAAAACCTTATTCTATATGCTGAAGCTAAAAACCTTACAAATCAAGCTTTGAGATATTATCAGGGAGAAGAACAGTACGTGATGCAAGAAGAATTTTATGGTTCAAGATATACTGCAGGTATAAAATTTGACTTGTTTAAATAAATATAAAATTAGTTAGTAGTAATAGGGACTAAATTTTTAGTCCCTTTTTTATTAGAAATTTATTAGCTTAACATAACTATGTTAAGATATAATTATTTAACCCCCCTTTTTTTTTTATTCTTTTTTTATTCTTTCAATCTAAAATCTCAATCACACTCGCAAGTTTGGCCAACTATTGAAATGACGGGTAAAGTAAATAAAGATCTTGATCTGAAATTTAAATATAGAAATAAATATGATTTTGAGGAAGGAGAGTCCACTGCCTCATGGGTAAACTTCGGGATTAGTTATGACATAAATGATTTAACTCTTGGACTTTATTACAGAGAATTAAGTAAAACAAATAGGAGAGGTAGGTATTTAGAGAGAAGACCTTATGTGGACATTTCATATGAGATATTTAAAAACTTTAAAGTTCGCTTAAGAAATGCATTTAGATTTAGGGAAAATTATGAAGAAAACTTAATAAGAAATAGATTTAGAGTTCAATATAGCACCAAAGTAATTGGATTATCTCCTTTTATTTTAAATGAAATATTTATGTCTAATATGAGTTTTAATAGAAATAGGGTCGGAATAGGATTTAAGAAAAAGATTAAAAAAACCCCTATTACTCTTAAGCCATCATACATAATTGAGTTTTTTAGGAATGATGAAACTCGTGGGGCATTACTCTTAGGTTTAGAGGTAAAATTCTAGTTTTTATTTTAATAGATCTGGTCTATTTGACTTCGTCTTCTCATAAGATTTCTTTTCTCTCCATTTTGTAATTTCCTCTTTATTGCCAGATAATAAAACTTCAGGAACTTTCCATCCATTAAAAACTGAAGGTCTGGTATAATTTGGGTGTCCCAGAAGGTTGTCTTGAAAAGAGTCAAATAATGCAGCAGATTCATTTGATATTACTCCCGGGATTAGTCTTGAAATCGAATCAATCAAAACAGCTGCAGGAAGTTCGCCTCCAGTTAGTACATAGTCTCCGATACTAATTTCGCTTGTAATTATATTTTCCCTAATTCTTTCGTCTACCCCATTATAGTGACCACATAAGATAATTATATTTTTAAGCATGGATAATTTATTAGCTTTTTTTTGATTAAGTTTTTTTCCATCAGGACTCATATAAATGATCTCATCTATCTTTTTATTTTTTTTTATTTTTTCAATGCATTTATATATGGGCTCAATTTGAAGAATCATTCCGCCCCCACCTCCAAATGAATAATCATCAACTTTTTTATGTTTATCAGTACTATAATCTCTTAGGTTGTGGATATTTATTTCAATTAGCTTTTTTTCTTGGGCCCTTTTGACAATACTTTCGTTTAGAGGTCCATCTAAAATTTCAGGTAAACATGTGATGACATCAATACTAATCATTCTAATTCAAATTAATTAATTCTTTTGGTATTAGAACATCAACTAATTTATTCTTATGGTCAACATCTAGAAAATATTCTTTAACGTATGGAACCATAACTTCTTTCCCATCAAAATCACATATGATAATGGGCTGTTTATTATTTATAAAGTCTACTATTTTTCCAACTTTAGACTTCTCTTGTAATAGGCTATATCCAATTATTTTGAATTCTTCATTAAGAAACTTTGCAGCAACTTTATCAGGTATATAAATATCTGATTTTATTAGTTTCTCGTTGTCCTCTCTAGAATTTTGATTTTCTAATAATATAGTAGATTTTTTATCATTTATTTTTTTGGTTTCTTTGATGGAAAAAGGCACATAATTACCATCGATATGAATATATATTGATTCAATATCGTTGAAGTTTATGTTATGAGTTTGATTTGTAATTATTACTAACTCTCCTTTAAGCCCCCTGTGGTTAGATATCTTTCCTAGTTGGGTATATCCCATAGGTTGAATTAATCCTTTTTAGAGGTGTCTTCTTTATTCTCCTCTTTAGCTTCTTCTGCAGCCGGTGCTTCTTCT
>CABYXZ010000005.1 GCA_902523065.1 uncultured Marinoscillum sp.
CAAAAGCATAAAGCTTTTTATTAATTAAAGAACAACCACCCTCTATTCCAACATAAAAAAGCGCATCATTCCTTAAAAGAGTTTTCATTCTATTTTCAGCACCCATTAATGTCTCGTCTTCGCCCATTGGTTGGTTTGAAACCCCAGACTTAACACCTTTTCCTAAAACTTCAAACTCTATATCAGGATAAACAAAAGAAAAGGCTTGTGAAACAGAGTTTACTTTTGTTGGGTTCGAGGAACCCACAAGGATTAGATTATTTTTTCCCACCTTATTTTAGGGGTTTTCTTAAAAGTTAAAGTTTTTCTGTTATCACCAATTTTGGCGCTTATTACATTCATTTGACCATCGATAGCATCAAAAAGAAGTGTGTTTTTTATGAATACATCACCACTTTGTTTTAGAGGTTTACCCATTAAAACGATGTTCAGCGTTTCGGTATAGTCACTTCCCTCAAACTCAAACTTATTTAACTTTAAACTCATCTTCTCACCATTCATCGTTACCTCGAAGTTTTTGTTAACATAATCAAGAAAAACATTCCACTGATCGTTTTTTATTTCTTTTGATGAGCCCACATAACCTAACGCATCAAAGATATCATCTTTGAACATTCTTATTGAGAAAAAAGACCCCTCCTTTGTTTCATAAACATTACATACACTTACATATACTGCATGAGGTTTTGATATATTGGGTGTTAATAAAAGAAACGTTAGAAAAACCCCTAACCTATAAACCATACTTATCAATAAGGTAAACTAACGAGGCCATTGAAGCTGTTCCAAGCTCCATTTCTCTTGGGTGTACAGCCTCAAATACATCCTTGGCGGTGTGGTGGATTTCAAAGTATTTTTGACCGTCAATACTTAATCCAAACATTGGTGTTCCGGTTCTTCTATGAAGGGGTCCAATATCTGCACCACCCCCACCTTTAGAAAAATAAGAAATTGTATTTTTGTCAAAATATTTTAACCAGTCTTGTATTTTTTCCAATTGTTCGTCTGAACCAGAAAAACCAAACCCCCTAGGGATGTAAGCGCTTGCATCGCTTTCTATCGCAACAATGTGTTTTTCGTTATTTTTTATTGCGTTTTCAGCATATTGTGTCCCGCCCCTTAAACCATTTTCCTCATTCATAAACATAACAGCCCTTAATGTGTTTTTTGGCTTGATACCTTGTTTTTGAAATAACCTTAACGCACCGATAGAGTGTACACAACCAGCACCATCATCGTGTGCCCCCTCACTAACATCCCATGAATCTAAATGTCCACCAACTAAAATTATATTATCAGGATTCTCAGAGCCCTTAATTTCACCAATAACGTTATGTGATAATGCATCAGGAAACCATTTACCAGATAACCTCACGGTAAGTTTTGTTTTGGGGTCTGCTTTTATTTTTTCTGAAAGTTTTATAGAAGACAAAACACCTAATCCCCCATGAGCTATACTATCAACCCCCTCTTTGTATGACATACTACCAGTATGTGGGTAATCATCATTACTTGAAGACAATGATCTAAATATAGACGCAACAGCACCATATTCTGCAGCTTTTATCGCACCCAACCTTCTTTGAAAACCAGTTTCCCCGTAAGAGGTTCCTATGTTAATATACCTTTGATTAAAAGCTTTGCTATAAAAAACTATTTTACCCTCAACACCTTCTCTACCTAAAACATCAACTTCTTCTAGCGATTTAACTTCAACCACTTCAGCTGTGACACCCTCAAACGGAGTTGATACTGTACCTCCAGCTCCAAGAATTGATAGGTTTATCTTTTTACCACCCTCATAATAAAAACACTCTTCATACGTACCTCTCTCCCAATGAGGCACCATAACCTCTTGTAAAAAAACTGAGTCAAACCCATAACCTTCCATTATTTCTTTTGACCAAAGTACCGCCTTTGCTGCACCTTCTGACCCACTTAAGCGCTGTCCTATATCCTTAGATAAATCCCTAAGAAGATTATAACTTTCTCTTTCACCTAAAGCATCACCATAAAACCGTGTGATTACATCAGCTGTCTCCTGGTCATATGGCGTAGTTGTTTCACAAGAAACAATTAAAATTGGTATTAGGATTAATTTTATTAAATTTTTCATATTATTTAGTTTCTATAATTAAGGGCTGGTTCTCTATCACCAACAAGTGCTTGATAAATATAATCTTTACCCCTCTTATCTTCAAATTCAATTTTAGCTTTTTCAATATCAATTTAAGTAAGCTTTATACAATATATAAAAAACAAAAACAAAATATAATGATATCATAGAGTAAGCTTGGTATTTATTTACACCTCCTTTTCTGGTGTAGAAAACAATAGATAAGATCGTTAATCCAACAAACCAAATTGATAGATTTGTTATTAAACCAATCACATTCTCATCTAGTATAATAGGCCCATAAATTGTTGTAAAGAAAAACAAAGGTAGGCCTAAAGCAACACATAAATTAAATATATTACTACCATAAGCATTTGATACCGCATCATCATAATTACCGCCTTGTGCGTCTTTGTATGAAATTATAGTGTCAGGAAAACTACTTCCTATTGCAGCGAATATAATTGCTATAAACAAAATAGGAATATTTAACCCATTGAATTCTCCAATGAAAGGTACGTTATAACTTTCACTTCCTAACCATTCACACGCTAATACAAGAAAGTAACAAACAAAACCAATCACCAATGATGATGTTGTAAAAACAATCCAAGCTCTAGTGCTATTTAATTTTTTATTTCCAATTAGCAACCTCTTAAGGTCAAAGACAATAAACGCTGAAAGTATTGAAACTTTTTCTTTTTCCGTGAAAGGTTCCTCATAATTAATTTGATGACCCCCCTTCATGGTTTTAAATAAGTAAAACACATATAAAACATATATTAAGAGAAGTATTATACTTTCAAACCAGGTTATTTGACCTTGTTGAATAAAATATATTATAACAATCTCAACCAACAACAACCAAGAACCATCTCTTATTATAATTTTTTTTGAAACATCAACACTAAGCTTTTTTGTCTTTGATAAAACACCAATTATAGCAACTGAAGGTATTATTAACGAGTTAAACAGAACGCTACCAAATGACGTTCCAACTCCACCAGAAAACCCAGACACATCTTTTAGAAAAAATAAAAAGAAAAGAGCTATAAATAATTCAGGCATTGAGCTTGCTACAGCATTTATGGTTGCTCCCTTTACCCCATCTCTTAAATTTCTACCAATGTAATTAGAACCCTCTAAAAATGTATCTCCAGCTCGCCATATTATGTAGCCACAAAACGCAATCAGTAATAAAGGGATTATTAAACCAACCATTCTTATAGGTATTTAATTCTTTTTAAGATATATAAAAAAACTCATAACAACTCACCATACCATTACCACTTAAAAAAAATATTTGATTCGCTAACTAATTCTACTCCAGTTTATGTTTTGCTTTATATTTTCTTTCAAGTGACTCTTCATTATTAGGTTTTCTTTTGATTCCAAATTAGGATCTTTTTTTATTGTGTTTATTGCAAGTTCCCTAGACTTTAAAACCATATCCTGATCTTCTGCAAGGTTTGTGAAACGAAGTTCAAGCAAACCACTTTGTTTTGTTCCCATCATATTACCTGGCCCCCTCATTTTTAGGTCGGTATTTGCAATTCTGAAACCATCATTTGTTTCAACCATAGCGCTCATCCTTTCTTTAGATTCTGATGATATAGTATATTTTGTCATTAGTATACAGTAGGATTGAGCCTTTCCTCTTCCGACTCTTCCTCTTAATTGATGGAGTTGAGAGAGGCCAAACCTCTCAGCACTTTCAATAACGATAACTGACGCGTTTGGAACATCAACCCCAACCTCAATTACTGTTGTTGAAACTAAAATTTTTGATTTTCCCTCAGCAAACCTTTTCATTTCATAATCCTTGTTTTCGGGTTTCATTCTACCATGAAGAATACCTATCTGCGTGTTAGGGAAATATCTTTTTAAGCTTTCATAACCATCCATTAAATCTTTATAATCTTTTTTTTCAGACTCTTCAATTAGGGGGTAGACAACATACACCTGTTCACCTAAACTTATCTTGTCTTTTATAAACCCAAAAACCTTTAACCTTGAATTATCAAACCTGTGTGAGGTGATAATTTTTTTTCTTCCAGAGGGTAACTCATCGATCACAGAAACATCTAAGTCTCCATATAATGTTAGGGCTAATGTTCTTGGAATTGGGGTTGCTGTCATCACCAAAACATGAGGATAAAACTCACTTTTTTTTCTCCATAGTTTTGCCCTTTGCGCTACACCAAATTTGTGTTGTTCATCTATGATAACCAAACCTAACCTTTTAAAAACAACAGAGTCTTCAATTAATGCGTGGGTTCCAATTAATATATCAACTGTTCCGTTGAGAAGATTTTTAAGTATTTCTTTTCGGTTTTTTTGTTTAGTAGACCCAGTCAGGATGTTCACTTTGATGTTAATCTTTTCAGCATTTGCTCTAATGCTATTAAAGTGCTGTTCTGCTAAAACCTCCGTTGGGGCCATAAAGGCTATTTGACAATCATGATCAATTGCAGCTAACATACACAAAAAAGCAACAATTGTCTTTCCACTCCCAACATCTCCCTGAACCAATCTGTTCATTTGTTTTCCTTTAGACATATTCTCATAACACTCCCTTAAAACTTTCTTTTGTGCGCCCGTCAACTCAAACGGTAAATGTTCTTTATAAAATTTATTTATAAGTATATTTTTTTTGAAAACATAACCAGGAAACGAGGTTAGTCTTGAGTTCTTTAATTGTAGAATTTGAAGTTGCAGAAAAAAAAGTTCTTCAAATTTTAATCTACGAATAGCCTCTTTTATATGAGCAAAACTTTTCGGCAGATGCATATTTATAACAGCATCAGATTTTGATATTAAACTTAAGTTTTGAATTAATTCTCCGGAAAGGTTTTCTTTTATGTGTTGTTTTGTTTTACCTATTATTTCCTCAATAATTCTATTAAAAAATCTGTTATTTATAAACCTTCTTTTTAAGTTTTCACTGGAGGGGTATACAGGCCTAAGACCCATTGGCATTGTATTTTTATCTCCAAACTCTGGATGAAAAAAAGATACTTTATCTTTTATTATTTTGGGTTTTCCGTATATAATGTATCTTTTTCCAGCCGCCATTTTATCTTCCACCCACTCAATACCTTTCATCCATACCAACTCAGCATATCCTGTAGAATCCTTAACCGACACTTTTAATGATTTACCTCTATACCTTCCCGCTTTCTTTTTATTTATTACTTGAATCATATATAAACCAGCATTGGTATTATCATCGATATCAGTAATTTTTAAAATCTGTGATCTGTCCTCATACCTAAATGGGAAAAAGTCAAGCATGTCTTTTAATTGACTTATCCCTAACTCTTTTTTTAATGCAGCTGCTTTATTAGGTCCAACGCCCCTTATAAATTCAATTTTATGATTCAGTGGATTATCTACCATCCCAAACTAATGTATTTAAAATATGATTCACATCATTTTTTAGGTATTCAACAACCGGCATAATTGAATCGTTGGCGGCAGGGTTGTCTAGATAAAGCGCAGCTCTTAGAAAGTTTCTAGTACTGTCAGTAGTAATAAACTGATAAGGAGAAGCAACTTCACCATTAATCTCAAACAAGACAGCATGTGTTTTCTTTGGGGTAACAACTCTCTTTTCAATTATTGATTCAGCTTTAATTTGATGCCTACCAATTAATTTATATGATTCTTGAACAAACTCATTTAATTCATTGTAGTTTAAAATTTCTTTGTGAGTTATTAGAATTTCTGCCTTTAGTTTTTCATACTTTAAAGTAACCCAAAACCTTTCATTATCAATCTTGTGGTTTGCTTGTGAGTTTTTTTTGAAGGAGTATACATTAGATACTGTTATTTTCTCAAATTTTTTTTCAGGAAATTGTATTTGATTATATCCCTTGGGTTTAGGTTTATATGCTTGATTGCAAGAACAGACTAAAATAAACCAAGTAATAAAAAAATTAACCCTTTGTTTTTTTAAAAACCCTAACACGTTTTATTCTTTTGTTATCAACCGACATAATTGTAAAAATAAAATTATCAAATTTAATCTTATCTCCCACGCTAGGTATTTTTGAATTTAACTCTAATATCAATCCACCTAAGGATTCACTTTCCCCCTTTGATGCATCAAAAAAATCTTTATGGATATTTAAAACTTTACACAAATCATTTAGAGATGTTTTTCCATCAAACAAAAAAGTGTTTGAGTCGATTTTTTTATAGTAAAAGTCTTCTTCAAAATCAAACTCATCTTTTATATCACCTACAATTTCTTCAATTATATCTTCAAGTGTAACCAATCCAGAAACCCCACCATATTCATCAATAACTAACGAAAGGTGCACCCTTTTTTCTTGAAAATCCTTAAATAAAACATCAATATTTTTATTTTCAGGTACAAAAAAGGCAGGCCTAATTTTTTTTGTCCAATCAAAATTCTTGTCATTTAGGTGAGGAAGTAAATCCTTTACATAAAGAACACCCTCTATGTTATCTATAGTCTCTTTAAAGACAGGAATTCTTGAATAACCAGATTTATTTATTAGTTCAGATATTTTTTCAAATGATTCATCAATCTCAAAAGCAACAATATCAACCCTAGATTTCATAATCTCTTTAACCTTAATACTTCCAAAATTTATTATACCCTTGAGAATATCTTTTTCTTCTTTACTGGTACTCTTGTCAATAGTCAAACTCATGGCTTTGTTTAACTCCTCTTTAGAGCTTTCTAGGAGCTCCCTTTTATTGTTTTTGAATGCTTGTGATATTTTAATTAATATCAATATTAATGGTTTGAATATTACATTTGATGGTATAAGAACTAAGGATGAGGTTTTTATGAATAACTTTTTGTTTTTACTTGCATATACCTTTGGAATAATTTCTCCACAGAAGATTATAACTGCCGTAACAACAAAAGTCAAAATAAAAAAAACATACGCTGACTTTCCAAAACTACTCCAGGTGAAGTAAGCTGATAAGGTAATTATAGCTACATTAATTAAATTATTAACAATTAGAATATTTGCCAAAAGTTTATCTGGGCTTTTCAATAAATTAACAGCATTAGTTAACCTTTTATTTTTCTCCTTTGCATACTTTTTTATCTCAGTTTGGGATAGAGAGAAAAAAGCTACCTCAGACCCAGAAATGATTGCAGAAAAAACGAGTAAAAACAAAAGAAGCCCACCTTGCAGAAATAGGTTAAAAACATCAAAATTTAAAAATTGATTTATAACGATTAAACTGGGTTCTGGAAAATCTATATCCAACTATATAAAATTAAAACGGTAAATCATCTTCAACAGAAGACTCTTGATTATTCTGGGTAGTCGATTCTTGCGTATTCATAGAATCTGAACTTGGAGCTCTACCTAATAATGTTATTTCTCTTCCAACCACTTCGGAAATATATTTTTTAACACCATCTTTATCCTCGTAGGATCTGTTAGATATCTTTCCTTCAATATATACCTGACTTCCTTTTTTTAAATAGTTTTCGGCAATATCTGCAAGTGGAGACCAAAGAACAATATTGTGCCACTCCGTGTTTGTAACCTTCTCGCCTGATTTATTTTTGTATGTTTCACTTGTTGCAAGGGAAAAGTTAGCAACACCCCGTCCATCATCTAGCCTTCGAACTTCAGGGTCTTTTCCCAGATTACCCAACAAAATAACTTTATTAACGCCAGCCATGAAAATTGAATTTAAACATTAACTCTTATATTTCAAATACTTATCAATAACTTTTGGGAAGCCATAGTTTTTTGTTTTTTGTTTTTTAATTCTTTTTAATTTCAGCAGCTTTTCTATGAGAGAAAAATCTCTTTTCCCTTTTATAAAACACTCACGAAAGGACACATATATTTTTTGATGACTAAGCTGACTAACCTCTTGGGTGGTTTCTTCATACGAAATAACATTTTTATGTAGATTGAGATTAACTTGAAATACATTTTGTGCATTTTTTTGACTCTTATCTTCTATTAGATAAAATTCAAATAAATTTTTCCATATATCATTATTACTTCTTTTTTGCATAAGATAAAAATCTTCGTTTTGTATAGCGAAGTAGTTGAAATATCTTATTTTCTTCTTTTTAATCTTTTCTTTAAGAGGATATTTTTCTTGGGTATTGTTGATATAAGAAAAACATGTTTTTCTTGTATTACAAATTTCACATTTTGGGTTCTTGGGTTTACAAATTAAACTTCCAAAATCCATTATGGCCTCATTGTAAGTTCCTGTTTCTTTAATTCCTTTTGCTAACTCTCCCGATAGGGTTTCAAAATACTTATATGATCCTGCTTTATTTATTTTTGTATTAAGCCCTAAATACCTAGATAAAACCCTGTAAACATTAGCGTCAATTACATACTTTTTACTGTTGAAACAGATAGAAGATATTGCAGCTGCGGTATATTTTCCGATACCAGGGAGTCCCAATAACTCATTGTAGTCCCGAGGAAATGCTCCCTGATAATTTTTCACAATTCTTTGGGCTGTTTTGTGTAGATTATTAGCCCTGTTGTAATACCCTAATCCCTTCCACATTGAGTAGATAGTTTCCTCATTGGCTTTTGCGAGTTTTTCTATTGTTGGAAACTTTTTAATGAATTTATTATAATACTTTATTCCCGTTGCCATCTGAGTTTGTTGTAGTAAAATCTCAGATAACCACACCTTATAAGGATCTCTGTCTTTTCTAAACGGCAAATCCCTTTTATTAGCTTCGAACCACCGCACGATTTTAGCACCAAACTCTAATTTTGATTCCTGTTTGATCATTGATTTTATTGGAGTAATTTTAAGAAAAGATATTAAACAATAAATTTTAAAAAAAGTGAGAAAAGCAGATATTATTACCAAAGTATCATCCCAAACAGGGGTAGACCGGTCAGACGTACAAGAGGTTGTTGAGGCAACAATTGCAACAATTAAAAAAACATTAATTGATGGAGACAGCTTATTTATTCGGGGTTTTGGTACATTTTCTAATAAAAAAAGAGCAAAAAAAATTGCAAGAAACATTTCAACTAACACTGCTATAATTTTAGACGCTCATTTTGTTCCGAGCTTTAAGCCCTCTAAGATTTTTATTAAATCGGTAAAGGAAAATAATAGAATTGCATAATATGATGTCAACAAAATATACGCAAGCCGCTCTTCTATTAATAGCTGTGATTTTTATCTTTCTTCTTTATCAGCTGCCGACATCTGTTATTGATAATAAAGATGTAGAAAACCAGGTAAATGAAAATTTTTCTATTGAAAAAGCAATTGAATTAGTGGAGGGTGAGAACCCGATGGAGGGTATTTTTATGCTAAGAGATATAATAGACAAAAACCCAGAAAACACAGATGCTTTATATTATCTAGGTGTTTTATCCCTCCAGACCGCTCAGTATGAAAATGCAGTAAAAAGATTTAATCAAATAATATCTATTGATTCATCAGATAAAAGAGCATATTTGCAGTTAGGTTTTAGCAATTACTATCTTGGTAATTACAAAACTGCAGACTCTCTCTTTAACATTGTGATGGCGTCTGACGATAGTTTGCTAATAAAAGATTTGGATTTTTTTTTAAAAAGTAAATAACAGTAAAAATGCCAAGTGGTAAAAAAAGAAAAAGACATAAGATATCAACACATAAAAGAAAAAAAAGATTAAGAAAGAATAGACATAAAAAGAAATAAAACAATAACACTATGAGTAGCGAGTTAATTATAAATTCATCTCGCGACAAAAGTAGAATTGGACTTCTAAAGGATAAAAAACTTGTCGAATTTCATCAAGAAAGTGATGAAACTAAATTCAATGTAGGTGATATATATGTAGGAAAAGTTAAAAAAATTAACAAAAGTCTTAACGCTGCCTTTATAGATATTGGCTTTGAAAAAGACGCATTTCTACACTACTTAGATTTAGGTCCCCAATTTTTGTCGCTAAAATCGTTTGTTAAAAACGCAAGAGGTAAAGGAAAGGTATCATACGATTCTTCAAAGAAGCTTGATGATATTAATAAGTTTGGAAAAATCAACGAAGTTCTCACAAAAGGTGATGAAATTCTAATTCAGGTTGTAAAAGAGCCAATCTCAACAAAAGGTCCGAGGGTTACAACAGAACTCTCTTTGGCTGGCAGATATTTAATTTTAGTTTCTTTTTCTGAAACAATTAATGTATCAAAAAAAATTACAAAGCGCGAAGAGAGAATGCGACTTATTAACTTAATAAAATCAATAAGGCCAAAAAACTTTGGTGTTATTGTAAGGACTGTTGCGGAAAATAAATCTGTTTCTGAGTTGGATAAGGATTTACAGTCTTTGACCAGTATATGGAAAGAAGGTGTTAAAAAAATAAAAAAAGCTAAGGTAGGAGAGAAGATAATTGGTGAAGAAAATAAAGCTACCTCATTGCTAAGAGATATCTTAAACTCATCCTTCGATAATATTGTAATTGACGACAAGGAACTCCATAAAGAAGTTAAGAGTTATGTCAAAAAATTTGAGCCAAAAAAAGAGAAAATAGTAAAACTTTATTCATCTCCTGCTCCAATTTTTGAGGTATACGGTATTGAGAAACAACTTCAAGATCTATTTGGTGAGACAGTCCCAATATCAAACGGTGGTTATGTCATCATTCAACATACAGAGGCATTGCACGCTATAGATGTAAATAGTGGAAAAACTAGTAAGGCAGCAAACCAAGAAGAGTCTGCACTAAAGGTAAATTTAGATGCTGCTTCTACAATAGCGAGACAGTTAAGACTTAGAGATATTGGAGGTATTATAGTAATAGATTTCATCGATCTGAAGAAAACTTCAAATAAAAGAAAACTTTTTGAGGCAATGAAAAAAGCTATGGCAGAGGATAGGTCAAAACACACTATTTTACCATTATCAAAATTTTGTCTAATGCAAATCACGAGACAAAGAGTAAGGCAAGAGCTTAAAATGACAAAAGAGGATGCCGATCTGGATCAGGAGGGAACCGAAGCAGCTGACAAAATAGAAAAAAAGATTGAGCATTTATTTGTTAAACAGAACGAAAAGAATTTAAACCTTGTTGTACACCCTTATCTGTATTCCTACTTTACGATTGGAGTGCTATCGAGACAATATAAGTGGTTTATCAAGTACAGACGTTGGGTTAAGATTGAAAAAGACATTAATATCGGATTAAAGGATTATGTTTTTCTCGACTCAAATAGGCAGATAATTCAAACCAAGAAGTGAGATTTATTGTTTTTCTATTTTTTGCTTTTTTTTCTTGTACTTCTACTGATTGTAGAAAAAAAAAAGACCTTATATCAAAAGAAATAAATTTTAACGACCTCACGGGTGTCTTAAAGAAGATTGATAGTCAAGAAGAGTTTTCCGATTTGATATTATCTAACCCTGAAATCATGTCTCCTTTTTTTGAGCTGCGAACACCCTTAGTAAAGGATGATGTTTCACAAATATTTTCTTTAATTGATAATGTCTATTATGACAGTTTATATATGGACGTAAAAAAAACGTATGATGATTTTAATGAGATATATGTTAACCTTAATAATTCATTTCATTATTACAACAAGGATAGTAATTTCAAACTTAAGCCAGACCTTAACATACTTGTTTCTGGATTCTATAATGATGTTGTTGTTTCAAAAAACATAATTAGTGTAGGTATTGAATATTTTTTAGAAAAAAACAACAAATACAAACCAAGTGATTTACCAGAATATATTTTAGATAGATACACTCCAGCTTATTTAAATTCTACACTACTTAAGTCTTACTTTTCTCAATTCAATGTTATAAATGAATCTGACCAGTCTATGTTGAATGAAATGATTGCTTTTGGAAAATTATATTATGTGGTTGGTGCCATATCAGAGTGTGAGAAAGATAATATTATATTAGGATATGATGAGAGCCAATTTAAAGTTTTAGAAGAAAATGAAGCCTTTATTTATTCTTACTTTATTCAGAACGAACTTTTTTTTGAGAATCAATCAAAAGAAAAACAAAAATATATGTCTGAGAGGCCAAGCACTTATGAAATATCTCCTCAGGTCCCAGGAAGAATAGGAAGATGGTTAGGTTGGAAAATTGTTAGTTCATATATGGATCAAAACCAAATAACGTTAGAAGAGCTTTTATTAGAGGTTGACTTTAAAAAAATATTTTATAACTCAAATTACAAGCCAACCTAGTCATGTTAAAATCAGAAAAGGTTACTTTCATGATATCAACTCTTGAGAAATTATATCCTAAAGTTACTCCACCACTTGATCACAAAGATTCCTACACTTTATTAATTGCTGTGTTGTTATCAGCACAGAGTACTGATAAGGGGGTTAATAAAATTACACCAATACTATTTAGTAAGGCAGATACTCCACAAAAAATGGTGAAGCTGAGCGTCGAAGAGATTCGTGATATCATTAGACCTGTGGGACTTTCTCCAATGAAGTCTAAAGGTATATTTGAACTTTCCAGGATATTAATTGAAAAGTATAACGGAAGAGTGCCAAATGATATTAAAGCTTTAGAGTCTTTGCCAGCAGTTGGGCACAAGACAGCAAGTGTTGTTATGTCTCAAGCGTTTGGAGTTCCTTCTTTTCCTGTAGACACACATATTCACAGGTTAATGTATCGATGGGGGTTCTCCTCTGGTAAGAATGTAAAGACTACCGAGAAAGATGCAAGAAGATTGTTTCCAAAAGTATTGTGGAATAAACTACACCTTCAAATTATTTTTTATGGTAGAGAATATTCTCCAGCAAGAGGCTGGAACATAGAAAATGATATTATAACCAAATCAATAGGAAGAAGATCTATCCTTAAAAAATTATACTAGATTAATTACAGATTTTTTTTGAGATAGAATAATTTAATATTCTATCCATTACTCCGTTAGATGGAATTAATTCAATACTACTAACCTTGCCTAGAATAGCCTCCACCTCTTCTTTGTATAGGCTTATTTCTAGGTTTTCGTTTTTGTTGGTATTAAATATTTGTGATTCTGTAGATTCTTCTAATTCTTTGTAGATATGATTTATAATATCTTGATTAGTAGAGATTTTACTCATAGGCAATTTGTTTTAATTTAATTTTTTTTCTTAATGCAAGAAGAGCGTATCTCATTCTTCCTAACGCTGTGTTTATACTCACATTTGTTTCTTTTGCTATTTCTTGAAAACTCATTTTCATATAAAGTCTCATAACTAAAACCTCCCTCTGTTTATCTGGTAGTTTCAACATCATCTTTTTTAAATATTTTTTAGAGTCTTTAGATAACTCCTCATTGTCTTCAGAGCTCTCAGAGAATTTAAGACAGTTAAAAATATCAGAACCATCTGCCAATGTTATTTTTGGGTTTCTCTTTTCTTTCCTGAAATTATCAATAGCCATGTTGTGTGCTACTCGTAAAATCCAAGGCAAGAATTTACCCTGTTCGTTGTACCTGTTTTCTTTAATTACATTAATTGTCTTAATAAAGACCTCTTGCAATATGTCTTCTGCAATGTACTTATCCTTTACAATAAAGAAAACAGTTGTAAAAATTCTAGATTTGTGCCTCTCAAAGAGAGATGACAAAGCCTCTTCGTTACCTTTTTTGTAAAGTGATATTAAACAACTATCACTTAAATCCGTTTTTATCATACTTCTGTTATAATTTGGTAACGTAGAAGTCTATATCATATTGTGTTGTTTGATTAAATTATATTTAAATATACTTAATCATTTATCTAATTCAAAAAACATGTCAGAACCGACAGAAATCAATATTAAAGGAGCAAAGGTTAACAACCTTAAAAACATTTCTTTAAAAATTCCAAGAAATAAATTTGTTGTGATATCAGGTGTTTCTGGTTCAGGAAAAACTTCTTTAGCATTTGACACAATATTTGCTGAAGGACAAAGAAAATATATTGAGAGTCTTAGCTCTTATGCAAGACAGTTTTTACAAAGAATGGATAAACCCAATGTTGAATATATAGATGGTTTATCACCGGCTGTTGCTGTAGATCAAAAAAGAAACAATAAAAACCCAAGATCAACCGTCGGAACTCTTTCAGAAATTTATGATTACTTAAAATTATTATATGCTAGTATAGGTATAACAACATCACCTATATCTGGGAAAAAAGTAAAAAAAGATACACCATTAGATGTTTATAACTTTTTGAATCAAAAAAAAGATGACACTAAATATTTTATATCATTTCCTAAAAAATTAGATAAAGAAAATTATAAAAGAGATTTAGAGGTTTTGTTAAGTAAGGGCTTTACTCGGGTTATTCTTGAAAATGAATTTTATACAATTGAATCTCTTCTAAATAGTAAAAAGAAAACAATTCAAATTAATGTTGTGATAGATAGAGGTATAATTGTCCGGAACGACGAAGACTTTAGGTTTAAGGTAATAGACGTTTGTAAAGAAGCTTTTTTTGAGGGTTCTGGTACAATTTATGTCAATGTCTTAAATGAGAAAGTCATGTTTTCAAATCTTTTTGAGCTTGATGGTATAAAGTTTATCGAACCATCAGTAAACCTATTCAGTTCCAATAATCCATACGGAGCTTGTAAGGTTTGTGGTGGATTTGGAGATGTTTTAGGTATTGATCCAACCAAAATAATTCCAAACCATAATTTATCAGTTTTATCTGGATGTGTTGCGCCATGGAGAACAGAGAAAATGAAAGTTTGGCTTGACCCTTTATTAGAAAATTCAAAACAACTTGAATTTAATATTCATAAGTTATATAAAGATCTATCAAAAAATGAGATTGATATTCTGTGGAATGGCAAGGGACCCTTTAAAGGAATTAATAAGTTTTTTAAATATCTCGAAAGAAAAAGTTATAAAATTCAATACAGAATTATTTCATCTAGATATAAGGGAAAAACTAAGTGCTCGGATTGTGAAGGGTCTGGTATCCGGAAAGAAGCTCATTACGTCAGAATTAAGAACAGAAATATAGTTGAGCTATTAGAAAGTCCTCTTGATAAGGTTTTAAGTTTTTTTCAGAACATAAAACTTAACAGTTCTGAAAAAAAGATGAGCGAAAGAGTTTTAAAAGAGATTATTTCAAGATTAGGCTATATCAACAAAATTGGTCTAGGTTACCTTACCCTCAACAGAAAAGTAAGTACACTTTCTGGGGGGGAGTTTCAGAGAATAAAATTAGCAACTTCTCTAGGAAGTTCATTAGTTGGTTCCCTTTATGTTCTTGACGAGCCAACGGTTGGTCTTCATCCTTATAATACATCTAAACTAATAGAAATTTTAACTTCTTTAAAAGATGTAGGAAATACAGTAATTGTAGTTGAGCATGATGATGAAGTAATAAGGTCCTCAGATTTTTTGGTGGATATTGGTCCCGGAGCAGGTAGAAATGGCGGCGAAATTATGTATTGTGGAGATACCAATAAAATATCAAAAAAAACACAAGGCCCTACTTCTCAATTCATATTTAATAAAACAAAAAAATATTTTCCACAAGTAAGAAAACTAAATAAGTTTCTGGAAATTAAAAACGCAAGAGAAAATAACCTTAAAAATATCGATGTTAAAATTCCTTTAGGTGGATTGGTAGTTGTAACAGGAGTAAGTGGTTCAGGAAAATCCACACTCATCAAACAGGTATTATTTCCAGCACTTGCCAAGATTTTAGAGAGCAAGTTTGAGAGAGAAGGTGCATACGATACTATTCGTGGTGATGTAGAAGAAATTAAAAATATTGAAATAGTTGACCAGAACCCTATCGGACGCTCCTCAAGATCAAACCCAGTAACCTATACAAAAGCATACGATGCAATAAGAAAGCTTTACTCAAAAGAGTCTGCTGATATTGGAGAAAATCTTGCTCCTGCAGACTTTTCCTTTAATGTTGAGGGGGGGAGATGTGAGGAGTGTTTAGGTGAGGGAATTAAAAAAATAGAGATGCAATTTATGGCTGATATTTTTTTAGAGTGCGATAGCTGCAAAGGGAAGAGGTTTAAAGAAAAAATTCTTGAAGTTAAAATCAAGGGAAAAAATATATATGACGTACTAGACATGACTATTGAGGATTCTCTTAAGTTTTTTGAAAATTCAAAAACAATTATCAATAAACTAAGGCCGTTGAATGATGTGGGTTTAGGCTATTTGAAGTTGGGTCAATCCTCTAGTACTTTAAGTGGAGGAGAAGCTCAGAGATTAAAATTAGCTTCCTACCTTATCCAAGATAATAAAGTATCCAAAAATAATTCGCTTTTTATTTTTGATGAACCAACCTCAGGTCTACACAACATGGATATAGAAAATTTTATGAAATCAGTTAATGACCTGATAGCAAGAGACAATTCTGTTATAATAATTGAACACAACACAGAGCTTATAAAGCAAGCAGATTGGATAATCGATATGGGACCTGGAGGTGGAGATAATGGAGGTACTATTTGTTTTGAGGGAGAACCGACAGAGTTAGTTAATATAAATAATAATAAGACAGGAAAATATTTAAGGAAAATGTTCGTTTAGGTAATCATTCTATCAAATTAAATAATTAAGCTAATTTTGTAGTATGCCAAGAAAAATAGTTGCAGCAAATTGGAAAATGAATAATGATGAGTACTCATCAAAAAAATTAACCTTTGATTTTTTAAAGTATATATCAGAATCTAATAACACAAAGGTTTTAAAAATATTATCAGTTCCCTTTCCTTTTTTAAATACTGTAACCAAAATGTGTGAAGGAGTTGATTCGGTTTTTGTGTCAGCTCAAAATTCAAGTGATTATTCAGAAGGTGCTTATACTGGTGAGGTTTCTGCTAAAATGCTTTCTAGCATTTCTGTTCCCTTTTCATTAGTTGGCCATAGTGAAAGAAGAGAAATTTTTGGTGAGTCTGATGATATTGTTTTTGCAAAAACTAGATTACTACTTGAAAATAATATTACACCAATATTTTGTTGTGGTGAACCAATAAATATTAGAAAAGATAATACTCACCTATCCTTTGTTGAGGAACAATTGAATTTATCTGTTTTTAAACTGAAGAGCTCAGAGTTTAAAAAGATAATTATTGCATATGAACCGGTCTGGGCAATTGGAACAGGTGAAACAGCATCTGAAAATGATATTAGTGAGATGCATAGACACATTAGAAGTTTAATTAAAAGTAAATACAGCTCATCACTGTCAAATGATATAAGTATACTTTATGGGGGAAGTCTTAAGCCGGAAAACGCAAAACAAATATTTGATATTAAAAACGTAGATGGCGGCTTAATTGGTGGGGCATCGCTCAACGCTAAAGATTTTATTGATATAGTTAATTCAATAAATTGAGATCATGTCAATTTCTATTTATATCAAAAAACTTATTTTAAGTTTAATCTTTTTTTCTCTTTATTTTTCATTAGTATCTCAACAGATATCAATAATTGATGAGAATAATTTTGTATCCATTTTATCAAAAAAATTAAATTCTACAGAAACAACAATAAAGGACACAGAAGAATATCAAAAATCCATATCGATTTGGAACGATAATCTGAGTAATGAGGAAAAAAGGGTCCTTCTTTCAATCATAAACACATTAAACTATAAAAATGAGTTTAACTTTAATTATTTTCTAGAATATTTTAATTTGATTGTTTCAAATAAGTTAATATCTAAAAATAAAATTGAACCCCTTTTAAATTATTATCTAAACAGTATTATAAATAGGGGCTTAGAGGATAACTATTTTAAGGAAACCCTCAATCAAATTAATCAAAAGGTATTCATAGAATCACCATCTTATAAACTCTATGGTGACAAAAAAATTAAAATTGATATTGATCAGGCTCCTCCTTTTGAATCTTTAACCAATTACGGAGCTTCATCTGGGTCTGTAGTCTTTATACTCTCAAACGTCTCTTTAAAATATGTTCACAATAACGGAGAGTTTTTTGTTGAAACTGATGAATTGAAGTTTTATCCAGATTTAAATATAATTCTAGGAGAAAATGGGAAAATTGATTTTTCTTTTGAGAGTGTTTATATAAACACTAATCAAGTTATTTTGGATAATTTTTCAATAGATCTTAAAAATGGCAAAATAATTTCTAATTCTTCAAAATTAATTTCTAAAGATTATAGACCAATACTTGGTGTCTTTTCTTATGATCCATTTAAACAAGACCAGCGTTTTACTCAGTTTGTTTTTCAGTCAAATTCAAGTAATAATGAGTTCGTTATAAATAAATTTTTAAAATTAAAAGCAGGTGTTTATATAGATGGAAATACCTTATCTACTTCATCAAAGAAGAGAGATCAATCTGAGTTAATATTTATTCTTGAGAACGATAAGGAAATTGTTTTAAGGTCTAAGTCTTTCTCCTTAATAAATAATCAAATTCTTTCTAATAACACCCAATTTTCATTTATTGAAGAAAATGACTCTTTATATCACCCTTCTTTAGAATTAAAATACAATATTAACACCAATCAGATTCAGCTATTTAATCTAGAGGGCAGTTTAAAAAATACTCCATTTTATTCTACTTTTTTTGAGGTGGAAATAATATCTGACTACTTGTATTATACCCCCGGACAAAGAATAATGAACCTTGGTATTATGATAGCCCCTGATCAAAGACCAGTAGAAGTTAAATCAACAAAGTATTATTCTGACCGGATAATGAATGAATTAACAGACTTAAATGGTATAAACATACTTAAGGCAACCTACAATTTTGTAATGAAAAACAGGAGGTTAGATTTTTTTATTGATGATTTGTCTTATGCATTAAAAACAAATTCTGATTTAATAAGAGGAGGAATTATTGACTTGTGGAGAGATGGGTTTATTTCATTTGATCCCTTAAGTGGTTTTGTTAAGGTCCTGCCAAAAACCAGACATTATTTCTTGTCACATTTAAAAAGATCAGATTATGATGAGTATTCATTTAACTCTATATCCCCTAGTTCAAAAAACATTATCTATGATATTGAGTTAAGAAGCATGTTCTTTAATGGGGTTGAGAAAATAACACTAAGCAATAAAAATAAAATGGAAGTATTTCCAAGACTTGGTAAAGTAGAATTACGTAGAGATCGAAACCTTAAATTAATTGGTGATATTTCTGTTGGAAATTTTGATTTCATTGGTGTAGACCTACTCTTTGATTATAACTCCTATAAGCTAGACTTAATTGAAATTGATACCTTGAAGATGATTGCTTCTAAAGATCTTATTGATAATTATAATTATCTCTATAATATAGGAGGTGATTTGTTAATTAATAACCCTAGAAATAAATCTTCCTTAAAGCTCCTTCCTAATTATCCATACTTTGTTTCAGATAAAAGCACTAAAGTTTTTTTCAGTATGCCTGAAGATTATGGTCCTGAATACGATAGTAGTTTTTATTTTTCAATTGATCAGTTTAGAATTGATAGTTTAGACAAATCCACTCTACCAAAATTTGAATTTCCAGGTACATTTTATTCAAATAATATTTTTAATCCGCTTGAAGCAAAACTCATAACAATGCCAGATAATTCTTTTGGTTTTGATTTAGCATTAGAAGAAAAAGGGATTCCAGCTTACGATAGTAAAATTAATGTATTTGAAAATTTAAGAGTTGATTCTACTGGTCTTTACGCAGATGGCAGTATTTCCTATAATCAGTTAAGGGTTTTCTCTAAAAAAATAAGGCTTTTTCCTGACTCCGTATCAGGTTTTACTGATAAAGCATTTCTGTATAGAGGGTATTCAAAATCAAAAGACTTTAATTACCCAGACATGGATTTTTCTAACTCCAAGTTTAGTTTTTACAATTTATCTGATGACTATTTTTATCTAAGGCATGATTCATTTCGAGTAAAAAGTGACAATGAAAGTTCCCTCTTTACTGGATTTGATAGATCTATGGAAATTAAGGGAGATGTATGGATTTCAGGAAACAGTTTAAGTTCAGAAGGATCCTTGTTATATAATAGTTCAATTTTTATTTCTGACAAATTTCTATTTAATTCTGACCTTGTTACTTCGGATCAAGCATCTGTCATTTTTAATCACTATTCCTATGATTCGAGCTTTTTAGAGTCAAATGATGTGTCGTTGGTTTTAAATGTAAATGACAAAAAAATTAGTTTAATGTCAGATTATCTTGATGAGGACAACTATTATTTACCATATTATAAAACTTACACTTCAGTAGAAAACGTATATTGGGACATTATAAATGAAGACTTATTTTTTTATAATAAAAACACATTAGACATCGCACCATCTTTTTTTCCTAAAGAAGATTTATTTTCAAATTGGAGCGTAACAAGTAATTCAGCTAATATTGATTTAAAGACAAAGCAACTTAAATTAAATGATGTTGACGAGTTACAGATATCTGATGCTTTTATTTTACCTAGAAACGGTGAAGTTGAAATTGGTGAAAATTTTAGCATATCTAAGCTTTATGATTCTGAAATTATATTAGATACTATAAATGAATACCACAGGTTCATTAATGCATCAGTGGATATTAACTCTAAGGATCAATTTATTGGTAGTGGTATTTACGAATATGTAAACTTTAATAATGATACTTTTAATATACCCTTTTCAGAATTTAAACTGGTTGAAACACTTGACGAAAATGAACAAAAAATTAAAACATCGTTTTCATCAGGTGTAGTAGACAAAGAATCACCAATACTTATGGAGCCAGGGTTTAACTTTTTTGGTAATATTGAACTTTTTGCTAATAACGCTCAGCTCTTATTTAATGGAAAAATTATACCATCAGAAATAAAAAACTTTGATGAAAATAGGGCGATATCATATAACAATTATTTTGCGCCAGGAGATCAACTTTCCATAAATATATCAGAACAAGATAATTTTTATTCATCTGCGATATCCAAGAATGGAAATGCTCTTTACTTTGATTTTTTCAATAATTCGGTTGAAAAGAAAAGCTTAGTATTTTTTAATCCTACTGGTCTTTTATCATACGACTCTTTTGATAAAGTTTACCTTATTGAAACAAATGAAAAAAGAGATCAGGAAGTCTATAACGGAAACTCACTTTTATTTAGTCCATTAGACAGAATGTTGTCGTTTGAAGGCAGTGTAAGTCTAATTGACAATGACAATAATTTTAAGATTTATTCATCAATGACTGGAAGTACTTTTCTTGATTCCATGGATATACAATCTGAGGGGGTATATATAATTGATGTAAATATAAGGAGGTCTCTTATAAATGATATTGCTGAGTTATTTAATGAATCAATAGAAAATTATGGCGCTGGTGTAGCTCATGATAATGAGCAAGATCTTTTAGTTAGGCTTTCGGATATTGTTGGTAATGAGAAAGTTGAAATCTATGAAAATACAATTTTAAGTAGCTATAGGTCTCTCATAGAGCTTGACCCCATAATGAATAGTTTTTTTGTATTACCTAATACAAAACTTAATTGGTCCTCTTCAAACAACTCATGGTACAACACATCTGTAGTAAACGTATCGAATATTGGTGATATAGATATTAATGCCTCAATGGATGGGTTTTTTGAGATTGAATATAATAACGATTATGACTACGTTTTATCTTTCTTTTTACAGCCATCCCCAGAGTTTTGGTTGTATATGTCTTACGACAGAAATCAATTAAAAATTATTTCTTCTGACACTGATTTAAACTCAGAATTTGATGAAATAACCTACTCTCGTGGTAAGTATATAAATATACTATTATCGAACGAGGATGATGTGCTAAACTATGTCAATAACTTCAGACTAAAATATTTTAATATCACAGAACCGTATGATTTGTTATCACCATCTGACACATTTTTAGAAGATGAAATCTTTAAAACTATATCTGATGATGATGATGGATTTTAAGGCACAAATAATGTAAACATATAATTCATTTAATTAAATTTGCACCATGCAAATAAAAGACTATATCGATAGTAATAAGGAACGTTTTTTAGATGAGCTTTATGATTTGTTACGTATTGAATCTGTAAGCGCAGACCCCAAATTTAAAGACTCAGTAGACAGGGCCGCTGACTATTTGGTTGATCAGTTTAATAAATTAAATTTAGATGCTGTAGAAAAAATAAAAACAGCTGGACACCCCATAGTTTATGCCGAAAAAATTATCGATAAATCTTTTCCTACTATTCTTGTTTATGGTCATTATGATGTTCAGCCTGCTGATCCATATGAATTGTGGGACTCGCCACCCTTTGAGCCAGTTATTAAAAATGAAAAAATTTATGCTCGAGGGTCATGTGATGATAAGGGACAAATGTTTATGCACTTAAAAGCTTATGAGGTTTTAAAAAAATTAGATAAAGTAAATTTCAACATCAAATTTATGATTGAAGGTGAAGAGGAGTGTGGATCAGATAATTTAGAAAAGTTTGTTTCAGAAAACAAAATAAAACTTTCATCTGATGTTATTGTAATATCAGATACAAGTATTATTAACAACGAAACTCCTTCGATTACTGTTGGGCTTAGGGGCCTTTCATACATGGAAGTCGAGCTAACTGGTCCAAATAGAGACTTACATTCTGGAACCTATGGGGGTGCTGTTAATAATCCAATTAATGAACTGTGTAAAATAATATCCTCTCTAAAAAACCCTGACGGGACAATTAATATTCCAGGGTTTTATGATAACGTTTCGGATCATTCCGCAGAATCTAGAGAAAAAATTAATTCTGCACCATTTGATATTAGTCATTTTAGATCACATATTGAAATAGGTGAGGAGTATGGAGAGCAAGGGTTCTCTACAACAGAGAGAATAGGAATTAGACCAACACTTGATGTAAATGGCATTTGGGGTGGTTACACTGGTGAGGGTTCAAAAACAGTTCTTCCATCTAAAGCTTTTGCAAAAATTTCCATGAGACTAGTCCCTAACCAAAACTCAAAAGATATTACTAAATTATTTTCTGATCACTTGAAGTCTATTTGCTCAATTTCATGTTCAATCAAAGTTACTGAACATCACGGTGGTGAGCCAGTTGTTGTTGATACAAATACAAAAGGCTATAAAGCAGCATTTGATGCATTTAAAACGGTTTGGAATAAAGAACCAATTCCAACTTATGATGGTGGAAGCATCCCAATAGTTTCTCATTTTAAAAAAGAGTTAGGAAGGGATTCTATTCTTATGGGTTTTGGACTAGACGAAGATGCTATTCATTCCCCAAATGAATCTTTTGGACTTTATAATTTTTACATGGGGATAGAGACTATAACATCGTTTTATCAAAATTTTTCAAAAAAATAATGAGTAAAAAAGCTGTATTATCCTTCCTTTTTTTTGGTTTATTTTTTTCATCCTATTCTCAAATACTCGAGCCAATATCTTGGGAGTTCAAAGTTGATAGCAGCAATTATTCTGATTCTGAAAAGTTAGATCTAATCTTTGAGCCTACCACCGAGTTGGGTTGGTATATATACTCTTCGGATAATGATCCAGAGGCAGGACCCTACACAATGTTTGATTTTGATGAAAATGCTACTTATAGCTTACACGAAAACATTAAGGTTAAAAATGTAAAAACAAAGTTTGACTCAGTCTGGCTTGCAGATGTAAGATACTTAGACAATGGTGGTGCTTTTATTCAATCTATAATCAAAAATAATAATAACTTATCCGTTAATGGTTTTATATCATATCAAGTCTGCTCAGAGATACAAAAAATGTGTATACCCTTAGAGACAGATTTTAGTTTTTTTAAAAAAATAGATTCGAAAGAGGTATTATCAGTTGATTATTTAAATGTAAAAGAGAATGAATCATTATTGTCCTTTGTTTTATTTTCTTTTCTTGCAGGTTTCTTAGCAATTTTAACCCCCTGTGTCTTCCCTATGATACCTATTACGGTTTCTTTTTTTGCTAATAAAACTCAGAAAAACTCAACACTTGACGCTTTAATTTATGGCCTTTCAATTATTATAATATTTACTTTTTTTGGCGTCTTCCTCTCATTATTAATGGGCCCACAAACAGCTAATGATATAGCAACAGGTTTGGTCCCTAATATAATTTTCTTTATACTATTTCTAATTTTTGGTGCATCACTAATTGGATTTTTTGAGCTGACACTTCCTTCTGGTATAATTACATCAATAGACAAAAAGTCTGATCAAGGAGGATTTATTGGTTTATTTTTTATGGCCTTAACTTTGGTTCTAGTTTCATTCTCTTGTACAGGTCCTTTGGTTGGTAGTATACTAGTTCAATCTGCAAGTGGCTTGAAGATTCAGCCAGTACTTGGTATGTTAGCTTTTTCAACCGCATTTGCTACACCATTTACTCTTTTAGCAATATTTCCTGACAAACTAAAGTCCTTACCAAAGTCAGGTGGGTGGATGATAACTTTAAGAGTAATACTTGGTTTTATTGCGATTATTTTTTCATTTAAATTTTTAGGTGTTGTTGACAAAGCCTATCACTTTAATCTGTTAAGTAGAGATATAATCCTAGTAATTTGGTCGGCTTTACTATTTATTCTTGCTTTATATGTTTTTGGAATGATTAAGCTTCCTGAAGGATATAATTTAAATAAAGGAATAGTAAACACAATGCTGGGTGTTTCCATCTTATTATTATCTCTTACATTACTGTCTGGAATTTTTGGAAATAGGCTAACGTACCTTGCGGCGTATTTACCACCACAAAGTCCGACATATGTTGACATTAAAACACTTAAGAGAACACCCTTCTTTTCGGATTACCTTGAAAATGACACATTTTATGATAATATAAAGTTTGCTGATATTTTTGAGTTGCCACACGGACTTAAGGGCTTCTTTGACTTTGATGAGGGTATGAGTTATGCAAAAGAAGTTAATAAACCAGTACTTTTAGATTTTACGGGGCATGGTTGTGTTAATTGTAGAGATATTGAGGCAAGGGTCTGGCCTGACCAAAGGGTAAGAGACATATTAAATAATGATTATGTTTTGGTATCACTTTATGTTGATGATAAAACCATTCTTTCTGAGGAAAACTGGTATGTATCAAGTTACGATGGTAAGGTTAAAAAGTCTATAGGTAGGCAAAATTCTGATTTTCAAATATCTCGTTTTCAGAATAATGCTCAACCCTATTATGTTGTTATAAACCCCTTTTCAGATCAAATAATTTCTCCTCCTTGGGGTTATGAATTGAATATCGAAAAATATATTAATAACCTAAAAAAAGGTATAGATGCGTTTTATAAGAATTGAAATATTTTTGTTTTTTTTTCTGATATTAATCTCCTGTTCTCAAAAAAAATCTACCATTCCTTTAACTGAAAATTCCGAAGAAATAATTATTAATACTCCTGAATTTAAGTTTGGTATAAATTTAGATTCTTTTAGGTATGAAACACATAAGATTAAATGGGGTCAAAATTTCTCAGATATTTTATCTAGACGCGGACTATCTAATAAAAAGATTTATGACGCAAGCCTTGCAATAAAACCATTTTTTAATTTAAAAAAACTTAAGAATGGAAACTTTTTCACCCTTTTTTACAAACATAATAACCCCAAACCATCCTTCTTTGTTTATGAGACAAGTGTTTACGATTATTTAGTTTGTTCACTTGATGAAAGTGTTGAGGCTAGTATTACAAAAAGAAAGATAACATATAAAGAAAAGAAAATTGAGGGCAAAATAAATTCGAGTCTTTACCTGAGTTTCGATGACCTTAACTATCCTATTGAACTCGTAAACAAAATGGTTGATATTTTTGCGTGGCAGATTGACTTTTTTAGAATTAATCCAGGAGATCACTACAAAATTCTGTACACAGAAGAAATAATTGACAGCGTTGTTGTTGGAATTAGTAATGTTAAGGCTGCAAGGTTTACACACAATGAAAAAGATTTCTACGCCTTCTCATATAATCAAGGTTTAGGTAACGATTATTTTGATGAAAACGGAAAGAGTTTAAGGAAAACTTTTCTAAGATCTCCTCTTAACTTTTATAGAATATCGTCCAGATATAGAAAGAAAAGGTTCCATCCAGTCTTGAAAAGATACCGAGACCACTTAGGAACGGATTATGCTGCACCAAGAGGCACTCCGATAATGACTGTTGCTGACGGAAAAATAATTGAAGCTAGATATGGTAGAAACAACGGTTATTTTGTTAAGGTAAAACATAACAATATATACTCAACACAATACCTTCACATGTCTAAATTTGCAAAAGGAATTAAGCCTGGTAAAAATGTTAGACAGGGCGATATCATCGGATATGTTGGCTCTACAGGCTTGGCTACAGGCCCTCATGTATGTTACAGGTTCTGGAGAAATGGAAAGCAAGTAGATCCATATAAACAAAATGATCTTCCAGATGGAGAACCAATTCTTGCTCAGCATCTATCAGCTTATAATTATGTTAAAGAGAAGTATTTAAAAATTTTAGACGGATAGATTTCCCAATTTATCTTCTACTTTTGATCCTATCTCCTCCAATACCCTTATCAAAAAATCAATATCTTTCTTGTTCCTTCTGTGATTTATGCAATTTATCCTAAGGACATTCTCTTTATCTATAACGGTTCCAGAAAGAAAAACTCTACCGTCTTTTTCTATTTCCTCAATAATTTTTTTATTTAAAATATCATCTGAGATATTTTTTAATTTACTTATATACTTGAAACAAAAAATTGACAATTCAGGCTTGTGCAATGCCTTGAATAAATCATTATTTTTAATTTTTTCATATGCATATAATGCCATCTCTATATCGTTTCGTATTGCTTTTGAAATGACAGAGTGTCCATAAACCTCAATAGTCATCCATACTTTTAAAGCTTTAAAATCTTTTGACAGTTGAATGCTGTAGTTCATTAAGTCTTCCCTCTCATCAATATCTGCACCACCCATTAAATATTCGGGGATTAAAGAAAATGTGTTTTTTAACTGTTGTTGATTTTTAACAAGAACACATGCCACCTCAAATGGAACAAACATCCATTTATGTGGATTAAGAAGAATAGAGTCTGCTTTTTCCATTCCCTTAAATAAACTTTTATGTTCCTTAAGACCAGCTGCCGGTCCACCATATGCAGCATCTACCATGAACCATAAATCAAATTTTTTACAAACCTTTTCTATTTCGTCCATAGGATCAACACTACCAGTATTTGTTGTACCGGCTATTCCTATTACCCCTATTGGTTTAAGTCCAGATTTTAGGTCATGGTTTATTTCTTTCTCTAATTCATTAATTTGAATCTTAAAATTTTTATCTCTTTTAACTTTGACAAGATTTTCAGATCCTAGCCCCAAAATATCCATTGCCTTATCGATACTTGAGTGTCCTTCTTCAGATACATAGACCCTCATTACTTTTTCTTTATATATTCCTTTTTCTTTAATTTTTTTACCCCCTTTTACCTTTCTCATTACAGCTATGTTCATAAGGTTTGCTACAGAACCGCCACTGACTAAAACCCCTCCACATTTTTGATTGTACCCAATAAATTCTGATATCCATTCGATAACAATTTTTTCTATTTCACTATTTGCAGGAGCACTATGCCACTTGAGATTATTTTGATTTAGTGCAGCTTTAATATATTCAGCAATTATTCCAATTTGATTACCACCCCCAGTTATATAACCATAATAGTTTGGGCTTGGATTAAAATTTGATGAATCAATTAAATTTTTTTCAAGTTTTTTAATTACTTCATGTGCTTTAGTCCCTTTATTTTTACTCTTAATTTTAAAAGTTTCTCTGATTTCTGCAGGACTTTTGTTATTGTATATTTTAGATCCCCGAAGCTTTTTATCATACCAGTCTGTAATCATATCAGTAGCCTGATATATCAGCTTCTTGAAATCTTTATTAGATATTTCCATTTATTAATTATTATACTCTTCTCTTTTCGGTGTAAAAACATCAATCAATTTACAGTCAGATAGTGCAATTCCAGAGTGATTCTTATTAGATGGAATAACAACTAACTCGTTTTTTTTGACAGTAATTTTTTCACCTTCTAAGGCTAGTTCAAACTTCCCACTTTGAACAAATAGAATTTGTTCGTGAACGTGATTGTGCTCAGGTATAGAGGACCCTTTCTTTACTTCCCAAAAGGCCAAAGTCATCTTATCACCATGACAAAATTTTCCAAAAAACCCTGGTACTATTTCTTTTTCTTTTATTCTTTTAAGCTTTATCATAATTCTTTTTTATTAAAACTCTTTTCAATCCTAAAATACTCATATATGGTGGATTTGCTATACAGTATTGTTCAATTGTTTGGTCATCTACTAATTTACTTTTTAAACTTTTCTTGATATAAACTTTAAACTTTTCTATCAGAATAGTTTCATTTTGATCTCTATTTTTTTTTACCCATATCAACCACTCTTTCAAAGTATTTTGAAGATTTATTATTTCATTTTCTTTATATGAGAATTTACCAAAGTGAGTAAAGTAAAGGAACTTTGGATTTTCTTCTTTGATTATCTCCAAACTCTTTTCCCATTCCTCAACGTTAATGTCTGGAGGTGGACAAGCTGGTACTAGTGGGCCATTATTTATTTTAGCTCCCGCAACATCTCCAGTAAATACTGAGTCTCCAATAACCCACGAAATATGATGTTTAGCGTGGCCTGGTGTATGTAAAGCTTTTATTTCTATATGATTAATTTTAATTTTTTCTTTATCGTTCACCGGTATTACCTTATTTTCATCAATTCCCTCAATACTACCCCATAGTTCATTCATACTTTTGCCATATATCATTTTTGCAGAAGCAATTAATTTCTCAGGGTTAATTAAGTGTGATTTACCAAACGGATGGACGTAAATATTTGCTCCATTTTTTGCAAACCACCATGCAGCACCTGCGTGATCTAGATGAATATGTGTAAGGAAAACATGCTTTATGTTTTCAGCATTTTCTCCATTTTTTTTAATCTCACTCTTCAGGTTTTTCAGGCAACTCTCTGGTCCACATTCAATTAATGCAAGTTCTTTGTTTATCTTTAACAGAAAACATGCAACTGTTGACTTTATACCTTGAAAATTTAGATCAATAGTTTTTATCATACTTACTAATATTATTTAAGATAGAATGTTATCAAAAGATTCACCAAAGATTTTTCAGAATAATATGCCTGGTAATGTTTGTTTTGGATGTGGTAGGGAAACCAAGGATGGTTTACACGTAAAAAGTTTTTGGGATGGTGATGAGTCTGTGTGTTTTTGGAAGCCTAAACAATTTCATCAAGGCTGGAAGGATATTATGAATGGTGGTATAATATCGACTATAATTGATTGCCACACAATGGGAACAGCTATGGCTTATGCATATAAATTTGAGAAAAGAGAGTTAAGCTCAAAACCACATTATAGGTATGCAACTGGAACAATTAAGGTTAGATTTATAGAACCTACACCAAACAAAGAAGTTAAGTTACGAGCAGTTGTCAAGAGTTATACGCCAAAAAAAGTACTAATTAAATGTTATGTAGAAAGTAACAATAAAGTAACCGCTGAGGCTGAGGTCGTTGCTTTTAGGGTTTTTGACAGCAGCAATACATCAAAAAATTTATTTAGTAACTAAACCAGATGTATATAAAATTGCCTTCTCTATCATTTTAACAAATCTAGGATCCTTGTATACCTCACCAACATGCCCCAAACCTGTATAAAATGACCTTCCACCTTCAAACTCATGATACCATGAAATGGGGTGATACTCACCATTTTCTCCACCCTCATAACTACTCTCATCTAAACTTAATAAAACATTTATATCTGGGTTGAAATCTTTGAAGTTATACCACTCATCTTTTATACTCCATCTGTCTTTGAGGTGGTCTGTTAAAAAGTGGTGTTTTTTTTCTGTTATTATTGTTGCTTTCTGAATATCTGGGTGATTCATAAAGTAAGCTCCAACTAATTTCCCATACCATTCCCACTCATATTCTGTGTCTGTCGCTGAATGAATTCCAATAAATCCCCCACCATTTCTGATAAAGTTTTTCATTGCTTTTTCTTCATTTTCATCTAAGACGTCTAATGTTGTGCAAAGAAAAATCATAACATCTATTTTATCTAAATAAGACTCTTCAAAAAGGTTAGAGTTTTCTGCAAAAATTATATTGTAGTTTTTTTTATTTCCAATTTTAGACATCATTACTTTTCCTTCTCTTATAGCTTCGTCGTGAACAAATCCTTGAGTCTCATAGAATACTAGTAATGATATTTTATCATTTTCTTTATAAGGACTACCAGAGGCTAGATTTATTATAAAGTTAATAAGGAGTGTAAGGATGATTTTCACGGTTTTTTCTAAAAATGTTAACTTTATAAATATAATGAAATTAAGATTTTTAATATTTTTTTTAATTGTTTTATCATGCTCAGAAACAGTAAACCCTGAGTATTACGAGAATTGGAAGTTGAGAAGAAAAAATGCATTGTATGCTGAGGATGGTTTTCTTAACCTGGCCGGACTTTATCAGATTGAAGATGGAAAACACACAATGGGTTCTTCAGAAGGAAATGATATGTTGATGCCAAATGGTTTTCCTGATAATTTTGCTGAGTTTACTGTAAAAGATTCTATCATTACATTTAAATATTATGTGCCTGTCTTATTTGAAAATAAATTAATTACAGATATATCTTATAACTTCTTTGAAGACTTCAACTTTTTTGATAGGGGTTCTTTTAGGTGGTTTGTTCATGTTGACTCTGGAGTTATAGGGATAAGGCTTAGAAATTTTAATCACCCAATGCTAAAAAGTGCTTTAGAAATTAATCACTTCACTTATAGCAAGAGGTGGATAGTAAATGCAACCTTTAAACCTTTTGAAACCCCAAAAAAAGCTATTATTCCAAACTTTCAGGGTGGTAGTTATTTTGATATTGTTCCGGGGAAAATATATTTCAATTATGGGGGAACTGAATATTCATTTGAACCTACAGTTAGATCTTCAGGGAGATATTTTATTGCTTTTGGGGATTTGACAAATGGTGAATCAACCTATGGCGGGGGAAGGTTTTTATATCTAGATCCACCAGATAGTAATAATAATATGACAATTGATTTTAATATGGCCTACAATCCTCCTTGTGTTTTCTCGACTTTTACCACATGTCCACTTCCTCCAAAAGAAAATATTTTACCGGTCGCAATTACCGCTGGAGAGTTAGATTATAATGGTGTACTATTTAGTAGCGTCTATGAATAATTTTTTTTAAATTAATTAAATGAAAAGAAGAGATTTTATATATAAATCGTTAATAGCAGGAAGTCTTATTTCCAATCCTATCTTTGCCTATCGGGGGCAAGATCCTTTTTTTGAGATTGGACTTGCTCAGTGGTCATTAAATAAATCTTTAAAGTCAGGGAAGATCGATAACCTTGATTTTGCTAGAATAGCTAGAGAGAAATTTGATATAGGTGTAGTTGAATATGTAAATCAATTTTTTATTAATAAAGCAAAGAATAAAAAATACCTAAGTGAAATGTTAAACATATCTGAAGATAATGGCATAATTAACAATTTAATTATGATTGATTCAGAAGGTAACCTGGGTGATACAAATAAAAGAAATAGACTTAAGGCTATTAATAATCATAAGAAATGGGTAGAGGCTGCAAAGTTTATTGGTTGTTCCCATATCAGGGTGAACGCAGCAGGGAATGGCTCTGAGGAAGAGGTATCAAAAAACGCATCCGAATCGTTAGCTGTTCTTGGAGAATTTTCTGAAGACTTTGGTGTAAATGTTATTGTTGAAAATCATGGTGGTTATTCTTCTAACGCAAAATGGTTAGTCAAGGTAATCGAGAACGCAAACAGGAAAAATATTGGTACCCTTCCTGACTTTGGAAATTTTTGCATTCGAAGTACTCCTAAAAATTTATCAGATTGGGGCGCTACAACATCAGGATGTGCAGTAGAGTATGATAGATATCTTGGTGTTGAGGAATTATTACCTTATGCAATGAGCGTTAGCGCAAAGAGTAACGATTTTGATTCTGATGGCAACTGTATTGAAACGGATTTTTCAAGAATGATGAGTATTATAAAAAAATCTAAATATCGAGGATATGTCTCAATAGAATATGAAGGATCTCGATACAGTGAGGAAGAAGGAATTAGGCTTACCAAGTCTCTACTAGAACGTGAAGGAGTTTAACTCTTACTTTTTTATACTATTTATATATACTCCTAAAATTATCAATCCCATACCACTGAGTTGATAAAGGTTTACTATTTCACCATCTAGTATTCCAATCACAACCGCAACAATTGGCATTAAGTAGGTAACTGTTGATGCAAAGACTGTATCTTTTATCTTTATTAAATTATAAAAAATCAATGTAGCAATTGAAGTGCTTAAAATTCCTAAAATAAATACATAAATAAATTCGTTTTTATAAGTATTGAAACTTTGCATATGAGTAAGAAACGGTGTGTGTGCAAATAGTATATATACAGTAATTGGCAATATTAAAACAATGGAGAAGCTGGTAATAGTTACTGGTTTAAGATGATTCAAGTGGTATTTTACAAGATTTAAATTAATTCCGTATAGTATAGTCGCTAACACAACATAGAGTCCATATAAGTTTGACTGGTTAGCATCTGTATTTTCTGATAAGAGTATTAATGCTGCTGTTCCTGAAAAACCTATAGTTAAACCAATAATGTTATTTTTGGTTGCTTTTAGTTTGTAGAAAAATACTCCAATTAATAAAGCAAAAAACGGAGTGAGAGAAGTTAAAACACCCGAGGTTCCACTGTCTATATTTGTCTGAGCTATTGGATACAAAAAATATGGAATCACGTTTCCTACTATTCCAGAGATAAATAATATTGGTATATCCTCTTTTTTAACCTCTTTAAAATTTTTTGAAAGAAATGGTATAAGAACAATAGCAGCGAATGATAATCTTAGCGCACCAATTTCAAAGGGCCCCAATGATACTAATGATTTCTTAATTAATATTGGTGAGCTACCCCAGATTAAACTTAAAAGAATCAGCAATAACCAGGCGTAAGCATTTTTGTTTTTGATCATGTTAAACTAGTCTCTCTCTTTGTAGTATAGATACTAGAAATTTCCTCTAATGTTTCCATTGATGAATTGATACTTTCGCTAAGAACTAACTTCATTCGATATTCTTTAAAGTTCTCAATTCCTTTAAAGTAATTATTATAATGTCTTCTCATCTCGACTAGACCAAGCTTCTCACCCTTCCATTTAATTGAAAAGTAAAGATGTTTTTTTACTGCATCAATTCTTTCATCAATAGTAGGTATGCTTTTTCTCTTTTTATGTTTTAAGTAATATTTTATTTCATTGAATATCCATGGGTTACCAATTGCTGCTCTTCCGATCATTATTCCATCTACACCATATTTATTTTTATATTCTAGTGCTTTCTCAGGAGAATCCACATCACCGTTTCCAAAAATTGGTATTTTAATTCTTGGATTGTTTTTTACTTCTGCAATATAATTCCAGTCTGCTTCTCCTTTGTACATCTGTTTTCTTGTCCTTCCGTGAATTGATAATGCTTTTATTCCAACATCTTGTAAACGTTCAGCCACCTCCATAATTTTGATGTTGTTTTCATCCCAACCTAGTCTAGTCTTAACTGTTACAGGAATTTTAACTTGCTTAACAATTTCAGCTGTCATTTTTTGCATTTTGTCAAGGTCAAGTAATATTCCCGCACCAGCTCCTCTACACGCAACTTTCTTTACCGGACACCCATAGTTGATATCTAAAATCTCCGGTTTTGCTTTTTCAGATATTTCTGCCGCCTGTCTCATAGAATCAATCTTGTCACCAAATATCTGAATCCCTATTGGTCTCTCATCATCGTATATATCAAGTTTCTGTACGCTTTTTTCAGCGTCTCTTATTAAACCTTCTGATGATATAAACTCAGTGAACATAAGGTCAGCACCATTTTGTTTACAAACCGCTCTAAATGGAGGATCGCTAACATCTTCCATAGGCGCTAGTAGTAGAGGAAATTCACCGAGCTCTATATTGTCAATTTTCATTAAATGATATTTTTTAATTTAAATTTGTTTGCAAAGAAAATCAATTATGAATAAACACGTAAAAGATTTATTATATATCTCATTTTGGTCTTTACCAATCATACTTATGTTCGTGTCTTCAGCGGTGACAGAGATAGATACCGAAATACCGTATGAAATTTTTGATAGGAAGATAATGCTCATATTAAACTCATTAGCTCTAGTTCTACTGGCTTTGCCCTATACCTATATCGCTATTTGGAAGAGCAATAAACTTAAAGATTGGAAATTAAAGAATGGTACAGTAATAACTGCTCTAACATTTTCTAATGGAAACGAAGTATTCATCAAAACAGATGATGAATTAGTTGTAATGCCTATTGGAGAATATGAATTAGAATCAGGAGAGATTCTAGTGGTTAAAGAAGATGGCTTAATTGAAGAGTTAAAAGAAGCCAAAGTAGTCGTTGAAGACGCTAAAGGCCCTACATCCCAGGAAAATGATTATAATATGAATTTCAAAAAAGTATCTTTAAGCTCTATAGTTTTTGTTTTTATACTCACTTTCCTTTTCGTCCTTGTTGACTCACCAATAGTTATCTGGAACAAATCAGTTGTTTTTCCAGAGTTTTTAAGTTCTTTTGAAACATGGGCTAAGTTGAAGGAATCTCAGCTTGAGGAACTAACAATATATCTTGTCTCATTTGATAATTTCAATGAGTACCTTATAGGTATAATAGCAATTGCTATAATTCCTGGTTTTTTTGAAGAATTTTTATTTAGAGGGATTATTCAAAAAAATTTCTATTTGATTTCGCGAAATCATCATTTAGCTATTTGGCTAAGTGCTTTTATTTTCAGCGCTATACACATGCAGTTTTATGGTTTCTTCCCAAGGCTCCTTATGGGTGTTTTATTTGGTTATCTATTCCACTGGTCTGGAAGCATTACATATGCCATGATTGCTCATGCGTTTAATAACTTTTTTGCTGTTACTATGTGGTATGCTGCTCAACAAGGTTATTTCGGTAAGGAATATGAGTTAGGTGTAAATGAACCACCAGATTTACCTGTAATTGTTATAATTCTTTCATTAATTCTATTTTTAATTACAATTTATTTTGTCAGACAAAAACTGTTAAATGAAAGAGCAGATAAAATGGGTTAGTCTATTTAAGACAAAGAATAGAATCGAAGCTTACCAGGTCTTATCACTTCTTGAAAGTAAAGAGATAAGGTGCGTACCTCTTGATAAAATAGACTCCTCATACAACAATTTTGGTTATTTTGAGGTTTTAGTATCCGAAAAAAATTATCTTAAGGCTAAATCTTTACTAACTGAAAATAAAAAAAGTGGATAAAACTAACCTTAAACATAGGTTTTTAACTGCTCTGTTTGGAGGATCGCTCTTGATTCTTTCAACCTTCCACGAGTTATCTTATTTATTAGCTTTTGTTGTTATCATATTTTTATCATCTAGAGAGTATTATAGAATTCTTAAACAAAATAATTATAGACCTAATGATATACTCGGAGTGTTTTTATCAGTTTTGATCTTTATAACTTCATATCTCTATTCAAGTAATGGAGAGATGTGGGGGATATACTTTATTCTCATACCTATTCTCCCAATTGTTTGCCTTTCGGCTCTCTATAGTTCAAAAAGTAAAGACGCTATAAAAAATGTTTCAGTAACTTTTTTTGGAATACTTTATATTTCTCTTCCACTCTCACTCATGAACTTTATAGTATTTGAGCAAGGCAGTTACGATTCTATATTCTTACTTAGTGTCTTTATTTTTTTATGGGCTAGTGAAAGTGCTGCTTTTATTGGTGGATCTTTATTTGGAAAAACAAAGTTATTTGAGTCTGTATCACCAATGAAAACATGGGAGGGTGTGTTGTCAGGTTTTTTTGTTAATATGTCTATTGCTTACTTGCTACATTTCTTTTTTGATATGTATTCATTTTTATTTTGGGCAATATTCTCTCAAGTTGTATTAGTTTCAGGTGTTTTTGGTGATCTGTTTGAATCATTAATCAAAAGAAACTTTAATCTTAAAGATAGTGGAAACAAGCTTCCAGGCCACGGTGGTTTTTTAGATAGATTTGATAGTTTTTTCTTTGTGGTTCCCTACGTATTTTTTTATCTTAAAATTATGTCTCAGATAACTTAAAATTGTAGATTTACAAAGTCAAACCCAAAAACTGATATGAGTTATAAAGAACCAGCTCCTATCCTGCACGATAAAGATCCTCTCGAGTCAATGATGAAGAGGTTTCATGTTGCAGCAGAATACCTTGACCTTGATGAGGAGGTCTATAACGTTTTAAAATCTTCAGTAAAGAAAATTATTGTTTCGCTACCAATCTCTATGGATGATGGTTCAATTAGAGTTTTCGAGGGGTATAGAGTGATACATTCTAATATTTTAGGCCCTTCAAAAGGAGGCATAAGATATGATCCTTCTGTCAATATAAATGAGGTAACAGCCCTAGCTGCTTGGATGACTTGGAAATGTGCGGTTGTTGATATTCCCTATGGTGGAGCCAAAGGGGGTATATGTTGTGATCCAAAACAAATGAGTCTTTCAGAGCTGGAAAGGTTGACAAGAGCTTATACCCAGTCTATGAACGATATATTTGGTCCAGACAAAGATATACCAGCACCTGATGTTGGGACAGGACCTGATCAGATGGCTTGGTTGATGGATGAATATTCAAGAGCTCGAGGGGTTACAATTAATGCTGTTGTCACGGGAAAACCAATAATACTTGGAGGTTCCGCGGGAAGGATAGAAGCCACTGGAAGGGGAGTTATGGTAGCAACATTAGCTGCTTTAACAAAAAACAAAATAAATCCATTTAATGCTAAAGTTGCTATACAGGGTTTTGGCAATGTTGGATCTTGGGCAGCTTTATTATTGAAAGAAAGAGGATGTAATATTGTCGCAATTTCTGATATATCTGGAGGTTATTATGACGAGAAAGGAATAGATATAGGTAAGGCAATTCAGTACAGAAATGAGAACAAAGGAACACTTGAAGGGTTTAAGGAAGCTACGAAAATTTCTAATGATGAATTGTTAAAGTTGGAAGTTGATGTTTTAATTCCTGCAGCTCTTGAAAATGCTATAACTGAAAAAAATGTTAATTCGATCAAAGCTAAAGTAATTGTTGAGGGTGCGAATGGTCCTACATCTCATGAGGCAGATTCTATTATTGAAAAAAATGGAATTATAGCGGTTCCAGATATTTTAGCTAATGCTGGCGGTGTAATTGTCTCATATTTTGAGTGGGTTCAAAACAGGTTAGGTTTTAAATGGACTAAAAGTAGAGTGTATAGAAGAAGTGATTCCATAATAAAACAGTCTTTTAACAATGTATATTCTATCTCCAAAAAATATAAAGTATCATTAAGAACTGCTGCTTATATTGCGGCAATAGATAAAGTTTCTAGAACTTATAAGTATAGAGACGGTTCATTCACGTTTCAGAAAAATGGTCAGAATACATAAGGAGGGACATAAGTTTTTATTTGTCTTATTTGTTATTGGTTTTGCGATTAACCTCGTTATTTTCCTATTAGATCTTTCTATATGGGTAAAGGGTTTGGTTTTACTATTAACTGTATTTGAACTATTCTTTTTTCTACAATTCTTTAGAAGTCCCGTAATTAAAAAGAATATTGGAGACAAAAAAATAATTTCCCCAGCTAATGGAAAAGTTGTTCATATTGGAGAGGTTTTTGAGGATGAATATTTTAAAGAAAAAAAACTTATGATATCCATATTTATGTCTCCTTTTGATGTACACATAAATAGGAATCCAATTAGCGGTTTTGTTAAATATTATAAATATCACAAAGGAAAATACTTAGTTGCTTGGCACCCTAAATCAAGTAAGTTAAATGAGAGAACAACTACTGTCATTGCAAATGAAAAAATTGAGTTGATGGTCAGACAAATTGCAGGATTTGTTGCAAGGCGAATAGTAAATTACTCTAAGGAAGGATCAAAAGTTAATCAAGCTGATCAATTGGGTTTTATAAAATTTGGTTCAAGGGCAGATATTTTCCTTCCGCTTGGAACAAGAGTTTGTGTTAAAAAAGATCAAAATACGATAAGTGGAGAAACATTAATAGCTGAGTTAGATTAATTTTTTTTCGATTAACTCAACAATTTTTTTTAGATACTTTTCATCAACTTCATCGAAGGTTCCATATCTCGTGTCGTCAACATCTAATATACCAAAAACATCCTCACCTCTGAATATGGGTATAACAATCTCAGATTTTGATTTTGAACTGCATGCAATGTGACCTGGAAATTTTTCAACATCATCTACTATAATTGATCGTTTTTCTTCCCAAGACTTTCCACACACGCCTCGCCCAAAGCCAATCCTTGTGCAAGCAACAGGGCCTTGAAAGGGCCCTAAAACTAACTCATCTTCCTTGACAATATAGAAGCCGGTCCAAAGGAAATTATGCACCTCATTAATTGCAGAACAAGTATTAGATAGATTGGCAATTAAATCTGTTTCATGTTTAATTAGTAAATTAACTTGATTTACTAGTTCGATGTATTTTTCCTCTTTACTTAAATTTTGTGATATTTTAATTTCTTCCATTGTTATAAATTGTATACAATTTGTCTTTATCTATATCTTGAAAGTGTTTCGATAATTTAAAACTAGGTGCTTTAATTCCTTCATCAAATTTATTACTTCCAGTGAATACTCGTGCTTCATCCCAGATATTTTCTTGTATTATATTATTTAATGTTTTTGCTCCGCCCTCAACTAATAAACTTGAGATTCCTTTTTTGTATAAAATATCTAATACTTTTTTAAATGATAGATTTTTGGTTTTATAAAATTCTTTACCAGAGCAAGAAGAAGATTCAACCTGATTAATAATTAATGATAGTAGTTCGTCATTAATTACTTTTTTGTTTTTTAGTGATTTAAGGTTCGGATTTATGATAATCCTCAAGGGATTATCTCCTTTCCATTTTCTTACATTAAGTTTAGGGTTATCAATTAAAACCGTATTAATTCCAACGCAAATACCGTCTTCCTCTGATCTCCATTTATGAACAAATTTTCTTGATAAACCATTTGATATCCATCTAGAGTCTCCATTTTTTCGGGCTATAAAACCATCAATAGTTTGAGCCCATTTTAAAATAACATATGGTCTTTTTTTATTTTGATTAGTAAAAAACCTTTTGTTTAAACTTTCTCCTTCCTTTCTCTTTATTCCTTCTATCACATTTATGCCATTCTCCCTAAGAGAATTAATGCCTCTTCCATTTACTTTTTTATTTGGATCTTTATTTGCTATTATGACTTCCTTAGGCTTATGCTTTATTATTTCTAGAGTACACGGAGGGGTTTTTCCATAATGGCTACAAGGTTCTAAATTTACATAAATAGAGCTTCCTTCTATTTCTTTTTTATTAGTTACAGATTTTATAGCATTTATCTCTGCATGTTCTTTACCATATTTTTTGTGGTATCCTTCACCAATTATTTTATTATCTTTTACAATAACACATCCCACCAGAGGGTTTTGTTTAACATTCCCCAAACCTTTCTTAGCTAAATAAAATGTCCTTTCTATATATTTATGATGAGTTTTATCCATATAACAATTACGTGAAAACAACAGCAAGTAAAATTAGCAATAAACTTAAAGAAATGATAACCACTTTCAGTGGAAGAGATTTAGAAAATATTATTGCCAAGTATTTATATCTAAGGTTTGATATTTCTCCAACTGATATTTTACTTGAAAAAGAGATTATTTTGAAAAAAAATGAAAATGATCTTTTAATAAATGATGTCAACAAATTAAATCAAAATATACCGGTGCAGTATGTTGCATCATCTGAGTTTTTCCTCTATAAAAAGTTTTATATAAATGATAAAGTTTTAATTCCTAGACCTGAAACTGAGGAACTTGTATCTCTGATAATAAAAAGAGAAAAAAATCGAAAGTCAATAAATATAATTGATATAGGTACAGGTTCAGGTTGTATTGCAATTTCTTTAAGAAAAAATATTAATTCAAAAGTTATGGGAATTGACATTTCTTCTGAGGCTATAACTGTAGCAAGAAAAAATATTTTGGATGAGAGTGAAAATGTTGACCTAGTTAATGATTGTATAGAGAAGTTTAAAACGGATAAAATGTTTGATGTCATTGTAAGTAATCCACCTTATATACCAATAAGTGATAAAAAGTTAGTTGATAGTTTAGTGTTAGATAATGAACCTAAAACAGCTTTATTTACACAGGATGATCCTCTATATTTCTATAGACAAATATTAGTTTTTGCAAAGAAAAATTTAAATAAAGGTGGAAGAATATATCTGGAAATTAACGACCTGTATGTTAATGAGGTATTAGACTTATTTCAAGGCTATAACCCTGGAAGCATAAGAGATTTTTATGGAAAAAATAGATTTATAATTTGTAATACGGGTAAATAATTAATCTTTATATTTTAAGGTTCCTTTCGAAATTTTTAAAACAAATACACTTCTATACTTATCTAAAAAATCTCTAACCTCATTATTTAATAGTTCAATTATATCCGAATAATCACCATATATTAGTGAACTTAAGCCATTAGTTTCAATCTCCAAATTTTTATTTTGAATGCTTTTTAAAAACTCTTTGACAATCAGTTTGTAATTGCCACTAGAGTCTTCCTCTTGCAGTTTATAAAGACTAATTTCTACTGTGGTTTTCATCTATATTTCTATGCTTACTGAAAACATAATATTTCTAGTTGCTTGAGGGTAAAAGTAATTCTCTCTTACTTCGTAATCCATGCCACCATAATACCCAAAAGTATATCCATTACTAGAATATTTCACATTAAATATATTGTTAATTTCTATCTTAAAAAATAAATTATTAAAGACATTATTTGTGAGGTTAGTCTGTATCTTAAAGTCATTTATTAAAAAGTCTTTAAGCACTCTTTTCTCGTTTGATGTGTTGTCTAGATATTGTTTCCCTACATATTTAGAATTTAAAATAAAACTCAAAAACTTATTAGCTTTCCATTCAAAATGATTATTCAAAAGAACCCCTGGGGAGAACGCTAAGTCAGTTATTACGTATTTATTTTCAATGATATTATACTGAGAAAAATCAGCACCATAATCATATAGTGTTTCATTGAAATTGTAAACAAGGTTTCTTGAAAGTGATAATGAGGAATTAACATAAAAATCTTTAGAGTTAAGTACATTTGTAAATTCAACACCAAACCTTCTACTTTTCTTAACATTTTCTCTTATGTAAGCTCCTACGTCATTGACTTCACCTGTAGTAATTAATTGATTATTGTATTCCATCAAATAAAGATTTGTATTAAAGCTACCTATATTATAATTGAAACCTTTTCCGAGCTCAATGTTTACCAAGCTCTCATGTTTTGGCTCAATCTTTGAATCAATATAATCACTCCTTATAGGTTCTCTATTTGCTACAGCAACTGACCCGTACAGAATAACCTTATCATTTAATGATTTGGTTAATCCAACCTTAGGGTTAAAAAAAACATTATTCTTATCCACATCAATAATAGATTTGTCATTATCATTTCCTTTCATCTTATGGGAATATCCCCTTAATTGCATATCAGTAAATAACTCTGCACTTTCAGTGATATTGAGGTTATATTTTATAAAAATATTACCATCCTTTTTGAATGATTTAGAAAAATAGTAAGGCTCTGAGACCATGAGCTGTGGTTGAATAATTTCTCCAAAATGATCAGCATCATACTCATTCAAAGCACCACCAATATTTATTTCACTTTTATCAAACTTCTTTGAAAAAGAGTAGGTTAATCCATAAAAATGATTGGATAACCATCTCCTTCTGACTAAGTCGAGAGATTTATTTTCTAAAAAGTCATAGTAATTAGATAAATTATCATCTTCTCTAAATTCTTCGTAATAACCCCTTCCGTAAGTGTAGTGAAGAGCCAAATGTAAATTAGCTGTATTTGATATATCATGGTTGAAATGCATTTGGTAGTGGTCTTGTTGATAATTATCAGTCTGATTATCATAAGTATAGTAATTAAATGTTCTACCAGAATTCAAAAGATTGTCAGCTTGTTCATCGGAGTAACCATTATTTGCAATTACATTATTCATTTCCTCAATGTCATTATTTATTCTTCCCTCAGGTGTTCCCCACCACGATTGATAAGTTCTTTCTTTTCCTGAAAAATTAATTAAATCAATAGATGTTTTATCTGAGTAGTAACTTGCAGAGGCATAATATGACTTAAGGTCTGATGTGGCCCTGTCAACATATCCGTCTGAATTTATTTTAGATAACCTTAGGTTCATATTAATCTTATTTTTTATCAAACCTGAATTTAATTCTAATGTGTTTTTGAAGCTTTTATATGATCCAGCCGAAGATGAGTATTTTAACTTAAAATCTTCAGACGCTTTACCTGTTTTAATACTGACTGTTCCCCCAAAAGCTCCTCCTCCATTTGTTGAAGATCCCACACCCCTCTGCACTTGTATGCTATTAGCTGATGAAGCTAGGTCAGACACGTTTACCCAAAAAACTCCATGAGATTCAGAGTCGTTGTAGGGTATGCCATTAATGGTAACATTTATTCTTGTGGCATCACTTCCTCTTATTCTTACACCAGTGTAACCTATACCATTTCCAGCATCAGATGTTGAATATGTAGAGGGCGTTGAGTTTATCAGAAAGGGGATATCCTTTCCTGAATTATTTTTTTCAATGAATGATTTAGAAATATTCGTAAATGCAAAAGGACTGTTATATTTTGCTCTTGTAGAAATTACTTTTATTTCGTCTTTCAATATTATACCATCATCTAATACAATGTTAATTTCTTGATTTGGATTTGAAAATTTAATTTCCTTTGTTAAATAACCTACATGTGATACTTGGATGTCTATATTAGTTGAGTTAGAGTTTAGATAAAACTTACCATTTTCGTCCGTATAGGTAATAAGATTTGATTCTTCATTTAAAATGTTTGCACCAACTATTGGCTCACCACTACTATTAGTAACTATACCAACAAAATTGTTTTGAGCAATGGATGTGAAGGTTATAAATAAAAGAAAAATAGTCCTCATTTTTTATAAATTTAAAAAGGGACTAATAGCATTAGCTTTTTACTACGCCAGCATTACCTGGATCAGTTTTTTAGAGTATAATCTCAGCCTTTGTATTAGGCACCCCTTGAAAATACAATTTTAATATCAATTCTTTATAAAATCAAGTGCTGTTAGAAGTCTTTCCAGCAGACTTCCTTCTACTATTTTATAATTTAAATTTCTTTTTTTTAGAGTTGTTTCATAGACATCGAATATATCATCTCTGTCATTAGGATTTTCTCTCAATCTATCCTCTTCCCAGGGGATATCAGGTTTACATAGTAGATAGAAGTCAAACTCTTCATTTAATGATAAATATTTTAAATCAACATCCACATGATTGAATTTAATTCTACTCCATAACTCGATAACAAGACATGATGTATCTGCTATAAAGTAATCATTAGCTTTCTTGATGTTATTTGTTATTATTCTATTTTGTTCTTTCGCTATCTTAATTAAATCATGAACATCGTATATCTCTTTTTTATCTAGATAGGTTCTTGCATACTCTTCAGAGTAATTACATTTTAATGTTTTTGACAGATATTTAGTTAGGGTGGTTTTTCCAGATGATTCAGGACCAATAACAGAAATTCTTTTCATTTTTTAATATTTTTTTTCCATTCTATATACCCACTGGTTGCCAATATAAGAAAGACAATATATTGAAGGCTTGCTATGTAAAGACCTTTATAGAAAAATAAGGGTATGTATATAAGGTCTGCTATAATCCAAAATATCCAATTTTCAATTTTTCTTCTTGCAAGAAGAAGCATTGCCGTTAAGCTTAGGGAAGTAGTTAAGCTATCAAGCATTATTACATCGCTATCAGTGTTTTTTAAAATGGTATAAATTATTATATAGAATATAATGGATATAGTTATTGAAAAAATAATTTCACTCGTTGAACTGAAAGAGATTTTTTTTTGAATTTTTTTGTTTTTTGATCCCCAAAGTACCCACCCATAAACGCTCATCACAAAATAGTATATATTGATGCCAGTTTCTGCATAAATTTTATTTATGAAGGTTAAATATGCAAATATTAGAACACTAACTATCCCCGTTGGAAAAACATATATTTTGTTATTTCTTGCGTACCAAACACTTAATATCCCAAAAATAGTAGCTAATGTCTCTAAGAATAGGTTCATTTAGATAGTTATTAAAGAATTTTTTAACTCAAGTATAATGTATTAGTTTTGCTTGGCAAATAGATAAAATTCTTATTTGCTATGAAAAAAGACAACAAATTCCAGTTTGAAGCCCTAACCTTCGATGATGTATTACTGATTCCATCTTACTCAGAAGTATTGCCGTCAGATACTGATATAACAACATCACTCACAAAAAATATAAGATTAAATATTCCAATTCTTTCAGCATCCATGGATACGGTTACTGAGTCTAAACTGGCTATTGGAGTTGCGTTAAAAGGTGGTATTGGAATTGTTCACAAAAACCTTTCCCCAAATGATCAGGCTAATGAGATTAGAAAAGTTAAAAGATCTCAGAGTGGTATGATAAAAGATCCAATAACTCTACATAATGATGCTAAGGTCAAGGATGCATTAATGATTATGAAAAAAAATCAAATTGGGGGAATACCTATAATTAATAGAAATAACAATTTAGTGGGTATAGTAACAAATAGAGATTTGAGATTTCAAAAAGACCACGGCGTTGAGTTGATTGATATTATGACAAAAAAACTAGTCACCGCAAAAACAGGAATAAGCCTAGATAATGCTGAAAAAATTCTTAAAAAACATAAAATTGAAAAATTACCTATTGTTGAGGGCAGAAAGCTAGTTGGTCTAATTACTTATAAAGATATCCAGAAAAACAAATCTATGCCTGACGCATGTAAAGATGAATTAGGCAGACTTAGAGTAGGCGCTGCCTTAGGGATATCAGATGATTGGGAGGAGAGGTTAGATATGTTGATAGCATCAAATGTCGATGTTATTTCAATTGACACTGCTCATGCTCACTCAAAGTCTGTTATCGATCTTTTAAAAAATATAAAGTCAAGTTATTCTATTGATGTAATTGTTGGAAATATTGCAACAGGTTCTGCAGCAAAAGCATTGGTTGAGGCGGGTGCTGACGCAGTAAAGGTTGGAGTTGGGCCCGGGAGTATATGCACAACAAGGATTATAGCTGGTGTAGGTATGCCTCAGTTGTCAGCTATAAACGAAGTTTCTCAAACAATAAAGGCAACAGGTATACCAATAATTGCTGACGGTGGAATAAGGTTTTCAGGAGATATAGTTAAAGCACTGGCTGCTGGAGCAAGTTCTGTTATGACTGGATCACTATTAGCAGGTACAGAAGAGGCTCCTGGTGATGTTATTATTTACGAAGGAAGAAAATACAAAACTTATAGGGGAATGGGTTCAGTTGAGGCAATGGAAGCCGGCACTAGAGATAGATATTTTCAACAGGATCAAGACAATCCAAAAAAGTTAGTACCAGAGGGCATTGTTGGAAGGGTTCCATACAAAGGAAATTTATCTGAAATTCTTTATCAACTTAATGGCGGTCTTAGATCAGGCATGGGTTATGTTGGCGCAAAAAATATTGAAAAACTTCAGGAAGCAAAGTTTGTACGAATAACAAACGCGGGTTCAATTGAAGGACACCCACATGATGTTTTCATAACTAGGGAAGCTCCTAATTACTCAAAAAAATAATTTAGATGAGGTTCAGATTTAACCCAAAAGTTTACCTAATTCTTGGTTCTGTTTTTTGGATCCTTTTCAGCATATTTCATGTTGTTATAAATCAGATTAATCAAAGCTTTTCTGAATCGATAAATTTATCGTTGTATTTAATTTTCTTTGGATCTTTCTGCCTATCGTTTTACAAGTATTATGATTTAACAATTGCAAAAATTAGTAGAGAGGATGTCTTCAATACATTTTTTAGATTGTTCATGTTTGGTATAAGATGCTTTATTCCTCTTATCGTTTCATATTTAATTTTTTCATTTGAAATTATAAATAATATATCTATTTTCAGTTTAGTTAAATACCTTCTTTTTAACTTAACATTAGGTTCATCTAGTATTTTCTTTATAATATGTTTTCTTATTTCTAATCGCCTCATTTCTTTTGAGTCATCTAGAACCATGAAATCCATACTCTTACTTTTGAGTTATGCCTTGCTGTTGATGTTTATTTTTGATTTCTCATATAATATATTTCCTTCAAGTATTTATCAGTATATACTTTTAGCTCTATTCATTGTAGTGGGGGTTCTTTTTTTCAACCAAAAGTGGGTTGCTTTTTTACCTTTTAATCAAAAATGGAAAACAATTTTATTTTCAATTTTTATTGTATTCTGTCACCTCTTGATTTTTCAATTTTTTAGTCTTGATATTTTAGATTCTGAAGATTTTTATAATGTTAAATCGTCACTTTTTTTAATTTTATTGTTCTCTTTCAATTTCACATATTATTCAGTTTCAACTTTAATAAATATTTTTAGCCTTCCTACCACACCTGTCTTTGATAATATACAGAACGAGAGAATTGTCGCACAGAAAGTTCAAGAAAATCTTATACCTAAAGTACTTCCTAACTCCAAAAAACTTAAAATATTTTCATTTTATAAACCACACTTTACTCTTGGAGGGGATTATTATGATTATATTCCTATAAATGAAAATAAGTTCTTGGTTTGTATTGCTGATGTTTCAGGTAAAGGTATACCCGCGGCACTTATGATGTCTAATGTTCAAGCTTCAATCAGAACAATGATACGTAATACAGAAGATCTAAAAAAAATAGTAGAAGAATTAAATTATCAGATTAATCTTAGGGGGCTTAGTGAAAGATTTGTTAGCATGTTTATCTGTATATATGACTTTAAAAGTAAATCATTAGAATATATTAATTGTGGTCATCCGCATCCTCTTATTGCTTACAACGATAAGATCGTCACTTTAGATAAAGGCTCAACTGTTCTGGGGATGTTTCCAAAGCTACCTGAAATAAAAATCTCAAAATTAAAAACCTCAAAAGGCTTTGATTTATTTAGTTATACAGATGGTTTAATTGAAATTCAAAATGCATACGGTGATTATTATGGATCTTCCAAAATCAAAAGTCTTTTTGAGAGCGGGAGAAAGGAACCTGAAGAATTCATTGAATTAGTCAAAGAAGATGTAAATAACTTCAAGGGAAACAATATATCGCTTGACGATACCACATTACTTATGATTTCAGTCAAAAATGTATAAATATATAATTCTTATTTTTTTATTTTCTTGCTCTTTAGTTAAGCAGAATGAAAATAAAGATGATCAAATAATAGCAAGAGTAGGTGACAAATTTTTATTAAGAGATGAAATTTTGTATCAACAGTCAATGGGAGATAGTGTATCTGTTTTCTCTAACCAAATAAATGACTGGCTAAAGAAACAGTTACTTTTAAAGTCAGCTTACCAATCTGATGAGTTAAGGCTTTTAATTGACAGAAAAGTTGAGAAGTATAGAGATGATCTTCTTTTATTTGAGTTTGAAAAGCTTATGTTGATGAGTAATCCTTCTCAGGAGGTATCCTTAGTAGAGTTAGAAAATTATTATGACGAAAATATTGAGGATTTTATTTTATCATTCAATTTAGTACAAGCTCTTTATGCTAAAATATCATTACAAGTACCTGGTCTTAATACTTTCATATCAGACTTTAGAAGATATCCTAATACGGATACAGATAAGGTTTTATCCTTTATATATCAATTTTCTGAAAAGTCATTTATTGAAGATTCAATATGGGTAAAGTTTGATGATATAGTAATAGGTACTCCTTTTCCTAACAATATTGATAAAAATAATTTCTTAAAAAACCGCACATTTTACCAGATGAGAGATGACGAATATGTATATCTAATCAAGATCTTAGATAAAAAATTAAAAGGTGATTTTTCTCCTTTGAACTTTGAAGTGGATGTGATTAATACTATCATTTTAAATAAGAGAAAACAAGATTTATTTGATAAATTGCGAGATAGTATTTTTATAAACTCTACTAAAGGAGTAGACTATGAAATTTTTTAAGCATTTACTTTCTATATTAATATTTTTTCCAGTCATTACATCAGAGTTGAGAGGACAGTCAGGAGTTGTTGTTGATGAAATTATTGGTAGAGTAGATGATTATATTGTCTTAAGGTCCGAACTCGAAAGTACCTACTTAGATATTTTATCTAGAGGTGAAAGAATATCAGGTAACACCAAGTGTGCTGTTCTCAAAGACTTAATCACAACCAAATTACTTGTTGCAAAAGCAGAGATTGATTCTGTTCTTGTAGATGACAGTCAAGTAGATCAAGAGTTGAATTCTAGGATGGCTCTAATTATAAATCAAATTGGATCTGAAGAAGAAATTGAAAGATATTACAACAAGACTATAGCTGAATTCAAAAGAGAATTATTTGATGATATTAAAGAACAACTTGTTGCAAGAAAAATGAGGCAAGAGGTATTAAATGAAATAGAGGTAAGTCCTGAGGAGGTCAAAGAGTTTTATGACGGAATTCCAAGAGATAGTTTACCTTATTTTTCAACTCAGGTTAAAGTTTCTCAAATAGTTAAGTCTCCAGAAGTAGGTAGGGAACAAAAAGAAAAAGTTAGAAATGAGTTGATATCAATAAGAGATAGAATCTTAAATGGAGAAAGCTTTGAAATTTTAGCAACACTATATAGCCAGGATCCTGGGAGTGCACAAAATGGAGGTAATTTGGGCTTTGTTGGTAGGGGCGCTTTTCAGCCAGAATTTGAGGCTGAAGTTTTTAGACTCAAACCAGGTGAGATTTCGATGCCAATTGAAACGCAGTTTGGATATCATATCATTCAGCTTATTGAGAAAAGAGGAAACCTATTTAATTCAAGACATATACTTTTACAGCCAGACTTTTCTGATGAAGACGTTGCAAAAACCATTAAATTTCTTGATAGTTTAAAAGAAGTTGCTTTCAGTGACTCTGTTACCTTTGAAGAGTTGGCAAGAGAATATTCCGACGATAAGTTTACCTCATCATTTGGTGGATATTTTACAGATGCCATGGGTGGTGAGAACGTATTGGTAGAAGAGCTTGATCCTGTTATTTTCTTTACCATCGATACCATGGATGTTGGTGATATATCTGTGCCCTTCGAGAGTAGAACTGACGATGGAAAACTTGCATATAAACTTATCTACTACAAAGAAAAAATTCCTCCTCATCTAGGAAATTTAGAGTCAGATTACCAAAGGTTTAGAACATTTTCTTTGAATAAAAAGCAGAATGAAGAGTTGAATGAATGGTTTGAAGATGCTAAAAAAGAAGTTTTTATTAAAATTGATCCTGAATATGATCCTTGTGAAATTTTAAATTAAAAAATTGCTTAAACTTTTTTTATACTCTCTAATATTAGTTAATAATTTATCATTTGAGAACATCAAGGTTTGGGATAACTCTGATAATTTTATTAAGAATATATATGATAGCTACTGGACAATTTCTAATAACAGTAAATATTTTGTGAGAGCCACGAATGAGGATCTTGGAGAGATATACTATTATAAAGAGAACACTCCAGAAAACTTTGTAAATACTTTTGAAGTCAAGCTCCATAACAAAAATGTAATGCTGAACATTAGAAGAGAGATAAAGAGCGAATGTAATTTTCTAAGAACGTTTAAAGTTGATGGTGTAATCCACTCGTTTTATAACTGTGAAAATAAAGATTATTTTGGGCTTATAGGAATAGGTATTATTAAGGCTGAAAATGGAAAGGAAACCTACTCGATTCTTAATCTTGATTCCTTTACAAATTAGAATCTGTTGAGGCGACAGAATAAAAACCATCTTGAAGAGCAATATCAGAAAAAGTAATAACGTCATTGGAGCTGCTAGAGCCAGATGCTTTTACTGTAAAGTCACAGCCCACACAAGATTTATATAAAAGTTTATAGTTTGATGCAGCTGTAGGAGAAATACTATTTCCAGTAGCATCGCTAATATCTACAATTATATCAGCAGTCACTGTACCCTTTTCGTCTATTTGCCATTCTCTTGATGACCTCTTCTGTAAGCTCTCTCCAGAAGGAAGATTGGTGGTAGTAGTTCCAGAACTATTATTATTCCCGAATACGGTATAGTTTGCTTCAGCAAGTTCAGAGCCTACACTCATTTTTAATCCGTTGGAGTCTTCTGAATTATCTGTTCCTGTTTTTTTCCACAGGCCCTCCACATCGGTTTGATAGGAACTATTCAAGTTGCCAATAGGTGCATACGAAGTAACCCAATCATCAGTGCTCATATTTACCATTGTGCCATTATATGTGTTAGAGCTATTGTCGCTAACGGTTGTGCCTGATCCGTCAGACATTTTGTAATATGCTACTAAACCAGTCTCATCACCGTTTAATTCTTTGAACATATTGTCATTAATTTCTGCTTCAGTTCTTACATCACTCCAAACCCTAACCTCATCTAAATCTCCATTGATTGTTCTTACTGATTTACCAATAATATTCCAGTATAGTATTGCACCATTGGCAAGTGGTCCTCTAGTAAAAGTTGTTCCTAAATTTTCTCCATTGATATAAACTGTAACAAGATTGTTTTCATATGTCCACGCTACATGTTCCCACTTCCCTATATCTAGATTTGCTTTTGAGTTATTAATGTAATAATCTCTTACATTGTACTTAGTTATTCCAACTTTATTTATATTATTCCACTGACCAAGTCTAAGTGCCCATGTGCCGCCATTGTTTGAGTTTTTATCATTAGTGAGGTTAATTGCGGACTGATTTCCATTTTTTTTGTACCAAACCTCAAAAGACCAAGCAGTTGAAATTGTTCCACCGTTTGTTGTTAGATGATCATTTGATCCATCAAAAGACAATGCGTAATTAATTTCTTGACTGTTACTTTTTTTACTGTGGATACCAAAGGATGTTGGCATAACTTGTGAAAACACTTTATTTAAAGTGAAAACAAATATTATTATGAGTTTAGTTAATTCCTTTAAATTGCTCGAGAAATCTCTTATCATTTTCTGAGAATAGCCTTAAGTCATTTATTCCATATTTTAACATTGCAATCCTTTCGATCCCCATCCCAAAAGCAAAACCTGAGTATTCTTTAGAGTCAATGTTACAATTTTCTAAGACATTTGGGTCCACAAGTCCTGATCCCAGTATTTCAAGCCAGCCGTCCTTCCATTTGATATCCATCTCAGCACTAGGTTCTGTGAAAGGGAAATAAGATGGTCTGAATCTTACTTTAGTCTTATCCCCAAACATTTCTCTTGCAAAATAATATAGCGTGTCTTTTAGATCTTTGAAGCTGACACCCTTATCAACATAAAGTCCTTCAACTTGGTGAAAGAAGCAGTGAGATTTTGCGGACACAGTTTCATTCCTATAAACTCTTCCTGGTATAACTACTCTCAATGGTGGTTTCTCTTTCTCCATTAACCTTATCTGAACATTTGAGGTATGGGTTCTGAGAACAACATCAGGGTTTTTTGAAATGAAAAATGTATCTTGCATCTCTCTTGCTGGATGATTTTCTGGAAAATTTAGTGCAGTAAAATTATACCAATCCTTCTCTATCTCAGGACCATCCTCAATGCTGAATCCAATATCCCTAAAGATTTTAATTATTTTATTCCTTACTATTCGCAACGGATGCCTTGACCCCAAAGTGTCATCTTGAGGAGGAAGAGAATAATCAAAATCTAGATCTTTTTTTTCTCCTACCTGTTCTTTTATACTTGAAAGTTCAATAAGCTTTTTCTTAGCTAATGTTTTAATATGATTTATTGGTCCCCCGAACTTTTTTTTGTCTTCTACTGATAAATTTTTAAAATCTTCAAAAATTTTATTGATTACACTTTTTTTACTAACAAAGTTGATTCTAAACTTTTCAATACCGCTTGTTGATGAGTCGGAATAACTTTTAATTTCTTTTTCTATATTTCTTATTTCTTTCTCCATTATTTCCAAATATAATTTAGTATCAAATTAATTCAACGTAATCACGGTTTAATTATAAAAAAAGGATTTAATAAATTTTCTTTGTTATAACTCAACTCTCTTCCGGTTTCAAGGTTCATTACCATTATGTCAAGAGAAGATAAAATAGAATGTGCTGCAGCTGTATCCCATTCCATTGTTGGACCAAACCGTGGGTAAATATCAGCTTTGTTATCAGCTATGTAGAGAAATTTTAATGAGCTACCGCATGATATTAGTTTTGGTTCATTCAATTTTTCTATGTATTCATTTGTCTCATCATTTATGTGTGACCTTGAAACAACGACTCTTAAATTTTTATCGTTATCATTTACGCTTGTGCGTTTATTTATTTCGTTTACCGTAAAGTTCTCTTTTTTATATACTTTTCCTTCGTATTCATTCCAGTAAAGTACTTTGGTAACAGGACTATATACTATACCCATTTTAGCTGAACCATCTTCTATTAAAGCAATATTTACTGTAAACTCACCATTCTTTTTTATAAATTCTTTTGTTCCATCAAGAGGATCTACTAACCAAAATTTTCCCCACTCTTTCCTTTCATTATAACTAATAGAATCATTTTCTTCACTAAGAATATTTAATCCTGTTTTTGAAAGGTGATGCATGATGATTTCATTTGACTTCTTATCTGCAATAGTCAAAGGTGACTGATCTGATTTTTCTTGATAATCAATTGTTTCATTGGAATCGTATACATCCATGATTTCGCCTCCTGCCTCTTCTGCTGCAATCATTGCAATTTCTAACATGTCTTGCATAGTGATTTATTTGATTTTTTGGAGAATACCCTTAAAAATTTTGTTAACTGATTCCTCAACACTTTCATTTTCCGTATTTACTGTAATGCTTGGATTTTGTGGTATTTCATATGGAGAATCAATTCCAGTGAAATTTTTAATTTCACCTGATCTCGCCTTTTTATATAATCCTTTTACATCCCTCTCCTCACACTTTTCTACAGTACACTCAACATGGACTAAATAAAAGTTTTCAGCTTTTACTAAAGTGCTAGCCAGCTTCCTTTCTTCCTCAAAGGGTGAGATAAAAGCTGTTATAACAATTAATCCGGCATCAATCATAAGCCTTGAAACTTCAGAAATTCTTCTTATGTTTTCTTTTCTGTCATTATCAGAAAATCCAAGATCTTTATTTAATCCAACTCTAATATTGTCGCCATCGAGAAGGTAAGAAAGATATTTGTTTTCATATAATTTCTTTTCAAGTTCATTAGCTATGGTTGATTTTCCTGAGCCTGATAGTCCTGAAAGCCATATTAAAATAGGTTTTTGTTTGGTGAGTTTTCTTCTTAGGTTGGCATCAACAAAATGTTTATGAGGAAATAAATTTTTTGAGGTGTCCATTAGATTTCTTGTTGTTAATTTTGTAGGACAATGATAAATAAAATATTTTCAATTTTGCAGAAAGACCTTAAAATCGAATTTAGCAAGGGTCATCTGTTTTTTTCTGTTATATTGTACGTAGTTAGTTCTATATATATAGTTTATCTCTCCTTCCAACCAAGCGGTTTATTCAACTTAGAAGTTTGGGTGTCAATTTTGTGGATATTGATTTTATTTGCTTCTATCTCATCTGTATCTAAGAGCTTTTTTCAAGAGTCCCAAAAAAGAAATCTTTATTATTATTTTATAGTTTCTCCTGACGAACTCATCATATCTAAACTGGTTTATAATTTTCTTTTCCTCTCTGGAATTGTACTACTCACTTTTATTATTTTTTCATTTTTATTAGGTGATATAATTATTTCTAAAAATTTTTTTGTGGTTCTATTGATATTAGGATCCTTTAGTATATCAAATTGTTTAACCTTGATATCGGCAATATCTTATCAAGTTGAAAACAATTCCTTAATAATAAGTGTTCTTGGTTTTCCAGTGATATTACCTATTCTGTTATTATTGATTAGGATAAGTAAAATTTCATCAATAGATTTTTCTTGGAATCTTATTAGAGAAGACATCTATCTCTTAATTTTGTTGAATATAATTTTATTGACCTTGACAAAACTTTTGTTTAATTATTTATGGAGAAATTAAGTTATGAAATATATTAAGATAGGATGTGTTTTTCTACTAACATATACGTTTACCGCGGGGTACTTATTTGATGTTCCGGCCCTACCTATTCTAAATGAAACGGTAAGAGCTTTATACCTTCATGTCCCCATGTGGTTTACTATGATTTTTTTATTACTTCTATCCTCCTATCATTCCTATATGTTTGTATCAAAGGGTGAAGAACTTCATGAATCTAAATCTTATAATTATGCTCACGTAGGTGTATATTTTGGTATTTTAGGCCTTTTGACAGGAATGTTTTGGGCAAAATATACTTGGGGTACTTACTGGACTAATGACCCTAAATTAAATGGTTCTGCTATTGGGTTACTCATTTACTTTGGATATTTTATTTTAAGGAGTTCAATAGAAGATGAATCAAAGAAAGGAAAAATTTCGTCTGTCTATAATGTTTTTGCGTTTTCCATGTTAATACCATTAATATTTATTCTTCCTAGGTTGACGGATTCCCTTCATCCTGGTAATGGTGGAAACCCAGGGTTTAATGTTTATGATATGAATTCACAATTACGATTAGTTTTTTATCCAGCAGTAACTGGTTTTATTTTTTTAGGTCTGTGGATTTCAGACCTTAGGCTTAAAGTGTTGAAATTAAAATAATTAATATGAACTTTTTATTTTTTTTGTTTCTTATTCTACAAGAAGTTGCGATGGCTGATGCTATGAGAAGCAATGGAAAAATTTATGTGGTTGTAGTTATTTCTTTGATTATTCTTTTCAGCTTATTTTTGTATTTATATAGAATTGAAAAACAGATTAAATCAATAAAAAAAGATAAATGAAAAATTCTCTAGGCCTTTCAATAATTTTTATTGGTATAGTTCTGGTTATAATTGTGACAACTTTTGGTGACGCAAGTACCTATGTTTCTTTCACTGAAGCTAAAGAACTTTATTCAAATGGTAACATGTCTAAAATCCATGTTGTTGGAAAGCTAAATAGGGACACAGAAGATAACATAACTGGGATTAAAAAAAGTTCTGATATGTTAAGTTTCTCATTCGAGATGGTAGACGAAAAAGGCCTAAAAGAAGATGTCTTTTTTGGAGAACCTATGCCACCTGACTTTTTAATGTCAGAACAAATCGTAGTAATAGGGTCCTATAATAACAACAGGTTTATAGCTGATGAAATATTACTTAAGTGTCCATCTAAATACACTGAAGAGAATATAAAAATTTAATTTCGATGCCCTCGATAGGATCTTTTGGACATTTATTTATTATATCATCATTCGTTTTTGCCATACTCTCATCGGTTAGCTACTATCTTGTTGACTCACGAAAGAATAGTACATCCTGGTATAAATTTGGAAGGTTATCGTTCTCATTACACTCATTCTTTCTGTTAGCATCAATAGCTTTGCTGTATGCAATTCTTATGGGTAACAAATTTCAGTATTATTATGCTTTCCAGCACACATCTATCCTTTTACCTATATACTTTAAAATTTCCGCTTTCTGGGAAGGACAAGAAGGTTCTTTTCTCCTTTGGATGTTTTGGAATATTTTAATTGGAATTTATTTTATTTCAAGGCCCTACTCTAAATGGAATGCATCAATTATTATGGTTATTTCGCTTGTTCAATGCGCATTGACCTCTATGGTTTTAGGAGTTAATTTTTATGATATAAAGATTGGAAGCTCTCCATTTATCTTACTTCGTGATGTGATATCCGCCCCAATCTTTTCAGTTGATCCAAATTATGTCCCTGAGGATGGGTCTGGACTAAATCCATTACTACAAAATTACTGGATGGTAATTCATCCTCCTACTCTATTCTTAGGTTTTGCAATATGTATTATTCCTTTTTCGTATGCTATCTCATCTCTAAGGCTAAGAGACTATAAAAAATGGCTTAATCCAACTCAGAAATACCTTTTATTATCTGTTATAGTCTTAGGTATTGGTATTATGATGGGATCATACTGGGCATATGAAACATTGAACTTTGGAGGTTATTGGAATTGGGATCCTGTTGAAAATGCCGTGTATGTTCCTTGGTTATTCCTTGTGGCAAGTTTTCATTGTATAATATTAACAAGCCGAAAAAAACAATATTACAAAATGTCATTTATTCTTTCTCTATCTAGTTTCATACTCATATTATATTCTACATTTCTTACAAGAAGTGGTGTTTTGGGAGATAGCTCTGTCCATTCATTTACAGATCTTGGGCTAAGTGGGCAATTATTGTTATGTCTGTTTTTATTCATTTTAATTTCTATGTATTTACTTATAACAAGATGGAGTGATATTCCAGAGACACTAAAAGAGTCTAAGGCATATTCTGGTGATTTTTGGCTTTTTATTGGAATACTGACACTAATACTTATGTCTTTTCAGGTAATTTTACCCACATCTATTCCTGTATACAATGCAATAGTTGAACTATTTGGTGGGTTTTCTAATTTAGCTCCTCCAGCTGAAAAAGAGATTTTTTATTCTAATGCACAGATATGGTTTGCCTCATCACTTGCAATATTTTCATCTATAGCACAGGTTCTGTGGTGGAGAAAAAATAAGTCAAAAAACATTGTGTCTCTTTTTTCTAACCCTTTAGCAATAACTCTTGTGCTTTCCTCTCTAGTTATTTACATATACCCTATTACTAAACCATCTTACATGATTTTATTAACAGCGTCTATTTTTTCTATTTTTTCTAATGGAAGTGTTCTTATTTATTTCATTAGGAAAAAAGACTTGATATCATCTGCTTCTGTTTCACATATTGGATTGGCTGTAATGTTAATTGGAATATTATTTTCTTCTGGCTACTCATCTATAGTATCCAAAAATTATACTGGACTAGTGTGGAATAATGATTTTCCAGATGAAGTAAATGAGGATAACATGTTACTTTTTGTGAATGAAGAAAGAAATGTTGGGGATTACAGAGTAAACTATTTAGGTGAAAGAAAAAAATTAAAAGATTATTCAGGATATATAAACAAAAATTTTCTGGAACTTATACCACTGGAGAATAAATATATTATTAAGAAAGACTTATCTCTTAAAGGAATTGATTTTAAAGAAAACGATACTGTTGACGTTGACAATAATGATATAACTTACTTTGAATTAAACTTCGAAAAAGGGAAGGAAGTTTTCACATTATATCCGAAAGTTCAAACTGATCCAAACTCCGACATGATTGTTTTTTCTCCTGACGTTTCAAATGATATCTTTCAAGATCTTTACGTACATGTCAGAACTTATCCCGATCCTGAACAAGAGATTAACTGGTCAGAAACAGATTCAATTTTAGTTCCAATTGATCAGACTTTTTTTCTGAATGACTATGTCTCTAGGTTACTGAAAGTATCGACAAAAACGATAAGTGAAGATTCAAAACAGTTTGTGGCTGAAGCTCAAATCAAAATTCTTGCTTCCGGTCAAGATTATGTTGCAAGGCCCGCATTTATAATTAATGACAATAAAGTAGGTATTGTCCCTGATATAATCGATGATTTAGGTATTAAAGTCTCTATCACTGAGATAATCCCGGAGAAGGGTTTATTTAAAATTAAGTATCAGACGACTCAAAAAAACTGGGTTATTGTTGAGGCAATGCAAAAACCCTTTATAAATTTCATGTGGATAGGTTTTTTCATTTTGACTTTGGGGCTTGCTTTATCTTTCAATAAAATTAAATTGAAAAGAATATGATTAGTATCTCTTTATTTGCATCGGGGTCAGGATCAAATGTTGAAGAAATATTTAATTACTTTAAAGGCCACCCCAAAATTAAAGTTGATTCTCTTTTTTGTAATAATGATAATGCCTATGTTATTGAGAGAGCAAAAAGCTTGAACTTACATCAAATAATATTTGAAAATAATATTTCAGATGAGGAGCTTCTCAAATTGATAGATTCAAGAAACATTTCATATATTGTTTTAGCAGGTTACTTAAGATTAATTCCACAGATTGTGATAGATAAATATGAAAATAAAATTATAAACATTCATCCGTCTTTGTTACCAAAGTTTGGTGGAAAAGGATATTATGGTTCTAGGGTTCATGAAAGCGTTATTGGTTCAAAAGAAAAATATTCTGGGATTACAATACATCTTGTGGACGAGGAATATGACAAGGGAAAAATTTTATTTCAGAAAAAGATCCAAATAAAGGATGGAGAAACACCTGACTCCCTTGCTCAAAAAATTCATAAATTAGAACATATTTATTTTTCTCAAATACTTGAAAAGTACTTATTAGATAAATTATAATATTACTTTTGTCTATGAGAAAAATTAGTGCTGCGTTAATTTCAGTTTTTAATAAAGACGGTATTGATGAGATAGCCACCAAATTACATAATCAAAATATCAAAATAATATCAACTGGTGGTACCAAAAGTTTTATTGAGAATTTAGGTATACCAGTAACTTCGGTTGAATCTATAACAGATTATCCATCAATATTAGGTGGAAGGGTGAAGACTTTACATCCAAAAATATTTGGAGGTATTTTATATAGAGATAAACAGGTTGATCTTGATGAAGTTAAGAAGTTTAGTATTCCCAAGATTGATTTAGTGATTGTTGATCTATATCCGTTTGAGGATACGGTTAAATCTACAAATGATGAATCGGAGATAATAGAGAAAATAGATATTGGCGGTGTTTCACTTATACGGGCAGCTGGTAAAAATTATAAAAAAACACTCGTTGTCTCATCCAAGAAAAACTACAAGGAAGTTATTACCTATCTTGAAAAGAACAAGTATTCAACAGATATTGCTTTCAGAAAAAACTTTGCGTTAAAAGCTTTTAATATTACCTCTGAATATGATTCACAGATAGATGAATATTTTGGATTAGAATCAGGTCATTATCCTGTTTTGAGGTATGGAGAAAATCCGCATCAAAAAGCATTCTTTAAAGGTGACTTAGAAAATGTTTTTCAAAAGTTAAACGGCAAAAATTTATCTTACAACAACCTACTTGATATTGATTCTGCAATTAAATTAATTTCAGAATTTTCTATTTTAACATTTGCTATAATAAAACATAATAACGCCTGTGGAATTGCAAGTTGTTCATCTGTGCTCACTTCTTACAAAAAAGCATTGGAATCGGATCCTTTATCTGCTTTTGGTGGCGTTCTGATTACTAATCATAAAGTGGATGTAGATTCTGCATCCGAAATGAATAATTTATTTTTTGAAATATTAATTGCGCCTGATTATGATGAAGAATCCTTAAAAATTTTAAAATCTAAAAAAAATAGAATTTTACTTAAGTTAAAGGAAACCAATTTTGATTCTAGGTCTTCAAAAACAGTTCTAGGGGGTTATCTAAATCAAGATCTTGATATAGCTGAAAATAAAATTAAAAATTGGAAAGTTGTCACTCAGAAAACACCATCGAGTGAAAACTACGAGGATTTACAATTTGCTAATAAGATAGTGAAGCACTCTAAATCAAACGCAATAGTATTAGTTAAAAATAGTCAAATGATTTCAAGTGGAGTTGGTCAGACCTCAAGAATTGATGCTTTAAAACATGCTATTGAAAAAGCTAAAACCTTCGGTTTTGATATCAAAGGCTCAGTAATGGCATCTGATGCTTTTTTCCCTTTTCCTGATTGCGTAGAGATTGCAGCAGGTTCAGGAATTTGCAGTATTGTTCAGCCAGGAGGTTCAATAAAGGATGATTTATCAATTGATGCATGTAATAATACTAACATATCTATGGTTTTCACAGGCATGAGACATTTCTATCACTAACTTGTACCATCACATAATATATTTTCTTACTTTTGCATTATAATATTAACCTATGGGATTTTTTGATTACTTTAATAATGACCTCGCGATCGATCTAGGTACTGCAAATACTTTAATTATCAGTAAAGGTTCAGTTGTTGTTGACGAGCCTTCTATCATTGCTATTGATAGAATGTCAAATAAAGTTCTTGCAGTTGGTTCAGAGGCAATGCAAATGCATGAAAAGACCCATGAAAATATCAAGACTATTAGGCCTTTAAAAGATGGAGTAATTGCCGATTTCCATGCTGCCGAGCATATGATAAGGGGTCTAATTAAAATGATAGATAGTGGAAAAAGGTTTATCCCCGTATCTCATAGAATGGTTATTTGTATTCCTTCTGGAATAACTGAAGTTGAGAAAAGAGCAGTTAGAGACTCTGCTGAACATGCTGGCGCAAAAGAAGTTTACATGATTCATGAGCCACTTGCAGCTGCTATTGGTATAGGTATTAATATAGAGAGGCCAGTTGGATCAATGATTGTTGATATTGGAGGTGGAACAACAGAAATTGCAATTATTGCACTCTCAGGTATTGTAACGGATCAGTCTATTAGAGTTGCGGGTGATAGTTTTACAGATGACATTTTAGACTACATGAAAAGACAACATAATTTATTGATTGGAGAGAGATCTGCAGAAAAAATTAAGATAGAAGTAGGTTCTGCAATGACTGAGTTAAAGGATGCTCCTGAAGACTTGGATATTAGAGGAAGAGATTTAGTCTCTGGAATTCCTAAAGTTGTAAAGATAACATACTCCGAAATTGCCTTTGCAATGGATAAATCAATTTCAAAAATCGAGGAGGCAGTTTTAAAAGCACTCGAAAATTCTCCGCCCGAGTTATCTGCAGACATATACGATAACGGTATTTATTTAACTGGAGGTGGAGCTTTACTAAGAGGTTTAGACAAAAGATTAAACTTAAAAACTAAACTACCGATTCATGTTGCGGAGGAACCTTTAAGAGCTGTAGTAAGAGGTACAGGAATAGCCCTTAAAAATATAGAAGGGTTCAGGTCTGTATTAATGTCTTAATTAATGCGAAGTTTGTTAAAATTTATATCTAGATATAATTACTCAATAACGTTTTTTTTTCTTCTAATTTTTTCTTTTTTTCTTGTCTTAAATGAAAGCTTTATTTTAAGATCATTTTATTTTAATTCTTCAAATTATATATCGGGAAATTTCTATAGAGTACAGAACGGAATTTTGAGTTATTTTTCTTTAGAAAAGAAAAATACAATTTTGATTAATGAAAACCTTGAACTAATTAATAGAATAAAAAAACTTGAGTCAGACTATAGATCAGTTATAATTGACACTTCTACTGTTGGTTTTTTAAGTGCTCAGGTAATTAACAATTCATTAAATAAATCAAAAAATTATATCACAATTGATAAGGGATTTAAAGACGGTGTAAGAGAAAATTTGGGTGTTATCTCTTCTAACGGAGTAATAGGAAAGGTTAAATATGTATCTGATAATTTTTCAACAATTATCTCTCTTTTAAATACTTCTTTTTACTTATCAACTTTAGTTGATGAGACTAAAACCTTATCATCAATAAACTGGGATGGAAAAAACCCTCGAGAAGTTAAATTACTTTATGTTCCTAAACATGTGCCTCTAGAAATTGGATATTCTGTAATCACTTCCTCTTTTGATTCAATTTTTCCTAAAGGAATTGAAGTTGGCAAAATTAGTAGTATAAATGAAGATACAAATTCAAATTTTTATGATGTAGACATTCTTCTCTCGGAAGACTTTTATAGTATATATAATGTGTATTTGGTGAAAAGTTTTCCATTTGAAGAAAAGATAAAGCTCGAAAGTATAGATTAGATGAAAAATAAAATATTGATTTTTATTGTGTTATTATTTATTCAGGTTTTTGTTTTAAATAAAATTATATTTTTTAGCTTTTTAGTCTTATCTCCATTGATATTTATTCTCCTATTGTATAGCTACAAGAAAGATTCAATAGAGAATTTATTGGTTGCATTTTTTATTGGGCTTTTTGTTGATATGTTTAATGATTCTTTAGGTGTGTATTCTATGACATCAATAATCATAGTTTATTTTAGAAACCTTTGGGCGCTTAAAATTATTGGTGAGGAAAAAATAGATGAGTTAAATGATATTTCAGTTCACGAGTTAGGAAATATTCAATATTTTATTTTTTCTTTTCCAATAATGTTGGTTTATTTTTCTCTTTTAGTCATTCTTGAATCTTCATCTATTTTTATATTGGACAATGTATTATTCATTTTATTTTCATCTGTATTAAATTATCTTTTTATGTTGTTGTTTCAATATTTATTTTTAGAGTCAAAACTTAGAGATGAGTGGAGATAAGACAGTAATTTTTAAAATAATATTAGGTCTAGTTTTAATTATATTTTCTTTAAGACTATTTTATTTACAGGTATACAATTCAGAATACAGAACTCTGTCCGAGGAAAATATAGTTCACCTAGAAACAATTTATCCATCAAGGGGAATAATATATGACAGAAATGATTCAATTTTAGTTGAAAATAGACCTAGTTATGATTTCTATATAATTCCAAGAAAATTTTCAGTAAAAGATACAGCATCTTTACTTAATGTATTTTCTATTGATAAATATCAGTTAGAAGAAATAATCACAAAGGCTGCAAATTATTCAAGGTATAGACCATCTATTTTTTATAAGGATATGAGTCATAAAAGATTTGCACAAATACAAAGTGATCTTTATCACTTCAGTGGAATCTATCATGTATCAAAGCCAACTAGATATTATCCCTTCAAAAGCCTTTCACATGCCTTAGGTTATGTCGCTGAGGTTAGTTATAATGATATTTCATCAGACACTACTAACTATTATAGACAAAGAGATTTAATTGGAAAATCAGGCATTGAAAAAAACTTTGAGAAAGATCTAAGGGGTAACAAGGGAGTAAGGCTTAAAATTTATGATGTAAGAGGAAACGAATCAGGTAGCTTCAAAGGTGGTGAGGACGATATAATTGTTGAAAACGGCAGTGAAATAAAATTATCTATTGACATCAAGCTCCAAAGGTATATTGAAAAACTTTTAGAGGGCAAAACAGGTAGTGTTGTAGCCATTGATCCGAGCTCTGGAGAATTACTTGCTATTGCTTCAGCCCCATCTTTTGATCCTAATATTCTAAGTGGAAGGGATTACTCTAAAAATTATAGAAATCTTCAGCTCGACACTTTGAACCCAATATACAATAGAGCCCTTACCGCCACATATCCTCCAGGGTCAATGTTTAAATTAATTCAGGCTTTAATTGGTTTGGAAGAAAATGTTGTTAGTAAAGAGGATCAGATATATGTTGATTTATCAAGAATCGGTGACCTTGCGCCTGCTGGAATTTATGACCTGAATAAGGCTATTGTTAATTCATCAAATAATTATTTTCATATGTTGTTTAGGAAACTTATTAATCAAAAAAGAGATAACAATACTTTTATTGACTCAAGAATTGGATTAGACAGATGGTCAGAATATGTTAAAAAATTTGGTCTGGGATCAGATTTGGATTTTGATATTTCAAATATAAGTTCTGGTTTTGTTCCATCCTCAGAATACTATGATGGATTTTATGGAAAAGGAAGGTGGAAATTTTCTAATATTTACTCTTTAAGTATTGGACAGGGAGAGCTTTTAGTTACACCTATACAAATGGCAAACTTTGCTTCAATCATTGCAAATAGAGGATATTATTATAATCCAAATATTGTTACTCACATCAATGGGAAGAAAACATCTAATAATCAAAGAAAATATTTAGATATTGATAAAACTCACTTTGATTATGTTGTTGACGCTATGGAAAACGTTGTCATGAATGGTTCTGCGAGAAGGGCTTATATGAGAGAGTTAATGTTATGTGGAAAAACAAGTACAGTTCAGAATCCCCATGGCTACGATCATTCTGGTTTTATTGGATTTGCACCTAAAAATAATCCAAAAATTGCTATTGCTGCATACATTGAGAATGCTGGTTGGGGAGGTAGATCAGCTGCCTCAATTTCAAGTTTAGCTTCGGAATATTATATTTATGGTAAGACTAAAAGAAATTGGTTAGAGGATTATGTTTTAAAAGGTGACTTTATAGATGAGGAAAATTAATATCAGTATCTTTTCTAATGACGTTATAATAACTTTGTGTTATATAATATTAGTTTTTTTTGGATTTATTTCAATTTATTCATCTCAATATTCAGAGGAGTTACCTTTCGTTTCATTAAAGAATGAGTCATTCAAACAACTAATATGGATTTTAATTTGTTTGATTATTTTTTTCATAATACAAATTATAGAGTACAGGTTTATTTTTGATTTAGCTGTTCCTTTATATTTTTTGTCAATAATTCTTTTGGTTTTGGTTCTCCTCTTTGGTCAAGAGGTAAAAAGTTCTGTTTCATGGTTTAATTTTTTTGGTTTAAAATTTCAACCATCTGAATTTGCTAAATTTTCTACTGCATTAATTCTAGCAAAAGTTTTTGATTCTTCAAATTTAAAAGTTGATAGTGTAAAGTCTTTGATCAAAGTTTCGACTTTAATTCTTATTCCTTTTATTTTAATTCTATTTCAAGGCGATACAGGAACAGCACTGGTATACTTCTCTTTCTTTTTGGTCTTATTAAGAGAGGGTTTAAGTTTAAAATTTTTCTTCATTGCACTCTCTTTTATTGTTATTTTTATGATGGGAATTATTCTAGAAAAAACAATACTTTACACCATTTTCACAATACTATTTTTAATTATAGTTGGTTTATCAATTAAAGATTTTAAAAGAATTATAAATTCATCAATATTTTTTGTCCTAGTAATTTTAGTTATTAATGGACAAGACTTTTTGATGAATGATGTTTTAAAACCCCATCAAAAAAAAAGAATTGAGTCCTTGATTAATCCAAACGCCGATCCATTAGGAGCAGGATGGAATGTTACTCAATCTAAAATTGCTATTGGTTCAGGTAGCTTTTTAGGTAAGGGTTATATGGAAGGATCTCAGACAAGCTTTAATTTTGTTCCTTTTCAAAGTACTGACTTTATTTTTTCAGTAATTGGAGAAGAGTTTGGGTACTTGGGGTCAATGATATTTATAATTTTATATTTTATTTTCCTATATAGAATTTTAATATTAGCCGAAAACCAAAAAGATAAGTTTGCCAGAGTATTTGGTTACTCTGTTTTTTCAATAATTTTTTTCCATTTTTTTGTAAATATATCTATGACCTTAGGCCTTTTTCCTGTCGTTGGAATTCCATTGCCTTTTGTAAGTTATGGGGGTTCATCTCTTTTATCTTTTAGTTTATTAATTTTTATTTTTCTAAAATTAAATAGTTTTAAACCATCTTTACTTTCAAGATAGATGAGGCTTAAGTATAGTTTTTTTTAATCTCATTTAATAGTGATCTTAACTGCTGGTTTTCTCTCTCATCTAAAAACTCACTTTTTGTATTTTCTAAAATTAAATTAGCTGCATCTTGAAAAGAATTTTTTCTTTTTGCTCTTGTTACAATTTCTTTATAATCATTTTCAGAACAATCAAAAAGTTCTTTGTAGTTAACCGGCTCAATAATTATTTTTTTTAATTCTTCTGATTTACAATCAAGCAAAAACTCTATTTCTTCAATTAATTCTTGATTTATTTCAAATGAATATGAACTAATTATCTGACTCATTTCAGTTAAGTTAAGATCTTTTTCTTTCGAAGATTCTATCAGATTATTAAATACCTTTTTATTGTGAATAAAAAATTTTGATCTTCTATTTATACTTTCACCTGCTAGCTTTATTTCTTTAAGTATGTCTTTTTTAATAAAATTTTTAGGATAAAACATATACTCTATAAGTTCTATAATTGATTTTTTTATCAAACCTTTCAAATTTTTGATATCAACTTCAATATGGTTTGACAAGATATTTTTTAATGAAGTGACTGCACTTAAAATTTCTTTATTCTCATAATTAAAATAAATAATTTTATTTTTTTCGAAGTTTTTATTCCAAGCATCATATATATTTTTTAAAATAAAAAGATTTAATTGTTTGGAGCTAGTAAGTTCAATTATATCATTTCCTCTTAAAACTTTCTTTTCAAGATTATCTTGAAGCTTTTTAATATAATTGCCTATATATATACTCAACTTTTTTTTTGACGTTTAGAATTATAAATTAATAATTAAATATGCTATTTATTATGCATATATTAATAATAAGCAAATGATATTTTTCATAACATTAATCATATCCTTTCTTTTTTTAGAACCTAATTTTTCTTTAGAAATTCAAAATAAGAATATTTGGAGATACCATTTTAATCTAGAGGATATAAAAGAATCGATATTATATGACAGTAAAATTTATTGTTTTGCAGAAAGAGGTTATTTTTATTTAGACCTTGAGTCTAACAATATTATTAAAAATACTGTAGACTTAAACCTATCAGGTGTGGATGTTATTAAGGCCTTAGATTATAATGGTGAACTTGTTTTAATATATTCTTCTGGAAAAATAGATTTTGTTAAGGGTAACAGAGTTTCATCTGTGGACTTAGCTATAACTGAAAATGTTAAGATAAATCATGTAACTAATAAAGAGAAATATATTTATGTTTCCTCAACTGAGGGGGTATACGTCATTGATGCTGAAAATAAAACTGTTAAAGAAAGATATGAATATTTCTATGACCCAAATGATAAGGTTAATGTATCCTTTTTAAATTTTTCAAAGAATAAAATTTATGCCATTTCGAATGGAGATATCTTTTTTTCGGATATCAATTCAAACTACAAAGATTTTAGAAACTGGGATAAGATGTCATTATTTAATGATTCTATTTATGGGTCTTTTATTGAGAATGATCAGTTGTACTTTTATAACAATAATTCTATTTTTTCTGAAATTGGAGTTAGTGTTGGAACAGATGTTGATGGTGAAATTGTTATGATCAAAGAAATGGACAATATGATATATAAACTTTTTAAAAAAAATCAGTCTATGTTTTTAATTGTTAAGGATGAATTTAATGATACTACAAATTTAAATATACCCCAAAATCTAAAAGTAAATAATTTTGACATTTACGATAATGATATGTGGTTAGTTGGTGATGCTTTTTCATTGTATAATGTCGATGAAAATATTTTTTACTCACCCTCTAATTTTCCTGTTAAGAGTATTAACAAAATATATGATGAAGATAATATTATCTATACATTTTCTGGTGGAGATAAATTTTCAGTCCATAATCAAGGTTTATGGGAATCAGAAAATTTAAATGGATTTGATAGCATTTCATCAATTGCAAAAAATAGTTTAAACACTTTTTATGCATCTTTTTCTTATGGTATACTGGACTACAATAATTTTATAATTATTGACGATAATTATCCTGGCTCACTACTAAAAAAATATAGTAATTCCTCGGATATAGTAGTGACGGATATCGAATATATACAGGATGTACTTTGGATTCTTAATTATGGTTCTAATACACCTTTAATTTCAAGAGAAATAAATAATAATTGGCAATCATATGAAATTGGAATTGGTTTCAATTATCCGTTAAGTTTAACATTTAATGGTTCAGAGACTTTATGGGTTATCCACGACAAAAGTAAGTTTGGAGGCATTACTTTATTTAATACATTGTCTAAAGAGAAGTTTAATCTGTCAATAACAAATAATAAATTAAAATCAACAAATGTAAATGCCATTGCCATTGATCAAAATGATTATGTTTGGGTTGGTTCAGATGAAGGGTTAATATATTTTACAACCTCAAAATTCGATGATATTAAAAACTATGATAATTATTTGACTCCTAATAATGGTGAAAGAAATATTTTTCAGAATATTAAAATTAATGACATATTAGTTGATTTCTCAAATAAAAAGTGGATAGCTACGAATCAAGGTATCTTTGTATTTAACTCTGAAAATAAGACAATTGAATCTATTAAAACCGATAACTCTCCTCTGCAATCCAATAATGTACTATCTATTAATATGGATAAACAAGGAGATATATTTATTCTAACCGATTATGGATTAATCTCCTACAAAACTTATAACGAGTTACCTAATTTAGACTACAGTAAACTAAAAATATTCCCTAATCCTGTTGATTTAGATGTAGATCAAAATGTAAAAATCACAGGTCTAGTTGATAATAACTTAATTCATATTACAAATCAGTCAGGACGTTTAATACTTTCTGAAATCTATAAGGGTGGAGGTTTCTTATGGAATTTGAAGGACAGTAAAAATATCAAGGTTAATTCAGGAATTTATTTTGTTTTTATAACATCAAATGATGGTTCTAGAGAACTTGTAGAAAAAATATTTATTAAATGATTATAAAAACAAATGGTATTGTTTTAAAATATTTAAAATATAAAGAGTCTTCTATAATTTGTAAAATTTATACTGAATCTCATGGCCTTCAATCATTTATAGTTAATGGCGTAAGAAGTACAAAATCTAGTCAATTAAGTATTTACCAGCCGTTAAATCAATTAAATTTAATTTTATATAAGAAAAATAATTCTACTCTTAACAGAATAAAAGAATCAAAAATTTCAAAAATTTATAGATCATTGCACGAAGACATTTCTAAAATTTCAATATGTTTTTTTTTGTCGGAGTTTTTATCAAAAGTTTTATCCTCAGAAGAAGATCAAAGTTCAAAGTTTAAATTTATCTCCGAGTCAATATTGTCTTTTGACAAGATGAAAAATAGTTATAATGATTTTCATATTCAATTCTTACTCAAGTTGTCAAATCATTTTGGATTTGGAATTTCCGATGTTAAACAGTTAGTAAATTATAATAAAATGGATCCTCTTATGTTAGATTATATAGATAAATGCATTAATAATAATTATAATATTATTATTAAATCAAATAATAATTTAAGAAATAATGTAATAAATTTAATTATTGAATACTATAGTAGTAATCTAGATATAAATTTAAAATTAAAATCAAATGATGTCTTACAGCAGATTTTCAAGTAAACCACATGTTCTCCTTTTAACTTTATTTATAATTCTTTTCTCATGTACTAATAGTCAAAAATCAAAAGAAGAAGGATTGAAATCAACTAGTGATGAACAAACAAAAAGAGTATTTTTTAAATTTCCTAGAGACGGTGCTACTGTAGCAAGTCCAGTCTATATCGATATGGGCTTAGAAGGAATGATGATTGAACCTGCTGGCCCTGTAAGAGAGGGATATGGCCATCATCATATTCTGATCAATCAAACACACTGGCCAAAAGGATCCGTAATTCCAACTAGCGATTCAACACTACACTATGGAAAAGGCCAAACAGAAGTATCACTTGATTTGGAGCCTGGTGATTACGTTATTTCTCTACAATTTGCTGACGGTGTACATTCTTCGTTTGGTAAAGAGATGTCAAGCTCAATTAATATAACTGTTGAATAATAATTTATGAATGTACCTACCCTTGATCTTTCTAAATTTATTAGTGGCATTGATGAAGAGAGAAAAGCATTTTCTGATGATTTAGGTCATTCATTTAATCAGACTGGTTTTGCTATAATTAAGAATCATGGTTTAAAAAAAGAACTTACCGATGAATTGTATAAAGTTATAAAAGCGTTTTTTGATCTTGAGGATGAGAAAAAAATTAAATATTATTTTCCTGACTTATATGGACAGAGAGGATATGTAGTTAAAGGTCAAGAACATGCTAAAGGCAGTAAAAAAGGAGATTTAAAAGAATTCTTTCATATAGGCAACCCTTCAATTTCTAATCCACAAAATATTTGGCCTCATGAGGTTGAAAGTTTCAATGAAATTGGTTCTGAAGTTTTTATTACACTTGAAAATATTGGTCTAACCCTATTAAGAGCTATATCTATGTATCTTAATCTTGATATAAATTATTTTGAAGATAAAGTTAAGGGAGGTGAAAGTATTTTAAGATCGATTCACTATTTTCCATTGGATCCTTCAGATATATCAGATGGAGCAGTAAGAGCTGCCGCACATGGAGACATAAATTTAATAACCCTTTTAATGGGTGCTAGTGCTGACGGTCTTGAGATTCTCACCAAGCAAAATAAATGGATTCCTATTAGCTCAAAAGATGACGAATTAGTTATAAATGTTGGAGATATGTTAGAGAGATTAACAAATAAAAGACTTTTATCGACCGTCCACAGAGTTGTCAATCCATCTATTGATAAGTTAGGTACTTCAAGATATTCTATACCTTTTTTCATGCACCCAAGACCCGAAATGGATCTGTCATGTCTTGAGAGCTGTTGCTCGCAGAATAATCCTAAACAGTTTGAGGATATTACAGCAGGTGGATTTCTAGAAGAAAGATTAAGAGATATTGGTCTTAAATCTTAATATTTAGTTATTTGGTGATGGAGGATCAATACCTAATTCAGCAAGAACTAAATTTGAGATATCATCAGTTGGCTTAGCATATAGTAAAACATCAACTCCTGGTACCCCAGCACTAAAAACGTGTGTGAAATTTTCTCTTTCAGACACTACGTTGATAGCGTTACTAATTTTTTCAAATAAAGGTTTAAATAAATCCGCTTCTCTTTGAGCAATAGAAGTTTGAGCCTCTGTCTGAAACTTCTGTATTGAAGCTTGTAGATTTTGTAACTCTTCTTGTTTATCAGCTCTTATCAAATCAGTCATTGTAGCTGCAGACTTTTGAAATACATCGGCTTTACTTTGAAAATCAGTAATTTTCGATTGAAGTTGGTTTTGTAACTGTGTGCCGTAAGCTGAAACTTCACTTTGAACTTGTTTAGTTTCTGGCAAGAATGTTAGTATGTATTCAACATTAGTATAACCTATCTTTAAATCCTGAGAAACTGACTTAAAGCTTGAGATATTTATTATTACAATTAGCGATAAAATTATTTTTTTCATTTTCTTTTATTTAATAATTTGTAAAGCTAGTTATTTTTTTCAGTTAGTCCCAAATCTTCCAAAACATAATCTGTGTAGTCATGAATTGGGTTTGTATATAAAAGTACGGGCTCAGATGACTTATCGAATATAATTTGTAATCTATTTTTTTTTGCTACTTTCTCTACAGATTCAAAAATTATATCCTGAATTGGTTCAATTAATTCTTTCTTTTTTAAAAAATACAATCCCTCAAAACCAAAAACCTTATTTTGATATTCTCTAACTTCTTTCCATTCTTCGTCAAGTGATTCTCTCTTGTCTTCGAACATTTCTTTTGTAAGTAATATCTGTTCAGTTTTTAATTCAATTTCTTTCTTCTCAATTTCTATATACATATCACTGATTTCTTTTTCCCAAGCTTTTGAAAGGTTCTCTATTTCACTCATCGCAGATTTATATTCTTTCATGTTTGAGAGGATAAATTCAGAGTTAACGTAACCAAACTTTTGTGCAGAAATTGGCCCATTAGCAAGAAACAAAAAAATTAAAATGAGTTTTTTCATTATCGTAATTGCGAGCCAATTGAAAAATGAAATTGTGGACCTGACCTCTCTGATTGACCCGGTAGTTTATCAAATCCATAGCCCCAGTCAATACCAAGAAGTCCAAATGCAGGCATAAATATTCTAACACCAATTCCTGCAGATCTTTTGAGATCGAAGGGATTAAAATCTTTTTGTGAGTTCCAATTATTTCCAGCTTCAACGAATGACAGGCCGTAGATAGTTGCACTTGGGTTAAGTGATATTGGATGCCTCAATTCAAATACAAATTTATTATAAATTGTTCCTCCCCTTATGTTTTTTTCAATATCATATGGTACAAGTGAATTATTTTCATAACCCCTTAATGCAATTCTCTCAGTACCAAGAAGAAAATTACTATAGGATCCAGATAATCCATCTCCACCTAGATAGAATCTTTCAAATGGACCAATTTTATCTTCACCAGAGAAGGAACCTATATAGCCTAGATGAGCTCTTGACTCAAGTACTAGATCACCAATTATTTTTGTATAAAATTTTGAATCAAACATCCACTTATGGTATTCAGCCCATTTGTATCTTTCTTCTGGTGTTGCTGTTTCGTAGTTTAAATTGTTCCATCTGGAATACGGTGGAGTTACCGCTATATCTAAAGAAAACATTGAACCGCCTCTGGGAAACATTGGATTGTCGATACTATTTCTAGATATATTTGTTTTGAAAGCAAATGTGTTTGTTATGCCAGTATCAAATCCAAGAGATTGACCAAAATTAAATAAGTCATAATTATAGTAAACTAAAGAATTAGATATTACAAAAAAGTCATCAGGCCAGTTTACTCTTCTGCCAAGACCAATTGTGACGGCATGTATCTTCATTGATCCTATTATTTTACTGTCCTTTGTAGATTGTCCATAACCACCGTAACCATAGCCACCATAACCTCCATAGCCACCATAACCTCCGTAGCCACCATAACCTCCATAGCCACCATAACCTCCGTAGCCACCATAACCTCCAAAAGGATTATATCTTCCGCTGCCATAAAAATCTAACATCCTGTTTATTGAGTAGCTGTAGTTAATACTAAAATTATTTGGCTTTCTGCCACCTAGCCATGGTTCTGAAAAGGTAAAAGAGTATGTCTGAAATTGCCTTCCATTAGCCTGAACTCTTACCGATAACTTTTGACCGTCTCCAACTGGTAAAGGTCTCCATTTACTAAAATCCTTAATATTTTTTACTGAAAAATTACTAAAGCTGAGACCGACCGTTCCTACAAAGCCAAAATATCCTCCCCAACCTCCTGATAGCTCGACCTGATCACTTGGTTTTTCAGCTAATTCCCATGTGATATCAACAGTTTCATTTTGTGGGTTTGGAACGGGAACTGGATTAATACTTTCTGGATCAAAATATCCAAGCTGAGAAAGTTCTCTCTGTGTCCTAATAAGTTCGGACCTGTTATATTTTTGACCAGGAATAGTTCTCAGTTCTCTTCTTATTACGTGGTCACTAGTTCTATCATTACCTGTTATAAATATTTTATTTATCGTAGCCTGAGCTCCCTCATAAACCCTCATTTCTATATCAACAGAATCACCAATCACCCCAACTTCAATTGGCTGTATATTTGAGAAAAGATATCCGTTGTCTTGATATAACGAAGAAACATCAGATCCTTTTGGGTTGTATGTAATCTTTTTTTCTAGGGTTTCTGTATCGTATATATCTCCCTTTGAGATTGCAAGTACTTCGTTTAAAACCTCTTCGTTATAGATGTAGTTTCCTGTCCATTCTATATTTCTAAAATAATATTTTCTTCCTGGTTCTATTCTTAATTCGATATCAACGTAATCCCCATTTCTTACAACATTTTCATCTAAGATTTTAATATCTCTGTAACCTTTTGACTCGTAAAATGAAATTAAATTTTCTTTATCATTTTTGAATTCCTTTTCAATGAACTTACTTGATTTAAGGAAGTTTATTTTTGCATTATCTGTAATGAAATTAATAGCTTTATTTTTATCTATTCCATTTTTTTCTGCGAATAGATTTTTAGGTTTTAATAAATTTATACTTCTATTGAAAATCTCTTTAAAGATTGTCACCCTAACTCTCTCTCCACTTTTTTTAAGTTTCCCTTTCAACTTTGCATCTGAAAATTCTTTGTTTCCTTCAAACTTGACATTATCAATTTTTACTTTTTTATTCTTTTCTACTGTGATATCTAGTTTAATGCTATTGGCAACAATGGAGTCTTCTACTTCTTGAATTTTAACTTCCGTATTAAAAAAGCCTTTTTTATTATAAAAGTTTTTTATAATATTTTGTGTGTTTTTAATTGTTGCATCTGTAACTATTCTCCCCCTTATTAAATTAAGTTTTTCTGTCAATTCAGATTTTTGCGTTTTTCCAATACCTTTTATTTCAAACGTACTTAATCTTGGTCTTTCAGTTAAGCTAATTAATAGATAAACCTTGTCGCCATCAATTTTTTTTATTGATACTTTAATGTCACCTATAATTCCTTGCCTCCAAAGTTTCTTTATAGCACCAGAAATTGCTTCTCCTGGTATAGAAATTTCATCTCCAACTTTTATTCCAGCTAGAGATTTTAGAGCAATTTCATCTAAATACTTTTCGCCTTCTATGTCTATTTCAGCAACCTCGTATTTTTTTGGATTTGTATAACTTATTGCAATCTGCTCATCATTAGCGTTCATGTTATACCGTATCTGAGCATATGAATTATACGACAATATAGGTAGCAGTATAGCAATTAAAAAAAATTTTTTCATCAATTTAGACTTTTCCAAATCTTCTATTTCTTTTATTAAACTCGAAAATAGCATTATTTAATTCTTTTTTATTAAAATCTGGCCATAAAATATCTGTAAAGTATAATTCTGTGTATGCAGTCTGCCACAAATAAAAATTACTAATTCTTTGTTCTCCACTTGTCCTAATCAATAGTTCTGGGTCTGGAATATTAGATGTTGAAAGATACTTTTCAAAATCTTTTTCGTTAAAGTTCTCTAAAATATTATTTTTTTTGGATGAAAGTATTCTTTTTACTGCATTCTGTATGTCCCATCTACCTGAATAATTAATAGCTAAAATTAGATTAAGACCATTATTTTCTTTTGTTAGCGCTTTTATTTTTTCTATGCTTTCAACAGTTTTTTTTGGTAACTCGTTTATGTCTCCAATACATCTAAACTTTATGTTTTTCTCCATTAAATTATTTGCTTCATCATTAATTACAACGTCTAAAAGAGACATTAAAGCACTTACTTCTATTTTAGGTCGAGACCAATTTTCGGTAGAAAATGCAAAAAGGCTTAGATATTTTATTTCATTTTCTAAACAGAACTCAATACATTCTTTGACACTTTTTTTAGCATGGATGTGGCCTTTTATTCTGGTCTTATTTCTTTTTTCAGCCCACCTGCCATTGCCATCCATTATTATGGCTATATGTTTTAGTTTATTTTTTTCTTTAGAGTCCATACGTAAAGTTAGTATATACTGTTGATTGGTGCAGAATCTTTTGGGCATGGGATTCTGTAAAAAATATAACTGATACTTATTCCTGTAAAGTAATAAAAGTCCTTATCGTTACCGCTACCATATTGATAATTCTTATTAAAGTTCTGAATGTTACTATTGGGGAGGGTTAATCCAGTTATATTATCAATATCACGAGTGTTGGCACCGTTAGTCAAATCAAAATCGTCGTTAAATGTTTTTTTTATTTCGAATTCAAAAGCCACTGAAAATTGTTTATTAATTAAATATTTAAAACCTATACCAAATGGTATGTTAATTAATAATTTCTTGTTTTTGCCTAGAGAGTTATTTCTTTCGAATGTATTTTTTAACAATGTAGATCCTAGCCCCATAAATAGATATGGTGTAAAGTTCTCTCTATTGATCTCATCAAAGTAGTCCAGAAAATTGTATTCAAATTTTAGTGAAACCTCTGAAAACTTTGCTTGAAACCACATGTTTCTATTTGATGAGAGATTGTCGTTGATCCTTTCACTACCTTTTAAATTGCCTTTTTTATATGAAAATTTAAATGTCTGGTGTGAGCTTATATTAAATCTGTTAAAAATCTCAAGTCCCATTGACCCATCTGACAGACTATACCCTCTTTTAAGGTCACCAGAGTAACTGTTAACACCAATACTAATTCCTGGTTCTAAAAATTGAGAGAACCCATTAATTGCAAATAGATAAAATATTATGATTAATTTGAATTTCATGATATCAATAACGAAAAATGAACAATTATCTTATTAATTTCTTAGATCATATCCCCAATTCAATTTTTTTCTCAAAGTCTCAAAAAAATCAAAGCTGTTTGGATGAATGAGATTTGCTTTAAATGTTGATTTTTTAATAATAATTTTTTGATCATTTTTTAAGGTTATTGATCTTGAGTCAAGAGATACTAGGTAGTTTACCCCTTCACTTTCTACTTTGAGTGTGATTTCTGATTCGTCTGAAATTATCAAGCTACGAAGACCTAAATTATGTGGACTTATTGGTGTTATAATTAAATTACTTGTGTCTGGCGTTAAAATGGGTCCGCCGCATGATAGAGAATACCCAGTTGAACCTGTGGGAGTTGAAATAATTAATCCGTCAGACCAATAGGTACAAAGAAATTTTTTATTAATGTAACAATGAATTCTTATCATCGAGGAAGAGTCTTTCTTGACAATAGATATTTCATTCAGCGCAAAATTTTTTTCTATTTTTTTTTCCGTGTTAATTAATGTTACTAATGACCTTTCTTCTAGAGTATATTTTTCATTCTCAATATCATCTATCATTTTTTCAAAAACATCATATACATCGTATGAGAGAAAACCAAGCTTACCTATATTGACTCCTAAAATTTTTGTTTCATATTTTCCTACCTGAGATACTGTATTTAGTAATGTTCCATCACCACCTAGACTTATTATAAATGAAAATTTAGAAAGGTTTTGATTGGAAAAAGATTTAAATTTTTCTTTTTTAAAGGTTTTCATAAGACCATCTGAAAGATAAATTTCATACCCTTTATCTGTAAGACATTTTAACAAACCTTTAAGTTTTTTTCGATTCTCTCCTTTTATATTAATCCCGTTTATTCCTATTCTCTTCTTACTCATCTAAAAAAGTTTTTAAAATTTTATTGAATTCTTGTGGTCTTTCCATCATAGGAGCATGGCAGCACTTATCAATAAATTTTAATTTTGATTTTGATATCAACTTATTGAATTGATGTGCTACTGATGGCGGAGTAATGGTGTCATTTAATCCCCATATCAAATATGTCGGACATTTTATTCTATATAATTTCTTGGATAAATTATTTCTTTGAGCTGATCGCGCAATTGTAATAATATTTAAGCATTTGGCATTATCATTTAATGTATCAAAAATATTATCTACATATTTTTTAGTTAGGATATTTGGATTATAAAAAGTATGATTAACTCTATCGTTTATATATCCATAGTCTCCTCTTTTTGGGAAAGATCCTCCAAATGAGTTTTCATAAAGGCCCGAGCTTCCAGTCAATACTAATTGTTTAACCTTATTTGGATTTTGGATTGTATACATCAAGCCTATGTGCCCACCAAGTGAATTTCCTATTAATGTAAAGTTTTTGAGTCTGTTACTTGTTATAAATTTACTAACTAATTTAGTTAAGCTTTCAAGATTAGCATCTTCTACATCAACATCTGTTAATGGAATTTTAGGTATAATTACTCTGTATTTTTTTGAGAAAAAATCGACTACACTCTTCCAATTACTTAGCGCACCAAATAGACCATGTAATAAAATAATAACTTCACCTTTTCCTTTATCAATATGCGGTTTTGCAGTATTCATTATACATCAATTTTTTTTAACTGATCACTACTCTCCACTATCACTTCAAGTGATGGAAAGAAGTCAATAAAAATAGAAAGGGTTTTTGGCGCAAAATCCATCAAAAAATAGCTTATTACAGAGCTTCTAATTTCTTCTTCCATGACGGCTACATCAAAATACTGAAAAATATTAACAACAAAGCTTATAATTAGTGCAGTTTTAAGAAAACCAAATAAAGCACCTGAAACATCATCAAAAAAACCAATAAAGGTTAAATCAATTATATTTTTAATTGATTTTGTTAACCAACTTATAATAAAAAAACTTGAAATAAAAGTAAAAAAAATTGATACAAAACCTATTATAAGGTTATTTGAATCAGGAAAAAATTGTATTAATATATTAGAGAAAAAATTTGAAAAATTTAATGAAATAATTATGCTCACAAAGAATGAAAATAAGGAGACAAAACTCACAATTAATCCTTTTTTATATCCCTTATAGGTATAAAATATCAAAAAAAAACTAAATATTAGATCGATTAAATTCAAGCTAAAAGTTTTTTTACAAATATAGAAATCCTAGAATTATCAGCTTTACCATCAAGCATTTTTACAGCAATTCCCATGATTCTTCCCATATCTTTCATGCTTGCCCCTCCTTCTTCCTTTATAATCTCCTCAATTTTCTTTTCAAGATCAACATCACTCATTTGTTCAGGAAGAAATTCCTCAATAATTTTTATTTCATTAGACTCTTTTTCTGCTAAATCTATTCTATTCTCTTTCTGGTAAAGATCTCTTGAGTCTTTTCTTTGTTTAATTAACTTCATTAATAGTTTAACTGGATTTTTTTCAATACTGACTCCACTTTTTTCTTCTAAAAGAATTGCTGACTTAATTGCTCTTAGAGCAATCAATCTAGTCTTACTTTTATTTAACATAGATTCTTTTATTTGATTATCTATTATATTTTTGAAGTCCATAATTACAAATTTATTAAATACTTACATTAATTATGACCAGATTAAGTGTAAATGTAAATAAGGTTGCAACATTAAGAAATGCTAGAGGCGCCAATAATCCTAATTTAATTGAGGTTGTTAGAGACTGTGAAAAATATGGAGCTGAAGGTATAACAGTGCATCCAAGAAATGATGAGAGACACATAACATTAAGAGATGTATATGATATTGCTTCTGTTGTTAAAACAGATTTCAATATAGAAGGTTATCCAGATAAAAGATTCTTGAAAATAATAGATGATATTGTCCCTGAACAGGTAACACTTGTTCCAGATCCTCCGGAAGTTTTAACATCTAATAGGGGGTGGAAAAAGTCCGACATTAAAATTGACCTAAAAAAAATTATAAAACATATTCAGTCCTTAGGCTCAAAGGTTGTAATATTTATTGATCCAGAAAAAGAAATGTTAGAATATATCAAAGAAATGGGTGCAGACAGAGTAGAACTTTACACAGGAACTTATGCATCGGAATATGTAAAAAATAGAGAAGAATCAATTAGAGATTATGTTAAAGTATCAAATTATGCTAAAGAAATTGGAATTGGAGTTAATGCTGGACATGATCTTGATCTAAATAATCTAAAATATTTAAAGGAATCTATTCCATTTATTTACGAGGTTTCTATTGGCCACGCCCTTATCTGTGATGCTTTATACTATGGGTTAGAAAAAACAATTGCATCCTATTTAAATTGTTTAAAGTGACTAGAAATTTAAATTTTAAAGAATTTGGCTCAGGTAAGCAGATAATAATTTTACATGGATTGCTTGGCTCGTTGGATAATTGGGTTTCAATCGCATTGAAACTTTCTCAGAATTACAAAGTAACGATATTAGATCTTCCAAATCATGGGAGATCTTATCACAGCAACACCTTTTCTTATTACGATATGGCAACATCACTTAATCAATTTATAAAAACTAAAAATATAAATGAGCCAACTATTATAGGTCATTCAATGGGGGGTAAGCTAGCAATGCAATATGTGGAGTTATTTCCAAAAATTGTTTCATCCCTTATAATTGTTGACGTATGCAATAGAGTATATGACACAACTAGGTTTAATCATGTTTTTGAGGCAATTAAAAAAATTTCTTCAGAAAACGTTCAATCTAGAAAACAGGCTAGTGAATTAATTAAAGAAATTGTTAATAGTGAGGGTGAAAGAAATTTTATTTTAAAAAATTTAAAAAGAGATGAAAATGGTTTCTCTTGGACACCAAATGTAAATTTATTGATGAACTCAATTAGTGAGATATCTGCAGCAGTAGAAATTAAAAATATTGATATTAAGACTCTATTTATCAAAGGGCAGAAATCAAGTTATATACTTGATACTGATGTTGCTGAATTAAAAAAAACATTTTCAAATTTTGGTATAATTGAGATTCCAAATGCTGGTCACTGGGTACACGCTGAGAACCCTTCTCATTTTGTAACATCTATTAAGGATTGGATCTAATCAATTTGCACGGGGATGTGATTTCTTGTGAGTTTCCTTAAGCTTCTCTATAGAATTATGAGTATAGATTTGTGTTGCAGCTAAACTTTCATGGCCTAGTAGGTCTTTTATAGCATTTAAGTCCCCCCCTTTGTTTAGTATATGTGTGGCAAAAGAATGCCTTAGAAGATGTGGATTATATTTTTCACTATTTATGAGAGATGATAAACATTTTTTTACAATTCTATACACCATCATTGGGTAAAGCTTATTCCCTTTATCTGTTAGAAAGACAAACTCACTTTTAGAAGATTTCCTTTTTTTATGATTTAGGTAAAGTTTTGCTTTCGAAACAATGTTTTGATTAATTGGTAATATTCTTTCTTTATTCCTTTTACCAAGGACTTTTATCTCATTTCTTATCAGATCTAAATTTTTACTTTTAAGATTAATTAACTCATTTATTCTAATTCCAGTTCCATATAATAACTCTAAAATTAAATCGCTTCTTGTCTCATCAAGGGTGTTGGATAAATTAATGGTTTTAAAAAGACCAACAAGATCTTTTTCCTTTAAAAAAAGGGGGAGTGTTTGTTTTGCTTTCAAACTTTTTACAAGTGTTGATGGATTTTTTTTTATTATTTGTCTTTTAATTAAAAATTTAAAAAAAGATTTTATAGAAGCAATTTTCCTGTTAATTGATTTATTCGATAGGTTTTTAGTTGATAGCTCTATGATCCAAGCTCTTATTGTTTTGTTATCAATAGAAGATAATTTTCTATTATTCTCGTATTTTTCACTAAATGTCAAGAATTGACTTAGGTCGTTATCGTAACTTTTAATTGTATTATCACTGACTCTTTTTTCAAATTTCAGATGACGTAGAAACTTATCTTTCATAAATAACTATGAAAGTTATAGAAAATTATAATTCTTTTGACCTTAATCTTTGTACGTATGCAGCTTTGAGCTTTTCTTCTCTGAGCGTTACAGACTTTTTAGTGTAGTAAGTATTATCTCTGTAAGTTCTTATTACTTGAGCTTTTTCAAATTTCTTTTTAAACCTCTTGAGAGCTCTGTTTATATCCTCGTTTTCTTTAATATTAACTTTAACCATTTTTAAAATTTAGTGTCGCAAATATAAGAAATCAATTGAATTATTAAAATTTTTGCTTCCAATGGATTTATTATTCATTTTATACTTGCTTCCAGTCTTTTAGTTTAGTCGTTTTGCCTATTCCTGGGTTAAACCTATTGGTTGGATCTAATTGTTTGTAAAAATTCAACAGAGAAGGTTTCGCATGATACTCGTGACCCACGTTATGTTCAGCTGGATACTCTGCTCCTCTTTTGTCATAGATTTTTAATAATTTTTTCTTTAACTCATCACCATCCACTCCTTTTTTTACAATATAATTCTGATGTAGAACATGGCAAAAAAGATGTCCGTAGTAAAGTTTCATTTCTAGTAACTCATCAATTTCTTTAGGTAGTTTCTCAAACCAATTTTTTTCATTTCTTGGAAAAGCAATATCCAGTGACATCATGTCACCATGATTTTTAGAGTTAAGAATATGGTATCTACCAATTGCACTTGCAGACACAAATCTGTGTAATGAAGCCTTTTTCGATTCAAATTCATTACAAATAAAATAATCACCATCTTGATTTTTGAAAATTTCACTGAAATAGTTTTCTGCCTCCACTATACCTTCATCAGACATTTCAATAACCCAGTGATGTTCGTACAGATCTCTAAAATTCTCCATCCTTTTTGGTAAATGATTTGGCCAGAAATTACTTAAGAACTGCATTAGCCTGTCAGAAAAATTGTCGGGAAAAAATTTGAGTTTCTTAGCTAAAATATCAACCCTTCTTTTTAATTCGAATAATGTAGGAAGAAATGTGGTCCCTAATCTTTCTATGACTAGAAATGTATCTTTACTGTATTTCTTTGCAGCATCATAACAATCTCTGTGTAAGTAGTCACCAAGCGTTGGAAGTGTTTTAAATTTTGAAAGAATATCCCTTCGAATCTTCCAAAAAACATCAGGGTCGTTAGTTCCAACGTAAAATACTTTGTTTTCTTTTGGCGAACGATACGTATCAAGCCTTACAGCAAAAACTGCAAGTTTCCCAGCACTACCTGAAGCACCGTATAATAATCTACTATCAGAATTAAATCTGGATGGGGTGTCTTCATTAATTTTTCTAATAATTTCTGAGTATTTATCGTCTGAACCTAGCTTTCCTGTATTTTTTATATCTGACTTTTTGTAGTTTTTATTTTGGAGATTGCTTAAAATTTCTTCGGGACTTGAGCCTAAGTTTATGTCTAATTCGTTAACAAGTTCTAATTTTCCATTTTTATTAATTTTAGCATATAATGCCATTTGTGTATATGATGGTCCTCTTTGGACAAGTGATCCGCCGGCATTATTACAAATTCCACCGATAATCGAAGCACCAATAGATGTAGAGCCAATGATTGAGTGAGGTTCTCTTTTGTATGGTTTTAATTTTTTTTCAAGGTTGTAGAGAGTGCTTCCAGTTAGGCCAATTATTTGTTTTCCATCTTTGATAATATGGATATCATCTATTCGCATTGTGTTTAAGACAATTACCGGTCTCTCGTAATCGTCACCGTAAGGGGTAGATCCTCCGGTTAAGCCTGTATTTGCAGCCTGCATTATTATTATTATGTCTTCTTTCACACACAATTCTAAAATCTTCCATATTTCAATCAATGTACCCGGCTTTACTACTGCAAATGCATTCCCCTTACCATATCTCCATCCCTTAGAATATGGTTGTTTTCTCCAATCTTCTGTAATTATATATTTGCTTCCAGAAATTTTTTTTATCTCACTAATTATATTTTTAATATACATATTTGTTTATTCGGTTATATAATTAATAGTAAATTATTTCTTCGTTATTATCGATTATTAATTCTTTTTTATGAGAACTTTCTATTCTACCTATGACTTTTGCATCAACATTGTATTTTTTTGATATTTCTATAATTTCATCAGCATATTCTTTATCACAATATATTTCCATTCTGTGACCCATATTAAATACATTATACATCTCTTCATAACTACAACCTGATTCACTTTTTATGATATTAAATACTTCTGGTATATCAAATAGGTTATCTTTTATAATTCTATTTTTTTTTGTAAAATGAAGGACTTTTGTCTGCCCGCCACCAGTACAATGAATAATTGCAGATATATTTTTTCTGTAAACCTTAAGTATCTCTTTTATTATAGGTGCGTATGTTCTTGTGGGGGATAGAAGAAGTTTTCCAATGTTTAATCCAGATTTAGTACTATCTGATAACAATTTACCTCCACAATAAATAAATTCACTTTTTGTTTCTTGGCAAAACGTTTCTGGATATTTATTTTTATAATAACTAGAGAGAACATCATGCCTTGCAGATGTTAGACCATTACTGCCTATCCCACTATTATATTCTTTCTCATAAGTTGCTTTTCCAGATGAAGATAGCCCCACGATAATATCCCCTGGTTTGATATTACACTCAATTATTTTGCTTCTTTTTTCCCTGGCAGTTATAGTGCTGTCAACCAGAATAGTTTTTGTAATATCACCAACATCAGCCGTTTCTCCTCCTGACGAAGTAATATTTATATCGTTACTTCTTAATAATGAAATCACATCGTTATTGCCATCTATAATTTCAGATATTATTTCCCCTGGAATTAGGTGTTTGTTTCTACCAATTGTTGACGACATAATAATGTTGTCTGTAATCCCTATAGAAATTAGATCATCAATATTCATTATTAATGCGTCCTGGGCTATTCCCCGCCATACTTTTACATCATTTGTTTCCTTCCAGTATAAATACGCCAGAATTGACTTTGTACCAGCCCCATCTGCATGCATTACATTACAATAAGAATTGTCATTTGATAAAATATCTGGAACAACTTTACAAAAGGAGTTGCTAAATAAGCCTTTGTCAGTGTTTTTAATTGCATTGTGAACGTCCTCTTTATTGGATGATACACCTCTTTCTAGATATCTATTCTTTGACATAATTAATTATTATTAAAGAATCTCTCCTCATCACCAGCTTGATCTTCATCAATAAACTCGTAGCTTGTAACTTTAAACTCAGTCCTTCTATTAATTTGATGTTCTTCTTCTGTTTGCGCATTAGTAATTAATAGTTGTGATTCTCCGTACCCTTTAGCAATAATTCTATTTTCATTTATTCCTTTATCAATTATGTAAGAAACTGCTGACTCAGCTCTTCTTTGAGATAAATCTTGATTATAGTCAACAGATGCTCTATCATCTGTATGTGAACTTAGTTCAATAGAAATAGATGGATTGTCCCTCATAATAACAACTAATTTATTTAATTCTACAGCAGCATCAGGTCGTATATCAGATTTGTCAAGATCGTAGTAAATATTATCAAGGAGAATAGCTTTATTCATAACTATTTTATCAAGCACTAAATTTTTTTCAAATTCTACTTCGGTTATAAACTCTTTTAATTTGGATTTATCTAGAGATTTCCCAATAGTCGAAAAAACACCTCTCGTATTGAAATAATTTTCCTTTTCTCCAATTAAAATATAATCTTCTTCGGAATATACTTTGAACTTAAAATTACCATTATTATCTGTGAATGTTTCGTCAATTATATTTTCCTCTGCATCTAAAAGCTTTACAACACTGTTCCCAAGAATTTCTAAATCTTCACTTTCGCCCTTAGGAGTTAGAGTTGATCCTTTTAATGTGTAATTAACAATTTTTAGATTAGGATCATTATTAACAAAGGTGTATATATCATCGTCCCCTTTACCTCCTGATCTGTTTGATGTAAAAAACCCCCTTGTTGGATTAAATGGATTTACTCCAAAATCGTCTCCAGTTGAATTCAATGGTTTACCTGGATTTGATATTTTAATTTCTCCAGCAACTCTTGTAGCTACGAAAATATCTAAACCTCCAAAACCTTCATGACTGTCAGAAGAAAAGTATAATCTACCATCATCAGTAACTGAGGGAAAAACTTCATTCCCAGGAGTATTTATTACAGGTCCAAGATTTTGAATATTTATCCATCTACCCCTTCTATTAAGATTAGCTTTATAAATATCTGTTCCACCAAAGCCTTTATCTCTATTTGATGCAAAGTAAAGAGTTTTGCCATCTTTTGTTAGAAAAGGAGTGGAGTCCCAACTTCTGCTAGTATTTACATTAAGTAACCTAGGGTTTGTCCATCCACCTCTTCTATATCTTGAAAAATAAAGATCCACATTGTTTCTTCCAGAACTTTTTCCATCATTTCCTTTTGCAAAAATCATGTAAGTGCCGTCTTCAGAAAACGTGATTGATCCCTCATTTACTTGTTCATTGTTAATATTTTCATCAAGCTTTTTTAAGCTGCCTAACTCAACATTTGCTCCTTTTGTCACAACTTCAAATAGATCAGTAAAAGGTGTTCCTGTTCCTTTATAAATTTTTTCTGTTAATCTGTTAGAAACAAAATACAATTTGCCGTTTGAATATGATGGAGCATATTCAGCAAAATCTGTATTGATAGCTTGTAAATTTTTTACTTTATAATAACTCGTATCAGGATATTTTTTGAGATTGGTAATAAATAAAGATTCATTTCTCACAAGACTGATGACACTTTCATCATTCCCAATTTGAATATACTTTTTTGCTATGGAATCAGCTGCGTTATATTTGTTATTTGCTTTTAGAGATAGAATTAAGTAATAATAAGCCATTTCGTTACCCAATCCTTGATTGATACTTTTAAGATAATATTTTTCTGCTTCATTAATTTGATTAGATCTTCTATATGCTTCTGCAATTAGGAAATTAGTTTTTGGATCATCTTCTTTTACAATTTTTTGAAATTTTTCTGCTGCGTTATTATATTCAGCATTGTTAAAGCTTTTTAATGCAGATTTATTATTGATACAGGATCCAATAAAAACGATTATTATAAATAATAAAATAACTTTAGGTATTTTCATTAAATGAAGTTTTTTAACCAAGAGTCTTTTAACATTAATTTCCATGAACTTAAATACTCACTTTTGTTCCTTATGGTTGTATTAATCATTTTATCAGATAAAGAAAATTTATTTTTTCCAATAAGATCAATAATTTCTTCTTTATCGTAAAAAAGAATAATCTCGTCTTTAAATATACCTATTTTAGAGTTAGGGTTTAAACCAATATTAAGATCATTAAGTATTCTCATTATTTCTCTATTAGTTGAGTCAATGGAGCATCCACTCACATCGTTCTCCTCTGCAAATAATATTATAAAATGTTTATTTTTTACTTTATAATTGGATTTAATTTTTTTTCCATGAGACATCCAATTTTCACATATATTATTTAATCCTATTTCTAAATTTTCAAGTTCTGACTTGCTTATTTCATTTTTTGTTATGTAAACCCAACACTTTGAATTTGGAGATAAATTATTGAAATCTAAAAGCATTTATTTAATTCTTTAGTTATCTATTACGAGATAATTTCAAAAATAATAATTTTGGTAGATATGTTTATTTATTTAGGTTTGCAGTTGATTTATCAGGTGCTGTAGCTCAGGTGGTAGAGCATCGGACTGAAAATCCGTGAGTCGGTGGTTCGAGTCCGCCCAGCACCACTTTATCCATGAAATGGCTTTATCTAATCATCGCTGTAATTTTTGAGGTGATAGCAACATCTGCCTTAAAAGAAAGTAATAGTTTTACAAAATTAGTTCCTTCTTTATTTGTAATAATTGGCTATAGTATTTCTTTTTATTTTTTGTCATTGACTTTAAAGAATTTATCCATAGGTATAACTTATGCAATATGGAGTGGACTAGGTATTCTGTTAATTTGTTTGGTAGGTTACTTTAGATATGGACAAAATTTAGACTTCCCTGCTATAATAGGTATTCTATTTATTGGAATTGGAATATTAATAATAAGATTTTTCTCAGTTTCTATTAACCTGTAAACTATCATTTAGTTTACTTGTTGAATATTTATCAAGTATGAATTCTAAATTTTGATGTTTTCTAAGAAAAGATGCTGGACACTTTTCATTAACATCTTCCTCAATCGCCTTTTTAATAATATCAGACTTTCCTGTTCCCCATGCCAATAAATATATTTTTTTTGCTGATAAAATAGTTTTTATTCCCAGAGTTATTGCTTCATTAGGTACATCTTTTTGACTATTGAAATCATTTGACAAAATCTCTCTTGAATTATCACTTATTCTAACTTTTCTTGTAACTGTATTCTGATTTGAACCAGGTTCATTAAAACCAATGTGTCCATTCATGCCAATACCTAATATCATTATATCTATTCCACCAATTTTTTTAATTTCATCCTCGACTGACTTACAATAATCCTTAAGATTTGCTGGCTTTCCTAAGAGAAGGTTGACATTCTTTTGTTTGATATTTACATGATTTAAGAGGTGATGATATAGATAATAACTATAGCTGTTTATTGACTTAGGATTTATATTATAGAATTCATCCAAATTAAATATTTTAATTTTTTTAAAATCAATATTCTTTTTTTTATAATGAATTACCAGTTCATTATAAAAAATAGTAGGGGATGAGCCTGTTGCTAAACAAATAGTACAATTATTTTTTTTTAATAGAATACTATTTATTTCATTTACAAATGTTTTAGAAAAAATTCTAGAACCCTCCTCTTTATTTTTATATACTGAAATCTTCATTTTTACTTAAAAAACTTAATATTTCTTATTTCAACACTTGAAAGCTTTCTCCATTTTCCTCTTGGTAAATCTTTTTTTGTAAGTGGACCAAATGCAACTCTATCCAACTTCTTAATTTTATATCCTATGCTTTCAAAAATTTTTCTTACAATCCTATTCTTACCCATATGAATTTCAATTCCAATTTCTTTTCTAGAATCTAAAAAGTTGATTTTATCAACTTTTATCAATTCATCATCGATAATTAATCCTTTTTTTATTTTTTTTAGATTTATTTCATCAAGGTTTCTATCTAGTAAAACACTATATATTTTTTTTATTTTATGAGAAGGATGACTTAGTTTTTTAGCAACTTCTCCATCGTTTGTGAAAAGTAATAATCCAGTAGTATGTCTGTCAAGTCGACCGACATAGAATACCCTTTCTTTAATTCCTTTTAACAGATCAAATACAGTTTTTCTGTTGTGAGTATCTTTTCTTGTTGTTATAAAATCTTTAGGTTTATTTAATAGAATATATACCTTTCTCTCAGGGTTAACTATTTTACCATTTACTTCAACCTTATCTTCTATTTTAATTTTTGCACCAAGAGTCAAACACTTTTCTCCATTAACATTTACAACTCCTTTTTTTATAAGCTTATCGGCTTCTCTTCTTGAACATATACCTGATTGAGATATAAATTTATTAATTCTGACTTCAGTTGACTTAGGCTTCTCCCTCATCACCAATTGAATTTTCTTCTTTCTGAAAATCCTTTATTGTAGGAAGTTGATCTAGATTATTAATTCCAAAATAATCCATAAACTTATCACTTGTAATATATATTAATGGTCTACCTACTTTGTCAGATTTACCTTTTATGACAATTAAGCCTTTGTCTAAAAGTTTTTGAATTGTATAATCACAATTTACACCTCTAATTTTTTCAATATCAGATTTTGTAACAGGCTGTTTATAGGCAATGATAGATAAAGTTTCTAATGCTGAAATAGATAGTCTTCTTTTAGATTGTTGTTTAAGATGTGTTTCATTTATAGAAGAGAATTGACTTTTTGTTAAAAATTGGTACCCTCCACCAGATTCAATTATTTCGAATGGGAATGAAGGATCTCTATACTTATCTATTAGAGATGATAAGCAATTTTTTATTTTATTTTCGTCATAATTTTTCTTTTCTGACTCCTCAAAAACCTTAATTATTTCTTTTATTTTAATTGGTTTTGGTGAGCAGAAGATTAGTGATTCTATACCTGATTCAAGAAAACTCAAATTTAACTTCTATTTAATTTTGCTTCAATAGATTGCGTGGCATGAGGTACAGCTCTTAATCTTTTTTTATCAATTAAAACACCTGTATCCTTACATATGCCATACGTTCCATTCTTAATTCTAATAAGAGCTTTTTCAAGATTATGAATAAATTTTTGTTGTCTTCCGGCTAATTGACTTAAGCTCTCTTTTTCCATGGTATCTGCACCATCTTCAAGTGTCTTTAGAGCTCCTTGTGTTGAGTCAGTCCCAGATAGATTTTTTCTCAGTAATGATTCCTTAATAAAATCAAGTTCACCTTGTGCATCCTTAATCTTATCTAAGATTAGTTTCTCAAATTCTTTCAGTTCCTTTGCAGTATATTTTGTTTTTTGTTTTTTGGGCATAATACAAATTTAAAGTTTTCTTTTGATTTCCTTAATTTCAAAAGATTCAATTACATCTCCAACCTTTATGTCATTGAAATCAGCTATACTTAAACCACATTCATAACCATTTTTTACTTCATTTACATCATCTTTAAATCTTTTGAGTTGTTTTATTTTACCAGTATATACAACAATTCCATCTCTTATTAATCTTATTTTATTATTTCTAAGAATATTGCCGTTGGTTACATAACAACCAGCAATTGTACCGATTTTTGAAATTTTATATATTTCTCGAACTTCCACATTTCCTGCAATAACTTCTTCTTCTGTCGGTTCAAGCATTCCCTCCATTGCACTCTTTATCTCATTGATAGCCTCGTATATTATTGAATATATTCTTATATCAATACCTTCTTTCTCTGCTAGTGATCTGGCATTCTGAGAAGGTCTTACTTGAAAACCTATAATTATTGCATCAGATGCTGATGCTAAAAGCACGTCAGATTCAGTTATTTGACCTACACCCCTGTGGATAATATTTACAGATATTTCCTCTGATGAAAGTTTTTCCATAGAATCGGACAGTGCTTCTATGGATCCATCAACATCACCCTTTAGTATAATATTTAGTTCTTTAAAGCTACCAAGAGCAAGCCTCCTTCCAATTTCATCAAGGGTAACATGTTTTTTTGTTCTAAGCTTTTGTTCTCTGATTAATTGTTCTCTTTTTGTAGCAATTTCGCGAGCTTCTTTGTCTGTATCAAAAACGTTAAATTTATCACCCGCTTGAGGAGCACCATTCAAGCCAAGCATTAAAATTGGTGTTGCTGGACCTACTGTTTGTTTTTCAGTACCTCTATGATCAAATAGTGCTTTTACTTTTCCGTACTGTGAACCAGCTAAAACTATATCACCAACACTTAGTGTTCCTCCTTGAACCATCATTGTAGTTAGATATCCTCTACCTTTGTCCAATTCAGATTCTATTACTGTGCCAATTGCTTTTTTATCTGGATTAGCTTTTAATTCTAGTAGTTCGGCTTCTAATAATACCTTTTCAAGTAATTCTTCAACACCCTCTCCTGTCTTAGCGGATACTTCTTGACACTGATATTTTCCACCCCAATCTTCAACAAGGATATCAATTTTGGAAAGGTCTTCTTTAACTTTATTAACATTAGCATTAGGTGTATCAATCTTATTTATGGCAAATACAATAGGCACTTCGGCTACTTTACTGTGATTTATTGCTTCTTTTGTCTGAGGCATAACAGTTGAATCAGCAGCAATTACAATTATTACTAAGTCAGTGATTTTTGCTCCTCTAGCTCTCATTGCTGTGAATGCTTCATGTCCTGGTGTATCAAGAAATGCAATTTTTTGACCACTATTGGTTTCAACATCATATGCTCCAATGTGTTGAGTTATACCTCCAGCTTCTCCCTCAGTAACTCTAGACTCTCTTATATAATCTAATAATGAGGTTTTACCATGATCAACATGACCCATAATTGTTACTATTGGAGCTCTTGACTTTAGCTCTTCTTCGTTATCAGGTTCTTCTGTAACAACAATTTCTTCCTCCTCAGATGTTGTAAATTCAACTTTAAAGCCAAATTCCTCAGCAATTATTGTCATTGTTTCTGCATCTAGTCTTTGGTTGATTGATACAAACATTCCAATCTCAAGATATTTTGATATTACATCATTAACTGTTACATCCATAAGTTTGGCTAAATCATTTGCGGAAATGAATTCAGTAACTTTTAATACTTTTGATTCTTCTTCAAGCTTTATCTTTTCTTCTTCTATTGCCTCTGCGTGTTGTGATCTTTTCTCTTTTCTATATTTCGATCTTTTTGTATCAGAATCTTTTGTTCCACTTAATTTTGCTAGGGTAGATTTAATTTGGTTTTGTATTTCTTTATTTTTCTTATCTTGATCTTCTTGATTAACTTTTTTAGTCTCATTATTTTTTTTGGCAATAATTCTTTTTCTGGGTCTTCGTTTCTTTTTTGACTGATCAGAGGAAGCAACTCTATTTTTATCTTCACCTAAATCAATTTTTTTAATTATTTTGATTTTGCTCTCTTCTTTTTTTTCCTCTTTTTTTCCCTCTTTTTTATTATCATCAGTTCCAGCTTTTTCTTTTTTGTCCTCAACTTTTTCACTAAAAGCTTTTTTCTCCTCTAGACCAATTTTAATGTTTGATGCAACTTTTTTCTCAACAGCAGAATCTTCAAATGCATTTTCAAGCATTTCATATATCTTTTCATCAATTTTTGTATTTGGATTAGAATCAATATCATACCCCTTGTTTTGAAGAAACTCTATAATTGTATTTCTTCCAACATTCAGTTTTCTTGCTACTTGACCTAATCTAATTTGTTTTGACATAGATTATTTTTACTCAAACTCTTTTTTAAGTGTATTAACAACTTCTTCAACAGTATTTTCTTCTAAATCTGATCTTTTAATTAGATCACTTTTTTCTAAATTTAAAACTGCTTTTGCAGTATCCAAACCTATCCTTTTAAGTTCATCAATTATCCAACCTTCAATTTCATCAGAAAATTCATCTAAGTCAACATCCTCCTCTTGAGACTCATCTAGTTCTCTGAAGACATCAATTTCCATTTCAAGAAGTCTACTTGCTAATTTAATATTTTGACCACCTTTCCCAATAGCTAATGAAACTTGATCTGGTTTTAAGTATACAGATACTGTTTTTTCCTCATTGTCAATCTTCATACTAGTAATTTTTGCTGGACTTAAGGCTCTTGAGATGTATAATTCCTGATTATCTGTAAAATTTATTACATCAATATTTTCATTTTGTAACTCTCTTACTATTGAGTGTATTCTGGATCCATTCATCCCAACGCAAGCTCCAACTGGATCTATTCTGTCATCATATGATTCAACACAAATTTTAGCCCTTTCGCCGGGTTCTCTAACGGCCTTTTTAATTGTTATCAAGCCATCTGAAATTTCAGGAACCTCATTTTCAAATAATTTTTCTAGAAAAAGAGGACTTGTCCTTGAAAGAGTTATTTTTGGATTACCTCTAAACATCTCGACGCTAGTAACGACACCCCTTAAAGCATCACCTTTCCTGTATTTATCTTTATGTATCTGCTCAGATCTAGGGAGTGATATTTCATTTCCTTCGTTATCAACGAGTAAAACTTCTCTGCTAAGCGTTTGATATATTTCTCCTGTTATAATTTCTCCTACTAAATCTTCATATTTATTAATTATTACTTCTTTTTCTAAGTCTTTTACCCTTTGAATAAGTGTTTGCTTTGCTAAAATAACAGCTCTTCTCCCAAAATCTTCAATTTTAATTTCTTCGGCCACTTCATCGCCTACTTCAAAGTCCTCCTCAATTTTTTTTGCGTCTGTTAATTTAATTTTATCAAAGTCCCATATGTCTTCTGAGTTATCGTCGACTATTTCTCTGAACCTCATTATTTCTAAATCACCTTTATCTGCATTTATAACAATATCGAAATTATCATCATGCTCAAATTTCTTCTTTATCATAGCCCTAAAAACATCTTGTAATATTCTGATCATTGTAGGCCTGTCTACATTCTTTTGTTTAGCAAATTCTGTAAACGTTTGTATTAGTACTCTTGTATCCATAATATTTTTCAAAAAAAATGGGGACAAATGTCCCCGCTTCCATTTAAATTAGTATGCAAACTTAACTTTTTTTAGAAAGAAGTCAAACTTTGGTAAATAAATCTACAATCTTGGGGAAACAAACTCTAAAAATTTTTAATTCTTTAGGTAAAAAAAAAGAAACTTTTAAGTCAATTAATAAGAATAGGGTTTTAATGTATGTATGTGGGCCAACCGTCTACGATTTACTTCATGTGGGAAATTTTAGAGGACCTATCTTTTTTAATTTTTTAAGAAATTGGCTTGAACATTTAGGATACAGTGTTGAATATGTATATAATTATACAGATATAGATGATAAAATCATCAATAGATCAAATCAAGAAAATAAATCTACAAAAGAGATTTCAGAGCAATATATAGATGAATTTAAGAGAGACTATGAATCTTTAAAAATTAATTTTCCAACTCAAACACCAAAGTGTACTGAACATATAGGTGATATAGTTAGGTTTATTGAAGATTTAATTAAAAAAAAATGTGCTTATGAATCAGAAGGTAGTGTTTTCTTTTCTATCGAAAAGTTTAGCGATTATGGAAAGCTTTCTGGAAAAAAGCCAGAGGATCTTTTAGCAGGTCATAGGGTAGAAGTCAATAAGAACAAAAAGAATCCGATGGATTTTGTATTATGGAAACCATCGAAGAATAACGAGCCAGGATGGGATTCACCTTGGGGTGTTGGCAGGCCGGGTTGGCATATTGAGTGTTCCGCCATGTCTAGTAAAATATTAGGGCCTAGAATTGACATTCATGGAGGGGGTGTTGACCTTTTATTCCCTCATCACGAAAATGAAATTGCCCAATCCGAATCAAATTTTTCTAATCGATTTGCAAATTTTTGGATCCATAATAATTTGATAAACTTTGACAATCAGAAAATGTCTAAATCTCTTGGAAACATTGTAAAGGCAAGAGATTTTATTAAGGAAAATAATGCTGAAATATTTAAGTTTTTAATTCTTAGTGTTCACTATAGATCAATATTGAACTTTAATGATAAAATTCTAAATCAGACAATAAATAATTTATTAAAAATCTATTCCTCATTAAAGCTTAGCTCCAAAATTAATGAATCACAAATAGTTTCAAATCCTATTAACACTTATGAGGATTATTTTCAAGATAAGAGACAGGAGATCAACGCACATATTAATAATGATTTTAATACTCCAGCTGCCTTTTCAGTAATTTTTGAATTAGTTAAGAAATTTAATTTGTTGTCAGTAAATAAAAAGGTGACGCCTGAAATAAAATTTTTTTCAGAGAAGTTTGATGATTTTTTTGTTTTGTACGGTGGTATTTTTGGTTTATTTCAAGAGAAAAGATCAAATTTTCTTAAAAGTTTAAATAATTTATTACTTAAGTCAAGGGGTATCACAGAAGATTATATTCACACCAAAATTAATGATAGAAATTTAGCTAGAACCAAAAAAGATTTTAGATTATCTGATAGTATTAGAGATGAATTAATAGATCTTGGAATTGAACTGAAAGATAATCCAGATGGATCAACTGGTTGGTATGTTAAAATTTAGTCTAAACTCCCTCTGCAACTACCTCTTCAACTTCTGGGATAAATCTCTTCAATAGTTTCTCTATACCTGATTTCAAAGTTATCATAGATGAAGGACATCCACTACAAGCTCCTTGAAGAGAAACCTTTACAGTTCCTTTTTCAAAAGATTCAAATTGAATTGCTCCACCATCCTGCTCAACAGCTGGTTTAATATACTCTTCAAGAATTTGAATGATTTTCTTGTCAATATCCTTGAGTGATTTTTCTTCCTTTTTGTTACTTAATTGAGGATTAATAATTTTCCCATCTTCCTCAATGAATTTTTTAATAAAATTCCTTAGCTCAAGTTTTACTTCTTCCCAATTTACAAGATCATTTTTGGTTATTGTAATAAAATTACTCATTATGAATACTCTTTCAATATATTTAAATTCAAACAAGGCGAGAGCCATCGGAGATTCAATTGCACTTTTAGGGTCTGGGTAATCTTTTATCTCATTATTTTGTAAAAGCATTCTATCCGTCACAAACTTTAGAGAGTTTGGGTTTGGATTTGCTTCAATATATATATTCACACTATTCATTATTTACATATTTAATCTTCTCACCTTCAGTAGACGCAACAACACTTGCAACAGTTGCATCTCCAGTTACATTTACTATTGTTCTACACATGTCTAGCGGTCTGTCAATTGCAATTATAAGTGCAAGACCTTGAGGGTCTATGCCAATTGCCCCAAGAACAATGACTAACATAATAAGACCAGCTCCAGGCACTGCTGCGGCACCAATTGACGAAAGAGTGGCTGTTAAAACAATAACCATCTGATCTGCTAGAGTTAAGTCTTGTCCAAAAGCTTGAGCAATAAACACGGCAGATATTGCTTGGTGAATACTTGTTCCGTCCATATTTATTGTTGCTCCGAGAGGACAAACAAAACTTGTTACTTCGTCAGAAACATTTAAGTTTTTTTCAACTCTTTTCATGGTAACAGGTAATGTAGCTGCACTTGAACTAGTCGAAAAAGCTAACATTTGAGCAGGGAAAATTGCCTTAAAGAAACTTTTGAAATTGACTCCTGTAACTAAGTAGATAATTAGAGGATAAAAAACTAGAACCATAAATGAAAGTCCGATTAGTACAGTGATTGCATAGTAGAGAAGAGGTTTAAGGGTTGTAATAATATTATTTGGATCATCTCCAGCGAGATCTACTATTAAACCAGCAAGTAGCGCAAACACACCAATTGGTGCGTATTCCATAATAATTTCAACTATTTTAATTATTATTTCATTAAGTCCATCAAATGCTTTCTTGATAGGATCTGATTTTTTCTTTGATGATAATACTAATGCGATACCAAATAACACCGAGAAAAATATTATTTGAAGCATATTTTTATTGTTACTTGCTGAGTAGAAAAAGTTGTCAGGAACTACATCAATCATCATTTGAAGTGGACCTGAATCTTCAACGTTTTTTGCACTTGTTATTTTCATATTTGCATCAGATGCATATTTTTCTTTGAGTTCGGCTGTTTTTTCTTCAGGAAAATACTCTCCAGGTTCAAGAGTATTAGCTAATATTAATGCAAGTACTATTGCAGATATTGTTGTAAGCACATAGATGCCAAATGTCTTTCCACCTATTCTTGATAGTTTTGATGTATCTCTCAAATTTGAAATGCCCGATACTAAAGAAACAAAAATTAAAGGGACAGCAACTAATTTTAGCATCTTTACAAATATTGTTCCAAAAGGCATCACCCAGTCTGTAATATAATTGCCAATCCCAATAAACACAGATGCAATGCCTAAAAGAAGACCCAATATTAAACCAGAAATTATTTTATTATGAAGTGGCATATCTTAACTTTTACTCTGTAAATAAAGATCAACAATCACATTAGCAGCCATGCTTTCTACAATTGGTACTGCTCTTGGCACTACGCATGGATCATGTCTTCCTTTACCCTTCAAAGTTACAACCTTATTTTTTGAATCAATACTGTTTTGATCCTTCATGATAGTAGATACAGGTTTAAATGCAACATTAAAATATATGTCTTCTCCATTACTTATACCTCCTTGTATTCCTCCAGAAAAATTAGATTTAGTTTTAACTTTTCCTTTTTTAGAAACGTTGAACTCATCGTTATGCTCAGAACCATTCATTGATGAGCCATGAAAACCACTTCCGTATTCAAATCCCTTAACTGCATTAATTGAAAGCATAGCTCTACCAAGTTCCGCGTGAAGTTTATTAAAGATTGGCTCTCCAATTCCAACAGGGCAACCCTGAATGACACATGTGATAATTCCGCCAACAGTGTCAAGGTTTTTTCTTGTCTTGTCTATTAAATCAATAAACATTTTCGCATATTTATCATCTGGACATCTGACAATATTTTTCTCTGTGTTTTTGAAATCAAGATCAGAATAGTGCTTTGTTAGTTTAACATTTCCTACTTGTGAAACATAAGCATTAATTTTTATATCTAAATTCTTTAGAATTTGTTTTGCTATTGCACCAGCAGCTACCCAATTTGCTGTTTCTCTTGCTGAGCTCCTACCACCACCTCTGTGATCTCTATTTCCATATTTTTTGAAGTATGTATAATCAGCATGAGAAGGTCTGAAGGTATCTGATATATGCTTGTAGTCACTGCTCTTTTGATTTTTATTCTTAATTTGCAGGCTTATTGGAGCACCAGTAGTTTTGTCTTGAAATATTCCTGATAAAATTTCAACAGAATCGTCTTCTTTTCTTGGAGTTGTGATTTTTGATTGGCCAGGTTTTCTTCTTTCTAACTCATCTTGAATCTGTTTTTTATCAATTTTTATACCTGGAGGACATCCATCAATAATGACTCCTATTGATTTTCCATGTGATTCTCCATAAGTAGAAATTCTAAAAATCTTTCCGAATGTATTACCCATTTTTCCTAATTATTACAAGTATTGATGTTGTAACCACTAATGTAATTATAATAAAACTTAGAAATTTACTATTAAAAAAGTGTTTTTTATTCTCCTTTAGTTCATTTGATTGATTTTTAATAAAATCAATATATGAATCGGATTTAATATTCTTAATTATACTATTTTTCATTTCTCCAAATGCGTTAATTATTATTTCTGATCTGAGGGTATCATAATTTTCAGATTGACTGTTAAAAAAAATCCAATTAACATGTTTAGAGAAGTCATAATCACCAGCTTCATAAGGTATGCCATAATAGCTATATTTTTTTGACCCAAATACCTTTCCTCTTTCTCTCTTGATTATTTGTTCAGAGTTGGGTGAGTAAAGTTCTATATTATTTAGATTAATTTCTGGTTCATTGATTGCTGATATATTTCCCTCACCTACAATTTCAAATTCGTAATTAAAGCTATTACCAGTCTCTATATTTTTTGAGTCTATACTTTCTTTGAGTTTGAAGTTGCCTACAACCACGTTGTCTCTAAGAGGGTGTTCAGGAAGATCTCTGACATTTACTTTTATTGGCTTTGAAAAAAACTTCTCGTAATCTTCTATCTTATTTCTACCAAAGAATGATGGTCTTTTTGATACTTTATATTTTATTAGTTCAAGCTCTAAACTAGGAAAATTTATATCTTCATTATTGAAAGGGTAGTATGTTGCTTGAAAAATCTTATACTGATTATATCTTTTATTATTTATCACTACTGGTATACTGTTGATATTTTCAATATTAAAATTTTCCTCCCAACAATTACCTGGTTTGATTTTCTTTAGTATATCAGTTAATTGTCTTCCTAACTCATAGAATCTCATGTCCGCTACATTATTTTCTGATACGTAAAAGGCTAATGTTGTATTAAAACCTTCTCCAACAAAAACATTTTTTTTATCTGTATTTAAACTTAGAAACGCATCAGCTTCTACTTCATAAAATTCATCATTATCCCTGTCAAAAAAATTATCAAAGGGGTCATCAAAAGGATCAAAAAAGTTATTGAAGGGAGAGTTGCTTTTTGAACCAGACTCCTTTGTAACAGTAATTTTTTTCCCTCTAACATTTTTTTTTTGGTTATTAACATTAATCTCAAAACTCGGAATTTCAAATACACCTTCTTGCTTTGCAATATAGTTTTGTATGATGCTCTGAGATGAAGACATTTTACCATTAATAAAATTTGTTGAACTTGAAGAAGATATTCCTCCTTTTAAAAACCCATCAATTTCAGGAAATTGTGAATAACTCTTTATCTGGTCATTTTGTATTGAAACAGTTATTTGTAATGCTCCACCAACTCTAATTTTTTCAGGTTTTATCGATATACTTATTTCTTGAGCTAGAGTAAAAACACTTGCACTAGAAACAAATAAAGCAAGTAATAATATTTTTTTTAAAAACATAGGTAAAATTAATAATCAAATGATTTTTAAGTCTTATAAAAAAATTAAAAAAAGTTAAATTATTCGGCTGCTTTTATATTTCTGATGATGCCTTCATATTTGGCTCTTTTCACAGCTGAAGCCTCAAAAATTTTATTAAATGTATCTTCAGTAAGTTCTATCCAGTCTCTTTTTCTTAGTGATGAAAGCTCCTTTTTTGGTTTAAAACTATCTTCTTTGTGGGGTCTGGAAAACTTATTCCAGGGACAAACATCCTGACAAATATCACATCCAAAAATTGCATCATTTAGATTACTTTTTAATTCATTAGGAATTTCTTTTTTATTTTCAATAGTGAGATATGAAATGCATTTATTAGCATCAATTACCTGGGCTGAGGTTATTGCATCAGTTGGGCATGCGTCTATACACTTAGTACATTTACCGCATCTGTCTTTTGTTATTGTGTCATACTCGAGTTCTAGATCACAAATTATTTCCGCAAGAAAAAAATAGCTTCCTTTCCTCTCATTAATTAGGAGTGAATTTTTTCCAATCCAACCTATGCCTGATAACTTGGCCCATGCCCTCTCGTGTACAGGTGCAGAGTCAACAAAAACTCTTCCATCTATATCACCAATTTTTTCCTTCATGTAGTTAAAGAGTATTTTTAATTTCTTCCTTATCACTTTGTGATAATCCTTTCCATAAGCATATTTCGAAATTATAAAATTATTTTTTTTATCAATTTTTTCCTTTGGGAAATAATTATAACTAAGTGAAATTACTGATTGAGCTCCGGGAACTAATTTTCTTGGGTCTAATCTTTTATCTAAATTTTTTTCAAGATAATTCATTGATCCCTGATAACCCTGAGATAACCATTTCTCAAACTTTTCCTCCTCCTCGTGAAGATGTCTAGCCTTAGAAATACCACAACTTGAGAATCCTAGTTCTATAGCTTTATTCTTAATTAGAGTTGTATTTTTTTCAACCATTGAAAATTTCATTTTGGAAACCACCTTGTGGGTTTATACCAAGATGATCATATGAAAAGTTAGTAGCCACTCTGCCTTTTTGAGTTCTTTTTATGTATCCTTCCTGCACAAGAAAAGGTTCATATACCTCCTCAATTGTATTGGCCTCTTCACCACATGCAGTAGCTATTGTCTTTATACCAACAGGACCTCCGTTAAATTTTGTAACTATTGCCTCAATTATTTTATTATCCATTTCGTCTAATCCTTTTTTGTCTATTTTTAGGGAATTAAGACTTTTCATTGTTATTTCTTTGGTTATTTTTCCATTTCCCTCAACTTCAGCAAAATCTCTCACCCTTCTTAATAAATTATTTAATATTCTAGGCGTTCCTCTACTTCTAGAAGCAATTTCTAAAGAAGCTTCCTCTTCTATTGGTATTTTAAGTATTTCTGCAGACCGGTTAACAATTTTTGTTAGTATTTTTTTATCGTAATATTCTAACCTAAAATTTATTGAAAACCTTGAACGCAGTGGTGCTGAAAGCAGTCCGGATCTTGTTGTTGCTCCAATAAGTGTGAAAGGATTTAATTTTATTTGTACTGACCGTGCACTAGGTCCTGAGTCTATCATTAAATCAATTTTAAAATCTTCCATTGCAGAGTACAGATATTCTTCTATCACTTTATTTAACCTGTGAATTTCATCAATAAATAGAACATCACCTTCCTCTAAATTTGTTAAGAGGCCAGCTAAATCTCCTGCCTTTTCAAGAACTGGACCAGAAGTGACTTTTAAGTTTGAAGAAAGTTCAGTTGATATTATATGAGAAAGCGTAGTTTTTCCAAGTCCGGGAGGACCGTGAAGTAATACGTGATCAAGAGGTTCAGATCTTTTTTTTGCTGCCTTTACAAAGACTTTGATATTTTTTAGAATTTGATCCTGACCAAAAAAATCATTGAACGACTTTGGCCTAAGAATATTTTCAAATTCTTTATCTTTGGAGGTAGTATTTTTATCTGAATTTAAATAGTCTTCTCTCATACAACAACTGCTAATTTAATTATTTTTATGCGTCGTATATTAATCTCTCTTGTTTTTGTTTTGGCTACAACCATTTTTTTTCTGACAAGAAAAAATAGAAATGAGTTTGAAATTACAGGGACAACAATGGGTTCAATCCAGTATACTGTCAAGTACATATCAGATGAAAAAAAAATACTTAAAAATGAGATAGATTCAATCCTAATTCAATTTAACAGAATTTTTTCAACCTATATCCCAGACTCCGAAATATCAGTTATTAATAATTCAGAAGGTAGAATAAATGTTAGTAAAGAGTTTGGTAAACTTATTTATGAGAGTAAATTAATCTATGACATAACAGATGGAATGTTTGATCCAACCGTTGGTCCAATTGTTAATAAATGGGGATTTGGGCCAGATAAAATAGATAAGGTCCCTAGTGAGGCGGAAATAAATCAGTTAATCAAATTTGTAGGATTTGATAAAATAACTTATGGAGAAGGCCATATTTACAAAAAATTTAAAGAATCATATATTGACTTTAGTTCTATTGCAAAAGGGTACGCTGTTGATATTATTCATAATCATTTAAAACTAAAAAACTTAACTGATACATATGTTGAAATTGGGGGGGAGGTAAGAGTAAGTGGGAAAAATATAAAAAAAAATAATTGGGTTCTGGGTATTAGGGAACCTAGCTTTGACGGTAATATTAATTTGTCTGCAAAAGTATCTTTACCTAACATGTCGCTTGCTACCTCTGGAAATTATCTTAATAAATATTATGTTGATGACAGCCTTTTTTTTCATACTATCAATCCAAAAAGTGGTTACCCAGCCTATACAAACATGCTAAGTGCATCAGTTTTTTCTGACAATTGCCTAACTGCAGATGCATACGCTACAGCGTTTATGGCTATGAACTTTAAAGACTCAAAAAGAATTTTAAATTCATTAGATAACCTATTTGGATATTTTATTTATATGGATAGTGGTGAGGCTAGAATATATATATCCGATGGACTAAAGCCATATATATCTGTTAATGAAAAATAAATTATTAATAAATTCTTTAGTATTATGCTTAGGTTCAATTTTATTTTCAGTCATAGTTGGATTTAAATATGGCTTTATACTTTTTTTACCGTTGTTATTATTCTCCTTTAAAAAATAATTGTTTTAAAAAACTTATTTAAATAGTTAAAGGAGTTTAATCCTTGTAAGGAACATATCTGATGTCATATACAGATATTGAAAATTTTCGTCAAATGCACAATTTGCAGTCCTAACCTCAGTTCTAATTGTACCAATATGGTCACCATTCTCTTTGATTACAAGAACACCACCTGGACCGGTAGCAAAAACATTTCCAGTCGGGTGAACCTTTAGGCCATCAAACAATCCGATATCTTTTTTAGTTAATTCTCTCCCGTCAAAGAAAACACTTGGGTTTTTTGCTCCCTCTTCTGACAAATCATATTGCATAATTACAGGATTATTCTTATCAGAATTAGCCACATACAAGATTTTTTCGTCATTAGAAATACTTATTCCATTAGGTCTTGTTAGATTTTTTACAAGAACTTCAATATCTCCATTGGGGGATACCTTGTAAACTCCATTGAATTCAATTTCTTTTAATTTATCATTATCACCTTCAAGAAGTCCATATGGTGGATCCGTGAAGTAAAGATTTCCTTTAGAGTCGTAAACCAAGTCATTTGGACTATTCAATAAATTACCATCAAATGAATTTACAAGAGTTACTTTTCTATTAATATTTAATTTTTCAAGTCTTGTAATTTTTCTATCACCGTGCATACATATTATGAGATTTCCATCAGCATCAATTGTCAATCCGTTTGTTCCTGCTTTTTTAAGATTTGGAACATTACCGCTGTATCCTATTGGTCTTGTAAAAGTCCCTAATCCTTTATCCTCATTCCAGCTATATATTACATTTTCAGGAACATCAGAAAATAGAACAGAATTTAGTTGGCTTGACCATACTGGGCCTTCAGACCATTCAAAACCATCGGCAAGTATTTCAATTTTTGCACTTTTTTCAATCAGATTATCGATATCAGGAGATAATCTTTCTACAGATCCAATAAATTTGTCTTGACTAATTACAGGCAGATTAATTAAAATTAAAATAAGTTTTAATATCATTATTTAATAAGATAATTTATCGAATGCTGCACTAACTTCCACACATCTCACAATCGTCCTGGTTGTCTATGGAACACTGCATTGCAGCTTGCTTATCTTCCATTGTCTGAGACTTTTCATCTTTTACGATTGTGAATTTAATTGCATCTGCAGCAGCTTTGGTCCTCAAGTAATAAAGACCAGTTTTTAGACCCTTTTTCCATGCATGAAAATGCATCGAAGTTAGTTTTCCAAAATTTGCATCTTGCATATGAATATTCATGCTTTGACTTTGACATATGTAAGCACCTCTGTCAGCAGCCATATCGATGATACTTTTTTGTGAAACTTCCCAAACAGTTCGATACAGAAGTTTGATGTCATCTGGAATTTCTTTAATTCCCTGAATGGAACCATTTGCCTCCATTAATCTATCTTTCATGGACTCATTCCAAAGATTTAACTTAATCAAATCTTTAAGAAGATGTTTGTTGACAACAATAAACTCACCAGATAGAACTCTTCTTGTATAAATATTGGATGTATACGGTTCAAAACACTCATTATTTCCAAGAATTTGTGATGTTGATGCAGTTGGCATAGGTGCCAGTAATAGTGAATTCCTTACTCCATGTTTTTTAACTTCTCTCTTAAGTTTTGTCCAATCCCATCTTTTTGAGCTTGGAGCAATTCCCCACATATCAAATTGAAAAATTCCCTTAGAAACAGGTGACCCCTCGTAAGTCTTGTATGTTCCCTCTTCTTTTGCAATTTCCATAGATGCTTCCATCGCACCAAAGTATATTGTCTCAAAAATCTCTTCGTTCAGTTTTTTAGCTTCTGGAGAATCAAATGCATGTCTCATTAATATGAATGTATCTGCTAATCCTTGAACACCAATACCGATTGGTCTATGTCTCATGTTAGAGTTTCTTGCCTCTTCTACAGGATAGTAATTTACATCGATAACCTTATTTAAGTTTCTTGTAATAACTTTTGTTATCTCGTATAACTTTTTATGATCATAGGTCATATCATCTTTGACAAATTTGTTGAGTGCAATAGAAGCTAAATTGCAAACAGCAACTTCGTCAGGAGACGTATATTCGACTATTTCTGTACATAGGTTTGATGATTTGATTGTACCTAAATTCTTTTGGTTAGATTTAATATTACATGCATCCTTGTAAAGTATGTAAGGATTACCAGTTTCAATCTGTGCTTCTAAAATTTCAAACCAAAGATCTTGAGCTTTTACTGTCTTTCTGGCTTTTCCTTCTTTTTCAAACTTTTCATATAACTTCTCAAACTCTTCGCCATAAGTCTCATGTAAATCTTTCGCTTCGTCTGGTGAGAATAAAGACCAGTCACTATTTGACTCAACCCTTTTCATAAATAGATCTGGAATCCACATTGCATAAAAAAGATCTCTTGCCCTAAGTTCTTCTTTACCATGATTTTTCTTTAATTGTAAAAATTCAAAAATATCAGAATGCCACGGTTCAAGATATATTGCAAAACTACCTTTTCTTTTACCTCCACCTTGATCGACATATCTTGCTGTCATATCAAAGTTTCTTAGCATCGGTATTATACCATTTGATACTCCGTTTGTACCTTTAATGTATGACCCAGTTGCTCTAACATTGTGAATACTGAGACCAATTCCACCTGCAGATTGTGATATTTTGGCACACTGTTTCAAAGTATCGTAGATCCCATCAATACTATCTTCTTTCATGGTCAATAGAAAACAAGATGATAATTGAGGTTTTGGGGTACCAGCATTAAAGAGTGTAGGTGTTGCATGGGTAAACCATTTCTCAGATAGCAAGTTATAAGTTTCAAGTACGCTATCCATATCATCCATATGAATACCAATTGCAACTCTCATTAACATATGTTGAGGTCTTTCAACGACTTTACCATCTAATCTTAAAAGATAAGATTTTTCTAGAGTCTTAAAACCAAAATAGTCATAGCTAAAATCTCTATCATATATTATAGAAGAATCAAGAAGAGCTGCATTTTTATTGATAACACCATATACCTCTTTAGAAAGTAAAGATGCATTTTCACCCGTTTTAGGATTAACATATGTGTAAAGTCTTTTCATAGTTGATGAGAAAGATTTACTTGTAGTCTTATGAAGATTTGATACAGCAATTCTTGCAGCAAGCGTTGCAAAATCAGGATGTTTAGTTGTTAAAGTAGCGGCAGTTTCAGAAGCGAGTTCATCTAGCTCTTGGGTTGATACCCCGTCGTAAAGACCATCTATTACTTTTTTAGCAATTTCTATTGTCTTTACGAATTCGGTATTTAATCCGTAGCTTAACTTTTCAATTCTTGCAGTTATCTTGTCAAATTTGACAGATTCTTTTCTACCGTCTCTTTTTATTACTAACATCTATTATAAATTAAAAGTCTTCTTCAAGTGAAAATTTTGGAGTATCAGCTTCTTCATCTTTTTTGAGTACTCCAGCTTTTTGGTATTCAGCAACTCTCTTCTCGAAGAAATTAGTTTTTCCTTGTAATGAGATCATATCCATAAAGTCAAAAGGATTTGATGAATTATAAACTCTTGGACAACCAAGCTCGACTAAAAGTCTGTCAGCAACAAATTCAATGTATTGACACATTAAATCTGAATTCATACCGATAAGTTTTACTGGTAAAGCATCGGTTACAAACTCCTTCTCTAAATCAACAGCATCTTTTATGATTTCAATAACAGTTTCTTCAGGAAGTCTATTTACTAAGTGTTTAGTGTATAGGTGACATGCAAAATCACAGTGTAGACCTTCATCTCTTGAAATAAGTTCATTAGAGAATGTCAATCCTGGCATCAGACCTCTTTTCTTCAACCAGAATATTGAACAGAAACTACCTGAAAAAAATATTCCTTCTACAGCAGCAAAGGCAATTAGTCTTTCTGCAAAAGTTCCGTTATCAATCCATCTCAAAGCCCAATCAGCTTTTTTCTTGACGCAATCAAGTGTCTCTATAGCATGCAAAAGTGTATCTTTCTCTTTTGTATCGTCAACATAAGTATCAATTAGTAAAGAATATGTTTCAGAGTGTATGTTTTCAATTGCTATTTGAAATCCATAGAAAAATTTTGCTTCAGTGTATTGAACATCCGAGACAAAATGTTCGGCTAGGTTTTCATTAACAATTCCGTCGCTTGCCGCAAAAAATGCAAGTACATGTTTTATGAAATGTTTCTCGCCATCATTTAAATTTTCCCAATCTTTTAAATCTTGACTTAAGTCAATTTCTTCAGCAGTCCAGAAGCTAGCTTCTGCTTTCTTATAAAATTGCCATATATCGTCGTGCTCTATAGGAAATAAAACAAATCTGTCTGCGTTATCTTGTAGGATTGGTTCTGGTTTTACATCTATCTTGGACATTATATTTTATAATTAAATTTTGTTTAACAATCAAAAAATGACAAAAAATCTCCCGTGTCATTATATTAGAAATGATAACATAATGACTAAAAAATTTAGTCAATAAGTGGTTTATAATCTGTTGTGTTTGGAAGCTGTGACCAAGTGATTTCTATAAAAAAAATCATCTCGATCTAGGCAGTACAAATATTATAAAAAGACTTTTAAATATCAAAACATATTTAAAACGTTTTTTAGTTTTTTTTAATTTTTTTCTAATTTGATTTTTTTGATTTGAATAATTAATATAAAATCATAAATTTGCACACGTTAAAAAAAAAGGTATGTACGCAATAGTCGACATTTCTGGAAAACAATTTAAGGTAGAGAAGAATAAATATATCTACACGGATAAGATAGATCCAAAATCTGGGAAAAAAGTTGAATTTGATAATGTTCTTTTTATATCTGATAAAGGAAAAGCTAAAATAGGAAAACCAGTTATTAAAGGTTCAAAGGTTACCGGAGAGATATTGGATCAGGTTAAGGATGATAAGGTTCTTGTTTTTAAGAAGAAAAGAAGAAAGGGTTACAAAGTTAAAAATGGACATAGACAACAACTCACTAAGATTTTAATTAAAGAAATAAAATAATAACATGGCACATAAAAAAGGAGCAGGAAGTTCAAAAAACGGAAGAGAATCACACAGTAAAAGGCTAGGTGTAAAAATTTTTGGTGGACAAAAGATTATTGCAGGTAACATAATAGTCAGGCAGAGGGGAACTAAGCATCATCCTGGAGAAAATGTTGGTATTGGTAAAGATCATACATTATTTGCACTAAAGGATGGAGTAGTTGAATTTAAAAAAGGTAAAAATAATAGGTCTTTCGTCTCTGTTGCTGAGGTCAACTAACCCTAACCATAATCTTTTCAAAATATTCTTTGAGCAAAGTCTTATTATCCAAATTACATTCTATTTGATCAAGTTTTTTTAGCGCTTTTTCGAAGTAGCTGTTAATATTTTCTTTTGTAATTCTATTAATCTTATATTTTAACATAAGTTCACTGATAACATTAACTTTCTTTTTCTCGTCCTTACTTTTTTTGATTTCATTAATTTTTTCTAAATCATCTTTATCAGACTTCTCTAATAATTTAATCATCAAATAAGTTTTTTTATTGGATACAATGTCACCACCTATTTTCTTTCCAAAATCTGAGTTTCCAAAAACATCTAGATAATCATCCATTAATTGAAACCCGATACCCATCATCTCACCAATTTTGTATAAAATTTTTGTTGTTTTTTTATCACAATTTGCTACAAGTCCACCTAGTTCCAAACTGAATCCTATAAGAACTGCAGTTTTAAGTCTAATCATTTTAAGATAATTTTCTTCTCCTATTGAATCTTCCTCTTCATAATTCATGTCATATTGTTGACCTTCACAAACTTGAATTGAGATTTCATTAAATCGTTTTATTATTTTCCCACTAATTTTTGGACTTAATTCTTCAAGAAGTTTATACGCATATATCATAAGAATATCACCAGATAAAATACCAATGTTTTTATTCCATTTCTTATGAACAGTAATTTTACCTCTTCTCAGGTCTGCATTATCCATAATGTCATCATGGATTAAGGTGAAATTATGAAACAGCTCTAAGGAAATTGAAGGGATAATTATATTATCAATTTCATTTTGAAATAATTTGTATGATAATATAGATAGGGTAGGTCTTAACCTTTTACTCTTTAGTGATAAGATATATTTTAATGGTTCGTATAGATTTTTTGGTTTATCAGAAAAGTGAATTTTACTTATCTCATCATTTATTAACTTTTTATATGTAATTATTTTTTCATTCATAATAGGTCTAAATCTATTGTTCTTTTCTCGATATTTGTTCCTGTAACGTTAACCTTTACTGCTTTACCTAAACTATATGATTTTTTATTTCTTCTCCCAATTATAATTACTTTTTCGTTATCAAAATCATATTTGTCATCAGTTAAAGAAGATATCTTAACTAACCCTTCGCATTTAGTTTTGGTTATCTCAACATAAATGCCCCACTCAGTTATTCCTGTGATTACCCCATCAAATTCTTCTCCAATAAAATTTGACATAAATTCTGCCTGTTTATATTTAATGGATTCTCTCTCGGCCTTTGTTGCATTAACTTCCATTTGTGAGCAATGCTTACAAAGCACTTCATAATAAAGCTTATCTTTTGGTTTACTTCCATTTATATAATATTGAAGAAGTCTATGAACCATCACATCAGGAAATCTTCTTATTGGTGAGGTGAAGTGTGAATAATTCTTAAAAGCCAACCCAAAATGTTTTTCTTTATCAGTAGAATACCTTGCTTTTGACATTGATCTTATAGCAAATTTTTCAATAGAATTTTCTTCTGGTTTTCCTTTTATTTTTTTCATTAGATCATTTATTGATGAGGAAAGGTTTTTTTCATCTACGTTAATGGAGTATCCAAATTGTTTAATATATTTTTTTAGCTCAACTAGCTTTGCTTTGTCTGGATCTTCGTGAATTCTATAAACAAATGTGTACCTTTTGTTATATTTTTTTTCATATTCATTTATTTCTTCAGCTACTGTTTTATTGGCAAGAAGCATAAATTCTTCAACCATCTTGTGAGTATCTTTTCTCTCTTTTTTAATAATTTGAATAGGTTTCTTTTTTTCATCAAGTTGAAATTTTACTTCGTTTGATTTAAAATTAAAAGATCCGTTTTCAAAACGTTTTTTTCTATGATGTTTAGCAATTCTATTTAAGTTAACTAGCTCCTCTAAGAACTCACCTTTATTTTGGTCAATTGTATCTTGAGCATTTTCATATGTAAACCTTTTCTTTGAGTGTATGACTGTTCTTCCAATCCACTTATCAACTATTTCATAGTCTTTATTCATCTTTATCAAAACTGAGAAAGTCAATCTATCTACATTTGGCCTCAAGGAACATAAATTATTTGATAATTTTTCAGGTAGCATTGGTATCGTTCTATCAACTAGGTAAACTGATGTAGCTCTCTTTTCTGCTTCTTTATTTATTAAACCTTTTGTATTAAAAAAATGAGACACGTCAGCAATATGAATACCAATTTCATATAAATCATTATTTATCTTAATTGAAAGGGCATCATCAAAATCTTTTGCGTCATCAGGATCAATTGTAAAAGATATTTCTTTTCTCAAATCTTTCCTTTTACCAATTTCGTTTTCAGATATTATATCATTTAATTTTTCAGTTTCTTTTTCTATCTCTTCAGAAAATTTATATGGTAAATTAAAATCATGCATAATTGTATTTATTTCGGCTTCATTACTTCCAATATCACCAATTGATCTAATTACTTTGGCAAATGGTTTTTTTCCACCAGTCCAACTTGTGATCTTTGCCAAGTATTTTTTTTTATTACTGAATTTTTCTGAATTTCTTTTTTTGATAAAAAAGTCAGAATAAATTTTTTTATTGTTTGGAATAAAAAAAGCAAAATCTTTATTGTCTTCAATAGTTCCTGTGAACTCAGATAGTTTTCTCTCAATAACTTTAGTAATTCTACCCTCTATCTTTGAAGAGAAGTTATTTATTAGATGTAATTCAACAGAATCTTCGTGAATAGCTCCATTCATATTCTGAGCTCTTACTTTAATATCCTCGGTCATCCCATCAACTGTTACAAAACAGAATCTTTTTTTGACATGATCTACTACACCTGTTAATCGAACGGAACTTTTTTTCTTCTTTTTATATCTCTTTTTCAATTTATTTTATTTTGAAACCAAATACCTTAGATAGGTTTTTGATTACTTTCTTTTCCACTTCTCTAGTTGTTATTTTTTTTTTAATTTCTTTTTCAATAGAGGTGACATCTTTATTTTCAATTCCACAAGGAATAATATTTTTAAAATATTCAAGATCTGTACTCACGTTTAGAGCTAAACCGTGCATGCTTACCCACCTGCTTGTTTTAACTCCTAGAGCACATATTTTCTTTGGATTATTTTTTTTATGGTTAACCCACACCCCAGTAAGACCCTCCACTCTCCCAGAGTCTATATCATAATCTTTTAGAGTTAATATTATTGACTCCTCTAATAACCTTAAATATTTATGGATATCCGTAAAGAAGTTTTCTAAATCAATTATTGGATAAACAACTAATTGACCAGGTCCGTGGTAGGTAATATCACCACCTCTATTAATCTTATAATATTCTAATTTTCTTTTTTCAATTTCACTCCTACTAATTAACAAGTTTTCCTTATCACCACTTTTCCCAATTGTGTAAACATGTGGGTGAGAGCATGTCAGTAAATAGTTGTGAGTTTTTTTTGGAGTCTCGGACCTTCTATTCTCTATCTTCGTCTCTATTGTTCGTTTGAAAATTTTTTCTTGTTTTTCCCAAGCATCTTTAAACCTTATTTCACCTAGACTTAAAACTGTTACCTCTTTACTAATTACCGAATTCAAATTCTAAAATTGAGTTATAACTATTCTCTAATGTATAAATTTCTATCGTATATCAATTTACCACTATTATTCCATTCCCTCGATATATACGATGGATTTGTAGAGAATGGTTTATCCCCATAATTAATTTCTCTCTTTTTCTTTCCTGTATTGAAGAACTCAGTCCAGACTCCAACTCTAGAATCACTCACATACCTACCACGAGCTGCTACTTTTCCATCTTCAAAAAAAGCATAATAGTTACCATTTCTTTCTCCAAATTTAATAGGTATAATTTCTTTAAGTTTGCTTTTTTCTAAATCCCAAAAAAATCTCAAAGATTCATTCAGCCAACCTAACATATAGTTTTCTTTGTCTTGTAGTATATCAGATCTATTTAATCTAACCCACCTTCCTTGTTTTAAACCATAATAAAAATATCCTTCTTCGACAACTTGATTATTAAGTCTTTTAACATAAGGGCCATGTAAAAGAAGTGAGTTATCAGATATTGTTCTTGAACGATTGATCTTCCTTGATTTTTTATCAAAAAAATGAATTTCTTGTGCATATGGATTTTTCATCTCGGAGCTTATAATAAAATGAAAATTTTCATAAATATTATTTCTTCCCTGGGCAACTCTTATAAATCCTTTTTTTGTCTTGACACCAAAAAAAACATTTTTTTTTGTTTTCTTTTTTTTATTAAAAAGAAGTGTGTCTTCAGCACTCCTAAATAACAGGTCATCTCCAGATATTGTGTCTGCATTTAATCTGAAAATATCTTGTGAATTGACACTAGAACTTGCCAGAAGAAAAAAAAGGATAAGTCTTATCTTCATATATTATTTAAACAGCTTAATAACGAAAAATTACTTAGATAGTATATCAATACTTCTCTGGACAAAACCGGTAAGCTTTGATCCCGTCAACATATTCTGAGATAAAAGAGCAAGATCATAAATTTGAGATGCTATTTTCTCTTTGGTTTTGTTAGTTTTTGCCTTTAGAATTTTATCAATAAGTCTATGGTTCCCATTAATACTAACAGATATCATCTCACCTTGTCCGCCCATCATCATTGGATTATTACCACTAGATTTTGCCATGTCTTGCATTCTCCTAAAAAATTCAGGTAGTGTTATAATGACTGGACTTTCATCAGGATTTAATGACTCGACATTAACCACTGTTGACTGGTTATTAATAATTTTTTCAAATAATTTTTTTAGTGACTCTTTGTCTTCATCCTTGATCACTGTTTCTTTCTTCTCATCTTTATCAATTAGTTTATCAAGAATATCAGCATCAACTCTTTTTATCTGTACTTTGTCAAGTTTTTGTTCAATATGGTTGATGTAGTGACTGTCGATTACATTGTCGAATAGAACAACATCATAATTTCTCTTCTTAGCGTCCTCAATATAGGAGTCTTGTTTTTCTGCATCATTTGAATATAAAATAACTGTATTCTTATCTTTATCTTTCTGAGTCTTTGAAACAAATTTCTTATACTCCTCAAATGTCCTCATTTTATTATCTAGACTTTGTAATAGAGCTATTTTTTCAACTTTTTCATAAAACTTTTCTTCTGATATCATACCATATTTTACAAAAAGATTTATATCCTTCCATTTCTCTTCATATGATTTCCTGTCATCTTTGTATAGTTCAGTAAGTTTGTCAGCAACCTTCTTTGTAATGTAAGAGTTAATTTTTTTGACGTTTCCGTCAGACTGTAAATAACTTCTTGAAACATTTAGCGGAATATCAGGAGAATCAATTACCCCGTGCAATAACATTAAAAATTCAGGAACGACATCTTTTACCTCATCCGTAATAAAGACTTGTCTTGAATATAACTGTATTTTATTTTTTTGAACTTCAAAGTCATTTTTAATTTTTGGAAAGAAAAGTATTCCAGTCAAATTAAATGGGTAGTCTACATTTAAATGTATCCAAAAAAGTGGGTCCTCTGAAAATGGGTGAAGTTCTTTATAAAAACTTATGTAATCTTCGTCCTTTAAATCTTTAGGACTTTTATTCCATATCGGATCTGGATTATTAATGATATTATCTTCTTTGACAGATTTATATTTCGGTTTACCATCTTTATCTTTTCCATCTTCAACAGATTTTTCTTTCTGACCAAATTTGATTTTAACAGGTAAAAACTTACAATATTTTTTAAGTATTTCCTCTACTTTTCCTTCTTCAAGGAATTCTTTGGAGTCATCATTTATATGTAAAATTATATCTGTGCCTCTCTCTTTTTTTTGTGATTGTTTAATTTCGAACTCAGTATTCCCGTCACACTTCCAGTACGCAGATTTATTTTTTTTGATGTAAGATTTAGAATTTATCTCAACATATTTGGAGACCATGAATGCAGAATAAAAGCCAAGTCCAAAATGTCCAATTATCTGACTTGAGTCATCTTTCTCTTTATACTTTTCAATAAATTCAGTAGCCCCAGAAAAAGCAATTTGATTTATATATTTTTTAATTTCGTCAGCAGACATCCCTATGCCCTTGTCTGAAATTGTTATAGTTTTCTTCTTCACATCTAGTTTTATTTCAATAGTTAAATCCCCGAGCTCATCTTTCATTTCCCCCATCTGAGATAGGCTCTTAATTTTTTGTGTTGCATCAACAGCATTGGAAATTAATTCTCTGAGGAATATGTCCTGATCTGAATATAAAAACTTCTTAATAATAGGAAATATGTTTTCCGTATTAATCGATATGTTACCTTTTTCTTTCATAATTTTTATCTAATTCTTTCTGATTCCCTAACTAACAATTCATCTTTTCTAATAAATCTATTTGAAAGGAAATTGAAAAATAACGCCAAAAATATCAAATAAAATGAAATAAGAAAACTGATTTGGTCATCGATTTTTAGGTATATTTCTTGATAAAATGTCTGATATAAAAAGAAAAAGATTAATAAGGATGTAAGGAAAGAATTTAAAGTTCCAATTTTAATTTGAGTTAGTCTGTTTCTATAGCTGAAAATTGAATACACGGCAAGTCCACAACACAACATTATTATACCAGGTATGTAAAAATAGTCATGTACTTCTGCATTACCTTCAGATATATTTTCTATGTAACTACTTGATATGAAACCGGTAGCCATAATTTCAGGAGAATTTTCTTCTGAAAACTCTATTTTTTGCCATACTGGGAAAAAGTATGTAGCTATCAAACTTGCAATAAATAAGATTAGGAATATTGTTTGGATTCTCTGTATCATGAATGTATTTTGTACAAAGAAAAAAAAATTAGCTCATAAAATATTAAATGATGAGGTATTTTATTGATATATCATATAATGGAAAAAATTATCACGGCTGGCAGATTCAAAAAAATGCTGTGACAGTTCAATCAACTATCCAAGATGTGATTTCAAAAATATTAGGTAAGAGCACTGATATTGTTGGAAGTGGAAGAACTGATACTGGTGTACACGCTAAATCACAAGTAGCCCATTTTGATGTAAATAAAGAAGTTGATAATGATTTTATTTATAGAGTGAATGCATTCTTGCCACAAGATATTTCGATAAATTCAGTTACCCAAGTTGTTGATAATTCTCACGCCCGATTTGATGCTATATCTAGAGAATATATTTATAAGATACACGATCTCAAGTCTCCTTTTGTAGATGGGCTGTCTACATTTTATAATAAAAAAATAAATATGGATTTAATTAATGAAGCCTGTTCAACAATAATGAAAAACTCAGATTTTCAAAGTTTTTCGAAAGTAAAGACTGAAGTCAAAAATTTTAATTGTACAATTTCCCACGCATCAATACGAAGAAAAAATAATTTTTATTTGTTTAAGTTTTGTGCTAATAGATTTTTAAGAGGCATGGTAAGGGCACTTGTTGGAACTTTACTTCAATTAAACGAGGGCAAAATAAACCTAAAAGAGTTCAAATTGATTTTTGAAAAAAAAAATAGAGAATATGCTGGTCCTTCAGCACCACCTTATGGTCTATATTTGAATAAGGTTAATTATAATTCTGATATTTTTCATGGCTGAAAACAAGAATAAGGTAAGTGGAAATCTTTTTGATTTTAAAATAATTAAGAGGTTGATGGTTTTTTGTAAACCATACATGAAATTTTTTTATTTTCTTGTCTTCCTTACATTGAGCCTTTCATTACTTCAACCCTTAAGGCCTTTTATTACTCAAATAATTATTGATGATTATGTAAGTATTGGAGATTCAGATGGCTTATTAAAGATGATTATGCTTCTTCTTGTTCTTCTTGTAATTAATGCAGTGGTGATGTATTATCATACATATTTTTCGGGTTGGCTTGGTCAAAACATTATAAAGGACATTAGAATTAAGTTATTTAAGCATCTCCAAAGCTTTAAACTTCAATTTTTTGATAAAACACCTATTGGTAGGGTTGTAACAAGAAATATTTCAGATATTGAGACGATTGCTGATATATTTGGTCAAGGTATTGCATCTATAATTGGTGACATTTTACAACTAGTGGGAATTGTTGTTCTCATGTTTTATCTAAACTGGAAATTGACTCTAATAAGTTTAGCCACTTTACCTTTTCTATTTTTAACTACATATATATTTAAAGAAAAAGTTAAAATATCTTTTAACAATGTAAGGACGGCTGTAGCAAACCTAAACTCTTATGTTCAGGAGCATATTGTAGGTATGAATATTGTTCAGATATTTGGTAATGAAGATAAAGAGTACAATAAGTTTGTAAGCATAAATAAAGATCATCTTAATGCTAATTTAAAAGCGGTTCTATATTATTCAATTTATTTTCCAGTTATGGAATTACTAACCTCTGTAGGTTTAGGACTTTTGATTTGGTATGGTTCTGGACAAGTATTTGCAGAGGAGGTAACGCTTGGTGTGCTTATTGCATTTATAATGTATTTACAACTCTTTTTTAGACCGATCAGAGCTATTGCTGATCGTTTTAATACCCTTCAAATGGGCGTAGTGAGTTCGAAAAGAATTTTTGATTTATTAGATCGTGATGAAACAATTATTTCTAATCAATCAAATTCAGTTGAATCTATAAATGGAAGTGTTGAATTTAAAGACGTTTGGTTTGCATATAATTCAGATAACTATGTCTTGAAAGATATCAGTTTTAAAATTGGTGTGGGGGAGTCGATAGCATTTGTTGGGAGTACTGGTTCAGGAAAAACATCAATAATAAATTTACTGAACAGGTTTTATGAGTTTCAAAAAGGAAAAATTTTAATTGATGGAAATGATATAAAAAAATTAAACTCATCAGACCTCAGAGATAATTTAGGTCTTGTTTCACAAGATGTATTTCTTTTTTCCGATACGATATTTAACAATATTACATTGTTTAACGATAACATAAGTGAGTCGCAGGTTTGGGACTCAATAGATCAGGTTGGAGCTAGAAGATTTATCGAAGCACTTCCTAATAAATTAAATTTTAATGTAAAAGAAAGAGGCGCTTCCTTATCAGTTGGACAAAGACAACTGATATCATGTATAAGAATTATGTTGTATGATCCTAAGATAATTCTTTTAGATGAGGCAACTTCATCTGTTGACTCTGAGACGGAGTCCATGATTCAGTCAGCTATATCTAAAATTTTAAAGAATAGAACCTCTTTAGTTGTTGCTCACAGGTTATCAACTATTAAAGAGGTAGATAATATTATTGTATTAGAAAATGGTGAAATAAAAGAAATTGGAGATCACAACTCTTTAAATAAATCTGGAGGGTATTACAGAAGACTTTATGAAATGCAAAATAAAAATATTTTGACTTAATTAATTTTTTCTTCCTCTATTTGATTTTTATATATCTTATAATACTCGCCTCTCTTTTTTAGGAGATCCTGATGATTTCCTTCTTCAATAACTTTTCCCTCATCCATAACTAGTATTTTCTTTGCTAGTTTAACAGATGATATCCTGTGAGATATAATGATAGTGGTTTTATCGAGCATAATTGTTTTTAAGTTTTCTAAGATTTTATTCTCTGTCTTTGTATCAACTGCAGATAAACAGTCATCTAAAATTAAAATTTTAGGTTTTTTAATTATTGCCCTAGCTATTGATATTCTTTGTTTTTGACCTCCTGATAATGTGATTCCTCTCTCGCCAACCATAGTCTTATATTCATCTGGAAACGTTTGAATATTTCTGGTAAGGTCAGCATTTTCAGCTGCCTCTACCACATGGTTAAAAGTTTTATTTTTAGCTCCAAAAAGTATATTGTTTTCAATTGTATCAGAAAATAGGAAAACATCTTGAGGCACATAACCAATTTGACGCCTTAAATTAACTACATCAAAATCTTCAATTTTATTATCGTCTATCAGAATATTACCTTCACTAATATCAAATAATCTTAATATACTATTTGCTAGCGTGCTTTTGCCAGATCCAGTTGTCCCTATCACACCAAGTGATTCTCCGGACTCTATTTTAAATGAAATATTTTTTAAGCCAGTAATATTAGTATCTGGATATGTGAAAGAAACATTTTTAAATTCAATTTTACCTTTTAAATCAATAGTTATATTTTCACTTGATGTGATATTATTTTCTTCTTTGAGAAATTGATTTATCCTTTTTTGAGAGGCTGAAGCTCTTTGAACGATACTGGTTATCCAACCTAGTGAGGTTACTGGCCATGTTAGTAAATAAACATAAATAAGAAACTCAGCAATATTACCAATTGTGATATTGTTGCTGAAGACCTCAATTGCCCCAATATAAACTGTTATTATAATACTCAGCCCAATTAATGTCATAATAATTGGAAAGAATAAGGATAAGACAAATTGAAGACGTAATGACTTGTCTTTATATTCTACACTTTTCTTTGAAAAAACCGAAGAAAAATTTTCTTCTCTTACAAACGATTTAATTAACCTTATTCCTGAAAAAGTTTCTTGTACGTATGTTGAAAGATCAGATAATGACTCTTGTATTTCTTCAGACCTTTTATTTATAATATTTTGAACATAGTATATTGATAGGACCAATAATGGAAGAGGAAGAATGCTGTAGAAGGCAAGTTTGGAGTTGATGTAAAACATAAATGGTATAATCGTCAGCATTAAAATAGTAACATTCATTCCATACATTAAAGCCGGGCCAATGTACATTCTTACTCTGCTGACATCTTCTGAAATTCTATTCATTAAATCTCCTGTATTATTCTCTTTATAGAATTGAGAAGGTAAAGTTTGATAATGAAAAAAGATTTCATTTTTTAAATCATATTCTATATTTCTTGAGGCAACTATTATTGTCTGACGCATCATATACATAAATAACCCTCTAATAACTGCTGCTAAAATTATGCCGCCAGCATAAATTAAAACATACTTTAGTGTTTCATCTCTAGAAATTAAATCGCCATTCGAGTAGGAGGCAACACCCTCTTCTATTAAATCAAAGGTTTCTCTTATGAGAGTTGCTGGTACAAGAGCAAAAAAAGTAGAGATTAATATGAATCCAGTTCCTAACAGATAATATTTTTTGTATTTGAATAGGTATTTATTTAAATAGGATAGCTCTCTCAATTTTTATAGATTTACAAAAACAACTAACCGTAAATCTATTACTTAAAATCATAATTATGAGTAAAGATCTAACTAAATCAATTTTCGAATTGTTAAATAAGAATGATCACGAACAACTTGTTTATTGTTGCGACAAAGAAATAGGTTTGAAGGCTATAATTGGTATCCACAATACTGCACTTGGACCTGCTATGGGAGGTACTAGGATGTGGAATTATAACTCTGAGGAGGAGGCATTAAATGATGTAGTTAACCTGTCCATGGCGATGTCATATAAGTCATCTTTAGCAGGCCTCAACGCAGGAGGTGGTAAGGCTGTTATTATTGGTGATCCAAAAATTAAAAATGAAAAATTTATAAAAAGGTATGCTGAATTTATAAACGATTTAAATGGTAAATATTGGACTGCTCAGGATGTAAATATGACCTCAGGCGACATAATTAATATTAAAAAAACAACAAATTATGTTGTAGGACTTCCAAAAGAGCATGGTGGCCTTGGTGATTCATCAGCTCCAACGGCATTTGGCGTATACCTTGGTATGAAATCGGCGATGATGAATATGACAGGTAGCGAGTCTTTAGAAGGAAAAAAAATATTGGTTTTGGGTGTTGGAAAGGTTGGCAGTAAATTAATTAACTACCTTCTTAAAGAAGGATCGTTAGTCTATGCTTACGATATAGATCCCAAAAACTTAAATGTATTTTCTGGTACAAATATTAAGATCTTACAAGAAGATATGATTTATAGTAATGAGTATGATATTTTTTCTCCTTGTGCATTGGGTGGTGCAATAAATAAAGATTCAATAGATAAGATTCGGTGTAAAGTAATCGCTGGGGCCGCTAATAACCAGATTGCTGATGAAGAAATAGTTTTGAATAAGCTTAAAGAGAAAAAAATAATATTCATCCCTGACTTCTTAATAAATGCTGGAGGTATAATTAGTGTTTATCATGAACAAATTGGTGATATTAATTCTCAAAAAGTTATGGATATGACAAGTAATATCTATGATAAGGTGACTGATGTTTTAAAATTCTCTCAAGAGAATGACACCTCAACATATAATGCTGCTATTCAGTTGGCAAAAAATAGAATTCACAATATTTCTGAAAAATAATTAATATTGCACCTCGTTCTTTAAATGAATTGCTATGCTAAATAGGAGAAGTATAAGAATTAAAGTATTACAACATATATATTCTTATGAACACAATGTTGGATTATCAGATGACATTGATTCACTTAAATCTCATACCTTAGAAGATTTAAAAAAGTCCATTTCTAATATAGATAGCTTTCTTTATCAGTTATTATCATTATCACTTAGTTTTCGGGAGATAGATTCAAGAAAAAGAGAAATAAACGAGAAATCTTTAACCAAGAAAAATAAATTAAAATTTAACTTTTCTAATAATAAGGTTTTTGAGTTTTTAGGAGAAAACGAGAAAATTAAATCTGAAACTATAGACTTTAAATCCTCATTAGGTAGTGAAGAAGAATTAATAAAGGACTGGTATAAGTTATTAATTAAAGAAAGTTTTTTTAATGAATACAATAACTTAGAAAACCCTACATTTAATGATGATCTTGAGTTCGCAAGAAAATTGATTTTGAGTTTTTTTCTTAAAAATGAAGATATAAATTCATTTTTCGAGGCAAGGAATATTTATTGGGACATAGACAAACAAATAATCAGGTCAATGTTAAAAAAAACTTTTGAATCCTTAAATTCAAGAGATTTTAATACATTTGCAGTCGCAAGTTTATCTGAAGACATTGAAGAAGATATAAAATTTGCTTGTTCTTTGTACGAATGTGTTGTTTCAAAATCAAAAGAATTTGATTCTTACATCAATGATTTTGTAAAGAACTGGGAATTAGATAGAATTTCTAGAATGGACCTCTCAATTATTAGATTAGGAATAGCTGAGATGACATCTTTCAGTAATATCCCAGTGAAAGTAACAATAAATGAGTGCATTGATTTAGCTAAAAATTTCAGCTCTCAAAAGAGTGGAAAATTTGTAAATGGTCTTTTAGATGTAATTTCATTAAATTTGCTAGGGAAAGGTCAAATCAAAAAAACTGGAAAAGGTTTGATCGATAATAAATGATAAAATTATGAGTAAAAATTCTACAAATTCATTCATAAGCTTACTAATAGGCTTGATTGTTGGTGGTATACTAGGTATACTATTTGCACCTGACAAAGGAAATAATACTAGAGATAGATTAACCTTTAGATTAAATCAGTACAGGAAGAAGTTAGAAGACTTGATCGATGAGATAACTGATGACAAAGAGTTAGTAAAATCAGAAGCAAAGACAAAGGGAAAGAAAGTAGTTAGTGATGCTAAGACAAAGGCTGAGAGGCTACTAAAAGATGTAGACGGTATTTTATCAAAAATTAAAGAAAATTAATAACAATCAAATGAGAAAATTTATATCAATTATATCAGTTATATTTTTAACAGCTTGTGGGTCACAAGTAAGTGATCTCGAGTTAAGAGTTGCAAAATTAGAGACGGAAATTGCTTCTATGAGAAAGGGTGGAGGATCAACTATTGTCCCTGCTGGAGCTTTTCCTAAGTTCACTTTTGATCAAGAAGAACATAATTTTGGACAGATAAGAGATGGCGATATCGTAAGTCATACATTTAGATTTACTAACTCTGGAGAGGCACCTCTTATTATATCAAAAGCAACTGCTGCATGTGGTTGTACAGTACCTCAGTGGCCAAAGCAACCTATACCAGTTGGTGGTTCAGGTGAGATACAAGTGCAATTTGATTCAAGCAATAAGCCTGGTATGCAGAATAAGGTTGTAACTATAACTGCCAACACAGAATCAAAAGTAAAAAAGTTATTGATCAGAGCACAAGTTAATCCAAGATCATAATATATGATTTTGTTACAGTCTTTTGGATCAGGATTAGCCCAGCTTTTCTTCCCATTAGCCATACTTTTTGTCTTCTATTTTTTTATATATAGGCCCGATCAGAAGCGTAAACAAAAACAATCTGACTTTATTTCCTCTCTCAAAAAAGGGAAAAAAGTAGTTACTATGGGTGGTATTCATGGTAAGATTGTTTCTATTGATGGTAATGAGGTCACACTAGATGTTGATAGGGGGACTAAAATAAAGTTTGATAAAAATTCCATCTCTTTTGAGATGTCTTCTCAAGAGAATAATTAACTTTCATTTATTTAGAATACTTAATTTGAAGTTTAATGTCTTATCTAGTAGGTATAACTGGAGGTATTGGGTCTGGAAAAACTACTGTATCTAATATATTTTCACACTTAGGTTTTAAGGTTTATGATTCTGATGAAAGAGCCAAATACCTGATGCAAACCAATGATAAAATTATAAGAAAAATTACTGGACTTCTTGGTGAATCAGCATATAGTAAAGGTGCACTCAAAAAGACAATAATTTCACAAGCTATTTTCAACAATAAAAGCTTAATTGAGAAAATAAATTCCATTGTGCACCCAGAAACAATAAAAGATTTTAATTCTTGGGTTTCAGAAAATAAAGATTCTATTCTAATTAAAGAGTCAGCATTAATTTATCAGTCAGGTTCTTATAAGGATTTGGATGAGATCATTCTTGTAGAGGCAAGAGATGAAATTAGAATTGAGAGAGTATTGAAAAGAGATAAGCACAGGGAAAAAGATGAAATTCTTAAAATTATAAAAAGCCAGAAATTAAAAAATAAAGTGGATTTCAATCCAGATTATATCTTAGAAAATAATGGAGAAGATCTAATTCTTCCTAAGGTCATTGAGATAATTGAAAAACTAAAATCAAAAGTTTAATTCACATAGAAACCTCAAGTAAATTAATTTATATAGATTAGTACCATACTTTTTAAATTATGAAAATATCAAACGTATACTTTATTATTTTATCCCTCATTTTTGTATCATGTGGTCCATCCTCACAACAACAACAAATTTTAGATGACGATGCTCAACTCAATAAGGACATAGCAATGTATAAAGAGACTTGGTCTTTATTCCTGTCAGGGGATGCTTCAGTTATTAACTCTGAGAGGTTTCAAGAAGATGTAGTTATTGTAACTCCCCAAGGAGATTTAGTCGGACTTGAAGCTTGCAAAGATTTTTATATGAATTATGTAAATGGTTTTTCTGATTTAGAATTTACTATTCTTGAAGTTCTAGGTCAAGGCGACAGGCTGGTAAAGCATTGGAATTTTAAGGGCACTCACACAGGCACGGCTTTTGGTTTACCTGCTACTGGTAATAAATTAGACCTTTCAGGTACTACCCTTGTTACAATGAAAGATGGGAAAATTGCTAAAGAACAAGACTTTTTTGATGTCACTCAAATGTTAAATAAGCTTACTACTGGAGATGTAAATGCTGATGCAGCCAATCCTGGAGTATTATAATTACTTTAATTCTTTATTAATTTCAGCCTCAAGATCTTCCATGATTACAACATAGATTCTTAGAAAGTTTAATTTATATTCTAAATACCTTTTCACCATTGAAAAGTTTGCTTTTAGCTTGATATCTCTTTCAATTGCTTTAACTAGCTTTTGGACATATTCTTTCATTGAGACATTTTGATCGTCTCGAGCAATTATAATGCTGGGATGGTTTTCAGCAATGAAGGGAAGGAAGCTTTGCTTGAGTTGCTTCTCATACTCAACTGTTGTCTCTACGTATGAGAATGAGGTATTATGTAATCTGCTCAGTACTTCCTTAATTTTATTTGATTTAACAAACTTAAGATCTCCTGAATTTATTATCGAATAGTATCTATTCATTGGTGGTTCAAAAACTCTATATATAACTAGAAAAGTTTCGATCCTACTTTTACTGGTTGTTATTTTAAGAATTGAGTCTGAAGTTGAATTTAAATCTTTAGGGTCTAATAAAAGATTGAGTAAATTTAAATCCGTTTGCCACGTTTTTTCTCTCTCGTCTGTATAGTTTCTGATCTCTTGAATTTCCATTTTCAAACTATTTAGAACCTTAACTCTTTCCACTTCATTCTGATTATCAATCGATAATTCGTTGAGCCAGAAAGAAACACTTATACCAAGAACAATTACAACAAACTCGAACGAGTATTTTATAATATATTTCTTATCAATTTTTATCATCTTAATTTTCTAAGTTAAATTTGAATATGAGAAGTTACTTAAATATTTTGATTTTTATTCTTTTGATGTCTTCCTGTTCAGAGGACGAAGAGATTACTTACGGTGTTTCAGAACCAGAAATAGATCAAAATACTGGCACATCAGATAACTATGTCAAAGACATTCTTAAAGAGAAAAATTATGATGTAAATAAATTCTTTGTTGGCGCAGCACTTAATACAAACCAGTTAAATACATACGTTGAAAATATTTTTCTTAATGAATTTAATTACTCCACTGTTGAAAACAGTGCTAAGCAATCAATAGTTCATCCTGAACCAGGAATGTGGAAATGGGATAGGTTGGATTCTTATATAGATTTTATCGAGAGAAATTCTATAACCTCAAGAATTCATGGTCCAGTGGGTCCACAAAGTTCAAAATGGGCTAAAAATGACTCAAGAACAGAACAGGAGTTAATGGATAATATGACCGAGTACATGACCGAGTTATCAAAAAAACTTAATCTAATCAACTCTGTGAAATGGATGGATGTTGTAAACGAGACAATAACAACAACAGGTAAGTGGTTCGGAGAAAAAGTTGGAGACGATAAGTGGGAAAATCCATGGAAGCAGATTGGAATGAATGAGGACGGAGTTCCAATCTATATTTGTAAAGCTTTCGAGATAGCAGATGAATACGCTAAAAATGTGAAGTTAATTTTTAATCAGCACGGGGGTATGGAAGTTGAAATGTGGGATAAAGTTAAAGAGACAATACTTTATCTAAGAGAAAAGGGTTATAGAGTTGACGGATTGGGATGGCAAGCACATTTGAAGGATGATAAAAAATTATCATTAAATAAAAATAGTTTAGAGTATCTGTCAAATCTAATTGACTGGGCACATCAAAATGATTTAGAATTTCATATAACGGAAATTGATTATGTAATAAATGAAGATCCACCAACCGATAACTCATTACTTAGACAATCTCACGGGTATGCAAACATTTTAAAATTATTAATTTCTAAGAGAGAAAATGGTCTTATTACCTACAGCTCTTGGGGTGTTGTTGATAAAACAAATGAACATAAGTTTCTGTTTACCGAAGACTTTAAACCTAAACCAGCTATACTGAAAATTAGGGAAACACTAGATGCAGAAAGTGTTGACTTGGTATATCTCGACTGATGAAGTTTATATATATACTTATATTAATCTCATTACCTCTAACAGATATCTTTTCACAGCAAGACGTCTACCTTTCTAAAAGAGATAGCATTAAACTAAAGAAATTGGGTATTGATCTTTTCCAGGACGATATAACTATAAATAAATTTCAATTAGAAAACATTGTTTTTCATGACAGAAGATATAAGATAAATAAGACATTCAACATATTCTTTCAGGCAATTGCAGCTCCATATGTAGTTTTGGGTATTGTCTCGATAGCTGGAATTGGAAGGACGCAAACTCCTTGGAGAGGTTTGAATATTCTGATAGGTGTTTCCAGTTTAGGACTAGGAGGAGCAAGTTATGGTGTATCGAGACCTTTTAGAAGAGGATTTTTAAAAAATAAATTCCAGAGAGATAGAATTATTCAAAGAGTCATAGAAGAATCAAATTAATCTTATATTCTTAGTTACTAGCGCTATGAAGTTCGTAATACTTTACCTCGGCTTTTTTCTCTAAGATATTGACATCCCAAATCACAAAGTTTGTTGCCCCATTACTTACAGCATCCGTAAAATAAAATTTTAACATTCCTCCATCTCTCCTCCAAGTTCCTTTGAGTGGAGTAGAAAGTAAGGTTCCATCGTTTAGAATTGTTCTGCCTTGACCGTCCAATGTGCCACTTGTCTTTGAAGTATTTACAGCTGATACTTTGAACTTGGCAAAGACGGTTCCGTATCCTGTTATCTGTCCCTCAAAATTCATGGTAGAATAATTGTCTCCAGGACTTACTAAGACTATGTTTAAAACTCCTCCTCCCTTTGGCTCGGATAAGTTTTGACTATGAGCAAATGTTAGCGTTGTGAGAATTAATGTAGCGGTGAAAATTAATTTTTTCATTGATTTAATATTTAATGTTTTGAGGTTAAATTTAAGAATAAAAACTTTAATGGCTTCAATTGCTTTGAATTTATATACGTAAAATATTTTAGTAAAAGTCAATATGACAGTAAACCAAAAAGTAAATATTCTTCTAATTCTCCTCTTAATTGTGGTTGCTTCTTTTATGTATTGGTTATTGTCAAATCCTGTTGCAGATGACTATAACTTTTCGGCCTATGATAATTTAAAAAATAGGGAATATACCAAGTCAATAGAAGACTACGATAAAGCCATTGAGCTTGATTCAACTGACGCAGAACTTTATAACATGAGAGGTGTTGCAAAAAATGAGTTTTTTATGTTTGATGAAGCCCTAGCCGATTACGATAAGGCAATAGAATTAGACTCTAATGTGGCAGTTTATTATATGAATAGGGGATATTTAAAACTTTGGCATGTAGGGGACACTCTTGGTGCACTTGAAGACTTTAACATATCACATTCTCTAGACTCGCTTCTCCTTTTGACATATTTTACCAGGGGTACTTTATTTTTAGAGACTAAGAAATATTCTAAGGCAATTGATGACCTCAGTGTATTTATTAAATACTATGAAGAAAATAATATTGATTGGAGTGAATCACACTATGAGGTAACAGATGAAAATATAGGTATGGTTTATTTTTTGAGAGGAAACGCAAAATATTTTACCAATCAGATTGAAGCTGCATGTGAAGACTGGAAAATAGCAATAAGTTTAGGTTATAAATCTACAGGTCAAGAAACGTCTCCTCCGATTCTCCTAGATGTTGTATTTGATAGGTATTGCCAAAAAGAAATACGAAATTAAATCTTTAGCTTTATTCTGTAAACTTTAGTATTGTTGATAAATCCTGTCGCATAGAGATAATTTTCGTCATCGTCAAAGGCACAATTAGTTATAGTTCCAAAATCAATTTTACCAAGTAGTTTCCCCTCCGGTGAGATAACCAGTAATCCACCAGGGCCAGTGGTAAATATGTTTCCAGATGAGTGTACTTTCATTCCATCAAAATTTCCTTCATCTTCTTCTGGAAGTTCGGCTCCATCAAAAAGTGTTGTCATCTCCATAGTCTCAAGATTTATTTTTTTTATTTTCCTACTTCCGTCAATGAATCCCATCTTATTAACGTAAAGAGTTTTTTCATCAGGAGAGAGTGCAATCCCGTTAGGCAGATCAATTTTGTCAGTTACTAGTGATAATTCTCCTGACTTAGTATTGTATTTATATACACCATTAAAGTTTAAATCTTTTAATTCTGATTCTACGAATTGAAAAGTTTCTAGATTAAAAAATCCAAAAGCAGGATCAGTAAAATATATATCACCGTTGCTTGCATATGTCAGATCATTTGGACTATTGAACCTTCCTCCCTCGTAGTTATCAACAAGTGTAGTGAAACTAGGTGAGTTAGTAGAGGAATTATTTATTTTAGCTAATCTCCTGTCCCCATGCTGACAAAGTATAATATCACCATTCTCATCAATTAATAAACCGTTTGCTCCCAAAAGACCAAAGTCAACATTTGGCGCATAACCAGTATTACCACTTGGAGATATATATTCACTTGTACCATCGTTTTCATTCCACCTGTAAAGTTTATTTCCCATTACATCAACGAACAGTAGTGACTGTGAAGCTTCATCCCAAACAGGACCTTCAGGAAGTGATATGGAGTCAGCAAGTACTTCAATCTCTGAATAGATATCAATTATATCTAAAACAGAGTCATCGTATATGTCGATTTTGGAATTAGCATTCTTTTCAGGTGTAGAGCATGCTACTATAAACATTGATAAAAAGGCAGTGAATAAGTTTTTCATATATAATATTTAATTGAATTATAATTTAAGGTTTTTTATAAAAAAAACCACTCTATTTTATTAAAAAGGTATATTGACAATTATAAATTAATTGTTTTTTGATTTCATTTGGGCTAACTTTGCAGCATGAACTTATTGGATAAAAAATTACCTGTAACGGTACTTAGCGGCTTTTTGGGTGCTGGCAAAACAACTTTACTTAATCACGTATTACACAATAAGGAAGACTTAAAGGTTGCAGTTATTGTAAACGATATGAGCGAAGTAAATATAGATGCTGAACTCGTTAAAAATGAGAAAACTCTTTCTCGCACTGAAGAAAAGTTAGTTGAGATGAGTAATGGATGTATATGCTGTACCTTGAGAGAGGATCTTATGATAGAAGTAGAGAAACTAGCAAAAGAGAACAGGTTTGATTATTTACTTATTGAAAGTACTGGAATAAGTGAGCCGATACCTGTAGCCCAAACATTTTCATTTGTTGACGAAGAAAATGGAATCGATCTATCACGTTTCAGCTATGTCGATACTATGGTAACTGTAGTTGATGCATTTAATTTTTTCAAAGATTTTGGAAGCCCTGAAACCCTAGTGGATAGAGACCTTACCAACATCGAAGATGATGATAGAACTATTGTTAATCTCTTAACCGATCAGATTGAATTTGCAAATGTTATTATTCTAAATAAAACAGATCTAGTGGACAAGGAACATCTGGGAATCCTTAGAGCTTGTATTAAGAAACTAAATCAATCCGCAAAGATTATTGAAACGAAATATAGTGAGATTTCTCCAAAGGAAATTTTGAATACTAGTTTATTCAACTTTGAAGAAGCAGAACAAAGTGCAGGTTGGATGGAAGAGTTAGAAAAAGATGAGCATACACCCGAGACGGAAGAGTATGGAATCTCCTCGTTTGTATTTAGATCAAAAAAGCCTTTTGATCCAGTAAGATTTTGGGATTATTTACAGAATAAGTTCCCGACATCAATAATTAGAAGTAAGGGCCTTTTCTGGTTGTCATCAAGACCTGACCAGGCGTTGGTATGGAGTCAGGCAGGTGGATCTTTGAAGGCTGAAGGTGCTGGAGTTTGGTGGGCAAGCATGCTTTTTCATGAGAGGATAAAGTATTTACCATTTGTTGAAAATCAAAAACAAATAGAAAGCGAGTGGGATAAATTATTTGGTGATAGGAAAAATGAAATAGTTTTTATCGGTCAAAACATGGACGAGAAACTTATTAAAGATGAGCTCGAGTTGTGTTTGTCTACAGATGATGAAATAAATTCCAGAGAATGGAAATCTGGTTACTCAGATGAATGGCCAGTTGAGAGAATGAAGCCGCTAAAAGCAAATCAATTATAGAAATTTTAATTCCTGCAATATCACTAATTCTGAATTGGTATAAACTTTTGAATTGAATTATTTAATATATCTCCGACAAACATATTTCCCCTTTCGTCAATTTGAATATCATGATATCTGGTCTTTTCTCCATCATATGATCCACTTCTACCAAACCTTGACTTTACATTTAAGTCCAGATCTAAGTATATAATATCAGAACCTATAGGTATCATATTCTCTAAACCAATGTAGTCTATACCCAAAATATAATTCTCATAATTATTTACATTAACAGAATATAGCTGACCAATAGATTGGTTTTTCCACTCGGCTATAAAATTCCCTAAGGAGTCAAATTTTTGTATCCTATTGTTTTCTCTATCCGCGACGTAGACATTTCCATTATTATCCAGATCAAGACCGTGAGGAATATTAAATTGACTTTTTTCATTACCAAACGCTCCCCACTCAAACTGATAGGAGCCATCTTTAGAAAATTTAATTATTCTACTATTTCCGTATCCATCACTTACATAAAATGATCCATCATTGGCTACAGCTACATCAGTCGGTAAGTTAAAACTATATGAATCACTTCCTGGCTCAAACTCTTTACCCAGAACCATTAACTCTTTCCCGTTGGAATCATATTTGATTACCTGATGTAAACCAACATCAGTTATCCATACATTATTTTCATTGTCAATTTCCAATCCGTGTGGCATAATAAACATATCTGCACCCCAGGCATTGATAATTTCACCGGATGAATTATCAATTTCAATTATAGTGTTTTCTTTGATTTTATCCTTTGGCATAGGTGTCTGCCAAGATCTTGAACCTCGATGAAATACAATTAAATTTTGGTTTGATTTAAGTGCTAAACCAGTAGGATTACCTAACTCATAATTACTAGGAATTTTTGGCCAATTCTCTACAGGAATATATGTACTTTCTTTTTCTTTATTATTTGAACAACTAAGAAGTACAGATAATAAAAAATAATTGAAAAATTTTGAGCTCAAAACTTATTTTAATTACAATTTAACTTGTTAAAATCTTCTAAACTCATTGCTGAATACCCACCGTCAAGACTTTCACTTCCATTATGATTAATACTTATTTCACCATTACTATACTTAGTGACAATCCAGGTCTGACCATAAATCCCATCAAGTTTAAATTGAATAGAATTATCAATAATAGTATCAGTATACCACCTCTGATATAATCCAAAATCAACTGCAGACACTACCCCGTTATATCCTATTTGTAATTCATATCCTGTGAAACAACCCTTTTCGTTAATGTAGTCGTCGTGTCTTTCATAATATACCCATCCCTCATATTGCTTTCCACGAGAATTAAGACCTAGTTCGAGATTTACTGTATCATCTTCCTGCAGAACAGATAAGTCAAACTTAACATACCTTTTTCCTTCAGGGATATCTTTTTGATAAACTTTACCTTTTAAGAATTCAATTAAATTTTGTTCAATAAGATTTTCCTCTTTCTCACAAGAGAATAAAAGTAGAATTGGAATAAAAAAAACTATATATCTCACAAATCAAATATAATCATTATATCTTTCGAGGATAAAAATGAATATTATCTAACTAAATCCACCTTCTAGTTTTCTTCTTGTATGATAAATATTCATCACCAAATTTTTCTATAAGAAATTCCTCTTCTCTTTTTATTTGAAATTTATTTATCCATAGTATAAATAAGAGAGGAGTTAGTATAGAGTAAATATTTAAATAAAATATTGATGTAGATAAAACAATCATCAACATACCTAGGTACATAGGATTTCTTGAATATTTAAAAATCCCTGAGGTTACGAGTTTATTGACTTCCTCGAATTGGATTGGATTAACAGTAGTTTTTGATTTTATGAATTGCAGCACTGGATTTACAAAAATGAGTATTCCAGCAGAAAGTATAAAAATTGATATTTCCAGTTGAAACGGTATGTTGATTAGATCAATTTTTTTTGATGAAAAATAAATGGAAACAATTAAGACTAAAACTATGAGTGGGGGAGGTATTTTTATCATTATTTATATATTTAAATTATAAGAGATAAGTAATATTAACCGTAGGTTCAATACTTGTTTTTCAATTTTTTTTTAAGTTCTTCAAATTCTTTAAACTCTTTTTCACCAAAATACATCTTGCTTACTAGTGATATTACTTCATCAGTTAAATCTAGTGCATTTTTAGATGATAGATTAAATTTAGTACCATCCATACTAATTAACTGATTTTTTTCTGAATTTAAATCAATTGAGGTATAAAAATGATACCTAATAACGTAATCAAGGGTTAAATTGGTATTATTATAGTATTGTTGAAACAAAGATTTATCAGAAATTGTTGTTTTTAAAACTCTGTATGGTTTTGAAAAGTTATTGCTAAGTCTGAGTGCGGGTAAATCTTCTTCTTGATTTATTGACTGGCCAAATGAGATCAAAGGGATTGATAATAGGAATATTAACTTTTTCACAAAACAAATATTATAAATAATCTCATTAAATGCCTTCCAATAATTGAAAAAAGGGTGGAAGACCGGACTCGAACTGGCGACCTCCTGAACCACAATCAGAAAAACAATATGTTAAGTTTGCTTAACATAATTAATTTCCTATATTTGTAAAGTTAACTTAACATTTAATATTTATGAAAACTAAAATTTTAAGAATTATGGGTTTACTTGTAGGAATTATTGCATCGTTAATTATTGAGCTTTTTTATCAAGGAGGTGTACTTTTTATGTCTATCATAACAATTCTATTAATAGGCACTATTGTTAGTTATTTTAAGTATCCAGAGAAAATTAAACTGTTTGGTAATATGTCATTAGCTGTTGGTATTCTCGGGTCATTTATAGGTCTTTATACAGCTTTTGAATTTATTCAACAAGCTGGAAATGTATCACCAGCTATCTTAGCAGGTGGGCTTAAGGTGGCTTTTACAACAACTATGTATGGTCTTATTGTTTATATTTTTTCATTAGGCTTGAACTTAGTTAAAGGATAAAATTTTAATATGAATTTTTCGAAAAAAGAATTATCAATTTTAATTGAAATTGTATTTAGTATTTTATTTGCAATTTTTTTCTTACCATATTTTTATGATAACAGATTTGAAACATATGATTTAAATAAATCTGTAAATAAGCTAATTCAAATAACTATTTTTTCAATAATATATTTTTCATTAGCGTATACATTACTTGAAATTTTTATTAAGAAAAAATTAATTAATGATGAAAGGGACATTCTCATCGATTTAAAATCATATAAACTCGGATATATTTTATATGAAATCAGTTTATGTTTATTTATTGGAGTTATTTTGTCAGTTGCGATATTTGACAGCCAAATGTATCAAAACAGCGGGGTATTAGTTTTTATGATTGTGCTATGGTTAGTATTAGTATCATTTATTAAATCTGCATATCAACTCTATTTGTATAGAACATCATAGTATGGTATTAAAAAATATTTTGAAAGAAGTTCGTCAGAAAAAAAAACTAACTCAGGAAGAACTTGGAGATTCAGTCGGAGTAAGTAGACAAACTATTATATCAATTGAAACTTATAGGTATAAACCAACTTTAGAATTAGCAATGAAACTTTCAATGAAATTAAATTGTAAAATTGATAAGTTATTTTATTTTGAAAAAGATTGATTAATCAAAGGAGCCAAATAAGTGCCAAGATTTTATATCTTTATACGTAAGTAAAGTGCAAGCATTGTAAGAAAAAAGGGTGGAAGACCGGACTCGAACCGGCGACCTCCTGAACCACAATCAGGCGTTCTAACCAACTGAACTACAACCACCATTATGAATCAGCAAATCTAGAATAATGTTCTAACTAAGACAAATTAAATTATTTAATCTCTATCGAACTCAAGTCTCATAGAGTCTGGGTCACCATTTAACTTCCCGTCTTTAAGTATATGATTTCCTGAAACAAAAGTGTGGATTACTCTAGAATTAAAAGTTTCATTTTTTAGTGGACTCCAACCACATTTTGAATATATGCTTTCCCTTGATACATCTGTTTTTGAATTTAGATCAAAAAGTACCAGGTCTGCAAAGTATCCTTCTTTTATGTAACCTCTATCCTTAATCTGGAATAACTCAGCTAAATTGTGAGATGTCTTTTGCACTATCTCTTCAATCTTAATTTTTCCTTTTAAACTCATTTCAAGAAGAAGAGGTAATGAAAATTGTATCAGTGGCCCGCCCGAAGGTGCATTTAAATAATTATTGGATTTTTCTTCAATGGTATGTGGTGCGTGATCCGTTGCAATTACGTCAATAAAATTATTTTTAACAGCATCTATTATCGCATCCCTATCCTCACTGCTCTTGACCGCTGGATTCCATTTAATTAGACTCTCAAGATCTTGGTAGTCCTTATCTGTGAACCATAGGTGGTGAAGACATGCCTCACTAGTTATTTTCTTTTCAGATAATGGAATATTTTCAAATAGCTCAATTTCTTCTTTAGTTGATATGTGAAGGACGTGAAGTCTCGATCCATGTTCTTTGGCAAGCTCAATTGCTCTTGAGGAAGATTTGTAACATGCCTCTCTTGATCTAATTCTTGGATGCTCTTCTATTGGTATATTTTCTCCATATCTTTCTACGGCTTTTCTAAGATTTTCTTGAACTGTAATCTCATCTTCACAGTGAGTGGTTATAATAACTTCAGAGTTTTTAAATATTTCATTTAAAGCCTTCTCGTTATCTACCAGCATATTTCCAGTTGAGGATCCCATAAATATTTTTAAACCGCAAATTTTTTTCTTATCTAGTTTATTTAGCTCGTGCATATTATTATTTGTTGCGCCTAGATAAAAAGAATAATTGGCAAATGATTTTCTTTTTGCTATGTCATATTTTTTTTCAAGTTCATGGATTGTCGTTGCGTTTGGGATAGTATTGGGCATCTCCATGTATGTAGTCACACCTCCAGCAACAGCTGCCATGGACTCAGTAAATATTTCAGCTTTGTGAGTAAGACCAGGTTCTCTAAAGTGTACCTGATCATCAATCAGTCCCGGGATTAAGAATAATCCTTCAGCTTCAATGGTATCGTGAGATTCATCGGTACTAATATTTCTATCAATTTTTTCTATCTTTTTACCTCTAATTAAGACATCTGAAATTGTTCTAGAATTTTCGTTAATGATCGTAGCATTTTTGATAAGAATAGTGGACATTTTTAATATCTCTTTGATGCAAATTTAATTTTTTAGAATTAATCTATTTTCTTTAATCCAATCTATTTTCTTTTTAAACTTCTTGTATACATTTGCGTATATTTTTTCATCAATAATATTATGAATATTTCATTATTTAATTCTGACGAATTCTCTAAAAGACACAACTCTATCACACCTAAAGAAGAACAGGAAATCCTTGAGCAGATTGGATTTGATTCAGTTGATAGCTTGATAGATAGAACCATTCCAGATTCAATTAAATTAAATGAACAGATGTCTCTTGATGAGCCTAAGACAGAGACAGAGTTTCTAAAGTCCTTCAAGAGCTTAGTTGGCAGAAATAAAAATTTCAGGAGCTTCATCGGTATGGGATATTATGAGACCATCACTCCCTCAGTAATAAAAAGAAATATTTTGGAGAATCCTGGTTGGTATACTGCATATACTCCTTATCAGGCTGAGATAGCTCAAGGAAGATTAGAAGCACTGATTAATTATCAGACTATGGTAACTGATCTTACAGGCATGGATCTTGCAAATGCATCTCTTCTTGATGAGGGAACAGCCGCTTCTGAGGCGATGACTATGTTCTATAGGGTAAGGAAAGGTCCCAAAAAATCTTCGAGTAAATTTTTTGTCTCTAATAAGACATACCCTCAGACCGTAGAGTTATTAAAAACAAGATCCGTCCCTCTGGGTATTGAGCTTGTTATAGATGATATAAGTAATTTCGATTATTCCGATGACTTTTTTGGTGCATTAATTCAGTACCCTGATTCTGATGGAAATATTGAGAGCCCTTCCTCACTTATTGAAAAATGTAATGAGAAAAATATTTTTACATGTGTGTGTTCTGATTTGATGAGCTTAGTTTTATTTAAACCGCCTGGGGAGTTTGGAGCCTCAGCTGTAGTAGGTAATTCTCAAAGATTTGGTGTGCCGATGGGATTCGGTGGCCCTCACGCTGCTTTCTTTGCAACTAAAGAAGAATTTAAGAGACATATTCCTGGGAGAATTATTGGAGTTAGTATTGATAAGTCCGGAAATCCAGCATATAGGATGGCTCTTCAGACGAGAGAACAACATATTAAGAGAGATAGAGCAACCTCAAATATTTGTACTGCACAAGTCCTCCTTGCAGTCATGGCTGGTATGTACACAGTTTTCCATGGAAGGCAGGGTCTGTTAAATATTGCTAAAAAAATTAACCACCTCACAAAAACTCTAGAGACTGGATTGCAAAAGCTCGGCTTTAATCAGGTGAATGCAACTTTTTTTGATACACTAAAGGTTAAAATTGACGATAAGGATAAAAAGACTCTAAAGAAATTATCAGAGCATGCTAAAATTAATTTTAGATACTTCGAATCAAATCACATTGGTATCTCCCTTGATGAAACAAAGGGTCATAAAGATGTTTTGGATGTATTAGAAATATTCTCTGAATTGTCAAACAAAAACTTAGAAATTGATCTAGATTCTCTAGAAAATTATAACCATAAAGAAAATCAAAACTTAATTAGAAAGTCAACCTTCCTAGAGCATGAGGTATTTAATAAATACCAGACAGAACACGAGATATTAAGATACATGAAAAGACTTGAGAACAAGGATTTATCTTTAGTTCACTCCATGATCTCATTAGGTTCTTGTACAATGAAGCTTAACTCTACTACTGAAATGATTCCAGTAACTTGGGAAGAGATGAACCTTCATCCCTTTGTCCCAATAGATCAGTCTCAAGGCTACGAAAAAATGATTAAAGATTTAAATATATGGTTGTCAGAAATCACAGGTTTCTCATCTCTATCTTTCCAACCAAACTCTGGTGCTCAGGGTGAGTATACTGGTCTTATGGTAATAAGAGCTTATCATTTAGATAATGGAAATGATCAGAGAGATATTGCCCTAATTCCATCTTCAGCACACGGAACCAATCCCGCCTCTGCAATAATGGCAGGTATGAAAGTTGTAGTAATTCAATGTGATAAGCATGGAAATATTGATATAGATGATTTAAGAGAAAAGTGTGAACAATATTCTGAAAACTTAAGTTGTCTAATGATAACCTATCCATCCACTCACGGAGTTTTTGAGGATCATATTGTTGAGGTCTGTAAACTGATCCACGATAATGGTGGTCTTGTTTACATGGATGGTGCTAATATGAACGCTCAAGTTGGTTTAACTAATCCTCAGAAAATTGGTGCTGATGTCTGCCACCTTAACCTTCATAAGACATTTTGTATTCCACACGGAGGAGGTGGTCCAGGAATGGGACCAATAGGAGTTGTTGAGAAGTTAGTTAAGTATTTACCAAGAAATATTTTTGACGACTACGATGAAAAGACCATAACACCAGTTTCAAGTGCACCCTACGGCAGCGCCAGTATTCTTGCAATTTCCTATGCTTATATATCTATGATGGGAGCCAAAGGTTTAACAGATGCAACAAAAACAGCAATATTAAATGCAAACTATATTAGGTCAAGACTTGAAAATCATTACTCAATATTATATAAAGGTGTCAATGGAACAAGTGCTCACGAGTTCATTATTGATTGTAGGGAATTCAAAGCAGAGTTAGATATTGAGGTAGAAGACATTGCAAAAAGACTAATGGATTATGGATACCACGCACCAACTGTGTCCTTTCCAGTCCCTGGTACCATGATGATTGAACCTACTGAGAGTGAAAATAAAGCTGAGCTTGATAGATTTTGTGATGCTATGATTGAAATTAGGAAAGAAATTGAGGAGGTAAGAAATGGAACATATGAAAGAGATAATAATGTACTTAAAAACGCACCTCACACTTTAGCATCAGTAACCTCATCATCTTGGGTGTATACATATACGAGAGAAAAAGCTGCCTTTCCTTTAAGTTTTGTTGCTCAAAATAAATTCTGGCCTTCAGTCAGTAGAATTGATAATGCTCATGGTGACAGAAATCTATTTTGTAGCTGTATACCTGTTGAGGAATATTCAGAGTAGGTCCTTTTAAATATTTTCTTATTTTTGGGTATGGAATATCTTCTTCTTTTAATTGGCCTCCTCCTTCTTGCCGGGTTATCATTCATTATATATAAAATGAATACTGATGATTCTGATAAGACTAATGACTCAATAGAGGAGTTAGATAAAATTAAAGAGATCCTAGGTTTAGAATTCAAGAATCTAGCAAATGAGATTTTTGATGAAAAGACAAAAAAAATTACAGATCTAAACAAAGAAAACATCTCAAGTATCTTGAATCCATTGAGAGAAAATATTGAAAGGTTTGAAAGGAAAGTAGAGACGTCAAATAAAGATGCCTTGGAGTTTAATGCAATACTAAAGTCTGAAATTAATCATCTCAAAAGTGAGACGCTCAAGATGAGAGATGATGCTAATAATCTAGCAAATGCTCTTAGGGGTGAGAGTAAAACCCAAGGTAACTGGGGGGAACAACAAATGGAAACAATATTAAATGCTGCAGGTTTAGAGAAAAATATTCACTATGAAAAAGAGAAAAATATTAAAACAGAAAATTTAGACAATCAAAGGCTAGATTATATTGTAAAGCTTCCAGGAGATAAGTGTATTGTAATTGATTCTAAGGTTTCATTGGTAGCATATGTAAATTACTATAATGCAGAGGATGATGAGGAGAAAAAAATTCATCTGAAAGAACACTTAAAAAGTATTAATAATCATATCACTACCTTATCAAATAAAAATTATCAGGATTTGGACATTAATCAACCTGACTATGTTTTAATGTTTATGGCAAATGAACCTGCATTTAAGCTTGCTGTTTTAGAAGACGTAAGTATATACAATAAGGCAATTGATAAAAATATTGTTATGGTTACAAATTCTACCTTATTTGCTACATTAAAAACAGTTGCATATATGTGGAAACAAGATAAGGCAAATAAAAATGCTATAGAAATTGCTCGACAAGCCGGATCCCTTTATGACAAATTCCAGTCTTTTTCTGAGGATTTAATTAAGGTTGGTAATAATTTAAATACAACAAAGAATACTTATGAGGATGCAATGAAAAAGCTAACCGATGGTAAAGATAATTTGGTTAGAAAGACAGAGAGGCTGAGAGAGTTAGGGGCAAAGACAAGCAAAAAGATTAATCCAAAATTAGTTGACAGATCAAAATAGTTAATATGGAAAAAGACGTGAATTCACTTGATAAAATAAATGTTGTTGGAGACAGGGTCCTTGTTAAACCTAGAAAAGAATCAGAGAGATCAGAAAGCGGATTATATTTACCACCAGGAGTTAAAGAGAAAGAAAAAATTCAGTACGGATATATTGTAAAATCTGGTCCTGGCTATCCAATACCTCTTCCTATGGATAATGATGAACCATGGAAATCTGAGGATGAAAAAGTTAAGTACGTACCTCTTCAAGTAAAGGAGGGAGATTTGGCTGTATTTCTACAAGGTGGAGCTTACGAGGTAATGTACCAAGGAGAAAAGTACTTTATTGTTCCTCAATCTTCAATTCTTATGATAGAAAGAGACGAGAGTTTATTTAATTAGATTTTGAAAACTCTTTTATACTTTGCTCAATTATTTCACAAGATTCGTCTACCTCTGTTTCTGAAATAACAAGGGGAGGGGCAAACCTTATAATATTTCCATGAGTTGGTTTTGCAATAAGTCCATTATCTTTCATTTTCATACAGATATCCCAAGCTGTTGAACCATCTTCGTCGTCATCAATTACAATTGCATTAAGTAAACCTTTTCCTCTAATTTTTTTTACAAGCTCACTTTCTTCACCTAAGTTTTTTAGTCTATCTCTAAATTGATGTCCTCTTAGAAAAGCATTTTCAACTAAATTTTCTTCTTTTACAACTTCTAGTGCAGATTTTGCCACAACGCATGCTAATGGATTACCACCAAAGGTTGAACCATGCTCACCTGGCCTTATGCACATCATTATCTCATCGTCAGCAAGGACAGCTGACACAGGTAATACACCTCCCGATAGCGCTTTTCCTAGTATAAGTATATCAGGTCTTGCATCCTCATAGTCCGTTGCCAACATTTTACCAGTTCTTCCAATTCCAGTTTGTACTTCATCAGCTATAAATAAGACATTATATTTATCACATAATGTTCTAACACCAGAAAGATAACCTTCATCTGGAACCACAACTCCTGCCTCACCTTGTATGGGTTCAACCATAAATGCACAAACATTTTTATCTTTGAATGATTCTTCTAGAGCATCAAGGTCATTATAAGGTATTGTCTCATATCCTGGCATATAAGGCCCAAACCCTTTGTAAGACAATGGATCATCAGACGTTGAAATTGCTGCTAAAGTTCTTCCCCAGAAATTTCCGTTTACAAAAATTATTTTTGCTTTATTTTCTTCGATTCCTTTAACTTCATATCCCCATTTCCTGGCAATTTTATTTGCTGTTTCTCCACCTTCAACTCCTGTATTCATCGGAAGTACTTTATCGTATTTAAAGTATTCTGTAATAAACTTTTCATACTCTCCTAAAGTATCATTATAAAAAGCCCTAGACGTTAAAGTTAATTTTTTTGCTTGATCTGAAAGACAGCTAATAATTTTTGGATGACAATGTCCCTGATTTACTGCTGAGTAAGCTGATAAATAATCAAAATATTTCTTTCCTTCTACATCCCAGACATAAATACCTTCACCTTTTGATAGTACAACTGGTAATGGATGGTAGTTGTGTGCTCCATATTTATTTTCTAAATCAATTGCTCGTTTACTGCTATCTATCATTTTTTGGATTTTTGTTATCCAAAAATAGCAGAATACCAAAAAATAAAAAATATTGAACAGGTTTGTTATTTTTTTCAGTTTTGCGATATTTGCGTGCTAATAAAAAAAACTATGTCAAAAGTTTGTCAGATTACAGGTAAAAGAGCTAGAGTTGGAAACAATGTCTCAAAGGCTAATAATAAGACAAAGAGAATGTTTTCACCAAATCTACACCTTAAGAGGTTTTATATACCAGAAGAAGACAAGTGGATAAAAATTAAAGTATGCTCCTCTGCTTTAAAATCTATCAATAAATATGGCATTAGTGCAGTTATTAAAAAAGCTAAAGAAAAAGGTACATTATCTTTATAAGTCATGGCAAAAAAAGGAAATAGAATACAGGTTATACTTGAGTGTACGGAACACAAGAAATCTGGACTACCAGGTACTTCAAGATATGTTACCACTAAGAATAAAAAAAATACTCCTGACAGGATGGAATTAAAAAAGTACAATCCTATCATGAGAAAATATACAATACATAAAGAAATCAAATAATGGCTAAAAAAGTTGTTGCTTCATTAAGGGATAAGTCAGGTGTTAAATATGCTAAGCTTATAAAGTCTGTTAAGTCAGAAAAAACAGGAGCCTATGTATTTAAAGAAGAGATTGTAATTGAAGATTATGTTAAAGATATTCTTGCAGGAAAAACTCAACAAGAAGTTATTGACGAGTTGAGAGCTAAGGAGAAAGAGGCTGAAAAAGCAAAATTAGAAG
>CABYXZ010000006.1 GCA_902523065.1 uncultured Marinoscillum sp.
CCATCTGAGCTAAGAGATAGAGATTTACCACTATAATCACTAGCAGCCTCACCGTCTATGTCTGATCCCATTTGACTGAAATCAGTAGCAGTTGATGACTTCTTGTAATGCACACCATGAAAACTTGGCATCACTTGTGAGAAGGAAAAATGATTTATAAATAAGAGATAAATTATTTTTTTCAAGACTCAAATATAATAAAATATTCGATCGTCCTTTTGGTCGTCCTAACTATAAAATCATTAAATTTGATCTAAAAAGGGCGATTTGGCGAGTCCCGTCCATCCCGCTTCTTTATCTATTTTTTGAATAAGTTTTGTATTCTTCTGTGTAGAAAATAAAAAACTATTCCGCCAATAATTGTCCATACTACATCATTCCAATCAAAAACTCCTCTGCCTGGAGTGTAAATTGTAATAAACTCATTTCCAATTAGACCAATCATAGAAATGATTATTGACAACTTTAATCTATTTCTGTAAATAGATGTATTAGGTTTAAAAATCTCTGGAATAGTTACATAAAACAAACTAGGTAGACCAATTCCTGGAAGGAAATTGGGAATTACTCCAAGAAAATAAATTATAAGGGAATTTTCTGCTTCATAATTTGGTCTGATGTAATCTTGAACCAATCCGAATGTTAAAAATGTAACTCCAAAAACTAAATAATAAAAATATTTTCTGTTCATCAACATACATAAATATAATTAAAATATTTGATCGTTCTTTTGGTCGTCCTTACTACAAAATCATTGAATTTTATCTAATAAAAGCGATTTAGCGAGTCCCGTCCATCCAGCTTCTTAATATTTTTTTCTTCTCTAGAAAAAGAAATTAATTTCTATCATATTTGATTAAACTTGGTATTTTTCCTTGTTTATATTCTCCTAGTGTGTAATAAACATTTTCATTTTTTCCCCAGCAGATTCCTTCACCTTGAGATTCTTGCTCATAATTTAAAATCACAGGTAATTTATTTTTAAAAATGTTCTCCCAATTTTCATTTGAATCTTTATCCCAATAGTAAATTTTTTCATATGTCTTGATTAAACAATGATTATCATCGAGGGATATATCAGAAGCAGTTATTAACCCATTAATGTATTCAAATGAATATATTTTTTTTGCTTTTATAATTTCACCACTATGATTTTCGAGATTATCTATTTTATAAATTGACTGTATGTTTTGATCTTTAGATAATATAAAAAAACCATCTATTTCTTTTGAATACATTATTGCTTCTGAATTAAAAGTTCCATCTTCCATATAAAATGATATTAATCTAAATGAATCAGTTGATATTGAATCATTACCATAATTTTCTATTTTTGGTTCTTCTATAACATATATCTTTTTAATATTTCTTTCTTTTTGATTATCTCCAATATCTCCCACGTAAAGACATTTTCCATTTAAACCCATAAAACAATCACCAATAGTTATATCCTCCCAGTCGTTACTAATAATATTTTGGATATGTATTTTAAAAAGAATCTCCGATGTTGTTTTTGAAATTAAGTAGAGAACATCTTTATTATTACTATCATTATGGGTCCAAATACCATTTGGATTATAAAATGAGTTAACAATTCCAGATGCTTCAGGAATGATATTGTGATCGATTTTATTAACCTCTTTTCCGTAAGAAAATAAACTACTCTCTTGAATCATAACTTCTAAGTTTTCTTCGCTTACGTTACAAGAGAATAAGTTTAGTATTATCAGTATTAAGCTTGAGTATACTTTCATATTATATATTAAAAAACGCCTTATATAATAAGGCGTTGTATCCAAACTAAACTATACTCATGAATGAGCGGTATGAATGTACATTATATTAGTTTAATTATATATCCCTATTATTATTTAAATGTAAAATTTTAATTAATAAAAAGGACAATGAGGTTAATAGGGTTTTGTCTACCCAGTGGTCGTCCTAACTTTAAAATCATTGAATTTTAACTATTAAGAGTGATTTAGCGAGTCCCGTCCATCCCGCTTATTATACCATATCAACATTTATTTAATGAACACTTATAATTATATTTGAAACAATTATTAAGAAATTATTTAATGAAACTTAATAAATATACGCTTCTCTTTTATATGCTCTTTATATTCTCATCATGTGATGAAAATGACCTTGGAACAAATATTGGAACAGAAGACCCTCTTGAAACACAAGCAAATATCCTCAATGGGACATGGAATCTTGAACCTCTACTAGAGAAGCCGTCCATTAAAGATGTAACTCCTGTTACAAAGGATGGTATGGAAGTGCAAGTATTCAAGGATATGACCCTCACCATATCAGAAGGCTCTGCAGTCGGTGGTATTTACTCTACTCTAAACACTTATGATGATAAGGTATGGCCTAGTTCAGGTTCTTGGACTTTCCAAAATAACGACAAAGATAAAATTCTTAGAAGTGATGATATTTCAATGAGTATCTTCGCAGAGGTTATTCATAATTACGCACAGCCTAAGGTTTATACTCTAAGAACCAGCTTTACAACAACTGAAGGCACTAAAGAAATTAAGTGGGTATTTAACTTTAAAAGACAATGTTCTTCCCCATTTAATGAAGGTTGTTAATTCAGTAATATTTTTCAATATTAATTTATTGGATACATATTAAAATTTTGATTATCAAAATACTTTATTCTATTAGGTATTGCTTCTTCAATAGTTTTCTTCAAAGATTCACTAATTCTATCTGATCTATACCTTACTGCAAGGTATGGAAGATAACTCTCAGCAATATCCTCCCTAATAGGATAATCTCTCGCGTAATCAGATATAAATTCACAGTCAAGATTTTGGGCTTCTAACCATCCTTTAGACTCGGCGTGGTAAGAGTCCAATGATGTATGTGCAGCCTCATGAACTAGTGTTTCTTCAAGAATTCCTTGATCTTCATAATTTTTTTCAGACCAGTCCGTGTGTATAAGAAGATTATTATTTCCTCCTCCGAATGGTTCATCTCCCCTATGTATCCAGGATGTCTGAACATCTTTTCTTAGCTCGGTTGTTAACCTTCCTATGACCTCAGCATATTTTAATGCATAAATCTGTGCATTTTCTGGTGAACCAAACTCAGGATTTACCTGTATTTCTATTGACAGACCGTCATCGTATTCCGCAGGAAAAAGAAACGGCTCTAAATTCACCCAACCTGTCCTCCTATCATACATCTGTCTTTTACCAGTTCCTGCATATGATAAACTAACGAAAGTTGTTGGGTCATCTTCTGTTATGATATCAGGATCAATGAATATAGTTCCTCCAAATGGAGGATCGTAGTTATTATCACATTTATTATTATCATTAACCGATTCCTTTGAACATGAAAAAAATAAAATTAATATTATGATTAACTTTTTCATTCTAATTATTTACAATTTAAGCTTTTTCGTCATTATTAAATTCCTATTTTTGTTTTGTAATATGAGAAGATTAATTCATTTATTATTTTTTAGTATAATTCTAATTTATTCTAATAATCTCCTTTCTCAAGATATTGGAATTCAATTAGATAGAAACCTTGGTGTTATAGAAAGTGTTTTCATAAAGCATGGAAAAACGGTATTTGAGCTTGATTCAGCCAATAACAACATTAAAAATATTTATGTCTTCTCTGATGATTCCTTATCTGAAAGGTTTTTACAGGATCCAGTCTATGATTTCAGACCCAGAAGAAGCTTGGAATTGCATAGAGGTGTTAATTTATATATAGATACTTACAGAAGTGTAGATTATGCTAGGAATTATAGACAAAATTCCTTCTCTGGCATTGTAGGTTCTGTGACAGAAGTAGATGATATAGAAATAGATTACCACCTCAGAATTGGTGATAATAGAATTATTGGAATTGTAGGTAAAATAAAATCCATAAACGATATTGATATTGACTATCACAAAAATTATAGCGAAAACCAAAGAGGCGGTTACATGGGAAAGGTAAAAGATATTGGAGATATTTCTTTAAAATATCATAACAGACATACCTATTCAGACCTAGGTGGTTACGTAGGTAAACTAAAGGAAATCAATGACGTTAGTTTTAAATACAACGAAAATTACTCAGGTAATGTAAACAAGGGATCAGTTGGGAAAATCAGTGAAATTGGAGACATTAAAATAGAATATTTTAAAAATTACAGTACTAATTCAGCTTCTGGAATTGTAGGAAAATTCAAATCTATCTCTGGAGTAGACAAAAGAGTTATTGTTTATTAAAATTATTAATTGGTATCTCCTTTTAAACATCTTGTAAAAAAAGGAAAATCATCGGTTACTACGTAATAATAAATTCCATCTGGAAATTCTGGCGTTACCCCGTATCTACCGTTACACTGATCTAGGTCACCTAGACCTTCAATGTACTCATAATCTTGAGTGAATGCACCCATAGGGATTGGTGTATTAAGATTTGTTGATCCTTGGTTAGGACCCCCAATTAATGTAGTTAAAGTATTTGGCCGGTTCTGATCTGCTTGAGACTTAAGCTTATAACTAGGTTGAAGAGCAATTACTAAGCTTCCTGCATCGTTTGGATCTGAAAAACCATACCTAGCATATACTGGAAATCCGTCAGAAGCCCAACCTACAAGTGTCATGCCTTTATTACTTCCTAAAAATTCCATCAGCAATTCAGGCATTCCATGATAATGGTAGGTCCCATTAGGTTGAACATGGGCATGATTCATATCGTCTCCAAAATCGAAAGTTTCGTGACCTAGCGCTTCAATATTCCAATTTCCTTGACCTCTAGCTAAACTGCACTCTCCTTCATCGTTGCACCTCCCTGCCGTTGCTGGGTCAAACTTTACACTGTTAAGAGCATAAGCAATTGCTACTGCTTGTCCCACAACCTCCAACCCACTTTCAGATATTATAGTAGGACACAAAGTGAATCTCTCACTTACATTTTGCTCTGTTATGGTATTTGGGTTATTAGAATTAGGAAATCTACCAACCTCATGATTTGGTATTCCATTTCCATTTAAAATTCTATTAGAACCGTCTGTTGTCCAGGAATACGTACTATATGCATTAACCGATTCGTCGTCATTGAAGATATTTTCGTCAATATCTGTAAGAACATTAGCAGTCGAATATTCACCACTGCAATAAGATATTATTAAATCAATACTTACATCATCACAAGAAAAAATAAAGAAAGAAACAAAAAAAAGATAATATTTTTTCATCGAATCAAATATAATAATATATAATCCTTTTGATGATTTTATCTTTTATTAGTTTTAAAATGTAATTTTCCAGAATGATAAGGTTATTAATTTCTTTGTTTCTCCTTTTTATTTGCACAGATCTTAAAAGTCAGTCCGAAAACAGAGAACCTAAATCATTTAAAGCGTTTCCTATAAAATCTGGAGATATTAAACTTGATGGAAGGTTAGACGATACATTCTGGAGTGATATAACAGGCATTAGTGATTTTTTAGTTCAGGAGCCTGTAGAAGGTGGAGAGCCAACAGAAAAAACAACTATAAAGATTGCTTACGATGAGAATTACCTCTACATAGGAGCAATCTTTTACGATTCTGAGCCCGACGGGATAAAGGCATTTAAGATGAGGAAAGACGCTCCTCTTAACACAGATGACCGTTTTATGTGGATACTCGACACATACCTAGACGGAAGAAATGCATATTTTTTTGAAATTAATCCGAGGGGACTTATGGGGGATGGACTTCTTACAATTGGTCAGGGAAGAAGTTTAAATAAAGACTGGGATGGCATATGGAGACCTTGGACTTATATTGGAGACTTCGGATGGTCAGCAGAGATAAGGATACCTTTTCACACCCTCAATTTTGACCCAAAGACAAGCACTTGGGGAATAAATTTTCAGAGGACAATAAGAAGAAAAAATGAAGAAATTTTGTGGTCCGGACACAAAAGAAATCAAGGTATTTACAGGCCTCAAGATGCTGGCAGACTTACTGGACTTAATAATATTTCTCAAGGATTAGGACTTGAATTAGTTGGTTACGGCAAGGCAGAGGCACTAAAGGTTCAAAATGAATCAGAGGGTGATTATAATAATAGCCAGAGTTTAGACGGTGGATTAGATGTAAACTATAATATAACACCAGGTCTGAAAGCATCACTCACAGTAAATACTGACTTTGCTGAGACTGAGGTAGATGACAGACAAATCAATTTGACCAGGTTCCCTATTCGATTTCCTGAGAAAAGAGACTTCTTTCTTGAAGGTGCAAATATCTTCAGGTTTGCTCCTAGCAGCGGTGTTTACCCATATTTTTCTAGAAAAATTGGTCTTAGGTCTGGTAATCCAATACCCATTCTTTACGGAGGCAGAGTAATTGGAAAAATTGGTAAAGTTGAGGTTGCTGCTCAACAGGTAAAAACAAGAGAAATAGATAATTTTAGTTCAGAAGAATTCTCAGTAATAAGACTTAAACAAAACTTCCTCAAAGAAAGTAGTATTGGCGTACTATATACAAGGAGACATACAAATAAAGGAAAACAATTTGTCCCACCCTTACAAGACAGGAATACTCTTGGTATTGATTTAACCTTAAACACTTCTACTTTTCTCAAAAACCAGAATTTACAGTTCCAGGCATTTGCAGTTATTCATAACCCAGAATTACCAGGTGAAATAAATAATAACATCTGGGACAGATCAGCTAGAGGCCTTCGTTTTAATTTCCCAAATGATCCTTGGTCAGGAAGTCTATCGTACAGAGAGTTTGGAGTATCATACGACCCAGCAGTTGGATTCTCTAGAAGAAATTCTTTTAGGAGAGTTGAACCAAGGATTAGGTTTTCACCAATTCTAGAAAAGAGCTCAACTATAAGAGAGTTAAAGTGGGAAGTGAGTTTTGAAAATCTGATGAGTTTACAGTGGAAAAAATTAACACAAAATATAAGACTGACACCCCTATCAATACGATTTGAAAGCGGAGACGAGATCTCATACCAGATAATAAGAAACTTTGAAAGGCTTGAATATGATTTTGATATACTTGGTGATAACTCAATAATTATTCCAGTAGGAAACTACACAAACTGGTCCCATCAAATTGAATTAGAGACAGCCAACTACAGAAAAATTGTCTACGGTATAGAACTTAATACTGAAGGATTCTGGTCTGGAAATAGAACAGAATATGAAAATGAGTTAATATTTAGACCTTTACCAGGAATAAACTTGAATCTAGGATACATTCACTCAAGAGTAAACTTAAGAGAGGGAAATTTCAAAACAAATTTGGTCAGGTTTCTTGGTGATTTTGATTTTACACCATTTATATCATTCTCTTCAAATATACAGTACGACGACATCAGTGAAAACATAGGAATGAACAACAGATTTAAATATACAATCACTCCTGGATCAGATATATATTTTGTATACAATCACAACTGGTTTAATGATGATGGAAAGTATAAGACTTCATCTATGTTGGGTGCTACTAAAATTACCTATACTCATAGATTTTAGTAAATTACATTATGACAAAACTAACTAACTCATTTTCAATACTATTTCTATCTCTAATATTTGTCCAGTGCCAAAAAAACCCTACTATAGTAATTGATTACAGGTGGAGTGAGGAGAGAGCCTGGCAGTGGCATAATGAAAACGGCTGGATGGTAGGATCAAACTTCAACCCTAGCACCTCAATTAATCAGCTAGAGTTCTGGCAGGAAGATACATACGATCCAGAGACAATCGAAAGAGAGTTAGAATGGAGTGCTGAGTTAGGTATGAATATGCACCGAGTTTATCTACACAACCTTCTATGGGACCAAGACTCTATTGGTTTTTTAGAGAGGATAGATAACTATCTAGACATATCAGATAGTAAAGGTATCAAAACACTCCTCGTTCTTCTAGATGATGTATGGCACCCTATCCCTAAACTAGGCAAACAACCAGATCCTATCCCTTTTGTTCATAATTCTGGCTGGGTTCAAGCCCCTGGTGCAGAAATATTAGGGGATAGCTCTAGACACGATGAAGTCAAAAATTATATCAAAGGTATCCTGACTCATTTCGCAGAAGATAAACGTGTTATTGGATGGGACTTATATAATGAACCCGATAATGTATCTCCTAACTACCCGAGGTATCCAGATAGAGGACCAGAGGTAAGAGATAAACATATATATTCACTATCTCTACTTAAAAAGACATTTAAGTGGGCAAGAGAAGTAAACCCATCTCAGCCACTGACTGTCGGCTTGTGGAAGGATCCGGTGACTTGGAGTAATATAGATAGCCTCTCTCCAATAGATAGATTTGTTATTTCTAACTCAGACGTTATTTCTTTCCACGCGTACGGTAACCTAAAGGAGACTAGGAAGAAGATAGAAGACCTTGAGCAGTTAAATAGGCCTCTTCTATGTACAGAGTATCTGGCCAGAGGAGAGCAGAACACATTCCAGATAATGCTACCTCTCTTCAAGGAGAAGGAAATCGCAGCTGTCAACTGGGGATTTGTTGCAGGGAAGACAAATACTGCGTTCCCGTGGTCTTCATGGCAAGTTGAATTCGATTCATTACCAAAGATCTGGCATCATGACATATACTTACCAGATAAAACTCCTTATGATGAGAAGGAAATAGCTTTCTTGAAAAATATTTTATCAAACTAATTTTTATTATGCTATGAAGTTGTTCTTTACAATAAAATTTTATTTCGTAAGCTTTTGTATAGTTTACGCACAGAAAGAGATAATTCTGCTCTATCCAGAAGGAGTAAAATGCACAAATAATTTACCCGCTGAAATAGACTATGATCAAGACGGAAGGATTTTCAAGAAAGTTGTGGAGCCTGAAATCTGGTACTACCCCACATCCTTAAATAAAAAAAATAAACCTGCTGTTCTTGTAATTCCTGGTGGTGGATACTACGGAATTTGGTTTGATAAAGAGGGAATAGAAGTCGCCAAATGGCTTAACTCATTAGGGATTTCAGCCTTTGTTTTAAAGCATAGAGTACCTCATTGGGAATCAAAAAGTTGTAGAAGTAAAGTAGCTCTAAATGATGCAAAAAGATCAATTAGAATCATTAGAGAAAATGCTAAAAAATGGGAAATAAATGTAAAAAATATTGGTGTTCTAGGTTTTTCAGCTGGTGGACACTTAGCATCCACTTTATCAACTCATCATGATAACGGATTATATGATTCTAATTTACGGATTGATAAAATTAGTTGTCGTCCAGATTTTTCAATTTTGGTCTATCCAGTTATAACAATGCAAGATACACCTTACACGCACAATGGGACGAAAGAAAATTTATTGGGTAAAAAGCCATCTAAAGATTCAATAAATTTTTTTTCTAATGAACTGCAAGTTAAGGAAGATACTCCCCCAGCGATATTAATTCATACAAATCAAGATACTGGAGTTCCTCCAGAAAATAGTATTCAATATTATTTGGCATTGAGAAAAAATAATATTCCAGCAGCACTTCATATATGGGAAGGAGGCCCTCATGGATTAGGTCTAGCAAAAAATTATGATGGTTCATTTAAAAATTGGCCTGAGACAGTTGAGAGATGGATGGTTGAGAGAGCAATATTAACCTACTCACAAAATTAAAATAATAAAATTTTATATTCTAGGTCAAATTAAATTTAACCAATTTTAGTAGTATCTACACTTATATTGAGTTGCTCCTCAAATGATTCTATTGTTGAGTTTTTGAAATCTTCTAGCTGTCTTTTTAATTCTTTTTTAAAGTTTTTAATGAACTCATCACTGGATAGATTTTTCAAATTCTTATTAATTTCATCAATCTTTTTGTCGACAATCCTAAGTTCTAAATCTTTGATTTTAAGAATTTCATCAACAGACTTTTTTAAATCTGAGATTTTCTCATGTTCCTCTTTAAGTTTCGATCTATACTCATTCTCTAGTTCATCTAAATAGTTTTTATTTTCTTTTAATAATTGGTCAACTGAGTTAGAAAAATTATCTTCAAAATCCTTATTAATTTTTTGAATCTCTTTCAGCAAAAGATCAATTTGTTTTTCGAGAATTTCATCTTTTTTATCATTTAGAATATTTCCAATATCAGTACCTTGAGACTTAGGATTTATTTTATTTAATAATGAGTTTCCCTTTTCTTTTTCCTGAGACAAGGAAATAAATGGAATTAATGCTGATATAAAAAATATAAATACTTTGTTTCTCATAATTTGTTCATTTAGGTTAGTTTGATTAAATATTTTAGTCTTTTACAATTCTTATCGAGTGGTAATCTTTAAATTCCCTATCATATCTGTCTTTTACCATTACCTCAATTATATGGACTCCTTCGGTTAGACTTGTACCTATTTTACTTTGCCATAGATGAGTGGAGTTATTTGCCTCGTACATTCTTTTTATAAGTGGGTAGGATTTGTCTTTTAACTGAGAGTCATTTTCCCACGATTCCTTGATCTTTAAGGAATTGAAGTCATTAAACCTTTCATAAATTAAAGAATAAAAAGGGTCTTTTTTACTTACTTGATCCATTTTTACCCATTCTGTTTCACCTAATACTCTAAAACTTAATTCTGATTGTTCACTACCATTAAAGAAATTAACCGTAATTGGAGTTGAGGAGCTCTCTTCTTCCTTTACCCCCCTAGGAGTGTGTATGTTCATTCTATAGTCCTCTGGCTTACCAGATACTTTCCAGTCAATTATATACTGAGTTCCATTAAAAGTGATATATGAGTATCCATTAGGTGTTCCATCTCTCATCATAGTGAGAGGTATATCGTTTTCATCTCTTACCCCATTCCACCAGTTTCCAGACGTAGTTCCAACATTAAAATGGTGGTGCGGTACTTCGCCCTGCCAGTGGGAAGATTCTTCATGAAAAAATGTATTGTTTTGGGTATGTGAGTGAGCAGATATTGATAATGTATTTGGAAATTCACTTAGCAGACTAAATAATTCTTTCTGATCACTTTCTCTAAATCTTTCGTGTTGTACAAGCGGAATGTGCATTGTAAGGACAATCAAATCATCTCTTGAAACTAGTTCAAGATAATTCCTAACAAATTCAATCTGATCAGGTCTTAAGCCTCCAACGTAACCTCGATCACCAACAGGATCATTCATAATAACGTTATCGACAACTATAAAATGAACATCACCATATACAAAAGCATAGTTTGGTGGTCCATATATCCTCTCAAAAGTTTCATCAGAGAGTTCGTCTCTGTCTGCTTGAAAGTTAACATCGTGGTTACCAAGGACGTTATACCAAGGAATACCAATCTTTGAGACAGCTTGGTTAATTGGTTCTAATAGATCGAGATTATCTCCAACAATATCACCCATAGTCATTCCAAACTCAACTCCTTTAACACCAACAAGCTCAGAAACTATATTTTCTGAAAAAAAATCAACCTCTTCAAGGCTATATGGTTGAGGGTCTCCGAAAACAATCATCTTAAAGTTTGATTTTCCATTCTCAGCATAGAGTGGAAAATTTATGTTCTTCGGAAGAGGTCCAGTGGCATCTACCCCCTTAAAAGTAAAATTAGTTGGGGATCCATTAGGTTTATGAATATAATAGAATTGAGGTAAATTCAAATCATTAATTGGAGTCATCCAATTTCTAGGTTTAATTACAAAAACTATGGCATCATCAGATACTGGTATCTTATACCTACCATCTCTATCTGTCTTTACTATTTCAACCCCATTTGAAACGTAAACATCAGGTATTCCTATCTCATTATTATCCATGGATAGGTTTTCATTTTCGTCATGATAAACATACCCTTTAGCATATTGCTTTGTGTATGATAAGGTATTGTTAGGCTGAAAATGACCTAAGAAAGGTACTGTTGTCAACTGTAAAAAGAGTACAAGAGTAATTATAAAACTCATACCACAATTTTAAATTGAAAACTTACCTTTGTTTTCTCCCATTGTAGTGATATCTCCCCTATACCATCACCAATTTCATTGACTTCGTATCTAAGACTCTCAACATTTTCTTCTAGAGTTTCTGGAGTAACTGAAAATCTCAATACATCATGCTTTTCATCATACTCATCTTTTCCGTGCTGATCCCAATTAGAATTAAAAATTATTATCCACTCATCCTTACGCGGTATTGTAAAAAAACCATATTTACCCATCTTCAATAATTTATCATTTATTTTCAGGTCATAATCAGTCTCTATCCATGTTGCATTATGAGCTCCAGACTGCCATACTTCATCAAATGCAAGAAGACCTCCAAAAATAATTCTATTTCTAACACTAGGTGATGAATAATCTATATGAATATGAGCACCATTTATCATTTTCATAGAGAAAGTATGAGGACTTAGATTATTATTTGAGGTGTTAGCTGAGTTTGTAGATGAGTGGTGAGAGTGGTTATCATTTTTTTTAGATTGAGAACAATCAGTAAGTAAAAGAATCAAAAATATGAGATATAAATTCTTCATTACCTAAAATTAAAATTTATCCTTTATTATCAAGCACTCTCTCTTCGTCTGCACACTGACAATATTTTCTATTATAGATATGTAAAAATGCAAGAGAAAAGCCAGAAGCATAAGTTAATATCTCAGGTAGGTGAAATAATTCTAATTCTTCACTAATAAGCAAAAAAGCAAGAACTGTCCAAGATAAATACAATAGGATTTTAACATTTAGGCTTGAAGAGTTTTGAACAGACCGATATATGGCAAGAAAAGAAAGAGATAAAAATAAAAAGTTAAGAGGTTGCCACCACCCAGGAATTGTTGATAGATGTGCCTGAGAAATAAAAAGAAAAGGAGTTAAAAAACAGTGTAACATACATAGCGAACTAAATGTAACGCCTAGATAATCTGAATTTAATTTTAATGCTTTCATTTTGATTTTTTTGGAACATCAAAATTATAGAAAACAAAAAATTTTATGATCTAAAAATGGAATTTATTTTACAAAAAATTTAAAAACAGTATTTGATTTATATACGTCTCCTGGCTTTAGTATAACAGATGGAAAATTTTCTTGGTTAGGAGAATCTGGATAGTACTGAGTCTCGAGACAAAAACCTGACCTTAACTCATAATACCCCTCTTTCTTAGACTTAAGAGTTCCATCAAGAAAATTTCCAGAATAAAATTGAAGCCCAGGAAGATCAGAATACACATCAAGTACTCTACCACTCTCATAATGATAAGCACTAGCAACTGATCTTAATCCATTATTCTGATTATTTATTACCCAGCAGTGGTCATATCCTTTACCAAATTCAATCTGCTTATTATTTGTATCTATATCTTGACCAATTAGTTTTGATTTTCTAAAATCAAAAGGTGACCCAAGAACACTTCTTATTTCTCCAGTAGGTATAAGAGTCTCATCAACTGGAAGAAAAGCGTCAGCGTTTATTTTAATTTGATGATCTAAAATGTCTTCACTAAAATCTCCAGATAAATTAAAATAAGAATGTTGAGTTAAATTGATTATAGTTTTTTGATCAGTAACTGCTTCATATCCAACACTTAATTCATCTTTATTATTTAGAGTATAAGTCACTTTTACATCCAAATTTCCAGGATATCCCTCCTCCATGTGTTTACTTAAATAGGTTAATTCTAATGATACATTTCTATCATCTATAATTTCTTTAGGGTTCCACACTACTTTGTGAAATCCCATTAAACCTCCGTGAAGATGGTTTGGAGCATTGTTAATATCTAACTTATAAGTTTTATTATCTAATTGAAAAGTTCCATTAGCAATTCTATTTCCATACCTTCCAATTAGTGCACCAAAAAAAGGGTTTTCATCCTCATACGGAGGAAGACTATTGAACCCTAGGACAATATCCTGATATTTCCCGTTTCTATCCTTTGCTTTTAATGAGGTAATAATGCCACCATAGTTAATAATAGAAACTTCCATCCCGTTTTCATTACTTAGAACATATTGATAAATGGTAATATTATCCGCTGTAGTTCCAAATTCTTTCTTCTCTATTTTTAATTGGTTCATAAAATTTTTATTTGTGGAACACTGAAAAAATAAAATTGATATAAAAATTAATTTTAAACTTAAAGTTTTCATATCATAAAAAAACAATAGAAATTTTAATATTTTACTAATATATGATGACTTTTTTTTTGATAATTTATTATTTTCGAAAAAAAGAAATTATGAAAAAGACCTTACTATTAATATTATCAATTTTTATTGCTGTCAGTTGTGGTGAAGAAGGTGACTCTGTTAGTGCAAGAAAAGAATTTATACCTGACAAAGACGTTTACATTGGTGGTTATATTAATAACTCCTCAGGTCAACAAATTGCTTGTTACTGGAAAAATGGAGTAAGATTTGATCTTGGCGAAGGCGAAGTGTCTGACCTTGTTGTTGTAGAAGGTAAAGTTTATGCGGTAGGATACAATTTTGGAGGAAACGCATCTTATTGGGTTGATAACGAGCAATTTGAGCTCGAGGGAACTGGTAATGCTGAAGCATATGCAATAGCTGTACACGATGGCGATGTGTATACAGCTGGGAGAGATAACGGTGCTGCTTACTGGAAAAATACAAAAAAAAATAAATTATCAGGAGGAGATTCATCCGGGTATGGTATAGCTGTTAAAGATAATGGAAATGTATTTGTTGGGGGATACTACATGAATAACCACCACTTCGTTATTCCTGCTTATTGGAAAAATGGAGCAAGAACTAATTTAAGTAGACCATCTGGAGGAGATGGAGAGGTATTAGATGTAGAAGTATCCAATAATGGAACAATGTATTATTTTGGAATGAGTATGGCACCTAATAATATGTTAGGCTATCTCCCTAAAGCTTCGTACTGGAAAGCTAATGGAAATAGAACAGACATGCCAAATGGTGGAGGATGGCAAAAAGGAATTTACGGAGGTGAAGGAAACGGTGGGTATGTTGAAGGAGATATGGTTTATGTTGCAGGAAAGGTTGATTGGATAGCTGAAGTTGATGATGAAGGTAAAGATATACCTGGAACAGGAGGAACCTATGCTCATTACTGGATGAACGGAACAAAAGTAGATTTACCAGGAGGAGTTTTCAATAATTATTGGGTCAGTACGGCATATGATATCGCTGTAAAAGCCGGTTTCGTAGTTGTTGCAGGTGATGTTGCATCAGAAAGTCAGACTCAAGTTCCTGCGGCATGGGTAAATGAGCAATTGATTCATCTTGAAGGAGAAGACACCCACGGTGTAGCAAAAGCTGTATATATTACTGATTAATTTTATTAAGAGAAATTTATAATTGTTTCTTTTTTATTATTGAAACTAATTACATCATTTTTATTTCTTCCAACTAGCAGCTTTCCTATTGGAGATAATTCTGATATCAACATAACATTATTACTCATTATTTTGTGTTTACCTAAACCAATTCCAATAAAATAAAAAAATCTATCGGTTTGAACCAAAGACCCATTTCCGATCACTGATTTTTTAGATAGATCGAGAGTTTCAATAACTTTTTGTTGTTTTAATTGAAGAGAATAGTTTTGATATAACTTATCATATTCAGACTGCATCAAGGCTCTGCTTGTCTCGTGTTTATCTCCTGCACTACTTTTTGTTAAACTATTTTTTTCATTTTTAATAGAATCTAGCTCCTCCTCCAATAATTTTATATTCTCCTTTATCAGGGACAATATATATTCAACTACTACCCCTTTTTCCATAAAGAATATTACTTTTTAGGTTTTACATGAATTAATTAAAAACTACGGTATTGATATCTTGTGAATTCATTTTTGAAATAAATTCCTCAAGGTCATTACTAACTAAATTATCATATTCAAGACCAACATCCTGAAGTCTTTTATTAAGTAACTCATAAACTTCATAATAGGAATCTGCAGGCCTAAAGTCAGAAATTTGAACATTTTCAGCAAGGTATGCTAACTTTTCACCGATCATTTTTTGATATCTTACTACATCCTGACCTTTTCCTGTTGTCTTTAATTGTAATAACTTCTTCTCAATATGAAGAAATTTACTCTCAAGATTATCAACCTCAGATATTAAATTATCATCTTTTCCATTTCCAGATAAAGCAGATTTCAAATCAATCAATTGTCTTCTTATACTCTCAATAGAATTTACATACATGGCTGTTGTATTTAAATCATTATAAATTTTATTCATAAGATCATTTTGAAGTTTAATATCTTCTATAGTTCCTTCAGAATGGGGATCTTTTACAACAATTAATTCTTTTGAATACGTTGTTCCATCAGACTCCAAATGAACCTGATACTTACCAGGTGGTTGCATAATAGATATATTTGAAGGAATATTTCTAATCCTCTCGTCCCCAATTGAAAACCACTCTGCATACTGAGGTTTAGTTCTCATTATCATAGGATCACTTTTCTCACCCATGAAATCCCACCAAACTCTGTTAATTCCTTTTTTTCCTTTATCAGCAATTGTCCTGACAGTATCATTACTTGAGTTTGTAATAAATAATTCAACATCCTTATCTTCATTTAACCAATAATTTATTGATGCGCCTTTAGGTGGATCTTGGCCAGAGGATGCCTCTGGAAACATTTGTAAAGTACTAGTTACGTTTTGAAATCTGTATGATGATTTTAAGTCAAAAAGATAGGCACTCTTTTTTGTTACATCTTGGTTTAACTGTTGTAATGGAGATATATCGTCCAATATCCATATTCCTCTTCCATAGGTTCCAATAACTAAGTCATTAAAATGTTCTTGAATATCAATCCAGTACATTGGCGTATGAGGAAGGTTTGACATTAACTCCTGCCAATTACTACCATCATTAAACGATACATAAAGTTTATTTTCTGTACCCAAATACAATAAACCTTCTCTCACGGGATCTTCTTTTATACACCTGGTATAACTTAAATTACCTTCATCAATCCCCACAGTAATTTTTTTCCAAGATTTACCGTAATTCTCAGTCTTGTAAACGTGAGGTTCAAAATTTCCAATTTGATGAAATTCAATCGTAAGATATGCTTTTCCAGCGTCCCATTTTGATGCCTCTATATTTCTCACAACTCCTAATTTTGGAAGATTAGGAATATTTTTAGTTACGTTGGTCCAGTTTTTACCATTGTCTTGACTTATATGGACTAAACCATCATTAGTTCCTGCCCAAAACAAACCCTTTTTAACTGGAGATTCATCAAATGCATAAATTACGTTTGCGTATTCGACAGCGATATTATCACCAGTTAGACCACCTGAAAAACCCTGCATTTTTTTATCATTTAGTGATAAATCCGGACTTATTACTTCCCATGTCTGCCCATCATTAGTCGTCCTATGAACATGTTGACTCGTGACATAAACTGTCTTATTATCATGAGGAGATATAAGAAGTGGAAATGTCCACTGGAAGCGGTATTTTAATAGAGAAGCATGGCTACCGGCACTTAGTTCTGGCCAGACCTCTAACTGTCTGTATTGTTTTGTGTTCTCATTATATCTTGTGACAATACCTCCTAAAGGTCCATATCCTGAAGCACTAGACCATATAATATCTGGATCTTTCGGATCGGCTGTTGCAAAGCCACTTTCACCTCCACCTATCTCTCTCCACATACCAGATTGTATAACGCTGCTACCAAACCAATTTCCACTCCTAGTTCGACTTGGTCCTTTCATTGATGGTCCATCTTGTCTATTTGTCAGTAGGTTATAAGGAACGTTGTTATCTGTAGTTACATGATAAAGTTGGGCAATAGGTAAATATGTTCTAAGCCAAGATTTACCTCTATTCTGTGAAATAGCTATTCCCCCATCACCAGCTACAGCCATTCTATCTCCATTATTAGGGTCAATCCACATCTCGTGATGATCCCAATTTGGCGACGAAGAACGAGGTCTGTTTTCAAGAGAAACCCCTCCATCTATGCTTGAGAAAAAAGAGTTGCTCATAAAATAAACTTCGTTTGGATTATCAGGTGAAGCGGTCGTTCTTGTGTAGTAAGCTTGTCTCCCACCAAGGTCTCTGTCAGAATTTATTAATTTAAAAGTTTTACCATTATCATCTGATCTCCAAAGCTCACCAGACTCCGTCTCTTTACCATTATACGGTACTCCATCTCCAGTTTCTATGAGTGCGTACAACCTATCAGGAGCAGCTGGAGTCATTGCTAATGCAATTTTTCCTACGTCATTATTAGGCAGCCCATTTCCCTTCAATCTCTTCCAGGACATCCCAGCATCGATTGATTTAAAAATACCACTTCCAGGACCACCGCTAATTCTTTGCCATGTTTTTAGCTCCAGATGCCAAGCTCCGGCAAACAAAATCCTAGGATTATCAGTATCCATTACTATATCAGAAATACCAGTATTTTGGTCAACAAAAAGTGTATGTTTCCAAGAGTTACCGCCATCATGAGTTACAAATACACCTCTTTCCTTCTGAGGAGAATAGGCATGTCCAAGAGAACCTACATATACTTTGTCAGGATCATTAGGATGAATAACTATCCTAGAAATTCTTCCAGAGTTTTTTAAGCCAATATGTTTCCATGTTTCTCCACCGTCTTCAGACTTATAAACACCATCTCCAATGGATACATTAGATCTTATTGAGCTTTCACCTGTACCTACATAAACAACCATTGGGTTAGAAGGTGAGACAGCTAAAGCTCCAATCGAATGAACTTCTTGATCATCAAATATTGGGAACCAGTTAAGACCCCCGTCCTTAGTCTTCCATACACCTCCAGATGCTGCACCAACGTAGTAAACCATAGGATCATCTGCAACACCTGCAACAGATGTCAATCTATTACCAACAGGACCGACATGTCTAAACTTCATATCTGAGATAGTTGATTTAGATATTTCTTGTGAATAAGAAACAAACGATGCTAGGATAGCAATTAATAAATAAAATTTGGTTTTCATAACTTTCAATTTAATATTTCTTAAGAATTAATTTTCGAACCTTCCAGGTGTGTAAGCGGCACCAACAAGTTTCATTTTATCTTCCAGAATTTTAACCTTTTTAATTAATGAATCTACCCTTGTTTTTATTGGCACAAACTCCTCTTTAGCTATTTCAAAACTATTAATGTGAGTCTGAGTTGGAGAAGATGTAGAATACTTCTGCTCACTAGCAATTATCCCAACCCTTGAGGATGGTGTTGGAATCTCTTGCATATCCAATTTTCTCTTCACATTGTCACCATAAAACATTATCCTAACCTCCCTTGAGTCTTCCTTAATATCATTAAGTTCAGATAACAACTCTTCCATAGGTTTTTCAAGTCTTAAAACTGCAACTTCAAAATATCTAATTTTATTAGATATTTCTGATAGGATACTAGAATAAGAACTAATTTCTCCTTGCATTTTAGCAACCTCTCTTTGAAATTGTATCTTTTCTTTTCTGTCCTTAGCTGGCATTACGGTATTCTCTAATAGGGAAACCTTAAACTCTCTAGGTCCATATAGATTAATTAATTCTCCATTAACTAAATAGTCCATACTAATATTGTAGGTACCTGGCTCTACAAGAGTACCCTCTCTCTTTCCAGAAAATGGATTATAAAATGATGGAGATGAGAAACTAATAGGACTGGTAACTTCATACCTTAAGTCCCAATGAAACCTATTATATCCTTTAGTTGGTTTTTCTAATATTTTTTTAATTACTTGATTATTAGAATTCTTGATAGTAAATAATAACTGAGCCTCATTTTCATTCATTTCTGCATTAAGAGCATCATAATTTGGGTAGGAAACATCTTTTTTAGCCTCAATTAAGGTTTTTTCATTATCTCTCCTTTTGTCCTTCAAAGATTTAAAATTTTCACTATAATAATAGTTTATCATAGCTACTGGATCTAAGTTTTCTCCGACATAAAAATTATCGCCTTGAAACGATTTACCTGGTAAACCCAATGGATTTGATTTTTCCCACATAATGGCATCTCTAATTGGTAATATCATTGCCTTTTCCTGAACTTGTTTGTTCTCAACACTTCTTAGCATAGTATAGTCATCCAAAACATAGAATCCCCTTCCAAATGTTCCAAGTACTAAGTCATTCATTTCTCTCTGAATTGCAATATCTCTAACAGCAATTGTAGGAAGGCCCATTGATAGCTCTTTCCAATTCTTACCATTATTAGGAGAGAAAAATACTCCAAACTCTGTACCACAAAAAATTAATCCAGGATCTTCATGATCCTCTTCTATTGCATAAACACTTCCTCTATTGGGTAAATTACTACTTATTGGTTTCCAAGTATTTCCCATGTCTTCAGTCATAAAAATATAAGGTTTAAAATCACCATATTTATGGTGATTAAATGCTACATATATTCTATTCTTGTCATGCTGAGAAGTAAATACTGAATTAACATATGACTGGTTTGGTGCACCAGGAATATTATCAATCTTTATCCAAGTATTTCCTCCATCTTTTGTGATTTGAACAAGTCCGTCATCAGTTCCAACTACCAACAGATTTTCATCTAAAGTAGACTCAGATAATGCGACGATAGTACCATACGGCGATGTTGAACCATTTTTTGCAACAGCATCCATACTTAGTACCCTGTCATAAACTTTAAGTTTATTTCTATCAATTTTCCTTGATAAGTCATCACTTATCACATCCCAACTGTTACCGTAGTTATCTGATCTAAAAACTTTATTAGCAGCAAAATACAACCTACCTGATTTATGACTACTAACTGCGAGAGGAGCATCCCAATTCCATTTATACCCTAACTCTCCTTTCCTTGATATTGGTTTAATACCAACTTCCTCTCCACTTTTTTTATCATACCTAACTAGCCAACCATACTGAGATTGAGAATAAACTATATTAGGATTTTCAGGATCTACTTGAGATTCAAACCCATCACCACCATGAGTAATAAACCAGTCCTGATTTGTTATTCCGTGAGAGGTATTAACCCTTGATGGACCTCCAATTGTAAAATTATCTTGAGTTCCTCCGTATATATTATAAAATGGAACATCAGTATCTACAGCAACCTTATAAAACTGAGTTACAGGCAAATTTTTCTTAAAATCCCAATTTTTTGCTGCATCAAAAGTCTCATATATCCCCCCATCACAACCAACTAACCAGTGATTATTATTATTTGGATTTATCCACATAGCATGATTATCAACATGCTTGAAATCTTCTCCTACATTTTTAAATGTTTTTCCCCCATCTTTCGTCACAGACATCCACGTATCCATAACGTATACAGTTTCTAAATCAACTGGATCAGCAAATATCTCCTGATAATAATTACCACTAGTGACTTTTCCACTTTGCTTAGACCACGACTCTCCCATATCAACTGACTTATAGAAACCACCCTGCCTGTCAGCAGCCTCAACAATAGCATATAGCACATTATTATCGACAGGTGATATATCCATACCTATTCTTCCAATTTCAACAACTGGTAACCCCTTATTAATTTTTCTCCATGAGGCTCCAGCATCAGTTGACTTATATACCGAGGAACCGGGTCCTCCACCGACATAAGTGTAAACGTGTCTTCTTCTCTGATGAGCAGTAGCATATAAAACATTAGAATCTTCTGGGTCCATATGTACCTCATTTATTCCCGTATGTTCATCAACATATAAAATAAGTTGCCAACTTTCACCTCCATTTTCTGACTTATATACACCCCTTTCACCTCCCTTACTCCACAGTGGACCATACGCTGATACATATACAATATCTGAATCATTAGGATCTACAATAATATTTCCAATGTGTTCAGAATCCTTCAGACCCATATTTTTCCAGGATTTTCCTCCGTCAATTGATTTGTATATCCCATCACCATAAGCGACTGATCTTTGATTATTATTTTCTCCTGTTCCAACCCATATTGTATTTGCATTATTGGGATCAATTGTCACACATCCAATAGAGTAAGAACTTTCACTATCAAAAACAGGTAAATATTCTAATCCCCAATTAGAAGTCTTCCAAACTCCTCCTGATGCAATTGCTACATAATATTCAAAAGGATTATTTTGATTTACTGCTATATCTGATACTCTTCCTGAAGTAAGTGCAGGACCAACAGATCTCCATTTTAAAGCATTTATTGATGTTTTTTCTAAATGATTAGCTGCCTCTTTCTTTTTTTTCTGTGCAAAAAGAGGTTGAATGCATAACAGTATTAATATAATAATGATTTGTGGTTTCATATTTTTGGGTTTGAGTTTGGTTATTACTTAAAATTCTTAATTAATTTTTAAATTTATATCGTCTGGTTTGATATTCTTATTCTTGACATATTTTTCAAGCCACGAATCCATTTCGTACAAGGTATGAAAAATTGATTCTTTAGCTCTATATCCGTGACTTTCCTTTGGAAGCATTACAAGTTTTGAGGTACCGCCGTGACCTTTAATAGCATTAAAAAATCTAACACTCTGAATAGGAAATGTACCTGAGTTATTGTCCTCTTCACCATGAATTAGAAGAATAGGCTCATTTACTTTATTAGCATGCATAAAAGGTGACATATAATTGTATAGATCTGGATCTTCCCAGTAAGTCCTCTCCTCTCTCTGGAATCCAAAAGGTGTAAGGGTTCTGTTGTAAGCACCACTTCTGGCGATTCCAGCAGCAAATAGATCAGAGTGTGCCAACAAATTTGCAGTCATAAAAGCTCCATAAGAATGACCACCAACACCAACTCTGTCTCTGTCTCCTACCCCCATATCAACTATTTTATCAATTGCTGATTTCGCATTCATGACAAGTTGATCTCTAAAAGAATCGTTGGGCTGGTCTCCATCAAAACCTACGATTGGCATCTCAGTGCTTGCCATAACAGCGTAACCTCTTAGAGCCCAGAATATTGGTGAACCATAATTAATTCTAGTAAAACGATAAGGAGAATTTCTAACCTGGCTTGCAACTTTTTTAGATGTGTACTCCCTTGGATATGCCCATATAAATACTGGCAGTCTACCTTCTTTTTCTGAATTATATGATTCTAAAGTATAAACCACAGCACTGAGGTCAATTCCATCCTCTCTCTTGTAGTTTATTACCTCTTTCTTAAGCTTTTCCAGGCTTTTGTAGGGATTTTCAAAGAATGTAAGTTGTTTGAACTTACCTGTGCTTAGGTCTCTAATAAAATAATTTGGATTATCGGTAACAGATTCTTTGGATGTAATAAGATTATTTCCAGATAATTTAACAGGGTTTTCGTAGAATGGAGCTTCAGATCTAAATAAAATTTTAGTATCTAAAGTTTTTATATTAAATATACTGAGATAGGGTCTATAACCCTCAGGTGAACCACCTCTTGAGATCATATAGACAGAATTTTTCTTTATTTCTACAATGTTTTTTCCAAACTTATTTTTTGTTAATACTGGTGATCCTGGATCAGTGTAAATATCATCATACTGTCTATCAAATAATATTTTAGAAATTGTTCTAGAATCAGTATCTAGTAAGGATGTGACCTGATTTCTATTACTCCATAACCTTTCAGTTAATATTGCCAATTTTCCACTACCCCATGTTATTCCACCAAATCTTAATTTTGTTCTTGCTAGTTCATTTGCACTTGAAGGATCAAAAGGAGAAGAGAGTGTATAAATTATATCACGGTGCTGAACATTGTTTTTAGGGTCACCTCCATCATTAGCTTTAACCCAATACAATTCGCTTGATTTGTCTCTTCTCCAACTAACTGATCTTATACCTACTCTTGTAGCATCGAATCCTTTAGGCCTAACCTCATCTATAGGAATTTCAGCAATTAAATTAGATAATCCATTATCTAGATTGAGTACAGAAACATGAAATGGAAATCTGTAGTAGGGTACAAGGTAAGAAAAAGGCTTTTTAATTTCTTCAGTCAATAAATAATTTTGATCCGGTGATAATTCATAGTCTTTGATCATTCTATTTTCAATAATAGAAGATACCTCTCCATTTAACGTGACTTTGTAAAGACTTACACAAGCATAGTGTTCAAATAATAACTCATCGTTTTTATTTTTTATTAAGTCTTGATATGTTCTTGATGGCGCGTTTTGGTTAGTTGTTTCTTGAATGATTGGACCAGAGGGAATTCTACTAATTTCAGGTTTATCAATATCACACTTCAAAGTTACAAGTAACTCATTGTTTGAATTAAACCATTGGAAAGGTGAGTTTAATATGTCATTAACGTGTGTTTCAATAACTTTTGATGATTTCCTAGAGTTTACATCAACTATCCATAATTCAACTCCTGAATTTGTTGTGTTTGTAAAAGCAATTTTTTCTTCATTTGGTGACCACTGAAAGAATGAGAATTTACCATTTTCAGGGTACTCAACCTCTATCTCCTCTCCAGTTTTTGTTTCAAGTAGCGAAAATGATTTATAATATCTCATCCTGGAAGATGTATACCTAACAGGATCTAATCTTGTGCCAGCAACCCTTAACTCGTCTTTTGCTAAGTCATCGATTGATTGATAACCTTCTGAATTTAAAACTAATCCAAGGCTTCCGTCGTCATTAAAACTAATAATGGGTTGAGGATCTGCCTCAATTAAAGATTTGATTACTTCGGGTGGTACCTTATATTCCTGAGAGAAAACAGGAAAACACATTAGTAGTAGAATAGTTAGTTTTTTCATACTACTAATGTATTAATAAGTAGATTAATAATTAGAATATAATTGTAAGATTATCTAATTTTTTTTGACCACTCCTCTATCGACTCGTTATTCATCTTAACGTAATCTTGGTTATTAGCTTGTATTGATAATCTAAGTGATCTTCTTGAAGCATTAACTGCTCCCTCATAATCGTTATTACCAGCTAAAATTAAGGCGTACTGTCTCAAATGAAAAAATCTTGGTTCTTTTGTCATATCAATAAATTTTTCCATCCAGACTAATGCCTGATCTAACATAATATTTTCCTCTCTGTAGTAAACTGCAGCAGCATAATAATCTGATGCTTTAACTTCGGATCCAGCTAGTGTGGAATTTATACTCTCTTGTACTAATGATCTAGTTGGTACATTAATTTTAACTTTAATGTAGGTATCAGCCCATCCAATATTTAAATGACAATCGTTGTTGGTGACGTTACCAATCCATATTGAAAATGTTTCAATTGCATCGGCAGAAGACATTTTGTTAACATCGTAAGTCGAACTGAATACTATTTTTGATTCATCCCAATCTCTTGGTACACTCCAAAGATCTGTCTGTGAATAAAGTATTAATTCCCAAGAATCCTTGTTAGGTATTGTGAAAATTGAGTAGGAACCATCTTTAATCTCCTTTCCATCAATTATTACAGGCGTTGAGAAACTGATCTCTGTCCCACTGTTAGCACCTGTCCTCCACAATTTTCCAAACGGAACTAAATTACCAAAGATTTCCCTACCTCTGGCAGATGGTCTATTGTAATCAATCTCAATTTCGGTTAAACCAACCATTTGCTCAAGCTCTGAGCTTGGGCTAATTCTAGGCGTCTGAATCTGACCGAAAGCTATTGAACTTGATAACAATAAAAATATAACTATAAATATTCTCATAACTTTTAAATTTATTTTAACTAACAACTGATGTATTATGCCTTATCACAGATGAAACCTCTGTAACCTCCGTCACAACACTATTGGATCTTTTTGCATGCTCATGAATTAATTCTTCCGACTCTGCGTTGTATACACAAAAAATAGAATCACCTGCAACATAGCTTTGTTCTTGTTGAATCATTTTACCCTCATCCCTCATCTCCTCTAGAACCGCTTCAGAACCTTTTCCTGCTTTATTTAAATCGCTTTTTGGAGCGCCAGATATTCCTGGCATCTCTCTTTTAATTATAAATTTTTTCATTTTCAATATTTTTTTTTGAGAATCAAAAATAATCTTAATTCTGATATTAAATGTTGATAATTAATAAATTTTTTAAAAGCAAAAATAACCTTCCTCATTAAGGTTCAAAACCATCAAATCATCTGTCATAGTTGAATAGTTAGATGTAGCATTTCCTCCCATTACATAAAACTCACCGTTAACTATCTGAGAGGTAAGATACCTTGATTCAGAAACATTGCTCTCTATGATTGAAAATTTGGATTGAGTAATATCAAATACAGCTAATAGATTTAAAATGTTAAAATCTCCCTTAATAAAAATTCTATTCTTATATATTCCTGTCGTATGATTTGAAATTTTAATAGGCATTTTAAAAGATTCCAACCAATTGTTATCACTTAAATCAAAAATTAAAATTTCATCTGACTGATCGTAATCAAGATCTCCCCCAACTATATAAAGCTTATTTTCATGTATTTCACCTTTTGCGTTACAAATTTTATATGGCATATTTCCTAATATTTCAAATTTTCTTGATGTTACATCGTATTTCACTACTTTGTCTATACATCCATCAAGATTTCTACCACCAAAAAAAATAATAGAATTATTCCAAACGGCACTACCGCTTTGTACAGCAGGATATGGATTTATTGTAAACTTTGAGATGCTTTTTGTAAGAAGGTTAACAACTTCAATAGTATCATTCAAAACTTTATCGTTAATTATAGGATAATTTTTACCATTGAATAAATACAGATTAGATCCTATCACTTCACTTGCACCATACGATACAGCATTTACATTATCTAAAAATGTATGCCAGGAATCATTTATGATATCATATCGAAGTATTTCTGGAGCTCTCTCAATTATATTATCTGAATTAATTCTTACACCTTTTGAAAGGTATATTGAAGATCCATCTGAGGCAGATGAATTGTATGCAGAGGGATATGGAATATCAGTTAGGTTTTTAAAGGAAACAAAAGTTGCGTCAATACAACACCCATTCTCATTAACTAAAGAACCTCTATTTGTTTCTGGACAAATATCTAATTTATCTGCTATACCATCTAAATCCTCATCAATAAGAGAAAAATTAGCAGTTATTTTAATATCACTATCTAATGAAAATTCTAATGGATTATTTGAACTTTCAATATCTCCGACCCAACCACTAAAAATAAAATTGTTATTAGGAGTTGCTTCAATTAATAGTTTTTGGCCCTTTTCATAGTATCCAGTTTTTAATGTTATATTTCCACCCTCCTCAGGAAAAACACTAACCTCAAATAAAAACTTTCTGTCAAAAATATCCTCACAAGAGAAAAAAAATGCAGATATACATAGTACAAGTTTAGATATTTTCAAAATAATCCTATTTTGATACTATCTAACAGATAAATCTTGTATAAGGTTTAGATTTTTTAAAAAATCTGACGAATTTTAATATTTCTGAAAGCAACTGGATGACCTTCTGACTGTAGCGATATATAACCTTTCTTTAAACTCTCTCCAATCCTACTCTGGTAGTTTTTAGGTATAAATTCACCACCAACTCTTAAATTAGAATAAGTTAATACAGTATCTGATTCTACAACATGATGAATCAGTGAGTCTGAGTAAACAATAATTTTAATATTAACCCATTTATCATCATAAGTCATCGATTTAGAGTTAATACAATGATTTTCTGCCTTAATATTATTTATGTCAACATCTATACCTGGCGTACAAATATTTCCAGTTGTCCTATCTCCTGAACCTATACCGCCTAGCAATTGGGCCTCAGCGCTAACAGGAAATTCCTGATTTTTAAGCATTGTATAAGGATTTTGAGAGTGAAGCATTACTCCACTATTTTTAATAGACCATCCAGGAGCACCCTTTAGATGTTCCCCGCTAAACTTATAATCTAAACTTAATACGTAATTTTGAAATTCATTTTTTGTGTAGAATATATGACCAAATCTTCCTCCAAACTTTTTATAATCTTCGTAGGATACAGTAATGGCTCCATCTTTAACCTTAAAAGTATTCCTATAGTTCTTTCCTAATTTGTATCCCGTTATTTTAATCTCCCAACCATCTAAATTATTACCATTAAATAATTCTACCCAATTTTTATTATTGTCTAAGAGAAATAAAGAGATGATGAAAGAGATTATAAAAAACAAAGGAGTTTATTAGTTAGAGACTTTTACAGAAATCATAAAAATTGTAAGAATAAATCACTAAGGTTTAAGTCATACAGCTTTCCTATTTTAATGTTTTTCATCCTTCTAATTTTTTATACTCAGTACTAATCAATAAAACAACATTATTTAGAGCCTGTAAATAGTTGTTTAAATCATTTATTCTACTCGAAAGATTAGATTCTCTTCTCTTCAACAGGTTTTTAAGTTTTTGATTTTTATGCATATCAAAAATCTCTGAGTGAGTTATATCATAATCAAAATTATTTTTTTCTGATTCAAACCAAGCCGTAATGTCTTGTGATATGTCTTTAGTAATTCCTGCCATACCACTTACCCTTTCCTCTTGCTTGGTATAAATAGATTCAATTTCATTTCTTAACTTCTTATTCTTAATCTCTAATAATTTTCCAGAATATAGCATTGATTGAAAAAAAATGTCAACTGGTTCCCAGGCATTCCACCAACCAAAAACAAAGTAATTATCTTGGAATCTTGTATTATATTCTATTTCTCCATTCTCGACTATAGAAAATATGTATGGATTTTCAGTATGGATTTGATATGCTTCTTTTAAACTAATTGTGTTAAACTCGTTAACAACTTGTTCAGTCAAATAATGCATATTCTTCACCTGCTTCAAGTGCTCCTTAGTAAAATCAATATTTGATATAATTTCATCACCTAAGGTGATTACAGCATCATTCAATTCCTCTTTTTCAATTGAATTTTGTCTAAAGTTTTCGACAGAAAACGAAGCAAAAATACTGGCAAATATCACAATACCCTCAGCTAAATATTTTTTCATGAAATGAATCTAAATAAAATTCAAAACAATTACAATATCAAAATGAAAGTGAATATCTTAAAATTAAGTATTTATGTGTTTTTCAAGAATTCTCTGTTTCTCCTCCTTAACTTTTTTAATTTTCCTTATGCTCCATAGTTTTTCTAGTGCAAACTTTCTTGTCTCAGATATATCAACAATAGGTTTTGGGTAATCCTTACCTATTTTACAATTAAAAAGACTTTGCTCAATCTCTGACATTTTCCATGGTTCATAGATTAGAGGAATAGGAACCTCTTTTAATTTTGGTAACCATTTTTTTATAAAAACAGCTTCTTTATCTTTTTCTATTGCATTTTTTGTTGGATTATATATTCTAATTGTATTTACTCCAGTCTCCCCTGCCTGCATTTGAAGTTGAGAGTAATGGATACCAGGTTCAAAATCAAGAAAGTTTTGTGCCAAAAAAAATGTAGCAGATTGCCACGGCTGCCACAAATGATGTGTAAGAAAAGAAACTATCATCGACCTCATCCTAAAATTAAGATATCCAGTTGTTTTTAAACACACAATAGAAGCATCAACAAGAGGATAACCAGTCTCACCATTCTTCCAGGAATCATAATATTTTTTCACTTTTTTTTTCTTTAGATCATTATATCCTCTGTTTACACTTTCAAATTCTATGCTATGTTCCATTTCAAATCTTTGAATAAAGTGAGAATTCCATCTCAATCTCGAAAGAAATGACCTAATCTGGAAAGGGGAATTTCCTTTCTTAATTGAATCATTAGCATGTTGCCACACATACCTAGAGGATAAATTCCCCCAGGAGAGATATGGTGATAACCTACTGCATGATGACCTCGACTCTAAAGGCTTCGATATGTTTTGATTATAGCTTTTATTTCTAACTTCAAGAAAAGATCGTAAATATTTTAATCCATTAGATGTTCCTCCAGGTTGGAGATGTTTATTTTTATTTGTTCTTGTATCTAATACATTAAATATTTTACCTAAGTGGTTTATATCTAGAATATTTAATTTTTTGATATCTATTTTCAACACAGGACTTTTCACATATTCATTCCAACCTTTTATCCAACTCTTTCTGTTTTTCAATCCTCTTTTTACATAATTCTTTTCGTACTCAAACCAATGAATAGAGTTTGAATCACAATATTTTTTGACGTCAATATCCCTTAAATAAGTTAATTCTATACCTGTCTCCATGTGGGAGTAAATTGATTTTATTTTATATTTTTCACTGATTTTTTTGAATCCCTCAATTGGATCACAATTAAGAAAAAGAATGGATTTCTTACCTAACGATAGGTTAATATCTTCTATAGATTGTTTAACAAAATTCCAATGAAAATTGCTATAATGTGGATCACTGATTAGTTTATCTTCCAAAAAATAAATGAGCAAAAGTTTCTCACTTTGTTTTGATGCTTCGTGTAGAGGTTCGTTATCTTCAAGTCTTAAGTCTCTTTTGAACCAATAAATATTTATCAATTTTTTTTTCACATAATTATTTACCCTGCAAAAAACAAATTGTTACCTTAATATGAAAAAATTTTAGAAGGTTTTAACACTTCCCTCCCAATCCGGGTCTGCAGCACCAATTATAGTATTTGTTATTGTGTCATACTGAACAGCGTGAACTCTACCAAAACGTGCAGATTTCATAATAAACCTATTTTTATATGGTATTTCATCTTTTTGAAATTCCCAAACTATTCCATCATGGTTCTCTATCTCAGTAGTATCATTTACATTATAGACTCTACCCTTTTGAAGTGCTTTGTCCAAACGCATACCCTTATCTATAACATTACTTATAACTTGAGTTACTGCTGTAATAATTCTTGATCCACCTGCTGCCCCAAGAGAGAGATAAAACCCATTATCTTTAGTTACAATTGTCGGTGAAATGTGAGAATTTGCTCGATCTCCTGGTTTGTAATCACCTAGATACCCACCAAGAGTAACAGCATATAAAAAACCTAATCCATCAGATGCAACCTTTGAGCCCATTAATGGCCCGATAGTCTGAGTCAATGAAATAACATTCCCATCTTTGTCTGACGCTGAAAGATGAGTTGTATGTCCAATATCAGCTATCCACTCACCATTTAATTCAGCATTAGTTCTTTTAGATGCTTTTGACTCTTTTAATGTGTGAAACAACTTTTTAGCGTAACCTTTTGATAAAATCAATTCTAGTGAGTCTTTGTATTTCTGCTTAGGCCTATCCAAATATGCTATCCTAAAAACATCTGAAAACATTTTTACCCACTCAACTTGATCTAATTCATCAATATTAAAATGTGATAATATATTAAGTATTTCTATTGTGATTGCTCCGTATGAAGGTAAAAAAAGCGAATGAACATCATATCCTCTATAATTTCCACTAAGAACTCTTGAATCTTTAGCTTCATAATTTTTAAGATCATCCAAAGTCAAAATACCGCCATTTTGTTGAATATCATCTACTATATTTTTTGCTATCTCACCATCATAAAAACCACTTTTACCCTTTTTTGAAATAATTTTTAGGGTTTTAGCAAGATCAGATTGAACAACTAGCTCCCCAGAGCTAAAGTTTTCTCCGTTCTCATCTAGAAAATATTTTTTTGTGCCATCAAATTTTTCAATTTGATCTTTTGCAATCATTTGTCTGTACGACTCGCCTGGAAGAATCTTATATCCATTTTCAGCAAAATAGATAGCATCCTCCATTACTACATCTAAAGGAAGTTCTCCATATTCTTTACTGAGTTTAACTAAACCAGCTACTACACCTGGAATCCCTATAGTTGAATAACCATAAGAATTTTTAGGGTGAGTATTTGAATCATATTTTTCAGGTACTTGGGTTGATGCATCGACACCTCTGATTTCTCCGTTAGGTAACTTTACTATTGCCTGAAGTCTTCCTCCAATGCCACTCATGCTTGGCTCAACAACACTTAGTACAAACGCACTTGCAACAGCTGCATCTATTGCATTTCCCCCACTCTCAAGAATTTTTATCCCGGCTTCTGATGCTAAGGGATGGGCAGAGCTGACAACACCTCTTTTACCCTGACCAAATTGCTTATTTGATTTGTTTGTACATGAAATAATGAATAATACCGATAGGCAGTACATAAAATTTCTCATGAGGATAAAACTAAAAAAATATTATCTAAAAATAGATAAGAGTCTTGAAACTATGTAGACAATTACACCATACATCAAAGAAATAAAAGCTACCCTGAATCCGCCTGCTAAAATTGCTTGAGAAACATTCCCTACTTGCTCAATCACACCTAAGGCTGAATAAATACCAATAAATGATCCTAAAATACCTGATGCCAGTGCTAGATTACCATAAGTTTTAAGCTTATCGTTGTGTAAATAAAAAGAAATCAAAGTCATTAAAAGAAAAAAGGAAATAATAGACATGAACAGAACACCACCTTCGTAAAAGAGATCTAACATAAGAGTGTAGTTTTAATTAATCAATAGTTTTTCATTATAAACCATTTCCATAACAGTTTATAGGTAATTTTTGAACCGGAAGTTAAAATTCCAACTCTATATATTCTTCCAGCAAACCACAGAGCGAAGATAACGGAAATAATCAATATCAAAATAGATATTACCAAATGCCAATCTGGTACACCAAATGCAAGACGTGCCATCATCAAAATAGGTGAGGTCAATGGAAACATACTCAGAAAAATAGATGCATTTCCTTCGGGATTATTTAGAACTATTCCCATAAACATTAAGCTCGCAATTATTGGAAGAGATATTGGCAAAGTAAATTGACTTGCATCTTGTAAATTATCCACAGCAGATCCTATTGCAGCAAAAAAAGCACCATACAAGAAAAATCCCCCCAGAAAATAAATGAGGAAAATAAAAACAGTTTTCTTAATGTCAATAGTTCCAAACATTTCATAGATACCTTTTACTACTTCTTTTGAATTATTGATTTCCTCCTCAGACTGAACAATTTGGGTAGTTTCATAAGAATTTATACCAAAATACATGGATGTAAAGGTTGATATTGATGTCACTAAAATAATCCAAATAAATATTTGAGTGAAAGCAACTGCACCAACACCAAGAACTTTACCCATCATAAGCTGCGTAGGTTTAATAGAAGAAATTATTACCTCAACAACTTTACTTGTTTTCTCATCAAGAACACTCTGGAGGATAAAACTACCATAAATGAAAACAAACATGTAGATAAGAAAACCATTAAAATATCCTAAACCAAAGGCTACATCTGAATTTGACTGTTTGACACCTACCTCATTGGTACCTGAACTTAAATCTGAATCAACGCTATAAGTCTCCATAGATATTCTTGTTCTTAGTTTCTCCAGAGACTCTTCATTTAACTTTAAATCTTGAATTTTTAGTTCCCTAATTTTATTTTCAATTAAGCTCTCAATACCGCTAATCAAATCTCCACCAGGTACATTTTTTGAGTAAAACCTTAATTCATCTGGATTATATATATCTAACTTAGGAATTTCTAGAGCTCCATAAATTATGCCATCATCAATCAAGTTCTGAATATCTGAAATTTTCTCATCACTTTTTAAAAAAATATTATTTTGAAATTTAGTAGAATCTTCAATGAAATTATTACTATCTAAAAGAGCGATAATACGTTCCTCTGATTCTTCAGTGGACAAAACAAAAACTGTTATAACAATAAAAATAGGAAATATTAATGGTGTTAATATTGTTGATAGAATAAAAGACTTTTTCTTAACCCTCTGAAGGTATTCCCTCTCAAGTATTATCCATATTTTATCCATTTTTACCCTCCTCTACTTTCATTATAAATATATCGTTCATATTAGGTACTTTCTGTTCAAAAGAAATAATTTCAATATCTTTTGAAATTTCAGAGAACATGTTTCTATATGATTTACCCTTTTTTAAAGAAAGCTCACTCTCGTATACATTTCTAGATAACTTATTTTGAGATATTACATCAAACAACTGATCATTTGATTCAATTTTTTTATCGTGCTTTAAAATGTAAGTATCAGATTTAGCGTTCATTTTTATTTCGTCTGTGTTTCCATCCAATATTTTTTTTGAGTTATTAATCATAGCAAGATGATCGCAGAGCTCGTCAACGGATTCTAACCTATGTGTAGAGAAAATAATTGTCTTTCCTTCTTCTTTTAGTCTGAGAAGATTTTTCTTGACAAGGTTCGCATTGACAGGATCAAAGCCTGAAAATGGTTCATCTAAAATTATTAAGTCAGGGTTATGAATTACTGTTGAAATAAATTGAACTTTTTGACTCATACCCTTAGACAAATCCTCAATATTTTTCTTCCACCAATTAGAAACCTCCAAGTTTTCAAACCAATCAGCTGAAGAGTCTATGCATTTATCTCTAGATAACCCCTTCAACTTTCCCATAAAAAGTAAAAAATCACCTACCTTCATTTTCTTATATAAACCTCTTTCTTCCGGCATATAACCTATCTTTCTTACATCGTCGTAGGTTATTTTTTTTTGATCAATAAAAATCTCACCTTCATCTTGATTTATGATTTGATTTATAATTCTAATCATAGATGTCTTTCCTGCTCCATTAGGTCCTAATAAACCAAAAATACTTCCCTTCCTTATATCTAGGGAGACATCATCTAATGCCTTATGATCAACATATGATTTACTAATATTTCTTACTGATAACAACGCTTATATTTTAATTATGAACTTATAGTTCCAATATAATGATCAAAAATTAAATTTAGAAATAAATCTCTTGATAAGCATTAACCGTCAGGATTACATTTTATGAAACTTGGTTTGGGCAGTGACCATGATTCCGTGTTCTCATAAAAACTATTACATTCTGTTACATTACCCACATCCCATATAGAAAGATCTTGGTTAAAATACTTTGCATCATAAAACATTTTTTCCATGTTAGTTACATTTGATACATCCCAATTCTTTAGATCTTGAGCAATATCAGTTCCGTGAAACATCTCAAGCATATTTGTTACTTTAGATACATCCCATTGAGAAACGTCAGGATTTGCATAAAATGCACCTCTGAACATTCTCTTCATACTTATCACGTTTGAGACATCCCATTTTGATACATCAACATTTAAATTATATGCATGAAAAAATACACCTTCCATACTTTCTACTTTGCTAACATCCCAATCTGATATATCCTGATTAAATCCATTGGTATTCCAAAATGTAAAAAACATTGATTTTACATTACTTAAATCCCATGTACTCATATCAAAGTCATCACTAATCTTACAAGGTAGGGAACAAAACTCTCTCATTTCCTCAAGAAATGTTGTCACGATTTTGACATCTCTTTTATAAGATGAAGGACCTAAAGATCTTAGGCTTTTCCAATCATCAACTATTAAGATACTATCACCATTAAATAAAATGACTGTATCAGTATAATCCTTTGCGAAAGATTCAGCCTTTAATGTTTTTTGATTGTCATCTAAAACAATGAAAGAACATCCATACTCATTTACTGTAGTATTTTCAAGAGTTTCAGGGCAGTTGTCAAATTTATTGATAATTCCATCGTTGTCGTAGTCATTATTTTCTTGTGAACACCCTGATTCATTTACTTCTATACCTATATCTGTATCAGTACAAAGGTCATCCTTGTCAGGTACCCCATCATTATCAGAATCAATCATCTTAAAATTTGCTGTAATTCTTACATTACGATTTATTTTAAAATTTATTTCTATTTGATTACTGCTCACGTCACCACTCCAAAAGTCGAATTCATAATGTTCGTTAGGAAATGCTTTCAAATGGACATCATCATTTTCACCATAAAATTTATTAAGAAAATCAATTGAACCAGACTCAACTGGGAGGACTTCTACTGAAACAGTATATTCATTATTTTTTTCACAAGAAAATAAAAAGAATAAAAGGGGGATGTATCTTATCAAATTCAATGTGTTTTAATAAAGTAGAAAAACGTATTCAAGACATTATTTGTTTTTAATTATAATGTTATAAAATATTTTGACTGTCAATTTTTAAGTTTAATTATTATTTATTTCATTTACATGTGAAGAATATATCATTCCCTAAATTCTCAAAAAAAGATCCTAAAAAATTCTTTAAAATATTGAATGAGAGGGTAAATAATTATTTCAAAGAAAACAAAATAAAAAAAACTGGTAACTGGAAGCTTTACCTTAAATCCACAATAATTTTTTCAGTTTTTATTGTACCCTACTTTATGATCATGTTTTTAGATCTTAACCAATGGGTGTGTTTAGGTCTAATTATGATAACAGGAGTTGGTATGGCCGGAGTTGGCATGAATATTATGCACGATGGGAATCATGGTTCCTTTTCTAGTAAAAAATGGGTTAATAAGTTAATGGGAAGTAGTATATATGTTTTAGCTGGCAATGCATATAACTGGCAGATACAACACAATGTCTTACACCACACATACACTAATATTCATGGCCATGATGAGGATTTAGCAGCAGGAAGAATTTTAAGATTTAGTGAACATACAAAATGGAAACCTCACCATCGTTTTCAACATATCTATTCCTTTTTATTATATGGACTTATGACAATAAATTGGGCTATTGTTACTGATTTTTTTCAGACAAGTAGATACATAAAACAAAAACTAGCATTTAAAAAATTTATTAATCCTTTTAAGCAGTGGATGAATTTAATTTTTACAAAAACTATATACTACTCGATATGGATTGTAATACCCATGATTTATCTGGATTTTGCATGGTGGAAAATTCTTATAGGTTTCTTTATAATGCACTACACAGCAGGATTAATTCTTAGCACAATATTTCAACTTGCGCATATTGTTGAGAAAGTTGAAATGCCCCTCCCATTCAAAAATTTAGATATGAAAAATACATGGGCTATTCACCAGCTTTTTACAACTTCCAACTTCTCAACAAATAATAAAATAATGAACTGGTTTTCAGGAGGTTTAAACTTTCAGGTAGAACATCACTTATTTCCTAATATATCTCACATACATTATAAAAAATTATCTGAAATTGTAAGAAAAACAGCTAGTGAATTCCAACTTCCATATAACGAGTATAAGACTACTAGAGACGCTATTAAATCTCATTTTTTATTTTTAAAAAGTATGGCCAAAAAGCCAGTGATTGTTTAATTATTTGGTAAACCTGGAGTTGGATTTTCAAAAAATATCCAGTTTGTAAAATCATTTTGGTCTCTACCCATTGAAATATCTGTAGTTTGTTCAGGAAATGTGTAGGAATCTACAATTGTAAGTTTGTCCTGAGATAATAGAATTATTGACTCTCCGCCCTTACTAAGTTTTTTACTAACGTGGAGAGCACCTTGCTCCTGATCATCGTCACACCAAATTACAAGATATCCCTTAGGCTGAATGGTTGTTGAATTAGGATCTGACGATGGAATTAAATATGGTTTATCATCATTTGGTGTATCTGTGAAATACATTCCACCAATATCAATAGGCTGATTTGAGTCGTTATACAGTTCTACCCAATCATCATAATCCCCATTACTATCTTTACAGCATGAGTCATTACTTGCCAAAAATTCATTAATTATCAAACCTCTACCCTCAGTAGATAAATCTTCTTCAATGCATGAAGTAACTAAAATTAAAATCAATATTAAATGAATAAGTCTCATAAGATTCTAATTTAGGGATTGTTCAATAGAATTTTTCATTACATCAACATTATATTGCCACTCTAATAAACTTGGTTCTGGACTACCGTGTCTTAAGTAAGCATCTTTAACCGCATCCCTAATTTGGGATGACCATTTATCGATAAGCAGGTTTATGTTTGGCATATTGTACAATTCGTTTTGAAAAATTTGATCAAGACTATCATACTTAATACTATAATCGGTAAAAGATCCAATAATCTTATCACACGCTGCAGATTTTTGCTTCAAATTAAATTGACCATAATTAAATCCATTACAATCATTGGAAATTTCATTCCATTTATCTTTTATTGGTGTTACTGGATTTATGTTTTGAACTAGGTTCTCGAAAGCATTGTCAAGATCCCAAGGAATTAATTGTAATTTATTTTCATTCGGAAACTCATACCAGAAATAATTATGGTTTTCATAGGTCTTGCCTCCTTCGTGATAAAAATGCATGAAACCATCATCATTTGCTATCCTTCTATCAACAAGAATGGTTTTTAAAAATATATCTTTATCAATCCAATTTTCAACAACTGATTTCACTTCACTTTTTTCAGATTCACTTAATAAATTAGAGAAGGATTTAATTTTTGAGACATCTGAGATCTCTTCATTTGTCTTTAATCCATCTTTAAAATATTCATCACTTCTTGACTCACCTTCACTATTTACAGGCCAAACCTCTTTATATAAGTTTCCTCCACCCCCATCAAAGTGTTGATTAGTATAGGGACCGTCTATATTTTCTGTGTTTGCAAATAGACCAGTAAATTCTCCATTAACATAAATTAAAGCATGATTTGATCTTGGCGCATTTATTCCAAAATTTCTATACATGTAATATCCCAGTCTCTCGTGCATCTTTGATTTATCTAAATTTTGGGAATGAAACTGAAGCTTTTTCATTCCATAAAACTTCTTATCTCCTTGCCAATTAATCTTTATTTTCATCGATAATTTAGGACATATTTTGTAGCCATTGGGGTTAATCCAGTCTGGACTTGAAAGACATCCAACCCAAGCTCCGATTGATCCTTTATACCTCACACCTACATTTTTAATTACCTTACCTTCAAAAACAAGAAATCCCTCAACATATTCTTCAGCCGCAGGATCATTATCAATTCTGTTTAGGTTCTCATTAGTAAGATAAATATCAAACCTATGAAGTTTATCCTGATCATAAATATAACTAGATGTATGACTCTCATCATAAGTGTATTCTTCAAAAGAACTAATAAAATTAGCTAATGAATCATTTTGAGATATTTTTAGCTCGTCAGACTTAATATCACAGGATATATTTATCAAAAGAAACGAGAAAAAGATTATCCTATAGAACATATCATTTTATTTTTGTAACATAAAATTATTATTTCCTGAAAACTTTTTTAATAAATACTTTTTCTTTCTTATTAATTTTTAAAATTAAGATTCCAATCTCATTATCTGATATATCTATTCTGTGTGTGAAATTATTATTTGAATTCATAATGTTTTTTGATTTATATACTCTGCCAAACATGTCATATAGTGATAGGTTTACCTCACCGTCCCACGATCTACCAAGTTCTATATTTATATAGTCATTATACGGATTTGGATATACATTAAAATCAATGTTATCAGATTCTACAGATAATGGGATTGGTTCATCGTCATCAATGATTGTTACAACACCAATTGAGCCAATATTTCCTCCAGCATTTTTAATGTTTGAAACCATAACAGAAATTAACTCATCTGGTTCGTCTATTTCATCCTGAACTGAAGTAATTGTAATAGTTGATGATGTACCTGAACCAATAACTACTGGGTTTTCACTCACTGAAAAATCATCATTAGAAGCTGTTCCACCAAAATCAAATGTAACCTCTACATTACCTTGATTAGGTTCTTTTGATAACTGAATATTAACATCAAAGGATTCCTCATTCTCAGCAATTATGGATTTCTCAATATCAAAACTTAGATTTGGTGGGGAGTTTGAATTATCATCATCCTGGATAACTAAATTAAGTTCATCTGAACCTATCAATTCACCATTTTCAATATAAGATAGTTTTAATTTAACAGATTCATATCCCTCCTCAGTATCATCTTGAACAGACTTAATACTCAAACTACCTGGTTTTGAATTAGTAATTACCATCGTATCACCAATAATATCATAGTCTGATGCAGATGCTGAACCAGATAGTGAGAAGACTACTTTCATTGGACTATAAGGCGAGATATCTCTTGTAAGGGTATACTGAATTAAAGCTGTTTCTTCATTCTCTGAAATAGTATCTTTATTTAAATTAAAGCTTATACCACTCTCTTTTGGTTTAAAATCCATCAGTTCAGGAATTGTAGCTGTCCACATACCCCTACCATATGTTGCAATAACAATCTGACCCTGATCTCCAATCTCAAAATCATTAATCATCACATTTGGCAGATTAGAGTTTACTAAATTCCAACTTTCACCTCTATCAGTTGACTCTAATAAACCAATTTCTGTACCAACCCAAATTATATTCGGATCATACGGCATAACTACTAAAGCATTCACTCCTACATTTGGAAATCCGTTAGATGATTCACCTGTCTCAAAATTAGAAGGGTAACCTGACAAATCTTCCCATGTAGCTCCTAAGTCTTTAGACTCAAAAACTTTAGCTCTCTCAAAGTAGGAAAATAATAGGTAGACAGTTGAATCCTCTGTCGGGTGAGAGTAAATACCTGAAACATAGCCGTTTAATCCATTAGTAGGTAAATCCATAGATTCAAATGTTTTACCCCAATCCTTTGATAAATAAATATTAGAACTAGAGGAAATATATTGACCAGCATAAACAAATCTTGGATTTGCGTCAGAAACCTCAATTTCTCCTCCTCTGTAGTTGTTTCCAAGTTTTATGTATTCCCAGGAATCACCAAAATTTTCAGACCTTATAACACCCTTTGAAGTTATGCCGTAAATCATATCAGCATCCTGTTTGGAACTTTCCAATTTAGAATAGAAAGGATTTCCTTCAGATTCTGCTTGCTTAAAACCACTTGTTGTCCAAAATGACCATGGTCCATTAACACCTCCATCGTATGAAATTTTGGCACACCCGTTGTATTGGCATGTTATCATCATTCTTAAAGGATCCTCCCAGTGTGTAACTGACTCAAATCCATCACCAGAACCAACTCTTGATGCTTCTTGAGGACCACTAATTCCAGGCTCTCTTGTTAGATAAGAACCATTATCCTGTGTACCACCTAAATACTGACTTTTTCCCTTAACCTTAGATGCATGATAGAACTGAGTTGTTCTATACCCAGCATCAATTGGTGGTTTTGAAGATCCACTTGGTGTCCAGGCCCACATAAACTCAGTAGCCTGCCAGCTTTTGTCATTAACTCCTGGATCGGAACTAAAATCAGATATAGCAGGGCCACCATCATTTCCTACAATTAGTCTAAAATTACTCACACCATCAGAGAAAATGCTCATTGTGTGTTGATCAGGGTGGACATATCCATTAATTTTGGGAACTCCATCAGATGATATCTGACTATATACGTCCGTAATTGCTTGTGAAGATTTTGTAGTGTCCAGTCGTATAGTAAATTTATGAATATTTATATCCCCAACGTAAACCACCCTATCATTGAAAGGGTTTATTGCAATAAAGTTATTGTAATTACCTTGTTGTCCTATCCAATTATCGTCAAAGTATTCTGAGTTTCCCTTATCATTTTCTTGAACGTGGTGCCAAGTATCTCCAGCATCATATGAAACATTTAGCATGAAAGGAGGCATCCCAGAACCTCCTGACTTAATTCCCGCATAGATAATATTTGGATCTGAATAAGATACAGCAATTTCATTACGACTATAGAAACCGCCATTCTGAAATCCATCGTAATCTGATGTTTGAGTCCAGGTAGATCCTTTATCTGTGGATTTAATAACATTACCACCTTTTATAGCCGCATACTGTATATTAAAATTACTTGGAGCATAAACAACTTGAGTTGCAGCTCGACATTCTCCCTGATCATCGAGAACATTATAAACCATAGAGAAAGAATTTCCACCATCCGTTGATTTAAAAAGGTATGAATTACAATAATATTTATATTCTGTGGCTATAATTAATGTATTGTAATCAGATGGATCAACAATAATTCTGTAAACATTAGCAAAAGCTGGATCAACCTTTCCAGATATTTTAGGAGATATATTAGACCAGGTTGCACCACCGTCATTGGATTTATATATTCCACTTCCGTTATCATCTCCAGATAATGATTTCTCACCTGTTCCAGCATAAATTACATCGGGGTTGGATTCTGACTGTGCGATTGATACAAAATCTAAATTTTCAATATCTGTTGTTAAATTTGACCAAACCATTTCCAAGGTTGATTGATTGTATACACCTCTCCATATTCCACCACCTATACTAGCTGCCAAATAGGTATTTCCTGTAGCATCAGATTTGTCAGTTACCAGAGCTCTTGTTCTTCCTGATGCATTTTGAGGTCCTCTTTCAGTAAAAATAGATTTATTAGCAGCAGAAGAGCTAAAATCTGACTCACTTACTAAATTAGAAAAATTAGATAAAGTATTTTTTCTACGAAGTTTATCTAACTCGTATTCTTTGTAGCCAGGAAAATAGTTGTTACCTGACTCGTGTTCTTTAATTTTTTTTTGATATTCTACCCAGCCCTTTAAATTAGTTGGTTTTTCACCTACTTTTAATTTTTCATTACAAGAAGATAATATGAAAGCAAAATAAAGAAAAATGTATAATAGTTTGGGCATAAAATAAATCTAGTCAAATTAAATATAGAGTTCAATTTTTATTTATATATTCGAAAAAAATTTAAGCAAATGAAGAAATTATTATTACTCGTATTTATTTCAGTTACTAATTTGTCATGTACTGAGAAGAAAATTAAAATGCAAGCCTACATGTCCCCTTCTTGTGGATGTTGTAAAAAATGGGTTACGCACCTTGAAGAAAATGGATTTGAAGTTGAGTCAATTTTTAGAGAAAATATGAGATCTATTAAATCAAAGTATAATATTGCACAAGATCAAATATCTTGTCATACAGGAATAGTTGGATCTTATTTCATTGAAGGACATGTTCCTGCAAGTGATATAAAAAAATTAATTAGTGAAAATCCTAATATTGCTGGATTAACTGTTCCAGGGATGCCAGCAGGTCTAAATGTTCCAGGAATGGAAACAGTCAACAGAAATGCAAATTATAATGTTTTATCTGTTAGCAAAGACGGATCAACCAAAGTCTGGAAAAACTATAATTAGTTTATTACTTTTTTCCGAGAGAAAGAAGATTAGAAAATAGTTTGTAAGCACCAGGCACTCCTGCAGGTAGTTGCCTAAACCATGAGTAGGATGTGTATATAAAATGCCCCTTTCCAATTTTTGATATTAATATCCCCCCATCGTTAGGTTCTTCTCCTTTATCATTGGATGTGATCAGTGTTTCATAATTTTCTGACCACTCGTTTGGAAAATATAAACCCCTCTCTTGAACCCAACCATCAAAATCTTTTAAAGTAATTTTGTTTGGAATATTGAGTGCTGGATGTTTTGGATTTAATATTTTAACAGGTGCATTCTCCTCAGATACTCTATTTCGTGAGATATTTAAGTTATGAGGAAGAAAACTATTTAAGTCTAGGTTATTCCACCTAGAACTTGTGTTATACTGAAGAATTACATTTCCTCCATTCTCGATATAACTCATAATTTGTGATTTTAGTTGAGTTAAGGATTTATCCACATTAAATGCTCTTACACCAAAAATTAAAGCATCATATTCTCTTAGGGTTTCCAAATTGATTTGTTCATTTTTTAACAAGTCAACTTGATATCCAACAAGGCCTAGAGATTGTGGAACTAAATCTCCTGGACCCATCAAATAGGCTATTTTTTTTGATTTAAAATCAAGATTAAATTTCTTAATTGAAACCGATGATTCTGGAAATCTTGTCTGTAAAGGAATATGATCATAACTTATAACTTCAATTCCTCTGTAATAAGAGTTTTTATTATCAGTTGCCTTATATTTTATATCATAATTGGTCTCCTTTGCACCCGATAAGTCAATCTCAAACTTAAAAGTTTTCTTCTCACCATTTTTATCAAATGAAACAGCATGAAACTCTGGGGAATATTTAATTCCCTCTGGAACATCTAAAGATATATTTGCTGTATAATTATCTTTTCCAGCAATTACATCAATTTCAATCTCTTTTTTGTTAGAATTTACAAATAGCTCTAAGTCATTTTTGGGATTTATATAAATTGGATTCCCAACGCTAAAAGTCTTATAATCATCTCCTTTTGTTGGATTATTGGTTTTATTTTGAAGTGAAGATGAATAAACAACTTCCTGACCTTCAATCTCAAAATAAAATTTAGATGTAAAATCTGATGAGTTATCTGGTGCACCCAGATCTTTTAAATCATCTATTGAATATGTTCCAAATGAGGGCTTATTTACAAGCCAGTACTTTTCAGAAATTTTTGAATCATCAGGAACGATAAATGGTATTTCTTTTCTGAAAAATTGATTATTTGTAAGAGATTGATTTATTAATATTTCTTTATCTAATAGCACAATTTTCTTCAATTTAATATCAACAGGACTCCTATTTATAGCCTCAAAATTAATTTTAATGTTATCTCCAGGAGCAGCAATTTCAATATCTGAAAGAGATTCAAAAAATAATCCGGTTGATACCTTGATAAGATTTTTTATTTCTTTTTTCTTTATTTCCCTCCAATGCCTATCAGTAATTCTATTTAATTCTCTGTATATACCAGCCAGATAAGAAGTAATCAAATGAGGTTTTCTGATATCAAATGAATCTTTCGATTGCTTGATTAATTCCTTCAGCCTATCATGTGGTCTTACTCTTTCCCAAGAGGTATCAATTCCTTCCATCATGTCATCCTTGGCAATTTTACCTTGAGTATGGACAAATAATTCTATCTCACTACCTCTTCTTCTTAGCGCTCCAAAGGCTTGACTTTTATGCATTGATCTACTCTCTGATGCAATTTCATTATATGACTTCCCCAACAAGTTATTATAGATTCCAACGTCAACCTTCAGCATCTTATCCTTATCATATTTATCTAGATTAAAAAATCTTGAAGAGGTATTCCAAAATATTCTTTGAGGTTTCCATGGTTTAACATGCTTTAGTTGATCTGGAAATACGTCTGGGTCTCCTGACATATTAAAGGCTTTTTGTGCTAAAATGGCTGATGCCGTGTGGTGGCCATGGGTTATTCCTGGTGTTTGATTAAATCTGGTAATTAGTATATCAGGTCTAAATTTCCTTATAATCCAGACAAAATCGTGAAGCATCTTCTCCTCATCCCAAAAATCTAAAGATTCAACCGGACCTTTCGAATAACCAAAATCAACAGCTGATGTAAAAAATTGAATTCCTCCGTCTATTTCCCTTGCTTTCAAAAGTTCTTGGGTTCGTATTAATCCCAAATTTTCTTTTAAGTGAGTTCCTATAAAATTTTGTCCACCACCACCTCTTGTCATAGATAAATAGGCAGTCTCATATTTTTTCTCGTTGGCCAGGTAGGTTATAAGTCTTGTATTTTCATCATCCGGGTGAGCTGCTATGTAAAGAACTTTTCCAAAGACATCAAGTTTATCCAACATTTGAATAATATTTGATGAATTATAGAAATTAATATTTTCTTGTTTTGAAAATAGATTTAATGAAATGAAAAGTGATAAAAAACAAATCTTATAAAACTTCATCACCAATTTGAATATATATTTTTAAAACAAAATAACCCTCAAAAAGAGGGTTATTCTTTATTTATCCTTCACTTGCAAGTTCAATCTCAGCCATCATAGCTGTTGTATCAAAATTGTGCCACTCTCTTACAATTTTTCCATCAGCCCATTCAAAACTTATGTGGACGGGTATTGTGATAGTATTTCCACTTGATTTTCCAGTTGCGGACCAAATGAACCAACTGTGACTAACTGCTGTTTCAGGATTATTATCTGATGCAGGATATTTAGTTGTTTGAACCCAAACACCAAGATCCTCACCACCATTTTCATCATAAGTCCAACTCATGCTTATATTATCGAAAACTTGATGCTGAACAGTAATTAACTCTGAAATATCACTTACAGTTGATGCATCAACACTATTCATGTAAATCTTAAGATCAGGTGACCACAAAGATTGTAGTGCTGGAACATCATTCTTTAGGTAATTTTGATAATGTTCTCTGATTGCATTTGATTTCTCGTCATCAAAAGTAGTTACTACACCGTTTGTTGGAGAACTACAACTAAAAGCAATTAATGCAAGTAGAGATAATAATATGTTTCTCATAATTTTTTTGATTTAATTAAAAAAGTAAATCTAGTATTATATTTTAAAAAAACTAGTCTCTATACTTATTAAACCAATATAATATATGATCAATTTTGGTTATAAGCTGACTAGGCTTATTGGATATATTGTGGTATGCACCAGGAATCTCTACGTAAACCGTCTCAATTTTCCTCAGCTTTAAGGCATGATATAACTGCTTTGACTCTGAGGGAGGAGTCCTTAAGTCGTTGAGACCAACCATAACCATTGTTGGTGTTTCAATATTACCAACTAGAGATATTGGTGAAAAGCTCCAATAATGATTAAAGTTTTCCCAAGGCTGACCATCATATCTTGAGTGAGCATAACCATAATAGTTATCTGCTACTAAGGTCTTTGAAATCCAATTCATAACAGGTTTTATCACTGCTGATGCCTTAAATCTATCTGTTTTTCCAATTATCCATGCTGTCATAATACCTCCTGCACTTCCTCCAGTGACAAATAGGTTTTCCATATCAATATATCCAAGTTCAATCACCTTATCCACCCCATCCATTACATCATGGTAATCATCTCCAGGATAATTTCTATATAACAGGTTTCCAAATTCTTCACCATAGCTTGTACTACCTCTAGGATTTGGATAAAAAACGACATATCCGGCAGCAGAATACAATAATATTTCTGGAGAAAATCTATCTCCATAATTACTTATTGGACCACCATGGTTTTCAACTATAAGGGGATACTTTTTTTCTTTATCAAAACCTGGTGGTTTAGCAATCCAACCCTGAATTTTTCTACCATCAACAGATGAATTGTACCAAATCTCCTCAATGACACCTAAATCTTTACCTCGTAAAAGGTCATTATTAAGGTTGGTTAATCTTTTAAAAGAATTTCCTTCGTAAAAACCAATATCTGCTGGATGATACGGGGATGTTAATGTATAGCTTATTTCACCTTTTAATGACACCGAAAATGAACCACCACCATAAGGTCTACCAATTGATGTTCCACCAACATCGTCAATTAACTTTCTTACTCTGCCAGTTAAATTTGTTGTAGCTATCTTAGTATTTCCATAGTTATCATACATAAAATATAAATTTTTTCCGTCCGCAGACCATTTCAGAGATTCTATATTTCTATCGAGTTCAATATTAATAGTTCTCTTGTTGCTACCATCAATATCCATTATTGTTAAGTTATTTATTTGGTAGGTTTGAACCTTATCCTCATACCCTAAATATGCAATCGATTTGCCATCTGGTGATACAGCTGCACCCATGTCAGGTCCATTTCTATCTGTCAGTTGTTGAAGATTAGAGCCATTAACTGATATAGAATAAATTTCAGAATTTCTAAAGTCATATTCCCAATCCTCAGTATAATTTGAAGAGAAAACTAAGCCGTCTGAACCTGACATCCAGTCAAATGCGTAGTGGTTAAATTTTTCTGTAGTTACTTGAATTGGCTTACCTCCAGTCGAAGATATCATAAAGATTTGTGAGAAACCTTCTTTCATATAACCTAACCCATCTGCCTCATGTTTCAATCTATCTGTAATTCTCGGCTTTTCAGCCCAATTTGCGTTTTTTGGTTTTCTTGGAGGAGAGACAAGTTGTAATGTTTTCTCTGGAACGAACATGATAAAGGCAAGGTAATTACCATCAGGTGACCATTTGAGTGATCTTGGGGAGCCATCAAGTTGTGAAATGGATGAATACTGTCCAGAATTCATCCAATAGACATGTATTTCTGAACCATTCCCATCATCAATACTTGAAATGAATGATATTCTTTTTCCATCTGGGCTCCAAACTGGATTACTTTCGTTAAAGATATTGGAAGTTAATTTCTGATGATTAGTACCGTCAGAATTAATAATCCAAAGAGACGAAGTCCTTCCATCCTTCATAATATCCATCTCAGTCCTCACATAGACTATCTTAGTTCCGTCAGGTGAAATCTGTGGATCTCGAACATATTGTAATTCAAAAACATCAAGGTTTCGAAAAGTGTTATTAGCTTTTAATGTATCAAAGCCAAACTGGAAGAAAATTAAAAAGAATAAAAACCTTATCATTATCTTATAAAACCATCAACAGATTCCCTGTACTCAATTACAAATCCATTATCGGATGTGAATTTCTTAAATTCTTCAGAGGCTGGACCGGTTACTACAAAATTTTCTAGCGTGAAAAGATTAAAAAATCTTTCAAAATATGGACTTTCTATGAAGTTTTGACCATGTTTTGTAGCTCCGTCACTGTTTTTATATTTCTCGTAAAGGGTTACTGAAGTCATATCTTCTGATACATAATAACCATATTCAAGACAAAAATCTTCATTTTTAATTACGTTTTCTGTTATTTCATTTACAAACAGATTTAAATCTTCTGTCGAATTAGAGTTAACCTTTAGGTCAATTATGAAACTTATCTCCTCAGATTCTGAATTCATTTTTACTGATGAGTTAATGCTATCATCTTCAACTTTTACGCAGGATGATAAAAAAATAAAGGCAGCAATTACAAATGTATATTTCATAAATGTATTTGTTAAATTATTACTTAAATATAAAGATTATGGTTTATTAATAAATTTTTATTAGTTGTTAAGTGCTTGCAAATATTTTCTTATAGATTCTGAAATTCTTGTTCTTTCAAAATCTACCTCTCTCATTCTCTCAGAATAAACATTAATCCTGTTTCTTAAATTAATTGTATTTGAGTAGAATTCTATTCCTGTGTAATTACTTTTAATTTTATCATTTTCAAAAAATCTTTGAAATTTTTTCTTAGAATTATCACTAAATTCACCGGTTCCGTATATTCCAAATCTAACATCAGAAACTACTCCATTATTATTATTTTCATTTGCGAACAACATAGAATACGGATGATAATAATTGTAATATCTTAAGGCAATGTCATCAACTATTTGGTTATTATCATAAACTCTTTTTGCGATTGCCTCATAATATTTATTCATCATACTATGTATATCTTGGGGAAATAGATTTATTCTTCCATTAGATATTAATGACTTGTAAGTTGCATCAGTCATAAAAAAAGTTTGATAAGTGTACAAAAAACCCAGATTAATTATGCTATCATAATAAGTTTTGTATGAAATTTTATCCTGCTGCATAAGCTCAATTAAATTAATCATACTGTTTGTTTTGTAATCCCCTAGTAATAATGCTTCATTAACCCTGTTAATAGTTAGGGAATCATTTTCTAGGTCATCAATTATAGAGCTTAAATCTTTTATATGTTGAATTTTTTCTAGTCTATTTCTGTTCCATTCATCAATCCAAAAGGTTACTGATATTCCCAAAACAATTACAACAAATTCTACTGTATACTTTATTAATAATTTTCTATTAAAATCATTCATATGTTATAAATCAGCACATAATTCAAATAAATAAATTTATTTAGAATCATATTTTTACAATAAATTAAATAAATTAATTTTTAATTCAACATTAAACTAAAAAACATGATTTACAGAAATACTCTATTATCCATCACATTATATTTCATTTCCTTCACTTTATCAGCTCAGGATATATGGAGTCCTTTGGAGAGCATGAAAATTAAGTCAATTAGCCAGACTGAAATTAGTAATGATGGAAAAAGTATAGCCTATGTTGTTAGGGAACCTGTTATGGAAGGTAAGAAATCTGAATACCTAAGCCAAATCTGGGTAACAGATATTGAATCAAAAGAAAATATTCAGTATACCTTTAACCAGAAATCAAGCAGTTCACCTAAATTTTCACCTGATGGTAAAAAAATAGCATTTTTATCTTCAAGATCAGGAAAAAATCAAATTTGGATTATGAATACCCTTGGAGGAGAGGCAAGAATGTTAACAAAAGAAAAGAAAGGTGTAAGATCAATAAAGTGGTCTCCAGACGGAAAAATGATTTCTTTTCTAAAGAGTGATGATGATACTGAAGATGAAATTAAATCAAAAGAAAATAAAACTGACGTAATTCTTGTTGATAAAAACTTTAAATATTCTCATATCTACTCGTATCATTTAGACGAGGATACCGTTACTCAAGTCACTTCTGGAAATTATTCAGTAAATAGTTTTGACTACTCTCCAAATGGGAAAAAAATCATTTTTTCACATCAAGAAGATACAAATATTAACACAGGTTTTATAAATACTGATATATCAGTTATTGATTCAGATGGAAAAAATTTAAGACTTCTTGTTGATAGACCAGGAAGAGATGGTAACCCAATCTTCTCAGGAGACGGTAATAAATTCGCATTTATATCATCAGGTGGTAAACAAGAATCTATTGGTCTAGGAGATGTATTCGTTTACGACTTAAAAAATGATGTAATAAATAAACTTGCAAACACTTTTAATAGATCTTCAAATATTATTTCATGGACTTCTGACGATGAAAATTTAATTATTAGTGAGTCTGTAAAAACTACTGGTCAATTACTGTTATTACCAACTAATGGTGATGGATATATTTCATGGTCCAAAGAAAAGTATAATAATGGTGTAATTTCATCTGTTGTCAAAAGTAAGTTTTCAGAGAAAATTGTATTATGCTATGAGAATCTCAACACACCAGTTGAAGTTTATATTAGTGAAACTAATAAACCGTCATTTGAAAAAATTAGTGACATAAATAATCTCAAATACCCAAAACTTTCAAAAACAGAAATTATCTCATGGAAATCATACGATGGAAAAGAGATCGAAGGAATTCTTACATATCCAAAAAATTACAAGAAAGGATCAAAATATCCTGTAATTCTTCAGATTCATGGGGGTCCTGCTGGTGTATTTTCTGAAAGATTTAATGGGAGACCAGGTATTTATATGACTGAATATTTTTCTGAGAAAGGATATATTACTATAAAACCAAATCCTAGAGGAAGTACTGGTTATGGCAAAGAATTTAGATATGCTAATTACAAGGATTGGGGTTATGGAGACTATGAAGATGTTGTTTCTGGTGTTGATAAAGTTATTGAAATGGGAATTGGTGATCCAGATAGACAATTTGTAATGGGATGGAGTTACGGTGGCTACCTTACAAGTTTCATAGTGACCAAAACTAATCGTTTTAAGGCAGCAAGTATGGGAGCTGGGCTTCCAAATCTTATAAGTATGGTAACTACTACAGATATTCAGGATTATTTAGTTGCCCATATGGGTGCTGAATTTTGGGAGGATTATGATACATATGAAAAACACTCCGCAATATATCAGATTAAAAATACTAAAACACCAACTCAAATAATTCATGGTTCTAATGATTTAAGAGTACCATTTACTCAAGGACAAGAATTTTATAGGGCACTTGATAGGTTAGGTGTTGATACAGAAATGGTTGTTTATCCTAGGACACCGCATGGACCAAGAGAACCAAAGTTTTTAATGGATGTCTCAGATAGAATATTAACGTGGTTTGAAAAATATAAGTAAAAAAATTTATGAGTAAACTTGATAGAAGGAGTTTTATAAAGAAGACATCATTGTCAGGTGCCGCACTTGCATCATCAACTTTATTTACTGGAAGTTCTCAAAAGAAAAATTTCACCAAATCGCCATTTTCTGATCTTGATATACTTGCAACAAATGACTGGTGGAATAGATCAGATAATGAAATAATAAATTTAAAAGTAAAAAGAGATAAAGTTATTGCATTTGGTATTTATACACTATCAAATAAAACGGTTAAACTAACATCTCAACTTTTTCCTCTTTACCCAGAAGAGTCTAGAGATATTACACTAGAGATTAATAAAAACGGTAAATGGGAAAAGATAAAAACAAATAAAGTTAATGAGATAGGATGGGCAACAACATTTAAAATTACTGACTGGGATGATTCAAAAGATGTAAAATACAGACTAAGTCATGGACTAGGTGCTGAGTTTATTGGTTTAATTAGAAAGAATCCTACAGAGAAAGAAAGCATAGTTTTAGCAGCATTTTCTTGTAATAGTAATAAAGATAGAGGAGATAGGAATAATTATATAAATAATATAAATCATATCAACCCTGATATATTATTTTTTGCTGGAGATCAATCATATGATCACAAAGAACACACTGCAGCATGGTTAAAATTTGGAATGCAGTTTAGGGAAATATTTCGAGAAAGACCGTGTATTACAATCCCAGATGATCATGATATTGGTCAAGGAAACTTATGGGGAGAAAATGGTAAAGTAGCATCCTCACCAGCAGGAAATGATGGTGGTTATTACTATCACAAAGAATACATAAAAATGGTGGAGAGAGCCCAGACAAATCATCTTCCCGACCCTTACGATAAGACTCCTATAGAGCAAGGAATTGGTGTTTACTATACAAATATTGAGTACGGAGATATTGATTTTGCTGTTATTGAAGACAGGAAATTCAAGTCGGGACCAAACGGAAAAATACCAAAACAAGGCCCAAGACCAGATCATATAAACAATCCTAATTACGATCCAAAATCTATTGATTTAGATGGTCTAACTTTGTTGGGAGAAAGACAACACAAGTTTCTAAGTGAGTGGGGAAAAAAGCAAAATAGTTCTGTTATGAAAGCCGTTCTTTCTCAGACTGGTTTCTGCGGTGGTGCGCACCTTCATGGTAGTAAGGAAAACAGGCTTCATGCAGATTTAGATTCTAATGGATGGCCACAAAAAGGAAGAAATAAAGCATTAAAACTAATAAAAGAAGCAAATGCTGTTCATATTGCCGGTGATCAGCATCTTGCAACAGTAATTCATCACGGGATTGATAAATTTGAAGATGGTCCATGGGCTTTTGTTGTTCCAGCAATTGTTAATAATTACTACAGCAGATGGTGGTGGCCAAAAAATGAAAAATCCGGTAAAAAATCTAATAAAGTTTTGCCTTGGAACGGTAGATATTTGGATGGGTTCAATAATAAAATTACTATGCACGCATACGCAAATCCAGATTCAGATTCAAGCGGATCTGGATATGGGATTATAAAGTTTAACAAAAAAAAGAAAGAAGTTACATTTGAGTGTTGGCCTAGATACCAGGATGTTAGAGATAATAATGCAAAACAGTTTAAAGGGTGGCCTGTTACTGTTTCTCTTGGCTAGCTTGAATCCATCTATCTGGATTTAGTTTATTATATTCTTTTCCCATGCCTAAATCCATAAAGACTGGATCAATCATATCTTTTTCCCACAACTTAAATTGAGATTTTAATCTATCATATATAGGTTTAGATAAATCAATAATATTCGATTCCTCACTTATATCATTTTTTAGGTCAAATATGTATTCATCATTTTTAATTCTAAGATACTTATACCTGTGATCTCTAATCACATCAATATCCTTGTCAGGATTCTTCCAGTATAAATATTCGTGTGGCAATCCCGATTTGTTACCACTTAAATATGGTATCAGGTTCACCCCATCAATTTCATTTTTAATATATTTTTCTGCTTTTGCAGCTGATGCAACAGTTGCAAAGATATCTAATGCAATAATTGGCTTATCGTATATAGTTCCTGGTTTAATTTTATTTGGCCACTGCATAGTAAATGGAACTCTTATTCCACCCTCGAAAAAATCTCCTTTAATTCCTCTTAAAGGTCCATTATCAGAAAAATTGTACCACTCTACTCCCCCATTATCTGAAAAGAAAAATACTATTGTATTTTCAAAAATATTTTTTTGCTCAAGTTTATCTAATATTAATCCAATTCCATCATCCATAGATGATACCATAGCAGCATAAGTTTGTCTTTTTTCAATATCAATGTGTTTATTTCTTTCTAAATCTTTAGTTGTTGCCTGTAAGGGAGTATGAGGAGCATTATATGACAAATACAAGAAAAAAGGATTATCAGAATTATCTTCTATAAATTTTACTGCATTATCTGATAATTCTTCTGTCAAATATTTTTTGGTATTTATTCTTTTACCATTATCATAAATTTTAGTGATATATCCATCCATCTGTCTTCTAGCTTCGGTTAAATCATTTAAGGTAAGATCTTCTGGGAAGTACCTATGTCCACCAATTAAAAATCCAAAAAACTCATCAAATCCTCTTTTCTCAGGAACAAGAGACTTATGTGCCCCAAGATGCCATTTACCGATTGCTTTAGTTTTATAATCCACATTATTCAAAACATCTGGAAGGGTCTGTTCAGATAGAGGTAGTCCCATTAATGAATCGTTTGGAGCAAGCAAAATATTACGGGAATAACCAAATCTATTTTGATATCTTCCTGTAATTAACCCTGCTCTACTTGGAGAACATACTGCATATGAGACATATCCTTCGGAAAAAACAACTCCATTTTTAGCTATCCTATCAATATTTGGAGTAAAAATTTCATTACTACCATGAAATCCAACATCTGCATATCCTTGATCATCACTTATTATTACAATAACATTTGGTGGTTTATTATTTGATGTACCACATGAAAAAAAATTTAAAAGAATTGTAATATATAAGAATCTAGTAATCATCTAATTAGGGTAAAATATTTCTCTCGTGTGAAGGTTTTTTAGTATTTCTTCTTTGGAATACAATAAATTAAAATATTTATCATCAGCCCAGTCTTTGTATAAATTTCTATAAAATTTACTGTCTGGATTTCCTGATTGACCTGGAGCATTGGAGGCAACTGAATTATCCCAATCCTCTGTGTCAATAATGACACGAAAAGTTGCACCTGAGGATTGACTAAGATTAGAGCCTGTTGATCCTGGGGTATATGAATTACCACCTCTTGGATAAGAATTAAAACTTAATATTTTATTTACTGAGTCATTTACAATCCTTTCTAATGGATGTTTAACTTTTATGTGTTTGTATTTATCTTGGCCATACACCCAATTATCATAATTATTACCAAACTCTAACTCAAGCTGATCTATTGAAGATATAAATGTTTCTCTCAAAAATTGATCCCTGTCAACCGATTCTAATTCTCTAAGTTTTTGAATAACTTTATATAATTGAACATCTATGATGTCTTTTACCTGGTCAGGAACGTATTTCCTATGAAATTGCCTCATAATTTCCCTCTCCCAATTAACATAAACTAATGCCTGAGAGGAATTTTTTTCTAATTTATTATTCCAAAATTTAAGTTTTTGGAGATAGGACTTATATGGCTCTGTCAATTCCAAATTTTTAGACATTTCAATTATTTGAATTGATGGAATTGAAAGATAATCGACCTGTAGACTTATCATATCATCCATAGTTAAATTTGACCCATTTTCAAGAACTTGATTAACTCTATCTCCCCTGTAAGGGTCAGACCAAGAAAATCCGATTGCATTCCACTTGTCATAGGAACTTGGGGTCACATTTTGATTAGCTGTAGCAAAAAACTCATTCTCAGGATTAAATACATTTGGTTTTTCGATGATCGGCAGATACCCTTCCCACTCATAATTTCCATCACCCATAACTGGGACAAGACCACTGTGTGTATTTCTAATTGGTGCAATACCGACTGACTGCCAACCTATATTTCCTTCTCTGTCTGCCCAAACCATATTCTCTCCTGGAATATTACTAAAGTTACATGCCTCTCTGAATTCCTCCCAGGAATTTGATTGGTTCATTCTCAAAGAAGCAAGATACGGTGATCCTCCAACTTCTAACCAACCACATCTCACTGAATATCCTTTATTTCTTATACTATCAATAAATGTAACTGGACCATGAATCGAATATCTTAAATCTATATTCTGATCATTCATCCCCTTTACTTTAATAGATTCTTTTATAGTTTTAAAGGTTAACCACTCACCATTGTGCCAATATTTTTCTTTGTCATTTGGATCTAATTCATATACGTACAGATCTTCAGCATCTGTCCTGAAAACAGTCAAACCCCAAGCTCCAAAGCCATTGTGACCAATTGATATGCCAGGAATTTCTGGTTCTCCACCACCAATTACATTCCAACCTGGAGCAACAAGATGAGAGAGATATCTTAATGATGGTGCAACAATACTTCTATGAGGGTCATTTGCAAGAATAGGGAATCCACTTTGAGATTTATTTCCTGAAATCGCCCAATTATTACTTCCAATTGACAATTCATCATTAAATTCAAAATGTTTTTCAAATGAGGTAAAATTATCTTGAAAATCACCTCTATATTCAGGTTTTATGTATTCCCTTTTAAAGTTAATTGGTTTTCTAAATGCATCATACAATTCCAATATATCATTATCTAAATCTTCTTTTTGAATTTTATCATTTAGTTCTAGCGAAGGTTCTTTTGGATGTAACCATAGTAATTCTTTAACTTTAATCTCACCAATTCTTGATACAGCCCTACCTATATTAAGCTCCTGGTTAATATTTCCTAAAAGTCCTTGATGCCTAGAAATAACTACTTCAGGTGTCCAGAGTTTTGGTTCAATACCAAGAAGTTCAAACTCAATTGGTAACAACTCAGGATTTCTCAAAACCTCTTTAATGTATGCATTTACTCCGTTAGTGTAAGATGTTATTATTTCATACCCATCTTCGTGATAGTGATTTAATTCATCTTCTATATCACCTCTGAACATAAATAGTCTTGTTCCAATATCTCTTTTTATTTCTGACTCTCCAAAAATCTCTGACACAGTTCCAGTAGCTTGTCTTCTCCATATCTCAAACTGAAATAATCTATCTCTTGCAGAGAGATACCCTTGCATAAAAAATAGATCATCTTGATTTTTTGCGTAGATGTGATTAATACCAAAATCATCTCTTAAAACTTCAACAGATTCATCTATATCAAGTCTTTTATTAGAATTACAAGAAATTAATATTATTGATAAGAGTAAACTTAAGTATCTCATTAATCTAATCTACAACTATCAAATAAAATTTCAAACAGAAAGATTAATGATTATTTATGGGCTTGAATGACTTTTCTAACAAAATCTCCAATTTTTGAGGAGTCTATCCACCTTGCTACTATTACCATATCATAATCAGGAACAACCACAACATAATTTCCACCAAAACCTGATCCATAATAAATATTTTCAGAAAGATCTTGCCATTTTCTATCGCCCCTATTTAACCACCACATATAGCCATAGGATGGATTATTTTCTGATGGAATTTTCATTTTTGATATCCAATCTTTTGATATTATTTTTTTTCCATTCCACTCACCATTTCTTAAGAACAATAGACCAAACCTAGCGTGATCTAATGAGTTTATAAATATTCCACCTCCAAAGTGTCCACCTCCACTTACTGACTGGACATTTACTCCGTCCATAATTACCATCGAGTTATCATATCCATACCAACGCCACGTTGAAGAGGCACCAATTTCATCCATTACTCTTGCTTTTAATATTTTAGGTAAAGCTTCTCTAAATACATTGAGTAAGGAAAAGGAAAGTAAATTCACTCTCACATCGTTATACTTGTAAGCTTTTCCAGGTTCTGACAATTTCTGTTTTTTAATTTCTTCAATACTAAGTCCCTTAGGTGGTCTGTCAGCCCAGTCGTATGTACCAAATAAACTTCCTGACCATTCTGATGATTGATTAAGAAGATGGTGCCATGTTATTCTGCTGTTATGAGGATCATCAAACTTTCCGTCCCAGACATATTTTTTTAGCTTGTCATCCAAGTTTATAATTCCGTCATCATAAGCAATTGCTGTAACAGTAGATAAATAACTCTTCGTAACACTAAATGTCATATCAACTCTCTCAACATCACCCCACTTCCCAATTATATATCCATTTTTAATTATAAGACCATTGGGTTCTCCTCTGAATTTTGTTGGTCCTTTGATTCTATAACCCGGTTCTCTTCCAAATGAATTTAAAATAGAAATTCTTAAATCTTTACTCACTGAGTTTTCATTTTCTTCTGCGAAAAGAATTGCATCTGATATCAGCTTATTATCTAGACCCTGCGAATTTGGTGATTGCTCAACCCAATCTTTACCAGGATAATACTCTGACTGTGATAAAACATTAAAACTTACAAAAAGAAGAAATACGAATCGCATAATTTATATTTTAATTTAAATGATATCTAAAAATAATTATATTGATAAGATAAATATTCAAAATAATTGAAATTCTACTATTACCTATTTCTTTTTCTATTATTCTCCTGTAAAGCTGATAAGGATTACGATGCTTTTGAAAATAAATTAAAAAATTTATTGAAATCGCATAAGGGCACATTTGCAATTGCATTAAAAAATATGGATGATGGTAAATCAGTCTTAATTAATGAAAATGAAGTTTTTCACGCCGCAAGCACAATGAAAACTCCTGTAATGATTGAGTTTTTCAAAAAAATTAATGAAGGAAAAATAAGTTCTGATGACTCTTTACTCATAAATAATGAATTCTCAAGTATTGTTGATGGAAGTAAATTTGAATTATCATCTTTTGATGATAGCGATGAAGATATATATGAAAACTTAGGTAAATATATTTCTACTGATAAACTGGTATACGATATGATAACCAGGAGCAGCAACTTCGGAACTAATCTTCTAATTGATTACCTGAATGCGGAAGATGTAAATAATACAATGAAAAATATTGGAGCTAAAAATATGAAAGTGCTAAGAGGTGTCGGTGATTTAAAGGCTTTTGATTTGGGATTAAGTAATACTACTACAGCAGCTGATCTTTTAATAATTTACGAAAAACTTGCTATGGGAGAAATAGTAAATAATGAATCATCAAATAAAATGATTAGGATTTTGAAAGATCAAGTATACAATGATATAATACCAAAATATTTACCTGAAAAAGTAGAAGTGGCTCATAAAACAGGTTGGATTAGTGGGGTGAGACATGATAGCGGAATTGTTTATGTTGGGAATAATGAAAAATATATTCTAGTGCTTCTATCAAAAAACTTGGAAGATGATATAGAAGGGGCAGATTTTCTTGCAAAGATTTCTCTTGAAATTTATAAATTTTTATCATGAAATTTTTATTTAATCTTGATGATGTTCAGAAATCTTTTTTAATTACTACACTTTTTGTAATAGGTATTTCATCCATTAATACTGGTTCCATAAATATTGGGTCCTTATCATTTTTAATTGTATCATTTCTTCTTCTTTTATTTTATTTTTTCTCTTACAAATTGATGAATTTGATTTCATATTCAGCAATTCAAATAAGCTCACTGATTGTACTATTTTATCTTAAAAAAACAATTTACTCATCAATACCAGTCCCAATTTATCTTATTTTTTTATTATTAATTTTTCTTTTAATTATTAATATTTTAAGAAATCAATTTCGCTGGATCATATATTCAACTCTCTCTATATTAATGGTTTCATATTATTTTTTCAATGAAGAAAATATTTGGGTTAGTGAAAGTTTAGATTTATTTGAATATAAAAAAGGAGAAACTAATTCAAACTATTTTACCTACTCTACAGGGGAAGATAAACACAGAAATGAGTACAAAAATCCAGATTTTTTATCTAATAGCATAGATGCATCAAAAATAATGGAAGATGATTGGAACCAATCAAAAATTAATTGGAGAGAGGTTTTTTGGGGATTCAATAAAGAAAATATCCCTTTAAACGGTAGATTATGGATTCCGGATGGAAATGAAAAGTATCCAATTGTATCAATAATTCATGGAAATCATTCCATGCAAGAATTCTCTGATAATGGTTATAATTATATAGGAGAATTTTTATCATCTCATGGATACATATTTAATTCTGTTGATCAAAACTTTTTAAATGGTTCTTGGGATGGAGATTTTAGAGGAAAAGAGATGACTACAAGGTCCTGGCACTTTCTAGAAAATTTATCTTATCTAAAGGAATTAAATAGTGATTCTCTTTCACCACTATATAATAAAGTAGATTTTAATAAAGTTATATTTATCGGCCACTCAAGGGGTGGCGAAGCAGTTAATATTGCAGCTAAATTTAATAAACTAAGCACATATCCTGATAATGGAAATGTAAAATTTAATTATGATTTTAATATAATAGGTATTGTTACTTTGGCACCAACTGACTATAGGTATAATAGGAATTATGAATTAAAAAATATGAATTATTTAAGTTTACAAGGCAGTATGGATTCAGATGAGGAAAGTTTCTTTGGAATGAGGCAGTCAAACAGGATTACTAACTCAATTGATTCCCTAGTAAATACAAATATTCTAATTGAAGGTGCAAATCATTCACAATTCAATACTTCATGGGGAAATAGTGATTCTGGATTTCCAAGCAAATATTTGATAAACTATAGAAATATTATTCCTGACTGGTTACAGAGAAAAATTTTAAAGTACTACCTAATAAATTTTGTTAATTATGTCTCGGGAAAAGATTTAAATGCAATTAATAAATTAAATAAATCTATTGAATACAAAATATCAACCGATGATGAGCTTAAAATATTGTCGCAATATCAAAAAGCTTCAAAAAATATCAAAAATGACTTTGAAGGAAATGATATTGGAAATAATGAGAACACAACTGTTTTTTTTGAAAATATAGATCGACCTAAACTTGAAAAACTAGAATTTAGGGGAGGTAAAAGCCAACAAAATAAAGCACTAAAAATAAAATCAAAAAAAAATTCAAGAATAATATTTAAACTAAAAAATGACTCTTATTTGGATAATCTCTCTCTTGATGTTTACAACGAAATAGACTCATCTTACTTGAATATTAAGTTTTTAATTGACAATGAAATTGTTGATTCAACAGAATTAAAATTAATAAATAATAAGATTTCGTTAGAGAATTATAAATTCAATTACCTCACTAAAAAAAGATTTAATAAATTAAACGACATAATGCTTACCACATATGAAGTTAAAAAATCGAATAGAAATATCAACTCTATTTCAATCTCATTCAAAAAACCAGCAAATTACTACCTTGATAATATCGCTTTCTAAAGTGATGATATAGACATTTTAAATGTCTTTATCCTCTTTTCCTTAGATCCAGAATCTGTATAGGCAATTATTAAATCATCCTGAAACTTCTCAATCTGAGGAAATCCAGTTGATCTCTCCATTGAAATATCATCTATTTTTTTAATTTCTCCTTGGTTACCATTTATGTTGATCTTTCTAAGAAATAATGAACCTTTACCTTCAAAAGATGATAACCAACTTACAACTACTTCATCATCACTAATAAACTCTGCATCAACTCTTCCTGTTGGGAGGTTTATGATATCATCAATCATTATTTTATTACCAAAAGTCATACCATTATCTCTTGAAAATTTCAAACTAACTTTTGGAACTCCATTTGAGGCAGAAAACCACGATACTACAACCTTATCACCATTTGAATCAATATTTGGTCCATTAACTGGACATCCATTAATTATCCAGTTATCATCATGAATTGATACGGGTTTTGTCCAATTTCCTTCAATATATCTTGAAATAGATATATCTCTTTTCTCATCTCTTGATCTATCTCTATATACAATAATAGGAATGCCATTTGATACAGTAACGGATGTTTGACAGCAATCACAAACCATCTCATCAACAAGATGATCTTCATAAACATCACCTTTTGATGAAATAAATGCTGACCTCAAATTCATTGGCCCTGATGCGTGACCATCCATTTCTTTTTTATCATAGTTAGTGTTTCTACCGTCTAACCACGTGGCAACGAAACCATCCTTATAAGGGAAAGAAGATACAAAACCATGTTCAGTTTTCGTTTCATCATTATGAAGTTTATTTTTATCGAACCACCTTCCTTCTTTAAAAAAGTGATAATTAATATCGTAGGAAAATGTTGATTTTGAACTTTTTTGAAGATGGTGGGATAGTTTTACGTTTGATACTTCATTGTAAGATATTGAAGGAAAATCAGCCCAATTCACAAACCAATCCTGACCATCTGTAATTAACTCCTTATTGTCCCAACTATCTTTTAAATATTCAGCAGTGTACAGGTAATTAGTATCGTATTTGTTTTCAGTCCATGAAATAATTAGGTCATCGCCGGAGGAGTGTAAGAATGGCTCACTAGACCTCTCAGCAAATTCAACTCCACCGATACTTCTAAAATCATTTTTGGAGGAGCACGAAAATAAAATTAAAATGAAAAGTAATAAATTAATTTTCAACGAATAAAGCAATTAAAACTGTTAATGTCAGGAATATTCCAGCAGGTAAGGATTTATACAATGGATCATTGACCTTAATATGCATCAGAATTGCAAAAAACATAAAAAATGCAATACCTAAAGCAGAGAATTGAATAATTTCAGGTATCCATATTCCAGCTATCAAGCCAATTGAAAAAGCAACTTTTAAACCTCCTACTGTATACATCATCCAATCAGGCAAACCATAAGCACTAAATTCTTCCTTCATTGTCTTTGAATCTCCTCCTCTCCACATAGTAGGTTGTCTATGGTTAATTAACCAAACTTTGAGAACAGATAATGACACAATAAGTTGTGCAACTAAAATTAAACTTTGACTTTCAATTAAATTCATAACTAATACTTCTAAGGGATCCACAATAAAAAATGAATCTTTGTTTTAAATTTTTTAATAATTTATTCAAAATATATTAAATTAAAAAACTATACCAATTGTGAACAACTAAAAACCATTACAATGAAAAGATTATTCATCATTACCTTCATATTTTTAATAGTATTTAACTCAGAATCTCAAAGAAAAAGAAATTTAAGCAACAACACATCTGTTAATAAAAGTGACATTTCAATTTCTGCCCTCAGATTAAGAAATGTAGGGCCTGCATTCTTATCAGGAAGGATAGCTGACATAGCAATACATCCTAACAATGATAATGTATGGTATGTTGCAACTGGATCGAGTGGAGTCTGGAAAACTGAAAACTCAGGGACAACTTACACTCCAATATTTGATAATGAAACAACTTACTCAACAGGTTGTGTTACAATAGACCCAAGTGACCCATCAATAATCTGGCTTGGTACAGGTGAAAATGTTGGTGGTAGGCACGTTGCTTTCGGCGATGGTGTTTTTAAAAGCGAAAACGGAGGAAAATCTTGGAAAAATATGGGTCTTAGAAAGTCAGAACATATATCAGAAATAATCGTCCACCCAAATAATTCAAATATCATCTGGGCAGCATCTCAAGGACCTCTTTGGAGTCCAGGTGGTGAGAGAGGATTATATAAATCTATAGATGGTGGAGAAAACTGGAAAAAAGTCCTTGGTGGAGGAAAATGGACAGGGGTCACAGATATTCACATGGATCCTAGGAATCCAGATAGAATATATGCTGCAACATGGCAAAGACATAGAACAGTAGCAGCCTTGATGGGGGGAGGACCTGAATCTGGTCTTCATAGGTCTGAAGATGGAGGAGAGACTTGGACAGAACTGAAGTCTGGGTTACCTAATTATGCTGGAAAGATTGGATTTACATTATCTCCACAAAAACCTGATGTTTTATATGCATCAATTGAACTAGAAAAAAGGAATGGTGCTGTATATAAATCTGAAGATAGGGGCTCTTCATGGAAAAAAATGAGTGATCTTTCTTTGGGTTACGGTACTGGACCACATTACTATCAAGAGCTATTCGCATCACCACATAAATTTGATAGACTTTATTTGATGAACGTAAGAATACTAACTTCAGAGGATGGTGGAAAGACATTTGTTGAACTTACTGAAAGATCAAAGCATTCTGATAATCACGCAATAGCTTTCAGAGAGGATGATCCAAACTATTTACTTGTTGGTACTGACGCTGGAATTTATGAATCATTTGACCTAGCTAAAACATGGAAGTATCACAAAAATCTTCCAATAACTCAATTTTATAAAGTTGCAGTAAATAATGCGTATCCATTTTATCACATTTTTGGTGGCACACAAGATAATGGATCTGCAGGGGGACCATCAAGGACGGACGAGAGGCAAGGTATTAGAAACGCACACTGGTATAAAATTTTAGGTGCTGATGGACACCAAACTGCTACAGATCCTGAGTATAACGATATTGTTTATGGTGAATTCCAGGAAGGAGTTCTTCATAGAGTAGATCTAAAAACTGGTGAGGCAGTACTCATTCAACCTCAACCAAGAGAAGGAGAAAAACACGAAAGGTGGAATTGGGATTCTCCAATTTTAGTCAGTCCTCACAAACCATCTAGACTTTATTTTGCTTCTCAAAGATTATGGAAATCAGAAAACAGGGGTGATAGCTGGGAACCAGTTTCAGGTGATTTAACTCGAAACGAGGAAAGACTAGATTTACCTATAATGGGAAGAAGACATGGATTTGATAATTCATGGGATTTTGGAGCTATGTCAAATTATAACACCATAACTTCTGTATCCGAATCACCAGTTAGAGAAGGTTTAATATACGTCGGAACTGACGATGGCATCATTCAAGTTACTACAAATGGAGGTGATTCTTGGAGGAAAATTCCAGTAACAAAGCTAGGTTTACCTGAAAGAACATTCATTAACGACATTAAGGCTGATAACTTTGATGCAAATACTGTTTATGTATCACTTGATAATCATAAAGAAGGTGATTTCAATCCATATTTATATAAGAGCACTGATCTTGGTGAGACGTGGATATCAATAAGTTCAAATTTACCTAAGAGAAATTTAATCTGGAGGCTTGTTCAAGATCATTTGGCAAAAGATTTGATGTTTTGTGCTACCGAAACAGCAATTTATGTTACGCTAAATGGAGGAAAAAAATGGCAAAAAGTTCCAGGAGCACCAACAATATCTTTTCGTGACATAACCATACAAAAAAGAGAAAATGATCTTGTTGCTGCATCATTTGGTAGAGGATTCTTTGTTCTTGATGATTACTCATCTCTAAGGGAAATGACTGAAGAAAAATTATCAAAAGAAGGTAGTTTATTTAATACAAGAGATGCACTTTGGTACATACCAAGGAGTACAGTTGGTAATACAGGTGGCGACTATTATTTTGCTGAAAATCCAGATTTTGGAGCAGTTTTCACCTATCATTTGTCAAATTCTTATCCTACTCTGAAATCAAAAAGGAAAGAATTAGAGAAGGAGATGATTAATAAAGGGCAGCAAATTCCCCCAATAAACTGGAGTTTGTTAGAAAAAGAAAGTAGAGAAGAAAAAACAAAAGTCTATATTTTAATTAAAGATTCAGATGGAGAAGAAGTTAACAGAGTAAATGCATCTGCTAATAAAGGACTTAACAGAGTTGCTTGGAACCTGAGATATGGTTCAAACCCAGTAATCAACTCTGACAGGATGCAGTACAGATCTTCAGGTTCAAGTAGATACACCAGATCTGGTCATATGGTATCTCCTGGAAATTACACTGCTTCATTAGTTAAAGAGACAGAGGGTCAAATGTATGTATTGGATGATCCGATAAATTTTAATGTTGTTGATTTAGGAAGAAGCACTCTACAAGGCACTTCATATGACGATTACAGTGCGCATGCGTATAATGTTGATCAAGTTTATGATAGACAAACAATATTCAGTAATAAATTAACCAAGACTATGAATATGGTTAAAGCGATGAGATTATCTCTCCACACATCAAAACAATTGAATAATGAGTTGGGTAACAACCTATTTCAGACAGAGGAGGAATTGAATCAATTAACTGTTGAGCTATATGGTAATTCAGCCAAATCTGAAATTGGTGAAAATAATAATCCAACACTTAGTCGATTTATTGGAAATGCTGCTGAAGGCTTGGATACTACATACGGACCAACTGGACAACATAAACAGAGTCTTGAGATAGCTAATAGCATGCTTGATAAATTAGAAGTTAAGTTAAATGTAATCGAAGGAAAGCTTCCAAGTATGAGACTTGAATTAAATAATATGAATGCTCCTGAGATAATTAATGGAGCAAATTAAGAGATAACTTTTAAACCAAGTGTATCTACCCAGTTTCCTCTTGTAAAATCAGGAAATATCTGCGGTGCCCCATCACTGACTATGGAGTCTGCACTTAATGGAGTAACTGCACTCCAGAAGCATCCTTCGTATACGTTTTGATCTAGAGGTGTTCCCTGCAAGAGACACTCAACAATTCGAAACCTCATAATAAAGTCCATTCCTCCGTGTCCACCCATTCTCCTTGCTTCTTCACCTATCCTTTTATAAAGAGGATGGTCATATTTTTCGTATAACTTTTCTAGGTCATCTCCTTGAGCCCAAGAGTGATGATTTTTAGTTATACCCTCAACACCTCCATCCAAAGCAACCCTTGTTGGAAATCCAGCTAAAATACCTTTTGTACCTTGAATAAGATTGTGTCTTGAATAAGGTCTTGGGCTTGTCTCATCCCACTGCACCATTATTGTTTTTCCGTATGTGGTCTTGATGATAGATGTATTTAAATCTCCATTATTGTAATCGAGTTTGTTCCACTTGTGGTCTGATGAATATTTTTTTTCAGCGTACAATTTTCTCCCCATAGCAGGAGTTGAGTAGGACACAAGGGATTTAAAATTGTCATCGCCCCTACTTAAATTCATATACTGTGCTACTGGACCTAGCCCATGAGTTGGGTAAAGATTGCCTCTACTTTTTGCATAATGATGAGTTCTCCACGAACCTGTCCCCCTTTCCTGTTCATCCATCTGAAATCTTAGTTCATGTATGTAAGCTGCTTCTGCATGAAGAAAATCACCAATATATCCTTTTCTACACATATTTAAAAACATAAGCTCATCACGTCCATAATTAACATTCTCCATCATCATACAATGCTTTCTGGTCTTTTCTGAAGTATCTATAATGTCCCAAAGGTCCTTTAAATTAGTGGCCATAGGAACCTCTACAAATGCGTGTGATCCTAATTCCATAGACTTAATTACCATAGGTGCATGGTTATCCCAATTAGTTGAAATAAATACTGCGTCAGGTTTTGTCTCTTTGATCATTTTAATCCAATCATCTTCACCACCATAATATAATTTTATATTCCTGTGTCTTTGATTATCAGCATCTTCGCACAGTTTTTTTGATCTTTGTGCTAAATCTTTATACAAATCACATATTGCTATCACCTCAGTTCCTTCTATTGATGCAAATTGTTTTGCGTGTCCAGTTCCTCTAGCTCCAACACCAATAAATGCAACCTTAACTTTAGAAAGTTTTGGTGCAGCAAAACCTCCCATATACTGAGATGTTTTATTTCTTAACTTAGGTTTTGAGGATGATAAAGAAGAGGCAGTTGCTATTGCTGCTCCTGATAAGGATGTTTTTTTTATAAAATTTCTTCTATTTATTTTATTCATTTTTCAAAGATTTTATTTCATCAATATAACCCATTTCAAATCTTTCAATATCAGATCTTACATGTTCTTTTTTAATAATATTTTCAAAATCTCTTACTATATCAGGATATTCCGATGATATATCATTTTGTTCTTTTAGATCAATAGAAAGATTGTATAATTCTATTTGCTTATTTCCTTTCTTAATATCTTTTAAAATTGCTTTATAATCACCCATCCTAGCTGCAAACTGTCCACCATAAGATGGAAATTCCCAATAGATATAATCTCTTTCTAAAGAACTATTTTTATCTGTAAAAATATTATATAAACTAATCCCATCAGTGGGGTAAGTATTACTATCATTTATACCAGATAATTCAGTAATTGTGGGAAATATATCATATGAAATTGATATGTCATCTATTACCCTTTTACTTTTGATTTTATTTGGCCACGAAACAATAAATGGTACTCTCACCCCACCCTCATAAGTATATCCTTTCATTCTCTTAGGATCATTTTGAAAAACACCAGTACTATTAAAATATTTAAAGTCAACTCCCCCAGCGTATGTCGGACCGTTATCACTTGTTAACATAATAATAGTATTCTCATAAATACCATTGTCCTTGAGTTGTTGTACTATCTCACCTACTTGAATATCAATATATTCTATCATAGCAGCATAGGTTGCTCTTGGATATCTTGTTGGAAAATAACCAACATTTCCAAGATAAGGTTCTTCATTACCAATTATTTTTCTGTACTTCTCAATAAGGTATTCAGGAGCTTGTAGTGGTGCGTGAGGTATCGGACTTGCATAATAAAGAAAGAAAGGGTTATCCTTATTTTTTTCTATAAAGTCTTGAGCCTTAATATGCATTTTATCAGGAGCATAGTCTTTCTGGTTAAAAATTTTATAGTTATCCTCATTATATGGATCTTGGCCTGATTGCAATTTGAGTTTTGGTGATATTACCTCATTATCTAAAATATCTCTGTTATTATTTTCCCACAAATGTGGTGGATATAGATTATGTGCCATCCTCTGACAATTATACCCGTAGAAATAATCAAAACCCATCTCAGTTGGAATAGATGAAGAGTTTGGAGGTCCTAAACCCCACTTTCCTACCATTCCGTTGGAATATCCTTTTGTCTTCAGAAGCTTTGGAAATATTAAGGTTTCTTTACCTATTGGGTACTGACCCTCTAGGTTTGGATCATCAGACATTTTTTTATAATCCCATACATCTCCCCTGCTTCCGTATTCATGATTTCCTCTAATTTTGGTATGTCCACCATGAAGCCCAGTCAGTAAAATACTTCTTGATGGAGCACAAACAGGGGAGCCTGAGTAAAAGTTTGTAAACATTAAGCCATTCTTGGCAAGTTCATCAATATTTTTTGTTTCAATTATTTTCTGTCCATAAGCACCTAATTCGCCATAACCCAAATCATCATACATAAATAAAATAATATTAGGCTTATCATTATTTTGACTTGATGAACAAGAGGAAAGAAGTAGAAGAAATACCAGAAGCCTTGACATATTTCCAATTTATAAAATATTCTATAAATTCTTGAGCTCGGTAGATAATCTTTGTAAACTATCTTTAGCATCTCCGAAATACATCTTATTGTTTTCCCTAAAAAATAAAGGATTTTGTACTCCAGCATATCCAGCTGACATACTTCTTTTCAAAACAACCGTTGAATTGGACTCCCATACTTTGAGAATTGGCATCCCGTAGAGAGGACTTGCAGTATCATCAATAGCATCAGGATTAACAACATCATTCGCACCAATGATAACAGCAACGTCAGTAGATTTAAAATCGCTGTTTGCCTCATCTAATTCTATAAGTTTTGAATAATCAACATCAGCCTCAGCAAGTAAAACATTCATATGACCTGGCATTCTTCCGGCGACTGGATGAATGGCATACTTAACTTCAACATCGTTAGATTCAAGAACCTCTTGTATCTCTTTACATAGTTTCTGAGCTTGAGCTACAGCTAGTCCATAACCAGGGACGATAATGACCTTTTGAGAATAAAATAATTGAACTGCAAAGTCAGAGTCCGTTATTTCTTTAATATCACCCTGCTCACTTGACTTAGATGATGATCCAGAGGATGAAAATCCGCCAACCAATACGTTTAGTAATGACCTGTTCATTGCCTGACACATCAATACTGTGAGTATCGTTCCTGCAGCTCCTACCAGGATTCCACCCAAAAGCATTACTTTATTATCAAAAATAACTCCAGTTAGGGCAGCTGTTATACCTGTAAAGGAATTTAATAATGATATTACTACTGGCATATCTGCACCCCCAATAGGAGCCACAAAGAATACACCATATAGAAGGGAAATTGCTATTAGAATATACAAGTAGTTTGAATCTGCTGAATTATCTATAAATAGAAATGACAAAACAATAATTGAGACAAGTAAGATTAAATTTATAATGTGCTGAAATGGAAGCGTGAGTTTCTCAGACCACTTGTAACCATCTAATTTTGCAAATGCTAGCAAACTTCCAGTAAAAGCCACTGAACCTATAAATAAACTAACCAGTAAAACTACAATTACAAATTGAGGGTATAATTCTGTATAACTTAACCATTTGTTTATCTCTGTAAAGGATAAAAGAACAGCACTTAATCCACCAAGACCGTTAAATATTGATACCATCTGTGGCATTGATGTCATCTCTATTTTCTTGGCAATTATATATCCAATCGAAGCGGAAAATATTATTGGAATAATTATCCAAGAATAATTATCATAAGAATTTTCAATAGGCATGATTGTTGCTGAGATTATTGCTATAAGCATACCGACTGATGCATATTTATTTCCTTTGCTAGCCGATGCTGGATCACTCTGAAGTCTTAATCCCCAAACAAGTAGAAAAGCTGATATAAGAAATAATACTTTATCCATTCTTCTTCTTTTTATTAAACATTTCTAACATTCTGTTTGTTACAAAAAAACCTCCAAATACATTAATAGATCCAATAAATAGTGCAATTGAAGCTAGGATTAGAGTGAAATAATTTTCCGGATCGGTACTTCGAATTAATATTATTGCACCAAGTATTACTATCCCACTAATCGCATTTGCTCCTGACATGAGTGGTGTGTGGAGTACCGATGGCACTTTTGATATTACCTCAAACCCAAGCAATACTGTAAAAAGAAGAAGATATATTAATACTTCATTCTGAATTAAAAAGTTAAATATTTCACTCATAGCCTAAATTTTACAGTTTTTTAAGATATCATCCTCGTCACCAATTAACTTACCATCCTTAAAAATATGACTTATGAAGTTAAAGACATTATTAGAAAATAAATTACTTGCATCATGAGCTAATTCTGATGCTAAATATGAATTACCAACAATGCTAACACCATTATGAATCACTATTTTATTATCCTTGGTGAGCTCACAATTTCCTCCAGTTGAAGATGCTAAATCAATTATAACAGATCCTGGTCTCATTTCATCAACGACTGCTTTTGATATAAGAACTGGAGATTTTGAACCAAGAACCTGAGCTGTGGTAACTACAACATCAGCCTGTTTTAATCTTTTAGAAACCTCTTCCTTCTGCTTAGAAAGATATTCTTTTGTCTGCTTAACAGCATATCCACCTGCATCTTTGTCTTCAACAGCACCTTCAACCTCAATAAATTTTGCTCCTAAACTCAAAACCTCTTCTTTCGCTGCCTCTCTAGGGTCTGATGCCTCTACAACTGCTCCTAGTCTTTTAGCAGTTGCGATTGCCTGAAGACCTGCTACGCCTGCACCAAGAACAACAACCTTTACGGGTTTAATGCTCCCAGCAGCGGTAATCATCATAGGAAACATTTTGGGCAGCAATTCAGCAGCTTTTATTATTGATTTATAACCAGAAAGACCTGACATTGAGGATAGAATATCCATACTCTGAGCTATAGTAGTCCTTGGAATTTTTGATAGATCAAATAAAATTGTCTTGCCATTTATTTTTTTCTCAATATTAGTGTGACCACTGAAATTTGTTATTACGATTTTATTATTAAGTTTATTAAGGTCACCAATTGCTGAACTGTCTACACAAACAATAACATCAGACTCTTTTATAAGGTTATTTTTTGTAAGCTTTGTACATTCATATGCTTTATCAGGATATCCAGCCAAAGAGCCTGCCCCACTTTCTAAACATATTTTATATCCAAGCTTGTCGTACTTACTCAGTATGATAGGAGTAAGAGAAACTCTTGACTCATTATCTTTCAGAAAACCAATTTTCATTGTATTTAGAACGTTTAAAGAGTGTTTTTGTTCGATAAAATAGGGCTTTTAAATAATGAATAGGTAAAATAAAGTAAAATAAGAACAACAAATTCAAGATTCACTAAATAATAAGGCCAATCTCCTGAAACTAAGGGGTGATTCACAGCTGGTGGTTCTTTAAGATACATATAATTTGCATCTATCAAGAAGTCTAATGGCATTAAAAAAACTAATATTACATTTAGTGCGACAAAACTTTTTAACCATGAAAATTTTGATAATTTCATGCCCATGTAATAATACATGTATAAAGGTAAAATTATGATTGATGTGTGACTGTAGAAATACTCAACATAAAAGAAATTTGTTCCAGTATAATTATCAATTAACGGTGTAAGTAGCGCATTCAGTCCTCCAAGAACTCCAGCATAGAACAAAAAATCAAACCAAAACTCCTTTCTTTTTACAAATAATATAAAACAAGAAATTACAGATGAAAATCCGCACAAATGGAATGGAAGTCTTTTATCTAGACTCCATGTACCACCAATCACATGTAAATAATGGTATATAGCATAAATAATAATAAATAAGTACACGAAATATTTAATGAATGTTACTCTCTTCTCTTTGCTTAGAAATTTACCAATACCCATGACAATAATTATATATAAAACAGATAAAGTATTGGCTACTATCCAATCTTTAGACATGAAAGGAATCGCATAGTTTACATCCATTTTTATTATTTATTTTCTACGAAATCTTTCATTATGAAAACATGAGGAAGTGTTAGACTAGATATGACTATAAATGTAAATAGTATTAAATTATTTGCAGTTAATAAATCGTTATTAAAGTAGTAAAGGATAACACCAAAAATTAAAGCGAGTAATGTAAAAGGCATAGTCTTTAGGTAAAATTTGAGAAAACTTTTTTCTTTCATCTCCTTATATTCCATAATAAGCATAGGCAGGGAGTGTGAAAAACCAAAATAAATTGAGAATGAAGTAAGTATATCTGTATGATAAAAAATTAAGTAGAGTATACTCATTTCTGCGTAAAGAGGCACCTTCTTATCTATCTTAAATTGAACAACTGATATCATAAGTATTGTCACAGATATAAGTAAAAAAAAAGTTTTGTCATAAGGTGTTAAGTCAATTGAACTAAAGAAAGTAAAATCATTTAAAATGATTTGAAGTTCAAAAATATTATTTAAGAAAAGAGATAATAGAATATTCGCACCTAATATAAAATTTAATAATTTATTTTTTGTGTCATTAAAACCAATAACTTGCGCTTCACCAAAGTGATAACAAGAAACTACAAGAAAAGTAAATAATCCTAAATAAGGTGAAAAAATCCACAATAAAATATTTACTGATATTAACGAAAGATAAATAGTGAAGAAACTCAGTTTACTTTTGAATCTTCTTGATTTGGGATTAATAAAGGCTATTAAATGATCTACTGATCCGTGCGGAATTCCAATAGACAGCATAATTAGCACAAAAATTAATGTTGAATAAGTGTCTTCTACTTTAAAAAGAATAATTGATAAGGCGAAAATTAAACCTATGATTTTAGAGGATAAAATATAATTTTTAGAAAGAATCATAAGAAAAAGATAAAAAAAAAGGTGAGGAAAACCTCACCTTTTAATTTTAATAGCTACTAAAAAATTAGTCTTTTGCTGCATACCACACAGCCATTCCGAATCCAATTTTGTTTATAGCGTCACCGATGTTGTATACAATGTCCATTGGTAAACCACCTAATAAAGGCTCTATACCAGCGTACCATTGACCGTCAGCTGTTCCTAATAGATATCCTAAAGGATAAATTGACCATCCAACTAATACAAACCACTGTAACATAGCCCCTGCAGCAGGAATTTTACCTTTAGCATTAGCTAAGGCTTCACCTACAGCACCTTGAATAGGAATCTTAATTCGTGTTAATGCACCAACTTCGTATGCCATCCAAAAATAAGCTACACCTGAGAATAGACCCCATAACCAAGGTCCACCAGCTAGAAGTCCAGATTCACCAATGTAACCTGTAACTAGCATTATAACTGAAGCAATAAATAGGGATCCCATTCCTACACCAGTAAGTAAAGCAAACTCTACTACCATTAGCGGTACAGTTAGTATCCAGTCTATATATCTAAGTTCGGTTGGTGAACCTAGACCTTCAGCCCACTGGTCTCTCATGTAATAATAATGTACAGCTGCAATACCAGTAATTAAAGCTGCAACAAGCATTGAATCTTTAAATTTCTTGTCAACTTGACCGTGTTGTACTAAAAAGAACACAGTAGCTGCTAACATTGAAACAGATCCTATGAAGAAAGTAAAACCGACAAAATCTCCCGGTTGTAAACTTGCTCCTAATATAAAATTTAACGTATTCATAATTGATCGTTTGGTTAATAATATTATTAATTAATGCCAATTTAGGCATTTTATAGTTATACGACCAAAAAAAGGAAAGGTTTTGCTTTCTTTATTTCGAATTTACATAATGAAACAAAATATTATTAGCCATTTTAATTATTAGACATTATATAATTTGTTATAATAAATGAAATAGAAGATAATATAAGTAATACAACGCCTATTACCATCTGATTGTATAGAATATATCCAATTCCAAATAAACCAAAGTAGACCATTAAGACCCCTAAAAATACAAGAAATAGGTCTCTCATCGCTGAATCACCCTTATCATTGATTCTTTTAATATCTAACTTACTTATAAAACCATTCCAACCCACACCATACGGTTTTATCTTTTTATAAAACTCCATTAGCTTATCGTCGTCTGTTGGTTTGGTTAAAATGGTAACTAATAACCAAGAAAATGTTGTGACACCTATACCTATTAACAGCTCTGCATATTCCTTAAGTCTTATATCAAATAAACTTTCATGTATCCACTCAAAGTATACTGCAACAAAGAATGATATAATCATTCCTGTAATTTCACTGTAAGCATTTACTCTCCACCAAAACCATCTTAAAAGAAAAATTGATCCAGTTCCAGCTCCAATTTGAAGCAGGATATTAAATGCACCAAGAGAATCACTAAGCTGAAGTGATACAAATCCCGCAAGTATCATAAGTATAACAGTAGATAACTTACCTACCCTCACAACCTCTTTCTCAGATGCATTTTTTTTGATAAATCTTTTGTAAAAGTCAATAGAAATATATGAAGCTCCCCAGTTCAAATGGCTAGATATAGTACTCATAAACGCAGCTATTAAAGATGCCAAAACAAGACCTAAGAGACCTGTTGGAAGTAGGGATAACATGGCTGGATACGCAATATCATTACCAATAATACTTTTATCAACCCCAGGAAAAGCTGTAGCTATACTATCTAGATTTGGAAATACTACCAATGAGGATAGCGCAATCAATATCCAAGGCCATGGTCTTATAATATAATGAGTTATATTAAAAAGTAAGGTTGAATAAATAGCATTTTTTTCATCTCTAGCAGATAACATTCTCTGGGCAATATAACCACCACCTCCAGGTTCTGCGCCAGGATACCACACCGCCCACCACTGAACAGCGAGAGGAATTATAAGAACAATTAATAATTGATCCATATCACCAGAAGAAGGAAAGAAATTGAGTTTATCTATGACATTTGAATGGGACAACATAACTCCTAAACCACCAACTTCTTCTAAGCTGATGATGTAGTATGTTGCCCATATTGACCCAACCATAGCAATAATAAATTGTATTAAATCAGTATATATTACACTTCTCAATCCTCCAAGTGTACTATATAATACAGTAATGAGAGAAGAGTAAAAGATGCATTCAAAAGGTGAAAGTCCAAGAAGAATCCCTCCAATTTTAATACCTGCAAGACAGACAGAGGCCATAATAATGACATTAAAAAACACACCAAGATAAATTGCCCTAAAAGCTCTTAAAAACACAGCCTCTTTACCACTATACCTCAACTCATAAAATTCAAGATCTGTTAAAACTTTTGATCTTCTCCATAACTTTGAATAGAGGTATACTGTAAACATACCAGTCAATAAAAAAGCCCACCAGGTCCAATTACCTGAGACACCTTTCTCTCTAACTATATTCGTTACCAGGTTCGGTGTATCTGCAGAAAAAGTTGTTGCAACCATTGAAATACCCAAAAGCCACCAAGGCATATTTCTTCCAGACAAAAAGTACTCTTTTGAATTCTTTCCAGATTTTTTTGAAGTGAATAAACCTATTAAAATGAAGGTAAGAAAAAAAAGAAGTATTATGGTCCAATCTAGATTCTGTAATTGCATATTATCAAATCAACTAATTTGATAATCAATTTACAACATACTTTTTTCTATTTCGTTAATTCTGTATTCAAAGTATAATTTTTTTAGGAAAATTTTTATTTTAGCAGTATGAAATTATTGACCTATCTGGCCTTTATCCTTCTAGCTAGCAGCACATACAGATGTGCTGAAGATGAGTTAACAATTGACTGTACTCAAGCTACCAATGATATGGTTGGGACCTGGAAAGGAAAATTGTATTATACTAATTCACAGGCAAACGGTGCAAGACACAACATAACTCTTTCTATAATATCAACAAATGGCTGTCAATTTCAAGGCATAAGCGCCTTTGATGAGGCTGGAACTGCATTTGTTGTATCAGGTACAATTGATAAATATGGATGGGTAGAATTTATGGAAACCTCCTACGAAATTGATGGTGGAGAATATACAAAGTGTGCTGCATCAGGTTCTAGCAGCTGGAGTAACCCATGCAATCAGTGGCCGTACGTAAGGTGGAGACCAGGAGTAAAATATCACGAGGCAAGATTCAGATCTGAACCTTTTATCTTACAAGGCAATTTCTTCTCTGCAGGTGGCTGGAGAAGCGGTGCAGTTAATGGAAATTATCAAATAACAAAGCAGTAGTGCCATACACACTACTTATCATGGCTGGTGGAATGGGAAGTAGATACGGTGGCCTAAAACAAGTTGATTCGTTCGGTCCAAATAATGAATCCATTCTTGACTATTCAATACATGATGCTTTAAAGGCTGGATTTACCAAAATAGTTATTCTCTCATCACCAAAACTTGAAAAATATTTTGAGGACAAATACCTTAAAATATTTAAAAATAAAATTGACTGTGATTTAGATATAGTTATTCAGGATCCACATTACGGACTTGGAAGTCATACACTACCTAAATCTAGAGAAAAACCGTGGGGAACTGGACATGCAGTATTATGCTGTGAAAATTTCATTAATAATTCATTCTCTATTATAAATGCTGATGACTTTTATGGCAGAGAAGCATTTTTTAAGATATTAGAAACATTAAAATATATTGAAAAGAATAATATTCAATCTTCTATAGTAAGTTATTTGATAGAAAATACATTATCAGAGTTCGGAGGAGTTTCAAGAGGAGTATGTGAAACAGAAAACAATACCTTATTGAGCATTAAAGAAACACACGAACTTCAAGAGAACGATAATGTTGTGATTGGTAAATATGATAATGAAACGGTTTACCATAAACTTGGAACCCAAGTGGCAATGAACCTTATAGGATTTCAAAAAACGATATTTGAAAAATTAAATAATGATTTTTCCATTTTTTTATCTGACAATATAAATGATCCTAAAAAAGAATTTCTTATTCCTGATGTTGTAAATGATCTTATTGAGGATAAGGTTCATGTCGAGAAAACGGATGAGAGTTGGTTTGGAGTTACCTATCAGGAGGATAAAAAATTAGTAACAAAAAAAATAAAAGAATTAATTGAAATTGGAAAATATCCACATAACCTTTGGGAATGAAAATTTTTAAAATTGTTTTTATTATTCTAGCAAGTAGTACCTATAGGTGTTCTGATCAGGAAACAGTTGACTGTAAAAAAGTTGATCAAGAACTAATTGGAGACTGGAAAGGTGTTGCGAATTACTTCGGCCCAAGGCAAGCTAATGGATCGACTCACAACTTCACTTTAACGATTGAAAATTCGAATGGATGTTCATTCACAGGACATACAAAATATGATAATTTTCCAACCACTTTTAATGTTTCAGGTAATGTAGATATATTTGGGTGGGTGACTTTTACTGAGGTAAGTATAAAGCAAGATGGAGGCGAATATGCAGATTGTTTAGTTAGAATAAACTCATCATCTAGATGTAATCAATGGCCTGATTTGAGATGGAAGGAAGGAAATAAATTTAATGAGGCAAGATTCAGAAGAGATCCCTACATATTAATTGGAAAATTTGAAAGACCAAACAGTTATGAGAGGGGATGGCAAATATTAAATGGTACCTTTAGCCTAAGTAAAAATTAGTCTTATATTTACTGAAATTTTTAAATTAAAAATCCATGACAAAAAAACTCATTATTCTAATTTTATTTTCTGTATTTAGTTTTAACACCTTTGCACAAAGAGCAACTCAATACTTAAGTCCAGTACCTAGTCCTCAATCTTTTGTAAGCCAAAATGTTGGCATGACAAAAATTACAGTATCTTACTCGTCTCCAGGAATGAAAGGAAGAAAGATTTTTGGAGAATTGGTTCCTTACGGTAAAGAATGGAGAGCAGGTGCCAATAGTCCGACCATGCTATCATTTTCCACTGATGTCACAGTTGCTGGCAAGACCCTGAGAGCTGGTAACTACGTAGTTAGGATGATACCAAATAAAGAAGGGAATTGGATTATTAAACTAAATCTAACAAACTTAGAAGATAGGCCTCCAAGATTGTGGAAGGAAGGAGCTGTGGGTTTTCCATACGACTATTACAAAGACGGAAAAGTCGATATGAAAAAATATAAGGAAGATATGTCTCACTCATTTGAGGTTGAACCCTTTAGCTGGGAAGCAGGTATCGAAAGATTGTTTTATAGAATTGATCCCAATGACAATAAAGTTGCAATAGTTTCAATGTTATGGGAAAATATGATAATTAGGTTTGAGGTTGATACCATGACTGACGAACACCTAGAAAGATTTGCTAAAACATTAGAGTAAAATTTTTATGATTAATGAGAATTTTATTGATTTTATCATTAATCTAAAACCAGAAACTGTTCCAAAATCTATCAAAATTCTTGATCCTTATTCAGATGATGAAGGTATAAGGGTTACAAAAAAATTCTATAATGAATTCTTTTACGACAATAATAAAAGAATTTTACTGTTTGGAATTAATCCCGGAAGAATTGGAGGAGGTTTAACTGGGATCCCATTTACTGATCCTTACCATCTTAAAAATCATTGTGGAATAGACTCAAAATTAGATCTTAAAAAAGAGCTTAGCTCTACGTTTATTTATGAAATGATCAAACTTTATGGTGGTCCTAAATTATTTTATAAAAAATTTTTGATTACAAGTATTTGCCCCTTTGGATTTATTAAGAATAATAAAAACCTAAATTATTATGATGATATATCTCTTACAAAAGGTTGGAAAAACTCCATAGTAGATTGGATCAAAATCCAAAGAGATAAATTAAGTGATAAATCAGTATGTGTATTAATAGGAAAAGGAAAAAATCAAAAATTTTTTGAAATGATAAACAAAGAGTATAAATTCTTTAATAATTTCATCACCTTGCCTCATCCTAGATGGATATTACAGTACAAGATGAAAATGAAAAAAGAGTATTTAGATGAATATGTTACTAAACTATCAAACATAAAGTTATGACTACAAGAAGAAAATTTATAAAAAAAATATCAACAGTTGGTGCAGCTTTACCTCTTGCATCTCAAGTTTCAGCAAAATCGATGAAGAAAGATAATCCTATCATAATATGCAGTAGAGGTGAACAGTGGGGAGAAAAAGTTTTAAAACCTGGGTGGGATATATTATCTAGTGGTGGAAAATTACTTGACGCAATTGAAAAATCCGCAAATGTTACAGAACTTGATCCTGATGATACCTCTGTTGGGTACGGTGGTCTACCTAACGAACATGGTGTTGTACAACTCGATGCATCAATAATGTATGGACCAACTCACAATTGTGGATCAGTCGCATCAATAGAAGGAATCAAAACACCTTGCTCTGTCGCCAGACTTGTTATGGAAAGAACAGACCATATTCATATTGTTGGGCCTGGTGCTCAGAAATTTGCTATTGCTCATGGTTTTAAAGTTGAAAATTTACTCACTGAAAGAGCTAGAAAAATTTGGCTAAGATGGAAAGAAAACTTATCAGATAAAGACGACTGGTTTCCACCAGAAGATAACAACTATGAAGAGAAGAGGATAACAGGGACAATTAATGTCCTTGGAGTCGATTCTTCTGGAGACGTTGCAGGAATCACAACAACCAGTGGATTAGCTTACAAGATACCTGGAAGAGTTGGAGACTCCCCTATTATCGGAGCTGGTCTTTATGTTGATAATGAAGTTGGAGCGGCTGGTGCAACTGGGAGAGGTGAGGAAATATTGAGAACCTGTGGTTCATTTTATGTTGTTGAACAGATGAGATCAGGTAAATCTCCCCAAGAAGCCTGTGAAGCTTTATGTAAAAGAATTATCGACATCAACGGTGGAACAAAAAACATCAATTTTAATGATAAAATTGTGGCAGTAAGTAAGGATGGTGAGGTAGGTTGTGCGTCAATTAAAGAGAAAAAAGGGAATCCTCCAAAACTTGCCTACTGGTCAAAGAATGGTTTCAACGTTTACGAAGGGACTTATTTAATAGAAGATACTTAGTAAATTATATACGTTAATTTAACTAAAAACTCATTAGCAAATTCACCATTTCTGATCTTGTAACCAAAATCTAATCTTGATCGAGACATTATAATGAACTGTACTCCAGGAGCTACAGTTGACATAAACTTGCTGTATCTAGATGGGTATTGACTACTTATTATAGAACTAGTTAGATATTCTAGGTATATATTGAAATTTGTCTGTTTATAAGATTTATACTTCCTAGGAAATAAAAGGTATCCTGCAGAGATAGAGTTATGCCAAGAGTTAAAGTTTTTATCATCGTAAGTACCATCAGAAGTCTTATTGGAAATTACACCAAAACCCGACGTTACTGAAACAGCAAGTTTTTTAATTAGTTGAGTAGCAATTAAACCAAGTTCAAGACCAGAATCTTGAAAATCAAGGTCATAATTATTTTTCATAAACTTATAATTTGGAGAATTCCATTTTCCGTGATTAGTATACTTGATAAATGAAGACAATCTAGTATGGTACTTTTGTTTATCGGTTGATAATATTCGCTGTTTAGAATATAATTTAAACCCATTAAAACCAGAGTTTGCAGTAACATCAAAAGGATTATTTGATATTTGAAATGCAGCACTAACCATTATATTCTTGGATATCCCATATGATATCTGGGGTATTAAAATCCTAGCTGAAGATTGAGAACCCGGTTCGCTGTCCTCGTTTAAAAAAATTGAATGGTGGTGAAGCCTAACAACTTTAGTTCCTTTTGGAATTAAACTTGCAGGTTCTGTATTAATATATAATTCCTGTGAATGTGAAAAGAATGAAAGAAGTAATAATAAAAATACAGAGTACTGTAATTTCATAATGATCCTAAAATTAGATATCAGACTTTAGGTGAAAAATCTTATTTGATTTCGTAGATTCATGCTTAGTACAACAAGTTGATGTCTTCTTTCCAGTCATATAACAAGCATGGTCAGTTTTTTCAGAAATAATATCAAACTTACTTCTGGGTATAAAACTCCTATCAACTAATTTGAAAGTTTTAGATTTTGAATCATTATCGCTAAAAAAATGAAATAAATTTCCATTATGAATGGAATGTTTATCGTTTTCTGCAGTTATTTCATCAGAAAATATTACTTCAATTTCTCCAACAAAAAAACCAGCATCCTCAACCTTTTCCTGTATCAAATCAAAGTCAATAAATTTATCTTTTTTGAAATCTATTAAAAACGATGTTTCCTCTAAATCAGGTGTAATACTTTCAACAAAATCTAATCTCTCTAAAGACCTCTGGGTTGAGTACGAACACATCGCACAAGTTAATCCAGTTGCCTTAAGATTTACATGGAAATCCTGAGCATATGTCATATTACCAATGAAGATAAAAAACAATAAGATCGATTTTTTCATATCTTTAATATCTAAATTACATTACAAATATATAGAATATGAATAAATTCATAACCATAACCTTTTGTGCATTTTTTGTAATTAATTGTTCTGAAAAAAAGGAATCAAAAGATGAATACTTGCCAATTCTTGTGGATATGAATAATGAGGAGGTGTCACTGGATACTTATAAAGAAAATGTTTTAATTCTTAATCTTTGGGCCACATGGTGTAAACCTTGTATTGCTGAATTTGAAAGTTTAGAAAAATCAAAATCTAATTATTTAGATAAAAGAGTTAAAATAGTTGCCATTTCTAACGAAAATCATGATAAAATAAAGGAGTTCATAGAAAGAAGAGAGATAGATCTTGAATTCTTAAAACTAAATGCTGATTTAAATTATTTTGGTGCTTTCAGCCTTCCTACTACCATTGTTTTTGATAAAGAAGGGAAAGAAAGTTTTAGGATTGCTGGTGGAATAGACTTTGCTAGTCAAAACTTTGTTGAAAAAATTTTAGATTTAGAAAAATTATAATTTCCTGATACCATCCGTAATATTTCCTAAATATCTTTTTGTCAAAATATATTTTTTCATGTGGTACTCATCATAGTCCTCACTATTCTCTATTACAGAATTAACTCTTACGTTCTTTGAAGCCTGAATAAATTTATTATTACCTATCCACATTGCAACATGATCAATTCTCAGCCTTCCATCTCTCTCATAGCCAAAAAACATTAAATCACCTTCTTCTAAATTAGTCCAGATTCCTAGTGAATCAACAGTAATTCCTTCTTTGATTTGCTGAGATGCATCTCTTGGAATATTAAATCCATTCATACCATAAATCGTCTTAGTAAAACCTGAACAGTCAAAACCTTTTGAAGATGTTCCACCCCATAGATACGGGATCCCAATTAGTTTACTCGCATTAGCTAACAAGTTATTTCTATCATTTCTAAAATCCTCAAATTTTTCAATTGGCATTAATTTATTTTTTTTGACTATTGCTTGCCTGCCATCTGGATATTTTATCTTATAATGATTTTTAACAGAACCAGTAACATGTAGTAGGGAACCCATTACTAAATCTGAAACAATATCATCTCCAGACTCATCCTTATAAGAGAAACCGTATGTATCGTTAAAAATATATGATGATTTATAGTAATCGTAAAACTCTGTTTCTTCCATAACCTGAATTCCTCCATGATCGATCCATGAAATATAATTGTCAGGTGTCTGAACAAGATACCACTCATCAGCTCTTTTCAATATTTTTAATTTTGTTCCTAAGACTGCCTGAGAAACAAGCTCAGATGAATGAGATGGAGATCCTCTAAGGTTGCCTACTGAATTATTTACTATTCCAAACTTATACTTATAATTAGGAAGTAAAATAATACTGTCTGTATATGGATATCCTTTTTGATCCAAATAACTTAAAAGTTCATTTTTTAGTTCAGGGATTGATGTTTCTCCAATAACTATAATTTTACCGTCATCTGAATAAAAACTTATATCCGATATGTTTACTCTTGAGTCAGGAACAAATGAATTTCTTAACTCTAAGTACTTCTTATTCAAATTGTCAAGATTATCATTTGAGCAGGCAGCAACAAAAAAAATAAAAGAAAAATAAAATATAAACCTCACTACTTAAGAGAATTAAACTTATCAAAAATATCTAAAATATACGGTAAAGACCCAGATGAATGATCTTTTCCATCAAGGGTAATAAACTCTACAATTGATTTATCAGAAAGTCTTGATAAAATGCTATTATATGAATCTACTGAATTTTGATATGGGACAGTTATGTCAGAAGATCCATGATACATAATCATTTTATTTTTTGGAGTCCAAGAATCTAGACTATTTTCCTCTAGTGCATCTACAAATATTGAAAATTCATCATTTGAAAATGTTTCGTCAATAAATTTTTCCTTAAAAAGAATGCTTATCGTATCGTTCAAAACTTCGTTTATTTGAGAGCCAGAGAATTTACCATTATAATACTCAGGAATTTTTGACGCATATGGTTCATTAAAGATTGTATTAAGTGAAATATCCCAGTCATAGGATGTCTTGTAGCCTATAGCAACATAAGCTATGTAATAAGGAACATGATATGTTTCCAGAGATAGAAGATAGTTTAACATACCTGTAATATCATATCCTCCTGCAGCAGGTGCAGAAGCTACTATATTTAAATTTGAATAATTATTTTTTTCGATATTATAGTGTGCTGCCATTGTAGCAAATCCACCTTCAGAGTAGCCAGAAAGAAAAACATCTCCGTTATAATTATAGCCCTCAATTTTTGCCAACTCTTTAGTAGCTATCAGCATATCAACAACAGTCTGGCCTGTTATATCTGACCTGTAATATGGATGTACAATATCTTCTGAAGATCCAAAACCTAAGTAATCAGGAATAACTAAAATATATCCAGCACTAGCAGCATTAGAGAAAAAACTATATTGCAACAAGTCTACAGTGGGTGCATCTGCGTGTAATGATGTTGTCCCGTGATTGAAGTTTAACATTGGCATACCTTTTTCAGTCTCAGGAAATGCAACGAGGCCTGAAGCAATAACATTCTTACCTTGGTAAATAGTATTGTAGGTTATTGTGTATACAGTGATATCGTATTGAAGATATTCCATAAGATTTGTAAATTCAGATGTTTTAACAATCTCCTGAACATTGTCCTTAGATACAGTAAATAATTTGGAGAAGTCATTTAACTTAACTTTGGATATTTCATCAGTTTGACAAGAAAAAATAAAAAGAGTAATAATAAATATTATACTAAGTTTTTTCATTAAATGATTTTTAGAATACAAATTTAACTATAATTGAGATATGGAAGGTTACGGTTTTCTATCTTTAATACCACCTATTATTGCAATATCACTTGCAATCATGACTAGGCAAGTTGTTATTTCCCTTTTAATAGGTATATTCTCTGGATGGCTTATTATTGGAAATTTTAATATTTTATCAGGTCTGATTTTATCGATTGAGGGTATTGTTAATGTATTCTCAGATGCTGGGAGCACAAGAGTCGTAATTTTTACGTTTTTAGTTGGATCACTCATAGCTTTCATACAGGTTAGCGGGGGTGTTGAAGGTTTTATAAATAGTGTAAAAAACAACTTCGATACATCTGATAATAAAATTTCAGGGAGTAGAAAAAAAGCTCAATTATTTGCATCATTAACTGGTATATTACTGTTTGTTGAATCCAATATCTCAGCACTTACAGTTGGGACCATATACAGACCAATATTTGATAAACTAAAATTATCAAGAGAGAAACTTGCCTACATCGCTGACTCAACCTCAGCTCCATCAAAATTATTAATACCATTTAATGGTTGGGGGGCATTTATTATGGGTTTACTGATAACTCAAGGAATTGAATTTCCATTTCAAGAACTAATTAGCGCAATGAAATATAATTTCTATCCAATACTTGTAATTCTTCTATTGTTTTATATGATTTTTTCAGGAAATGATTTTGGTCCAATGAAAAAAGCAGAATTAAGAGTAAAGAACGGGAAAAAATTTAATGACGGTTCTGTGCCAATGATATCAGAGGAAATTACAGTACTTAAAGCAAAAAAAGGAGTTGAAATTAATTCACTTAATATGTTTATTCCTTTAGTCACGATGGTTATTGCAATGTTATTTATGTTATTTTATACTGGTTATAGTCCAGATTTAGTTGATAAATCTTTTTTTGGTATAATTAAAAATGCTTCAGGATCCTCATCTGTATTGTATGCAGTTATAATTTCTTTAATAATTTCATCCTTTTATTACATATCAAATAAGATAATGACGGGTATAGAAACAATAAATTATCTAATAAAAGGAATGTCAGGAATGATGCAACTTTCAATACTTATTCTATTGGCCTTTGCTATAGGTAACCTTTGTAATGAACTTGGTACTGGGCTTTATGTATCAAACCAAATAAAAGATATAATATCCCCTCAGTTGATACCTTTTCTTTTGTTTATAACAAGTTGTTTTATATCATTTTCAACTGGCACCTCATGGGGAACATTTGCTATAATGATTGCTATAGCTGTTCCTTTATCCAACGAAATTGGAATAGATCCTTCATTAGGAATTGCTGCTTCATTGGGTGGTGGCGTTTTCGGTGATCATTGTTCACCAATATCAGACTCCTCAGTAGTTTCTTCTATGGCATCAGCTAGTGATCATATTGATCATGTAAAAACACAAATTCCGTATGCAGGGCTCTGTGGTCTGATTGCAGCTGTCATATATTTAATACTCGGATTTGGTCTATAAAGAAAAAGCACTTGTTGAAACAAGTGCTTTGCAAACCAAACTAACTAAACTATTGTGCATGAATATTTACGCAAATTATATTGTCACTGTTACAAAAATTTTATTGTTTTATTAAGAAATTGATAATTTTTCCTAGAAAATATATCTATTTATCAGATTTTCAAGGTATTCCTGCCTTCCAGATATCATTTCAGGCTCATCAATTTTCTTAGCATATCTGTAGAGATCATCTAAAGAGAGTTTATTATTAGTAAAAAGGTTACCTTCACCTTTTTCAAAAGAAGCGTATCTTTCACTAAATAATTTTAAGAAATCAGATTCATTAAATATTTTTTCTGTTATGAGAAGTGCTCTAGCAAATAAATCTATTCCTCCAATGTGTGAATAGAACAAATCGTTTAAATCTGTGGAATTTCTTCTTGTTTTAGCATCAAAATTTATACCCCCACCTTGGAGTCCACCTGCCCTATTAATAACAATTAGTGCCTCAACAATTTCATAAATATTGTTTGGGAATTGATCGGTGTCCCAACCATTTTGGTAATCTCCTCTATTTGCGTCAATACTTCCAAGCATACCTGCATTTGCTGCAACCTGGAGCTCATGATCAAAAGTGTGACTTGCAAGAGTTGCATGATTTACTTCAATATTTAATTTAAAATCTTTATCAAGTCCATAATGTTCTAGAAATCCAACTACAGTAGCAGCATCAAAATCATACTGATGCTTTGATGGCTCCATTGGCTTAGGCTCAATAAAGTACCAACCCTTGAACCCATTTGATCTTCCGTAATCTTTTGCAAGATGAAGAAACCTAGCTAAGTTATCTAACTCTTTCTTCATGTCGGTATTAATTAATGACATATATCCTTCTCTCCCACCCCAAAAAACATAATTTTCTCCTCCAAGTTCAATTGTTGCATCAAGAGCATTTTTTACCTGAGCACCAGCGTAAGACACAACATCAAAGTTTGGATTAGTAGCGGCACCATTCATATATCTAGGATTTGAAAAGAGATTAGCTGTTCCCCAAAGAACTTTAATATTAGAGGAATTTATCTTTTCCTTTCCATAATCAACAATCTTAGATAACCTCCTCTCTGACTCATAAAATGAATCAGCCTCTTCCACAAGATCGAAATCATGAAAACAAAAATAATCTAAACCTAACTTAGATATAAATTCAAATGCAGCATCCATCTTATCATAAGATCTTTGCATAACATCAGGAGAGGATGCCCAAGGAAAAACTTTAGTCCCTGATCCAAAAGGGTCATTACCAAGATTAACAAAAGAGTGCCAGTAAGCAACAGCAAATTTAAAATGTTCACTCATCTTCTTACCTAGAACTACTTTATCTTTATCATAAAATCTATAAGAAAGAGGATTATCCGAGTCAATTCCCTCGAATTTTATCTCTTTTACATCTTTAAAATATTCCTTATGACCAAGTATAACTCCCATTACTTTAATTTAATTTGTTTAAAAAATCTTTCCAATCTTTGTATCTCTCAATATAATCATTTTTTCCATTTGGTTTTTCTTCTGAAATTATATTTAAGCTCTTAAAAGCCTCATGTGGTGACTTGTAAAAACCTAATCCAAGTGCTGCACCTCTTGCAGCTCCTTCAGCACCATTAGTGTCAAACATTTGAAGTTTTAAATTCGAGGAATTTATAAATGACTCTCTAAATACCTTACTAAGAAATAAATTTGCATTTCCTACTTTTACAGTATCTACATTAACTCCAAATTCCCTCAGAAGTTCAATACTATAACATAATGAAAAAGAGATACCCTCTAGAACTGACCTTATAATATGTTGATTATTGTGCTTATTAAAATCAAAACCAATAAGATGGGAATCTATTTTTTTATTACTAAATAACCTTTCGGAACCATTTCCAAAAGGATAAAATTTTAATCCCTCAGAGCTATTTATATTTTCTGATTTGATATCCATTTCCTTGTATGATTTTTCTCCAAGGATAGACTTGACCCAAGAATAAGCAATGCCCGAACCATTAATACATAGAAGGAGGCCGTTTCTTTTTTTTGATTTAGAATTTAAGCAATGTAGAAAAGTATTTATTCTATTGTTTGTATCAGAAATATTTTTATCGGTTACTGAATAAATTACTGCTGATGTTCCTGCAGTAGCAGCAATCTCTCCAGGCTCTAAAACATTCAAAGAAAATGCATTATTTGGCTGATCACCAGCTCTATATGTCACCTTTACGTCATTATCAAATCCAAATCTATCTCTCACATCGTCTGATATTGTTCCCTGATTACCAACAGAGTCAACTATTTCTGGAATTAGTTTTCTATCAATATTATAATATTCAAGAACATCTTCACTCAGCTTGTCAGAATGAAAATCCCATAATATTCCCTCCGATAATCCCATCGGAGTGGTCGATATTTTATTTGTAAGCTTATAGACAATATAATCTCCTGGCAACATAATCTTAGAGATTTGATCATATACATCTGATCTGTTTTCCTTTAACCACCTTAATTTTGAAGCAGTAAAATTTCCAGGTGAGTTAAGAATTTTATTTTCTAAAATAGAACTTTCTAACTCTGACTCTGCCCTCTGACCAATTTTAACAGCTCTGGAATCACACCAGATAATTGAGTTATACAAGAGATCATTATTTTTATCAAGAACTACTAAGCCATGCATTTGATATGAGATACCTATTGATCTAACAAGCTTAAAATCATTTTTTTCACTCAAGTTTTCAAAAGTTTTTAATATACAATCCCACCAATAATTTGGATCCTGCTCAGCCCATCCATCTTCTTTTGATATAATTTCCATTTCGGAACTTGGATAGGTACAGGAGTCTACTGATTTACCCGATATGGAATCAAATAAGGAGGTTTTAACAGATGAGCTTCCAAGATCGATACCCAGAAAAAAATCACTCCTACTCATTTAAAAATATTATATTGTAAATAGTGTGCACAATATAGAGAATAAAATAGAATTTAAGGAATCATTTACACTTGTCGTTGGCAACATGATTGGTGCTGGAATTTTTATGTTACCAATTTCTTTGTCAGCATTTGGATCTATAAGTATTTTAGGTTGGATAATTTCAGGAATCATATCAATTTGCTTGGCATCAGTCTTCAAAAAGTTATCAAGAGAATATCCAGATGAAAGTGGTCCTTTTACGTATACAAAAAAGTATTTCGGTGAATTTACTGCTTTTCTTGTGGTGTGGGGATACTGGATTTCAATTCTTCTACTAAATGCTAGTCTTGCAATAGCAATTACAAGCTATTCTACCGTTTTTTTACCTATATTAAAGAATCAATATTATAATATATTTTTCTCCTCATTTATAATAATAATTATATCAACAATAAGTTTATCTGGAATAAAAGGAATTGGAAGATTTCAGTTCTATACGGCATTAATAAAATTAATACCATTAATTCTTATAATTTTCCTAGGTTTCTTATTTATGAATGTAGAATATTTCTATCCAATTAATATATCAAATGAAACTGATTTTAGGGCAATAACAATTACTACAACATTAACTTTTTTTGCATTTCTTGGATTAGAATCAGCGACTGTACCAGATAATAAAGTCCAAAACGCAAAAGAGAATGTATCAAAATCAACCATCTACGGTGTGATATTTACCTTTTTTGTTTATTTACTTTCATCGATAGCACTATTTGGATTATTATCTCCTGAACAAATTCAACATTCCAATGCTCCATATGCGGATGCAGGAGGTATTATTCTAGGAGATTATGCAAAATATATTGTTGCTATTTTTGCTATAATATCTGCATTAGGTTGCTTAAATGGGTGGACTCTTCTTCAAATTGAATTAACAAAGAACCTATCAAAGAATAACTTATTTCCTAAAATATTTTTGAAAGAAAACGCTAATAGCATTCCTAGTTCAGGGTTAGTAATTTCAAATACTATTGTTATCCTATTAATTGTTATAAATTATTCAAAAGATCTATCCAATATATTTACAGAATTAATATTAACATCAACATTTTGTGCATTAATTCTTTATTTTATAATTGCTTTTGGAGAAATTTTAAAGATTTTCGAAAATAAAAAAAATTTGAAATCCAATTTTATCTCAATACCATTATTTTTATTCCTGATTTGGATTTTTGTGGGTATAGGATTTAATTCAATACTTCTTGGACTTGCATTATTTTCATTATCAATACCGATTTATTTTTATCAAAAGTACTATGCTAGAAATAGAAAAAGTTAGAGAAAAATTTCCGTCATTAAATAACTGTGATAATGATGGAAATAATATTATTTATCTAGATGGACCTGGTGGTACTCAAGTCCCCTCAGATGTTATAGAAGGTATTTCAAAATACTATAAAAACCATAACGCCAACACCCATGGCGAATTCAGAGCAAGTATTGAAACAGATAATATAATGGATGACCTTAGAAAAAAGTCTGCTCTCTTTTTAGGAGCAAAGGATAGTAAATGTATATCTATCGGTCAAAATATGACTACACTAAACTTCAGTCTTGTAAGATCCCTCTCAAAGATCTTTAAAAAGGGTGATGAGATGATAATTACTGAGTTAGACCATGAAGCTAACAGAGGCCCGTGGAGAACCTTAGAAGATATTGGTGTGAAAATTATTGAAATTGATTTGCTTCAAAATGGTGAACTTGATTATGATGATTTCTCAAAAAAAATTAATGATAAAACCGTAATGGTTGCAGTTGGGATGTCATCAAATGCTTTTGGGACAATGAATAAAATTAAAAAAATCAGAGAAATATTAGAGAATCATAACTGTTTACTTCTATTAGATGCAGTTCATTATGCTCCTCATTTTTCAATTGATGTAAACAAATTAAATTGTGATTTTCTGGTGTGTTCAGCATATAAATTTTATGGACCTCATATTAGTATTTTGTATGCGAAGCCTGGATTACTTGACAAACTAGATACAGATAGGTTAATTGTTCAAGATCAAAATGCTCCTTATAAAATTGAGACAGGAACTCTGAATCATGCGGCATGTTATGGTGTATCGAAAGCTATTGATTTTATTGCCAGTCTTGGTAGTGGAGATAATTATAGAAAAAAAGTAATTGATGCATATAATAAATTAAGCACACATGAGTATGCCTTAGCATCCAAATTATATAATGGATTAAATGAATTAAAGGAAATTCAAATTATTGGACCTGATTTCTCTTCAAGAGATAGAACACCAACAATTTCGTTTGTTCACAAATCAAAATCAGCTAATCAGGTTTGTAAAGAATTAGCTAAAAAAAATATTTCTGCTTGGGACGGACACTTTTATGCCAAGAGAGCAATACAAAAATTGGGACTTGAGAAAAGAGGTGGGGTAACAAGACTAGGAATATCTATATATAATACATCTACTGAGGTTGAAAAGACTATTGAAATTTTATCAAGCATTTAAAGACATATTTATCTCAATAAATAGAATTTATCAATAACGTGATTTAAAGTCTTATAAGAATTTAATAGAATTTCTTTTATCTTATCACTTTCCATCCACTCAACCTTTTCTATTTTTTCCTTTTTCTGAGGTTTCATACCACTATCATCGATTGATTTCATTTTAAACCATGTTGTTTTCTTTAAAACAAACTTCTTATTTTTTGTGTATGTGTGCCAGGTAGAAATTATTTTCTCGAAACATTTAACTTTTACTTTGGTCTCCTCCTCAACTTCTCTAATAGCACAATCCATTATACTTTCTCCCTTATCTTTTTTACCCTTTGGTAGATCCCATTTCTTTAATCTATATATAAATAGAATCTGTTTATTTTCATTTTCTATAACACCACCTGCAGCTTTTACAACCTTAAACATACTCTTTACATCATTTAAAACTTTTTTATATTCTTTGAGTGTTATTGTAATTGAATATATTTTTTTAAATTTTTTTTTAGTCATCTTTTTAAGAAGATCAACTATGGTTTTAATATTTGAATCATAGATTAAAACCCTAGAGAATAACTTGTTTGGAACAACACCTGAGGACCCATCTATATGAGTATCGTAATCTTCTTTTTTAAATTTTAAATTGTTGAGTTTTTTAAAATTAATTGGTATGTCGTTTACGAATATAGTTTTCATTATAATATCAAGAACTATTTATATAATACTAAATTAAAGCTTAGTTTTGTTTATTATGAAATCTAATGAATTATTATACGAATTAATCAAAATAAATTCTATTAAAATACAAACAAAAAATCCTTTTACATGGGCATCTGGCTGGAAGTCACCCATTTATTTCGACAATAGGGTATCACTTTCTTTTCCTAACATTAGATCTGAAATAAAAAATCATCTTTGTAAAATAATACTGGAAAAGTATAATGAAGTTGATGTAATAGCAGGGGTTGCAACAGCGGGGATTCCACAAAGCTCCTTAGTAGCAGATAAACTAAAAAAACCATTGATTTACGTGAGATCTAAACCTAAATCACACGGAATGAGAAATATGATTGAAGGTAAACTAGAGGAAGGAAAAAAGATAGTCCTTATCGAAGATTTAATTTCTACAGGAGGGAGTTCAATAAAAGCTGTAGAAGCAATTAGAGAGAAGAGATCAGATGTTCTTGCAGTTTTATCTATATTTTCATATGGATTTGAAACCTCAAAAAAAAATTTTGAAAGTGTAAATTGTGTATCTGAAAGTCTCTTTAAATATAATGATTTAATAAGTGTTGCACTTAATAAAAAATATATAAATGAGGACGATGAAATCAGCCTCAGAGAGTGGAGAATTGATCCAGAAAAATGGGGTAAAAAATTTAATTAAGAAGTTTTCTTAACGTTACCAGCTATCTTACCTTTTTTGCCGTCAATTAACTCAAATTCAACAGAGTCACCCTCATCAATTTGATCAATAAGACCAGTGGAGTGAACGAAGTGTTCAACTTCAGATCCGTCTTCGATAATGAAGCCATAACCTTTAGTTGGATTAAAAAATTTTACTTTACCTGTACTCATAGTTTATTTAATTAGCTCGCAATATAAACTTTATATTCTTAATTACAACACTAATTTTTTTTTTCTTCTAAAACATATGTCATTTCTATCGGAATTATTTTATCAACGGCCTCTAACTTCTCAAAAGCAGTAGCAGAAAGTTTAATATTTACTCCCTTATTATCTCCAGTTTCTGGTAATTTTCCAATAACTCGTACAATTACCATATTATCATTCATCTGGTTTTTAACAAAGATTATAGTACCTACTTCTGCGTGCTTATGTAATGCAAGATATCTATCGTCTGTATCTTCATCTATACTACTTGCAAACCCTTCCTCTGTAACGGTCAAAGATTTATTTGTCTTTAATTCATCATTTTTTTTGGGTATCTCTAATTCTACTATAAGCTTTTGACCTATAGATAAGTTGTAGTTATTTAATTCATTAATATTAATTAGAGAGTCAATGGGAATCTCATATATTTTTGAAATAGCAAATAGTGTTTCACCTTTTTTTACTTCATGTATTTTTTGAGAGTAAGATGTTAAACTATAAAAGGAAATAAGAAAAATAAATAATCCTTTTTTTAATAACTTTACATTCATAAATTCAATTTAATGTATTCAAATATATTTAAGCTTTTACTATTATTCCTAGCACCAACACTAATATGTGAAGCTGAACCTGAAAAGAAGAAAATTTTAATCGGAGAGATTAAGACTAATATTGATCCAAGAACAAACAGATATACAAAATTACTTTTGGATGAGGGAGAGAAAGATGATTATGATATCATAATAATTGAAATGGATACTTATGGTGGAGCAGTAAATGATGCCGATGATATTAGAACTAGAATTTTAGATTACAAAAAACCAATTTATGTATGGATTAATAAAGATGCAGCTTCTGCAGGTGCACTTATATCAATTGCATGTGATAGTATTTACATGAGCAGTGGTGCAAGCATAGGTGCTGCAACTGTTGTAACAGGTGATGGTGAACAAGCTCCTGATAAGTATCAATCTTACATGAGATCCATTATGAGATCAACTGCTGAGGCAAAAGGCAGAGACCCAAAAATTGCTGAGGGAATGGTTGATGAAGATCTGCAAGTTGACAGCGTATCACAAGAAGGTAAAGTAATAACTTTTTCAACTAGTGAAGCAATAAAATATGGTTTCTGTGACGCTGAATTAAATTCCGTTGAAGAAATACTAAAAAGACAAAATATAAATGAGTATGAAATTTCAAATTTTCAATTAAGTTCCAGCGAAAATATTATATCATTATTCTTAAATCCTTTTGTGAGTGGTATACTACTATTGCTAATTTTTGGAGGTCTGTATTTTGAACTACAAACTCCTGGCGTGGGCTTTCCAATTATAGCATCAATAACTGCCTTACTCCTTTACCTTATCCCATACTATCTAAACGGAGTGGCTGAGAACTGGGAAATTGTTCTTTTATTTCTTGGAATAATTTTGATAGCTGTGGAGGTATTTATTATTCCTGGTTTTGGTGTATTTGGAATATTAGGATTATTCACATCGATTGGATCTCTAATTCTTATTATGCTAAATAATGATTTGTTTGATTTTACATTTGTAGTTTCAGGAGATATAGTAAGTGCTAGTCTAGCTGTTTTAAGTTCAATATTCTTACTTGGAATCCTGATCCTTTTTGGAGGAATTAAATTAACCGATACAGATGCTTTCAAAAAAATCGCATTAGAAGAAACACAAGACTCAAAATTAGGATATGTATCAAATAAATACTCTGACGAATATATTGGAAAAAAAGGGAAGGCATTTACTGTGTTAAGACCAAGTGGTAAAGTGATAATTGACGAAAAATTATGTGATGCTACTTCTTATGACGGTTTCATTGAAAAAAATTCTAAAATTAAAGTAGTAGGTAATGAAGGGTCAGCTTTAAAAGTAAGCAAAATATAAAATGAAAATTTTAGGAGTTATTCCGTCAAGAATGGAATCAAAGCGTCTTCCTGGAAAACCATTGCTAGATATTAATGGGAAATCAATGATTCAAAGAGTTTATGAATCATCAATTAATTGTAAAAACCTTGATGATTTAATTATTGCAACTCCTAATGATGAAATAGTTTCACATGTTAAAGAATTCAATGGTAATGTATTAAAAACCACTGATAAACCAATTAATGGTACTGAGAGAGTATATGAGGTTGTTGAAAAAATTAATAAAAAATATGACTACATTATCAACATCCAAGGTGATGAACCTTTTATAAAGACTGAACAAATTAATGACTTAATTAAAATCTGTGTAAAGCCTAACGAAATTTGTACACTAATTAAAAATGAAGCATATTCTAAAGAATTGTCGCAAGATTCAGTGATGAAAGTTGTAAAAAATATTAACAATGAAGCACTTTACTTCTCCAGATCATTGATACCATCAGGCAACCCAGATCAATACTTCAGACATATTTGTATCTACGCCTATACCCCTAAGGTTTTAAGAAAAATTGTACATTTAAAACCTACTCCACATGAGAAAAGTGAGTCCTTAGAGCAACTAAGATGGTTAGAAAATGGTTATAAAATAAAATTAAATTCAACAGAATTTGATAGCTTTAGCATTGATACTAAAGAAGATTTAATTAGAGCAAGAAATTTAAATATCTAACAAATGAAATTTTTAAAAGAAATTATAAAAAATACAATAAAAGGAATTTTGTCATTTTTTTTAGGTTTATTCATTATTATCATTTTCTTCAGCATATTATCCGCATTATTTTCAGGGGAAAAAGAGGAAGTTATCACCGTTAAAAACAATTCATTACTTCACATTAATAATCTTAGCATAATCGATGATAGGGACACAAAACCATCTGAATTAAATTTTGATTTTGGAGATATACCATTACCATTTCCACTGCTTGACAATTCAGATCTTGAACAAAAGATGAGTTTAAAAACTTTTGAAAGAGTTATTAGCTCCGCTAAAGAAGATGACAAAATAAAGGGAATTTATTTGAACATTGAAAATGCTAGCATTAGTTATAATAAAATTGAGAAGGTTAGATCAATTCTAGAAAGTTTTAAAGAAGTTAAACCAATATATTCTTTTTCAAATTTTCAGTCTAAAGGATCTTATTATATATCATCGGTATCAAACTTTAACGCGATCTCTCCCCCAGGTTTCATAACTGTTAGTGGATTTGGAATAGGTACATTCTTTTATAAAAGCCTATTTGATGAAATTGGAGTTAATATTGAACTTTTTAGGGCTGGCGAATACAAAGGTGCAGCCGAACCTCTGGTAAGAAATAACTTTAGTGACGAAAATGTGGCACAATATATGAATCTTTTGGATTTCAGGATGGATAGATATGTTGCTGATATATCTAAGTCAAGAAATATAAAAGAAGAGACTCTTATAGAATTAATAAATAATTATCAGACTGAACTTTCAATTGATGCATTTAACAATGGTTTAATAGATAGCATTATGTATGAAGATCAAATGTTAGATTATTTAAAATCTGAAGTTGATAGTTCATATAATAAAATTAATTTAATGAAATATTCTAGTTCACTTGAAAAAGTGAATAAATACAATAAAAATAAAATCGCAATTCTGTATCTAATTGGTGATGTTTTACCAGGATATGGTGATGATGGAATTTACTCAGAAACAATTATCGAAAACATTAAAAAAATTAGGGATAATAAAAATATTAAATCAGTAATACTTTACTTCAATTCAGGTGGAGGAAGTGCTTATGCATCAGATCTAATCACTAGAGAGATAGAATTGTTACAAAAGAAAAAACCTGTTGTTACCTATATGTCTGATGTTTGTGCCTCAGCAGCTTATTATATGTCAATGCCATCTGATACCTTGATAGCGTCCGAAGGTTCAGTTGTTGGTTCAATTGGAGTTTTTGCTATTTTACCTGACTTATCTGAGCTATTAAGTGAAAAAATTAAAATTAAAAGTGACTATATTAAAACAAATGAAAATATTGGCGAAATTGATCTAGCCAAGCCACTCTCAACCAAAGAGAAAAATTTAATTCAGCGGGGTGTAGATTATTTTTATGAGGATTTCTTAAACGTTGTTTCAAATGGAAGAGATATATCTAAGGACAAAGTTGATCAACTTGGTCGAGGAAAAGTATATTATGGTGAGCAAAGCAAGAATCTAAATCTAATTGATATTGTAGGTTCATTTGATGACGCAATAAAAATCGCTTCAGATTTAGGAGGAGAAGAAAAATATCAAATTACTGAGTATCCTAAACAAAAAACAGATATTGAAAAAATAATAGGTTCTCTAGAAATGAGCAAAACAATTACAGAACTTAAAAAATTAGATAATTGGCTAATAAAAAGTGTACTAAGTGGAGAAAAATACGACCCTTATCAGATGAGATTAGAATATTTGATTGATTAATTATCTAATGTGATTTCTGAATTAATTACTCTTATGATTGGCACAACTTGATTATCATTAAAATTCTCATAATATGATCCAGATCCTATCACTCCAGGAATTATTTTTTCATTTCTTATTCCAAACTGAAAGAAATTATTATAATTATCATTTATCCTCATAATCATATTCATTAACTCGACACCATAAATAAAATTCTGTGAAATATTTCTACCAGTATTATTAATAAAATAACTCTTCATCTGATTGTATATAATATCCTCTGATATATGAAATGAAGGGCTTATCATAGAAATATTTAAATTTTCAAATTGATCTACAGAGATAAGATTGTAATCAAGCCAGGCGTCAAATCCAATAACAGGTATTGTGTCTTCTCTTATATCAATTGCACTAATTACATTTGATGCAAATAAAGAGTTTTTTGAAGAAACAAAAACATGACCAATGCTATCATTTCCAATATAAAACCTATCAACATATTTATACATAGTGTCTAGATTTTCTATCCCACGTCCATCTTTAATTATTATATCTGATACATTTATAAGAGTATCATAGACAGAATCATTTAATATCTCCTCAAAAGTACTAGAAAGAGAATCTAATATCAGCCTTGAATCCTCCAGAGAGACGGATTTGGAGTAAATTATGTTAAAACTATCTTCTTCAAGATGATTAATATATGTAGATGCTAGTAGTGAATCTTGATAATTATTTTCATAAAAAATTATTGCATTTTTATTTTCAAATTTACTACTAGCATATGATGCTGCTTTCTTAGCAATTGTTTCTAAAGATGGTTGAAATAATAAAGAGTAATTATTATCCTGTATAATTAATGAATTATTAGAGAGTGGATTAATCATTAAAACCTTATTTTCAAGACAAAATTGTTTTATAATTTCAATGGGCTTTCCATAAAGAGGGCCAATAATAAGATCAATATCAGACAAATCACCCGAATTAATAATTTCTCTTACGACATCTGGATCTCTTTTTGTGTCAAATGAATTAATAATAATATTTGTCTTATTACCCTCAAAGTTTTTAAAGGCATAATTTATTCCTGCATATAAGTCTAAAATGAATGAGTTATTTCTAATAAAGTAATTATTTTCAATGCTAGAATACATAAATGGTAATAAAATAGCAATGTTAAACGTTTTCTTCTCAGACTGAAAAAGTTCATTTTTTGGGACGAATTCTAGCAAATTTTTAATCTCTTTTAAGGTTTCTTCATCAAGGTATTCTTTTAGTAATTTTCTACCATAATACTTTGCTACGACTAAATTTGAAGGATAAACTTCATTCCATTCTTTTAGTACAGAGAATGAGTTTATCTTTTTTATTTTTGAATCAAAAAAGATATTTAAACTCTCATTTATACTTTTTTCTTTAATTTTTGAAAAATACTCTAAAGCATTATTTATGTTGTTAAATTCCAACTCAATTCTAACAGCCCAATAGAATACTTCATCAATTTGAGACCAGTTTGGAAAATCATTAATTAAATTTTTAAGTAGTCGAAGTGAATTATTTTTATCATTAATTTTATGATAACTAACAGCTCTATAAAAGATAATATAGGGATAAAACTCATCTGATTTCTTAAAACTTAATTCTTGAGAAAGAAGTTCAGGGTATTTATTTTGATTAAAAAGTTTTTTAATCTCTAAAAAGTCAGAATATGAGGGCTGAGCAAATATCGAATTCGAAAAAGAATATAAAAATAAAATGCTTATAAAAAATTTTTTCATAACTACTCCCATTCAATAGTTGCAGGTGGTTTAGAAGAAATATCGTATACTACCCTATTGATACCTCTAACACGATTGATAATTTTATTAGATACCTCAGCTAGAAATTTATCAGGTAACCTACACCAATCTGCAGTCATTCCATCTAAACTTGTAACTGCTCGAAGTACAACTGTATATTCATATGTTCTTTCATCACCCATAACACCAACAGATTTGACTGGGAGAAGAATTGTAGCAGCCTGCCAAACATCATTATACAAGTTTTTATCTCTCAATGAAGAAATAAAGATATCATCTGCTTCCTGTAGTAACTTTACTTTTTTTTCATCAACCTCACCTAATATTCTGATTCCCAAGCCAGGGCCTGGAAAAGGATGTCTGTCTAATATAGAATTAGGAATATCAAGAGATTTACCAACCTTCCTAACCTCATCCTTAAATAACAAATTCAAAGGTTCAATCACTTTAAGATTCATTACCTCTGGTAAGCCACCAACGTTGTGATGGGACTTTATTGTTGCTGAGGGACCTTTTACAGATATAGACTCAATTACATCTGGGTATATTGTTCCTTGAGCTAACCATTTTATATCTCCAATTTTATTTGCTTCTTCTTCAAATATTTTAATAAAATTTTTACCGATAGATTTTCTTTTATCCTCAGGGTCTATCTTACCTTTAAGATCACTGTAAAAAATTTCTTTGGAATTTGTGCCAACAACATTCAGCCCAAAATTTCTATATGAGTCTAATACATCTTGAAATTCATTTTTTCTTAGTAGTCCGTTATCGACAAATACACAAAATAAATTTTTACCTATTGCTCTGTGTATTAAAAAAGCTGCAACACTTGAATCAACACCACCCGAGAGCCCAAGAATAACTCTTTCTTTTCCTAATTTCTCTTTTAACTCTCTTACTGTTTGTTCAACAAATTTATCTGGAGTCCATTTCTTATTGCAACCACATATTTTAACAGTAAAGTTTTCTAAAATTTTTTTTCCTTCAGCAGAATGGGTTACCTCGGGATGAAACTGTAAACCATAAAAATTTAATTTTTTTATGTAGTATGATGCCACTTCCACATCATCAGTACTTGCTATGACCTCTAAAACATCTTTTTTATTTTTGATTGAGTCTCCATGACTCATCCAAACATCTGAGTTTGACTTCACTCCGTCTAAAATCAAACTAGAATTATTAACATAGTTTAGTTTAGCTCTTCCATATTCTCTTATTTCTGACTTTAAAACATCACATCCACTGATTTTAGCTACCATTTGAGCTCCATAACAGATACCGAGGATAGGTATATTTTTAAATTCTTCAAGATTAACACTAGGTGCTTCTACATCATGAACTGAGAATGGACTTCCTGAGAGAATTAAACCCTTAAAGTTTTCAATATTTTTTGGCGCCTTATTATATGGGAATATTTCACAATAAATATTTAACTCTCTAACCCTTCTAGCAATCAATTGTGTGTATTGCGAACCAAAGTCAAGAATTAATATTTTCTCTTCCATTTGTAAAATTAAACTTAGGTTTTATAATAGACTAATTAATTCTATATTTTGTAATTTAGTCAAATAGTTAAATATATTGTTTTTCAAAGATTTTCATAATGGGTAGAGCATTTGAATACAGAAGAGCTGCTAAGGAGAAGAGATGGGATAAGATGTCCAAAGTTTTTCCAAAACTATCAAAAGCTATCACTCTTGCTGCAAAAGAAGGAGGAACTGATCCTGAAATGAATTTTAAACTTAGGGCGGCAATTCAAAATGCCAAATCTGAAAACATGCCAAAGGATAATATAGATTCAGCTATAAAAAGAGCAAATGATAAGGAATTAAGAGATTTTAAAGAGATGACATTTGAAGGAAAAGGTCCACATGGAGTCCTTGTAATAGTAGAAACTGCAAGTGACAATGTGACGAGAACCACAGCAAATATAAAATCATATTTTAATAAATCTGAGGGTTCTTTAGTTACTCCAGGGTCTCTTGATTTTATGTTTAATAGAAAGTCTGTTTTTCATCTTAATAAAGAGAATATAAATCCAGAAGACTTAGAACTTGAAATGATTGATTACGGTCTAGAAGAAATAGATATCAGTGATGAAGAGATAATCATTTACGGAGACTACTCGTCATATGGAAATATTAACAAAGGACTGTCTAAACTTGAAATAAAACCCATTAAATCTTTATTAAAGAGAATCCCTACCAACCCATTAGAATTTTCAGATGACAAATTAGAGGATATTGAAAAAATGTTGGACAAATTAGAGGAGGATGATGATGTCCAACAAGTCTTCACAAATATTTCATAAATGACAGAAGAGAAGAATATATCACTTGAAAAAATGAACTCCTTCAGAGTAATTCATATGGCAAAAAAATTAATATCTTTTGAGAGTAAGGATGAGGTAATTAGTTATCTAAAAAATAATAAATCTGAAATTGATGACATATTGATTCTCGGCGAGGGATCAAATACTTTATTCACTAAAGATTATAACGGAATAATTTTTCAGAGTAATATCAAAGGAATTGAGATTATAAAGGAGGATAATGAATCAATAACTTTAAAAGTTGGTTCAGGTGAAAATTGGGATGATTTTGTTGACTTTTGTGTTAATTCCGAATACTATGGAATTGAAAATTTATCTCTTATACCTGGATCTGTTGGAGCAGCTCCAATTCAAAATATAGGAGCATACGGTGTTGAGATTAATGACTATGTGGTCAGAGTCTCTGGAGTAGATTTATCTACAAATACATTAGTTGAATTTTCAAATAAAGACTGTGAGTTTTCATATAGAGATAGTGTATTTAAGAAAAAATTAAGAAATAAATTTTTTATTACATCAGTTGAATTTAAGCTCTATAAAAAATTACCATTTAACCTTTCTTATAGCGACCTAGAAAAATTAAATACATCTGAGTTGACTATATCTAAGCTAAGAGAAGAAATAATAAAAATTAGAACAAGAAAACTTCCTGATCCAAAATCAAAAGGAAATGCGGGAAGTTTTTTTAAAAATCCTGAAATAGATGAGAATAAATTAAAAAACTTAATATCACGTCACAAAGATTTTAAGTATTTCAAGATAAAAGATAAAAAATACAAAGTTCCTGCGGCGTGGCTTATTGAAAAATCAGGCTGGAAGGGTTACAATGATGGGTTTGTTGGGGTATTTGAACACCATGCACTAGTCCTGGTAAACCACAAATCAGAGGACGGAAATGATATCCATATATTATCAAAATCTATTAAAGATGATGTAAGGAAAAAATTTGATATAATTCTTGAAGAGGAAGTTAATATAATTTAAATCAACCTTTGTCGTAAGTTACCCTGTAGATAACATTTGCATAGTCATCTGATATGAGCATGCTGCCATCAACTAAGAATACTAAATCAACTGGTCTACCCCACGCATCGTTTTTGTCTTTTTCTAGCCACCCATAAATAAATGGCTCATATCCTAATGATTTATTACCATCTATTTTGACTCTAGTAATTCTATATCCAATTTTTTTTGTCCTATTCCATGAACCATGTTCAGCAATAAAAATATCACCTCTATACTCTTCAGGAAACATATTTCCATTATAGAATTTTACTCCAAGTGGTGCTACGTGTGGACCAAGATTTTGAACTGGTTTTACGAAATCGTCACAAGGGTATTTTGACCCAAACTCTGGGTCAGAAATATTACCACCGTGACAATAAGGATAGCCATAATGTTCATTTGGCTTTGAAATTCTATTTAGTTCACAAGGTGGATAATTATCTCCCAACATATCTCTACCATTATCAGTAAACCACATTTCACCAGTTTCAGGGTGCCACGTAAAGCCTACAGTATTTCTAACTCCTCTTGCAAATATTTCTCTGTTTGAACCATCAAGATCCATTCTTGTAATAGTTGAATATATTTCATCTCTGCTCTCGCATATATTACAAGGTGCTCCAACTGGGACATATAGCTTGTTATCGGGTCCAACAGAAATGTATTTCCAGCCATGGTGTTTGTCAGATGGGAATTCATCTGAAATTAAAATTGGATCTTCAGGATAGAAACCAACCTCATCATACTTTTTTAGATTATCCTCTACATCTTTAAATAGCCAAATTTTATTAACCTCAGCAACATATAAATCTCCTTTGTGATAGGATACACCGTTCGGCATGTTTTTTAGTTTGTCTGTTATTAAATATTTTTTATCAACTTTTCCATCTCCGTCTATGTCCTTGAGAGCAAAAACATTATCTGCTTTCCTATTACCAACAAATACTGTACCCGAAGGACTAATGGACATCGACCTAGCATTCTCAATATTATTAGCATATATACTTATTTTAAAACCATCAGGTAAATTGATTTTATTCAAAAGCTCCTCTATCTCTATATTATTGGAAAAACTAATTTTTGAATTGATAAGGGTTAAAAATATTATTGAAAGTATTTTCATATTATTAAATTTTGTCACATAATTTTAGCTGATATCATTAATTAATATTAATTTAATTGATTATCGGATTGAACTATGGAAAATATTGATATAGTTGTATTTATTTCTTATTGTATAGTTATACTAAGTATTGGATTATATGTTTCAAGAGATAAAAAAGGTTCTGGCAAGAGTGCTGAGGATTATTTTTTAGCAGGTAAATCTTTGCCATGGTGGGCTATAGGAGCTTCTCTAATAGCGGCAAATATATCTGCAGAGCAATTTGTTGCAATGAATGGATCCGGTTTTGCTCTTGGACTTGCCATTGCAACTTATGAATGGATGGCAGCTGTTACTTTATTAGTTGTAGGGAAGTTTTTTCTACCTATATACATTGAAAAGAAAATCTACACAATACCTGAATTTGTTAAAAAGAGATACAGTAAAAATTTAAAAACAATTCTTGCAGTATTCTGGATAAGTCTATTCGTTTTTGTTAACCTGACGACAGTAATGTATTTAGGAGGCAAGGCAATGGATACAATATTTGGTAATGGTGATGGAAGTTTAATTACAATTAGTATTATAGGATTAAGCTTATTTGCATTAACATATTCTGTTTGGGGTGGTCTGTCAGCTGTCGCTTGGACGGATGTTGTACAAGTAATTATACTAGTACTAGGTGGTATATTAATGACAGGTATTGCCTTGTCATATGTGACTCCAGGAGGTGGAATTATGGAGGGCTTAACACATGTGTACAATACTGTTCCTGAAAGGTTTTCTATGATTCTAGATAAAGGTGAGATTATTACTCCTGATGGAAGAGATGCATATTTTGATCTACCTGGTATAGCAGTACTGATTGGAGGTATGTGGATTGCCAACACATACTACTGGGGTTTCAACCAATACATTATTCAAAGAACCTTTGCGGCGAAGAGCTTAGATGAGGCTCAGAAAGGAATTGCATTTGCTGCATTTCTAAAACTTATAATACCAATATTTGTGGTACTCCCAGGTATAATTGCTTATGTAATTAATTTAGATCCATCTACTGGTGAACTCGTAAAAACCCTTCCTGAAGGTTTTATCTCTCAAGATGGAAAGATTCTAAATGATAACGCAGCACCTTGGTTAATAAAAAATTATATTCCTGTCGGTATCAAAGGGTTAATTCTTGCTGCACTTGCAGCTGCTATCGTTTCATCTTTAGCATCAATGTTAAACTCTACATCTACAATTTTCACTATGGATATTTACAAAGAATATATCAATAAAAATGCTTCAGATAAAATACTAGTTAAAGTTGGTAGAATTGTGGTTATTATTTCATTGCTAATTGCAATGCTAATTGCACCTGCATTTGGTAATTTAGGTCAAGTTTTTCAAGCAATTCAAGAATACACAGGTGTTGTAAGTCCTGGAATCTTAGCTGTATTTATAATGGGATTATTTTATAAAAAAGCAACGAATAACGCTGCTATATGGGGCATTCTCTTGTCAATCCCAATAGCTATGTACTTTAAAGTTGTACCAAAAGGTTGGATAGAATTATTCCCATCATTCTCACATGGCCTTTTTATCGGTGAAATCCCATTTCTCCATCAGATGGGAATAACCTTCATTATAACAATGATAGTAATTTACATCATTAGTTACTTAGAAGGAAACCAAAATGATCCTAAAGGAATTGAATTATCTAAAAATTTATTTGAAACAAAACCATCATTTAATATCCCAGCATTTGCTGTGTTAATTATAACAGCTATGCTTTATGCCATATTCTGGTAATTGATCATTTGCAGATGAAAGCATCAAGCAAATTAGCATACGGAAATTTCCTCTTTAAGTATAGAGGGATATTACCTGTCCCTATCGTTATTTTTTCTTTAGTTTATTATTATTTTTCTAATTCTTATGAAATAACTCAATTCCAGTATTTACTATCACTATCTATTTCAATTTCAGGCTTAATTCTCAGAGTATATGCCGTAGGATATGCTTTTCACAAAACATCTGGAAAGAATACGGCAAAACAAATTGCAGAAAGCTTAAACACCTCAGGTATATATTCTGTTTTAAGGAACCCTTTATATTTAGCAAATTTCCTTAACTGGTTAGGAATAGTTCTACTACTATCTGATGTAATCCTAACAGTTTTTATTACACTATTTTTTGTTCACATATACTACTATATAATACTTGTTGAGGAAAGTTTCCTTAAAGAAAAATTCAAAAAAAAATATGAAGAGTATTTTAATTTAGTTCCTAGGATAATACCATCACTTAAAAACTGGAAAAAACCTGTTACTGACTTTAACTTTAAAAAATCCTTAATTAATATAAAAAATGGACTACTGGGAATAGCAATAATTTTTAATCTTATTAATTTGATTGACAACTACAAACACTCTGGAAAAATTTTTGAAATTAATTGGTTGTCATATTTTTTACTCTTTTCTATATTTTTCTATTTTTCAAATAAATTAATCCTAAATTTTAAAAGTTAATGAGTAAAGAAATTGATAAAATAATTCACCAAAGAAGGGCTGTCTTTCCTAAGCATTACTCTGACGAGAATATATCTAAGAAAACAATTTTACAAATTCTGGAAAATGCAAATATGGCCCCAACCCATAAGTATACCCAACCATGGTTATTTAAAATATTTTCAAAAGAAAGTAGACTAAAACTAGGTACAGAGATGGTATCTGAGTATAAGAAAAATTCACAAGATTCTATTAAAAATCTGAATTTGAAAGAAAAAAAAATATTAGATAAATGCAATAAGTCAAAATTTATTATTGCAATATGTATGAAGAGAGATGATAAAGATTTAATTCCTGAGTGGGAGGAAATTGCTGCCACATCAATGGCAGTTCAAAACATGTGGCTTTCTTGTACATCTAGAGATATTGGGTGTTACTGGAGCTCTCCCAGTTATGCAAAAAACTTAAAAAAATTTTTAGGTCTAAAAAAGAATGAGAAATGTCTTGGTTTTTTTTATTTAGGAAAATTTCAACATAAAAACCTCAAAAAAACCAGAAGAGATAATATTGAAAATAAAATTTCTTGGTTTTAGTAATTATGATTTTTTTAATTCAAGGATAGTAATTTCAGGCAAGATGCCAACTCTTCCTGGGTATCCCATAAAACCAAAACCTCTATTCACATAGATATATTGCTTATTTAATTCATAGAGATCTGCCCATTGCTTATATGCAAGTCGAACAGGACTTACTCTAAAATCTCCAATATCTATCCCGTATTGTAATCCGTGTGTGTGTCCAGATAATGTTAAATCAATATCATTATAAGCATCAGTTACCTTTGCATTCCAGTGAGATGGATTGTGAGTCATCAATATCTTAAAATCTTCATTATTTAATCCATTATATGCTTTATCTAAGTCTCCATACTGTTGAAATCTTGACGATGCCCAATTTTCAACACCAATTACTTTTATTTTATTCCCGTCTACACTAATTGTATCGTTCTCATTTAATAACAGATTCCATCCAAATTCTTTTTGAGCCTTGAGTAGATTTTTAAAGTTTCTATTTTTTTCTTCATTTGATTTCCAGGAGGTGTATTCTCCGTAATCATGGTTTCCTAATACACTGTAAACCCCAAGAGGTGCTTTTATTTTTGACAAATCATCTCCCCAACCTTTTAGCTCATCAGATTTATTATTAACTAAGTCTCCAGTAAAAAAAATTAAGTCTGCCTTCTCATTTAAAATCATATCTATCCCCCCTTTAACAGCAAGACGATTTCTAAGACTTCCAACATGTATGTCTGAGATATGACATACCCTGATCCCATCAAACTCTTTTGGTAGATTATCAAAAGAAACAACTCTTCTTTTTACGCGGTAGTCGTAAACATTATTTGATATGATTCCATAAGTTAGAGATGTAATAGGAATTCCGTAGGCTAATGACGCAGAAATACTTAAAAATTTTGATCTTGGAATTGTATTTTCTTTGCTTATACTCTTTCTAGAAAATAACCTTTTAGAAAATCTTCTCAAATCATCTATTAGTAGGAAAGGTAATGCCACAACCTTGGATATAAAATTCCCAATAACGACATTAAAAATTAAAGTTTTAATAAAATATCCAAGATTGATATCTATAATATTAAATACAAAATTTAAAAAAGTGATAGATGATATTGACCAGTAAATGTAATTTAAAATCTTGAACCACTTATTTGTTATATACTTCTTAAATATTTGAAAAAAATAAAAATCTAGAAGTATAGAAATTAATGTAAAAAAGAATAAAAAAATTACACGATCCATTTAAGAGGAATAACGAAAATATCGGTTAAGTTTTACTTGTATTAAGTACATGGATGGAATAACTAATAATGTGAGGAAGGTAGCAAAAGTAAGACCAAAAATAATTGCCCAAGCAATTGGACCAAAAAATACCATATTATCTCCGCCCAGATAAAAAGTTAATTCATATGATTTAAAGAAATTAACAAAATCAAAATTCATTCCAATAGCAAGAGGCATTAAACCAAGAATTGTAGTCAATGCAGTTAATAAAACAGGTCTTAGCCTTGTCTTTCCTGCTTCGGTTATGCTTTCTATTATAATTTGCATTTCTGATTTTTTAGAATCATTCAATTTCTTTCTTCTCCTATTTAACTCAATAAAATCAATTAAAACTATAGCATTGTTAACCACAATTCCAATCAAAGATATAACACCAATCATTGTCATTACAACAACAAAATCCATACTGAAAATAAGTAATCCCAAGAAAACACCAATCGTACTTAGTATTATGGAAGACATAATAATAAGTGGTGTTATAATCTTGTTAAACTGAGCAACTATAATAATAAAAACTAAAAACAATGCTATCATAAATGCATTTGACAAGAATGCCATCTCCTCCTCCTGCTCTTGTTGTTCTCCACCAAATCTATAAGAATATCCGTTAGGTAAAGGGAAATTTTTGAGTACCATGTCAATCTTTGAATTTACCTGAGTTGGATTATAACCTGTAATGACATTTGAGTTAATTGTTATGACCTTATCTAAATCCCTTCTTTTTACAGAACTGAAAGTGTTAGACATTTTCATTGATGCAAAAGAACTTATTGGAACCTGATAATATCTGCCATTTGATTGATTTCTAAAATTTATATTTTTATTCATTAAAGCATCAACATCATACCTGTACTTATCATCGAGTCTAAGTTGAATTTTATAATCATCCTCTCCAATTTTGAATTTTGAAATTTCTTTTCCAAACAAAGATGTTCGAAGCTCATTTGCTAACATACCCGTAGATAACCCGTATCTTCTTAACTTGTCTCTATCAAAATCTATTAGGAGTTCTGGTTTTCTAGTTGATAGATCAAGCATCAATTTTTCAATTCCAGGAATATTAGAGTCGTTAATAAACTTTCTCATACTTTCAACTTGAGAAATTAGCTCATCAAATTCAGGACCTGTCACTTGAATACTAATTTCCCCACCAATCGGAGGGCCTTTTCTATCTTTCCCAAAAGTAATACTGATCCCGGGATATTTTTCAATATTGTCTCTTAACTTGTCTAAAACATCAATTGTATTAATTCCATTACGTCTTTCAAACTCATAAAAATTAATATTGATTCTAGCTCGGTTAGGTGAATCTCTCATAGAAAGAGCTGAAGGATCATTCTCATTTAATGTTCTCTTACCAACATATGTTACAACACTCTCAATAATATGTTTGTATTCATCAAGAATTGAATCGACCTTTTCCTCGATAATTTTGGTGAAATTATTTGTTTCCTCAATGTCAGTACCTACGGGTAACTCGATAAAGACATTTATATAATTTGGTCTATTCTCAGGAAAGAATAGGACCTTAGGAGGAAAAATTTGAATAAGTTGAAAAGTACCAACCAAAAGGATTACAGAAAAAAGAATAACAAGATAAGGCCTTCTCCCATCTAGTAAATAACTAAGAAATCTACTATAGTTTCTTTCAAGTGATTTCAGATATTTATCTCGGAATACCCTTGAAAGTGGAACAAAAATAAAATAATTTGATACTATAAATAGCGATATGAAAATGAGTATGTTACCTATCCAATAAATTTGAAAAAGAATAAAAGCAACACCAATTACAAAGAGAATTGAGGCATTTTTAACATACTTTGAGGCATTCTTTTTTCCTTCACCTTCAATTTTCATGAGATAGGAAATCATAACTGGATTTATAACCAATGCAACAAATAAAGAGGACAAAAGAGTTACTATAATTCCTATAGGTAAAAAACTCATGAATTTACCTGTTAAACCTGGCCAGAAAGCAAGAGGAACAAATACAGCTAATGTTGTTGCAGTAGATGTTATTATAGGCATTGCTATTTCTCCAATTCCAAGTTTAGTAGCTTCAATCCTAGAGTATCCCTTTTCAAGAAATCTATAAATATTCTCAGTGACAACAATTCCATTATCTACTAATAGTCCCAGCGAAATGACTAAAGAGAATAAAATCATCATATTTACTGTAATTCCAAATATTTGGAAAATTAAAAATGAAATACACATCGAAAGAGGTATTGATAAACCTACAAATAATGCATTTCTAACTCCTAAGAAGAACATTAAAACAAGTACAACCAATATAACACCACTAAAAATGCTATTTTCAAGAGTACTAACCTGTTCCTTTGTATTCTGTGACTGATTATTTACAATTATAATATCAATATCATTCGGTATAATTTCTTTTACTGTATTAATTGAGCTATTAACTTTTTCATTTAAAAGAAGAAGATTTGTGCCAGACCTTTTTGCTACATCTACTGATACTACTGGTTTACCTGATAATCTTGTATAACTTTCTGCTTCTTTATAGCCAAAATTAATATCAGCCACGTCCTTTAGATAAACTATTTTATCTGATCTGTTAGAAACTATTATATTTTCAAAGTCTCTTGTGTTCTTAAATTCACCAAGTATACGAACAGATCTTCTTATATTATCCGCTTTCAAATTTCCCCCTGAAACAGAGATATTTTCATAAAGAATTGCATTTTCTATATCGTTGAATGATAAGTTTCTTGCATCAAGCTCAAATGGATTTACTCTGATAGCTAACTCTTTCTCCTCAACTCCAGCAATATCAACCTTAGACACGTCAGATATTTTCTCTAATTCATCTTTTAAAATTTCTGCGTAATCTTCAAGTTTTTCAATAGTGTAGTTACCAGAGAGAGTGACACTCATTACAGGAAAATCTGAAAAACTAACCTCGTAGACACTTGATTCTGAAGGTAGATCGGAAGGTAAATTTATTTTTGCTTTATCTACAGCGTCATTTACTTTTGATTTTGCATATTCTATTTCAGTTCCTGATTGAAATTCTGCAACAATTGTTGAAAAACCTTGAATAGAATTAGATCTAATTTCTTTAATCTCTGATATCGAATTTAATTCTTTTTCAATTGGTCTAGTTATAAGGTTCTCTATATCTGTTGGGGAGTTTCCTGGATAAGGTGTTCCTACATAAACTGACGATTGTTCAACCTCAGGATAACTTTCCTTTGGGAGGTTGTTATAAGCACCTACGCCGAGTACTACTAACATGATTAACAGAAGTACAACAGTAATCCTGTTTTTAAGAGAAAAATTAGATAGAGGAAACTGATTAATTACCTTATCCTCTTTACTTATCTTCATCATTTTATAAATATTAATCTACAACTTTTATATATGCTCCATCTACAACATCAGAAGACCCCTTGTCAATTACCATTTCATCTCCTACTAGACCTCTAATTATTTCGGATTTATAATCAAAGGACTTACCTACTAAGATTGGGAGTTTTCTAGCAATTCTTTCACCATCAAATTCATCAACAATAAATATATAATTTCCCCTCTCATCTGAATAAATTATGTTAGATGGAATAGAAACTGCATTATCATTTTTATAATCTGTTAATTTTATACCTACGACTTGATTAGGTTTAAAATCATCTTTAAAATCATCTTTTATCTTTATTCCTAAAGAAAATGTTCTATTTGAAGGATTAATTACTTGACCGACAGAAATTATAATTGAATTGAACGAAAGTTGATCACTTCCATTAACAAGGACAGTGTCTCCAATTTCAAAACTATTTAAATAATTTTCAGGAACGTCAACACTGATATACGAATCACTGTCATTGAACATTCTGAAGGCAGGCATACCAGGAGAAGAAACTTCTCCAACCTTGGTGTTAACTGATTCAATTATACCCGAGAAGGGAGCAGTAATACTAAATTTAGAAGCTTGAATTTTTAATGCATTATATCTATTCTTCGCACTTTCATAATTTGTCTTCGATCTTAAATATTCTATCTCTGACCCAATCTCCTCCTTCCAGAGATTAGATTGTCTATCGTAAATTGTCTTAAGTAAATTTAAACTTGACTCTATCTCTTCGATATTGCTCTGAATAATGTCAGAATTGATAGATGCTAATATTTTTCCCTTTTTGACTGTTTCTCCTTCCTCAACATAAATCTTGTCAACTTGGCCCATTACTTCTGGAACAATTAGTATGTTCATGTTTGATTGAATATTACCCCTTAAAGAAATTTCATGAGAAAAGGTTCCACTGTAAGGACTTATTGTAGATACTAACTCATAATTTTTATTGTTAAATGTTGAGTCAAACTCACTTATCTCTTTCTCTAGATTATCTATTTCAGTATAAATTTCAACAAGTGAATTTTTTAATTCATCAACTCTCTTTTTCTTCTGTTCAAGAGATGAATTATCACAACTAAGTAGAATACATGTTAATATTAGAGTTATCTTTTTCATAATTAATTCATTAAAATTCCTAATGTTTTTTTGATATCTATTATTGATATGATTGACTCATATAAAGAGTTATAGTATTGATTTTGAGCAATCTTGAGAGAGTTGTTGGAGTCAATTAACTCTAAGTTTGAACCAACACCCTGAGCATATTTCTTTTCAGATGCAAAGTATACATCTTGAGCTAATACCAAATTCTCGCTAGCAATCTTGAGTGATTCCTTTGAATTTTGATAAGCAGCAAGAGACTGGTTTATTTGTAAATTGATAGATCTCTCTAAAAATAACATCTGATTCTCAACCTGCTCAATTTTAAATTTTGACTGATTTATTCTGCTTCTTTTTAGAAAACCATCAAAAATTGGCACAATTACCTGGAGTCCAAAAGTACCAAATTTTTTCCATCGGTCAGACTCAAAAAAGATGTTTGATTGAGATGCAGAAGTGTTGTAACCATAGTTATAATTAGCATAAACTTGTGGTAGATACTGACTTCTATTATTTTTTAATTCATAAAACTTAAGATTCTTATCTGTTTGTAGAATTGAATACTCGATTCTTTTACTATAATCAAATTCATTTAAATCAAAAGTGAAAGCAGTAACTAGCTCCTCATTGAATTCCTCAATTAACTCAATTTTTTTATCTACTGATATCCCAATTTGAAACTTTAATACTGCAAGACTTAAATCATATAGTCTATCAGCTTTTATTTTTTCACTTTTAAGGTTGTTAAAGGAAACCTGAATCCTATCTAAATCTAATTTTTCAACAAATCCATTTTCATAGAGTGATTTTGTTTGTTTTAGTAAAGCATCTAACCTATCAATATTACTATCAACGAGATCAACTCTAGACTTTGTATTAAGAGTTGTATAATATGCTTTTGATACTGACTCATGAATGTCTATTACATTTCTTTCAGTCATCTTCTCAGATAGCTTTACAAGTTCTTTAGCCGCAGATAGGCCAACAAAATAAGAACCATTAAAAATCATTTGATTTACAAATAGGTCAACTCTTCCATCATAAGCTTGTCCAAATTGGACCTCCTGCTCAGTGCCCTCAGGAACACCTGGCATAAACCTGCTTATATCTAGTAAACTTTTTGGCACCTCATGATTATATTTAATACCTCCATCAAAATTAATTTGAGGAAATCCAATGGAAAGGTACTCGTTTGATAAAGCCTTGGATATTTTTTCTTCAAGAATTGAATTTTTTAAGTTTTCATTATTTTCAATTGCTAGATCTATACATTCAGAAAGAGAAAGCTTTTGGCTTTGACTTTTTAAATTGAAACTGGTTAATATTAGTAAAATGAGTAAAATTCTTTTCATTTCATTTTTTTAATTATAGTGTCATACATTAATAAGCCTTCTTTTGTTACAATCCCCCTTATAAATAAATCAAATGATACGTTTTGAATTTCTCTAAAGTCAAACTTTTTCAAAGGAAAAATATCTTGATTAAATCCCGACTCAATCATCTCAATCCTAAGTCTAGTTATTATCTCCTCGTTTATCTCTTTTCTTATGTATCCCTCCACTTTACCTGTAGATAAAATATTTTGAAGTGTTTTATTAAATAATTTTTCCTTATAATCTTGTGTCATTTCATATAAATCAGGATGATATTTTTTTAAGTCATGAATAAATAAAGGTGTAGTATCGTATAATGTCTCTCTAAACTTCCTGGATATCATTATAAGAGATTCTATTGAATTTGATGAATCATCTACTATTTCTTTTATCTGAGAAAATAAATTGTTATGGTAAAAGTCAATTGAGCTTTTTGCGACTGAATGTTTGTCTTTGAAATATAAGTATACAGTTTTTTTAGAAATTCCGCCTTCAGAACAAATATCATCTATTGTGACTCCTCTGATTCCAAATCTTCTAAAAAGTCTATCTGAAATTAATATTATATTATCTTTTACCTCCATAAACTAAGGAAACTATTATGTTTCTTAGAGTTTCCAACGCAAACATATTCAAAATGTTTTGAATGCTACTGTTTTTTTAATTTATCTGACTTTATCTTACAAGAGATTCCATTTTTTTTAATAAATTCTTAAATGATTTCATTTTTCAGAAATTCTGACAAACTCTTCTTTGTAGTTGAACACAAAAGTGAATTTTCAGAAAGTGAAGTTGATAGACTTGAATGGTTATTCAGTGGTTCAAAATTATTAAAAGAAAAAAAATTAAAAGGAAAATTTATTGGACCAAGAATTGAAATGACAACACCTTGGAGCACAAATGCTGTTGAAATCACAAAAAATATTGGAATAAATAGTATTAGCAGAATTGAAATCTTAAAATTAGGTTATGATAATTATGATTCCATGACGGAATTCTCATACAAAAACCCTGACGAAAATATTTTTCATTTAAAAAATTTACCTGAAAAAGTTAAATACATAGAAAATATTAATCAATATAATTTGGAAGAGGGCTTAGCACTATCCTTCGAAGAGATAGATTATCTAGATAATGTAAGTAAAAGACTTAAAAGAAAATTAACAGATAGTGAAGTCTTCGGATTCTCTCAAGTTAACTCTGAACATTGCAGACATAAAATATTTAATGGAAAGTTTATCATTAATGGAAAAGAGATGAAGAAATCATTATTTGAAATGATAAAATTAACTTCAAAAAAAAATCCAAAAAATTTAATTTCAGCATACAAAGACAATGTTGCATTTATCAAAGGTCCAAAAATTCAGATGTTTACAACCAACATTAAAGACTCTGTAGATTATTATGTAACAAAAAATATTAAATCTTCAATTTCACTAAAAGCCGAAACACATAATTTCCCTACAACTGTTGAGCCTTTTAGTGGAGCAGCTACAGGATCTGGAGGTGAAATAAGGGACAGAATGGCTGGAGGACAAGCTAGTTTTCCATTAGCAGGTACTGCAGTATATATGACGTCATATCCAAGGCTAGTTGAGAATAGAAGTTGGGAAAAAAATCAAATTCAAAAAAAATGGTTATATCAGAATCCAAAAGATATTTTGATCAAAGCTTCAAATGGAGCAAGTGATTATGGTAATAAGTTTGGACAACCTCTAATTTGTGGAAGTGTATTAACATTTGAGCATACTGAAAAAAATAAAAATATTGGTTATGACAAAGTAATCATGCTTGCTGGTGGAATAGGTTACGGAAAAGAGGATGAGACAATGAAAAAGGAGATAAAAGAAGGTGATTATGTAGTAGTTTTAGGAGGTGATAATTATAGAATTGGAATGGGAGGAGGAGCAGTATCATCATTGGATACTGGAGAACTTAAAAATAAGCTAGAACTTAATGCAGTACAAAGGTCCAACCCTGAAATGCAGAAAAGAGTTTGTAATGTTATAAGGGCTCTTGGCGAAGAAGATAAAAATCCTATCTTATCAATTCACGACCACGGTGCAGGAGGACATCTTAACTGCTTATCAGAATTATTAGAAGAAACTGGAGGGGAAATCATCATAAAAAAATTACCTGTTGGTGACCCCACTTTATCTGAAAAAGAAATCATTGGTAATGAGTCACAAGAGAGAATGGGATTAGTTATAAAGAAAGATAATTTTGAAAAAATTAAAAAAATTGCAGATAGAGAAAGAGCACCAATTTATCATGTTGGAGAGGTCAAGGAAAATAAAAAACTAATTTTTAAGGGTAAAAATAAAATTGATCCAATCAACTTAAATTTGGATGATTTCTTTGGATCATCTCCAATGACAATTATTAAAGATAATTTACAAAAAATAGAATACGATAAACCAAAATACCATTCAAACCTCATAATTAAATATCTTGAAAATGTTTTATCACTTGAATCAGTAGCATGTAAAGATTGGTTAACTAATAAGGTTGATAGATGTGTTACTGGAAGAGTTGCTACGCAGCAAAGTGTAGGTGAAATTCAATTACCATTAAATAATTTAGGAGTAATGGCACTTGACTTTATATCTAATAAGGGAATTGCAACATCCATTGGTTTTTCGCCAATTGTATCTTTAGCCGATGAAAAAATTGGTGCAGAATATTCGATTCTTAAGTCTTTGACTAATATTATATGGGCACCGATTAGAAAAGGACTTGAAAATATATCACTAAGTGCAAATTGGATGTGGCCGGCAAATAATTCTGGTGAGAATGCGAGACTATATGAAGCAGTCAAATCAGTTAGTGATTTTGCAATTAGTCTTGGTGTAAATATCCCTACTGGTAAAGACTCTCTATCAATGACTCAAAAATATCCTGACGGCACTAAGGTTTTATCTCCGGGAACTGTAATAATATCAGCAGCTGCGGAGACTTCAGACATACGAAAAGTCATTAAACCAGCTGTAATAAAAGATTTTGATTCTGAATTTATTTTCATTAATTTCTGCAAGGGAACCAATTTAACTGGATCATCATTCTATCAAACATTATCTCAGATAGGTAATAATGTAATTCAAACAAAGGACCCAAATTCCATAATAAAATACTTTAAAATAATTCAGGAGATGATTCATAATGATGAAATATTATCTGGACATGATATATCATCTGGTGGTTTTATAACCTCTATTCTTGAAATGAATTTCCCTAATAGTACTCACGGAATGGAATTAAATCTAAACGGTTTTAACGAAGATGACATTGTCAAAATTCTATTCAATGAGTCACCAGGAATTGTAATTCAAATTAAAAAAGATGGAGTTGAAAGACTATCTAAGGAGAATGTAGAATTTATAAAATTGGGAAAACTTATTGAGGAAAGAAAATTAAAATTTCTCCATAATAATAAAAGAATTGAATTAGATATAGACCATTTCAGAGATATATGGTTTAAAACATCATTCTTATTGGATAGCGAACAAACTAATATGGATGAATGTAAATCAAGATTTTTAAACTATAAGAATCAAAAACTAAAATATAAATTTCCCAACTCTTTTACTGGTAAAATCAAAAAAGGATCATATAAGAAAAATATTATTGCTGCAGTCATTAGAGAAAAAGGTATTAATAGTGAAAGAGAAATGGCATATATGCTACACCTAAGTGGATTTGAGGTTAAAGATGTACACATGACCGACCTTGTGAGTGGTAAAGAAAATCTTGAAAATGTGAATATGGTAGTTTTCCCTGGCGGATTCTCAAATTCAGATGTCCTTGGTTCTGCAAAAGGATGGGCAGGGGCATTCAAATACAATGAAAAAGCAAAAAAAGCTATTAATCAATTTTACAGTCGATCTAATACGTTAAGTTTAGGAGTTTGTAATGGATGTCAGCTGATGATGGAGTTAAATTTAATCGATAAAAAGTTAAATGGAAATCATCCAAAAATGGAACATAATAATTCTAAAAAATTTGAATGCACATTCTCAGGTATTGATATTTTAGAATCTAATTCAGTTATGCTGAAGAATTTATCAGGTTCTACTTTGGGAATATGGTCAGCTCATGGAGAAGGTAAATTTAATCTTAAAGGTGCAGATGTAAATATTGTGGCAAAATTTCATTACGATGATTACCCAGGAAATCCAAATGGATCTGAAAAATCAGCAGCAGCAATTGCATCTAGTGATGGAAGACATCTTGCAATTATGCCTCACCTAGAAAGATCTATTTTTCCATGGAATTGGGGACATTATGAACCAAATAGAAAAGATGAAGTTTCTCCTTGGATTTTACCTTTTCAAAATGCGAGGAAATGGCTTGAGGAAAATGCATAATTTAATTTTTTAAAATATAAAATTAAATCTACTTTTGTAGGCCATAATATTGGCTCATGGTGTAACTGGTAACACGTCTGGTTTTGGTCCAGAAGAGTCTAGGTTCGAGCCCTAGTGAGCCAACAAAAAAACACTAATGAGTACAGTTAAAATATTTTCAGGTAGTGGTTCAGAAGAGGTAGCAAAAAAAATAGCCAATGAGTTTGGTAAGCCACTTGGCAAGGGAAAACTCGGTAAGTTCAGTGATGGAGAATTAAGCTTTAGGTATACTGAGACAGTGAGAGGATCTGATGTCTATATCGTTCAGTCAACTGTAAACGGATCTGATAATTTAATAGAACTTTTTTTAATGATCGATGCAGCTAAAAGAGCAAGTGCAAAACATGTTAATGTTGTAATACCTTACTACGGTTATGCAAGGCAAGACAGAAAAGATAAGCCAAGAATAGCTGTCTCCGCTAAATTAATGGCTAATTTATTGACCGCATCAGGTGCAAGCAGAGTTGTATCATGTGATCTTCATGCGGGTCAGATTCAAGGATTTTTTGATATACCACTAGACCACCTGAATGGTAGTTCAGTTTTTGTTCCTTATGTAAAAAAACTAAACCTAGAAAATGTAATTTTTGCCTCACCAGATGCTGGTGGAACAGAGAGAGTAAGAGATTACGCAAAATACTTTGACTGTGAGTTTGTGATCTGTGATAAAACAAGAGAGAAAGCAAATGAAGTTAAAAGTGTTGAAGTGATTGGTGAGGTTAAAGATAAAGACGTCATAATAGTTGATGATTTAATAGATACGGGAGGGACAATTGCAATGGCTTCAAATGTGATTATGGACAAAGGTGCCAAATCAGTGAGAGCCATAATAACACATCCAGTTTTAAGTGGTAATGCAGAAGAAAATTTAGAAAATTCATCACTTATCGAATTAGTTGTCACAGATAGTATTCCTTTAAATATTAGGAATAAAAAAATAAAAGTGTTATCCATTGCAGGATTATTTGCAAAGGCAATTAGAAAAATTCATGAAAATGAATCTACTAGTTCACTTTTTATAAATAGATAAAATTAAATTATGGAAACAATTGAGATTATAGGGTATAAAAGAGCAAATCTTGGTAAAAAAGAATCCAAAAAGTTAAGAGAAGAAGGAAATGTACCATGTGTTGTATATGGTGGAAAAGATCAAATACATTTTCATGCTCCAATGATTCTTTTCAGGGATCTTGTATACACTCCTGGAGCAAACTTTGTGAAACTTAACATCGAAGGTGAGGAAAAAGATGCAATACTTCAAGATATTCAATTTCATCCAGTAAGTGAAATTATATTACATGCAGACTTCTTAGAGTTAGATGATAATAAAAAGGTGAAAATGGAAATTCCAGTAAAAGCTATTGGAAATTCACCTGGGGTGCAGCAGGGTGGAAAAATATTAATGAGAATAAGAAAATTATCAGTTATGGCTTATCCAAAAAATATGCCATCTTTTGTTGAAGTTGATATAAGCGAATTAGAACTTGGAAAAAGTGTAAAAGTTGAAGAGCTGCTAAATGATCAGTACGATATATTAAACAGCCCTCTTGTATCTGTTGTATCAGTAAATGTACCTAGAGTAAAAATTGAAGTTGAAGAAGAGGAAGAAGAGGGAGAAGAAGGTGCAGAAGGTGCAGAAGGTGCAGAAGGTACAGCAGATGGCGGCGATAAGAAAGAAGCAGCCTCGGAAGGTGATAAAGGAGAAGAAAAGAAAGAAGAAAATAAAGAGTCTTAGATCGAGATTGTAATTAATCGAAAGTTTAGTATAAATTTAAATACTAAACTTTTTGATTAATGAAGTATCTGATTGTCGGTCTTGGTAATGTTGGAGAAGAATACGAAGGAACAAGACACAATATTGGATTTGAAATTCTAGACTCTTTTTCTAAAAAATATAAATCAGATTTTATTGTTGATAAACATGCTGAAATTTCAACACTCAATTTAAAAGGCAAAAAGGTTAACCTGATAAAACCATCCAATTACGTAAATAATAGTGGAAAAGCAGTAAATTATTGGTGTCAGAAAATAGGAATTAAAAAAGAAAATCTATTAGTGATCGTTGATGATATAGCATTACCATTTGGGAAAATAAGATTAAAGAAAACTGGTTCAGATGGTGGACACAATGGTCTCAAAAGTATAGACATTCATCTAAATGATCGAAATTATTGTAGACTAAGATTTGGAATTGATAATAACTTCAGAAAAGGACAACAGTCAAAATATGTTCTAAGCAAATTTTCAAAAGAAGAAGACAAAGAGTTGGAATTTTTTATTATAGATGCTTGTGAGGCAATTGAGTCGTTTATTTTACAAGGATCAGAAGCAACTATGAACGCTTATAACTAGGCAACGACTGACCCATCGCCTATCTCAGAATCAGGTTGCATTAAACTCAAATTACCGTCTGAATCTTCAGCTAAAAGTAGCATTCCCTCACTCTCAAAACCCATCATTTTTCTAGGTTTTAAATTTATTAAAACCATCACCTTCTTATTTAGAATTTCTTCAGTTGAATAAAATTTTGCTATTCCGCTGAGAATAGTTCTCTCATCTATACCAGTATTAATTTTTAGCTTTAGTAACTTGTTTGACTTAGGAACATTTTCTGCTTCAATGACCGTACCAACTCTTATATCAACTTTTGAAAAATCATCAAACTCTATAACTTTTTTTTGGGGCATAACTTTAGATTTTTTCTCTTTTGAACTATTTAATTTATTAATCTGATCATCTATAACTGAATTTTCAATTCTAGAAAAAATGTGTGCGCTTCCGCTGATTTCATGACCTGAAGATACAATATTACTTGAAAAAGATTTCCAATCTGTACGTTTAATTTTTAAGAGATTAAATATTTTCTCAGACGTGTGAGGCAGAAAAGGTTCACATAAAATTCCTAGTTTAGAAACGATTTGAATAGAATTAAACATAACCTCCGATACATTTACTGGGTCATCATTAAATTTTTTCCAAGGCTCATTATCAGTAAGATACTTATTGCCCAATCTAGCTACGTCAATAACAAAACCCATAGCTTCTCTAAACTTAAAATTTTTAATCGATTTATCAATAGATTTCTTTAGGCTATCAATTTCTTTAATAACACTATTATTTTTGGAATTACATGTTGGTACAATCCTATCATAAAATTTCTCAGTTAGAACAAGAACCCTATTAATATAATTTCCAAGAATAGATACCAACTCATTATTATTTTTGGATTGAAAATCTTTCCAGGTAAAGTCACTGTCTTTATTCTCTGGTAAGTTTGTGATAAGACAATACCTTAGCTCATCTTGCATGTTAGGAAACTCTTTTAGGTAGTCATTTAGCCAAACAGCCCAGTTTCTTGATGTAGAAATTTTTTCTCCCTCTAAATTCATAAATTCATTTGCAGGGACATTTTTTGGTAAGACATAACCACCATGCTCAATAAGCATCATAGGAAAAATAATACAATGAAAAACAATATTATCCTTACCAATGAAATGAATCAAATTAGTATCATTATCTTTCCAGTAATCTTTCCATTCTTCACCCAATAGCTCTTTTGTTGCAGTAATATATCCTATTGGAGCATCAAACCAAACATATAAGACTTTACCTTCAGCATCTTTAATTGGCACCTTAACTCCCCAATCTAAATCTCTTGTCATGGCTCTTGGCTTAAGTCCATCTTTAATCCATGAGTTACACTGACCTATAACATTTGTCTTCCAATTTGATTTATCCTTTAGATAATCTTCGATTTTACTTTGTAGCTTATCCATTGGTAGGTACCAATTTTTAGTTTTTTTCTTTATTGGCTCATTATTACTTAAGGTTGATACCGGATTTTTTAGATCTGAAGGACTTAAACTCTTCCCACATTTCTCACACTGATCTCCATAAGCACTATCATATAAACCGCAAGGACATTCCCCTTTGATATACCTATCTGAAAGAAATTGATTTTCTGACTCGTCATAGTATTGGGTAGACTCTTTCTCATCAAAGACACCATTTTTATAAAGTTTTAAAAAAAAATCAGAACTTGTCTCGTGATGAAGGTTATTTGAAGTCCTGGAAAAAATATCAAAGCTTATGCCAAATTCCTCAAAATTTTTTTTTATTTGGCTATAGTAAAAATCAACTACATCTTTTGGTTTCTTTTTTTCATCTCTAGCCTTAATAGTTATTGGAACCCCATGTTCATCAGTACCACTAATAAATTTTACATCGTCACCAATTGATCGAAGATACCTAACATAGATATCTGAGGGTATATAACATCCAGCCAGGTGTCCAATATGTATTGGTCCATTAGCGTAAATTAAAGCTGATGTGACTAAATGTTTATTTTTTTTTGGCACTATATTATGGATTCAGTTTTAATATCTCTATTAATTTTTTTTACAAGGCCCTGAAGCACTCTTCCTGGTCCACACTCTATAAATAAATTAATATTATCAGAAATCATATTATTTATTGTTTGAGTCCACAATACAGGAGATGTTAATTGGCTAATAAGATTTTCTTTTATCAAATTTATGTCTTCATTTCCTTTTGAATCTACATTCTGGTATATTGGTGCATTTGGTTTAGCAAAAGTCATTGAGTTGATGGCATCTTCAAGTTTTGATTTTGCGGGCTCCATATATTTTGAATGAAATCCACCTCCAACCATAAGCGGAATAGCTTTAGCTCCGTTTTTTTTAAATAGATCACATACGGTTGGCATAGTTTCAGAAGAACCAGATATAACGACTTGACCATTACAATTAAAATTTGCAGGATCAATATCATCAAAATCTTTACAAATTTTTTTAACTAAATCATCCTCTAAACCAAGTATTGCCGCCATAGTTGAATCACTTTCTGAACAAGCACTCTTCATAGCTCTTGCTCTCTCGAGTACAAGACCAAGACCATCCTCAAAACTAAGAGATCCTGAACAAACAAGAGCGGTAAACTCACCAAGTGAGTGACCAGCATAAGCATCTGGTCTTCTTACTTTCCCTAATTCATAACAAACATATGAATGAATAAAAATAGCCGGTTGTGTTATGTCTGTTTTTTTAAGATCATCTTTAGACCCATTAAACATCACGTCAGTTATATCAAATCCCAGTATATTATTAGAGTTATTAAAAATTTTTTTTGCTTGATCTGATGATTCGTAGAGATCTTTTCCCATACCTTCAAACTGGGAACCCTGACCAGGAAAAATTAGTGCTTTCATGATATTTTTGAAGCAAAAATAGTTAATTAACTAGTCATATATAAACCTATCAACTATTTCTTTAGATGGCACATCACACTTATCATATTTACCAAATAATCTATACCTATAATTAGCAAAAAGATCATAAAATGAATCTCTTAAAACTCTTGGAAAAATTTGTAACAAATTAAAAATTCGAAAGAGTCCACCAAATCCAGTGAAAATTTTAATTACAGCATCAGATTTTTTATAAATTTTATCTCCAGAATACAACACAATAGATTTACCTATTTGATCTCCATCCATTTTATTTTTTAAAATTTTATCAGAAATCTTGGATGATATATTGGCAAAGGAGTAGATTTTTTTCCTGTCAATTTTTATTAAAAATCTTATAAATCGGCTACAAACAACACAATAACCATCATAGAAAATAATATTATTTGTCATCTTAGTAGTTGAACCCATCCTTTAATCTCTTTTTCATTATCAAATCCATCAAGTACATCAAAAACTACCTTAGCATTATAATAATATATACCTTCAGCAACATCAGCGCCATACTTATTTTTTCCATCCCAATTTATAAAAATTCCGTTTATATTGTCCTCACTTGAATCATAATCAAATACCTCTACTCCAGTCCTGTCCACAATTGATATGTTAACTTTCCTCACAAATCTTGGGCAATTAGAATAATCAAAATCTGTTATTGATCCGTCAGAGAAAAAGGGTGAAAAATAATCATTTTTACCGTCATCATTTGGGGTAAATACATTTGGCAAAACATACTGGGGACAATTATTCCTTATAAGTGTATCGGTCGGCAAACTTTCGTTTCCTGATCTATCAAGAGCAGTGACATAATAATATCCCTTTAAACTAGATAAATTTTTATGAATAAAAAATGTGTTTGTGGAGTAACCAATTTTATTAAAATTTTTATTGTCATCAGAAAAATAGATATTAAAAAATCTTGTATCCTCTCCACATATATCCCCATCAACTTGCCACTCAATTCTATTCTCAAATTCTCTAATTTCACACGATTGATTATCAAAATAATTTTCACAACTAAATTCATCAGATACAATTAGACTTTGAGGTGGACAAGGAGGTGTTAAGTCATTCGTTTGAGCACAAATTCTTTGTGAATTATTTAATATTAGATCTTTTAGTTCACGATCCTCAGGTAACTTTTCATTTTCATACGTACCAGATGTCATGATATAATAACAGTAAATTTTATTTTCATCTAATGGGATATTTTCAAAACTTCCATCATCAGAATATTTAAAACCATTATCTATAACATTTACAGAATCAATTAAAATGAAATCATTTGGTGATTCTCCGTCAACATTATTTCTGAAAACATAATGAAATGGATATAGTGATGATGAATTAGACCATGGAACATCAGCATTCCAACTAAGATCAATTTCACTTTCCTTCGCACTCAATTCTAATCTAGGTGAAGAAGCATAATATGAAAAATCTATGGAGTTTTTTAGTGAATCAAAAACCTCTATCTTATAGCTGTAAATATTGTCAGAGGTATTTAAGTTATTATCAATAAAAGTAGTATCTAAAATAAAGTCAGACTCATACAGTTTGTCAGAAGTTCCATAACCATTGTATGTCGAAACCTTATAGAAAAAAGGTAGCGGATATGTTATTGAGTCTAATGTTAAAGGAGGAAACCATTTGACATCAATACTACCATCAGCAGCATTTGTTCTTCTAACACTAACATTCGTAATTACAGGCGCGTTAGCCTCAATAACAACACAAACCTCATCTGAAACATAACTGGTTCCGCCCTCTGGAAGAGGGAACTCAGCTAAAATCCTATAACAATACTTTGAACCTGGAGCCAATCCCTCGCCATTATTTGTATCATCAAATAATATTTGATCTCCATCAACTTCACCCACAAGTATATATCCTGACCCATCAGGAATACCTACTTCACATTCACTAGGAGTAAAATCAAAGCTTCCTACCCTTCTCCAAATCTGAATTTTTTCAGAGTTATCACAAGTGTATGGATCCCAGGTCAACTGTGTATTTCTGCCAGGTCTTGGGATGACTGCTAGACCAGTCGGTGCTGGAGCAACTATTTTAATTTGCCAATTACTAAATTCGACAAGATTTGGACCATATCTAGCCTTATCTGTTACCTTAAACTGAATATCATATGGTCTTTCTCTAACATGAGGACATTCAGTTTGCCACTCAAAAAATAAATCTGCAGGAGTATTTTGATATTGAGCAGGATTTAATTTATAGGATGCTGGTGAGGACTGAAATTCAAAAGGACCACCAAAAGCTTCCAATTTAATATCATCAAAATTTGGATCTTCAGCAGTAACGGTGTCCTTTATTAGTGTACCAGCTTCAACACAAATTGGATCCAAAATTTCAATAGTTGGTCTTTGATTATCTGATTCTTCTATTATTACTTGCATATCTCTAGTAACATGCCCAAGTTTAAACCATTCGCCTTCTACTTTTCTCCATTCAACAACTCTAAACGCAAAATTATATTCACCCCCCATACCAGGGGCATCCCACATAAGATCACCTATTATCGAATCAAGAGTAAAAGTTGGTGTACCAAGACCTGCCTCATTACCTTCCTCATATTTTTGATAAAACTCCTCAAAATTTGGAAATCTATAATTTGTAACCTCATACTCTTTACTTTGCATTGGTATAACTAATTCATAGGACAAACTATCACCATCAGGATCAAAAGCACCCGGATTATGTATGTATCTTATACCAACAACACCGTTATCTATTGGTGGAATTAAAAGTACTGGTGTATTATTTAAACCAAAAAAAGGATCAATTAAAATCTCCGTCTCTATAAAAAATGGGGTGTCAACAGAATTATCCATATTAACAATCTCATCGTTTCTATTTTGTTCAAAATAACTCACAACATATCTTCCGGGAGCTTGAAAAGTATGAACAACTTTAAATAAATTTAGGGCAACCTGATTATCCAATAGAATTTTTTGTGATGAGATTGCTTGTTCGTCTAGTATTTCAACAAAATTTCCATCACCAAATGAAAATTCACCACCCCCAAATTCAACTTCTGAACCAGTGTCAGTATATCCAATGACAGTAAATTCATACGTTAGACTAGTAGTTGAAATTCTTCTGGCTACAATCTCACCAGCTCTTATATGTGTTGAATATATGTCTAGGTATAAGAAAAATAAGAGTACAAATAGGAATAAAGACTTATAATTCATGAATAAAGTTATAATAGTATTACTTATTAAAACGGTAATTAAACCATTTATTATACTAAAAAAAAAGATTATAGTTCTCTAACAAGGAGCATATAAACAGGTAAATGATCGCTATACCCGTCTGTAAAACCCCCACTCCAAAAACTTCTAAAAGGATATCCTTTCCATCTTCCACTTTTATTAAATAAATATTTAGGACTGTATACCTCGGATTTGTAATACCTTAATCTTTTTTTGGTTTCATTTATTAATGAGCCCGTAAATATTATTTGATCAAACAGATTCCAATTATCTCTATATACCAAGGTTCCAACCCCCGACTTAAATAAATTTTCCCAGGGATTATATAAGTCAGAGTTTTTTAAATTATTTCTTGAATCTTTTGCTCCTAAAATTTTTTTGATACTCTCATTAGTTGGATCGTCATTAAAATCACCCATTGTTATAATTTTAGCATTTTTATTTATAGATTGAATGGAATCAATAATAGACATATTTAGTTCAGCAGCTTTATTTCTATATGGTCTAGAACCAAGTTCTCCTCCAGATCTTGATGGCCAGTGATTAACAATAATATAAATTTTTTCATTTTCTAAAACCCCCTCAACTACAAGCTGATCTCTTGTATAATTAATTTTTCCTGAGGCATATTTAAGTTCCAAGTATGCAGAGTTTTCATTTAAAATTTTGAACATATTTTTCCTATATATTAGTGCTACATCAATTCCTCTCTCATCAGGCGAATCAAAGTGTGATATACCATAATTTGCATTCTTGAGTAAGTCAGAATTAATTAAATCCTCAACAACATTTTTATTCTCAACTTCACACAAACCAACTATTGTTGGTAATGTTTTCGTTTCTTCAAAACCAATTCCTGAGATTACCTTAGATAGATTTTTAATTTTTTTATTGTATACCTCAGACCTATTATATTTCATCTCCATAATTGGACTAGCCTCATCTCTTTTAGAGGTATCATTTATGGTATCAAATAAGTTTTCAAGATTATAAAATGCAAGTGTATGAACCTTAAATCTCTTCTCACTAGAATATGAATTATGACTAATGATAAAGGTTAAAAAAAGTATTATGTAATAAAGTTTCATTTTTTAAAATCTATTTAATGCAAAATAATATTAATTTAACTATTTAGTGTTAATTTCGATATGTAAATGAGATACCTATTTCTTTTTTTTATTCTACTCGGATTTCAGAGAACAATTGCTCAAAAATTAAATGGAGAGATTCTGGATAAACTATCAGGTGAACCCATAAGTTTTGTTCTAATTAAAACAGAAAAATCCGAAACATCGTCTGACGATAATGGTTTCTTTTCAATTGAAATTGATGGGGTTAATAGTATTACTTTCTCAAAATCAGGATACGAAGAAATAGTTTTAGGTATTGATGAAATAGATATTAATAATTTAAATTTCATCGTAGAACTTTCATCAACATCCATAGACTCTGATCTTGAGTCTGGTATTATTTCTTTATCTGACTTTGATCTAAGTGATGATGCTAATAGTAGTGATTTTGCTTCGGGTCAGCTTAGTGCATACAATGACGTATTTCAAAGCATTGCAGCATATCAGTTTGGTATTGCAAGATTTAGACAAAGAGGTTATGATTCGAGAAACAATTTAGTCCTCATGAATGGTCTTGAACTTAATAAATTGTATGACGGCAGACCACAATGGAGTAATTGGGGTGGACTTAACGACGTACTTAGAAATAGAGAATATACTAAAGGCCTTGAGGTAGGAACCTCAAATTTTGGATCAATTAATGGATCGACAAACTTTATTCTGAGAACATCCGAATATCAAAAGGGTCTTAGAGTTTCATACTCATCTACTAACACAAGTTATACTAATAGGGTTCTTGCAACATACAGTGGTTCAATTAAGGGAGATTGGCACTATACGGTTTCTGCTAGCAGAAGATGGGCTGAGGAAGGCCATTTTCAAGGTACTTTTTATGATGCAAATTCTTTTTTCTTGTCATTAGAAAAAATTATAAATGATTTTCATAGCATAAATCTTGTAGCCATTTATGCAAAAAATAGAAGAGGAAAATCCTCTCCAAATACGCAGGAAGTTTATGATTTAACATCTGAAAATTACAACTCCTACTGGGGATGGCAAGAGGGAAAGAAAAGGAACTCAAGAATAAAAAACCTTAACGAACCAATTTTCATATTATCACACATCTGGAAGTTAAACGATAGGTCAAATATCAAGACAAGTTTGTTGTACCAATTTGGGTCCATGGGAAATAGCAGGTTAAATTACTCTGGGGGACCTAATCCCGACCCGTCTTACTACAGAAAGTTACCTTCTTACTACCTTAGAAACTATTCAGATAGACCTGACTTGTCAGAATATGCATTTTCTAAATTTTCCTCTCAAAGTAATTATAACCAATTAGATTGGAATTTCTTGTATCAATCGAATATGCAGAAAAATGATAATAACAGAAGTATTTACATGCTTTACGAGGACAGGGTTGATGATCAGCTAGTTCAAATTAATTCCGCATTTAACTATGACATTAATGATAATTTCGATCTTACTCTAGGAGTTAATGCAAAAAACTTAGTATCGAATAACTTTGCTATGTCCAAGGATATGCTAGGTGGAGATTATTACATTGATACAGACAGTTACAGGACCGGAGATCAAGCCCAAAATGATTTAAATAATCCAGATAGAGTAATAGGTAAAGATGAAAAGTTTAAGTATAACTTTATAATGAATTCTCTAAACTTGAGTGCTTTCTCAAATATTACCTACTCATCCAATAAATTTTCTTTATTTGTTAGTCCTAAGTATAGTTACAGAAGTCTTCAGAGAGATGGTCAATTTAGGAATGGAGTTTATCCAGAAAATTCTTATGGAAAAGGTGAGAAAAAAGAATTTTATTCATTAAGTGGTAAAGCTGGTCTAGAATACAGAATTACTGGAAGACATATTATTAATATAAATGGAGCATACATTGATAGACCACCAACCATTAGAAATTCATTTTCTAACTCACGAGAGAATCACAACTTTGTTAATGATTTAGACTCTGAAAAAATTTATTCAGCAGAGGGTACGTATAGCATGAATGTTAAACCAATTAAACTTAATTTAACTGGTTACTACACAAAATTTGAGAATATGACAGAAATCTCTTTCTTTTTTGCTCAAGGTTTATCAGGATTAGAAGAGAGTTCAGATTTTGTTTCTGAAATAATGAGCGGAACTAGCAGAGAACATTATGGTTTGGAATTTGGTGCAGAATCAAATATAACTAGTACTATAAAGATATCATCAGGAGTTGCATTTGGAGAATATATATATACAGAAAACCCAAATTTGTATTTAACATCTGACGATATTAATGGAGTAGCAAGTTATGGGACCTCATACATTAAAAATTATAAAGTACCAGGTACTCCTCATAGAGGTTATTCATTTGGTATTGAGCATAGAGATCCAAAATATTGGTGGATTAGTGCAAACGGAAATTATCTGACACACAATTATTTAGATATATCCCCTATTTTAAGAACCAACAATTTTTATATCAATCCGGATGATCCAGACGGATTTCCATTCCCTGAGGCTAACGAAGCTGATGCAAGAACTCTGTTGAAGCAAGAGAGATTTGATAATATTTTTCTTTTGAATCTGTTTGGAGGAAAATCCTGGAAAATTGATAACTATTACATTGGTGTTATACTAAGTGCAAATAATCTGCTAGATACAAGATATAAAAGTGGAGGATATGAACAGTCAAGAAATGCTAATTATAGATTGTTAAAACAGGATGTTGATAGTGGCTCAAGAATTTTTGGACCAAGATACTGGTACGGATACGGAAGAACTTATTATTTTAATGTTTACTTTAGATTTTAGAAAAAAATGAAAAATTACTGGATATTACTACTACTCATTATTTCTCATGTTTCTTGTGTACAAGATGATGAATTTTCAATTCCTGAAATAACATGTGATGATCCTAACCTGACTGCAACTAAATCAGTAGATGACATGATGAAGGCATCTGGCTCATCTGCCAGTAAATATCTAGAAGATGACGTGTTAACAGGTTACGTTGTATCTTCAGATGAGGGGGGTAATATATACAAAAACATCTCTCTTGTTGATGATAGTGGAAAGGGGTTTAACATATCTCTTGACAGATACGATAATTATACCTCATTCGAACCTGGAAGAAAGGTTTACATAAAACTAAATAATCTTTATACTCAGGTTGATTTTGGAGCATTAGAGATTGGTGATTTGTACAATAACACACAAATTGGAAGAATACCAGAAATCATAATAGGTGATCATCTACTAAGAAGTTGTGAAGTCGTTGATGAAGAGACACTTGTGAACAAAATATCAATCTCCGATATTTCGGATAAATATCTCCACACCCTAATTGAGTTTGACAATGTACAATTCAAAGACAATGAAATTGGTGGTAACTATTACAGTTCTAGTAAAGATTTAGGAGGTGCAACAAACAGAATTATTGTTGATGAACTGGGATATGAAGTTATTGTAAGGACTAGTAGTTACTCAGACTTTGCAAATAATCCTCTTCCAACAGGAAAGGGGAAAATAAGAGGAGTCTTGACCCGTTTTAATACAGATTATCAGCTTTTTATGAGGACAGAGAATGATATTTCAATGAATGAGCCTAGGTCATCAATCAACAGACTTGGAATTGATGCACTAAAGAGTAGATCAGAGGGAGCCATAGATGATAACTATTTTATAGAAGGTGTTGTGACGCTTGCACCTAAAGGAGGAAATATTACTCAAAGAAATATTGTTCTTCAGGATGAAACAGGGGGTATTGTTGTGAGATTTGATAACAGTGTTGAAAATAAAATTAGCGAAGGAAATAAACTAAAAATATTAATTAAAGATTCAAAACTTGGATCATTTGCAGATGTTAAGCAAATTTCTGATCTAAGTTTTAATGGTGAAATTGATGGAGAAAGTATAGTTGAGGTGGTTGAAGAAACCTCAAGTCTACCACTTCCAATAAAGGTCACTTTGAATGAACTAAAAACTGGCAATTTCGAATCAGTCCTAGTAGAGATTGAAGATGTTCAGTTCAAAACCGAAGACGTTGATCAGATAATTTCTGGGTCTAGAATTATAACAGATTGTAATACAAAATTTACTGTTTACACTCGCTCTCTTGCAAGCTTTGGTAGTGAAAAAATTCCAAATGGTTCTGGTAAAATTATTGGAATTGCTTCTTCATACTATAATGAAAAACAGCTTATCTTAAGAAATACGGACTGGTTAAGTAACTTAAATGGTAACAGATGCAAAGAACCAGAGCCGTTGTTTTATGAAAATTTTGAAAGCATATCTAATACAGGGTACGATGTATATGTGAACCTCACAGACTGGTACAACATAAGCCAGATTGGAGGTAAGGAAAAGTGGGAAGCAAGGGAATACTCAAACAATAAATATGCTCAAATATCAGCATACAATACTGATGAGACTGCTATGATAGTATGGCTAATTACCCCTGAAATAGATCTAAATGGATCAAATAATGAAATTCTAACATTTGAAACAAAAGACGCCTACAATAATGGAGATGCTTTAGAAGTTTTTATATCTAGTGACTTCACTGGAAACAATCTAGGTTCTGCGACTTGGGATAAATTAAATGCAAAAATTGCTGAAGGATCAAATTCTGGATATGCAAGCTCATTCACTTCTTCAGGTGACATAGACCTTTCTACCTACAATGGAAAGGTGAGAATTGGATTTAAATATTCTGGTGGTGACCCTTCAAAAACTACAACTTATCAAGTTGATGAGATCAAAATTCTTGGAAATTAATTGTTTATTTATTCAATAAATAATTTCATATTTTTCAATTTTTAGGAATAATTATTCCAGATTTTTCAATTTTTAGGAAAAATCTATATATTGTTAAATTAAACCACTTAGTATGAAAAATTATAATTACCTAAAATCCCTATTTTTAACATTATTACTTT
>CABYXZ010000007.1 GCA_902523065.1 uncultured Marinoscillum sp.
TCACTTCACCTGTCAAACCTATTCCTGCTTCTTTATTTGAAAGTTTTATAAAATTATTACCCTTTTCAGAAATATAAACTTGGCCATAATTTGCATCATACCTTCCAACCTCGGGTTTTACGGAATATAAATTTCCACCAAGGATTATATCTTTATACCCATCATCATTTAAATCTTTAATGAAAATGGAATAAACAGAGGAAAACTGCGCATCAATGGGAAGAGAACCCTTTGAAAATGTACCAGAATTATTGAAGAATAACGAAGTCTCCTGAGTATAAATTTTATTTACCTGACTTGAATTCAATTTCTCGATATTAAATATGTCACTTGCTGTTTGATTTTTATAGCTATTGTATTTGAGGTATCTTTTTTTGAAACTTGGCATCTGCATTACAAGGTCATGTCTCAGACACATAGTATATGAGCTATCTCCGTTGTACTGGAAGACAATCTGTTCGATATTTCCATTATCATCAAAATCATTAACATACATTGTTAACGGTTTTTCTAAACTTGATTTAAACCTGGAATTTTTTCCTTGATTTCCTACCAAAAGATCATCAAATCCATCATTATCTATATCAGCAACTTCCAAAGTATTCCACCAACCATTCGAATTATTAAGGCCTAATTTTAGGTTCTTTGTGAACCTATTATCATTATTTTCAAAAATTGTGATAGGCATCCATTGTCCTACAACTATAAGATCAATATCATTATCATTATCATAATCAATCCACTCAGCATCGGTTAACATTCCTAAATCTTTTAATTCAGGAGCTATCAGTTGTGATACATCTGTAAATATACCATCACCATTATTTTCAAGGATATAACTAGTTGCTGGTAATCCATATTTTTGTGGAATTAGTCTAGAACCTACAAAAAGATCCTCATCTCCATCTGAATCATAATCATAGCTTATCACAACCGATGAACTTGAAAAAATACCAGTCGGTAATATCTGTTCACTCTTCTTAAAATTTAAATTGTTATTAAAATATATTCTATCTATTAGCTCAGGAGAAAAAACAGAAAACTCATTACCTCCACTTGCAACATAAATATCATTATTTCCATCACCATTAGCATCAAAAATTAAGCAATCGGCGTCTTCAGATTGTTTATCTTTCTCTAAAAAAACATAGTCTTGTTTTTTATACTTTCCACCTCTAAATAAAAATATCTCTCCAGGATATCCACTTGATCCCCCTATGTATAAATCATCTTTACCATCATTATCCAGATCGCCTTTACAGATACAAGACCCTTCAGAAGATGACATATGAAATAATAGCCTATCTCTATCAAAGTCCACAAAATCATTTTCATTGTGAAAAAAACTAATTAAATCACCTGTTGACTCTTTAAAATAAATATTTTCTTTATTTCTTAAAGTATTATCTGAGACTTCTGAGTCTTTAATATCAAAAATTAAGGATTGATTTGTAGATATATTTTGAACCTTTGACATGGAACCATCATACCAATTGACGATAATCGAGTCTATGACATCAGTATCTCCAACTCCAAAAATTAGGCTATTATCTACTGTTGATTGAAAACCTCTTATTGGCATCTGTTCGAGATTGAATGTTTTATCTCCAGAATAAATAAAAACTTTGGAACCAATAGCATCTAAATTTTTATCTCTACCCTTAAGTTTAATCTTTAAAAATTTATTTTCAGGATAAAATTCCTCTGTTTTATTTTCATATATAAATGCTCTCATATTAACATTATTTACAACTAAGTCGTAATCACCATCGTTGTCTAGATCTCCGTATGCTGATCCATTAGAAAAACTTGGCTTGTATAATCCAAGAGAATTTGTTTTATTTTCGAATTTTAAATTCCCATAATTTAAGAATGCATAGTTTGAAACTGGAACACTTGGAATTAACTCAATAAGTTTTTTGTAGTTTACTTTTCCTGGTGATGCGATTTCTCTTATAACCTCATCTTGAGTAACGTATTGAAGAAAATCTTGATCAGTTAAATCCTGATATATTCCATTAGCAACAAAAATATCTTTATTACCATCATTTTGGAAATCAAACATAAGAGCTCCCCAACTCCAGTCGGTTGCCTGAACTCCTGTTAATCTCCCAATTTCGCTAAATGTATCATCTCCATTATTTAACTGAAGAGTATTTCTAGTAAACTGATTCCAATATCCACTTGTCTTTATGTACTGATGCCTATCCCAATTATCAAAAGTTGTTACAGTCTTAATCCTTTCATCAGGTTCAGGTAACATATCAGTAACAAAAATTTCCGAATAGCCATCATTATTTATATCAGCCATATCAGCACCCATAGATGCAGCACTAATACTTTTAATTTGATACTCAAGCTCCTCACTAAATGTACCGTCTGCATTATTGATGTATAGATAATCTCTTTCAAAGAAATCGTTAGAAACATAGATATCCATCCAACCATCATTGTTTACATCGCCAACTGTTACACCTAAACCAAAACCTATAACGCTACCATATATACCCGTCTCTTCACTCACATCATTAAAATATCCATCATCGTTTCTAAAGAGCTTATCACCTCCTACACTGTCTCTTATTGGTCTTTGATTCGTTCCTATATTCGTGATCCTGAAACCCCCTTTGTATGAATTATTTAATAGATAACAATCTAAATCTCCATCTCTATCATAGTCAAAGAAAGCAGCATGAGTCGAGTAACCTGTATCGTCAAGTCCATAATCAGCTGCCATTTCTGTAAAAGTTAGATCTCCATTGTTTATATATAGCTCATTCTGTTTATTATCCCCCTTTATATCCCCTGAATTAGAAACATAAATATCAAGAAAACCATCAGCATTTATATCTGCAATACTTACTCCAGTACTCCACGATTTTGTTCCAGCAACACCAGCAAAATCTGTTATATCTTCAAACTTAAAATCTCCTTTATTTAAATAGAGCCTGTTCTTTTCAAGATTAGAGTTAAAAAATATATCAATGAGACCGTCATTATTTATATCACCTAAACCTACACCTCCTCCATTATAATAGTTTCTGTAGGTGAAAATGTTAAAAGTTTCGTCGTAGGCTAAATCGTTGCTGAATTTTACCCCAGTTCTGAAAGGAGATAACTCTTCAAACAAAGAATTTTTATCGGCACATGACAAAATACCAATAATTATAAAAAAATATAAATTAAGTTTTTTCACTTTTTAAGTTTCTTCTCGACGGAGAGGTCAGTAAAACGAGCTCTGACCTCTCTATCACTAATTTCAGTTAACGTAATTCTTCTATTTCCATTTACAGTAACGAAAAGAACATCATCATTTTTAGGATTTTTAATTGATAAGAAATCGGAACTATACCAATTCTCTAAAATACTTTTTACTTCATCCATAAGAAATTCAGAACTTGTTCCTTCATTCCAAGGAGCCCAGGCAGTATAAGAATATGTTGTGTTCACTTCATAAACTGTATCTTTATTGAATACAGGATAGAAAAGCATCTCAATATTTTGACCAATTGACTCTGTTGGTATCATATACCTTACTGTGTTATTTGATGGACCCTGAGAAACCAATTTTTTTTTATTTAAATCCCAACAATGAGAATAAAAATCCGAGGAAGTCATACCGAATTTAACTCCAAGAAATAATGAATCATATCTGATACCAGAATTCAACTCACTTTCTTCTAAGGAGGAGTAAGAACCCACAGAACAGGAAATAAGAAGTAAAGTCAGGAAAAAATAAAAATTAATTTTCTCTCTCATAAAATTTTAAACTTGAATTATTAATAGCAAAAATATAGTTAATTCTCTCTTTAAGCTTTAATTTTTGAATGTCTCTAATCTCACCTTTTATCTTAAGACCAGATTCATATGAACCTAACGCATAAAACCCCTCATTAGTTCCTAAAAACATTTTAGAAAAATTTGCGGTATTGATACCATATTCGGGTTTTATTTTTGTGGAGTTACCTCCGATAATAAAATCATATAAATTATCTCCGTTAAAGTCATCAACAAGTATTGAATTTACGGTAGATAACTGAGCATCAAAAGGTAATTCTACTAAACTAAATTCTTTTCCTTTTATATTTTTCAAATAAACAGAAGCTAGGTTATAAACATAAACTTTATCGGTATCTTCAATTATTTCCTTAGAGAAAAGCTCATCCATTTTTTTATTTTTGTAGTTTTCAAACTTTAAAAATTGTTTTTTTAAAGAAGGAATCTGCATCCATAAATCCTTTAACTGGACCACAGGATAAAGATCGTCTCCATAATACATACCCATGATCTGCTCAGTTCTTCCATTTCTATCAAAATCATTTACATACATTGTTAATGGGTGTCTTTCAGAGGCCTTAAAGAAGGAATTTAATCCGTGATTTCCTATAATTATATCAGGAAAAGAGTCTTTATTGATAACAACTTCCAGGGTATTATAAAGTCCATTTGATTTTTCCAAACCCAATTTGGAGGAGATATTAATGAATTTTCCATTATCAATTTTATAAATCCCAACAGGCATCCACTCTCCAATAACTATCAATTCTTTTGTTCCATCAAGATCTATATCAACAAATTCACTGTCTGTAACCATACCCATAAACCTATTTTCACCAAAGTATTCATCTGACTGGTCCTCAAAGACACCTCTTCCATTATTGATAAGAATATAATTTTGGGTTTTTATTCCATAAGATCCTGTATTTAGACGTGTTCCTAAAAATAAATCTAAATCACTATCTCCATCAATATCGGAAGCGGAAATTGTAGATGTACTTTCAAATTTATTAATATCAATAAAAGCTGACTCCTCTTTTAAGAATATGTTTTTTCCATTATTTAGATAAAGTCTATCCCTTAGCTCAGGTGAAAAATTTGAGTATTCACTACCTCCGCTAGCAACTATCAAGTCAACAAAGCCATCACCGTTAAAATCCCCTGATAAACAATTGATATCTTCCGAGTCGATATCGATTTCAAAAGGCTCAGAATATTTCAAGAAGGTTTGCTCAGACTGAAAGAATAAACTGGAAATTGATCCTTTTGCTGACCCAACAAAAAAATCATCAAGTCCATCGCCATTAAAATCGTCAACGCAAACACATGGACCTTCATTAGAATTCATCTTAAATAGCAACCTTTCTCTATCAAAATCTACAAACTCATTTTCGGTATGCAAATAATCTATAATTACGTCTTTATTTTTTAATATATTCAACTTGGAATCATTTGAGACTTCCTCTATGTCATTGGAGGCTAAACTATCATAAAATACGTAGTGCTTATTGACACTTAAATTTTTAGAAAATGACTTAAGTCCATTGTTCCAAACTACCCTAACACTATCGATATTTTTTATTGTATCTAAGCCAAAATAAAGTCTATAATCTACAGAGGACTGAAAACCTCTCATGGGAGACAATTCTTGGTACTGAACCTCTCCATTTGTATGAACATATACCTTATTGCCTATTCCAAAAGAGTTTTTTCCGCTTGAATTAAATGAGAAAGAAACCCAATTTTTTTCTGAATTATTTTTAAAAATAGATGCTGGCATATTTACATTATTTATAACTAAATCTAAATCTCCATCATTATCTAAATCTGAATATGCAGAACCATTTGAGAACGATGGTTCGTCTAGACCAAATTGAGAAGAAACATTTGAAAAGGATAGATTACCATTATTCTTAAATGCATAATTACCTATTGGTTCAGTAGGTATCATATCAATTAGTTTTCTTATTGGTTCACTCTCTGATTTTATCATATTAGAAATAATTGAAGGATTAGCTAGGAAATTAACATAATCTTGATCTAGCAAATCTTTGTATATACCATTAGCCACAAAAATATCCTTGAGCCCATCGTTATCCATGTCAAAAATAAGCGCTCCCCAGCTCCAGTCTGTTGCATCAATACCTGTTATTCGTGATATTTCAGAGAATGAACCATCTGCGTTATTTAATTGTAAAACATTTCTATTAAACTGATTATAGTACCCCTGTGAAAGAGATAGCTGATACTTATCCCAGGATTCAAAAACAGCCTTTGAAACTCTTCTGTCATGTCTCTCCGGAAGCATTTCACTAACAAAGATTTCAGGGTAAGAGTCATTGTTTATATCAGCCATGTCGGCACCCATTGATCCCATTGAAATTTCGGAAAGATATTCCTCTAATGACTCCTTAAATGTTCCGTCTTGATTATTAATGTATAAATAATCCTTCTCAAAAAAGTCATTGGAAATATACATATCTTGCCACCCGTCCAAATTAAGGTCACCAATTGTAACCCCTAAACCAAAACCAATTTCACTTGTATAGATTCCAACCTCATCTGATACATCAATAAATGCACCATCATCATTTCTTAAAAATTTATTGCCCTTATCACTCCCCTTAAGTCTTAGGTCTCTTACCAGATCTATACCTATTCCAATAGATCTAATAGTATTATTTAGAAGATAGCAGTCAAGATCACCGTCCTTATCATAATCAAAGAATGCGGCGTGTGTGGAAAGACCCTCATTATCTAAACCATATTCCTTTGCTTTCTCAGTGAAAGTTAAATCTCCATTATTTATAAAAAGCTCGTTATACCTTCTTTCTCCTCCTGGAGGACCAGACTTGCAAACGTAAATATCGAGGTAACCATCGCTATTAATATCAACAACGCTTACACCAGTGCTCCAAACTCCTGAAGACTCAAGTCCTGATTGCTCTGTAATATCTTGGAAAGAGAGGTTTCCTTTATTTAAGTATAACTTATTCGAGACAAGATTACCAGCAAAAAAAATATCCTGAAGGGAGTCATTATTAAAGTCTCCAATTGCAACACCACCTCCATTATAGAAGTTTCTATATGTGTATGGATTTAGATTTTCTGTATAATTTAGAGTATTATTGAAATTAATATTAGACTTATCATTCGATATTAACTCAAATAATCTATTATCCTTAGTCTTGGAGCAAGCAGAAATAATAACAAATAATAAAATAATTTTCCTAAATGTCACAACAATTAAATATTACGACAAAGATAAAAAAAAAGCAAGCGATAAAATCGCTTGCTTTAATCTTAAGATATATTTTAACTAAATATAATCTACTAGTAACCAGGATTCTGAGTCAACTTAGAATTTGCATTTAGCTGATCCTTTGGAATAGGGAAAAGATTATACTTCGAATCAGAAGCGTCTTTTGCCCACCAAGCATCATTAAATTTACCAAATCTGATAAGAGATCTTCTCCTGTCATTCTCAACATACATTTCTCTACCTCTTTCTGCAAGAAGTTGATCTTCAGTAAGTGAGTTAAAAGGAGTAACACCAGCTCTTACTCTGATTTGATTTACAATTCCTAAAGCACCAGTAGCATCACCTGTTCTAAAGTGTGCCTCAGCCTTACTTAGTAAAACATCAGCATATCTTAGAAGAACAAAATCATGATTCATTTGCTCTCTACCACCTTGAACGTGACCATACTTATTAATTCTAGCACCACACTGACGACATGCATCAGGATATATTTCATTTATAAAAGGTGTAAAATTAAGAGCAGTACCGTCATCATCACCATCTTCACCACCAGCTGAGTCATCAGCTCCCTGAGAACCAACTAAAAAGTTTGATAGTCTGCTGTCTAAGGTACCAGTAGCAGCACCTTTACCTTTAATCACATCACCTTGTGGACCAGGATTGGTTGATGGGTCTACATATGAGTTGTAGAACTCTTCAACAGTAGCATATCCGTTCCACGGTTGGAATGTTAAATTAAATGTATTTTGACTAGCATAGTGCAAAGTCATTGCCACCCAGTTAAAACCAGTAGCAAACACTTCATCGTAAGGTACAACGAAGATGTTTTCAGATGAACCTTCGTTCTGTTCTTTAAAGTTATCAGAGTAAACTGCCTCTAACGAATAAAGACCAGAATTTATAATTTCATCTGCATCAGCTTTTGCACCTGCCCATTGAGCAGTACCTGTGTAGACTTCAGCATTTAACTGTAATTGCATTCTAACAGCAAGTGCAGCCCATTTGTTCATTCTACCATAAGTTGTAGCATCTTTCTTATCACTTAGAAGAGGTATGACAGCATCAAGTTCAGACTTGACAAAGTTATACACTTCACTTCTCGTTGAGTTTGGTTTGGTCTCAGTATCAGTAAAGTCTGTTGATAAAGGAACATTTCCAAACATGTCAAGAAGGTGAAAATAATAAAATGCTCTGATTGATCTTAACTCAGCTTCATAGGCATCAGCACCCTCAATACTACTAAACTGATATATCAGTCTGTTTACAGTATTAATTGCACCATATGCACTATTCCATGCATTGTTAAAAATACTATTATCTGCTTGGAACTCATGCTGATGTAACTGAAGTAAAATACCACCATCGTACCAGTCACCACCTCTAGTAGGTATGACTAACTCGTCAGACGATAATTCATTTGCAGTCCAAATATTTGTATGACTTCCCCAGTGTGTCATAGAAGAGTAAGCCTGACCTAGTGCAGCGATATTTTCTTCATCAGTAGTGAAAAAATTCTCAGCAGCTAAATCACTGTACAACTCTTCATCAAGGTTAGTACAAGCAGGAACGATAAATATCATACCTACAACTAATAAACCTAACTTTTTCATATTTATTAATAAATTTTTCATTTTAAAATAATTTATAAAGTTATATTAAGACCTAAAGTAAAGGTTCTTGCTCTAAAGTAAGTCTCTCTCCTCTCAATTCCTTGAGCAAGAGGATCACCATAATCAGTCCACCTAGAGACAGGGTCTATACCCTCGTATCCAGTTATCATGATTGGTCTTTGAGCAGAAACATATACTCTTAAGTTTTTCATAAACTTTGTTACATCTTTTAAGTTATAACCAACAGTTATGTTGTTTAACTCAAAGTATGTAGCATCTTCCACGTGAGAACTGTTAGCAGCAGCTGCAGTAAGATCCGGGTTGTAATAGCTTGTATTTACAACGTTCCAGTTTCCAACAACAGTTGGGCCAGCATTCTCATAAAAACCTCTGAACGAGTTGAATAGGTCGTGACCAAATTCACCATTCCAGAACATTGAAATATCAAGGTCCCCGATATTGAATGTATTATTCCATCCAAGTGTGAAGTCAGGTAATCCATTACCGATAACTTCTCTGTCATCATCACAGTTACAGTATGTTCCGTCACCGTCAAGGTCAGCAAATTTGAAAGTTCCATCAGCATTTATCCCTTCATATCTAGGCCCCCAAATTTGTCCTAAGGTTTCACCTTCAACTACTCTGACTAATGACACATCACTCTGTCCGGGTGATCCCATACTAGCTCTGTAAAGAACACCACCACTAAATGATAAGTCACCCTGTGTCCAGCTCAATAACTCACTAGTACTTGTACCAAATACAACTCCAGTTGTCCAGTTAAAGTTATTAGAGTTTGAGACGTTAAAGTTAACATTAGCCTCAAAACCAGCATTCCTTGTTGTACCAATATTTAATAGAGTCTGCCCGACAAGATTTGGTGGAACTGGTACGTTCACACTTAACAACTGATCTTTTGTCTCTCTAGTAAAGTATTCAACAGAACCAAATAATCTTGAGTTAACAAATGCAAAATCTACACCTACGTTTAAGTGAGTTGCAATCTCCCAAGCCAAGTCAGGGTTCGCATTACTTGTAGGTCCATAACTTGAGGTATATGCACCATTGTAGTAGAAGTTACCAGCAGGAGCAAATCTCTGTAATGAGATGTAAGAACTTCCTGGCTCGTTACCAGTCTGTCCGTAACTAACTCTCAATTTTAAATTATCAATCGCATCAGTGTCAAGTAAATTGTGAAGACTAACGCCACCACCGAGTCCATAGAACGTAGCCCATTTGTTGTTAGCTCCAAACCTTGAAGAACCTTCATATCTTAAACTAGCATTCAAGAAGTAAGTGTCATCATAGTTTAGGTTTACTCTCGCTAAACCAGCAATTAATTTATTAGAATTAGCCCAACTCCAAACAGATCCTAATCCGTTATTGAAATCAGCTGAAGCACCTAAGTTATGGTATGAAAAAGCATCAGTTAAGAAATCACCACCTTCGGCGTGGTAACCTTCGTTGAAGAATTCTTGATAAGAATATCCAACTAAAGCATTAATGCCAAGGTCACCGGCTTGACCAGCATAACCTAGCGTTCCCTCTAATAGATCATTAGTATACTGTTGATTATCGGTTATTGCTAGACCATTTCTATCTGATCCTCTGAATCTTGCCGTCTTTTTGTAGTATTGACCTCTCTCAACATCAGTTATTTGTCTAGAATATGAAAGTGATGCGTTAAGACCCTCAGCTATTGCGCTAAGATCTAAAGACGCCTTAAGTGAACCCAAGAAAATATTATCATTACCCTCGTTTATATTTTGTGTAACAATTGAAACAGGGTTAACATAATCAAAAATAGTTCTCTCGTGGTAGCCACCATATATTGAGTTTGGATCGTACACAGGCATTGTTGGGTTAGATTTAAGTGCTTCTCTAAAACCTTCATTACCAAATCCGTAGCTTGCATCCTTGTTAGTATAAGAAACACCTACATCTATAGTCAACTTACCATCCATACCCTTTTGCGATAGATTAACGGCAGTGTTAAGATTATTATTTCCTGTACCTAATAGGATACCTTCTCTCTCTCTGTAATTAACAGCTACTCTGTATGTAGTATTTACTGTACCACCAGAAACTGATATATTATGAGTTTGAGACACACCATCTCTTGTTACAAGGTCTAACCAATCAGTAGATGCCCCAAAGTCAACAGCACCCGGAAGTGCTCTATACTCGTCAGCAGTCATAACACTAATTGTATTAGCCATTTGATCAACAGATGTAGATACATTGTATTCAACTTTAAAGTCATTGACCATACCTCTCTTAGTTGTTACTAAGATCACACCACTAGAACCTCTAGTACCGTATATAGCAGCAGCTGCACCGTCTTTGATTACGTCGATTGACTCTATATCATTTGGATCAACCAAGTCTAGGTTTCCACCAATAACTCCGTCAATTACAACCAAAGGAGATGCGTTAGCACCAACAGTTGAAATACCTCTCAGCCTTAGTGTAAATCCACCGTTTGGATCACCACCTGGCTTTGTAATAGATAAACCTGCAACTTTACCCTCAAGAAGACCCATTGGATTACTTACTAATCCTTTATTGAAATCTTCCTCATTGAGGCTAGTAACAGCACTGGTTATCTCTTTTCTTTCTTGTGTACCGTAACCGGTAACAACAATCTCATCAAGAGCGGCAATATCCTCTGCAAGAGAGATATTGATCTCCGATTGAGATCCCACAGCAATTTCAATGGTTGAATATCCAACATATGTTACAACTAGGACATCATCCGACGAAGCATTTAATGCAAAGTCACCGTTCATATCCGTTATTGTTCCATTAGAAGTGCCTTTAATAACAATATTGGCACCTGGGATACCTTCACCATTTTCATCTGTAACTTTACCAGTTACAGCACTTTGAGCTAAAGCATAGCTCATACCTGAAATAAACATCAGGACTAATAGTAAAAGCTTTCTCATATTTGCTTTATTATAGTTTAGTTTAAAAATTTAACTTAATTCAATTAAAATTAAATTATTGACTGTCCAACAAGTTACTTAAATCAGACAAACTTAGAATTAAGCTGTCATGTAGTTTAGTACTGGTTTGGTCGTCGACAACAATTAATTAGTTAACTCCTACAAAATTGCAACAATTTTTTGATAATTAAAAACTAATTATTACCAAAATATTATCAAATAATCATGTCATTTTATGAACCGAGATCTTTCAATGTTTTTTCCCATTTCCAAGCAGATTTCATCATTTCATCAAGATTTCTTTCTGCCTTCCAGTTCAGTTCATTTCTAGAAAGATTTGTATCAGAATAAATCTTTTCAATATCTCCCTCTCTCCTACTAACTATTTCGTAAGGTAATTTAATATTGTTGACCTTCTCAAAAGATTTAATAACCTCTAGAACCGAATGTCCTTTTCCCGTTCCTACATTAAAAAACTCATAAAATTTCTTTGATTTTTTTTCTATCAACCTATTGAGAGCTTGTACATGAGCATTAGCAAGATCAACAACATGGATATAATCTCGAACAGGTGTACCATCTGATGTATTGTAATCCTTTCCAAAAACTTTGAGTTTTTTTCTTTTTCCTATTGCCGATTGGGTTATGTAAGGAATTAAATTGTCAGGGATACCCCTTGGAAGTTCTCCAATCAATGATGAATTATGCGCTCCTACTGGATTAAAATATCTTAGACTAATCCCATGCTTTCTTTTTTCATCGCTAAACTTCTCTATTAATTTCTCACAAATTTGTTTAGTTTCTGCGTAAGGTGATTCAGGTTTTTTAAATGGTGAGTTTTCGTTGACTGGTAGATTATCAGGTTGTCCGTAAACGGTACAAGAAGAAGAAAAAACAATGCCAGATAAATTTTGAGATTCAATACATTTTAAAATATTCTTTAATGAATCTAGATTATTTTTCATGTACTTATCAGGATATTTAACTGATTCATTAACTGATTTTAGTGCTGCAAAATGAATAACGAAATCAAAATTATTTTCTTTGAAACATTCACTTGTTTTTTTATAGTTAGTGATATCAAATTCATAAAAAGGAATTTTCTTTCCTGTAATTTTTTCAATTCTTTCCAGTATGAATTTTTCAGAATTAATAAGGCTATCAATTATTGTTACATTATAACTATTATTAATTAACTCAACACTGGTATGAGAACCTATATAACCAAGTCCCCCAGTAACAAGAATATTTGCTTTATTCATATACTTAATTTTAACCCTTTAGATACATCAATTATATGACATTCTAAACTAATAGAAAATTTCTCCTGATAACGTCTTGATATATTTTTTATATACCCTTCAGTATCATCTTTTTCTATCAAATTAATTACACATCCACCAAAGCCACCACCCATCATTCTTGATCCTATGACGTAACTTTTCTTAGTTGAATATTCAACTAAAAAATCTAACTCTTTACAACTAACCTCATATAAATTTTTTAGGCCAAAATGTGATTCATACATTAATTTTCCAAGAGAAATCATGTCATTATCAAGAAGATTTTTATATGCATCTCTCACTCTTTTCTGTTCCTCAATAACATAAAGAGCTCTCTTAAAAATATTTTTTTGAAACTCAGACTTCAAATTTTGTAAGACATCAGATGGTACATCAACAAGATACTTGTATTTATTTTTTTTCCTATTTATTATTTCTAAGGCCTCAGAGCACTCAAGAACCCTGTCATTATATGAAGTTTCAGATAAATTATGTTTTACGTTAGTATTCAGTAGTAAAATCTGGTACTTATTAAAATTAGCATCAACATACTTATATGAAAGATCACTGCAATCGAGAAGAATTAATTTATTTTCTTTACCGTTAATGATAGTAAACTGATCCATTATCCCTCCTTTGACTCCAATAAACTCATGTTCAACTTCTCTCGCTATTTGAATAATTTCTTCATTACTAATATCAAGTGAATTTATTGACGAGATGCCTTTAAGCACACCGCATATCAAGGAGGAAGATGAACTTACTCCCGCACCAACTGGTAAATTTCCGCCAATAACACAACTAAAATTAACTAACCGAACTTGTCTCTTAGTTATCAAGTTTTCAAGAACTCCTATAATATAATTGTGCCATCCCACATCACTTTTTTTGATGGAATCAATATTAATTTCAAAAGATTCGTCAAACAACTTAGATCTTACTACAGAATTATTTCCTTTTGAAATTTCTATTTCTATGATCAACTTTTTATTTGTTGCAGCTGGCATTACCAATCCACCGTTATAATCAATATGTTCTCCTATCATATTTATCCTACCCGGGGACTCAATGATTACTTTCTTATTCATCATACTAATATAAACATCCTATTTTGTTGTCATTGAAACAAAAAAAAAGACAGAATAAATATCCTGCCTTTTTTCTGTAATTAAAAAAAAATTATTCTTCCAGCTGATCAAATACACCTCCTAAATCAAAGTATTCTAAGTCAGCAGTAATTTTTCCCTCCTCATTAAATTGAGTTACAGAATAGTACTTGGTTGTTGTCTGTTTTCCAGATTTATGAGTGCCATAGAATGTGCCATATGTTCTTACCGAACCATCAGGAATAAAGTCTTCGCCAACTCCTGGATAGTATTGCCTATTTTCAAAACGAAAGGCTTCAAATTCAGACATCCAGCCAGCCATACCTTCTCTAAATGCTGCTTTTGAAAGGGTGTCGTTTGTACTTGCAGGCGACCATATAAGATCTTCCGAGTGCATGTCCATCATACCATCAAGATCTTTAGCTATAAATAGGTTGAAGGTTTTGTCTGCGATAGCTTTATTTCTTTCAAATTTAGCCATACCAGCATCAAATGCACTGGTGTCACATGTCTGTTGTGAGCATGAGGCCAAAACCACAATAATCAAAAATATGTTTACTATATATTTCATATTAAAAATTTAAATTAAAAAAATTCTTTATTGAGCAATCTGTTTCTCTAAACCATCTGCATTAAACCAGTCGTTAAATCTCACAATTTTACCTGCAGAATTAAAGTTTATTATTGCATACCACTTGCTAAAAGTTTCTTTTCCTGTTTCAGTATGGGTCGAATTCCATGTACCATATACCCGTATATTATTTGGATTTATACTTGGCTGAGAGGAAGACTCTGAACCGTCTGATCTGAAATTAGATCCTCCCCAGAAACCGTTTACTACATTTTCATTAGGAAGGTTAATACCAGGTGTAAATGATATATTATCATATTCTGTAAAATATTCTTCAAAGGTTTGAATCATTGCATCTTTATCTAACCACTCATAACCGTTATAAACTGGAGGGCTCCATAGTACTGTATCAGCAAACATGCTCATCAATTTTTCCATATCTTCGTTTCTAAAATGTTCAGTAAATTCCATGAAGGAACTTACGTTTGATTTAAAGGTTGCCTCATTGTCAACTGCATTAAGCTCTTCTTTAACATTTGGAGTGCACCCATATATTAATAATACTAATAATGTAATTTGAAGTAGTTTCATTTGAAATAGTTTTTTACTTTGATGCAAAAGTAAATAATTTTGTATTAATTGATGATATAGGATACTTTTGCCCTCTATTATGTTTGGAAAAAATAAAAATATTTTAACTTTTTTTTTAATTTTTTATTTAGCGATAAGCACATCTGTTGCTCAAAAAAACTATATTCTCCCAGAACCTCAAAGTATAACTTTTCCTGAAACTGAAAAACCAGGGTTTCGACTTTCAAAGAAGACATCACTAAGTGTCACTGGATCAAGCCTTACCAATCCAAAGATCACGGATTTTATTAAATTTATAAAAAATGAAACTGGCTTCGAGGTATCGACATCAAAACAAAATAAAAAATCTAATATTGAACTTGTTGTAGATGAGAATATACATAACCTTGGCGACGAAGGATATAAAATTTCAATCATACCAAACGAAAACTTAAAAGTTCATGCAACTACAGAAAATGGTCTCTTTTATGGTATTCAGTCACTTAAACAGATTATTCATTTTACAAAAAGAGAGAGAGATGAAGAGAATTTTAATGATTTTGATGTTGAAATAGAAACTGAAAAAATCGAATCAAAGAGTTCAAATGTTAATGATTTTAATGCAGCTAATATTACTACTAAAGGGTATAAGAACATAAACGAGACTGCACATTTTTATGGTAAAGAAGAAGTACAAAAGAAGACATTAGATATATACAATATCTCGTCCATGATTGTAGAAGACTACCCAAGGTTTTCATACAGAGGGATGATGCTCGATGTCTCTAGGCATTTTATGCCGGTTGATTTTATCAAGAAATTCATTGATATAATTGCTTTACACAAGATGAATAAATTTCATTGGCATTTGACCGATGATCAAGGTTGGAGAATTGAGATAAAAAAATATCCAAAATTAACAGAAATAGGTTCCTACAGATCTGAAACTTTGAAAGGTCATTACCGATTTGCCGGAAATAATCCTAAGTACGATGGTATACCTCACCAAGGATTTTACACGCAAGATGAGATAAAAGAAATAGTACAATATGCTACTGAAAAATATATTGAAATAATTCCAGAAGTTGACATGCCAGGTCATACATCGGCACTTATAGCTTCTTATCCTGAGTTTGGAACAAATAGTAAAAAAGTTGAAGTTAAAAGAATTTGGGGAGTACAAGACGAAATTCTTAAACCGACAGAAAATACATTTTCTTTTATAGAAGATTTAATAGTAGAGTTAAAAGATATATTCCCATCAGAATATTTTCATATAGGTGGAGATGAAGCAAAGAAGACACAATGGGAAAATTCTTCTGAGATTCAAGAGTTAATGAAAAAATTAGAGATTGAGGATGTTGACAGCCTTCAAAGCTATTTCACAGGTAGAGTTGAGAAAATTTTATCAAAATATGGTAAAAAACTGATAGGTTGGGATGAAATTATTGAGGGAGGACTTAATGAAAATGCTATTGTAATGTCATGGAGAGGAGAAGAGGGAGGGATCACAGCAGTGAAAGCTGGAAATAAAGCAATTATGACCCCAACATCACACATGTACTTCGACTATTATCAGGCCAAAACTGGTGAACCAATTGCTATAGGTGGGTTAATTGACCTTGAAAAAGTGTATTCATACGAACCTGTACCAAGCGGTATCGATTTAAATGAGGCGAGTAGAATAATGGGTGCTCAGGGAAATATATGGACTGAATACATAAAAACTCCTGAGAAAGTTGAGTATATGGGTGTGCCTAGAATGACTGCACTCAGTGAGGTTGTTTGGTCAAAAAGAAAAAACAGAGATTTTAACGAGTTTAAAACTAGACTTAATTTTTACAGATACTTTCTAGATTTAAATAAAATAAATTATAGAGAAAAAAGTTTTCAATAATGTGTGGGATAGTAGCTTTTAAAGGCGATCAAAATAAAACATCAAAAGTTATATTTGATGGATTAAAACTTCTAGAGTACAGGGGATATGATAGCTGTGGTATCGGGGTCATAGATGAAAATAAGATAAAAGCTTTCAAGTGGAAAGGCAGAGTTAGAAAGACTGAGAAAAGATTTAACGAAACTAAGATTAAATCATCTATTGCTGTAGGTCATACCAGATGGGCTACGCACGGTGAGCCTAATGATATTAATGCTCATCCTATTATATCATTTCATAAAGAATTTGCAGTTGTGCATAATGGAATTATTGAAAACTATAAAGAATTAAAAAAAGTTTTATCAGAGAAAGGATACAAATTCTACACGGAAACAGATACAGAAATTCTTGTAAATTTTATTGAACTGTGTGTGTCTAATTCAAATAATATTGATAAAGGAATATCCTACGCTCTAAGTCGGCTCGAAGGTGCATTCGGAATTGTTTTAATTAAAAAGTCTGACCCCGAAATAATGTATGCAGCTAGGAAAGGAAGTCCTTTAGCATTCGGTAAAAAAGGAAAAAACTTTTTTATTGCTTCCGATGCAACACCAATAATCGAATACACAAAAAAAATAATATACCTAGATAATGGTCAACTTCTAAAAATTAATAAAAATGAATTTGAAGTATTAGACTTCGAATTGAATAAAGTACCCAAAAAATTTAAAAAAGTTGATGTTGAGTTGCAAAAAGTAGAATTGGGAAATTATGAGACCTACATGCTTAAAGAAATTATGAAACAACCTGATTCACTTAGCCAGACTATGTTAGGAAGAATAAAAGATGATAAAATAACATTAGGTGGGATTCAATCATATACCAAACCTCTTTTAAATACGAAAAGAATAATAATAATTGGATGTGGTACGTCCTGGCATGCAGGTCTTGTGGCTGAATACTTTTTCGAAAAATATCTTAAAGTACCTGTTGAAGTAGAATATGCATCTGAGTTCAGATATAGATTTCCAATAATTAATGAAGGCGATGTGGTATTTGTAATATCACAATCAGGTGAGACGGCAGATACCCTTGAGGCGACAAGAATTGCAAAAAAGAAGGGTGCAGTTGTTCTTGGTATTGTTAATGCAGTAGGTTCTTCAATAGCTAGACTTACCGACGAGGGGTGTTACCTTCACGCTGGACCAGAAATTGGAGTTGCTAGTACGAAGGCTTTCACTTCACAGCTTATGGTCCTACTAATGATTGGAGTAAAGGCAGCATTTCTGAAAAAAAATATCAGTGAAAAAAAATACCATAAAATGATTTCGGAACTAAAAAGAATTCCAAATAAAATTAAGGAAGTACTTAAGTCAGAAAAAGAAATAAAAAAAATATCTAAGAAGATATTCAAAAAGAATCATTCTCTTTTCCTAGGAAGAGGAAATAACTTTCCAGTAGCTCTTGAGGGAGCACTTAAACTTAAAGAAATTTCATATATCCACGCAGAAGGATATCCGGCTGCCGAAATGAAACATGGACCAATAGCACTCATAGACAAAGAGATGCCAGTTATTGTAATTTGTACAAAAAGTGATGAGTACGATAAAATGATTAGTAATATCCGAGAGGTTGGATCTAGAAATGCGATAGTAATTGGTGTAATTGATAAGGAAAATGAGCACGTGAAAGACTACCTAGACTTTTCTATTATTGTACCTTCTACCTCAAAAGATTTCACCCCCATAATAAACCAAATTCCTCTCCAACTTTTAGCTTATCACTGTGCTGTGCTAAGGGGTTGTGATGTGGATAAGCCAAGAAACCTAGCAAAATCTGTTACAGTGGAGTAATGAAAGGTGATTTTTTTGACGAATGTTTTACATAATTTTCCTCTTTTTATTAATATTTATTGGGGGCTACATTACTAGAAGGAAGAAATTCAATAAAGAACAAGTTATTTTAGAAAATATGGGGTTTGATAGGTCAAAAAAAATTTTACATATGTTACGTCTACCTTCTAGAAGTATGTGGGATTTTGTAATTAATAGTAATCCAATAACCTCGAAAAAATATCCACATATGCTTATTTACCTAAGAATTAAATCTGAAGGAGAATTTGCTTTGGAAACAAGAGTATTTAAACTTAAAAGTAAAATAAACAAAAAGTTCCCAAAATTCTATCTTAGAAAGGAGAGCATTTTCGATAAACTTACAAGTGATATAGACTATAGAAATAATCCTGAGTTTTCTAAAAAATTTTTTTTAAAATCCTTAGGAAAGGAAGAAAATAAATTAGCTGTTGAAAAACTATTTAAAAACTTTTCTTTGCAAAAAAAATTAATTTCAAATCCATTAAATATTGAAAGTAATGGTGATGAAATGTTTTATTATTGGGATGGAGTAAAGTTCCCGATTGAAGAAATTCCACAAAGAATTTCTGAAGTTGAATATCTTCATGATAATTATTTTGATGTTATAGTTTAAACTGTTTCTTGATTACTAGTTTAAATATTTTTTCATTATTACATTATTAACCTTGAAGCCATTCCTCTCATAAAATTTAATAAGTTTTTTTTCACAAAATAATGTTATTCGATAACAACCCAAATTTTTACCAATTTCTACTAACTCTTTAACCAATTTTACACCCAACATCTTTCCTCTTACGCCAGTGTCAACGACTATATCTTCTATATGACCTGCTACCTCTCCCCTTATCTTATTTTCAACTACTATACTTCCGTATGCAACTATTTTCTTATTATAGACACCCACTATAGAATTTGAACCTGTATTGGAAATAAAATTTGACCAAGCCTCTTTGTAATCAATTTTATTAAGGTCTATTTTTTTTAATTGATTTAACAAAGATGAGACTTCCTCCATATCTGTTTCCTCAACATTTCTAAAAGATATTTCACTCATTTCTTTTTATTTTTTTTTATTCCTAATTGTATAAGTGAATACTTAAGAGAAACTTGAATTACAGTATTTTTTGAATCAATATTTGATACATTTATATCCGTTATATTTTTAAGACCCTTAACATACCTAACAGTCAAACCAAACTTGGCAGGCAACCTTAAACCAATACCTACAATAAGACTAAAATCTCTATCAAGAAATTGGGATTTAATAGAGTTTTTTAATTCATCAAGGGCATTAGTCATTATGCCAAATTGAGGACCGAAATGTAAATTTAATGGACCGAAATCATTTCTTATCAAAACAGGAATGTTGATATAGCCTAAATTGTTTTTATTTATCAACTGATTAATTTGAAACTCACTTCCTAATTTAGAATATTGACCCTCTACTTGTATTCCAAATATTATCGGTAATTTGAGATACATAAAGCCACCAAGATGGTATCCAGTTATTGACTCGACATTTGTAATAGTAGAAATTTTCTGTGTGGCAAAATTAGGTCCAGCTTTTAGTCCAAGCTCAAACTTTTGAGAGTAAGATGAAAAAATTAATAATACAGATAATGAATAAAAACAAATAATTTTTTTTATCATAACAGTAATTTGTAAGTAAAAATAACAATAATATGAAGAATCCTCTAGTATCACCTTTGAAGGAAGAGTCACAGGAACTCAAAAAACTAATTAAATTTTATGATGAAACGCTCGGTTTCTGTCCAAACAGTGTAAAAACAATGTTTATAAGACCTGGAATTGCTTATGCTTTTATTAATCTTAACAAGGCAGTTATGGAAAATAAAGGAAGATTATCAAGTAAGATGAAAAGACTCATTGGATATATTGCAAGTACCGTTAGCGGTTGTAATTATTGCCGTGCTCATACTATTAGAGCTGCTGAAAGGTATGGTGCAAACCAATATCAACTAAAAGATATATGGGATTTCAGAACTAGTAAAAGTTTTAAGCAGAAAGAGAAGATTGCGTTTGAGTTTACTATAGCTGCATCTAGTATTCCTAATCAGGTTGACGATACAATATCGGGTGAATTAAGAAAATTTTGGGACGATGGAGAAATAGTGGAAATCTTAGGAGTGATATCATTATTTGGTTTTTTAAATAGATGGAACGACTCTATGGGTACAAGAATAGAAGAAGATGCGAATAAGTCAGGTAAAAAATTTATAGATGATTGGAATCCAATAAAACATAGTAGTTAAGGCAGAGAAAATCTCTCTACCCTAACATTTTTTTTAATTACTCACTTATGTCAAATCCCTTCTCGCCGTGGTATGCCATATCCATACCTTCTGATTCAACTTCTTCTGAAACTCTACCCGAACCAAAAAATATCGATATTACTTTATATATAACAAATGTTGCTACTGCAGAATAAGCTGAAACAACTAGGACCGCTTTCAATTGAATAAGTACTTGTTCAGGATTGCCGTAAAGTAAACCAGTACCAGCTTCATTTATATTCGGGTTTGCGAAGACTCCAGTCATAATAGCTCCAAAAGCACCAGCTAAACCATGTATCCCAAAAACGTCAAGAGTATCATCATACCCTAACCACTTCTTTAGCTTCACTACTCCAAGATAACCTACTATTCCAGATCCAAAACCAATAACTAAAGCCCCAGACACATCAACAAATCCAGCTGCAGGAGTGATTCCAACTAATCCAGAAATAACACCCGACGCACTACCAATCAAGGTTGGTTTTGAGTTTGTCGAGAACCATTCTATAAAAAGCCAGCCTAAGCCACCACATGCCGCTGCTACATTAGTAACAAGAAGTGCATTTGCAGCGATTCCGTCAGCTGCAAGTTGGCTACCCCCATTAAATCCAAACCATCCAAACCATAAGAGTGCAGATCCTAAAATCATTAACTTAACAGATGCAGGTCTTACAGAAGTATTTTTAAATCCTGATCTGTTACCAAGTAAATAGACAAGAACTAGTCCTGAAATTCCAGCATTCACATGGATGACTGTACCACCAGCAAAATCCAATTCACCCATTTCATAAAGGAATCCCTCACCCCATACCCAGTGAGTGATTGGAGAGTAAACAAGAATTACCCACAATATTGAAAATAGAAACCAGGTTGAATATCTAACCCTCTCTATAATTGATCCACTTACAAGTGCTACAGCTATTGCTGCAAAGGTTCCTTGAAAAAATACAAACAAAAGAGTAGGTATCGTGCCAGAAACATCATTTACTCCTATACCATTCAAAAGAAAATGATCCAGATAACCAAAATACTGATTGCCATCAGAGAAAGCAATTGAATAACCGATTACAACCCAAACAACCGAGGCTGTGCAGAAAGCAGTATAACTCATACCGATTGTGTTTAAAACACTTTTTCTTTGAGTCAGACCGCCATAAAATAAGGTAAGACCTGCCGGAGTCATTAGCATCACAAGTGCTGACGAGATTAACATCCACGCGGTATCACCAGAATTAATTGATAGTAAATACATAATAAAGGTTTAATTAAAATAATATTTTAATCATTTTGTGTTAATTGTTTTTTCTTTAAAAATTTATGTACGGAATGAGCACAGTCTCTACCCTCTTTTATAGCCCAGACAACAAGTGACTGACCCCTTCTGGAATCTCCACAAGAAAAGAATTTTTTTCTTGAGGTTAAATAGTTTTTTTCATTTGCTCGGATAGTTCCATCAGATGATGTCTCGATAGAGTATTGATCATCGAAAAATAGATTTGGTTTTTCATATCCAATTGCAATAAGTAATAAATCGCATGGAATTAACTTCTCAGAATTTTTTAGTGGATAAAAACTTTTTTTATCCTTATCCCAAGATATATCAACCGTTTTAACAAATTCAATATTATCGTTACCAACAAATTCTTTAGCCATAACTCCCCACTTCCTATCACATCCTTCTTCATGAGATGATGATGTTTTAAAGGTACTTGCAAAAAGTGGCCACATCATTGAATCGTCTCTCTCCAGCGGTGGTCTAGGTAGAAGTTCAAGCTGTAAAACCGATTTTGCTCCTTGCCTATTACTTGTTCCTATACAATCTGAACCAGTATCACCACCTCCTAATACCACAACATTTTTATCCTTTGCACTAATGTCAATGTCCGTTTTTATTTTAGAATTGATTTTATTTTGCATTGTGAGAAAATCCATTGCAAAGTGTATTCCTGATAAATTTCTCCCTTCTAAAACTATATCTTTTGGAACTGTTGATCCTACGCATAAAACAATTGCATCATATTCAGAGTCAAGTCTTTCAATAGATATATTTTCCCCAATACACATTTTTGTAAGAAAGTTTATACCCTCTTCCTCTAAAATTTTGACTCTTCTATCGATTATTTTCTTCTCTAACTTAAAATCAGGAATCCCAAACCTTAATAAACCACCTATTTTCTCATCTTTCTCATAAACGGTAACCTGGTACCCATTTTTATTTAACTGATCTGCACATGCTAAACCAGCTGGTCCTGATCCAACGACTGCAATTTTTTTATTAGATAATTTCTTTTTCTTTGTTGGCTTCACATATCCCTTTAAAAAGGCTTTTTCAATAACTTGTTTTTCAATGTTTTCAATACTAACAGGATCTTGGTTTATACCCAAGACGCATGAATGCTCACAAGGTGCTGGACAGATTCTGCCAGTAAATTCAGGAAAGTTATTTGTAGAGACTAAAATTTCATACGCTTCTCTCCAATTATTATCTGAAACTGCAGAATTAAACTCCGGTATCATATTTCCTAGTGGGCAGGATGAGTGACAGAAAGGCGTACCGCAATCCATGCATCTGTCTGACTGATTTCTTAGATCGTTATCAGATAATAAAGATTGAAATTCACTATGGTTCTTTAACCTTTTATCAACCTTAGTAAGTGATGGATTTTTTTTCTTGTATTTAATGAAGCCAGGTTTAACCATTTACGTTAATTTTATTTTTTTCGTGAATCCTCCTCAACTCTTTAGGATATACCTTAGTAAAATTATTTTTTTGGTTTTGAATATCGTCAAGTATAAATGAGGCTAAATGACTATCGGTATATTTCCTGTGTGAAAGAAGAAGTGCTTTTATTTTTTTAATATCCTCTTCATTAGTATTTACCAGATCAATAGATGATTTATTAAAATTATTTAAATTTTTATTTCCATAAATATATGCTATACCTCCGCTCATACCAGCTCCAAAGTTTTTACCAATATTTCCAAGTATAAGAGCAACCCCTCCAGTCATGTACTCGCAAGCGTTATCACCAACACCTTCAACTACAACATCTACACCAGAATTTCTAACACAAAACCTTTCACCGGCTTTTCCATTTATGAAGCAACTACCAGAGGTTGCACCGTAAAGTGCAACATTTCCAATAATCATATTCTCATTAGCGAGGAATCTAGATTCTTTGGGAGGTCTGATAATTAATTTAGCACCAGAAAGCCCCTTTCCAAAATAATCATTAGAGTCACCTTCAATTTTTAATGTCAATCCTTTACTTCCAAAAGCACCAAAACTTTGACCTGCGGATCCAATAAAATTAATATTTATAGAGTCTTCACTAATTGCTTCTGAACCAAATTTTCTAGATATTTCACTAGATATTATTGTACCTACCGCTCTGTCTGTACTTTTTATGTGAGTAGAGACATTAGATCTAACAGATGGATTATCTAAAGTATCTTTTATTTTCTCAAGAAGAACGTAATCTAATTGATCTGAGAGAAAACCTTTCTGATGAGATGAATTATAATAATTTTTAGGTTTATCTAAATGAGAGAAAAGTATTGGGTTAAGGTCTAAATTTTTTGTCTTCCAGTGCTGATTGTTTCTTTGCTTTAGAAGTTTTGTGTTTCCAATAAGATTGTCAACCTTTCTCACTCCTAAACTTGCCATAATTTCTCTTAATTCTTCAGTTAAGAAATGAATCAAGTTAACCATGTGATCAACTTCCCCATTAAACCTTTTTCTTAGAGTTTTATCTTGTGTTGCAATACCAACAGGACATGTATTCAGGTGACATTTTCTCATCATTATACAACCTTGAGATATTAGAGCAGCAGTTGATATCCCCCACTCATCTGCTCCAAGAATTGAGGCTATTGCAAGATCTCTTCCGGTTTTTATCTGTCCGTCAACCTGCAGTTTTACTCTAGACCTTAATCCATTTTTCATAAGTGTTTGTTGGGTCTCTGACAGGCCTAACTCCCAAGGGAGCCCAGCATGCTGTATGGAAGATATGGGAGAGGCGCCTGTTCCACCATCATACCCAGATATCAAAATTTTATCAGATTTGGCCTTTGCTACCCCTGCAGCTATAGTACCAACGCCAGCTTTAGAAACAAGTTTTACACTTATATCTGCATCCCTATTCGCATTTTTTAGATCAAAAATTAATTGCGAAAGATCCTCAATAGAATATATATCGTGATGAGGTGGAGGTGAAATCAATCCTACACCAGGTGTAGAATTTCGTACCCTAGCTATCCAGTCATCAACCTTATGACCTGGTAACTGACCGCCCTCACCTGGCTTTGCTCCTTGTGCCATTTTGATTTGAATTTCTTTTGCATTATTTAGATAATTTATAGTGACACCAAATCTACCAGATGCAATTTGTTTTATGGCTGAACTTAAATTATCTCCATTTTCTTTGATTTTGAATCTTACCTCATCCTCACCGCCTTCACCAGAGTTACTTCTCCCTCCAAGTCTGTTCATGGCAATTGCTAAGTTAGTATGGGCCTCATGAGAAATTGATCCAAAAGACATAGCCCCAGTTGCAAACCTCTTGTATATATTTTTTGACGACTCTACTTCAGACAGTGGAATAGAATCATTGATAAAGTTAAAATCAAAATTGCTTCTGATTGATGTTTTATTGAGGTGATTGACCTTTGATGAATATTTTTTGAATAGACTAAAATCATTTTTTATAGTACTGTGTTGAAGAAGAGAAATTGTCTCGGGGTTAAAGGCATGCTTCTCACCTTCTTTCTTCCAGCTTAGTAGACCTCCAACATCTAGATCAGATTGTTCGTGGTTGTATGCATGAAAATGCTTTTTATTATTTTCTCTCTCAATGTCATTAATACCAAGACCTTGAATTCTTGAAGTGGTAGATGTAAAATATTGATCGACAGTATTTCTATTTATACCAATAATCTCAAATAATTGAGATCCTTGGTATGATTTAAGAGTGGATATACCAATTTTAGAAAAAACTTTGAGTAGTCCTTTTTCTATAGAGTTAATGTAATTATTCTTTAAAGTTTTTAATTTTTTTATATCAGATGAAGAATTAGATTCGCGTAATTTTCTAATTGTGGCAAAAGCCATATATGGATTTATTGCATTAGCTCCAAAAGACAGAAGTGTAGCATAATGATGAACCTCCCATGCATCTCCAGACTCAACAATTAATCCAACTTTTCCTCTTTTACCAGATCTTATTAAATGATTATGAATGCAAGAACATGATAATAGACTAGGAATTGGTGCATGGGATGAATCTAAAAAACGATCACTGATAATAATAAATTCATAACCATCATCAATAGCATCATCAACATACCTGCATAATCTATTCAAAGCCTTCTTAAGGTTTCCTCCTTTTTTGTCAACCTTATAATAAGCATTAATTGTCTTTGACTGTAAATTAAAAATATCAATAGATCTAATTTTCTCTAGAGTTTCGTCATTTAAGATTGGTGACTCCAGCATGATGTTTCTGCAGTCCGTATCCTTCTGAGATAGTAAATTAGAAACATTTCCTAAATGGGTAATCAATGACATAACATCTTTTTCTCTTATAGGATCTATGGGAGGATTAGTGACTTGAGCAAATAGCTGCTTAAAATAATTTGAAATGTGTTTTGGCTTCTTACTTAGTACTGCAATTGGAGTGTCATTTCCCATTGATCCAATTGGCTCACTTGCACTCTCAGTCATAGGATATATGACTTTCTCAATATCCTCTTTTGAATAACCGAAGACCTTATGAAACCTTTCTAAATCAAGATCATTAATCTTTTTAAATTTCGATTTTTTCTTAGGTAACATGTCGGCAGTTATTCTGTTTTTCTTTAGCCAGTTATTATAAGGCTCTCTATTACATATTGTGTTCTTTATCTCTTGATCAAACTTTACCTTATTTCTTGTAAAATCTATACTTAATATTTTTCCTGATCTAAGGTTCCCTTTTTCTTTTATGTTACTTGGTTCAATATCTAAAACACCAGTCTCTGAAGCCAAAATGATTCTATTGTCTTCAGTAATAGTATATCTCATCGGCCTGAGTCCATTTCTATCTAGAATTGATCCTATACTTTTTCCGTTGGTGTATATAATTGCTGCTGGACCATCCCATGGTTCAATAATTGATGATTTGAACTCATAAAAAGATTTCTTAGAATCAGACATTGTATCGTCATTGTCCCAGGCTTCAGGGATTAACATCATCATGATCTCGTCAATGTCTATATTAGAAAATGACAACAACTCTATTAAATTATCTAGGGATGCAGAATCTGATTGATCATTAGATGTAACTGGTCTGATAATATTTAACTCTTCATTAGTAAATAGCTTTGATTCAAATCTAGACTCAGCAGATTTCAAAGAATTCAAATTGCCTTGTAATGTATTAATCTCTCCGTTATGAGAAATAAATCTAAATGGCTGAGCCAACTTCCAGGATGGAAATGTATTTGTAGAAAATCTAGAATGCACAATTGAAAAACAACTTTCAAAAAGGTGATTTGATAGGTCGGGATAAAATGTTCTAACCTGGTGTGTTGTTAACTGTCCCTTATATACAACTGTATTAGTTGAAAGCGAAGCAATATAAACTGAATTTGACAAGTTTTTATTATTATGATTACCAATAACATTTTCAATGTGTCGTCTTGATATGTACAAGACTTTATTAAATTCATCTTCATCTTTGAAATAGTTATTCGGTTTAATTATCCACTGTTCTATCTTGGGTATGAAATTAAAGCTTGACTTACATAAATCATTCTTATTAGTTGGAACTTCTCTTTTATAGATGATTGAATAACCAAATTTCTTAAAAGTATCATCAAAAATTTTTATAGATGTATTATAGTCTTTTGTATTATTAGGTAGAAAAAACATTCCAAGACCATATTTTCCTGGAGATGGTAATAAAATATTTTTTTGTGAAAGCTCATCTAAAAGTAACTTATGTGGAATTTGAGTTTTAAGACCTGCACCATCTCCTATTTTTTTGTTATTACCTGTAGCTCCCCTATGACTCATGTTCTCTAGAACTGTTAAGGAGTTAGCTATAATATCATTGGATCTTGTACCATCAATATTTGCAACACATCCAATACCGCACGCATCCGATTCGAATCTTTTCCTGTAAAGACTATTTTTAGAACTCATTTGTTAAATTATATGAATTAAAAAAAAAGAGACCTTTTCTTATTAAAATAAGAAAAAATCAGCTTAAAGTTAAAATTTTTGTAAAAAAAGATGTGATAACATTAAAATATTAAAGATTATAAATTATTTGTTATCAAATTTTTATATTACGTGGATGAAAATTACACACATTATTGTTACGTTATTTTTAATAAGTTGTTCTTCTGATACGGACTGCTGTTCAGAGCCAGATACATGTATAAATGAAAATTTGATAGATCCTAATAAAGCTTGTACAAAGGAATACAGACCTGTTTGTGGATGTGATGGTATAACATATGCTAATCCGTGTGTAGCAGAGGGGAATGGAGTTACAAAGTGGACTGAAGGAACTTGTGATTAAATAGAAATTATTTTACTATTAACTTCTTATATAACTTCATGCCATCTTTTTTGTGGGCTTCGATAATGTAAAGACCTTCTTGTAAATCAATTTTAATATCAGAAACACTATCCCCAAGTTTTTTTGCAAATACAACTCTTCCGTCTTTGGACACTATGTAAATGCTTTTAACATCTTGAGTTGATACGATATTAATTTTTGAACCTCTTTTAACTGGATTAGGATAAATTCCGAATTTTAAATTTTCAACTTCAAAGGAAAGTATTGGACCTGTATTATCGCAACCGGAATTTGATTTATTAACATATGCTTTTATCCATTCCATAGCTGGTCTTTCATTAGCACCAATATTCTCACCGTGAACAAGATAAGCAGTCTCTCTCCACATGTGATCCTTAACGTATCCCCACAGGGTTATTCCAGCTACATCAGGATGCTCCCACATAATAGGAAACAAATTCTGATACCTTGTTAGCTGTGTATTCTCAGCATTAGTACCTTCAGCGTCGATATCTAACTCTGAGATATAAATTGGAAGATCGGTAGCTCCAAGTTGATCAAGAGAAAATTTCATCTGGTTTGGTGTCATTTTTTCAATCGTAAATGAATGACCTTGAACACCAATAGCATCAATTAGATCTTTATTTTTAAGAATATTTGCAATTGCAATATGTTCATTTCTATTGCCCTGACTATTTAAAATTCCATAATCATTCAAGATAAGTTCTGCGTTTGGACAGTGTTTTCTTGCAAGTTCAAAAGCTTTAATAACCCAATCGACACCAGTGTCTCCCAACCCACCTAGAGCATCTATATAATTTGCTCTGTAAGACCCATCTTGTTTCTTTCCACCGTCTGGTTTGTTAGCTCTTGCTTCATTAACAACATCAATCTGATCAGTATCTGGATATCTTTTACAAAATTCACTAATCCACTCTTCGATTTCCTCTAACTGTTCCTCAGCTGATAAGTTATCCATCCACGCTGGCTGCTGATTACCCCAAATCAGAGTGTGTTGTTTAAATTTAAGTCCATTATCCTTCGCAAGTTGGTATGCCTTGTCAAGTCCGTCCCACCTCATAACGTCTCTCTGCCCTTCAATAAATCCCCATTTTCCAGCATTTGAAGGAGTTACCTGATTCCAATACGTAAGCCAATTTTCAGGTGTTGTAGTAATATTTGATGAAGATAAATCCCTAGATATGTTACCCAGATACTTAGAACAATTCTCCCATGTATCTGAAACAATTTGAGAGTTTGAGTTAATATTTAATAGAAAAAATAATGTTAAGAATATTGAAAAAAACTTCATCTTACTTTTTTATATCTAGTTCTCTTAAATGACTCTCGTCTGCGTCACTTCTAATTATAATTGAACTAGGCAATTCGCCAAGCTCATTATATTTTTTAGTCATTGAGTTAGCAAGATTTCTTGCCAACTCTTTGTTATCTTCAAATATATTATTTTTTTCACCAGGATCATTACTCATATTAAAGAGAAGAGTGTCGTGTGCATCAATCGGACTTTTATACCAGGATCCCGGCCAACCGCTATAAGGTAATTTAATTTTCCAGTCACCCTTTCTATAACCCTCCAATCTTTCATAATCAAAGTACAAATAGTCCCTATCATAGTTCAAGTTTTGACCATTAAATAACACTGCTATATTGATGCCATCAAGAATTAGATCATCTGGTATTTTTGAATTTGTTAATGATGCAAGAGTTGGGAACCAATCTAATTGACTTGTGATCTCATTGCTTATAGTTCCAGGTGGAATTACTCCACTTAACATGGCAACAGTAGGAACCCTCATACCCCCTTCAAAAGTATACATTTTACCATTTCTTAAGTTTCCTGGTGAGCCACCCATATCCTTCATAGTAAGCCATGGACCATTATCACTACTAAAAATAATCATGGTATCATCAAGCAAATTTTTCTCTCTTAATTTCTCTATAATTTTTCCAACACTCCAATCTAGTTCTTGTATCACATCACCATAGAGCCCTCTTTCAGAAGAGCCTATAAAATCCTCAGATGCGTAAATAGGAACATGTGGCATCGGATGTGCCAGATATAAATAAAAATTATTCTCAGAATTGGATTCAATAAATTTTATTGATTCTTCAGTTAACTTTTTTGTCATTAAAGATTGATCTGGAAAATGATCAACCACTTCGTTACCTCTAAAATAGACTGTACTTGCCATATCATTACTATATGGAATTCCAAAAAAGGAATCAAAACCTTGCTGAAGTGGGAGGTATTCATACTTGTGACCCAAGTGCCACTTACCAATAATACCTGTGCTGTACCCATTATCTTTTAGAAGTTCTGCAATGGTATATTCTGAACTTGGCATTCCCGTGTGGCTATCAGGAAAAAGAACACCATTGAGGCCAAATCTTTGCGGTAACCTACCGGTTAACATTCCTGCTCTCGAAGGTGTACAAACGGAGGACACAGAGTAGAAGTCAGTAAACTTTATTCCGTTATCTGCAATAAAATCAATATTAGGAGTAGATATATCATTAGCTCCAAATGAGCTGAGGTCACCGTACCCAAGATCATCAGCAAAAATAAATATTATGTTTGGACCATTATCATCCTTACTATTATCCGATACCTGACAAGAAGTTATTGAGATTAAAATAGTAAAAAGAAAGATTACAGATTTTGACATTTTCCAATTTGTTGTAAATCTATATCATATAGATAAGAAAAAAAAAGTGAGAAAAAATGTTAAAAGTAGAGTAAAAGATTAGATTTATGGTATCAATAAAAATCAAATGAGACTTAGACTTTTTTTACTTACGTTGCTATTTAATGTAAACTGCTCCAATGCAATTTCTCAATCTAAAGAACCAAATATTCTTTTCTTTCTTGTTGATGACTTAGGATGGTATGATCTTGGGTTCCAGGGATCTAAATTCTACGAGACCCGAGTAATTGACTCACTATCAAAAAGAGGAATGATATTTAGTTCAGCATACTCCTCTCATCCAAGATGCGTTCCGTCTAGGTATGGTATAATGACTGGAAAATACCCTGCAAGAACTAAAAGTCCTGGTCCAGGATCACAACTAAAAAGTTCTGAGTACACCATAGCTGAAGCTCTTAAAGATAACGGTTACTCAACATTCATTGCAGGTAAATGGCATCTGTCAAGAGGAAAGAGTGGATCATCACCTGAAGAACAAGGATTTGATCAAAATTATGGTGGAGGAGATTCAGGAGTTCCAAAGTCATATTTCTATCCGTATAATATCCAGACCAGAGGAAGGGGAAATGAAAACGCTCCAGATATTACAAAACTTCCAGAAGTAGAAAAAGGATATCATCTGACAGACCAACTTACAGATCTAACATTAGACTGGATTGATAAGAATTATGTTAGCAAAAAAAGCAAAAAACCTTTTTTTATTTACCTGTCACACTACGAGGTTCATACACCTTTTGAAGGGAAACTGGATTTAGAAGAAAAATATAAAGCTAAAGCTGAAAGGTTATATGAAGGAAAAAATTTAAAAAATCCATTTTCATTTGAGTCTACAACAGGAGAAACCAAATTGAGACAAGACAATCATATATACGCTGCTATGATTGAGAATCTTGATAATAATTTTGGAAGAGTTATCGATTTTCTTAAAAATAATGGTTTATATGAAAATACAATAATTGTATTTACATCAGATCATGGAGGACTTTCTAACAGAGGTAACGGAAGACCTCTTGCTACCTCCAATTTACCTCTTAGAGCTGGAAAGGGACATAATTATGAGGGTGGAATCAAAGTTCCACTATTTGTGGTATGGGAAGACAAAATAAAAAAAGGTTTATCTAATACTTTGGTGACAGGAACCGATCACTTTCCTACACTACTTGACCTCGTAGGTATCAAGCTGATGAATGACAAGCATTTAGATGGGATAAGTTTCAAAAATTCACTCATGGGAAAATTTCAAGATAACAGTAAAAGACCCGTTTTCTGGCATTCACCAAGACCAAGACCAAAAAGCACAGGAGACCTTGCAAATACCACTGTTAGACTTGGTGATTTTAAGTTGCTTGACTTTTATAGAGAGGGTAGGATTGAACTTTATAATTTGAAGGAAGATCAAGGAGAGACTAATGATTTATCTGATATAATGCCTCAGAAAAGAGATGAATTATATGAAATGGTAAAGAACTGGAGAAAGTCGGTTGATGCTACTGAATGATAATACTTGTCTTTTTTTGTTCAACTCCATCTAAACTAATAAGAAAAACGAATTGACCTGTTAGTCTTGACACATCAACAGAGACCTTTGATTTATTTTTAAATTCTTTATTATCAAAAGTTTTACCGGTAACATCAACAAGTTTGATCTTGATTTCCTTGTAAACTTTATCTAAATGAATATGCAAATTTTTATCAACAGGATTTGGGAATAAACTATAATTTTTAATTTCTTTTCTTTCAATAGATAAAACTTGATTGTAAGAAATACATTCTGACTGAACTTGTCCACAATCAGGATCACTTATTATCACGTAATAACTTCCAGATTCTTTTGGCTTGAAAAATCTACTCGTTTCACCTGAAATTGCTTGATTATTTGAACAATCATACCACTGATAATCAGAATCTAGTTGCTCAGCATATAATTTTCCATCTGAGTCATAAACATTATTAGTCAATTGACCATCTAAAGATAATTCAATTGTAATAATACTATCCATACCATTTTTTGCAACCAATGACGCTGTATAAATTCCACTCTCAAAATATTCGTTATTATCAGGAGCGATATATGATTCAGAGCAGGTACTTACAGAAATAAAACTAGATGGTGAACTTTGAGCAATATTCCTTCTCTTGAATTCTAGCTCAAACTGATCAATAATATTAGAGTAATTTGAATCTGAACACCTATTAATTTTTTCATCGTAATCTATCTCATAATCATAAAACTCACAAGCAATTGTATTTCCATATCTCTCACCTGATCTATAATCCATCTGTACCCATTTTGTATATCTATACCTTTCATCTCTAAGTGAATACCCCATAACTCTTTTACCACCTGACATTCTCGTATATTGAGCAAGAGCCGCGTGTCTGACCTTATGGTTCGGGTCAGACATTACTTTTTTTATTGACCTTCCCTCAACTTCACTTGGTATACTTATACCCGCCAAATCACACAGAGTAGGATAAATATCAAGAAGTTCAACTGGTGAGTTTGTTTTATTGTTTTCTATTCCGTGATCGGGTGAGTATATTATCATAGGTGAACTAACTGCCTGCTCAAAATTTGTGTGCTTGATCCATAGACCGTGGTCACCAAGATGCCAACCATGGTCACCCCACAATACAATAATTGTGTTATCTGATAATCCAAGATCATCTAGCTTTGACAATAACTTTCCAATCTGCGCATCTACATATGAAACGCAAGCTTTATAACCATGAATCAATTCTTTTTGTTTATCAATAGTGATGTTGCCGTTTATTGGAATATCTGAATAACTATTTACAAGTTCATGATTATTGTGAAATGCAATTGATGGTATGCTACTGTCTCTATCTTGTTCAGGGTGAATAGAAATATTATTTCTATCATACAGATCCCAATATTTTTTAGGTGCAACAAAAGGAAGATGCGGTTTGGTATATCCAACAGCTAGAAAAAAAGGTTTTCCAGAGTTTGCAGCCTCTTCCATCTTTATCATAGCGTAGTTTGTCCTTGCTCCGTCAACGTATCCATCATCTGGGAGATCTTGATTTCCCTCTGTTGATGGCTTACAAAGTGGGAAAAGCTTTCTTGCCTCTCTCTTTCCGTTGAATGAAGTAATATTATTTGAAGATATGTAACTATTATACTGATTAATAGCTTGGTGTACTAATGGATCTTGGTAACCTGATTTTCCAGCATCATTACTAAAGTAGTACTGATTAGGCATTCCTTGTAAAAATTGAGTTGACCAAGATTTTGAGTCATAGCCGTTATCAACGGACCTACTATCAAATATTTTTCCTAGCCCAACGGAATAATAACCATTATTCTTAAAATGTTGAGGTAAAGTAACAACATTAGGATTCTCGTCTCTTATTTGAGTTTCTAAATCCCATACTCTTGTATTATCAGGGTATAAACCAGTGAGAAGACTTGCCCTGGATGGAGCACAAATAGCTTGTTGGGTAGAAGTATTAAGAAATGATGTGCCCTTTGCTGCTAGTGCATCAATATTTGGAGTAATCATATCCTGGTGACCATAAGATTTAAACATTGGTTTTAAATCGTCAACTGATATGAAAAGAATATTCTTTTGAGCACTTAAAAATGTTAGAGGAAAAAGGAGAAAAAATGATAGTAAAAATCTTTTCATATTCTATAATTTGATCTTAATTATATCACTATCTTCAAAACCGAGCCTTGTTGATAATACATAAATATAACGTTTATTCACGATTACTGGCTCATGATATAACTTCCAGCCATCATCAAGACTAGGATCAAAATCTTCATCAGATATAATGTATCCAATGGAAGAGCCCAAAGTGCTAGATTTTACAGTGACAACATTATTACTTACAAAAACTTCAGGTTTTAAAGTTTTTGGTTGAACTCCTTTTGGCCACATAATAGATAATAAACTTTTCTCAGGTATGTCTCCTAAATCATTAATATCATTCTGCCACTTCTTTAGGGCTTGCCTATGAACTTTTATTTCTTTCCTATAATTGGGATCAGCAATAAGGTTCTTTAAGCTATAAGCATCATCTGACCGGCGGTAAAACTCTTCCTCTGTTTTAGTTTGTCTATACCAATATTTTTGATCTGAATTTAATTTATTTTCATTATAAAGCATGAGCATCTCGTTAGTCATGTCTATGTTTTTTCTATATAATACATCTTTGTATGCGGGCCTGTCAGTATGGTAATTTTTTACATAAATAAATTCATCCGATATTACACTTCTAACCCTGTCGTAGGTTTCATCAAACCGATCTCCAGAACCAAAAATATAGTCTCTCGGCTTCTCACTTTTTTTATCACCTAGGAAGGGTATTCCTTGGAAGTGTTCTGGAATACTTATACCAGCAAGAGATAGAATGGTCGGAGCAAAATCAACGAAAGATACTGGTTCCTCAACAAATATTTTTGATTTTACATATGGATCTCTTATTATGAGTGGAACTTTTAAGCCTGATTCGTAGTGAGATCTTTTACCTCTCGGTAATGGTCCACCATGATCACTAAAAAAAAATATATAAGTATTATCTAATAAATTATCAGCTTTTAATTCAATTATTAGCTTACCTACCATTTGGTCTAACAATTCAATATTTGAGTAATTTCTTGCAACATCATTTCTTACTGTTTCTGTATCTGGAAAGTAAGGAGGTAAGGGTACTTTTTTAGGGTCTACAGTCAATGGCTTATCTCTGTGAAGCCACATTTTTGATTCGTGAGTAACATCAAAATTAAATACAGAAAAAAAAGGTTGATTTGCTTCTCTATTACTCCAGTGGGCATCATTACCATTCTCATCCCAAGCTGTAACAGGGGCAGCAAATTGATAGTCCGTTTTAGAGTTATTAGTACAATAATATCCGTTGGCTCTTAAATATTCAGTAAAACACTTTACACTTGGTGGAGTGACAACTGAATGTAGAGGAATAGAATCACCGTTCACATCAATAGCATTCGATATACCATCATATTCTCTCGAACCCCAACCAAATACATCTTTCCCTGTCCTCATCTGATGAGTACCAATTGAGACAGGATACATTCCTGTTATCAGAGAAGACCTTGAAGGACTACAAACCCCAACAGTAGTAAATGACTCAGTAAATATTAAACTTTCAGATGCTAGTTTATCTAAATTAGGAGTAATTGCAGTCGAATCTCCATACATAGACAATGTAGGACTAATATCTTCAACAGTAATCCAAAGTATATTTGGTTTTTGAGATGAGGAAATAAATGGAGTTGATAGAAAGTATATCAACAATAATTTTCTATATATAATTCTAATCATATAAATTATTTTCTAATTCTTAAGATAACCCAAAGAGGATAGAAATTTGTCAACTTCTCTACTTGTTTTAACAAAAAATTCTTGACTATTAAAAAAAGAGTGTCCCTGACCTGGATATTCTATTACATCACAGCGTACGCCATATTCTTGAATAGTTTGTTTATACTTTTTGATCTTATTTATAGGTTCCATTTCATCTAAGGATCCATGAAATATAATTGATGGAGGAAAGTTTTTATCTAAATTATGAATAGGAGAAATATCTAAATTGTATTTACCTGATCTCCTCTTAGAAAAAGCGGAATTAGGCCCTGTGTCAACAATTGGGTTATACAAAATTAATCCTTTGACAATGTTACTTCCCACATTCCAAAAAGTAGTAGAAAGAGCTAAAAGACCACCAGCAGAACCTCCACCAACAAATATTTTATTTTTATCTATATTAAGTTTTTCAGCATTTAAAAGAATATAATCAATTAGGTCTTTAGCGTCATCACATGATTCAATAGCAGATGTTCCATGTAAACTCTTAATTCTATAAACGGGTGTTATAGAAATGAAATTTTTAGAGTTAAAATATTTTGCGTGTCTTCTAAATTGATTTTCATACCTTGTATTAAATCCTCCTCCATGAAAGAGTATGACAGTGCTATACTTTTCATTTTCATTAAATGAATCTGGTTTATATAATTTAAAATCTAAAGAAATAGAATCTATTTTTTTATATATGTGTGCTGAAACATTAGACTGAGAAAATGAATTGATACAAGGTGAGAAGAAAAGGAATACAAAAACTAATTTTCCCATATTACACTTCTCAAGTCTTTAATCATCCCCTCCTTAACTTTTTGGTAACTAGCATCAGAGGCATAACTTTTCGTTTCAAGTGGATCAATTTCGTAATCGTATAGCTCTTCCATTACTATCTCGTCATTATCAAAATCAGATCTATCTTCAAAATCACCAGACACCCAAGCTATATATCTATACTTTTCGTTTCTTACAGCGTATCCCATAAGAGTACAATCATCTGGGTATCTACCAATAACACTACGCATCACGTTACATCTTCGCGGGTATTGACTTATTGCAAAGTCTCTTAAATATTCTGATTTTTTTTCAAGGATAGGAACCAATGAAATACCATCTAAATCGTCAGGTTTTGGAATTCCTGCCAAAGTGCAAACAGTAGGAAATATATCTAATAATTCAACAGGACTGTCATTAACAAATCCGCCATCTATATCTGGACTTTTAAATATTAAAGGGGTTCTTGTTGCCTCCTCAAAATTTGAGTGTTTATTCCATAGTCCATGGTCACCAAGATGCCATCCATGATCTCCGAAAAATACAACCACTGTATTTTCATCCAATCCAGTGGACTCTAAATGGTCAAGTATCATACCAACTTGGGCATCAATAAAAGATACAGATGCCATATATCCATGTATAAGCTCTCTTTGTTTGGCCTCATTGACAATTCCGTTTTCATCCATGCTAGGCTCAGTGTCATGATAATTTCTTAGCTCTCCTGATTGGTGATATGCCTCTGGCGGAGACCCAATTGATTTACTTTGAAATTCAGCAAGTTTTATATCATCTCTTTGATATAGATCCCAATATGTTTTTGGTGGAGTAAATGGTAAGTGAGGCTTTTGAAAACCAACTGTTAAAAAAAAGTTTTTATTGTTTCTATCAAATTCATTTAATAACTCAATAGTCTTTAGAGTCGAGGCGCCATCAGCATAAGCATCGTCAGGTACATCTAAGTTTTCAGTTAACGGTCTAAGACCAGCTGATCTCATTACGCTGTTAACTGCAAACCAACCCCTATCTGCGTTTGGGTCTGCATCGAGAGCTGCCTGTAACGAGTCCCACTTCTTATGAATTTCAGGAGATTGATAGAGATTAGCTGGCATCTTAAACCCTTCTGCATACTCAAAGTTTTCATTAGCTATAAAAGGCTTTGTCCAAGATAGGGGATCATTATTCTTTGCCCCGTGCATAACTTTACCCATACCAACAGTTTCGTAACCATTTTCCTTAAAATATTGAGGAATTGTTTTAATATCAGGTCTAATGTCTCTTAGTTTAGTTTGAAGATCCCATATCTTGGTATAGTCTGGACGTTTTCCTGTTATAAAACTCATCCTTGATGCTGTACATATTGCCTGCTGTGCATATGCCTTAGAAAATAAAACACCTTCGCTAGCTAACTTATCAATATTAGGAGAGATTATTTCGTTATATCCATAGCTCCCTAGAAGGGGTTTGAGATCATCAACTACAATAAATAAAACATTTTTCCTCTGCGACTTATTCTCATCGTTACAACTTAAAAATATCAAGCTCAAAATCAGTATTATATACCTATTAATCATAAATCAGAATTTGTTTCCTCTAAAATATTTTTCATCTTATAATATGCCAATTTAGGATTACCAGCTAGATCAAAAATAAATCTAGACTTGTCGGTATGAATGCCAACTCTATCAACTATCCCCCACGTATTAAAAGTGACTAATCCGTTATTTTTTTTTGATAATAGAGTTTTTAAAACATCTGAATATGCCTTTGCTTGTATTTCTTGTTTTTGTTTTGTCACCTCACCGAAAATTTTATAATCCATTTCAGTTATATGAAACTCTAAATTGTTTTGATGAGACCAGTCTATAAGATCTGATAAATATTGAATTTCATTCTCACCGTATTTCATCCTACTAGATAGATGTGCCTGCCATCCAATACCGTCTACCCTAAGACCTTTATCTTTCAGATACATAATAGTCTCTTTCACTCTCTCCCACATGACTTCTTCCATTCCACCATGCTGGTTGAATACCAAATTTATATTTGGAGCATACTTTTGGGCAATTTCAAAAGATCTTGAAATATAAATTGGAGTGCTATTTTTATCGTTGTCTGAGCCAATAATTGTCCAAGGGTTTTCCCACTCAGTCACTCCTTTCTTTGGACCGAACCATTCACCATCTCTTGTAATTGTCTCATTAACTACGTCCATCCACTTTACGTTAGGATGATTATTAAATCTTTTACATTGTTCTATAAGAAACTCGTTCATTATATTTTCTAGCTCTACAGGTTTTCTGTCATCGTGCTTTGCCCATCTTGAAGACTGAGGACTAATTGGTCCATGAAGCCTAACGCTGAGGTCATTCTCTTTAGCCATATCAAGAATAGCATCAATTTTAGTCCAATCCCATGTATCTGGATCAGGATGAACAACAGATTGTTTAACGGCATTTTCAGGAACAGTCATGTTAAAATTATTTGCTAAAATTTTTTCTACGTCCGTATCTAACTGACCAGATGAAATTGTTGCACCAAAATAAAAGTTGTCATAATTTTTTTCCGTCAAAATTTCACGGATAGGTTTTTCCTCTGAAACTAATTGAGTTCCTAACTCAATCACTGATAGGTCATCAAACCAAGTTCTTCCTGTACCACCATCAACGTACTTTAACAAAGCAATTCGAGCAGATGTGTTTTCAGGACCAGTTTTAAATGTGGCGGTCACCTCTCCATATTCCGATTTATTATATCTTCTTGTAATATCTTTACCACCATAAAATCTGACTTTCAGAAGTCCAGCTTCATTGTTTTCTGATTTAATATATGCACTTACTTTATATGTTGTATTTGGTTTTAGACCACTTAATTTCTGAAAAACACCACATTTGGTTCCCTCAAACATAAGAGCACTATTTCCAGATCTTGAATTATTATTTACTGCATTAATTGGGCATCCTTTTCCTTTATTCCATCCTTTGGTTCCATTCTCAAAACCAGAATTATTTAATAAGTTTTTGGTAGTCGAGGAATTATTATTCTTTGCTATAGAATTATATCCAACCTCAACTACAGACAAATCATCAAACCAACTTCTTCCAGTTGCTCCTGCTACATATTTTAATAATGCGATTCGAGCTGAAGTGTTTTCTGGACCCGTTTTAAATGTGACGGTTACCTCTCCATATTCTGATTTATTATATCTCCGTGTAATATCCTCACCGCCAAAGAATCTAACTTTAAGAAGGACAGCTTCATTATTCTCGGACTTCATATATGCAGTAACCTTATATTCGGTATTTGGTTTTAAACCGTTTATATTTTGAAATACACCACATCTAGTTCCCTCAAACCTTAGAGCACTTTCACCAGACCTTGCATTATTGTTAACAGAATAAATGGGACACCCCTTGTTCTCATTCCATCCCTGTGTTCCATTTTCAAAACCAGGATTTTTTAAAAGGTTAATTGAAGAATTTACATTATTAGAATTATTGCTTTCTTTTGATCTTTCAATTTTTTGAGTCGCTTTAAATTTGTTTTTTTCATTCGACTGCTTCTCAAAAAAATTATTTAAAGAAGATTGAAACTCTTCAGCTAGTGCTCTTTCTATACCTACTATGTTAACTGTTTCATCTGGATCAGATTTATAATCATATAATTCTTTTATTATAATATCCTGTTCATTTATAGAGTATCTGTTCTTATACCATGCAACATATCTATACCTATCATTTCTTAATGCGTATCCCATCACATTTCCTCTAGGATACTGACTAATTGCATAATCCTTAACTTTTGATTTACCATTTAATAATGTTACTAAACTTTTTCCCTGTAAATGATCCGGTGATTTTAGGCCTGATAATTCTACCAGAGTAGGAAAGACATCGATAAATTCTGTTGGAGAAGAATTAAAATTATTTTTTTTAGTTTCAGGGTCAACAATTATTAAGGGTGATCTTGTCGCCTGTTCAAAGTTTGAATGTTTAGCCCACTGTCCATGGTCTCCTAGGTGCCAACCATGATCTCCCCACAAAACAATAGTTGTATTTTCAAGTAAATTATTTTCTTTGACTGCTTTGAGAATTTTACCAACCTGAGCATCAATGTAAGAGACACATGCGTAATAACCGTGAATCAGCTCCCTTTGTTTATCTGTATTTATAAGTCCGTTTTGGTCAAAAGATTCTGGGATATCAGTATACGATCTCATCTCTCCATTATTATTATATACCAACTTAACAGTTCCTCTAGCCCACTTCTGATATCCAGCTAACCGAACTTGACTTCTGTCATACATATCCCAATATTTTTTGGGAGCAACAAACGGCAAGTGAGGTTTTTGAAAACCAACCGCAATAAAAAATGGTTCATTGTTATCTGCAAGTTTATTAATTTGATTAACAGCTTCAAGTGCTAAGGCACCATCAAAATAACCATCATCTGAAATATCAAAAGATTCGGTAGACGGTTTGTATTTACTTCTTAGATACTGCCACATCTCTCTATTTGGGATTCCATCAGCCAATGCTTGATCTCTTAACTGAGAAAGAATCCTTTTATTTTCAGTAGACTGAAATCCAGTAATATTATTCCCGTGCACTGGATGATCAACATTTACTCTAATGTAAGGAACTGACCAAGATGGTTTATCCAAACCCTTATCAACACTTCTGTTGTCAAATATTTTACCCATACCAACAGTTTTATAACCGTTATTTTTAAAGTGTTGAGGTAAGGTTAAAATATTAGGGTTTCTATCCCTCATCTGAGTTTCAAGATCCCAGACTTCAGTTAAATCAGGTCTTAGACCAGTCAATAAGCTTACTCTTGATGGAGCACAAATAGCCTGCTGAACATGAGCATTTGTAAATGTTGTACCTAATGAAGCCAACTCATCAATATTTGGAGTTTTTGCAAAGGAATCGCCATAGACTCCTAATGATGGCTTGAGATCATCAACGGCAATAAATAATATGTTCTTCTTTGAGTGTGATGTAATAGAGATAAATAAGAATAAAAAAACGAGATAGATATTTTTCATCTATAAGTAAAGAAATAAATTGGTTAACTAAAGTAATTTAAACTTAAGAAATTATCCTTATTCTTCTTCAGCAGTATAAACGTCAGGCTGTTCTATTCTCACATCATTTATAACCCACTGCCCGTTCTGCTTACCTGTCTGAGAATCTTTTCTTCTCATTCTCCAATTTAAATAAACCTTATCACCAGTGATAGTGTTTAAGTTAATCGACTTGGTATATTTCTGAGCAGGACCGCTTCCAGCATTCCAATTAGCACCTAACCAATCAGCACCCTCTAAGCCTAATCCAGTGAAAGGAACCCATTCAGTATCATTCCAGGTACCTGAAGATATATTAGTAGTGTCCTCACCATAATAAAATGCTCTATCGTACTTATTCATATATGCTGGTCCATATCCAATCACTTCACCAAATACAACAGTTGTTGGTTTTGTTTTATCAATAGAAGATAAGTCTACCACTCTTACAACTGATTCGTCTGAGTCACCGACATATGCACCACCCATCCATCTTCTCATGCTACTCCACTTACCAGCAACAGCCTTCATTTTCTTCCACGTACTACCATCACCAACTGTACCAGCAATCACGTAAGAGCTCCAGCCCTCAACTGAACTTGGTGGAGCGGAATCTCCAGGACCATTGATTAAATCTTCAAAAACTACAGCAGATCTATTCTCTACCTTTATTGTTAAAACTTCAGGAAAATCAAGAGAAATTCCACCAGCATTAGTAGGAGTTAATCCAATTTTATAATCTCCCTCAGGAAGATTAGCGTCAGCAGCAATAGTTATTTCGCCTGCTGAACCCATACTAAAAAAATTCTTGAAATTATCTAACGCCGCAGGTAATATAATTTCCCAAGATGCAGCTGTCATATCACTAAGAACAGGGGGGTAACTTGTGTATGCCGTGTAAGGAGATAATGTTACTCTAGTTAAAGCAGTTGCACCATCTAACTGCAATAAACTTAGTGTTGGAGAAGGTCCAACATTTATTGTTAATAGATCTGTTGCCACAACAGCTCCGAGGTTGCTACCTACTTGTACAGATAACTTAACTGAGCCTGAGTTTGCAGCCTTTACTTTTGAGATGACACCTGATTTTTCGTTAATAGTATATGTGTCTGGAGCATCAATCAACTGATATGTCACCATGTTAACAACACCTGAGCCAGATAAATCAGTTATAGAGGCAGTTGCAATCTCTCCAATTTGAAGTGAACCTACATCAACACTTGCGTTATCAATATTTATTTGTATTGGGACTGGTAAAACTTTCATTGTAACTGCGTCAGTGTAATTAGCAACTCCACCTGCATTATCAACTGAAACTGATATCATATAATTTCCTTCAGAAAGACCTCCCGATGAATTGTCGTAAGATATAACACCTGATGGTTTATCAATTGAAAATTTAGAGTTATCGTAAGAACTCTCTGCAGGAGCCTTAACTGTATCAATTTTAAAAACAATTCCAGTCTTAATACTGTTGTCTACACTTGGTGTATCAGTAGATATAACGTCTAGCAATGGATAAACATCTACATCAGAGTAGGTGATTTTACCGTCATTATCAGAAAGTGAACCAGGAGTAAACTCCACAAAATCTAATTCAACTCTTTCCTCACATGAAAGTATGAATAAAGAAAATATTAAAAACTTAAAACTATTTATGATGTATCTCATATTTATCAATTTAATCGTCAATTAGGTCGTTAGTTGTAACCTCTCCAAGAGGAATAGGTAATTTCATTATCCTTGTCTCATCAGTAATTAATGTTAGATCATACTGATTTTTATTTGGATCATTATTATGAGGTAATATGGTGTTATTAAGAAAATAATTATAACCCCTTCTTCTGTTGTTGTGAGAATCTTCACCCTCACCTAGTAACTCAAATCTATACTCTCTCATAATTGCGTCTCTGAAAGATGCCTGACCACCCTGATAACTGATGTGAGGGGTTAACCCTACTCTATCAAGAACCTGCTCAACGTATCCCATTGCCTCAGCATCTTTAGATAACTCATTAGAAATTTCAGCAAGCATTAGTAATAAATCAGCATACCTATACATAATATAATTTTGGCTGTTATACTGAGCTGAATGACTTTTATCTTTTTCAGCAAACTTGAAAAGATATGGGTGGGATGCTCTAAAGTTATTTCTACCAGTCGAAGGATATACTTTAACTTCTGCATTATTGTCTGCCCTCGTGTAATAGTGAAGGTAAGTACCATCAAGTCTAGGATCAGCAGGATAATTAGCAACGTGGCTATCGTAAACGCTAGCATGAACTGAGAACCATCCAAAATGCATTCCCGTCTTATATTTCCAAGGAGTATAATTTCTTCCAAGCTGGCTATTACTTGCTATCTCACTTAATTGATATTCAAATATCGATTCTCTGGAGTTTTCACCTGATTGTGTGAACAATTCACTGTAGTTAGGATGAAGAGAATACCTGCCTGAGTTCTTAACTTTTATTGCTTCATCATAAGCTAACTGCCAGTAATTACTTGAGCCATCTCCAAGATCTGGGTTTGTAGCAAGTGTCATATAAACTTTAGCTAAAAGCATATTAGCAGCAAACTTCAGAGGATAGCCAATACCTAGCGACTCATTCATTAATGATTCAGCTTGCTGAGCGTCACTTATGATTTGAGCGTAAACATCTTTTGCTGGAGATTTAGCTTTATGTAAATTATTATTATCCGGCAAAACAGTCCATAAAGGTATATCTCCCCATAACCTTACAAGCTGAAAATATGAAAATGCTCTAAGGAAGTATGCATGCCCAGCAACGTTATCAAATACGGCATCGTTACCGGTAGTTGTATACTGGATTGCGCCATTACATCTTGATATAACTGCATAATACTCACTCCACATTGCCTCTGAGTCCGCGTCGTAAGTTGGATTTAGAGAGAAAAGGTTAGCATTATTAGGGTTAGTAATTCTTTGACCTTGCTTTCCTGTTATAAACAATCCTGAAAATCCGTTAATAACAAAAATTCCTCTTTCTTTAGCATTGTATGCAGTGAGTCCAGCATATATTCCTTTAGCACTTGCCTCAGCGGTTTGAGGATCTTCATAAACGGTTTTATCAAGAAAAGGTGCAACCTCCTCAAGCTCACAAGAACTTGAAAATATTAATAAGAAAGCTAAGAAAGGTATTTTTAAATTTTTCATAGTTTGCAGTGTTATCAATTTTAAAAATTTCATCTTGTTTATAAGTTAAAGTTTAGTCCAATTGTAAATTTACGAGCACTTGGCTGGCCGTTCCAGTCTACTCCATTTCTTAATCCATCGTACAGAAAGCTTGTAACTTCTGGATTGTATCCACTATATCCTGTGAATGTGAATAGATTTTGAGCAGAGAGATAAATATTTATTCTATCAAATTGATAGCTTAGATTAATATTACTTATCCTGAGAAAACTTCCGTCCTCAATTATCCAATCAGGCATCGCTATCTGACCATTTGTTGTGTAACCAATTCTTGGATAGCTATTTGATGTCCTCTCTGGTCTCCAAGCATTATTATAAGCAGCAGTTGTTATGTTACTCCATGAGATACCTTCAGGTGTTGCGAGCTGCAATAAATTTCCATTTGCTATGTCATTTCCATATACCCCATTAGCTAGGACTCTTAAACTTAAATTCTTATAAGATAGTTCTAGATTAATACCGTATACAAAATCTGGATTTGGGTTACCTATGATTGTCCTGTCCTGTAAATCTATCACTCCGTCACCATTCTGATCAACTATCCTGTAGTCACCTGCCCAAAAAATAGGTGGATTATCATCAGAAGGATCGTAAATTCTTGCTATACCACCTCCAGGAAGAGCATCGTTAACTTGGTATATTCCATCTGTTTCAAAGCCATAAAAAAGACTAGTCTCTTCTCCTTCAATAAATACATTAGGTGCATATTTGAATATGTTACCTCTACTGACATTATTACCTTCGTAAAATGCCTTTTGCTGGTAAGAGCCGTTAAGTAAAATACCTGAGGCAGGAAGTCCAAGATTTTTAAGTTTAGTCTTATTAAATGCGATGTTACCACCAACCGATAAGGTGAAATCATTGTTATCAACTAGTATTGCATTTAGGCTTGCCTCAATACCTCTATTCTCAATTTCACCTCTATTTACTTGAACATTTAAAAATCCAGATGATAAAGGTATAGGAACATTTTGAAGTAAATCTTTGGTAAGCTTACTGTAAACATCAACAGTAGCAGTTAGTCTACTCTCAAAGAAAGCAAAATCTAAACCTAAATTAACCTGCTCTGTAGTCTCCCACTTAAGGTCAGGGTTAGCAATATTCTGTAGAAATATTGGAATGTCTACACCATTATTTGCATTACCATATAAAACATTTGTGTTACTTGCGTAATTAGACAGCGTAGCGTAAGGTCTTATTCCATGGTTACCAATTTGACCCCATCCAGCCCTTAATTTTAAATCATCAAAAACATTCAAGTTATCAATGAAAGATTCTTGCACTAATCTCCAAGCAAGTGAGAAAGATGGGAAATATCCGTATCTATTTTCTTGTGAAAATTTAGAGACCCCATCAACTCTTAGTGTGGACGTTAATACATACTTATTCATGAAAGTATAGTTTGCCCTAGCTAAATAAGATATAAGTCTCGTATCTGATGCGTCCGTAGCAAGCGGAGTTGAATTAAGCTGGCCTAAAAGAGGTTGCTGAGTTGTTAAGGCAGTAGTAACAAAATCCTCGACAGCAAATATTTTAGTATCGACATCTCTCGAGTCCCAAGTCACACCAGCAACTGCATTTAATCTATGCTTTCTATTAAAAGATCTATTAAATCTAAGAAGATTATTTACCTGGTAGGACTTCGTGTTGAGATTAGAAATCTGAAGGGCACCGTTAGCAGCTTTTCCTTGGAAGGTATTTAATCCCCAGAACCTTCTTCTCTCCTTACTTCTCATATTTCCACCAGCTCTCAATTCATACTTAAGACCTTTAACTGGTAAGTCATATGTCAATGTAACTGAACCAATAAATCTACTCTCCTCAGATTTATCTTCAAAATCTTCTACCCAACCTAATGGGGTTGTGGTGTTTAGCGCGTTCCCGTATTCCTCCATCTCGTCATTGGTGATAGGAACATTTGCTAATGTACTTCTTACAGCACTTTGATTTGCACCAATCAAGTCACCTGACTCAGCAAAGTCTAAATTGCTATAAAATCCACTAAACCTTGCGTCTACTTTTAATTTATCTGTAATCTTTTTATCGAAATTATATCTTATATCTCCACTTTGAAATCTTGAGTTCTCAACAAGTCCTTTCTGATCTGTATAACCAAATGATAAGTAATAACTTCCTTCGCTATCTCCTCCAGATACCGATCCACCAAAATTATAGTGCTCACTAATATTGTAGATTTCATCCTGCCAGTCATGTAAAACAGCAGGAGTCGAAGCCAAAGTTCCCCCTTCAAGTATTGGATAAACCTTATCTCCGTCAATGTGATACCTCACATTATTGTAGTTCATTGCCTGAACTTCATTCTGATATCTTGCAAAATCTAATCCACTCAAAACATCGTATCTCTGATCCTCCATCATTCTGACACCCGAGTTTACAAATAAATCAATTTTTCTTTTTCCGGTAAGTCCTTTTTTCGTTGTTATCAAAACAACTCCATTAGCTCCTCTAGATCCATAGATAGCTGTTGCAGATGCATCCTTAAGAACTTCAATACTTTCAATATCACGAGGGTTTAACCCATTAAGTCCGTTCTGTACTTCTTGACCTGAGTTACCAATTCCACCAGCTGGATTTACATCCTCTCCTGCAGATGAGATGATGACTCCATCAACAACATATAGTGGTTCGTTGTTTCCTCTAAGGCTATTGGTACCTCTAATTCTTACACTGATACCTGAACCTGGGGACCCTGAGTTCTGTGTTACTTGGACACCAGCAGCTCTTCCTTGTAATATCTGATCTACAGTAGCAAACTCTCTAGCTTCGTTCTCGGATAATTCCACTGATGATACAGCACCAGTCAGATCGCTTTTCCTAACTGTTCCATAACCAACAACGACAACCTCTTCTAATTCCTGTAGGTCTTGGGCAAGGGTTATGTCTATAACTGATCTTGCACCTACCGATATCTCTTGAGTTTCAAAACCTAAGAATGAGATTCTTAAGACTGCATCTGATCCCGATACCGATATCGAAAAATTTCCATCAATATCAGTAACAACTCCATTACTTGTATTTAACTCTAGAATTGTTGCTCCTGGGATTGTTTCTCCAGTGTCATCAGTAACAGTTCCTGTTATTGTCTGCTGAGCGAAACTTAATGTAGTTGCAAATAGTGTGATAAATAAAAGGAATACTCTCATCATTTAGTCATTTAGTTAGTTTCAATTTGTTGACTTAGTTTGCGAAAGTCAACTAATTTTTAGCTTTAAACTAAAAATTTGATATTGAATTTATAACATATATGTTACAAAAGCAATAATTATCTCATTCTGTTAACAGAATCAAAATCAATTTAAATTATGAATATGGATTGATTTTTTTGATCAAGCCATTCTTGTCATAGAATATTTCGACAACTTTCATACATCTTAGGTGAGTTACCCCCTCAGAAAGAGAAGAGTCGTGGTAAAAGAGAAACCACCTCCCATTAAATTCGCATATTGAGTGATGGGTAGTCCACCCAACGACTGGATCTAGAATTTTACCAGCATAATTGAATGGTCCTTTTGGAGTGTCCCCAATGGCATAGCAGATGAAATGCGTGTCACCAGTTGAGTATGATAGGTAATATTTTTCGTTATACTTATGCACCCAGGGACCCTCGAAATACCTTCTGCTTTTGTCTCCAGCTAATAAAGGGTTTCCGTTTTCATCCTGGATAATTATTTCTTCAGGTGAAGTAGAAAAACCTCTCATGTCATCAGACAGTTCTGCTACTAATGGTCCAAAAGCAAAATCATCATCACTCCTCAATTCATTTCCGTTGCTGTAAATATTATTTCTGTATTTCTGGAGCTGGCCACCCCAAAGTCCACCAAAGTACATATAATATTTGCCGTTATCATTAAAAACTGCAGGATCTATGGAATAGCTTCCTTCAATTGGTTTAGGGTCAGGAGTGAATGGTCCAGAGGGACTATCACCTATAGCTACCCCAATTTTAAAAATATCATTTTTATCTTTCGCTGGAAAATAAAAATAATACTTGTCACCTTTTCTAGCAATGTCCGGGGCCCACATTTGTCTTTTTGCCCAAGGTACTTCATCTATATCAAGTATCTTACCTAAATCAGTAGCAAGTTTGTCATCAGGACTTTCCATAGTGTAGGCATGATAGTCTCTCATCCCAAAATGATCACCATTGTCGTTAAAAGGTATACCAGCATCTATGTCATGAGAAGGGTAAATATATATCTTCCCATCAAATACGTGGGCGGACGGGTCGGCAGTATATTTATCAACCACTAGAGGTTGAGACACGGCTCTTTTTCTTAAATCATTAAAATCAATATTATCTGACATCTATCTGCTACTTTTTAAATCCAACTCTATTTTTGACTCCATCCTCTTATCTATTTGATAAAAGAAAAGAATAAAAACACAAACAAAGAAAGGAATTGATGGGAAAATACTTATGAGCATTTTGATACCGAAAAGAGTATTCATCCCCTGATCCATACCTGCCTCATATCCATAATAACCTAGTATTGAAGCAACAAGTGCACCTCCAATACTTAGCCCACCCTTCAAGCCAACCATCATCGCAGAAAATATTATTGCGGTAGCTCTCCTATTATTTTTCCATTCTGAATAATCTGCGACATCAGCAATCATTGCCCAGAGCAAAGGAATAGTTAGTCCATAAAAGAAACCGTGTAAGATTTGAGATAAAAACATGAGTCTTAAATTCTCTGGATTAAAGAAATAGAATACCGCTATAAATAATGTTGAGACAAATAATGCAGACATGAATACATCTCTCTTCCCGTATTTATCTGCTAGACCCTTAGAAAAAGAAATTCCAACGATCATAAATATGATACCGCCGGCATTGAATAATCCAAAACCAGCTGAAACAGGATCTTCACCAAAAAAGTTTAGACCGATTAAGGAGAGAAAAGATATTATTGGCTCAATAAATAAAGTAAGTGCCTCCTCATTAACATAATTTTCAAAATAGTATACGTAAGCACCACCTTTCATTGACAAAGTAATAAATAAAAATGTTGTTACGGTTAGCATGATAATCCATGGTAGATTGGACGATAAATCAGAAATGTCCTGTCTTATACTTGATCTCTGTTCAGGTTTAGGTATGATTCTTTCTTTTGTAGTAAAGAATGTTATGAGAAGCATAACAGTACCAATTATAGCAAGGTATGTCATTACCGTTTCTATACCGAGAGCTTTATCTCCATCACCAACTTTCAATATAATTGGGTACATGAAAACCTGAACAAAAAATTGTGCTGCCATAACAGCGACAAACCTGTAAGAAGACATGCTATTCCTCTGCCTCATATCACCAGTTATGACTCCACTTAAGGCTGAATAAGGAAGATTGTTTGCCGCATAAACAAAAAGCAGGGCAGTGTAAGTAACAACCGCATATATAAACTTGCCTTTATACGAAAAATCTGGAGTTGAAAAAGCTAATAATGAAATGATGCCAAGAGGTACCGAAGTCCATAATATCCAAGGCCTAAACTTACCCCACTTAGAATTAGTCCTATCTGCAATCGCACCTATTATAGGGTTAAATGAAAACGCAGCAATTAAACCAATTGTTAAAATTATGAAAGATGAGTCATCGGATGTGAGTCCATAGATATCTGTGTAAAAATAAGCAAGGTATGTTATGAGTGTCTGAAATACTAGATTGGCTGCTAAATCGCCTAGACTGTAACCAATTTTTTCTTTGACTGATAGTACTTGAGATTTATCCATCTAAACTAAAGATATAGTAATTAAATTATTTTTCATTAAAGAGCATCATTATATCCTTGTAAGCTTTCTTAGGATTATTTTCTCTGTCAAATAGAAGTGGGTAATTAGTCCTGCCCTTGGCTGGCCAGTCATTTTTCCAACTATGACCGTCTGATAAACCCCAGAAGGTAACCCTATCTATTTTATCATTATGCTTATCAAATAATTCAAAAATTTCACTGTATCTGTTAGAGAGCAAGTCTGAGATGCTATCAGGTAGTGATGATTTGTATGGATTAAGCTGATCATTAGATTTAAAATTATCTGATAAGTCAGCACCTTCAATCTCCCACAAATTTGGTAAAACGTCAATATCGAGTTCTGTGAAATGAACTCTGAAACCTGCTTCATGAATTTTAAGAATACTTGTCTCTATTTCATCAATTGAGGGGTAATCCAATCCCCAGTGTGCCTGAAGGCCTATACCATCTATTCTCAATCCTCTTTCTAGAATTTTATTTGCAATCCTAATTGCTGCATCACACTTCTCAGGTTTATACATACTGAAATCATTATAGTACAGTTCAGCATTTGGGTCTATTTTATGAGCTATCTCAAAAGACTTAAATATATATTCATCTGCAGATATTTTATAAAAATCATTTTCTCTGTAGGAACCGTCATCTAAAATTGCTTCGTTTACTACGTCCCACCCCTTAATCTTACCAGAATACCTACCTGCAACAGAAGATATATGATCAAAAATATTTCTGTATAGAGTGTTATCGCTAACAAGCGAACCATCACCTTTTCTTGTAACCCAATCCGGTATTTGATTATGCCACACAAGAGTATGACCAATTAAGTCTTGATTATTTTCCTCTGATAGTTTAACAAGGAGATCAGAAATTTTAAAATTATACTTATCTTTTTTTGGGTGAATCTCCTCCCACTTCATAATATTTTCTGCAGTCAGTGAGGAAAATTCTTTTTTAATAAGTTCATTCTCATCTTGTTTTTTCTGTCTTATCTGATTTTTATTAAGTGCTACCCCAATTTTGAACTTTGATTTGAATAACTCTTTTAGTGAGTTTTGATCTTGATCACTTGTAGTACCGTAAGTAAATAATGATGAAAAAAATATGGCGTAAATGATTTTACCGAGATGTAACATACTCAAATCTAAAATCATAAATTAAAAAACCCTACTCATGATAGGGTTTTAATTAGTGGGCCCTGCTGGATTCGAACCAGCGACCCCCTGCTTGTAAGGCAGGTGCTCTGAACCAACTGAGCTAAGAGCCCAAAGAAGTTTGCAAATCTATGTTTATTAATTAATTAATACAAAAAGTATTTTATTGTATTGGAAACGCAGATATTAAAATTTATTAGAAATATTAAGTCGTTAATCACACTCAACCAAGAAGTTTGGTCTTTTAGATTCCGGCCAATTAGCATTATCAAAAAAGGTTTTTAAATCAGTGCATTTGGTGACTTTAGAAACATCCCATCCACTTAAATCCATTTTTTCTATATATACATTATTTTCTATATTACTATACCACATAAACATTTTCGACATATCTGTAGCATTACTTACATCCCAATTATTGATATTAATATTTACATCTCCCAATTTCATAAATAATTGCATATCTGTTACTTGAGAAACATCCCAACCGCTTAAATCTGCATTAACTGGTTCAGAAGAATAAAATATTCCTTGCATAGAAGTCCAGTTACTGACATCCCAACCCTCGATACCTTTAATTTCCTTCCCTGTTGTCAAAAATAGGCCTGCTACTGCTGATACTGAAGAAGAGGTTTCTACTTTAGTTGTAACTACTTTACTCGGATCTTTGTCATCCTCTATCCATTCCTTTAGTGAAGCTAAATCAACAGCGGTGTAAGTTACTCCGTTAAGCTCTGCTGTAGTTCCAACAGTAACCCAATCTCGAGCTTTTATTGTTACCCCGTTTTTTGCAACATAAAAGGGTGAATTATCTTCCTCTTCACAGGAGATAAATAAAAATGATAATAAAATAACTAATAATCGAAATCTCATTAATTATCAGGATAGAAGATTCTGTTTAATTTAATTACAATTAAAAAAATTGAAACTAGCAGTCACAGCATGTGCAATCATCACATGTTGAAGTGCATTCACAATCTTTGCATTCACAATTCATAGTACTAATATATGAAAAAAGTACAAAGGGTACCTCTGCACCCTTTGTTTTATTAAAATAGATAGTTTTAAAATTTAATCTAATAGAGATTTGTTCCAGTAAAGAAATCTTCTTTCGATTTTTCCTTCTTTATCAAACCAGTCAATAAATAAAACTTGCAAGACGACCTCTTTACCATCAGAATTTCTCTTCATTCCCATGTCCCACCAGGACTGAACAGCATTACTATCCCTCCAGTCGTACTCAAGGTAATCAGGGTAACCAGATTCATCTAAGTAAGTCATGGTCCAATTGGCAAAGATTTTATTATCTCTGGCCTTTATCTCATCAAAAGTCATTACATCCTCCTCGTTAATGTCATGAAATCTTGAATTCTCATGAAAGAAACTATACGCTTTCTCTGCATCACCATTTAAAAATGCATACATAGCCTTTCTGACAGAGTTGATATTTTCGTGGCTAACATAAATAGTTCCGTTCTCCCTGTCTGACCTCGCATCACCGATCATCCTAAAATTAGATTTATTACTATACTCAATTATTGCTGTAATCTTTGTGACATCTTCATTCAACCTATAGATTCTGAGGACATTATGATCTAATTCTACACCCGTATTCTTATGTACTCCGTACACCCTAAACCAGGACTGGACCCAGTTCCCTGACTTTTTATATTCCAACATGTCAGGGTATGCACCCTCAGTATCATCAAAGGAAACGTAGTCAAAGTAATCTCTAAACCACTTGATGTTATTTATCACATTTTGTTTTGTGCCACCCTCATCATTTTTTGTCTGGGAATTTCCGTCATACCATTTCACATCATCGTGTAAAATTTCCTCGGCTTTCTCTATGTCTCCAGAAGCATATGCGTCATGGAAAGATGCAATAAGATCTATCCCAGGGTGCTCGTCATATAGTGTTCCGTTTTTATTTTTTTGAGCATTTAGTGAGAAAACAAATAAAAAACTCACTATGTGTATTATGTATTTCATAAGTTATTAATTTAAGTATTACAGTTAATTAATTCTTTTAACTAAAGAGGTACAATTCGGTATATACCATCCTTCTCGACAGCAAGATGAATATAGCCATCAGGGCTTACCTTGACATCTCTAACTCTTCCTATTTCAGGAGCTATTTTTTCTCTATAATTTACCTTACCAAAAATATTTGTAGTTAATCTTTCAAGATATCCATAGTTTAATGATCCAACAAGTAAACTACCATTCCAACCATCGTAGACATCAGAATCTAAATATTCAAAGCAACTAGGTGCAATCGATGGCACCCAATAATAAAGAGGTTGTTCCATGCCGGTCTTAGCTGTTAGGTCAGTAAATATTGTACTATCATAATTTATCCCATACGATATAACTGGCCACCCATAATTTTTTAATGGTTTAATTATATTAATTTCATCTCCTCCCCTTGGACCATGCTCATTTGTCCAGATCTCATCTGTTTCAGGATGATAGAAAATTCCTTGTGGGTTTCTGTGCCCATAAGAATATATTGCAGGGTTGATACCTATTTTATCTACATATGGGTTGTCCGATGGAATACTTCCGTCATCGTTAATCCTAAAAACTTTTCCCCCATCTCGATAGAGATCCTGTGGATTTATATCCCTACTCCCCCTATCACCGATACCAAAGTAGAGGTGACCTGCCTTGTCAAATGCAATTCTTGAACCCCAGTGATAACCTTTTTCTGAACTCTGTTTACTAACAAAAATATCTTCAAGGTCTACCAGTGAATTTCCATTGTACTTTGCTCTTGCAACCGTAGTATTACCACCATTCTCATCTAGTTTCTTAGCATAGGTAATATAAAGGGTATTATTATCTTGAAAGTTGGGGTGTAACTGAATATCCATAAGACCACCCTGTCTGTTAAGATAAATTTCCGGGGCACCTTCTATCTCATTTTTTTCAGAGCCGTTGTAGGTGTAGATTTGACCCTCTTTATCAGTAAAAATTATATTCTCATTGTCAAGAAATTCAATACTCCATATTATACCGTCGTGATCAACCACTTTCTCTAACTCGTAAGATAATTGACTAGACTCAGTAATGTCAACTTTAGAATTACAAGACCCAAGAAGGAAACAAAACGACATTATAAATAAAAATATTCTCATAAAAATTAAAACTTTAATAAACTGTTTTTTTCTATTGGTTTAGAATAAAAACCAATATAGGAAATATATAATAAACCCAAAAATATTAGAAGCATCCCGTACCTTAATTCTGAGATTTGAGAGATGAAAGCAATTAAAAAAGGAAAAATTGCTCCACCAATAATTCCAGTTAGTAAAATTCCTGTGAAAGTGCCATGATTTTTAGTAACTGAGTTTAGACCTAGGGATATAATAAGAGACCATATACCAGAAATTGAAAAACCCATCAACTTAAATGATAATACTGAAACTTCGAGATTGCCAAAGAGAGCACATAGAATTAATATAGATGAAGCGAGGGAATAAATATGTAATAGAACTTTACCATCTACAGTCTTTATAAGAATTAATGTTACTAATGTTCCTAAAGTCAGATTACCCCAGAAGGCTGATATGACTTCTGTTCCCACCACATTTGGATCCAAACCGTGGTACTGGTATAGGAATTGAGATACCCAGTTATTAATCCCTTGTTCAACACCGACATAACAGAAAATTCCAAAGAAAAATATGTAGGAATTCCTTTCTCTTAAAAAGTCATAAAAGGTCGAACCAAATTTAAATTTTTCTCCCTCACTAAAAGTAATACTTGGCAGTTTGACTACATAAACAATTACAGAAACTAAGGCAAGTAGAAGAAGAAACGAAAGATAGATTAATACCCACGGACTATCAGCAAAAAAAGAATAGGCATTTACCTCACTTGACTGGACAATAGATTTATAAAATATTGGACTTAAAAAAGATGCAAAACCAAATACCAACTGTCCGATCACAGAAAAGAATGCAAAATTTTGGGGACTTACAGACACTCTTAGTAATGGGTTTATGACTACTTGTAAAATCGCCATGCCCGTTCCAATTAAAAAGAAAGAAAATAATAGACTCGTGTAGGTCTTAAATATGATAATAGTTAGAGCCCCAACGAAAGACAATGCAAAAGCAAAAAAAATCATTTGTTTGTTTCCTGTCTTCTCAAGGATAATTCCAGAAGGAATAGAAAATAACCCATATGCAATGAAAAAAGATAGTGGCAGAAAAGAAGCTAGCACAAAACTTAAATCAAAGGATTGAATAAAATCTGGTACGAGAGGCCCTATAATATTTGTTATAAATGAAATAACAAAAAAAATCATCATTACTATCAGGACTGATAAGTAATCTATACTTGATGTGTTCATTTTATTTCTTCTGAAAAACACGAACGTAATCCAACTCCATTATATCATAGGTATAATCAGGATTTATGTTTCCTCCTAAATTCCCACCCATAGCAATATTTAAGAGAATATAATGAGGGTTATCAAATGGTACGTCATTATTGTTATTCATAACAACATATACTTTATTGTCAACCATTATTTTTATTTGGTCTTTTGTCCACTCCATTGAGTAGATACGATATACCGAAGATGAGTTCAGGTCAGTAGTTAAACCATAAGATGCATAATCACCACTGGGTGTTGCCCAATGAAAAGTTCCATACAATTTTTTCTTATCCCAACCATTCTGCTCCATGATATCTATCTCACCACACCGTGGCCAACCCACACTTCCGTACTGACTTTTATGAAAATTTCCCAACTCGTTTATGTTGGCGCCTAGAGTCCAGATTGCAGGCCAGGTACCCTCTGACTGGGGAAGTTTAGCTCTCACATCAACCCTTCCGTATTCAAATACGAATTTTGAATTAAGTCTCGCTGACGTATAATCCCTCCCAACTCCGTCGAAAACATAGTTTTCTTTTATAGATGCAATCTTTAATGAACCGTTATCAACATAAGAGTTTTTTATATCGTCTGTATAATGTTGCAACTCACCATTCCACCAACCACCATTTGGATTTGGTGGTAAAATTTGATGGTGCCAAAGTTCAGGATCAGGTTTTCCCTGGTAATTAAACTCATCACCCCACACCTGGACATAGGACTGATCAAATTCATTGATGACAAGGCAACCACTCTCATTAACATAAGTACCCTCTTCTGTGTCAGGGCATAAGTCATTAACATCAGGAACACCGTCTTTATCAGAATCAAGCAAGACAACGTTGGTCTCCTGAAATTCTGCTACAATATTTAAATCGGAACTTGCCACAATATCAATTGGATTATTGGTACCATCTAAGTCCCCTGACCACCGAACAAATTCGTATGGAGAATTACTTACTGCCTCTATCTTTATATTAGTTCCTAACTCAACGTTATTATTACCATCATAAACAATACTGCCAGCATTTTCAGGTATAACAAAAAAAGATAAGCTTACGAGCTCCTCATCAGAACACGATAAGAAAAATAAAATGAGGACAAGAGTAATCTTATTTTTCAAATTCCTGTTTAGTTAGTTTGATCCGTAAATCTATAAAAAAGTAAAGATTAGATCTATTAAGAATACATTTTTAACAAAAAAACAAGAAAATACTATAATTAAATTTCATTATTTGTAAAATAATAATATAAAATTATAAATAATGTAAATATGATACTATAAATTAAAATTATTAAATAATTATACTCTATTTATTAAAAAATATATAATTTTGATTATTCATTTTATAGTTTGGTTTAACACTTCAAACTGGTTAGTTAGTTAGTTAATGCCCCTTGGTCGGGGCATTTTTCTTTTAATTTTATTCTTATATATTTGCCGCAAATTTTTAAAGAAATGTATTTTGATATAAAAGAATTTATCTCCGCGACCATGATTTTATTTGCAATAATTGATGTGGTTGGTAATATCCCATTGATAGTGTTACTAAGAGAAAAATTTAAGGTAATAGAATCGGGTAAGGCTACATTAGTATCTCTTATAATAATGGTAACTTTCCTTTACGTAGGAGAAATAATTTTACAGCTTCTAGGTGTAGATATAAATTCTTTTGCAGTTGCAGGGTCTATCATAATTCTTTTTTTAGCTACAGAAATGATTCTAGGTATAAAACTATATAAGGATAATAACCCAAAAACAGCATCCATTGTTCCTATTGCATTTCCTCTCATTGCCGGCCCTGGTACTTTAACAACTTTAATTTCTATAAAGTCTGAGTTTAACGACTTAAATATAATCTTGGCAATAATTGTAAATATGGTTCTCGTCTATATTGTCTTGAAATCTTCTGAAAAAATAGAAAAAATTATCGGAGCTCAAGGGATAAATATTCTAAGGAAAGTATTTGGTATTATCCTTCTGGCTATAGGTATAAAACTATTTACAACAAATATTAAGTTAATATTCTCTTAAGAGTTGTCTGAATTCTCTCAAGTCTCAAACTCCTAGATCCCTTTACTAATACATCAACATTCTGAAAGCGCAATTTAGCTATTGAATCATGCATTTCATCATACGTCTTAAACCACCTTGAATTTTTATTCATTTTATAGGCATCCTCCATTTTATCTCCTACAAAAAAACACTCTGACAATTTTAATTTAGAGGTTAACTTCCCTACCTCAGAATGCTCATGTTTTGATATATCTCCGAGCTCATTCATATCTCCTAGAATAAACACCTTATCATTATCAGAAAAGTTCTGAACAGATTCAATTGCATTTTTCATAGACTGAGGGTTAGCATTGTAAGCATCAAGTATGATGTTTGATCCCGCTACCTTAATTACCTGAGATCTATTATTAGAGGGCATATTCCAGATACAAATTTTGTCTGCAGATTCTAGCTCATCAATCTTAAAAAACTTTGCTGCAGAGATAGCCATCAAAATATTTTCAAAGTTATACCTACCAAATAATTTTGATTTTTTTTCCTCATACAATCCAGAGTTTAAATTTTTAACCATGAAAAAAATATTTGGCTCAAATAATTTTAAGCCATCCTTTGACTTGGAAATTTTTACGTCGATATTAGATTTGTCTCCCTCTATAAGTATTGGGTTATCAAACCTTTTTATAAAATTAACAAGAGTACTATCATAATTATTGATGATAATTTGACCATTATTTTTATTTAAGTAATCAAAAAGTTCTGACTTACCTCTGACTACTCCTTCAAATGATTTAAAACCCTTGATATGAGCTTTTGAAATATTGGTTATGAGACCACACGAAGGTTTTGCTATCTGACATAATTCAGCAATTTCTCCAACCGAACTAGCTCCCATCTCAATTATACCAATTTCATGAGAGTTATTAATCTTTAATATACTTAGGGGGACTCCTATGTGGTTATTGAAGTTACCTTCTGTGGCATAAACATTATATTTTACAGATAGAGCAACTTCTAATAAATTTTTTGTTGTTGTCTTTCCATTGGAACCCGTGATACCCACAATGGGAATATTCAATTTATCTCTATGATATTTTGCTAGCTCTTGTAGAGTATCTAGAGAGTCTTCAACTAGTAAAAATTTTTCAGATTTTTTAGCAAACTCCGGATTGTCTATCACACATAAACTTGCACCTTTATTGAGCGCATTTTCAGCATAGTCATTGCCATCAAAATTATCTCCACTTAGGCAGAAAAATATATTATCTTTTTTTATCGTCCTGCTGTCAGTTGAAATGCCAGAACTCTCTTTAAACTTTTGGTAAAGATCTTTTATCTGTGGCTGCATTATTTTTTTACATTATAGTTAACATCCACCTTTCCTCTTAAAATTTCTGATAATTTATTTTTAAGAAGTTTCCTTTTTAGGGAAGGCAAATAGTCAACAAATAATTTACCATTAATGTGATCAAACTCGTGTTGGATGACTCTAGCTCTCATACCATCGTACTCCTTATTTTTTTTGTTCCATTCCTCATCAAAATACGTAATATGAATGTTGGACTTTCTTGAAACACCACCCCTCACGGCTGGTATACTTAGACAGCCCTCCTCAAACTCCCAAGTATCGCCAGTCTCAGACTCAATAGTTGGATTAATAAACACTTCCTTAAAATCTTTCATCTCCTCATCCTCAAGCATAGAACCGTCAACAACAAAAATTCTTTTTGAAATACCAATTTGAGGTGCGGCAAGACCAATCCCATCAGCGTTATGCATTGTCTCAAACATATCCTCTGAAAGTTTTTTTACATCAACTTCACCTTTAGCAATTTCTACAGCTCTTTCTCTAAGAACTGAATTTCCATATAATACAATTGGATATATCATGAGTTTCTTTGTAAGTAAGATTGTAATATAATACTTGCACTAACTTTATCAATATTACTTTTTTTTCTTCTATATTTTTTATTCTTACCGAGAAAAATCAAAGAATCTCTAGCAATTTTAGATGTAAATCTCTCGTCATAGGTCTCAATATCAATTTGTTTATATTTCTCTCTTAATTTCTCTATAAAATCGGTTGTTATTTTGGTAGCATCAGTTTCTAAGCCCTTTAGATTAGTAGGTAATCCAACGAGAAAAAGATCCACATTATTCGTGTCAGTATAACTATCGATAAAATCAAAAATTTTATCTGTGTCGTAAGTCTCTAGTGGGGATGAAATTATTCTTTGCTCATCGGTGACTGCAATGCCAACTCTTTTAGCACCGTAGTCAAAACAAAGAATTCTGGCCATTAATTAAGAAATGATATATTTCTTATCTTTTCTGTTATGCCTTCCTCTAATTCAACTGCTCTAGGGAAAAGAATATTATTCTCTATATCGGAATGTATCTCTAACTCCTGATCAAAATCTTTAAGTTCTTGAAATATTACTTTGAGATGTAAATTTTCAATATTCTCTATTGAGTAATTCTTGGTCAGACCTCTTATTCCACTCATCTCTGAGTCTTCGTTCATATGCTCATCAGCTATTTCCTTTAATGAAATATTTTTAAGGGCAAAGAACAGTTTTGCATGGTCAGTATTTTTGACTTTTGTTCTTGATAAATTTTGAATGTGGGTAAATATAAATTTTTCTTCCTCAAGAATATGATCCACAAAATCTTCATAAAAAAGCGGGAAAATAAATTTAAGATCCTTGAAGAAAGGATAAAGTTTGTCTTCAACATCTAATTTCGATATTAAACCTTTGATGTATGGTAATTTATTCTTTATGAAGTAACTATGATTATGCTTTAGGTATTCGATTACCAGATTTATGGGTGATGTTTTCAGAGTTTCAAAATCTAAATCAAAAGACTCATCTAAAGATAGCCTGTACCCCAATAATGAGTTCTTATCTACACCCTTAATTTGGCAAACTTGATTGATAGTTAATTCTGGGTACTGATAAAAGTTTATACCGAACGAGTCGAGAACTTTAGCATACCTAAAGTCTTTGTCTACTAGATTATAAATTCTTTGATTTTCCACGTTTTCTGTCTTTAAAAACATGGAATCAAAACTATTAATTTATATTGATTTTATAAAACAAATATTAAGAAAAAATGATTAGGATAAATTATCCGTTCATTGAAACAAGAAATTCTTCGTTGTTTCTAGTTCCCTTGATTTTAGATAGTAAGAATTCCATAGCTTCGATTGAATTCATATCAGCAAGATACTTTCTTAAAATCCATAGTCTTGACAATTCATCTTTGTCGATTAGAAGATCTTCTCTCCTTGTTCCAGATGCAGTAACATCGATTGCAGGATATATCCTTCTATTTGATAATTTCCTATCAAGCTGAAGTTCCATATTACCTGTACCCTTGAATTCTTCAAAAATTACCTCATCCATCTTAGAGCCGGTCTCAATAAGTGCAGTAGCTATAATAGTAAGAGATCCACCTTTTTCTACGTTCCTTGCAGCACCAAAAAATCTTTTAGGCTTATGTAAAGCATTAGCATCTACACCACCTGATAGTATCTTACCAGACGAAGGGATAACAGTATTGTGTGCTCTTGCCAACCTTGTGATCGAATCCAATAAAATAACAACGTCGTGTCCACACTCGACCATTCTCTTAGCTTTTTCTAATATAATATTAGCTACTTTCACATGTCTTTCAGCCTGCTCATCAAATGTTGATGATACAACTTCTGCCTTCACACTTCTAGCCATATCAGTCACTTCTTCAGGTCTCTCATCAATAAGTAATATCATAAGATAAACCTCAGGATGATTCTCAGCAATTGCATTTGCTATCTGTTTAAGAAGTACAGTCTTTCCTGTCTTAGGCTGAGAGACAATCATCCCTCTCTGTCCTTTACCTATAGGTGAGAAAAGATCAAGTATCCTAGTAGAGTAGTTATCTTGATTAGTACTAAGGTTAAGCTTTTCTTCAGGAAAAAGAGGAGTTAGATACTTAAAAGGTATTCTATCTCTTACCTGCTCAGGTGTTTTACCATTTATCTGAGATACCTCAATTAATGCAAAATACTTTTCATTTTCTTTGGGAGGTCTGATTTTACCAAGTACAGTATCTCCAGTCTTTAGACCAAAAAGTTTTATTTGTGACGGAGAAACGTATATGTCATCTGGACTTGCAAGGTAGTTGTAGTCACTACTCCTTAGGAAGCCGTAACCATCTTGCATCATCTCTAGTACTCCTTCACTTTCAATAACGCCTTCAAACTCTTTCACTTTCTTCTCATACTCCGAATTCTTTCTATTGTCAGGTCTATCTCTTCTTACTCTGCTATCTCTCCTGTCATTTGTCCTTCCTCGAGGCGAAGGTTTCTTTGGGGCTTTATCACCTTCTTCTTTTGTTTTTTCAGATTTAGCATCCGCCTTCTTTGGTTTAGCAATTGCCTGCTCATCTAATATTTTATATATAAGATCTTGTTTTGAAAGCTTTGATGCACCTTTGATACCGAGCTCTTCGGTAATCGCTTTAAGCTCTGATAAAAGCTTATCATTAAGTTCGTCCATTGTGTACATATCGTAAAATTTTGATTTATGTGTTAAAGGGTATGTTTTTAGGTTGGCCTAATAACAATTGACACCGCAATGATACCATTATTCTCGAATTTGTCAAAAAAAAAATTAATTTTTATTAGATTGGTGCTTTGGTGTAAAAAATCGTTCTAAATATATAAAAAAACCAGACTATGCTCGAAGTTAACAAGGTCAGAGATGAGTTCGAAAACATTCTTAAAGCTCTTGAGAAAAGAGGTGTTTCTGATATCAAAAATAAATTGCAAGATCTAATAAAGCTTGATGACCAAAGAAAATCATTAAAATCTGAAATTGATAAGATAAATAACGAGTCCAACACCATATCGAAAGATATAGGAATAGCTTTTAAAAGTGGTAAAGATGATAATGTAGAATCATTAAAACTTAAGTCTCAAGAACTAAAAGAAAAAAGTAAAATAATTAATGATAATCTAAAGGAAACTGAAAATAAATTAAGAGTATCTCTCTATAGCATTCCTAATACCCCAGATCGTAGAGTGCCTGAAGGTAAAAGCGATAAAGAAAATAAAATAATTTTCTCTTCAGATATCAGTAAAAATGAAACTCTAAAACCACACTGGGATCTAATAAAAGAATTCCAGATAATTGATTTTGAATTGGGAAATAATATCACTGGAGCTGGTTTCCCTGTTTACATAGGTAAAGGAGCCATACTACAGAGGGCGCTGATAAACTATTTCCTAGATGTTGCCAGAGAAAAAGACTACACTGAAATTCAACCACCCATTCTCATTAATGATGATTCAGCTACCAACACTGGGCAGCTTCCAGACAAAGAAGGCCAGATGTATAAGATTGAGGATGAAAACTTATACCTTATCCCAACTGCCGAAGTTCCAGTAACTAATATCTATAAAAAGAAAATAGTCGAAAAAGAAATACTTCCAATAAAGAATGTTGCCTACACACCATGTTTTAGAAAAGAAGCTGGATCTTGGGGTTCTCATGTAAGAGGATTAAATAGGTTGCACCAATTTGATAAAGTTGAAATAGTACAAATTCAGGAAGAAAGTAAATCTGAGGATGCCCTAAATGAAATGTGTGATCATGTTCAGAGTTTAATTGAAAGCCTTGAAATTCCATACAGAAAAATTCTTTTATGTGCCGGTGATTTAGGATTTACCTCTAGCTTGACATATGATTTTGAAGTATATGCTCCTGGTCAAGACAAATGGTTAGAGTGCAGCTCAGTAAGTAATTTTCTTACCTATCAGTCAAATAGGATGAACCTTAAGATAAAAGACGGCAAGACTAAACAACTTGCTCATACCCTTAACGGATCTGCACTAGCCCTACCAAGAATTGTTGCTTCAATACTTGAGAATCACCAAGAAGGTGACCATATACTTATCCCAAAAGTTCTTCATAAATACACTGGATTTAAAAAAATTTCCAAATGATCATTAGACCTGGAAGGAAAAGTGACATACCTCAAGTATTTGACCTCATTAAAGAACTTGCTGAATATGAGAAAGCTCTTGACAAAGTATCCAACACAGTTGAGAAATTAGAAGAAGATGGATTCGGTCCAAACCCAGTTTATGAATTATTCGTTGCAGAAGTTGAAAATAAAATAGTTGGTATTGCCCTAACATATTACAGGTTTTCAACGTGGAGAGGAAAAGTTATGTATTTAGAAGATTTAATCGTTAAAGAACACATGAGACGAAAAGGTATTGGGAAAAAATTATTTGATATGGTTCTAGACCATGCTAAAGCTACAAGTTGTGTTGGGCTATCACTCCAAGTTCTTGACTGGAATGATCTTGGAATAAATTTCTACAAAAAATATAACATGGAGTTTGATGATGAGTGGATAAATTGCTACTTAGAATTTTAAATGGAAAATAAAAAAAATATATGCGTAATTGGAGGTGGATTTGCAGGTATATCTGCAGCTACCTACCTATCTGATAAAGGCCATAATGTCTACGTATTAGAAAAAAATTCTAAAATTGGTGGAAGGGCTAGAAAATTTACTGCAAAGGGTTTCACTTTTGATATGGGGCCGTCATGGTACTGGATGCCTGATATTTTTGAAAAGTTTTTCTCTGACTTTGGTAAAGACATAAATGACTATATAAATCTAAAAAGGTTAGATCCTTCTTACAGGGTGTACTTTCCAGAAAATGAAAAAATCGACATTCCGGCAGACTACGAGGAACTGAAAGAATTATTTGAAGAGTTAGAAGAAGGTGCAGGAGAAAAGCTTGATAAATTTATCTCTCAGGCTGAGATAAAGTATAATGTAGGCGTTAAAAATCTAGTTTATAAACCAAGTCTTTCTGTGAGAGAGTTCATAAATAAAGAAACAATCACTGGAGCACTGAAATTAGATATATTCAACTCAATGCATAAGCATATAAGGAAGTATTTCAAAAATGAAAAAATAATTAAACTACTTGAATTCCCAATTCTTTTTCTTGGCGCGACACCTAAAAATACACCCTCTCTTTACAGCTTGATGAACTTTGCAGATATAAAACTAGGCACTTGGTATCCAGAAGGGGGAATGCATAAAATTGTGGAGGCAATGGTTTCTCTAGCGAAAGAGAAAGGAGTTAAATTTTACCTCAACGAGGAGGTTAAATCTCTTGGATACAACAAGAATAGTATCTCTTATGTAATCACTGAAAAGAAAATATTTGACGCTGACTATGTAGTTTGTTCTGCTGACTACCATCACTTTGATCAGAACATACTCAAAGATAAATTTAAAAACTACTCAAAATCTTACTGGGAGAAGCGAGTTCTTGCTCCATCCTCTCTCCTTTTCTACATAGGATTAGACAAAAAACTCAGAAATGTAAAACACCACTGTCTTTTCTTTGATAAAGATTTTGAAAATCATGCAGAGGAAATATATACTACCCCTAGGTGGCCTTCAGAACCACTATTTTACGCTTCTTTTACCTCTAAGTCTGATAAGACCGTAGCTCCAACGGGATGTGAAAATATGTTTTTACTCATGCCTGTAGCACCAGACCTAGAAGATAATAAAATCATTAGAGACAGATATTTTGAATTAATTCTTTCACGACTTGAGAAAATTACAAAGCAAAACATAAGGGATCACATAATCTATAAAAAAAGTTATGCTATCAATGAATTTAAAAAAGATTATAACTCATTTAAGGGGAATGCGTATGGTCTTGCAAATACTCTTTTTCAGACAGCAATATTCAAACCATCATTAAAAAATAAAAAACTAACAAACCTTTACTTTAGCGGTCAATTGACAGTACCTGGTCCCGGTGTTCCGCCATCTATAATATCTGGTAATGTTGTTGCGAGTGAAATCCTAAAAAAGGTTTAGTTAGTAATCCAACTCGTAATTGTCAAGCTGAATGTCATCTATTCCATCACCATCAAATGGATTTTCTATCTGTTCTTGTACATTGAACAGAGAGATAAGTATAAATGATATGATAATATTTAGAGCATATACAATAAATGTTGTGTCAAAATATTCTGTTCCGCCGAAAGTAGAACCGATTTCATTTAATTGACCAGAGTACCCTATGTTATAGATTAAAGTTGGAGCATAATAGAAGGGGAAGATGTATATAAATAATTCACAATATGCCCTTATTGTCTGAGGGGTTCTGTGCACCTTTATAGATATAGAATTTTCCACTCCCATGATCACATCTCTCATCAGTCTATAAACTCTAACTGAAATACTCCTTCCAAGGAATTCTCTGTTTTTGTCAATAAACATTTTTATTTTCTGAATTGAATTATTTAATGGTTCTTTATCATTTGATTCTGAATATAAAAATTTTATTAACTCAGATTTTACTTCAATTACCTGTTTACCTATATTTCTTTTGTCAGCATCAGGAACTTTTGAAACGGTGAAAATATATTTAATTGATGCCAGAGCTCCCTTAGCTCTACCCAGATGCTCGAGGGCTTTCTCTCTTCTCTGAAAAGCACTACCCAAGGTAAATACAAGAGGAAAAACAACAGCAATAGATATTAGTGTCAAATCTAGGTTAAATGCAAGCTGATATTTATAGGCAATCCAGGTTGCAATCACGGAAATAATTAATGAAATTACTGTCCTAATATTTAGTGCACCAGTGTATTTTTTAAAGTTCATGAAAAAGAAATTTAATAAAGAAAGGATTAAAATTCTATTTTTGAGTGTTTTATATTTAGTAGCACTACCTGGAGTATCCTTCTCGCAGTCAGAAAACCTATTCAAAGAAAACCTAAACTTAAGTGTACAGTTATCCTTTGACTTCAAAGAGCTATATAAAGACACTAACGATTCAACATTCATAAAATCAAAGATGGTTTTTTCTGGTAATGAGATAGAGGAAGACACTATCACAGCCAGGGTAAGAGTTAGAGGAAACTTTAGAAAGAAGATTTGTTATTTCAAGCCGATGAGACTTGAAATAAGGAAAAAGCAAGCCCAAAATACAATCTTTGAAAATAACAGAAAGTTAAAGCTTGTGGTTCCCTGTCAAAACGAAAAAAATAAAGATGAACTTGTCTACAAGGAATTTATGGCTTATAAATTTTTTGAAGAGTTATCAGATATTCACTTAAAAACACAAGCTGTTTCGCTAAAAATAATTGAGCTGAAAAACGGCAAGGAAATAGAACATACCATGTTTGCTTTTCTTGTTGAGGATGATGATAAAGTTGCAGATAGACATGAAATTAAAAAATATCCAAGCAGGAGAATGAGTCCACTAGCAGTAAAAGACTCTTCGGCAATTAACTTCACGCTCTTCTCTTACATGATTGGTAATACAGACTGGTCCCTAGCATATCAACATAATACAGAAATGTTTTTTGATGGGAGGAGAATGATAGCAATACCTTATGACTTCGATCATAGCGGCCTAGTTAACGCTTTCTATGCAAAACCTAATCCTATGCTTAAAATTTCTAGTGTTACTGAGAGAGTCTACAGAGGTCTGTGCAAGCGAGATCCGCAGACATTCAATAATATGAGAAACCTCTACATTTCAAAAGAGGGATCTATATTAAATATACTGAATGGATTTAAAGAAAATATAGAAGTTAAAGAGTTTGAAAGATTAAACGAATATATCAATTCTTTTTATGGTATTCTTAAATCAGATACAGAATTTAAGAATAAAATTCTAAGTAAGTGTCGAGGATAATATTGTCTAATGGAAGATGCTGTCAAACTTTATAAGGAGGTAAGCTTTAGCTGCAGTGAGTTAATTACAAAACGGTACAGCACGTCATTTTCACTTGGAATTAATACTTTACACAAAAGCATCCACAAACCCATTTACGCAATTTATGGATTCGTAAGATTTGCTGACGAGATTGTTGATACATTTCATGACCTTGACAAAGAAAAAGTTCTTAATGAATTTGAAAGAGATACCTATGATGCCATAAAAAATCAGTTCTCAACAAATCCAGTTCTACACTCATTTCAGTCAGTAGTAAATAAACATAAAATTAAAAAAGATCACATAGCGGCTTTCCTTAAAAGCATGAGAATGGATTTATCCATGAAAGTTTTCAGTGAGAAGAGCTATAAAGAATATATCTATGGATCGGCAGAAGTTGTTGGGCTTATGTGTTTAAAAGTATTTTGTGATGAACATGAATATGAAAAACTAGAAGAATATGCAATTAGCCTCGGATCAGCTTTTCAAAAAGTAAACTTTCTAAGGGACATAAAAAGTGATTTTGAGGAGAGGGGAAGGGTTTACTTTCCAGGAGTAAAATTTGATACATTTAGTGAGGCGGATAAAAAAAGTATTGAAAAAGATATTGCTAACGATTTCAATAATGCACTTATAGGAATTAAAATGCTACCAAAGGTTGCGAGGTCAGGTGTTTACTTATCCTATAAGTATTACCTTGAATTACTAGACAAAATTAAGTCAAAAGATTCTTCAACTATTAAGACTGAAAGGGTAAGGGTATCAAACATAAAAAAATTTATGATCTTTGTGGGAACATACCTTAACCGAGCTTAGCATGACACTATATTTTTATCTTTTATTGTTTACCCTATCCTTTCCTCTAGGAGCTTCTTGGGACAGAAGATTTAAATATGCTCAAAACTTTAAGTACTTATTTCCTGCTATTTTCATCACTGGAACTTTCTTTATAGTTTGGGATATCATATTCACAAAAAATGGTGTTTGGGGTTTTAGCGAGGTACATGCAAGCAGTCTAAAGTTTTTCTACCTCCCAATTGAAGAATGGTTATTTTTTATCATAATTCCTTTCTCCTGTGTATTCATATACGAGAGTGTAAAGTATTTTCATAAAGCAGAAAAGTATAACTCAATCGCACGTTATATATTTCTTGGGACAGGAGTAATACTAATTATTGTTGGTAGCTTAAATTACGAGAGAGATTACACCTTCTGGAATTTTATTTTCTGTGGTATTTTCCTGCTCTATAGCGGATATAAAGAGAGAAAATACCATGGAAATTTTTTGATCAGCTTCCTTTATGTACAAATTCCTTTCTTTCTAATCAATGGCATACTGACAGATGGTAATTTTGACTTTGACTTTTCAACAGATCCCGTTGTTTGGTATAATAACGACGAGAACCTCTCAATAAGAATGATCACAATCCCATTCGAAGATATCTTCTACAATCTTCTCCTTCTTTTTATGAATGTAACTTTTTATGAAAAATTTAAGTCTAATAGTTAAATTTGCATCATGCTAGGATTAGATGTTACAATAGATACAAAATCGGGATTCTGCTTTGGTGTTGAGTACGCCATTGAGATAGCTGAGGAAATTCTTCAACAAGATGGAGAATTATATTGTCTCGGTGACATAGTTCATAACGACATGGAAGTCAAGAGACTGGAAGACATGGGACTGAAAATCATTGACCACGATGAACTTAAGCAAATGAAAGATGTTAAGGTTCTAATAAGGGCTCACGGTGAGCCACCCTCAACATACGATTTAGCAATAAAAAATAATATCACGCTTATGGATGCTTCCTGTCCCGTGGTACTAAAACTTCAGAATAGAATTAAGAAATCACACGACAAGAAAGAGAAGATCTACATATACGGAAAACATGGACACCCTGAAGTAAAAGGACTGATGGGTCAGACTGGGAAGGATGCTATAGTATTTCAAGACATAAAAGAGTTAGACCTTGATGATTTACCTGCATCACTTACGTTGTATACCCAGACAACCAAGAGTAAGGAAAAGTTTTATGAGATAGTATCAAAACTTACTAAAACAGGTGTAGACGTAAATGTTAACGACACCTTATGTCGTCAAGTTAGTAACAGAGACAATCAGCTTCAAGACTTCTCTAACAACTTCGATAAAATAGTTTTTGTCTCAGGAACAAAGTCATCAAATGGAAACGCATTATTTAATGTCTGTAAACAAAACAATTCTAATTCATATTTCGTTTCATCATCTGATGAGATAGATAGGAGTTGGTTTAGCAAGGACGAAAAGGTTGGAGTGTGTGGAGCTACATCGACCCCAATGTGGTTAATGGAGGAAGTAAAAGAAAAAATATTAGAATTTTAATCTATGTTATTTAATATCGGAATAGTTATTGGAACATTTATTTTTATGGAGGGAGTTGCCTGGTTTACACACAAGTATATCATGCACGGATTCCTATGGAGCTGGCACAAGTCACACCACAAAAAGCACGACCACTTTCTAGAGTTGAACGATCTATTTGCAGTGGTATTTTCAATACCTTCAATTGCTCTCATATATATTGGATACTCTTATGAAACTTATGCGATCCTTAAATACTTTGGTATTGGAATTTTCTTATACGGTGTTGCATACGTAGTATTTCATGATATTATTGTGCACAGAAGAATTAAAATTAATTTTAAGGCTACAAGTCCCTACCTAAAGAGAATAATGAATGCCCATTATGTTCACCACAAAGTACACACCAAACACGGCGGAAAAGCTTTCGGTTTTTTGTTCGCACCGAAAGAGTACGATATCAAAAAAGACTAATCAATCAATAAGTTTCGGTGGCCCTGGAGGTATCTGTGGAACATATACCCTATCTCCTTTCCTAACTAGAAACTCTTTTCTTACTCCATCAATTAACTTAGGATTTTTATAAAGGTCAAGCATTGTCATGGCCAGTGCCTTGGAAGCATACATCATACCTTTATGACCAATTGACATTCCAGTACAAGCAACTACTGCCCACGAATGCCATGGTCCATCCTTTGCGGCAGTAGTTGTTCTTAGTCTCACCACAGGCACAACTTGACTAACATCTCCTACATCTGTTGATCCACCAGTAGCAGGCAACGTTGGCCTGAGTGGCTTTATAGTCCCGTCAAGACCCTTCAACTCTTTTCCAGTCTCTTTTAAAATTGTATTTGCGTAGTCTATTTCAGATTCGGTATATTTTATCTCTCCTAACAACTCGAAATTATTCTGGATAATACCAGCACCAAATCTGTTTGGTAAAATTTCGTATATACCTGAGATCAATTGTATCTCATAATCGACGTTAGCCATCATAGAAGCGGCCTCAGCAATTTTCTTTACTCTCTCATACATTATATTAACATATTTTTTGTCGTTCTCTCTTAGCCTTGTCCATATCTGAGCATACTCAGGCACTACATTTACTACATCACCAGCTTTCTCAATGTCATAATGGATTCTTGCAGTAGGCCTAACATGCTCTCTGTAATAGTTGAGACCAGTTGTGTACAATTCCATTGCATCAACGGCACTGTTCCCATTCCACGGATCACCAGAGGCGTGGGCTGCATCTCCATAAAATTTTAATCTGAAATCCACAAGGACCTTGCTGCTTTGTGTACTTGCCTCAATCTCATCTCCCGGGTGCCAGTCCATGCAGACGTCAAGGTCATCAAAAAGTCCCTCTCTCACCATCCATACCTTTGCAAAAATTGTTTCTTCAGCAGGAGTTCCGTAAAACCTAACTGTTCCTGAGATCTCACCAGCCTCAATCATTTCCTTGATAGCAATGGCTGCACCGAGACTTGCAGTGCCAAATAGATTATGTCCACAACCATGTCCAGCGGCCCCTTTTATTAGCGGTTCCTTTGTTGGTTGTTTCTTTTGTGAAATTCCTGGGTTTGCATCAAACTCTCCCATAATACCTATAATTGGTTTTCCAGATCCGTATTCTGCCGTGAATGCTGTCGGAATATCTGCAACACCCTTTGTAACTTTAAATCCATTCTCTTCTGCGTAGTCCCACAGGTACTTAGAAGATTTAAATTCAAGAAGTGCTGGCTCAGCCGCCTCCCATATATTATCGCTTATCTCTATAAGTCTTTCCTTATGAGCTTCTAGGGTGTTAATAATTGTTTTCTTATCCTTATCAATTTTTGTACTTGCTGATAGATTAGGAATAAAAATAAAAGCGATAAAAATTATTTTAACTGCTTTTATGATTAGGGAATATTGAAAAAGCTTTTTGTGGTTCATAAGTAAAAATTAAATTTTTTATAAATATAAGAAAAATTATAAATTAGAATCAGCCGAGGCAATGGCATATATACCATCTTTTATTGCAACATTTGAAAATGTTACCACATCTCCTGAAGTGCTATCGCCAGTATCAAGCTCAACAAAAGTGCATCCACTACATGAGGCGTATAAAAGTTTGTAATTTGATGCTGCACTAGTTGAACCAGTGTGCCCAGTTGCATCACTAATATCTATCTTCACATCTGCAGTAACCGTTCCGCTCTTATCAAAGTGCCACTCTCTTTTGGATCGTTTGGTTATCCCAACAATATCTGAAGATGTTGTCCCTGAATTGTCGTTATTGTTTCCGAAGATAACAAAGTTAGCTTCAGCTAATGTGGAAGATACACTCATCTTCAAACCATCTGAATCTTCAGAGTCAGATGTCTCAGTCGATGACCATATTGATTCTACATCTGTCTGGTAACTTGATATGAGGTCCGTTACTGGTACGTTACTTGATGATGTTTGTATACCAGAAACATTATAGAGAGTAGCATCATTATTTTTTCCACTCATATCAACAAGTGTATTTCCTCCTGATATACTGTTACTATTCATCTGAAAATAAACCTCTAAATCACTATAGTTAGGGTGAGAGCTGGATAGTGGTTTGTGCATCCATGACTGGATATTTGACTGGCTTAATGCCACATCCCAAACCCTAATTTCATCAACAAAATAGTTACCTGGTCTGTCTTGATTCCTATTTCTTCCAATTTCAATCTGATTCCAATCCGTCTCAACCCAGTTATTAGTTGATACTAATGAACCATTATAATAGAGTTTTGTTTGAGAGCTACCTGCAACAACAGCAAGATGTACCCATGTTGTTTTGAGTGAGTTTGCCCCAAAGCTTGTGACCCCAGCATGCGCGTTAAATCTATAATTAGTACTACCTCCTGAATCCATCTGGAAGCCATTTCCTGGACTAGTATAGGTATTAAAGAAGGCCCTCCACTCAGTTGGATTGTCCTCCCCTGACTTTACCCACATACTTACTGTGTATTCCGACATATTTCTAGACCAATTAATTTCACCATAGAAAGATGTACCACAGCCGCTTGTGCAGTCGTCGTCGTTATCAAAATCTAAGACAAACGATTCCTCGGAAACGGAAGAGGTTTTTTTGTGATAAATCCCTTGAGTTGCGGGAGTTATCTGAGAGTATATTTTATTACTTAGGATTAATATAAGTATTAAAACTAATCTCATAAAATAAATTTTATGACCCTGTGTCTCCTGATAGTATGTACTGTTCAGAACCTATATTTATTACAGATACTGTAGCATACTGTCCAGCGGTCTTTGTCTCACTGCTTCTGTTAACAACTGTTACTCCCCCAGCTGCAGATAATGTTACCTGACCTGCACCTTTCTGCACAATTAAGCAATTAAATCCATCACCAAGTGACGCTGGTATAGTAAGAGTTATAGCGTTAGCATTATTAAGAGTTAATACTTTTCCATTATCACTTGAAGTTAAAGTATATGCCGTTCCAGTCTGATCATTTAGGTTAGCATCAAATCCTGATATAGTTCCTGATCCACTAAGATTACCACTAACAGTTGTATTAGTAGCTGTAATTGCTACCGTTCCATCGGTTGAGTTTGTAATAGTCTCATCATTTTGTAGAATAAGACCCGCTGACCCAGTGATATCCACACTTGTACTTGCAGTGATAGCAGTAAATGCACCAGTAGATGCTGTATTTGCTCCAATTACTGTACCATCTATTGCTCCACCATCAATATCAACACCATCTAAATAGGCAGTACCATCGATATAGATATCTTTAAATTCTTTAGAACTAGTTCCTAAGTCAGTCGTATTATCAGCAGAGACACCAACTAAAGTGACGGATGAATTTCCAAGTGTAATTGTGTTAGATCCAGAACCTGTTGCCCCGTATCCTATTACAGCTTCATTACTAACATTATTAGCAGAAGGGACTGTCTCGGCACCAATATATGTATTTTGATTTCCAGTAGTAAGTGAAGTCCCTCCAACTGATCCATCAACTATTTGAATAGCAGCCTGTCTTCCAATTCCAACATTTTTACTACCTGTAGTTAATTGACTTAAAACTTGTCTTCCGAGAGCAACGTTTCCTCCTCCTATATTTAAATTATTAAGAGCATTATACCCAACACCCATATTACCTGTACCAGAAGTTAAACTGTTAAAAACTCCATATCCTAATCCAACATTGAAATCAGCAGAGCTTAATGTTCCTGTAGATGACTGTCCAATTAATACCGAATTAGAAAAGTTAGAAGCATTAGCTGTAACATCGGTTAAATCATTTATAGATATACCATCATCTAATAAATTAATTTCTGAAGCTGTAGCTGTTAGTCCTAAAGTTGTTAATTGTGCAGCAGCACTTGCATCATCTAGCAATGCCTTACCTGCTGTAGTTAAATCATACGTAGCAGCCGTACCATCTCCAGTAAATTGAATGCCTTTATCAGCAGCTGATGTTAGTCCAGCAACTGCAGCTAACTCTGCATCATAAGCCTGTACATCACTACCTATAGAAACACCAAGTGATGTTCTTGCAGTAGATCCTGATTCAGCAACAAAATTTGATCCATCTCCAACAAT
>CABYXZ010000008.1 GCA_902523065.1 uncultured Marinoscillum sp.
GTGCTTCTAGGCTTACTAAGCTTTGTCGTATATTCTACCTGGGCTGCTTGGCAAGGAGAACACTTCTGGTGGAGCGGTGGTAACGAAGGTTTTGGAGGATATCTTTCACCTTTTTACTCCCCAACTGTATACATAGATCCAACTAAACCAGGAGTTCCTCCAATGTACCATTCACTTTTAGGCTCTTGGCCAGAATGGTTAAGTTGGTTACCTGGGCAATCACCTGCTTGGTTAATATTAATATTTCCTCTATCATTTAGATTTACTTGCTACTATTATAGAAAAGCTTACTATAGAGCATTCGCTCTAAACCCACCTGCCTGTGCAGTGCAACCTATTCAAGGAATCCCTTCAAAAGTATCTGCAATTACCAACGGTAATATTAACGCCTTTAATTCTGGAGAGAGGTATGATGGGGAGAGAGGACTCTTAATCTTCCAAAATATTCATAGATACGCAATGTATTTTGCTGTTATTTTTATTTTTATATTGAGTTATGACGCATTCTTATCTTTCTTTAACGACGGAAGATTTGGAGTAGGTGTTGGAACGTTTGTTCTTACTTTAAATCCTATCCTACTCGGTTGCTATACTTTTGGATGTCATTCAATTAGACACCTTTTGGGTGGAAATCTTGATTGTTATTCATGTAGTATGTACAAAGATAAAGTCACTCACAGCAGTTGGAAAATTGTTACATTTCTTAACAGAAGACACCAATTATTTGCTTGGTTAAGTCTGGTTTGGGTAGGCCTATCAGACGTTTACGTTAGACTTGTATCAATGGGAATTATTAACGATCTTAACACTTGGGGAATATAGTTATGTTAGATATATCAGGAATTAAAAGGTTACAATTTGATGTTCTAGTTATAGGAGCTGGAGGCGCAGGACTATCTGCAGCTATCGCAGCTTCACAGGAAGAGGGCATTAGAGTTGGACTTGTATGTAAATCTTTACTTGGAAAAGCACACACAGTAATGGCAGAAGGTGGTATGGCTGCAGCCCTTGCCAACGTTGACGAGAGAGACGACTGGAAAATTCATTTCAGAGATACCATGAGAGGTGGCAAAATGCTGAATAACTGGAAAATGGCTGAAATTCATGCTAAAAATGCTCCCGATAGAGTTCGAGAGCTAGAACATTGGGGAGCAGTATTTGATAGAACTAGAGACGGTCTAATTAATCAGAGAAACTTTGGAGGCCACAGGTACCCAAGGCTTGCACACGTGGGAGATAGAACAGGCTTAGAGATGATAAGAACATTACAGGACCATGGGATACACCAAGGAATAGACATACATATGGAGTGTACAGCACTCGACATCACAAAAGATGATTCTGGGAGAGTTTCCGGTATTGTTTGTATGTACAGAGAAACAGGTGAATTTATAATTTTTGAAACTAAGTCTTTGATTTTTGCTACTGGAGGAGCTGGGAAATCTTGGGAAGTTACATCTAATAGTTGGGAATATACTGGAGATGGTTATGGCATGGCTTATGAAGCTGGAGCTGAGTTGATTGACATGGAATTTAATCAATTTCATCCTACCGGTATGGTTTGGCCTCCATCTGTTAAAGGAATTCTTGTTACAGAAGGAGTTAGAGGTGAAGGCGGTATATTAAAAAATAGTGAAGGAAAAAGGTTTATGTTTGACTATATACCTGAAAAATTTGCAAATGAAACTGCTGATACTGAAGAAGAGGCAGCAAGATGGTTAGAAGGTGACAAAAGTGCTCGAAGACCACCTGAGTTACTTACAAGAGATGTTGTCGCAAGGGCAATTAATACTGAAGTCAAAGCTGGTAGAGGTTCTAAGCACGGAGGAGCATACCTAGACATTGCAACACAGAGGTCAGCTGAAGATATAAAGAAAAAATTGCCTTCAATGTATCACCAGTTTAAAGTTCTCGCAGAATTAGATATAACAAAACAGCCTATGGAGGTTGGACCAACATGCCACTACTTTATGGGTGGTATAAAGGTTGAGGCAGAAACTTCAATGACAACTGTTGACGGCTTATTTGCTTGTGGAGAAGCAGCTGGCGGAATGCACGGAGCTAACCGACTAGGAGGAAATTCATTATCTGACTTGCTCGTTTTCGGTAACCTGTCAGGTATAAAAGCTGCAGAATATTCTAGGAAGTTAAAAAGTATGCCTAAGATAAAAGATGAAGACATCAAAAGAATAATTAAAAGTGCTACATCAATACTAAATAGAGAGAAGGGAAATAATCCATATCTAATTCATGAAGACTTACAAAAAAATATGCAGTATAATGTAGGTATCATCAGAACAAAGAAAGAAATAATTGATGGTATAAGCAGAATAGAAAAAATGAAGGAAGAATTTAAAGAGGTAAAAGCTGCTGGTTCAAGTCAATTTAATCCAGGCTGGCACGAAGCTTTAGCCTTAAGAAATCTATTAATATCCTCAGAGGCTGTAGCTAAATCAGCTCTTCTAAGAGAGGAAAGTAGAGGTGCACATACAAGAGAGGATTTTCCTGATGAAAATAAAGATTGGTTAGAGTATAACATAATTAACAGAAGAGGTAAAGACGGTAAGATGGAAACAATTAAAGAGAAGAGAGGATTTCCGGATTCTGAATTAAAAAGAATTGCTAACTCTTCCATTGAAGAGCTTGAAAATGAAGTTAAAAAAGATCACGAAAAGTTAATGCCAAAAGTATGAGTTTAAGAAACTTTAAAATTTATAGGGGTGACGATGAAAGAGGTGAATTAGTTAATTACCAGTGTGAAGTCACTGAAGGTATGGTTGTTCTAGATGTAATACACAGAATTCAAGCAGATCAAGCCAATGATCTAGCATGTAGGTGGAATTGTAAGGCTGGAAAGTGTGGTTCTTGTAGTATAGAAATTAATGGAAAGCCAAGACTTGGGTGCATGACAAGAATGAATGAATTTGAGGAAGACCAGACTCTAACTATAACTCCATTAAAATCTTTTCCTGTTATAAAAGATATTGTGACAGATGTTTCTTGGAATTATAAGCAGAACCAAGAGATAACACCATTTACACCATCTGAGGAATCTAAAAAGAAAGATTTTGTGATGATGCAAAAGGATGTTGACAGAGTTCAAGAATTCAGGAAATGCATCGAGTGTTATCTATGTCAAAACATGTGTCATGTAATTAGAGATAACGAGGGAAAAGAAAATTTTTCTGGTCCAAGGTATATGGCAAGGCTTGCAAGTCTAGAAATGCATCCAATGGACACTGCAGACAGAATTGAAGATGTCAAAGACAAACACGGCTCAGGAATGTGTAACATAACAAGATGTTGTACAGAAGTATGTCCAGAAGAAATTCAAATTACAGATGATGCTATCATTCCTCTCAAAGAAAGAGTAGTTGACAGGTTCTATGACCCTGTAATGATGCTATTTAACAAGATTTTTAGTAAAAAAGAGAGACAAAAAACTAAATCTAAAGTTTCATCCTTTCTAAAGATGTTTTTCTAGTTTCTGGCATTATTAGATATACAAATAATAGCTGGATAACCATCATCCCACCAAAAAAGTAGAATATTATTCCTGGATTATTTCCAAGTAAATCTATCACAAGTGGAGTTAAAGCGGTAATTAAAGCTGCAAAAACCCAGTGAACTCCTGCACCAAACGATTGACCTTTAGCTCTAACTGAATTAGGAAAAATTTCTGAAATAAATACCCATATTACAGCACCCTGTCCTACAGCATGCGATGCAATAAATAAAAGAATAAAAATTAATAAAGTATCTGAGCTTAAATTAAAAAGAAAACAAGAACCAATTGAAATCAACCCAACTATATAGCCAATTGAGCCAATATACATTAAAAATTTTCTTCCAAAGCTATCTATAAGCCTAACCCCTACTAGTGTAAATACAAGATTTATAAAACCAATAGAAATAGAACTCATCAAGGAATCAGATGTACCAAAACCCGCTGACTCAAGAATTTGTGGAGCATAATATAAAACAAAATTAATTCCAGATAGTTGATTAAAAAATGAAATAAGAAAAGCTAACTTCAATTGTTTAGAAAAGTTTTCTGAGAAAAGAGATTGATTATTCTGCTTAAACCCTAATTTAATTTCTTCAATTTTTTGTTTTATACCCCTACCAGAGTACATAATATTTAATATCTTCTCTGCCTTATCTTCTTTTTGAGCAAATAATATTAACCACCTTGGACTCTCTGGTATCTTAATTATTGATAAAAGAAAAAATATCGAAGGTATTGCTTCTACACCTAACATATATCTCCAATCCATACTACCTCCAAATCCTTGAAGCACATAATTTGAAAAATAAGCTATTAAAATACCTAATACTATATTGAATTGATATAATGCAACTAATCTGCCTCTATTTTCCTTACTAGAAATTTCAGATATATATGTAGGGGAAGCGACGCTCGATGCTCCTACTCCAAGACCACCTATGAATCTGAAAAATGAGAAAGAATACGGATCCCATGCAAATGCAGATCCTAGGGCTGAAATTAAAAAAAGTAATCCGATGATCAGTAATGTTTTTTTTCTTCCTAATTTATCACATGGATAAGACCCAAGTAAGGCGCCAATAACTGTACCCCAAAGAGCCATAGACATAATAAAAACACCGTGAAAGAGTGGCGATGTATTCCACAACTCTCTTATTGGAAGATTTGCTCCAGAAATTACTACCGTATCAAAACCGAATAAAAATCCTGATAAGGCTACAGATATGGACCATAAGAAAATTTTTTTCTTGTTCATATTAACAATATTTTTACCAATATTAAATAAAAATTACCAATGTTATTAGGAATAGATCTGGGTGGAACTAAAATTGAGGGAATTGTTCTAGAATCAAAAGAAAAACCCATAGAAGTGATCAGACATAGAGTTGACACTGAGGAAAAAAAAGGTTATCTACAAGTAGTAGATAATATCAAATCACTAGTAGAATATATTGAGAATAAGATCAAACACAAGTTCGACAAATTAGGAATTGGCACTCCAGGAACCCTAGATCCAGTAACAGGTTTACTGAAAAATTCTAATTCTCAATGTCTTAATGGAATGCCTCTAAAAAAAGACTTATCAAAAACTTTAGATAAAACTATTTTAATTCAAAATGACGCTAATTGTTTTGCCCTTGCTGAGACTCTATTAGGATCAGTTAATGATCAATATCCTCATGCCAAGAATGTATTTGGAATAATTATGGGGACTGGAGTTGGTGGTGGAATAATTATTAATGGTAAGACAGTATATGGAAGCCAAGGTATTGGTGGAGAATGGGGTCATACTATAGTGACTGATAATGGTGACGAATGTTATTGTGGAAAAAGAGGTTGCGTGGAAACGGTTATATCTGGAAGAGCACTTCAAACTTATTATAAAAATATCTCTGGAAGAAAATTAAAATTTGAAGAGATATATGCCACAAAAGATAATGATAAATACGCCAAAGAAACATTTGAAAGATTAATTACTTATTTTGGAAAAGGATTGAGTAATGTTGTAAATATCATTGATCCAGAGGTAATAGTCCTTGGTGGTGGGCTAAGTAATATAAATGAGTTATATACTGAAGGTTATAACGAACTTAAAAAATATGTCTTTAATCCGACATTTAGTACTCCTATCTTAAAACCTAAACTTGGTGATAGCGCTGGGGTTTATGGTGCTGCACTTCTATAATTCAATGTCCATACCTTGATTTTGTAGCATTATAATTTTGAATAATTTCATCTTGAGAAAGGGTTTTAGTATACAAATAAACAGCACCTATAGATCCAACAAATATGTTATTGTTGTCTCTCCAATTTTTTCCAATAATAAAATTATCATTTCCATAATTTACATTCAGAGGTGATGTTGATGGATTAATGTTATCAGATACTGTATTAATATAATATCTTCCCGATGTAATATCTTTTGTAAAAGTTATAAACTTCCAGTTACCATCATTAACTGATGTTTGAGTTGTATTACTGTTACCTTGTGGGAAACCATGAGCAGTTGAATAATCCCAAAAATTGACTTTTCCTGATGATATTCTAAAAATAAATTCTTTCTTAAAGTCCGATGGAGTTCTTGAAAGACTTAGAATAAATGCATTTGATGATGAAGTTGTTTTAATCCAAATTGAAATGGATATATTTGAATGTGACATATTATTAAGATTACTTGATCTTCGATATATATCATTATTAAAAACTAGAGAGCCCCCAGCATCAGAAGAAAACTCCATAGTTCCAGAAAACAATGACAAATCATTATTATTAGATGTTAAATCGTTCCAGCTTGATAAATCATTTTGATTTAAAGAGTTAGGATTAGAAGCATCTAAATGAAGAATTAGATTTTCAGAAATAATACTTTTTTTACTATGAATTGAATGAGAAAGAATTAGATTTTGAGATATAGAAATATGAACATTAAATAATAAAACAAATATTATTAGATTTGGTATAATGAAATATTTTTTAACATTCATTCTAATTATATCATTAATTTCTAAAAACTTTTCACAAGATAAAAAAGAAGAAATAAATTTAAAAAACTTAGGATGGCACGGAATATACACCAATCTTAATGTAAGTGTTTTAGAAATGGGAAAGCAAACAAGTATATACAAGAATGACAATAAAAAAATTGGTAAACCAAATAAAGGAGAAAAAAGAATTATTTTTTTTGGAAACTCAATAACCCAAAACTGGAGTGTTTATACAGATTATTTTAAAGAGAATAATTATATAAATAGAGGCATATCCGGACAAACTACATATCAGATGCTTTTAAGGTTTAGAGATGACGTGATAAACCTGAACCCATCAGCAGTTATTATACTTGCAGGAATAAATGATCTAGCTGGTAATAATGGTCCTGTTACAAAAGAGGAAGTTATTGATAATATTAAATCCATGGCAGAAATTGCCAACGCTAATGGTATTAAAGTTTTTTTAAGCTCAATACTTCCAACCTATGATTTTATATGGACTCCAGGAGCATATCCAGCTAATGATGTTATTTCAATAAATAATGAAATTAAAAATTATTGTGAAAATAATAACTCAACATATATAGATTATCACACTTCAATGAAGGATGAAAGAGATGGGTTAAAAGATGAATTCACTTATTGGGTCGAAGAATTAGAAAGATACGATGGAGTTCATCCAAATAAAGAAGGATATATTCACATGGAAAAAATAGTTTCAAAGAAAATTAAAGAAATTCTTTAATCTTTATTAAGTCTGTTAAATTCTGATAATACCTCTTCATACTTATTTTTAGATATATTGTATGTACTTACATGAGTATTAGTTGGTCTTGACGTTGTATTATATAATTCCCAACTCATATTACCTAACCTCCTTTGAACTGATGGTGGTGAGCCAGAAAATACATCTGCATAGTTAAGACTTCTTGTTCCTGTTAATACCATTTTTAGATCCATCATCTCTCCCCTCTTGATATTTATTTTTTCTAAATCTGATTCAGAAGAAAGATTTAAAGATCTATTTATCTCTCCATCCAACTGATTTATCATTTCATCAATATCATCAACAAGATTATTCACATTAGAAATTAATTTATCAAAATTTATTTGGAACTCGTATAGAATCTCTCTCTCCTCTTGAGTTGATTTACTTCCAATCTGAACAATATCAAACTTTTGAACCTCAGTTAGCTTTTGAATTTTGTTATCTTCAAACTTTTCTAAATGTACATTATATTTCCCTGGCGGCACCAGTGGCCCAGAAAAGTTATTTTCATCTAAAATATTTCTTTGCGAATATGTTCTAAGGTCCCAATATATCTCATGAAATCCTTTAGATTTATTTGAACTAATTCTTCTAACAACTTTATTATTAACATCTGTTATTGTCAGATATAGTTTTGGTAATTTCTCCTTGGCCTCACCTTCAAGCTTTTCAGCTGTTGGATAATTAATTATTTCTCCCTTATTAAATTTAGAAAACTCTTCTTTCTGTCTCTCTTCAAACTTTGAAAGAAGACTTTTTCCTAAATAATATGATAACTTAACTCCGTAAGGGGGATTTGGTGATGTAAAAAAATTATGTCCTGTTGCAGTTTTCTCTGGGGCAGCAACTACATATTGATAAGCTGATTTTACAGAAAATAAATGTGCTGATTTATTTTCAATTAATTTAGAATATTCTCTTATTGGAGAATAGTCATCTACGATATAAAACCCACGACCAAATGAAGCGGCAACTAAATCATCCTCACTCTCATGAATTTCAAGATCTCTAATTGGTATAGTTGGAACATTTTTAAACTCATTCCAATAATTTCCTCCATCTAAGGAAAAGAACATTCCAAATTCAGTACCTAAGAATAAAAGATTAGGGTTAAGATGATCTTCAACTATTGTCCAGATGAAATTATTTGCTGGTATATTAGAAGATATTGACTTCCATGTTTCGCCACCGTCTTTAGTTACTATTAAGTACGGTTTGAAATCACCGTATTTATGGTAATTAAAAGAAACATATATAGTATTAACATCATGTTTTGATGTAATTACATCTGTCACATATGCTTTCCTTGGTACTCCGGGAAAGTTTTCATGTTTTTCCCACGATTTTCCATTATCTCTACTTATCCTTACTAATCCATCATCCGTACCAACTACTAGAAATCCATTTTTTAATCTAGATTCATCAAGTGCAACTATTGTACCAAGAGGGGAAGTAAATACGTTTTTAAATATGGCATCAACACTCCACACCTTGCCCATTACCTTCATCTTATTTCTATCTTCATTTCTAGTCAGGTCAGGACTTATTTTTTTCCATGTATCACCTCTGTCATCACTCTGAAATAAGAAATTAGCTGCAAAATATAATCTATCTGAATTGTGAGGACTTATTACTAATGGAGCATCCCAATTCCACCTTAAAGCCGCCTCCCCATCTGATGGTTGGGGCTGTATACCAATTCTCTCACCATTTGATTTATCATACCTCATTATACCTGCATACTGTGACATAGTATATAGAATATTTGGATCAGTAGGATCAACTCTTACTTGAAAACCGTCGCCTCCAGTTGTTACAAACCAGTCACTATTTCTAATACCCGATCTATTTTTAGTCCTCGAAGGACCCCCAAAACTATCATTATCTTGAGTTCCCCCATACACATTATAAAAGGGTTTTTGATTATCAATTCCTACCCTGTAGAGCTGAATAATAGGTAAGTTATCTATAAACCTCCATGTCTTCATTCTATCAAAACTCTCATATATACCCCCATCACAACTAATCATAATATAGTCAGGATCGTTCAGGTCAAATAATATGTCGTGACTGTCTACGTGCTTAGTATCTTCGGGAATTCTTTCAAATGTCTTTCCTCCATCCTCACTAACATAAGATCTCATATCAACTGAATATATCTTATCAAATTGATGTGGATCAGGAAAAATTTCAACATAATACTGAGAGTCAACTACTTGGTAATCACTCATTTTTTTCCACGTCTCACCATAATCATCAGACCTGTAGAAACCTTTTGTTTCTTCTTTAGCTGTAATAAGAGCATATACCACGTTTGATTTTTGTGGAGAAATTGCAAGACCAATTCTTCCAATATCACCTCCAGGAAGACCAGATTTAAGTTTTTTCCAGTTCTGACCTCTGTCAACCGATTTGTAGATTCCACCTTCTGGACCACCAGCTACTAATATCCCAAAATGTCTTCTTCTCTGATATGTACTTGCATATAGGATGTCATTGTCATTATGATCCATAACAACATCGGAAATCCCAGTATCATCTGAGACGTGTAATATTCTATTCCAAGACTTACCTCCATCACTAGAGTTATACAAACCTCTTTGACCTCCTGAACGCCATAGAGGACCTTGTGCAGCAACATAGATGTTATCTGTATTTTCAGGATCAATTATGATTTTAGCAATATGTTCCGAGGTTTTCAAGCCAACATTTTTCCATGAATTACCAGCGTCTATAGATTTATAAATACCGTCTCCAAATCCCACAGATCTTTGACTATTATTCTCTCCTGTACCAAGCCATAAAATATTTGGATTTTTTGGATCCATAGCAATCGTTCCAATCGAGTAACTGCCATAATGTTCAAAAATTGGTTTCCAAGTAGTTCCCGAGTTCTCGGTCTTCCAAACATTACCAGATGCTGTTGATACGTACCAAGTGCTTGTATTTGAGTAATCTTTTATAACTTTTGTAATTCTACCTGAAACCTTTGCTGGTCCAATATTTCTTACAGGAATATTATCAAATAATGAAGTTTGAATTAGATTCAAATCTTTCCTCTGAGATATAAGTTCAAAACTTACAAAGTAGGCAAATAATATAATTAGAAGGTATTTATTTTTCATAATAGTTTTGATTCAATATCAAATATATATTTTTTTAAAAAAACTAATAAGAATTATGTCTGGGTATATTTTAAAATCAATACTTTCCCTTATAAAAAAAATAATCTACGACAAATAGGGTTAAAAATAGAAAAAAAGATAGAGTCAAGAAATCATATGATATCGCTGGTAACATTTCTTGTGATAAAGTCCATCCTGTTAGCTGATAAATAATAAAGTTTAAAAGAATAAGAAGAATATAACTTCCAATACCAGACTTAATTGAGTTAACTATTTTTTTATTCATTTAATTCAAAATTATCTACATCTGGGTAAAGAAAATTATTATACGGATATCTTTTTATATGAATTTTTCTGACCTCCCTGTAAACTGTCTTCTTGAATTCATTAATATTTATTTTCTTAGTAGCTGATATAAATACGACATTATTTCCAATTTTTGACATCCAGGTATCTCTCCATTCCTCAATTGTAAAATTTTTTTCATCATACTCATTTAAGAGGTCACTCTCGTCATATGATTCTCTATTGTATGCATCTATTTTATTAAATACCATAATCAAAGGTTTATCTTGAGCATTAATCTCTCTAAGTGTATTGTTTACAGACTCAATATGTTCTTTGAAATTTACATGAGATATATCAACTACATGTAATAATAAATCTGCCTCTCTAACTTCATCCAAAGTACTCTTAAATGACTCAATTAATTGTGTTGGTAACTTTCTAATAAATCCAACTGTATCACCTAGTAAAAATGGCAAATTTCCAATAACAACTTTTCTAGTGGTTGTGTCTAATGTAGCAAAAAGTTTATCTTCAGCAAAAACATCAGACTTACTAACTGTATTCATAAGCGTTGATTTTCCAACATTTGTATAACCTACCAGGGCAACTCTTATTAACTTCCCTCTATTTCCTCTTTGTACAGACATCTGCTTATCAATTGTCTTAATTTTAGATTTGAGAAGCGATATCTTATCTCTAACAATTCTTCTATCTGTTTCAATTTCTGTTTCTCCTGGCCCTCTCATTCCAATTCCTCCTTTTTGTCTTTCTAAGTGAGTCCACATACCCTTTAACCTAGGAAGCAGGTATTGACACTGAGCCAATTCGACTTGAGTTCTGGCATAACTCGTTTTCGCTCTTTGTGCAAAAATATCTAGAATTAGGTTTGTTCTATCTAGTACCTTAATATTTAAAATTTTACTTATATTTTTCTCCTGCGCTGGAGTGAGCTCATCATCAAATATTATAGTCTTTATCTTATTAATTTTTATAAAAGATAAAATTTCATTCATCTTACCCTTACCAATTAATGTTGCTGGGTTTGGGTTTTCTATCTTCTGAGTAAATCTTTTCTCAACTATCCCACCAGCTGTATATGATAAAAACTCTAACTCATCTAAATACTCAGAAAGTTTTTTTTTATTTTGATTCTTATGAACTAATCCTACTATTACTGTTTTTTCCATTAGCAAGTTGTACCAAAGGTGGGGATCGAACCCACACTCCGTGAGGAACACGATTTTGAATCGTGCGCGTCTACCAATTCCGCCACTTTGGCAAATGAAAGCAAAAATACATTATCTATAAAAATATTATTGATATAGGGGTATGATTTTTAATACCTAAGAGTTCTGAAGCCCCTCCTCCATTCATTCCAATTTCTAGAAAACCGTTGTAGTTAAAAATTGCGAATAAATCTGCTACCCCAACATCTGAATAACTATCTGAAATTTTAGTTATTTTATCAATACCCAAATTTATACTGAACGAGCCAGAACTTTTATTTAAAGAATTTGTAAAATCCGACTTACTTATATTAGTTATTATGTTTCCATAACTATCAATTCTCATTGTATAACCTACTATTTTACCCTTTGATAATGATACTTCCCTATCTAAAAATTTCTTAAATTTTACATAAGGTTTGCCTAGTGTGGTATAGTTTATTCCTGATGCTAGCTTAGAGGCAATTTCTCCCATATACTTTTCTGGAAAAACTTTGTTTGATGACTCATCAATTAAAGTTGCATTTATATTTTCACCTGAATTTATAAGGCTTATTATACCAGAATCATAAGTTATAATGTATTGATTATTTATCTGAAATAGGAGTAAATCATCAGAGGATTCATAATTTTTTACGGCAATTATATGTATAGATCCTTGCGGAAATTCTTCAAAAACATTCTTAAAAACGTGGGCGGCATGAGATAAATCATATTTATTAATTTCATGAGATATATCAATAATATGATTACTAGAATTATATTTTAAGATTGAAGCTTTAACCGAAGAAACATAGTGATCAGACAAACCAAAATCAGAAATAAAGGTTATAATAGACATAAGCAAATTGAATAATTTTTAAATTTGCATCAAAAAAAAGTTAATATCAATTTTGGTAGAGAAAACAATAGATTTAAAAGACATTGAACTTGTCCAGTTTCTGGGAGTAAAAAATAAAAATATTCAAGAAATAGAACAAGCATTTCCAAAGGCTAAAATTATATCCAGAGGAAATAAGATTTCTATAAAAGGAAATGAAAATCAATTAAAAGAAGTTGAGATAATTATTAATTCATTAATTCAACATTTTGAGAAATATGGTTCAATGAGTAAGAAGGTTGTTGAAAGTCATATTAAAAATGGATTTAGCAATGAAGATAATGAACCTATAGTGTATGGATCAAACGGTAAAAGAATTATAGCAAAAACAAAAAATCAGAAAAAAATTGTAAAAATTCATGACAAAAATGATTTAATTTTTGTCATAGGCCCTGCTGGCACAGGTAAAACGTATGTAAGTGTAGCTTTAGGTGTTAAGGCTCTTAAGGAAAAAAGAGTAAAAAAGATAATTATTACAAGACCTGTTGTTGAGGCTGGTGAAAATTTAGGTTTTTTACCTGGCGATTTACAAGATAAAATCGATCCATACCTAAAACCTATTTATGATGCACTAGAGGATATGATTCCAATTCAAAAAATGAAAAAATTTATTGAGAATAAAACCATTGAGATTGCTCCACTTGCATATATGAGAGGGCGAACCCTAAAAAATGCTTTCATATTACTAGATGAAGCACAAAATACAACAAAATCACAACTGAAAATGTTTCTGACGAGACTTGGTGAAAATTCAAAAATGATTGTAACTGGTGACATATCGCAAATTGATCTTAAACAAGATCAGTCATCGGGTTTAATTGATGCAAAAAATAAACTTCAGGATATTAATGGTATTGGATTCACATTACTTGATAGCTCGGATGTATTACGTCATAAACTTGTAAAAAAAATCCTCGATAAATATAAAAAATGAACTATTTCATTATAGACTTTGACTCAACATTCATAAAAAATGAATCACTGGACATATTATTTGAAATTTCTGATCCAAATAACAACGATAAAATACGAGAAATTAAAAAAATAACTGATCTTGGGATGAATGGTCATATTTCTTTCTCAGAATCATTAAAAAGAAGAATAAAATTACTTGAAGCAAGCAGAAAAGATATAGATAAAGCAGTAAACAATATTAGATTAAACATTTCAGATTCGTTTGAAAAAAATTCTGATTTCATAAGAAAAAATAGAACAAAAATCTATTTAGTTTCAAGTGGATTTCATGAAATTATTGATCCTATAGCGGAAGAGTTTAATATCATAAAAAATCATATTTATGCAAATAACTTCGTCTTTGATGATAATGAAATAGTAACAGGATTTGATGATAAAAATGTACTTTCTATGGATAAGGGTAAGGTTGAAATTGTAAAAAATCTAAATCTAGATGGAACGATACATGTAATCGGTGATGGATATACCGACTACGAAATTAAAAAAGAGGGATTTGCAGACTATTTTTATCTTTTCGCAGAAAATATTAAGAGGGAATCATTGATCAATAATGCAGATTTTTTAGTAAAATCGCTTGATCAATTTATAAAAATCGTTGAATGAGAGAACTTTCATACCCAAAAAATAAGATAAATGTCCTTCTTCTTGAGAAAGTAGATAAGATTGCTTTTGATTTATTTAAAGAAGAAGGTTATAATGTTGAGTCTTTGGATGGTAGCCTCAGCGAGAAAGACCTTATTAAAAAAATTAAAGACGTCTCTATACTAGGCATACGTTCTAAAACTATTATATCTGAAAAAGTTATAAAGTCTGCAAACAAACTTTTAGCTATTGGAGCATTTTGTATCGGTACTAATCAAATAAAATTTGAGAGCTGTAATGACTCAGGAATTGTAGTTTTTAATGCTCCATATAGTAATACTAGATCAGTAGTTGAAATAGTAATTGCTCAAATAATAAACTTGATGAGAAAAATTGTTATTAAATCAAATAAGATGCACTCAGGAGTTTGGAGAAAAGACTCTTTAGACAGTTTTGAGATTAGAAATAAGGTGATAGGTATCGTAGGTTATGGAAATATAGGCTCCCAACTTTCGGTTATCAGTGAAGCTTTAGGCATGAAGGTATTGTATTACGATATAGTTGACAAGCTTTCTATTGGCAATGCAAAAAAGTGTAAAAGTTTAAATGATTTACTTAAAAATTCAGACATAGTTTCACTACACGTAGATGGCAAAAAAAGTAATACCAATCTTATAAGTGACAAAGAGTTTAGTATAATGAAAGAAAAGTCAATTTTAGTAAATTATAGTAGAGGTAATGTAGTTGATATTGACTCATTAATAAAAAATATCAAAAGTAAAAAACTAATGGGTGCCGCTCTTGATGTCTTTCCTGAGGAACCATCCAATAACAAAGAAAAATTCAAATCAAAAGTTAAAGGAATTGAAGAAATTATCCTCTCACCACATATAGGAGGCAGCACCAAGGAGGCCCAAAAAAATATTGGGAGTTACGTGCCTGATAAAATTATTGATTTCATTAACTCAGGTAATACATCAAGTTCAGTCAATTTCCCAAAGCTATCATTACCAGAACAAAGTGATTCACACAGATTAATTCACATTCATAAAAACCAACCAGGCGTAATGTTAAAAATAAATAAAATTATTTCTGAATATAATATTAATATAAAAGGTCAGTATCTGAAAACCAATGAAGAGATTGGATATGTCATTACCGATATTGATAGTGTTTACAATAAAGAAGTTGTAAAGAGTCTTAAAAATATTCCTGCAACGTTAAAACTGAGAGTATTATATTAGAATGAAAAAAATATTTTTTACCCCAGGTCCATCACAGCTATTTTTTTCAGTTCCTGATCATTTAAAAGAAGGTATCAATAATGATATATTTTCAATATCGCACAGGAGTAAAAAATTTAAAAAAATTTATGAGTCGTGTATAACCAAGTTGAGGACTTTTCTAGAAATTCCTGAAAATTATAATATATGTTTTCTGTCCTCTGCAAATGAAATATGGGAGAGAATAATTCATAATCTCGTACTTGAGAGTTCTACTCATTTAGTTAATGGAGCCTTTTCTAAAAAGTTTTATGATTTTGCAAAAATGAACAAAATAGATGCTAAAGAATTTTTTTACGATAGGGTTGAATATAATGAAGATGACTTGGTAGATGATGAACTTGTTGCGTTAACATTAAATGAAACAAGTAGAGGAATTATGTGTGACTCAGACAAAATATCATCAATAAGAAATAAACTTAAAAACTCATTGGTTGCTCTTGATTGTGTTAGTGGACTTCCATCTATCCCTTTTAATATCTCCGACGTCGATACTTTTTATTTCTCAGTTCAAAAATGTTTTGGTTTACCCTCAGGATTAGGAGTTTGGGTTTACAATGAAAAATGTCTTGAAAAAAATAAAAGTATATCTGATAAAAAAATTACTGGTACTTATCACTCTCTAAAAACTCTTCACAACAAAACTTTAAATTTTCAAACTCCAGAGACACCAAATGTTTTAGCAATATTTTTATTGTCAAGAGTATTAGATGATATGATTAGAATTGGAAAAGATAGGATAATAAGAGAAACTAACTATAAATCGTCTCTTTTGTACAACACAATTAAACAAAGTGATTTATTAAAAGAATATATTGAAAATAAATCTATTCAATCAAAAACAGTTATTGTTGCTGACACCGAAAAAGATTCAGACTATTTTATTGAAAACTTAAGACGTAAAAATTTAATTATTGGAAAAGGGTACGGATCTATAAATAATCAAATTAGAATTGCTAACTTTCCATCTCACTCAAAAGAATCAATTGAACTTTTGTGTGACGAACTAACTAAATTGCAATGAAGACATCCGTTGTTACAGGCGGTGCCAGTGGCATTGGTCTAGAATTATCCAAGCTTCTTATTCAGGATAATTACAAAGTATTCATAATAGATAATAACAATAAAAATTTACAGAAACTAAAAACATGCCTGGATACAAACTCTTTTGAAGGTATAAAAGAAGATATGTCATCTGTTTCATCGCCTAAAAAAATTTATAATAAGCTAAAAGATAAAAATATTGAAGTCCTTGTAAATAATGCTGGATTTGGAGATTTTGGTAAATTCCACAAATCTGATTGGAAAAGAGATGAAAAAATGATCAATCTACACGTTTTAAACACTACTCACTTAACAAAGTTATTCCTGCAGGATATGGTAAAAAAAAATAATGGTAAAATTTTAAACATATCTTCTGTAGCTGCTTTCCAGCCTGGTCCTTTGATGTCACTCTATTATGCTACAAAAGCGTATATTCTTCATTTTACTGAAGCTATTGCTGATGAGGTAAAAGATAAAAATATTTGTATATCAGCCTTATGTCCAGGACAAACAAACACTAATTTTCAAAAAAGTGTTTCATCAAAAAAAAATAAAATAAAATTTAATACATCGTGCCCTGTCAAAGTTGCAAAATATGGATATGAAGCATTGAAAGCTAATAATACTATTAGTATTCCTGGTTACTTTAATAAATTTTTAGTTTTTCTAAATAGATTATTACCAAGAAATATAGTAACCAAGATTGTCAGATATATCCAAGAAAAAAATAGAAATTAAGACAGAAAATTACTCTAATAAATCTTATATTATCAGAGAAATATGGATATGAGCTCTGTCAAAAAAAGAATTCATCAGCTAAGAAAAGAGATTGATTATCATAATAAACTTTATTATGAGGAAAGCAGAAATATCATCTCAGATTTCGATTATGATAAAAAAATTCAAGAACTGATAAAACTTGAAGAATTACACCCTGAATTCAAGTCCGCATCATCCCCTAGTGTAAAAGTTGGAGGAAAAATAACAAAGGATTTCAACACATTTGATCATAATGTCCCTATGCTTTCTCTATCTAATACATATTCTAACCAAGATTTACTTGATTTCGATAAAAGAGTAAAGAAAAATTTAAATATTGAAGAAGTTGAGTACTTATGTGAATTAAAATATGATGGCGTAGCATTGAGCATCTACTATGAAAATGGATTATTCAAAAGAGCACTTACAAGAGGAGATGGAGAAAAGGGAGATGATATATCAAATAATGTAATTACAATTAAAACACTACCACTGAAACTTTCAGAAAGTGTTGATCTTGAGGTAAGAGGAGAGGCATTTATATCCAAGTCTAACTTTATGATGCTAAATGATGAAAAGAGATTAAATAATGAAGAGTTATTTTCAAATCCTAGAAATACCGCATCAGGTTCTCTTAAAATGCAAGATTCTTCAATTGTGGCAGAAAGAAGAATTAATTGTTATTTGTACTCTCTTGTAAGTGATAAAGAAAATATTACAAATCAAGAAGAGTCATTAAATTATCTTAAAAACCTAGGATTAAATGTTCCAAAAACATTTAAGAAATGTAAGAATATAACTGAGGTTAAAGAATACATAGATTATTGGGAAAATAAGAGAGATGATCTAGATGTTGAGACAGATGGGATAGTCATAAAAGTAAATAAATTAGAGTATCAAAAGGTTTTAGGTAATACTGCTAAAAGTCCAAGGTGGGCAATAGCTTTTAAATATAAATCTGAGAGTAAAAAAACAAAAGTCCTTGATATAAGGTTTCAAGTAGGTAGGACTGGAGCAATAACTCCAGTTGCTTTATTAGATCCTGTAGAATTAGGAGGATCAATAGTTAAGAGAGCATCTCTACACAATTCTAATGAAATAGAAAGGCTAGATGTGAGAATTAATGATTCAGTACATATTGAAAAAGGTGGAGAAATAATACCAAAAGTCACAAAAGTAGAGATAAGCGAAAGAGTTTTAGATACTGGAAAATTTAAATTTATCAATAGTTGTCCAGCATGTGACACAGAACTTAAAACTATAGAAGATCAAGCAGTACATTACTGTCCAAACTATAAAAAATGCCCTCCTCAAGTATCAGGAAGAATAGAGCATTTTATTTCTAAAAATGCTATGAATATAGAATTTTTAGGTCCTGAAACAGTCAAGGGATTAATTAATGAAGGACTTATTAGAGATGTATCTGATCTGTATAATCTGAAGTATGACGACATAATTGATTTAAAATTTAATATTGATGAGGAAGATAAAATAAGATCGTTAAAAAATAAATCTTGTGAAAATATTCTAAGAAGTATTGAAAAATCGAAAGAAAATGAATTTTCAAATGTTTTATTTGGTCTTGGTATTAGATATGTTGGTAAAACTACGGCTAAGAAGTTAGCTAAAAGCATGAAAAGTATTGACGCAATTATTAGCGCAGACTATAATAAATTTATAGAAGTAGATGAGATTGGAGATAAAATTGCTCAGAGTTTAATAAAATATTTTAATGACAGTGAAAATTTATTAATTATTGAAAAACTAAAAAGTTCAGGATTAATTTTTAGTTATGAAGATACCAATCAAATAAAATCAAGTAATCTTAAAAATAAAATATTTGTTATATCAGGAAAGTTTGAAAACTATTCTAGAGAGGAATTACAAAAAGTAATTGAAGAAAATAGTGGAAAAGTTTCTAAATCGTTATCTTCAAAAACATCTTTTTTACTTGCTGGAGAAAACATGGGTCCAAAGAAAAAGATAAAGGCAAAGGAATTAAAAATAAACGTTATTAATGAAAAAGAATTTTTTGATCTACTATGAAATTTCTATTAAACACAATTAATAAATTCAAAAATAGAAATTCAAAAATTAATAGAGCTTCTATTAATTATAGGGATAGCAAGCACTTGGGTGTTCTATACAAGTACATTGATGAAAATAAACAAAAAGCTCTAAATGATTTTTCAAAAAAATTAAAGTCAGACGGAAAGAGAGTAGATTTTCTTCCTCTAATTTCAAAAAAAAATGCTGATAACAGATATTTTAAAACATTTAAAGATGAGGAGATTAATTTTTTAGGAAAATGGTCGAACAGCAATGTTAATCTATTTATTTACCAACAATATGACTTTATTATTTATCCTGATTTAAATCTGAGTAGAGAAATGGAAAATATTCTTATAAGATCTCATGCAAAATGTAGGGTGGGTTTTATTCATAACAGACTTAATCTATTTGAGTTTCTGATAAAGTCTGACAAAGAATATGATATAGATCACCGATTAAATAAATTATATTCTTATTTAAAAAAGTTATAAAAAAAAGGTGGTTAAAAAACCACCTTTTATATCAATTTTTTAAAAAGAATTATGATGCATTCTTTTTAGCCTGAACCTCTTTTCTTACATCCTGAGCCCAAACTTTTAAAGTTTGCATTCCCTTTCTCACTCTTGTTCCTGCAGCTTTGTTACCTTTATCATAAAATTTAGCAAAGTCAGAACCTAATCCCTCCACTAAGCTAGTTAATTCATCGTATCTACTCATTGTATATAAATTTAATTTAAAAATAGTACGACTACAATTTATAAAAAAAACCGTAATATTGAGTAAAAAAATAAGGTTTTTTGCTGTTTTTAGGTCAAAACAGCACCTTTTTCACCCATTTTCTGATAAATCCCTTTGTCAAGTTTGATTTTGACTTCTTTAAATGCTCTAATAGTCTCTTCTACGTCATTTAATGAATGAGCTGCAGTTGGTATAATTCTAAGCATAATTACCCCTTTTGGTACTACAGGATAAATAACACCTGAACAGAAAATACTGTATTCAGTTCTTAAGTCCTTTATCATGTTTGTACACTCGAATACATCCCCTTTTAAAAGTACTGGTGTGACAGGCGATTCAGTTGTACCAATATCAAATCCATTAGACTTAAGACCCTCTTGGATAGCATTAACAATTTCCCAAAGTTTATTTTTAAATTCAGGACTATTTTTAATTAAGCTTAATCTTTTGATATTACCAACAACGAGCGGCATCGGTAATGATTTAGCAAATATCTGAGATCTTATTTTATATCTAAGATTATCAATGATATCTGCATTACCTGAAACAAAGGCACCAATACTTGCCATTGACTTAGCAAAGGTTGAGAAAAATAAGTCGATTTCGTCTTGAACTCCTTGTTCTTCTCCACATCCAGCACCTGTTTTACCCATAGTACCAAATCCATGTGCATCGTCAACAAATAATCTAAAATTATAATCTTTCTTTAACTCCACTATAGATGAGAGTGCACCCATATTTCCAGACATACCAAAAACACCCTCTGTTATTACTAAAATACCTCCACCTGTCTCCTTAACAATTTTAGTAGCTCTTTCAAGTTGATCTTTGAAATTTTCTATGTTATTGTGTGGGTAAACAAATCTTTTCCCAATGTGTAACCTAAGTCCATCAATTATGCAAGCATGACACTCAGAGTCGTAAACTATCACATCTTTTCTATCAACAAGAGCATCAATTACTGATAAAACTCCTTGGTAACCATAATTAAGAAGGATACTGTCTTCTTTACTAACAAAAGCAGACAGATCTCTTTCAAGTTGTTGATGATGAACTGAATTTCCTGACATCATTCTGGCACCCATTGGATATGAAAGACCCCAATCTTTTGCTGCATCTGCATCTGCTTTTCTTACTTCGGGATGATTAGCCAATCCTAAGTAATTATTCAGACTCCAATTTAAAACGTCTTTTCCCTTGAATTTCATTCTAGGGCCAATTTCACCTTCTAACATTGGAAACATGTAGTAGTTGTCGTCAATGTGAGACAAAGAACCCAGAGGGCCTTTATCTTTTAGTATTTTTTCAAATAAATCCACAATATTTAATTTTTTTTCAAAAGTAATAACTAATCATTAAAAGATATCAATAATTGTATTTAAAACTCTATTTTGACTGAAACCTCAGATTCGTTGTCTTCCCCTACCTTTTTATCTTCTTTAATTTCAATAGCTGAACCATCTTTTAATTTCTGTGAAATTGCTATAAATGGGCCTTTCACAACATTTTCGTCACCAGATAATCCCTTTAAAATCTCTATATTTTCAAAGTCACTAATTCCGGTTTCAACTATAACCATTTCAGCTTTACCATCCTTTTCAATAAAAACAACCTGATTTATAGTTTCATTATCCAAACTATCTTTTTCAGTCTTTGTGGTTACAGATGAAATTGGTACAATTAAAATATCGTTCTTTACCTGTGTTATAATTTCTACACTAGCTGTCATACCAGGCTTAAATGGATTTTTTATTCCCTCTTTTTCAATTAAATCTTTAAATGATTCGTTCAAAACTCTAATTTTGACTTTGAACTCTGTAACAGCATCTGGAGATGGCTTTGGATTTGCAGTACTTGCAATTTCTGTTACAATACCTGTAAATATTTTATTAAAAGTAGTGTAGGCGTCTACATCAATATTTACTGTATCTCCAATATTCACCCTTACAATATCGTTTTCATTAACATCAACCCTTACTTCCATTATTGATAAGTCAGCAATTCTTAATAGCTCAGTTCCAGCCATCTGTGAAGTTCCAACAACTCTTTCACCTAACTCAACACTTAGCAGTGATACAGTTCCTGTCATTGGCGCAATTATACTAGTTTTTCTAAGATTTTCTTCAGATTCATCAACTGTTGCTAGTGCACTCCTGACAACATATTCACTTGCTTTAACACTTTGTTTAGATGATTCTAAGTCTTGTTTAGAAACTTTAAAGTTTGTTTCTGCTAATTCAAATTCTGAGTCAGAAATGACATTTTGATCAAATAGTTTTTTTTGTCTATCAAATTCTAAACTTGCTCGAAGATATTGTGCCTCTGACCTTGATAAATTAGACTTTGAGCTAGAAAGATTTGCTCGGACCTGGTTGTAATTTGCTTTTGCTCTTTCCAGTGCATTTATAAAATTATCTGGTCTTATTTTAACAAGAAGTTTACCTTCATCAACGAAGTCTCCTTCCATTATATTAAGCTCAATAATCTCACCTGGTACCTCTGGACTTACTCTGACCTCAACTTCAGGTTGAATTTCTCCCGATGCTGTAACCAATTCTGTGATGGATCCTGAACCAGCTTGATAAATTTCAACTTCAATTGGTTTAACTCCTCCTATCCACCCCATTCTCCTCCCAATAAGGGAAACAATTATGAGCAATGTAATAAAGGAACCAGCAATAATTAATACTTTATTCTTCATATTTTAAAAGGTTAATTCTTTTCCTTGATAGAAATCTAATACTTTAAGCTTAAATATATAATCATATTTTGATGATAATAAGTCATTTTTTGCTCTCACTAAATTATTATTTGAAATTTGGTATTCAGTAAAATTAATACTTCCCAAATCATATTGACTCTGTATAATTCTAAAGGATTCTTCCAATGCTCTAACTTGCTTTAATGATGCTGAATATGACTTAGAAGCTGCGAGAGCATCGTTATAAGAGGTCTCAATTGTTTGTCTTACTTGATTTTTAGCTTCTAATAAATTAATGTCTGATAACTCTTTGTTAAGTTTTGCTCTTTTAATATTTGCAGAAGTATTATATCTATTGAATATTGGAATTGTGATTGAGAAACTTAACGATTTACTTAGATAATCTTTCCACTGTTCAAATACAGTAAAGTCTGAATCAGAGCCCACGACGTTTGGCACAAGAGTCATTGTTGAGACAGTCTCAAGAGGATTATTTGTTAAATATCCAATTGTTGTGGGTTGCATAGAAAAACCATCATAGAAATCTCTCTCTCTGTTAGCATAACTTGAATAGTTAGAATTAAAGTTTGAAGAAACAGAAATGACAGGATATCTTCCTCCCTTTGAAATTTTTAAACCATAAACGCTCGATTCCAAGGATTTTTCAGCGCTTTTAATTTCAGGTAAAACAGAAAGAGCAGTATTATATATTTCGTTGGGATTAGATTCAACAACAGTTGAAGGATTTAAATCAACAGCTGGTCTAATTATATTCAATTCAATATTATTTTCTAGTAACAGTATTTGTTTAAGCTGAAGAATAGATAACCTGTAACCATTTTCCTGTTGAATTACCGCAAGTTCATCACCTGCAAGCTGTGCTTCTAGATTTAATTTATTTGTAACAGGAATTGAGCCAGCATCAACTAATTTGATGGTTCTAGATAGTTGTTCTCTTGTTGATTGATACTGATACCTTGCATTCTCTAGTCTATCCATGACTAACATAATACTTAAATACTGGCTTACTACACTTAACATCACGTTATTCTTTGTATTCTCAAGATCAAATACACTCTGCTCCAGTAAAGACTTTGACTGTCTAATAGAATTGCGGATGGATAGACCTGAAAAAAGGGTCATATTTGATGAAGCTCCAACACCAGAAAAGTTCGAGGTTGTTGATATAAACGTATTTGTCGTTGGATCTACTGATCTTCCCCAGTTATTCCCATAATTAGAAAAAATATTAAGTGATGGTGTCTGCTGTAGTTTATTCTGAGTATAACTAACCTCTTGAATTTCGTAATTAATAGCGCTTCTTTTAAGTTGCAAATTATTTTCAAGAGCAATTTCAATACACTGTTGCAGATCAAGCTCCAAAGATGATTTATTTTGGGAAAAAGAAAATAAAGGAATCGAATAAAGTATTAATAATTTAAATATTCTCATATATTTATTTAGACGTCAAGCAAAATAAAAGCACTTGCTTAAAGGCGCAAATATAAACTTAAAAAAAGAATTATATTAATTAAACCGAAACCTCTCCTTTAATGTGTGGATGAGATTTATAGCCTTCAAGACTAAAATCATTATAAGAAAAGGAAAATATATCTTTAACTTGATCATTAATTATCATCCTTGGTAACGGGTGAAAATCTCTACTGAGTTGGAGATTTACTTGATCGAGATGATTGAGATAGATATGAGCATCACCGAATGTATGTATAAAATCTCCCAATTCTAAATCACATACCTGCGCGATCATCATAGTAAGTAAGGCATATGAGGCAATATTGAATGGGACTCCAAGAAAGACATCTGCGCTCCTCTGATATAATTGACAAGACAACTTGTTATTATTAACATAAAATTGGAAAATGGTATGACAAGGAGGTAATGCCATATTATTTATTTCAGGAACATTCCAAGCACTAATAATATGTCTTCGTGAATATGGATTATTTTTTAATGATTGTATTAGTGTTTTTATCTGGTCATGAGAACTTCCATCTTTTCCTTCCCAATTTCTCCACTGAACACCATAAACTGGGCCAAGATCACCATTTTCGTCAGCCCACTCATCCCAAATTCTTACACCGTTTTCATTTAGATACTTTATATTATTTTCACCTTTCAGGAACCATAACAATTCATGTATTATTGATTTTAAATGCAACTTTTTCGTTGTTACGATTGGAAAACCCTCCTGAAGATCAAATCTCATCTGATGTCCAAAAACACTTATTGTTCCAGTACCTGTCCTGTCAGATTTTTTATCTCCTTTCTCTAAAATTGTTTTAAGGAGTTCGTGGTATTGTTTCATTTTTATTTTGATAAAGAATATTTTTTAAAAATAATAGATAATCTTTTGTATTTTGTCTTATTGAATAATTTTATTTTATTGTGTTCAAAATGATAAAAAAATCTATAATTTTTTTTGTAATTGTATTTGTATCTTTTTTCATATATCAGAAAAAATTCAAGAACTCTAATTTAGAAATCTGGGATTTAGTTCCAGCAAAATCAGTAATGATTATTGAAATATATGATCCGTTAGATAGATGGAATAAATTCTCTTCGTCAGTAAATGATGATCAATTTAGGGATTTTAGAAAATTAATAGATAAAAACATATCTGAACTAAATTCCTTTTTGAATAATAAGCTTAATGTTTTGGTAAATAATAATAATCTTATTGTGTCTGTATCAAAAACTTCGAAAGAAGACTTTGATTTATTATTTACTTCGAATAGCAAAAATCTAGATTTTCAATATGTTTTAAAAAAAGCAAAAGATAGTTTGTCATTTGATATTACAACTAGAGATTTTAACGATGAAAAAATCTATGACTTTTCCGACGGAACTAATTTTTTCTCAGTTGTTGTTCTCAATAATTTTATATCAGTATCTAAAAATACTTTACTTATCGAGGACGTTATCAGGACCTCTCAAAACAAAAACCTAAGTTTTAAAAATATAAATCAAGATCTATTTAATCAAGTTATGGTTCAAAATGATTTTGGTAATATTTTTTTAAATTTTAGTGAACTTTCAAATTCATTTGAGAATCATAAATACTTATTTGATCAATTGCCAAAAAGTACATTTTTTGACCTTAACCTTAATGAAAATAACTTTTACCTAAGTGGTTTCTCAAATATTTCTGAAGAATATGAAAGTTCTGTAAAAATTGAAGATAATCAAATGATGAGAATTCTTCCAAATAATACAGTTGTCTTCAATAATTCAATAAAAACAAACCAGAAAAATGAAAAATACGAAGTTGGTAGACTTTCTTTTCTAAGTAACTACTCAAATGTTACTAATAAAATAATAATTTTTAAAAAAACAGATAACTCAATAATTGAATTAATTAAAAATGAAGTTGATGAAAAAGATAAAATAAATAAAATAAAAAATGATTCTATTTATCTGATTCTAAGGGATTTAGAATATGACCATAAAAATCTTTATGTTTTCGAAGAAGAAAAATATCTATTCATCTCTTCAGAATACAATTCATTAAAAGAATATATTGAATCTAAAAATAACGGAGATTATTGGAGAAAAGACTTGAATTTTTCAAAATTTTTATCAATTCTGAATAGAAATCAAAACAAAAATATACTAATAAATTTCAAAGAGTTCTTGAAGAATTATCCCTTAATAAGCAATGCTTTTTCTAAAGAAGTCGACATGCTATCTATACAGCTTAGTGATGTTAATAACAAGTATTATACTACTCTCAATTTTAATTCGAATTCAACAGAATATGATCAAGTTAATAATAATATGCTCTCTTTCAATGCTGATAATAATCTTATATTAAAACCTCATATTTTCCTTAGTCATGTAAATAACTTGCCTCAAGTAATTATTAATGATGAGAATAATTTTGTTTACCATCTTGACAATAAATTGAAAGAAATTTGGAGAGATTCAATAGATTCAGAAATTATATCAGAAATTTTTACAATTGATTATTATAACAATAGAAAAAAACAAATCTTATTTGCAACAAAAAATAAAGTTTATTGTTACGACAGGTTAGGAAATATTCTACCAGGTTTTCCAATTAATAATCCCCATCCATCACGATATATAGAAGATATTAATGTTATCGATTATGATAATTCAAAAAGATATAGAATATCAATATCATCTGAAAATAAAGCTTTTCTTATAGATAAATATGGAAAAAACCTAAAAGGATGGGATCCTTTAATCATGGAAGATAGAATAATTCAAGCTCCAAAACATTTTAGACTAAATGGTAAAGATTATATTTTGATATCGCTTGAAAATGGAAAGGTTTATTTAAAGAATAGAAGAGGTTTTGATTATGATGGATTTCCTGTGAAATTAGATAATAATATTTCAGAGGAAATTTATATTGACCTAAGCCAAAATTTTAGAAATTCAAATTTGATTGCTCTTGATAATCTTGGCATAACTTATTTTGTTGGATTAGATGGAAAAATTAAAAAACAAAATCAGATTTTCAGGAGAAGCAGAAATTCAAATTTTAAAATGTTGGTCGATCCTCGAAAGAGAAGCTATCAGATATTATCAGTTGATGAAAACGTCATTTATAATAACGAAAAGACAATGAACTTTAAAAATAACAGAGACTATGATTATCAATTTTATAATTTTGGAGATGGTGATAGTTTTACTATAATAACAGATCCTATCAATAAAAAATCATATACTTTTGATACAAATTTTAATACTAAATTCAAAAATATTTCAAACCAAAACAGAATTTCAATTCTCAAGTCAAAAGGTGTATATAGTCTTTACACAACATTTAATAATACAATATCTGTGATAGAAATAAAAAATTAAATATTTTTAAAAAAACTAACTAATAAGCTATGAAAAACTCATCTGTGTTTCTAATTATATTCTTATTCTTTTTAGTTGATATAAAAGCTCAAAGAAAGAATAAGTCTATCTCACAATCAATTAATTATGAAATTCCAAATCTAAACTGGAGATCTATAGGTCCTTACAGAGGCGGCAGGGCCTCATCTGTAACTGGTGTATCTAACTCTGATAATACATATTACTTTGGTGCAACAGGGGGTGGGATTTGGAAAACAACAGATTCAGGTCAAAATTGGAGAAATATTTCTGATGGTTTCTTTGGGGGTTCAATTGGAGCAATATCAGCAAGTGAATCAGACCCGAATATATTGTATGTTGGTACTGGTGAAAAAACTGTAAGAGGAAATGTATCTCCGGGATATGGTGGATTTTGGAAATCTGATGATGCTGGAGAAACTTGGAAAAAAATGAATCTAGATATTGACCAGGTTCAAGTTGGAAGGATTGCAATCCATCCAAAAAATCCTGATATAGTATATATAGCAATAATTGGAGACTTATTTAAAGACAGTAATAAACGAGGTGTTTATAAATCAACTGACGGAGGTAAAAGCTGGAGACAAGTCTTATTCTCAAATGAAAGATCAGGAGCAGTAGATATCTCTATCGATAAAAATAATCCAAGAATAATTTTTGCTTCCACTTGGAATATTAGAAGAACACCTTACAGTTTAGAAAGTGGAGGAGAAGGTTCTGGATTATGGAAATCTACTGATGGAGGAGAAACGTGGAAAAATATTTCAGATAATGAGGGTTTACCTAGTGGTATTTGGGGAATTAGTGGTGTATCCGTCTCACCTGTAAATTCGAAGAAAGTTTTTGCTTTGATAGAGAACAAAGAAGGAGGTTTGTTTAGATCTGACGATGGTGGTAGTTCTTGGAAAAAAGTAAATGAGGATAGAAATTTAAGGCAGAGGGCATGGTATTACACGAGAGTTTATGCTGACACACAAAATGAAAATAGGGTCTATGTTATGAATGTATCCTTCTGGAGATCAGAGGATGGTGGAAAATCGTTTGACAGATACAGAACCCCACATGGAGATCACCACGACTTATGGATTGATCCTGAAAATAATAAAAGATTAATTGTTGCTGATGACGGTGGAGCACAGGTTAGTAGTGATGACGCAAATAATTGGTCCACTTATATGAATCAACCTACTGCCCAGTATTACAGAGTTGCTACTGATAACAGTTTTCCATACAACATACTGGTTGCCCAACAAGATAATAGTACACAGAGGGTGCCTCATAGAGTAAATTCTGGTGGTATTTCAGAGAGAGATTGGGAAAGATCTGCAGGTGGTGAAAGTGCTCACTTAGCTGCAAAACCTGACAATCCAGATATTGTATACGGTGGAAGTTATGGAGGTTACCTAACAAGACTAGACCATTCAACTGGGGAGGTGAGATCTGTTAATGTATGGCCAAATAATCCAATGGGACATGGAGCAGAAGATATGAAGTTCAGGTTTCAATGGAATTTTCCAATATTCTTCTCTCCCCATGATCCAAATAAACTATATACCACATCAAACAGATTTCATGTGACATACAACGAAGGTGAAAAGTGGGAAGTATTTAGTCCGGATTTAACAAGAAATGAAAAGGAAAAACTTGGACCATCAGGTGGGCCTATAACTAAAGATAATACTGCAGTTGAATACTATGCAACGATTTTTGCAGCATGTGAATCTCCGTACGAGAAAGATTTACTCTGGGCAGCATCAGATGATGGTTTAATTCATTTGTCTAGAGATGGTGGAAAGAATTGGGAAGATGTCACACCAGTTAATTCTCCGAAATATCTTATGTGGAACAGTGTTGAGCCAGATCCATTCGTCAAAGGTGGACTTTATGCTGCTGGAACTTTATACAAAACAGGTGACTTTCAACCTTACATGTACAAAACTAAAGATTATGGTAAGACCTGGGAAAAAATAACAAATGGTATACCAAATAATCATTTCACCAGAGTATTGAGAGCAGATCCAAATAAAGAAAAACTTCTCTATGCAGGAACAGAATCAGGTATGTATATTTCATTTGATGATGGAATTTCATGGAATTCGTTTCAACTAAATCTACCTCTTGTACCAATAACTGACTTGACAATAAAGAATAACAATTTGATCGCAGCCACTCAAGGTAGATCTCTGTGGCTGATCGATGACTTAACTCCATTACATCAGCTTAATAAAGAGGTGAATAATGCATCAATGAAATTATTTAAACCTATTGACAGCTACAGGATGGGTAGTCCTGGTAGAGGAACTCCAAGAAATGCTGGAAAAAATCACCATAATGGAGTTGAAGTTTTCTTTAATATTGATGATAAAATATTAGATGAGAATACTTCTGTAACTCTGGAATTTCTTGATAATGAAAAGAAATTAATTAAAAAGTATGATAACCAATCAGATGAAAATGCTCTAGATATTAATAGTGAAAAAAATTCATTTGTTTGGAACATGAGATACGATGATGCTAAAGGTTTTGATGGATTAATTATGTGGGCTGCAAGCCTTAGAGGTCCAATTGCTTCGCCTGGTCAGTATTATGTGAAATTAACCGTAAATGAAAAATCTGAGGAACAATCATTTAACATTTTAAAAGACCCTAGAAGTAATTCTACAGATGAAGATTTAAAAGAACAGTTTGATTTTTTACTTAGTGTTAGAGATAAAGTTTCTGATATACACCAAACAATAATTGATATAAGATCAAGTAGATCACAACTTATTGATTTAAAAAGCAAAATATCAGATAAATATCCTGACATGGAAAATTCAATCAGCGATGTTATATCAAGAATAACCTTAATTGAGGAAAAATTATACCAAACAAAAAATAGAAGTGGTCAGGACCCACTTAACTTCCCTATCAGATTAAATAATAAATTAGCACATCTAACAAGTGTTGCTTCTGTTGGTAATTTTAAACCCACTGATCAAATGTATAATGTAAGAGATGAATTAATTGGACTTATTGATAAAGAACTTAAAATGTGGGAGGATATAAAGGAGAATGATTTAGTAAAATTAAATTCCACTATTCTAGAAAATAACATCCAATTAATTACTATTAATTAAATTCGCCTAGATTTAATTAATGCTTGATGAGTAATATTATTGCAATTGTTGGGAGACCAAATGTTGGTAAATCTACCCTCTTTAATAGATTAGTTGAAAAAAGAAAAGCCATAATTCATGACGAAAGCGGTGTCACAAGAGATAGACATTACGGTTTATCTGACTGGAATGGAAAAATATTTACAGTAATTGATACGGGTGGATACGTTGAAAATTCAAATAATATTTTTGAAAAGAAAATTAAGGAGCAGGTAATATTAGCCCTTAGTGAAGCCTCAGTCATATTATTCATGGTCGATTGTAAAGATGGCATAACATCATTAGATTATGATTTCTCAAAGATTATTAGGGAGCTTAATAAAGATACAATTCTTGTTGCTAATAAAGCAGACAATAATAAACTAGAAATAAATTCTAACGAGTTTTATGAACTTGGTTTAAAAAACACTCCTATGATTCCTATATCTTCAATTAATGGTTCAGGAACTGGAGAATTACTTGATTTAGTTTCAAGTAAAATTAATAATGATGATAAACTATCTCAAGTCAATTTACCTAGAATATCAATTCTTGGAAGACCTAATGTCGGAAAGTCATCATTTACTAACGCAATCTTAGGTGAAGAAAGAAATATTGTCACTGAGATATCAGGAACGACCAGAGATTCCATTGATACAGAATACAACATGTTTAATAAAAACTTCATAATTACTGACACTGCAGGAATAAGAAAAAAATCTAAAGTAAAAGAAAATATTGAATTCTACTCAGTAATGAGATCTATTCAAGCTCTTGAGAATAGTGATGTTGCTATAATAATGATAGATGCAAAACAGGGTTTTGAAGGACAAGACATGAATATTTTATCACTTGCAGTAAAATATAAAAAAGGTATCATAATTATGGTAAATAAGTGGGACCTAATAAAAAAAGATAATAGTTCTCTTAGAGAATATGAGAAAAGTATACAAAATAAAATCAGTCCTTTTTCATATATACCAATAATCTTTTCATCTGTTCTTAAAAAACAAAGGATACTTCAAACACTTGAAAAATCACTAGAAATCTTTGAGAATAGAAAACAAAAAATCTCAACTTCTCAACTCAATAATAAGATACTACCTGAAATTCAAAAATATCCTCCCCCATCAACAAAGGGTAAGTACATCAAAATAAAATATATAACTCAATTGCCAACTAATACCCCTACCTTTGCTTTTTTCTGCAATTTACCTCAATATATAAAAGAGCCTTATAAAAGATTTCTGATGAATAAATTAAGAGATCATTTTACTCTCGATGGTGTCCCAATATCCTTAGTTTTCAGAAAAAAATAGTGCTTAAATAATTAATTAAATACTATTTTTGAATATGAAATATAATTTTGGTAGGATTGAAAAATACTGGCAAAATTTCTGGGATAAAAACAAAACATTTAAAGCAGAAATTAATAATAAGCCAAAGTATTATGTGATGGATATGTTTCCTTATCCCTCTGGGTCTGGACTTCATGTTGGTCATCCACTTGGATATATTGCTTCTGATATAATATCTAGATTTAAAAAGTTAAAAGGTTATAATGTATTACATCCTATGGGATTCGATTCATTCGGTCTTCCTGCTGAGCAATATGCAATTAAAACTGGTCAACATCCAAAAAAAACAACTGAAGAAAATATTAAAAAATTTAAAGAGCAATTGAGTCAATTGGGTTTATCATATGATTGGGACAGAGAGGTAAGGACAAGTGATAGTAAATATTATAAGTGGACACAATGGATATTTTTAAAGCTTTATGATAGTTATTATAATCACAAAAAAAATAAGGCAGAAAAGATTGAAAAATTAAAGATTCCTCAGGGATTATCTGACGATGAAAAAAGAAAATATATTGATTCTAAAAGATTAGCATATATTGATGAAGTTGATGTTAATTGGTGTGAGGAATTAGGAACTGTTCTATCAAATGAAGAAGTAATTGGTGGTGTGAGTGAAAGAGGAGGTTTTCCAGTTATTAGAAAACCCATGAGACAGTGGGTAATGAGAATTACAGATTATGCAGAAAGACTTCTTGAGGATTTAGATACTCTAGACTGGCCAGAGTCAATTAAAATATCGCAAAAAAACTGGATTGGTAAATCTTCTGGTGCCGAAATCTCATTTCCAGTACTAGAAAATCAAAAGATTGATGTTTTCACAACTAGACCTGATACAATTTATGGTGCAACTTATTTAGTTTTAGCACCTGAACATAAACTTGTTAAAAGACTTACAACAGATGAAAATAAAAATGATATAAAAGATTACATTGAAAAAACAGCAAAAAAAAGTGAATTAGAGAGACAGGAAAATGAAAAAAATAAAACAGGTGTTTTTACAGGTTCTTACGCAATTAATCCGATATCCAATAATAAGGTGCCGATTTGGATTTCAGATTATGTTTTATCAAGCTACGGAACAGGTGCAATAATGGCAGTTCCTGCACACGATGAGAGAGACTATGAGTTTGCTTCTAAATTTAACCTCGAGATTAGGCAAGTAATAAGTCATAATACTAATGAGAAATGTTATACCGGTGATGGAAAAATAATAAACTCAGATAAATACGATGGCACTGACAATAACGATTTCAAAAAAATAATTACTGATACACTTCAGAGTTTAGATCTTGGTAAAAAAACTATAAATTATAAGTTAAGAGACTGGATATTTACAAGACAAAGATACTGGGGAGAACCTATACCGATAATACATAATAATGGAAAGCAATATCCAGTAGAAGAAAATGAGTTACCTATTAAATTACCAGAAGTTGAAAGTTATCTTCCAACTGCAGATGGTTTATCGCCTCTTGCTAGAAGTAAAGAATGGGTAAATATTAAGGTAGGAAATGATAATTTTGAAAGAGAAACAAACACAATGCCTCAGTGGGCTGGATCATGCTGGTATTATCTAAGGTATCTTGATCCAAATAACGAAGAAAGTTTTGCTGACGAAAATAAAATAAAATATTGGATGCCTGTTGACCTATACATTGGAGGAGCAGAACATGCAGTTCTTCATCTTTTATATTCAAGATTTTGGCACAAAGTATTATATGATTTAGATCATGTAAATACCTCAGAGCCCTTCAAGAAATTGGTTAATCAGGGCATGATACTTGGTAGATCAAATTTTATTTATAGAATTAAAAACACCAATAAATTCGTTTCACACAACTTAAGAAAAAAATATGAATATACTAAGCTACATGTTGATGTTAATATTGTTGAAAATGATAGGTTAAACATTAAAAAATTTAAAAATTCCTCGAAAGAATATCAAGACGCAGAGTTTATACTTGAAGAGAATGAATATGTGTGTGGATATGAAACTGAAAAAATGTCTAAGTCAAAAAGCAATGTTGTAAATCCTGACAGTATAATTAGTGGATATGGTGCAGATACATTAAGAATGTACGAAATGTTTTTAGGGCCACTTGAGCAATCAAAGCCTTGGAATACAAATGGAATTGAAGGAGTATTTAAATTTTTAAATAAGGTGTGGAATTTATTCCATTTAAATGATCAATTTAATGTCTCTGATAAAAAACCTGAAAAAAATGAATTAAAAAATCTTCACACAGCCATTAAAAAAATTGAAAATGATATTGAAAGACTTTCAATAAATACCTGTATTAGTCAATTAATGATAACAGTTAATGAAATGAGCAGATTGAAATGTAATAAAAGAGAGATTCTTGAACCATTTCTAATTGTCTTATCATCATTTGCTCCTCATCTATCCGAGGAGTTATGGTCAAAGTTAGGACATAAGGAAAGTATTTCATTATCCAAATATCCAAAATACAACGATAAATTTTTAGATGAGGATGAATTCGAATATCCAATTATGATTAATGGAAAATTGAGAACAAAAATCAAGTTTAGTTTGGAGGCAAATGGAGATGAAGTTAAGAAACAGGTGGTTCAGAATGAAATAGTTTTAAAATGGATAAAAAACGAAAATGTCAAAAAAATTATTTTTGTACCTAAAAAAATAATAAATATTGTCATATAATTATTTATATATCAAAATCATTCAATATCCTATCTACCCACAAAGAATACATCTCTCTTGAAGGATGTAAACTATCTTCAGCTATTAAATGTTTTTTTTCTTTTGCTTCTCTTGAGATATCGGTTACATCATAAAATCTTATATTATATTTTTTAACAATCTTTCTTTTTATCAAATTATACTGATCAATCTCTTTATAAATTTTATCTCTATTTTTAAAACCAAAAGGTGTAACACCGTAGTCAGGAATCGATATCACAAAAACTTTACTTCTATCATTTGCATACTGAATTGCTAAATTTAGAAGATACTCAAATTCCTTTTCAAAAATGGATATATCATATTCTCTGTACTGATTATTAACACCAATTAGTAAAGAAACATAGTCATATTTATTATTGATATTTAAAGCTTTTAAAGTGTCAATTAACTCTCCAGTTGTCCATCCAGTTTTTGCTATTATATTAACACTATCGATTTTTTTTAATTGGTTTTTTAATTGGTGAGGATAAGAGTCAATAAGATTTAATGACTCTGCTATTGTATATGAATCTCCAAGGGCAAGATAGTTGTATCTTTTTTCACTTTTTTCATTGATTTGACAAGAAAGTGCAAGAAAAATGACTATTAAAAAAAAACTTCTTGTCATGAAAAAATACGCCTTACAATAATTACCATAACTCCAATTAAAAATATTAAAATAGATAGCTTATTTACTGTGTGCATAGCTTTTAAGCTGAAGTTAGACTTTTTGTTAGGATCATTTTTTCTGAAGAAATAATTTAAAACCTCAGAAAAATCAAAGTAATACGATATTTTTTTTTGCTTGTTTTTCATATTTTTATTTTAAGGGTCAATCCAATTGCCATCATCTTTTATTAGTTCAATCAGTTCATTAACACCATCTTCATAATTTATTGCACGCTTAACGACTTCTTGTCCTCGATATAAAGTGATTTTATCTTTACCTGAACCCACATAACCATAATCTGCATCTGCCATTTCTCCAGGACCATTAACAATACATCCCATTATCCCTATTTTCAACCCTTTAAGATGATCCGTCTTTTCTCTTATCATAGCTGTTGTTTTTTGTAGATCAAATAATGTCCTTCCACAAGATGGACAGGATATAAAATCGGTTGATGTAACTCTTACACGAGCAGCCTGCAAAATTTTAAAGCTAAGAGAATTAAGTTTATTATAATTTATATCTGATTTTTTACTAGATCTTAAAAATATACCATCGCCCATGCCTTGAATAAATATCCCCCCTAGGTCTGTAGATGATTGTACAATTAACTTATCGGAATAACTAAAATCATAGTTTTTACTTATTATAATGGGTAGGCTGACAGATGTAGAAAGAAAAAAAGACCTCATATCAGGCATAAAATGATCATTTTTAGAATGAAGAATTAATACAGCATTATTTGGTAAGTTACTGCTCTTAAGTAATTCTATTTCATTTGTACATACCCTTATGAAATTTAAATTATCAGAAAATTCTTTAATACTTCCCAATGATAAAATTTCAATTAATGGATAAGCTGAATTAACGTTTTTATTAACTAGCCAGTTCTCATAGTCAAGAATTAAATTGTATTGAAGAATATTAGATTGTATTTCATTCTTACCTATATAAATATAATCAGGAGACGTATCTTCAATATCAAATTTACTTAAAGCATTATTGTATTTTATCCCAAGTTTATTAATTACTTTCTCTTCAATTTTTTTAATTCCTGACAAATCACTAATTACTACTGGTAAGAAGTCTCCACCAATATTTAAGACCTCTGTTGATTCTCTTTTTTCATAATGAAATGGTGAGAAACTAAATTCTTTGGGAATAAAAATTTTCTTATGATTATCTCTTTCTTTATATCTATTAACTAAAAGACTTGCAACTGGAGATTCAAATTCAGGTTCTTCAGTTAATGATACCCTAACGGTATCACCTATTCCATCATCTAATAAAGATCCAATTCCAATTGCAGACTTAATCCTACCGTCCTCACCATCTCCTGCTTCTGTTACCCCTAAATGAATTGGATATTTTTTTAAATCTGAATCTTCGAGACTTTCAACTAATAACCTATAGGCATGCACCATAACTAGTGGATTACTTGCCTTCATAGATAATACAATATTATAGAATTTATGATCTTCACATATCCTTAGATATTCTAGTGCTGACTCGACCATTCCCTTAGGTGTATCTCCAAATCTACTTAATATTCTATCTGAAAGAGAGCCATGGTTTGTACCAATTCTCATTGCGGTCCCGTTCTTTTTACAAATTTTAATTAGAGGTGATACCTTTTCATATATTCTTTCTATTTCTTCATTATAGGTATTATCATCATATTCAATAGTCTTGAACTTTTTTGTATCTGAGTAATTTCCTGGATTTATTCTAACCTTTTCCACAATCTCAGCTGAAATTTCTGCAGCTTTTGGAGTGAAATGAATATCAGCAATTAAAGGAACATTATAACCTTGCATTCTCAATTCATTTTTAATATTTGATAAGTTTTTAGCTGCTCCCACACTTGGTGCTGTAATTCTAACAAACTCGCAGCCTGAGTTAACCATTCTAATTGTTTGGTCAACGGTAGACTTTGTATCCATTGTGTCAGTAGTTGTCATTGACTGTATTCTTATTGGATTATTCCCTCCTATTCCAGAATCACCAATATTTACAGTATGAGATTTTCTTCTTTTGTATCTAAATAAACCTTTATTGAAGAATTTATTCAAAGTATATTATTTAAATGTCACCAAGTTGTGGACGTATGACTATTTCTTCAACTGTAGCTCCAGGCGAAGTATCATATGCAGAGAAAATAGATTTTGCTACGTCATCAACATTTATAAAACGTTCATCAGGTAAGGATGTTCCGTCCCAGCTTCCTGTACGAGTTGCACCAGGTAAAACAGCAGTTACTTTTATATTTAGTTTTTTAAATTCTTCTCTGAGGCACTGACTAAAACCATAAAGTGCAAATTTAGAAATGCAGTATGAACCTCCATTTTCATATGCAACTTTACTTGCAATAGAACATATGTTAAATATATGACCAAACTTCTGATTAATAAATTTTTTGGAAAACCCTCTTGTTACCCAATAATTCGAGTAAAGGTTTGTATTAATCATAAATTCTAGTGCATTTTCATCTTCACTCATTAATTCTCCAGGAACAAAAGTCCCTACATTATTAACTAATACATGAATATTATCAGTGTTAGAATTAACAAATTCAACAAATTTATTGCAACCCTCTTTTTGAGATAAATCTGCTTCAATTGAACTAAAAACAATATTTGGATTTACTTTTTTGATTTCATCCTCAACTAATTTTAAATCAGTTTTTTTTCTTGAGCAGGTAAAAATATTAAAATCATTTTCAGCAAATTTTAATAGAGTTGATCTACCCATTCCCTTTGAGCCACCTGTTAGCACTATTGTTTTTTTCATTAGATTAAATTCTCATTTTAATTTAATAATTTGTATGTATATTAATGAAAAATAAGTTAATAAGTTGAAAAATTTTGGTAAGTATATTCTATTTATGATCTCTCTATTGGAGAGAAGAGAGAAATTTAGAACCTATTTCTCCCTAACAATAAATGAATGTATAAAAATTGGGTACGATAGCCTTTTTATTGTTTCAATAGTATCGATTTTTATGGGTGCGGTTACTACCATTCAAACTGCATTTAATTTAGTTGGACCTCTAATCCCTGACTACGTAATATCATTGGTAGTAAGGGACATGACACTATTAGAATTATCTCCTACAATTATTGCTATAGTATTCGCTGGAAAAGTTGGATCAAATATTGCCGGTGAATTAGGCACCATGAGAATAACGGAACAAATTGATGCACTTGAAGTAATGGGTGTAAACTCTTCCTCATACCTTGTACTTCCAAAAATCATAGCTTCGTTACTGATGTTTCCCATTCTAGTAATTATTTCCGCAACCCTTGCAATTGGAGGTGGATATTTGGCTGGAGTTTTAACAGATGTAATAACAGGACAAGAGTATATATATGGATTAAGATATGAGTTCAATCCGTTTAATATACCTTTTGCTCTTGTTAAATCATATGTGTTTGCCTTTATTGTAGCCTCAATTTCATCTTTTCAAGGATATTATACATCAGGTGGTGCTCTCGAAGTAGGTAAGTCTAGCACTAACGCAGTAACTAACAGTTGTATAGCTATTTTAATAGCAGATTATGTCTTAGCTCAGGTATTATTATGATTGAAATTAAAAACATATCAAAATCATTTAAGGATAAACAGGTTCTTTTTAATATCTCAGGAAAATTTGAGAAAGGTAGAACAAACTTAATTATAGGAGCAAGCGGCACTGGAAAAAGTGTTCTTCTTAAATGTCTTGTTGGTCTTCTTGAACCAGATGTAGGAAGTGTTTTATTTGATGGCAGAGACTTTTCAAGTGCAAATAAAAAGCTCACGACTGAGATAAGAAGAGAAATTGGAATGCTATTCCAAGGAAGTGCTTTATTTGATTCAAAAAATGTTGAGGAAAACGTTAAATTTCCTTTAGATATTCTAACCGAGACACCAGAAAAAGAAAAGTTAGAAAAAGTAAATCATTGCTTAGAATTAGTAGGGTTAAATAAAGTAAATCAAAAAATGCCTTCTGAATTGAGTGGAGGAATGAAGAAGAGAGTTGGCATTGCAAGAGCTATTGTAAATGATTCAAAATATCTATTCTGTGATGAACCCAACTCGGGTCTAGATCCACTGACTGCAATTAAAATTGATGATTTAATTTTAGAACTTACTCAAAAACTAAACACTACAACTATTGTAGTTACTCACGATATGAACTCAGTTGTAGAAATAGGAGAATATATTATGTTCTTACACGAGGGAAAAAAGCTTTGGGAAGGAAATAATAAGAAAATATTAAAAACAAATATTAAAGAGTTGAATGAGTTTGTGTTTTCAAATAAATTAATGAAAAAGATTAAATAGTAATCAATCAACTAAAGAAGCAACCCTTTTCTTTATCTTCCTTTTACTTTCCTGGTCTTTGACATAACTCCTACTCCTATAATACCAGAAAACTGCACCTATAATTATTAGAACATAAGTAGAGGTAAATAAATACACAATCCCAGAATTTATACTAGATGATATTCCAGTACCACCAGAATTTGCATCACTTTCAACAATACCTCTACACATTGAACAACCTTGAGAAAAAGTCTCATATGTGAAGAATATAAATAGGATAATGAGTGAAAATATCTTTTTCATTAGAATTGATAAAAAGGACTTATCATAAAATAAACTATTACACCAGAAACTGATACATACAACCAAATTGGAAATGTGTATTTAACAACCTTTTTGTGTTTATCAATTTTATTTGTCAAAGAGTAATAAAATGCAAATAAAACGAAAGGCACAACAACTATTGAAAGAAGAATATGTGATATTAGGAAGAAGAAATAAATACTTCTCGAGTCACCCAGATATTTTGTGCTTTCAACTGAGGAATGATAAATAATATACGATAGTAAAAAAATTGCACCAAGTGTAAAAGCCAAAGTATTTAACCTTTGATGTAGAACAATATTCTTTTTGTACTTTATAAAATAGAAGGATAAGACCAATAATAACGAGGTAAGAGAATTAATTACGGCATTAAAGTGAGGTAGTTTATATGTCCACTCTCCAAAAATTGAAATCTTACTGGGCATAAAAAGTAGAACTGCAACGGCTACAGGAATTAGTATTGAAACCGCAACTATAACGTTAACACTCAAATATTTATCTTTCATACCTATTAATTATATCAATCTCAACATTTAATCTATCGTATTCATCGAGATCATTTAGGTCATAAATACCTCTTACCATTAGTTCCTTATCAAGAAGTAAGACGTGATCATCACCATTATCAGTATCAAAACATTTTTTCCCATCACTTATATCAAAAAGATTTGTCTCGATTACTTTCCACTCTAAATTACGAGCGGTAGATGATAATGTTATAATTTCAATATTCTTATTTGAATATAATTTATTAAGTAGATTATCAACTAAAGGATTTTTAAGTTTATATCTCACATCAACAAGAAAAACATTATCATTCCTTTCTTTATCTCGAAAATTAAAACTTGACAATATTTTGTAGCAATCATATCTTACTTCAGATACCTCGTATTTATTATCTCCAAAGAACCTTAAAAAAAAATAGATAATTACAGGTAGAAGAATGGAAAATGAAAGAATAAAAACCTTTTTTAGGTTAACCATTAAAAGTAAATAGCTTGGTATATAGCATCAGCTTGAATAAACAAGGCGCCTAATAACCAAACAACGAATACTGTTGGAATTAAAATAGTCCACATTAAGGATTTCTGTTCATGAGCTAGGTGCATAAACTCTGCAACTATATATCCTGCCTTTACAAATGTCATACCAATAAATAAAAAAATCTTAAAGCTTTTCCAAGATTCAGGGAACTGAAGAGCAACATAAAATTCTGCTGCCGTAACTAAACCAAGAATAATTGCCACTTTCCAAATCTTCCATATTTTTGATTTATCAGCAGGCTCTGGTTTTATTGTAGAAATTTCAGGTTCAATCATATCCTTAAACTAAATAAAAAAAAGTAAAAACAAAAACCCATACTAGGTCAACAAAATGCCAATAGAGGCCAACTTTCTCAACCATTTCATAGTGACCTCTTCTCTCAAGTATACCAACTGTAGCTTGATAAAATATTAAGAAGTTTAATGCGACACCACTGAATACATGGAAGCCGTGAAAACCAGTAATAAAAAAGAAAAAAGCGGCAAAATCAGGAGGTCCATATTGATTTAACTGAAGGTTTGCACCATAAATCATACTTCCATCAAGAAGTTTTGAACCAGCATCAGTCCCATGAATAAAGTGAGACCATTCCCAAGCTTGGCAACCTAAGAAAACAAGCCCACCAAAAATTGTCCATATCATCCACTTCTCAACTGCCTGTCTATCCATTCTATGACCTGCCTCAACAGCGAGTACCATTGTTACACTACTTAGAATTAAAATAAATGTCATTAATCCAACAAATACTAGAGGTAACTCTACCCCATGAAAGAAAGGAAATGCTTCAAAAACTTTTTCTGGCACAGGCCAGTAAGATTGAGAGAAAGAAAAATCAGATAGTGAACCCTCGTACCCTGGATGTCTAAATCTAATAACTCCGTAAGCGATTAAAAAAGCAGAAAATGTAAAAGCGTCAGATATGAGGAAGAACCACATCATAAGTTTTCCATAACTTGCCTTGAATGGTTCAGTTCCTCCTGCCCAAAGGTCCTTATTTGAAGAAGATAAAGTAGCTTGGTTTGCCATTTTTATATATTATAAAAATACAAAGTAATAAATAAATAAACCCACATTCCGGCAAGAAAATGCCAATATGTTGTTGACATCTCAATACTCAGTAAGTTTTTAGAATGTACGTTTAACTTTATTGCTGAATTGTATATATATAATATGAAAATAAGACCAGAGATGAGGTGAAAAGCATGCACCCCACTTAAAATATATATGAAGGAACCATCAGGATGTCCAACAAAAAATACTCCACCTTCAACTAACTGAACCCAACCATAATACTGAAATAGAAGAAATAACGCTCCAGTAATAAAGCTTCCTAATAAATATAATTTTTGGGTTTTAAAATCGTCTTTTTTGGTACTAAAATATGAAAGCTGCTTGAAGATACTACTTAGGATTACAACAATTGTGGAATAGTAAAACATTGAAGGAAGATCGACATTAAATCCACCTGGCTCTCCTTTTTTTACAATATAAGCACTAATTAATGATACAAATATCATTGATATTGATATCATAAATATCCATATTAAGAAAATTTTTGGATTCATTCTTAATATTTTAGGTACTGAATTTTCTTTCATAAAAATTTAAATTTTATCTAAAACATAACTTATTTGAACAATAGGTAAATAAATAAATGAACTAAACATTACCTTAACTGCAGACTCCCTTGAATAATCATTGATAAGCTTAAAAGTTTGAGCTAAAAAAATGATTGCAAGAAATACTGCAACTGTCCCAGATATTATACCCGTAATTCCAAAAATTGTTGGGAGAAGACCTAACGGAATTAGAAATAGTGTATATATCATAATATTTACCGCTGTCTTTAAATTTTTTTCTCCACTATTTGGTAAAAGTTTAAATCCAACTTTTTTGTAGTCATCGTCATACATCCAAGCTATAGCCCAAAAGTGAGGGAATTGCCAGATGAATTGAATGCTAAAAATTATTATTGCCTCTAAAGTTATCTGGCCAGTTGAGGCTACCCAACCTATTAGAGGTGGAAGTGCACCAGGTATTGCCCCAATAAAAACAGCGATTGGACCAAACTTTTTCATAGGTGTGTAAACAAATGAATAAAGAATTAATGATATAAATGATAATAGCGCAGCATAAATATTTAAATAAAAGGAAATCAAAAATAAACCTATAATCATAGAAAAAATAGACATTATAACAGACTTATAGATAGATATTCTGCCGGTTGGAATAGGTCTCTTATTTGTTCTATTCATCATTTTATCTAAATCTTTTTCTAAAATTTGGTTATTAATTACAGAGGAAGAGCTTATCAGATATCCACCAACTAAAAGAATAAATACTTCATTAATATCAACCTTACTCGTTGAGATAAAAAAACCAAAAACTGACGATAGAGCAACTAGAAGGGAAAGTCTAAACTTAGTTATCTCAAAGAATAGTTTAATATTTTCAATCATAATATAAAACGCAAATATAGTTTTTGAGAATATAAGATTCATTATACTATGATTTTTTTAAAGAAAAGTTTAGAAGTAGAATATAAAACTGTAAACCAAATGCTATAAAAGCTATGAAAAGATGTATTGGTTGAAGAATTTTTGGAATTGAAAAGTATGCCATACCAGCTCCAACTAAGATTTCAGAAATAATTATGACGAGCATAAGTACTGAAAGAAGTTTGAAATAATTGTGTGTTTTAAATTTTAAATAAATTGTTACAACTGTCATTATCTGAAATAAAAGAATCAAAAGAGAGAAAGACCTATGTATTTTAAATGAGCTATTTAAAGATTCTATTATGTTTTCCCTAAAATTAAATCCATATAATTTTAATAACTCATCAACTGACTCTCTTACCTCAGTTCCTAAAACCATTTGAATAATAAATAATGTTAGACTAATAACAATAAAAAAATTAAGGGGCTTACTCCTACTATAATTGTTGTCATTTTTTGAAGATAAATGATAGCAAAGTATAACGTTACATATTATCAATAAAGCTACAATAACATGAAAAGTAATTAGACCTGATAACAGATTTGTTGAGACAACAATTGAACCAACCCAGGCCTGGAAAAAGACTAATATTAGAGATAGAAAAGATAATAAAATCAATTTCCGGTTCAATGGTTTTAAAAATATTGAACATAAAAAAACGAATAATAGTGATAATCCTACAAGAGCTCCAATTAATCTATTTATATATTCTGTCCATGTTTTAAAAACATTAAAACTCTCACCTTTTTTAATTTCTGGATCACTTTTAATTTTTTCAGAAAGCTTATTTAACCCAAAAAAAGACAAAACTGAACTTAATCTTTCATTTTTTTTAATTCTTCCTTCAACAAAGATTTTTTCATAATTTTTTGGTAATTGATCAACAGAAGTTGGAGGAATATACATACCAAAACACTTTGGCCAGTCGGGACAACCCATTCCTGAACCTGTGCACCTAACTACCCCACCAGCAAGGATTAGTATGTATAATAGAAATAGGCTAATCTTCGTTGAAAGATTGTAATTTAATCCTAACCAATTTGACATTTTAAAAATCTAAAGATAAATATCTACCTTGATGAATCCTCTGGCATATTTGACTCTGGTGTTTTAGACAAAGGAATATGCTGAGGAATGTAATCCTTATCTGATCCAGGTTTACTGTAATCATAAGGCCATCTTTCTACTTTAGGTATCGCTCCAGGCCAGTTTCCATGACCAGGTTCTCTAGGTGTTGTCCACTCAATAGTATTTGAATTCCAAGGGTTTTTTGGTGCTTTTCTGCCTCTATACATTGAATAGAAAAAGTTGAAAAGGAAAACAAATTGAGCTATAAAAGTTATTATAGCTGCAAAACTCACGAATGTATTCAAATCAATAAATGATTCAATTCTACCAGTTTCAAAATTTGTAAATGAATAATATCTCCTTGGAAATCCAGCTATTCCAATATAATGAAGTGGGAAAAAAACTAAATAGGCACCAATGAAAGTAACCCAAAAATGAAAATAACCTAATGTCCTGTTCATCATCCTTCCAAACATCTTTGGGAACCAGTGATAAACACCAGCAAAAAGACCAAAGAAAGAGGCGCTACCCATAACTATATGAAAATGAGCAACCACAAAGTATGTGTCATGAAGATTAATATCAACAACTGAGTTTCCTAAAAATAATCCAGTTAATCCTCCAGATATAAAAAATGATACAAGACCAATAGAGAATAACATAGCAGGAGTAAATACAATATTACCTCTCCACAACGTTGCTATGTAGTTAAAAGCCTTCACGGCAGATGGAACTGCAATTATTAGCGTTAAAATAGTAAATACAGAACCTAAAAAAGGATTCATTCCAGATATAAACATGTGGTGGGCCCACACAACAAATGAAAGAACTCCTATACCAAAGATTGAATAAACCATTGCCCTGTAACCAAAAATAGGTTTTCTAGAGCATGTTGCAATAATTTCAGATGTAATACCGAGTGAAGGTAATATAACAATATAAACCTCAGGGTGACCAAGGAACCAAAACAGGTGCTGAAATAGAATTGCACTACCACCTTGATTAGATAGAGCTTCACCGGCTATATAAATATCCGATAAGTAAAAGCTTGTTCCAAAAGATCTGTCCATTATCAATAGTAATGCAGCTGAAAGCAGTACTGGGAATGATAGAACACCTAGTATAGCTGTTACAAGAAATGCCCATATAGTAAGTGGCATCCTAAAGAAAGTCATTCCTTCGGTACGTAAATTGATAACAGTAGTAATATAATTTAGTGAACCTAATAATGCGGAAACAATAAATAACGCCATAGAAACTAGCCATAAGGTCATACCCATTCCAGAGCCTGATACAGCTTGAGGCAGTGCACTAAGAGGAGGGTAAATTGTCCAACCACCACTAGCAGGGCCTCCTTCGACAAAAATAGAAACAAACATTACTATGCTTGAAAGAAAGAAAAACCAGTATGATAACATATTCATAAAACCACTTGCCATATCTCTAGCACCGATCTGAAGAGGAATTAAGAAATTACTAAATGTCCCACTCAATCCAGCAGTAAGAACAAAAAAGACCATAATAGTTCCATGCATGGTAATTAAAGCTAGATATACTTCAGGGTCAATTTTCCCTTGAGGTGTTAACCAATTTCCGATTATTGGACTAAGTGCTGTTAAATCCATATCAGGAAAGCCAAGTTGAATTCTAAACAAAGATGACATTGCACCACCAACTATAGCCCAAAAGATTCCAGTTATTAAGAACTGTTTGGCAATCATTTTGTGGTCTTCACTAAATATATATTTAGTTATAAAACTTTGATCGTGATGATCATCATGATGATCATGCTCTTGTACTTTAGGTTTGGTTGAGGTTTTTGTAATCTCCATAATTAATCATTTAATACTGCTACGTCTGTAGAATTATTTTTTACGAAATTTGCGTAATAATCAGGATTTTTTTCAATCCATGATTTCTGTTCATTTTTCCATTTGATATATTCCCATTCCTCCTCAACTATTACTGTATGTTTCATTGAAAAATGAGCTCTTCCACATATCTTATTACACACAATTTCAAAGTTAAAATTCTCGTTGCCAGTTTCTTCTCTCATCTCAGCAGTCGTTTTGGTAGGTATAAACCACATTTGCGTTGGCATACCTGGTACGGCATTCATTTGAGATCTCATGTAAGGTAGATAGACACTATGAATTACATCTCTAGCTTTTATTTTAAAAAGTACAGGTTTTCCTTTAGGTATATGAATTTCTCTTGGCATGAAGTCATCTAAAGACGATGAATCTGTAAAATCGATTCCGACAATATTATCAACATCAATTAACTTATAATTTGCATCTCCTAGCTCATTATCTGGACCTGGGTATCTTGAAGCCCATGCAAACTGGTAGCCCATAATCTCAATTACCACTGCATCCTTAGGAGGAGGTCCCATTATGTTATTCCATTTAACTAGTCCCCATCCAATTAGACCAACAAGTACAATTGCAGGAATGACTGTCCAAACAATTTCTAATTTGTGATTCTCTGGATAGAAATAAGCTTTTCTTTCTTTCTTGTACCTATACCTATATCCAAAATAGAACATTACAACTTGTGTTATGATAAATACAGTAAACGTAACTGCCATTGTTACCCAAAAAAGTAGCTCAACTTCTGGCGCATGTTTAGATGCCATTGGTAAAAAATAATTTTCAAATTGGTCATAAGAATACCAGAAAATGACAGCAAATGATAGAAACATGAAAACAACTCCAGAAATTGCATTAAAAGAATTATTGGAATCCTCGAATGAGGTAGCTATTTTTTTCTTGGCTACACTTAATATTTCAGTAGATCTAAATAGTAAAAAAACTACTGCTAGTGATAAAAAAAGTATGATTCCAATTATCAAATTCATAGCACAAATTTATATACCAAACTCTTAAAAACTTACCTATGAACTAGTTATTTTTTGATCCAAAGGAAGTTTTGTAATTTCATTTTTTTCAAAATAAAAATTAAATATCGTGATGTAAACTTTCATCTAACATCGGATGATTTTTGGCAACCAAAGGAAGTTTGGTCAGGCCGTTTAGAATTACAAATAAAAATGCGGATAAAAACAACAAAAGCATACCAATTTCTAAAAATCCAAAACCTCCATTTTCTTTCAAAACCCCTGGAGTTACCATAAGATAAAAATCAATAAAGTGACCAAACAGTACAATAGGACAAGCAACTTTTAAAAATCTAGTAAATCTTTTACTTGCTCTAGTCATCAAAAAGAGGAATGGAAAAAAGAAGTTCAAGATTAAATTAACCAAAAAGAAGGGGTAATAGAAATCGCTATCAAGTCTCTCTACATAATAAATAGTTTCTTCAGGAATATTTGCATAATAGATCAATAGGAATTGAGAGAACCATATATAAGTCCAGAAAACACTAAAAGCAAAAACATACTTACCCAAGTCGTGAATAACACTGTGATTGACAAAATCAAGGTATCCATTATCCCTCAATATAATAATCATATAAGTTATCAAGGCTAGAGCAGAAACCCACCAACTGGCAAAAACATACCATCCAAACATTGTACTAAACCAATGGGTATCTATTGATAATACCCAATCCCAAGCAGCTACTGATTGAGTAAATGCATAAAAAACTACAAAAACAGTTGATATTGTAAACAGCTTCTCCCATGATGCTGTTCCACCTAACTTATCTTCTTTTGCAATGTGTTTTAGAATCAGTACATAGAAAAAATACCATATTCCAAGAAAAAACACCATCCTACCAAGGAAAAAAGGAAGATTCAGATAAGCTTTTTTTCCATCAATAACATAATCATATCTTGGGTCTGATTTGTCGTATAAATACTCATGAGTCCAGTGGAAAATATCGTGATTAGTAATTGCAAATACTATAAGCATGAGCACACTTCCAGGTAGTAACCATCTTCCAATGGCTAGCGGAACTCTTAATATTCCGGCTGACCACCCAGCCTGAGAAACGTATTGGATAGCAACAAAAAATATAGCTGAAATTGAAATACCTAAAAAGTAGACAATATTAATCCACAAATTAGAGTAAACTCTTTTATACCAATGATATTCAGAGTGACCATTATCTGAAATATAGGAAGTTACAATTTCGGTTGATTCTTCATGAGCATGACCAGAATTTACAAGCTGATATACCCCAATAAGACATAGTAAAAGTCCTCCCAAAAAAAGGTAGAGCAGGTTCTTTTTAATTCCTATATTAAAATCAAAAATATCTTTCATATTATTGTTTTTGAAGGGTTTGGACATACTTAACTATCTTCCATCTATCTTCTATTGATATCTGAGATCCGTGTCCCCACATTCTTCCTTTACCATGTGTTATTACATGGAATATATGTCCTTCAGATTTATCCTTAACAGCTCTAGAATTATATGCAGTAACACCTTTATAAACAACACCAACAGAACCATCTCCCATTCCCTTTTCTCCATGACAATGAACACAGAATCTATCATAAAGAATCTTTGCTTCTTTTAAAACTTCGTCACCATCCTCAATTGGACTCTTTACAAGAGCTGCAATTTCAAAACTGTCTTTATGAATTCTATATGGTAAATATCCTCCTCTTTTGACTGTGTTTGGAACAGGCTCTAACATTGTCATACCATACGGATTGTAAGGGTTTGAATTATAAAACTCACCATGCCCATCTTCTGGATTTGAATCTAACCAACTGCCAATTTCCTCATCTTTAACTTGTGAGAGAGGCTCATATGGTACAGAGTGATACATATTAGGAGCATATTCAACACCAGGGTAATCATCTTTTGCTGAACATGAAATAAAGAGAATTCCAACAAATAAATACGATATTAATTTATTCATTCTTCCATCAATTTAGTGTTTGTCTCTGAAGCTCCATTTGACTCTAAAAGTTTTTTTAGTTGGATTTCTGACATAGAATTTTTCTCAATTTCTATTGCCATGACATGTTTATCATCAGTTGATCTTAAATCAAAAGTTTTTGGTTTTCCCCATGGCTTAAGGTCACTGACTACTAGAAATGTACCAACCATTCCAAATGCTGCTAAAAGTACAGTCATTTCAAAGGTTACTGGGATAAAAACAGGTAGCGGTAAAAAATCTTTACCTCCAATAATCATAGGCCAATCAATAGTCATCATTCCTATCATCATCGTTAGAGCTAAACAAGTTCCTAAAAACCCAAAACAAAAAGCAGCAATAGATAATCTAGATCTTTTATATCCTAACCTATCCTCAATACCATGTACAGGAAAAGGTGAGTATACTTCATGAATATTAACACCTTTACCTCTGACAGATGAAATAGCATCTAAAAGAATATCCTCATCATCATAAATTCCAATAACAAACTTTACTCCTTTATCACTCATATTTTATTTTTTTATCTTCTCTCCTGTATGTTTTAAAATACTTTTAACTTCAGCCATATTAATGACAGGAAAATATTTTGAAAAAGCTAAAAATGCCGTAAAAAATAATCCAAAGGTGAAGATGTACATACCTAGATCATATATAGTTGGGTAAAACATAGCCCAACTTGATGGAAGAAAATCTCTGTGAAGAGATGTAACAATTATAACAAACCTCTCAAACCACATACCAATGTTTACAATTATTGATATTATAAATGTTGCAACTATGTTAGTTCTTATTTTCTTAAACCAGAAGAGTTGAGGTGAAATAACATTACATGTCATCATTGACCAGTATGCCCACCAATAAGGTCCAGTTACTCTGTTATAGAATGCATACTGTTCGTATTCAACACCTGAGTACCATGCCATAAATAATTCTGTTAAATAAGCTATTCCAACTATTGAACCTGTAACAATAATTACAATATTCATCAGTTCTAGATGCTTAATAGTTATGTAGTCTTCGAGGTTATAAACTTTTCGAGTTATAATTAATAATGTTAATACCATAGCAAACCCAGAAAATATAGCTCCAGCAACAAAATAAGGAGGGAATATAGTCGTATGCCAACCAGGAATTACTGATGTTGCAAAATCCATTGAGACAATTGTATGAACAGATAAAACTAAAGGTGTGGCTAACCCTGCAAGTACTAAAGATACTGTTTCATATCTTGACCAAGTCTTAGCAGCACCATCCCATCCAAAACTAAGACCTCCATATATGAAGGCTGATATTTTTCTACCTGCTTTTTTTGCTCTATCTCTAATAGTTGCAAAATCTGGAATCAGACCTATATACCAGAAAACAAGAGAAACTGAAAAGTATGTTGTGATTGCAAAGACGTCCCATAAGAGTGGACTTGCAAAATTCACCCATAACGATCCGTATGTATTTGGTAATGGTAATACCCAAATTAGACCAATCCAAAGTCTCCCCATGTGCAACAATGGAAACATAGCTGCACAAATCACTGCAAAAATTGTCATTGCCTCAGCAGATCTATTGATTGCCATTCTCCACCTTTGCCTAAACAATAAGAGTATAGCAGAAATTAATGTTCCAGCATGTCCAATTCCTACCCACCAAACGAAATTAGTGATATCCCATGCCCACATTACAGTCTTATTTAAACCCCACATACCAATTCCATCCCAAAGAGTTCTATAAACTGCATATGCACCGACTACTAAAGTAATATTAGATAATATCATAGCTGCATACCAAGAAAGCGAAGGCTTTTCTTCAACTCTTTTGCATATATCTTCCGAAACATCTTTTAGAGTTTTACCTCCAGTTATTAAAGGTTTTCTAAGTTTAGACTCTACGTGCATATTATGCTATTTTTTTATTTCTTATTTTTCTCAAATACCAAACATTCGGACTTACCCTAATTTCATCAAGGACGGCGTAAGCCCTTTCCTCTTTTAATTTTAGAGTTGCCTTATCAATTTTTTCAACTTGTAAATGCTTTCTTACTCGACTATTATTATCATTAACATCACCAAATATAATTGCATCTGTAGAACAAGCAGTCTGACATGCAGTTTTAACATCACCATCTTTCAATCTTCTCTTCTCAGTTTTAGCCAATAATTTCCCTTGCTGAATTTTCTGTACACAGAATGAGCATTTCTCCATTACCCCTCTAGATCTAACCGTAACATCAGGGTTTAAAACCATTTTACCAAGATCATTATTCATTGCAATATTCTTATCAAACTGCTCATTATCATGATATTTAAACCAATTAAATCTTCTCACCTTGTAAGGACAATTATTAGCACAGTATCTTGTTCCTATACACCTGTTATATGTCATTTGATTTAGGCCTTCACTACTATGAGTAGTAGCTGCAACAGGACAAACAGTCTCGCAAGGAGCATTATTACAGTGCTGACACATCATTGGCTGGAATGTCACATCAGGATTTTCTGCAGCAATTTCTAATGCTTGTAAGTCATCGACATCACCGTCACTAGAATAGTATCTATCAATTCTTAACCATGACATTTCTCTTCTGTTAAGTACCTCCTCTTTACCAACAACAGGAATATTATTTTCAACTTGACAAGCAATTACGCAGCTACCGCAGCCAGTACAGGCGTTCAGGTCAATTGACATTACCCAGTGATGATTTTTATATTCGTGACCATTCCAAAGAGTAACTTCTTCCGGCTTTTTGTATCCTTCACTGGTTGCTACCTTGAATTGATATTTACCTGCATAAGCATCTTTTTTATACTCATCTAATGAAGTTTCTTGAATCACACTTTCTCTTCCCATTATCGTGTCATGGGTTTGTGTTTGAGCAATTCTATAATCTTTTAATGTATTTTCTAATTTTATATTACCTACCGTAAAATTTTGGAAAGATGATTCACTATCCAGTAATTGGTTTGCGTCAAAACCAACACCATCACCTACTGGACCAACAAGTTTTCTTCCATATCCCAAAGCTAGTCCAATAGTACCTTCAGCTTGTCCTGGCTGAACAATTACGGGTATTTCATATGATTCATTGTTGTGTTGTAATGAAAGTAAATTGGTAGTCATTGTCCCAACGTCTGTTTTTACATTCAGTTTACTTGCATCCTTTGGACTAATAGAAATATAATTGTCCCAACAAACTTTAGATATAGGGTCCGGCATTTCCTGAAGCCATGGGTTATTTGATTGAATACCATCACTTACTGTCATGTTGTGGTATAGATTTAATTCAAAGTTTTCAAGATTTGACTCTCTATCAATTAGTGTTAAAATATTATTAACCTCAGATATCCTATTCTTATAGGAATTTGGTAGAGGATTTTGATTTTTAGAATTTTTATCAACAAACTCAGCAACTCCATCATGTAATAACCTATCCCAAAAAATTTGAAAAGGTTCTCTAGATTTAATTGATTTTTGCTTTTCTCTCCAGTTGGTCTTCAATAGAGAAAAATAATTTTCTTTAGAATCAATCCATTTCAAGAAAGAATCTTGAGATTGTCTTGTATCAAAAATTCTTCTTATAGTAGGCTGACTAAAACTGTAGTGGTTATCCATTGGCTCGTAATCATTCCATGATTCTAGAAAATGAGAATCTGGAGCAATCACATTACATAAAACCGAAGTCTCATCAATTCTGTCAGAAGTAGATATTTTAAGTGGAACATCATCTAAAGCATCTCTAATCTTTGATGAAAGATAATGATCATAAACTGGGTTAGAATTAAGAAATATTACCCCATGAACAGATTTCTTCTCAAGATCTGAAATAAATTCAACCATTTTGCTATCATCACCTCTTCTGGTGTTGTAACATTTATTTAAATCTATTGTATTACCATAATTTCTCAGTAACTCATTAATCATAATTACAACAGATTGCACATCCTTATCATTTGAACCGGATATAACTATTGATGAGCTAATATTTTTTATAAGATCATCAGCAGCCTTATTCAAAATTTCAAGATTTATAAAATCCTTTCTAGATTTATTATAATTAATATAATCTCTACTTGTTCCAATTTTTGAATTTAATATATTCCAAAGTTCAGCAATATAAATTTTTGAATGGGATGTCTTTATTGGAATTCTATGGTCTGAATTTGCACCTGTAAGAGATAAATTTGACTCAAAAGTGTATAGTCTTGACATCTCTCTCTTATCTCTATTTACAACTCTCTGAGAGGTAAACTGTTTATTAAATAAAGTGTGATTAAATGAACTTCCAAGAAAATCATATCCAAATGAGACTACTGTTTTTGCCTTTGAAAAGTCATAATATGGGAGTTTACGTATACCGAATGAATCCTCGTTAGCATCAAGCATTCCAGAATAAGATGATGTATCGTACTCAACATGAATAATATCAAATTTTTTATTGAATCTGTTAATAACATCAAGAGTTGATGGGCTATTGATTGAATGACTAACTACATATATTTTTTTAGAGCCCTTTTTTGATAACTCATCTTTAACAAAATTATCAACTGCCCTCCAATTTGATTCTTTATTGTTTAGTGTAGGATATTTTAGCCTCTGCTTATCGTATAGGGTTAGGACTGACGATTCAA
>CABYXZ010000009.1 GCA_902523065.1 uncultured Marinoscillum sp.
AACTAAAAAAAGTTTTTTTGCAAAGTTAAAATCTGCAGTCCTAGGCAAATCAAAAATTGATGCCGATGTATTAGATGATCTTGAGGAGATACTAATTACCTCAGACGTTGGAGTAGAGACAACTGTTAAAATTATTGACAGAATTGAGGAAAGAGTATCAAGAGATAAATATAGCAGTGTAAATGAGTTAAATAATATATTAAAAGAAGAGATAGTTAAAATACTCGCTGAAAACAGTTCGGACTTAGAGGCCTTCGATGTGGAAGATGATGCTGTCCCATATGTGATTTTAGTTGTGGGAGTAAACGGTGTAGGAAAAACTACTACAATTGGTAAATTAGCTTCTCAGTTTAAAGATGGAGGGTTAAAAGTCTTGATTGGTGCAGCTGATACATTTAGAGCTGCGGCTGTAGATCAAATTAAAATGTGGGGCGATAGAGTTGGAGTGGATGTGGTATCTCATGGCATGAATACAGACCCTGCCTCTGTAGCTTTTGATACAGTAAAAAAAGCAGTTGAAGAAAAATATGACATAGTTATAATTGATACCGCAGGAAGATTACATACAAAACTTAACCTTATGAATGAGCTATCAAAAATTAAAAGGGTAGTTCAAAAATTCAAGCCAGATGCTCCTCACGAAGTAATGCTTATACTCGATGGCAGTACAGGTCAAAACGCATTTGTTCAGGCTGAGGAGTTTACTAAAGCAACAGATGTAAATTCAATAACTATAACTAAATTAGATGGAACTGCTAAAGGAGGTGTAGTGATTGGAATAACAGATAGGTTTAAAATTCCAATAAAATATATTGGTGTTGGCGAAAAGGTTGGTGACTTAAAATTATTCCATAAAGGAGAATTTGTAAATTCATTTTTTGATTAATGAGTATTATAGATGGTTTTTCATCCTTAGTAATCGATTCTGCGGATTACTTATGGGACGGTCATATTCTAGTTTCATTATTACTTGGAGGTGGGTTTTACTTTCTTTTTAGATCAAGATTTATTCCACTAATTTATTTTTTTCATTCTTTTAAAATTCTTTTTAATAAAAAGTCAAACTCTAAGGGTATATCATCTTATGAGTCAGTCTCAAGTCAAATTGGAGGAATTGTTGGTATGGGAAATATTAGTGGTGTAGCAGTCGCAATATCTCTTGGCGGGCCTGGTGCAATATTTTGGATGTGGATTACATCTTTACTTGGTATGATTACAAAATTTTATACTTGTTCACTATCAGTATTGTATAGAGAAAGAGTAAATGGAAAAAATGTAGGTGGTCCAATGTTAGTAATTGTAAATGGACTTGGAAAAAAATGGAAACCACTAGCCACTATTTTTTGTTTTTTTGGACTTCTCGGTGTTTCCCCAATTTTTCAGTCTAATCAAATAGTTGAAACTGTAAATAATATAATTCTTCAAAACGTTCCACTTTTTGATAATAAGTTATATAACAATTTCTTTATAGGTATAACCATTATGACTATTGTTTCTTTAGTTGTTTTAGGAGGAATTCAAAGAATTGGTAAGGTTGCTAGTAAATTAGCACCTATTATGGTGATTACATACTTACTTTCAGTTCTCTACATAATGGCAATTAACTTTAGCGAAATCATTCCAACTTTTGGATTAATAATTACTGATGCATTTTCTTATGACTCACTATTTGGTGGAGCAGCTGGATCAGTTATTATGATTGGTGCTAGAAGAGCTTCATTTTCTAATGAAGCTGGTATAGGTACTGCTCCAATAATTCATGCAAGTAGTAATACAAAGGATCCAATTGAAGAAGGAATGGTATCAATGATAGGTCCATTTATTGATACAATTGTGGTATGTACCTTAACTGCAATTTGCATTCTAGTTACTGATACTTGGAGAGACTCTTCATTTGCCGGTATAGAAATGGTAATTGAATCTTTTGTAATATCAATGCCTTGGTTGGGAAAATATCTTATTCTTTTCACTACCTTAACTTTTGCAATTTCAACCCTTTTCAGTCTTTCTTTTTTTGGGGAAAGGTGTCTCGCATTTTTAGTTGGTGAGAGATATAAAAACTATTATAGATATGTCTATTTAATTTTGATACTAGTTGGATCAACCTCGTCTCTAAAGTTTGTTATAAGCGTAATTGATTTGTCGTATGGTATAATGGCTTTTCCTACAATGATTTCTGCAATATATCTAGCACCTAAAATTGAGGTTTATTCTAAGAAATATTTTAAAATGCTTAAATGAAGGATATGTAAACAAATTGGTATATTTGTAATCCCAAATTTAATTATATGAAAATTATTATTGCGGGTACTGGTGAGGTTGGGTTTCACCTATCTAAGTTACTTGCACAAGAGTCTCACGACATCGTCGTTATTGATTACAGCCAAAAAGCTCTTGAGAAAGCTACAAAAAATTTGGACGTCTCAATAATTAAAGGTGATGCAACGTCAATTAAAACTTTAGAAAACGCAGGTGTATCCAAAGCTGACTTACTAATTGCTGCTACTTCAACTCAGCAGGTTAATATTTTAACATGCGTAATTGGTAAGAAATTGGGTGTAAAAAAATGTATAGCTAGGATTTCAAATAGTGAACTTCTTCACAGAAGAGATTCGTTTGACTATAGATCAATTGGGATAGATGAAGTTATATACCCAGAAACTTTAGGTGCTTCAGAAATCAAAACCTTACTAAAAGAATCGGCAGTATCTGATTCATATGCTTTTGATAAAGGAAAACTTAGACTGATAGGAATAAAAATTGATGAAAGATCTGAGTTAAAAGATAAGACACTTGCTGAGACAACATATTTGAATCCAGACACAAGCTTTACACCAGTCGCCATCGTTAGAGATATTGAAGACAAAATTGAAAATGAGACCATTATCCCAAGATCTCATAATATTTTAAAACAAGGAGATATTGCATATTTTATTGCTCAATCTGATAACGGAGTTGATACTGTTTTATCATTATCAGGGAGAGAGAATCTACAGATAAAAAATATAATGATATACGGCGGATCAGATCTTGCATATACTTCTGCTAAACATTTATCTAAAAAGTATAATGTAAAATTAATTTGCGAAGATTTACCAAAGTGTGAAAAGTTTGCTGACGAGCTACCAAATGTAATGGTATTAAACGGTCTAGGAACTGACGTTGATTTTTTGAGAGAAGAGGATCTTGATTCAATGGATGCATTCCTTGCCCTCTCAAATGAAACAGAAAAAAATATTTTAGCTTCTTTAGCGGCTAAGGAATCCGGCGTTAAGAAGACTATTTCTCAAGTTGAGAATATCGAATTTGTTCCTTTAGCACATAATATGGGTCTCAACACTACCATTAACATAAAATATCTTACAGCTAACTTTATAGTAAATTATATAAGAGAAGGTGAACTTCTTAACTTCACAAGTATTGAAGGTCTTGATGCAGATGTCATTGAGGTTGAGGTTAAGGAAGGGTCTAATGTACTTGATAATAAACTCAAAGAGATAGGATTTCCAAAAGATGGAATAATTGGTGGTGTACTAAGAAATAAAGAGCCATTAATTCCAAGAGGAGACTTTACTTTTGAGGTTGGTGACAGAGTATTAATTGTTACTAAAAAAGAAGGAAAGAAATCAATTGAGGCAATGTTCAAATGAAGTTTAATATCAATGTCATAGCTAATATCATCGGCATTCTATTGATGATTAATGGTTTTTTAATGCTTACCGCAGTTCCTTTCGGGATCTATCATATGGAATCAACCTGGAAAGGGATGTTAGTTTCCTCATTCATAAACTCTGCGGTTGGTTTCTTGCTTTATTATAGAACAAAAGACAATAAAAATAAAGATCTAAGGAGAAGGGACGGGTATTTGATAGTTACTTCAAGTTGGGTTTTTATGTGTCTTTTTGGTATGCTCCCCTACATAATAACGAACCAGATACCCAATCTATCGAATGCATTTTTTGAGACAGTATCTGGATACACTACGACAGGAGCAACAATTTTAGATGACATTGAATCTCTTGATCATTCAATCTTGTATTGGAGAAGTCTTACACAATGGATAGGTGGAATGGGAATTATAGTTTTGGCTGTAGCAATTCTTCCTTTTTTAGGTATCGGAGGTATGCAATTATTTGTTGCTGAGGCACCCGTTTTTTCTTTAGATAAACTACAACCTAGAATAAAGGAGACTGCGCAAAGACTTTGGTTGATTTATATATCATTTACTATAGTACTCTTTTTTATTTTGTGGGCCGAGGGAATGGATATTTTTGATGCAGTAAATCACGCTATGACAACATTTGCAACTGGAGGCTTTTCAACAAAAAATGCAAGTATTGGTTATTTCGAGTCCCCACTCATTCAATATACTATAATTCTTTTTATGTTTATTTCTGCAACAAATTTTACACTTACCTATTTTGCCTTAAAACTTGACTTTAAGAAAATATTAAACAACGAAGAATTTAAAATCTATTTATCCTTCATAGTAATATTAACTCTAATCGTATTTTCAACACTATACATGATTGATAGTTCATATGCTGAAGAAACATTTAGAGGTGCATTTTTTAATATTGTTTCAATCGTAACAACAACAGGTTTTACAACCGCTGACTTTACTGGCTGGACAGATTTTATAACCATTCTCTTTTTCATTCTTATGTTTTTTGGGGCCTGTGCTGGATCAACATCTGGTGGTATAAAATTGGTTAGACATGTTGTACTTCTTAAGAATAGCTATAACGAAATTAAAAGACAGCTTCATCAGTCAGGTGTTTTTACTCTAAAATTCAATAATAGAAAAGTTCCAAATGAGGTAATATCTAATATACTTGCTTTCATGATGCTCTACGTCGTCATCTTTTCATTTGGATCTATTGTAATGACATTTATTGGAGTTGATTTTGAGACAGCTATTGGATCTGTTGCAGCTACATTAGGAAATGTTGGACCTGGGATTGGTGATGTAGGCCCATCGGGCACTTACAATTCAATTCCTACAGAGGGGAAATGGGTTTTGACATTGTTGATGTTTATTGGTAGATTGGAATTGTTTACATTTCTTATGATAATAACTCCTATTTTTTGGAAGAATAATTAGATGATAGAACTATTATATTTTATTTGGAATGCCAATCCTGAAATAATTTCTGGATTTCCACCGAGGTGGTATGGACTCTTATTTGCTTCTGGTTTTATAGTAGGTAGCTACATCATGAGGTGGATGTACAAGTTAGAAAGTAGGGATCCGGAGGAGGTAGAAAGACTAACTATGTATATGGTTGTCTCTACAATCATCGGAGCAAGAGTTGGTCATTGTTTATTTTATGATCCGGTATATTATCTCTCAAATCCAATAAAAATACTTTATATCTGGGAGGGTGGCTTAGCAAGTCATGGTGCAGCCATATCTATTATTCTTGGTATGTTAATCTATTCTAGGAAAGTTGGCGAAAACTTTTTCTGGGTTATGGACAGGATTGTAATTGTAGTATGTTTGGCAGGTGCGTTTATTAGGACCGGTAATTTTATGAATTCAGAAATTCTTGGTTTACCTACTGAGTCTGAAAATGGTGTAGTATTTGCTAAGAGTGTAAATGATATTTTATCTTTTAGATTTGATGGAAGAGTTGAAAACATTTCTTTTCTGAGTAGGGATGGAGAAGTTACTGATAAGGGTGTCCCTATTACAATTAGAATTAAATATCAAGATGATCTAGTAATAGATGAAGAATACGAAAACAATTTTTACAGTTCCAGTGTTAAAAGCTTTATGACAGGTTACGAAGGTATAAGAAAACACATATATGAGGAGCAGGGAACAGATTTAAGTTATAAGATTTTTAAAAATAGAAATGTTTACTACGCCGAGATTTACACAATTGCTATCCCTAGACATCCGGCACAACTATATGAAGCTTTTTACTGTCTAGTTCTTTTTGTTAGCCTACTTTCTCTTTGGTACTTTAAGAGGCAGAGCCTAAACGACGGATTTATTTTTTCAATTTTCATGATAGCGTTGTGGACTTTAAGAATTTTAGATGAGTTTCTCAAAGAGAACCAAGTAGCTTGGGAGGATGATATTCCATTTAACATGGGTCAGTGGTTAAGTGTTCCGATGATTCTTCTTGGAATTTATATTTTTATAAAGACGTTTCCCAATAAAAAATAGGCATAACACTTAGGCCAAACATCTCGTTAACTTATAACTGTGAAAGGAGTAATATTTAAAAAATATATTGGTTTAATTAAGGATCTTAACGCAAAAAATTTTGAAGATCTTTTAAAAATTTATCAGCAGTTATTGCTTATAACCTCTGGAGATTTTAACAAGACTATCTCGATAATGACGGAGTTAGATAGAAAACACAACTTCACTCCGGAAAATTATGGTATTGGAGACTTCATAGAAGATTTAAAAAAGAAAGGCTATGTAAAGGAAAATTCTAATGATCAGAAAATCAAGATAACTAAAAAGTCAGAGCTAGAACTTAGACATTCTGCACTTGATGAAATATTTGGAAAGCTAAAGAAAGATAAGACAGGCAGTCATATGACTAATACTTTTGGATCAAGTCTAGATTTTGACTCCTCTACTAAGCCTTATGAGTTTGGGGATAATTTAGAAAATATTGCATTCAATGAATCAATAAAAAATGCTCAAAAAAATTACGGAATAGAAAATTTTAAACTAGCAGAGACGGACCTTGAAACTTATGAGTCTGATCAAAAGTCACAAACTTCAACTGTTTTATTGATTGATATAAGTCACTCAATGATATTATACGGTGAGGATAGAATAACCCCAGCAAAAAAAGTTGCCATGGCACTATCTGAGATGATAATGAGAAAGTATAAGAAAGATACGCTTGATGTTGTTGTTTTTGGTAATGACGCCTGGGAAGTTAAAATAAAAGATATCCCATACCTAAGCGTAGGACCATACCACACAAATACAATTGCTGGTCTTGAATTGGCGATGGATCTTCTTAGGAGAAGAAAGAATAAGAATAAGCAAATTTTTATGATTACTGATGGTAAACCAACGTGCATGAAAGTGGGTATTAATTATTACAAAAATGCCTTTGGTCTTGACCCAAAAATTCTTAATAAAACATACAACCTTGCAGCAGTCTGTAAAAAAAATGGCGTAAGGATTAATACTTTCATGATTGCTTCGGATCCTTATCTTATGGAATTCGTAGAAAAGTTTACTGAGATTAATGATGGATCAGCATATTTTGCTGATTTACAAAACCTCGGATCAATGATATTTAAAGATTACAATAGAAATAAAGTTAAAAGATACTAGTATGGATCGATCTAAATTAAAAACAATAGCTGACCTGAAATCATATGGCTGGGAGTCAAAAACTATTAAGGATGAACTAAGAGATAATCTCATTAATTCCAAAAAAAATAAAGTTGATGTTTTTTCTGGTATTCATGGGTATAGTGAAACCGTAATTCCAGACCTAGAAAGAGCTATTCTTTCAAAACATGATATTAATTTTCTTGGATTGAGAGGACAGGCTAAAACTAAAATTGCTAGAAATTTAGTTGAATTGCTCGATGAGTATATCCCTATTGTTGAGGGTTCAGTTTTAAATGATGATCCCTATAACCCAATATCTTTCTATGCCAAAGATTTAATTTCTGAAAAAGGAGATAATACTCCTATATCTTGGTTGCATAGAGAAAAAAGATTTACTGAAAAACTAGCTACACCAGATGTTACAGTTCCTGATTTAATTGGTGACGTAGATCCAATCAAAGCTGCTAATTTAAAGTTATCTTTTTCTGACTACAAGGTGATAAATTATGGCTTAGTTCCGAGATCAAATAGGTGTATATTTGTAATCAATGAAATTCCTGATTTACAACCTAGAATACAAGTTTCTTTATTTAATATCCTTCAAGAAAATGATGTTCAGATTAGAGGTTTTAATTTTAGGATGCCACTTGATATACAATTCATCTTTACTGCTAACCCTGAAGACTATACTAACAGAGGAAATATAGTAACTCCTCTTAAGGATAGAATTGGAAGTCAGATACTGACTCATTACCCAAAATCAATTGAGGTTTCTAGAAAGATAACCGATCAAGAAAATAGAACTTCATCTGTTGCCAGAAAATCAATTCATGTACCTGAATTAGCCAAAAATCTTATTGAACAGCTTGCTTTTGAAGCTCGTAAGTATGAGTTTGTTGATACAAAAAGTGGGGTGTCTGCAAGGCTTACAATTTCGGCTTACGAGTATATGCTAGCCTCAGCTGAGAGAAGAATGTATCAAGAAGGTAAGGAATCAACAACCGTAAGGGTTTCAGACTTCTTATCAATTATACCGGCAGTTAATGGAAAGCTTGAACTTGTCTATGAAGGAGAGCAAGAGGGATCTTACATAGTAGTTTTAAATTTAATTGGAAAGACGATAAAGACTATGTTTAATAAATTATTCCCACTTGTTGATAAGAAGAAGACCAAAGAGAATCATTACGGTAATGTTCTCTCGTGGTTTGAGAAAAACAAGCTTGAACTAGACAACAACTTATCAGATTCTAAGTATTCAGATTTACTCCATGAAGTCAAAGGTCTTGGAGACTTAGTTAATAAACATATTAAAACTTTAAATTCTAAAGAGAAAGAGTTTTATATGGAATTCATTCTTCATGGAATTTCTGAGAACAGTTTAATATCCAAAAAATATACATCAACAAGTGTTGATTTCAAGGATCTCATCTCAGATATATTTAAGGGCCAACAAGAAATAAAATAGTCTATCTTGACTGGGGAAAACAGCCACAAGGTCTTTCTTTGAAGGAGTATCCAATCCCAATTTCAAGTGAACTTCCAGTAGTGTTGCCTATTCCAAATCTACCAAAGACTTTTAACTTTTTGTTTGAAATTCCTACAACAGGTTTAAGTACATATTTATTTGTATTGTTGAAATTTTCAATTCCAAAACCAATACCTATAAAGGGAGAAAATTCTTCATCGAAAAAGTAGTAGTGAGCATTCAAGGCTACTGGAATAAGGTATTTATCTGTGTTAACTTCATCTGAATAAGAAAATGTTGATAAGAAACCAGCTTCAAGAGAAATCTCATATTTTGCCCTCTCATCTATGGTGTAAATTAATTCACCAATTAACCCTATACCTTGATCAAAACTATATTTGTCAGTATGGTTTTCATCTGATTCTAAAACCACTTTTGTAATTCCAGATAACGAAAACCTTAGAGGGTTATAATACTTATTCTGTCTATTTTGAGAAAAAGAGATTAAGGGTAGAGTAATAACAATTAATAAAATAAATGTTTTTTTCATACTTATAATTTATTTAAAATTAAATATTATTTATCTAATTAAACTTATGAATACATGGCCCTCATTAACAACAACATATCAAACCTAACTTATTTATTTATTATATCATTATTATTATCGTGCTCCAGTGGCCAAGAAAAGAAATTACCTCAAGAACCGATATCCTGTGATATATTGATTTCTAATGGCACCATATATGATGGATCAGGTTCTAAGCCATATGTTGGATCTCTGGCAATTAAAGACGATAAAATTATCTATGTTGGAGAGAATACAGACTTTCAAGCTGACACAGTAATTGACGCAACAGATCTTGCTGTCTCACCAGGTTTTATTAACATGTTAAGTTGGGGATACAATTCTCTTATGGACGACGGAAGAGCGTTGTCTGATCTTAAGCAGGGTGTAACTTTAGAAATATTTGGAGAGGGGACATCACCTGGTCCATACTGGAAAGATGGTAAATTCATATCATTTGGTGAGGCAATGACAATGTTAGAAAAAAAAGGGGTATCTGTCAATATAGGTTCTTTCCTAGGCGCGGCAACCACAAGAATTTTAGAGGTTGGTTACAAGAATAGGCAGGCTACACCGAGTGAGATGGAAAGGATGAAAGGACATGTGGAAAATTCAATGAAAGAGGGGGCAATGGGTATTGGCTCATCACTTATTTATGCTCCTGGTGACTATGCCTCTACAGAAGAACTGACGGAGTTAAGTAAGGTAGCATCAGAATATGGAGGAATGTATATTTCTCACCTTCGAAGCGAAGGAACTAATTTATTAGAGGCACTTGAAGAGTTAATATCAATTTCTAGAAATGCAAATATACCAGCGGAGGTATATCATCTTAAAGCCTCCAGGGAACCAAATTGGTCAAAGTTAGATGATGTCATAAAAAGGATTGAGGAAGTTAGAAAAGAAGGTTTAAAAATTACAGCTGATATCTATACCTACAATGCCAGCTCCACTGGGTTAACTGGCGTAATACCCACCTGGGTACAAGAAGGTGGTCACAGGGCATGGATAAATAGAATGAAAGATCCTGAGGTAAGGCCAAGATTACTTGCAGACATAAGAGAGCAGTTAGATGAGCAACCACCTGAAGGAATATTATTGGTTGGTTTTAAAACCTCAAAAATGTCACGAAAATATTTAGCAAAGACTGTAGCTGAGGCTGCAGCTATGAGAGGTCAGACACCAGAGGAAGCAATTGTAGATATGGTGATTGAAGATGACCACAGAATACAGTGTATTTATTTCAGTATGTCAGAAGATAATATAAGGAAGAAGATTCAACTCCCATGGGTTTCCTTCTGTTCAGATGCTGGCTCATATAGTGACATTTCAAAAAAATTTAGAACTCACCCAAGAGCATTTGGTAGTTTTATCAGAGTGCTAGGAAAATATTCTAGGGACGAAGGCTTATTCCCACTCGAGGAGGGAATAAGAAGATTAACTCAATTGCCTGCATCAAATTTAAATATTGAATCAATAGGCATGTTGAAAGAAAATTATTTTGCAGATGTAGTAATATTTGATCCTGAGAAAGTAGATGATAATGCTACCTTTGAGGAACCGTTACAGTTTGCGGTTGGGGTGGAGCATGTGTTTGTTAACGGAGTTCAGGTACTTTTGAATGGTGAACACACAGGAAAATACTCTGGTAGATTTGTTAAGGGTCCAGGATATTCTAAAATTTAATTTCTGGTCTTATTTTTATCTAGATATTTCTGGATATAAAAATCATTTAACTCGTCAGAGTCTTTGTACTTCTTCCTTAATAACTCTAATCTAATATGAAGATCTTCTCTTACTTCTGAGTAATTATTATCATCATATATGTTATTAAGTTCGTAAGGATCTTTCTTCCTGTCATACATTTCCCACTCATCTACGTCATAGTAGAATCTTACTAATTTATAATCTTTACTTACTATCCCGTAATGTCTCTTCACCATGTGTACAGAAGGGTATTCATAGTAATGATAATATACTTCTTCTCTATCCCAATTTTCGTTATTACCTGTTAAAAGTGGCATAAGACTTTCACCTTGCATATCACTAGGTGAATCAATCATTGCAGCCTCTAAAAAGGTTTGAGCAAAATCTAAATTTTGAACCATTTCATCATTAGTTATTCCTGGCTTTATTTTGTTTGGCCACCTGATAAGTAATGGGGTTTTGAATGATTCATCATATATAAACCTTTTATCAAACCAACCATGCTCTCCGAGATAAAACCCCTGATCAGATGTATATACCACAATTGTATTCTTATCTAGACCTGATTCATCTAAATAATTAAGGACTCTACCTACGTTATCATCAACAGATGATATTGTAGCTAGGTAATCTTGCATATACCTTTGAAACTTCCATCTCATTTTCTGAGTGTCGTCCATTACAGGCCAATTCTTTTTGAAGTCATCACTTATCTTATTTAGTGTGACATCGTACTCTGCTTTCTGTTCATCATTAGCTCTTCCATATCTACTAAAGAACTGATTAGGATTAGACCTAACTAGATTTTTTCTTTCGTTTACATATACAATCTCAGGTTCTGCTCCCCCCATCTCCTTAATTGTAGCTGGCCAAACCTTACTGTCTTCCATATATCTCATATGAGTAAGTAAATTCATTTCTGCAGATTTTGCTGCGCTTCCTCTGTTAGAATAGTCATCAAACAAAGTTTTTGGTTCTGGAAATTTTTTCTCATAGAACTCAGCAAACTTATCAGCTCTTGGCCACCAGGCCCTGTGTGGTGCTTTATGGAGATACATCATAAGAAAAGGTTTGTTTACGTCTCTCTTATTTTTAAACCAGTCAAGTGTTAAGTCAGTTATAATATCAGTAACATATCCTGTTATAATTGTGTCTTTATCTTTTCCTAGAAACTTAGGATTTATGTAGTCTCCCTGACCTGGTAATATCAGAAAATCATCAACTCCTTTTGGGTTATTCCCAAAGTGTAGTTTTCCAAACATTGCAGTCTGGTAACCTGCTTTTTTAAATAATTGAGGAAAAGTAACCTGTGTAGTGTCGAAAGGAGAGTGATTATCAATTTTTCCATTTAGGTGACTAAACTTACCAGTTAAAATTGTTGCTCTTGAAGGTGCACATATGGAGTTTGTAACGCATGCATTTGTAAACATAATACCCTCATCTGCTAATCTATCAATGTTAGGTGTATTTATTAACCTGTCGTCGTATGCGCTTATAGCTTGATACGCATGGTCGTCAGACATGATGAATAATATGTTTGGTCTTGTATCATATACTTTATTACAAGAAGAAAGGATAGTGGAGACAAATAATAAAGAAAAAATATATTTCATAATTCTAATCAAGAAGTGAGACAAAGAAGGCATACTCCATTGCGGTCTCTTTATAAGCTTCAAATCTACCTGAAGCACCACCATGGCCCGCCTCCATATTACAATACATAAGTAGTGGCTCATTATTTGTCCTTCTATCTCTTAGTCTTGCGATCCATTTTGCTGGCTCAAAGTATTGCACTTGCGAGTCATGATATCCCGTAGTTATAAAAATTGCCGGATAATCTTTCTCTTCAACTTGGTCATAAGGTGAATAAGAGAGCATGTATTCGTATGAATCTTTATTGTTTGGATTACCCCACTCATCATACTCGAATGTGGTAAGAGGAATATCTTCATCAAGCATAGTTGTCACCACGTCGACAAACGGAACTGCAGCAACTATACCCTTGAAAAGTTCAGGAGCCATATTTGCAACTGCACCCATGAGTAATCCACCAGCACTTCCTCCCATAGCAAACAATTTGTTTTCATTTGCATATCCTTCTTTTATCAAAAACTTACCGGCGTCAATAAAGTCATTAAAAGTATTCTTTTTCTTAAACATTTTCCCGTCATCATACCAGCCTCTTCCGAGGTACTGACTTCCTCTAATATGAGCAATTGCATAAACAAAACCTCTGTCAAGAAGACTTAGCCTAACAGAGCTAAAGCTTGCATTGTTTGTGATCCCATATGAGCCATAACCGTATAGAAGAAGTGGGTTTTGACCTTCATTGAACATATCTTTTCTGTAAACTAGTGATACCGGAACTTTTTTCCCGTCTCTAGCCTCTGCCCAAACCCTCTTACTTTGGTAGTTATTTTTATCAAACTTACCTCCAAGGACCTCAGTCTCTTTTAGAACCTTCATATCTTTTGAAATCATGTCATACTCAACTACCGAGTTAGGAGTCGTCATTGATGAGTAGCTGTACCTAAATTTAGATGTATTCATCTCAGGGTTTGCGCTCGAGTAGAGAGAGTATGCCTCTTCCTCAAAATTAATATAATGCCTTCCTTTTCCGCTCCATGGTCTAATATCAACTCTTCTTAAACCATTTTCCCTCTCGGTCAACACGAGGAAATCATTAAAGACTTCAACACCCTCCAGAAGCACATCATCTCTGTGAGGAACATATTCTTTCCAGTTTTTAGAGTTGGTTTTATTTTCAGGACAACTCATCAGTTTGAAGTTTGTCGCACCATCTTTGTTTGTTGTAATATACCATTTGTCCTTGAAATGAGATATAGAATACTCAAGTCCGTTAACTCTCTCTTGAAATATTTTAAACTTTCCATCTGGATTGTCTGCATTTAATATTCTGTACTCTTGGGATAATGTTGCGCTTGATCCAATCACAATATATTTATCTGTTTTAGTTTTATATGAGAAAACACTAAACGTTTCGTCATCCTCAAAATACACTTCTTCTCCAGTTCCACTTTGTCCAACTTTGTATCTCATTACCCTATCGCTTCTGAGAGTTTCTAAATCTTTTGAATTATAAAAAATGGTTTTGTTATCATTTGCCCAGGTAATAGAACCTGACGAATTTGGAATATTTTTTTCAATTATTTCTCTTGTTTCAAGGTCCATAAAATAGATTGTGTATATCCTTCTACTAACAGTGTCAATACTGTAGGCCATTGTCTTATTGTCTGGACTTATCTCAATTGTGCCAACTCGAAAATATTCGTAACCCTCTGACATCAAGTTAGCATCGATAAGGATTTCTTCATCACTATCGAGTGATCCTTTCTTTCTGCAGTAGATAGGATACTGTTTATCCTTCTCGTACCTTGTGTAGTAGAAATATTCATTCTCGAAGTATGGAACAGAGCTGTCGTCTTCTTTAATTCTAGACTTTATCTCTTGAAATATTTCTTCTTCTAGAGGCTTATAATCTTTCATGTACTCATTCCTGTAGTCATTCTCTTCGTTAAGATATTTTATCACCTCCTCGTCGTCTCTTTTATTAAGCCAGTAGTACTCATCTAATCTGTCGTCTCCATGTTTGGATAGGATCTTCTCAATTTTATTTGCTTTCGGTTCAATAAGTTGATTCTTGTTCATATCGCATGAAATGATTAGGGTTAATATTAATATTATAATTGTTCTCATAGATTTTTTTCAATAAGTAAAATAAGTATGTGGATTACTTTTATGTGAATTTCTTGAATTCTGTCTGAATATCCAAAATGAGGCACTCGAATTTCAATATCACAAAGGTCGGAAAGTTCTCCTCCATCTTTTCCCGTGAGAGCAACAACCTTAATTCCCTTTCTGTTGGCCTCTTCAGCTGCTCTTATGACATTTGTTGACTTTCCACTGGTACTTATCGCTAGGAGAACATCACCTGTATTTCCTACAGACTCAACGTATCTAGAGAAGATTGCATCAAAACCATAGTCATTACCAACACACGTTATGTGTGATGGATCAGATATAGATACTGCTGGTATTGGTGATCTTTCCTCTCTAAACTTTCCAGTTAATTCTTCTGCGAAGTGCATTGCGTCACACATAGAACCACCGTTACCACAAGAAATGATTTTACCTCCATTGTCAATACTCTCAGTCATAATTTTTGCTGATTCCTCTATAGCATTAATTGTTGCATCGTCATTGATAAATTTATCTATAACATTTTTCGCCTCGTTAAGCTCTTTCAAGATTTGATCTTTCATACGTTTTGCATTTTAATAAACTTGGAGTAAACATTATTTGATTTGATAAGATCATTGTGTTTACCAATTTCAACAATTTTACCATTGTCCACTACAATTATTTTATCAACGTTTTTAATTGTGCTTAGTCTGTGAGCAATAATTATTGATGTCCTATTTTTCATAACTTCCTCTATTGCTTTCTGAACTGAACTTTCGGACTCAGAATCGAGAGAGGATGTCGCCTCATCAAAAATTAGAATTGGAGGGTCCTTATATATAGCTCTGGCTATACAAATTCTTTGTCTCTGACCTCCTGATAATTTAAGTCCTCTTTCTCCTATCACAGTATCAAACTTATCCTCAAGGCTATTGATAAATTTGTAGGCGTTAGCAACTTTTGCAGACTCAATAATTTTTTCCTCATCAATTGATTCATCACCGAAGGAGATATTATTTCTAATTGAGTCATGAAATAGTATTGATTCTTGGGTCACTATACCAATGATATTTCTTAATTGACTTGTGTTGTAACGAGAAATGTCTATACCGTCTACTAATACTTTCCCTTTATCAACTATATAGAATTTTGATAATAAATCGATTATTGTTGATTTACCTCCACCAGAGGGTCCAACTATCGCCACCTTCTCTCCTTTATTTATCTTAAAGGAAATGTTTTTAAGTACATCCTCCTCATCATAAGCAAAACTCACGTTGTTAAATTCGATTCCTTTTTTTAGGATTTCTATATTTATATCACCACTCACTGACTCTCTGATATCTAACTTATCAACATATTCGAATACTCTATCAGCAGAGGCTAGACCTCTTTGTACTGTGTTAAATGTGGTAGTCATAGTTTTTGCTGGTGGAATTACCTGAGAGAAAATAATGATAAATGCTATGAACTCAGAAGCGCTTACATCTGAAGAATTGTCTAGGACCATCTCTCCTCCGATTAAAAGTATTACCGCGACTGTTGTTATACTAAGGAACTCAGACAAAGGGTTGGATAATTCAAACCTTTTGTACATGGATAGGTTTTGTTTTCCATACTCTTTTACCTCATCGTTGAATTTATCTTTCATCTTGTCTTGAGCAGTAAAGAGTTTTATTATTCTCATTCCGTCCAGAGTTTCATTAATTATGTTATTTATATTACCAAGAGCAGTCTGACTAAACGCAGCTTTTATTTTTAAGTGTTTTGCTATATATGCTATAGCTCCTCCTGCAACTGGAATTAGTATTACGGTATATAAGGTGAGCTTTAGAGATATAGAACTTAATATAAAAAATAAACCTATGATAAGAGCTGGTTCCTTGAATAATACGGTAATGGAATTTATCACAGAGTTTTCAATTTGTTGAATATCACTGGTTACTCTGGATATAACATCTCCCTTTTTCTTGTCAGTAAAAAAATTAATTTTAAAGTTTATTATTTTATTGTATAAAGACTTTCTTAGGTTAGTTACAACTCTTACTCTTACCCTTGCCAATATCACTGCAGATAAATATCTAAAAAGGTTAGCTAAGAAAACAGAACACAGTATCACCAGGCAAACGAACTGTAGAGCTTCTTTCCTCCCACCATCAGATATTAGGCTGTTAAAATAGGTATAAAATAGTGACCTTATGTAATCAACTGAGAAGCTAAAATTATTGTTCTGGCTTAGTTTTCTAGTTTCTTCAATATCAACTTGATCAAATAGTACTTCTAGTAATGGTATCAGTATAGAGAAGTTAATCATACTGAAAAGAATGTAAAAACTTGTCAAAATTACGTATAGAGGTATAATTTTGCCGTAAGGAGACGCGTGAGCAAGAATTCTTAGGTAAGTTTTCATCATGCAAAACTAAGAATAATATTTCACTCATTTTTTGTAAAAAAATAACATTTTGATAGCTTTGCACACCTTTACTTAAAAAAAGGAAATTAAAATATGAAAAAAGATATCCATCCAGATTATAAAGAAGTAGTCTTTCAGGACGTTCAGAGTGATTTCAAATTTCTAACGAGATCAACTATGTCTTCTGACGAAACGATCAAGTGGGAAGATGGAAAAGAGTATCCTCTAATAAAAGTAGAAGTTAGCTCTGCATCACACCCGTTCTACACAGGAAAGAAAATATTTGTTGACACGGCTGGTAGAGTTGAGAAATTTAACCAAAAATATAAGGCAAAACAATCTGCAAAGCCTGCTGCTGAAACTAAACCTGTTCAGGAAGAACCTACAAAGCCTGCTAGTGTTAAAGAAGTAGCACCTGAAGTAAATGACACTCCAGCTGTAGAGGAAGCGAAAGAAGAAACTCCTAAGGCTGAAGACGTGAAAGCAGAAGTTCCATCTGAGGAGGCTAAAGAAGAGGTACCTGCTGCAGAGGAAGTGAAAGAAGAAACTCCTAAGGCTGAAGACGTGAAGGCAGAAGCACCAGCTGAGGAGGCTAAAGAAGAGGCGCCTGCTGCAGAGGAAGTGAAAGAAGAGGCACCGGCAGCAGAAGAAGTAAAAGAAGAGGCACCGGCAGCAGAAGAAGTAAAAGCAGAAGCACCATCCGAGGAGGAGGCAAAAGAAGAGGCACCGGCAGCAGAAGAAGAAGTTAAAGACGAAGCCCCAAAGGCTGAGGATAAGGAAGAGGAGGGTGACAATGAAAAAGAAAACTAGTATCTAATTACACAAAACATAAAAGTCTTCAAATTCTTGAGGACTTTTTTTTTATACTTGTATCAACACAACAGAATATGAAGTTTGCTGACATACCCGGTTTAGAAGAAGAAAAAAAAAGATTAATTGACTTTTTTAAGAGTGATAAAATTCATCACGCACTTCTATTTTTTGGTCTTGAGGGTTCTGCAAACTTACCGCTGGCATTAAGCTTTGCTACTTATATTAATTGTGAGAATAAAAAAGAAAATGATTCATGTGGTGAATGTCCATCGTGCCTAAAGATGAATAAATTAATTCATCCCGACGTCCATCTTATATTTCCAGTGGCCCCATCACCTAAGATTACTAAGGAGGTGGTTAGTGATAAATATATTGAAAGCTGGAGAGTGTCCTATCTAGAGAATCCTTACATGAATGTATTCGATTGGTTCGAGACGTGTGGAATAGAGAATAAACAGCCAAACATATCTAAGGACGAGGCGAGGAACATTATCAAAAAATTATCCCTAAAACCTTTCGAGTCTAGGTTTAAAATAAATGTGATCTGGCTACCTGAGTTTATGCATAACAGCACGGCAAATGCACTCCTAAAAATTTTAGAGGAGCCTCCTGGAGACACATTATTTTTTCTTGTTAGTAATAACTACCAGAAACTACTCAGCACAATATTATCTCGAGTGCAGATGTTTAAAGTTAAAAGTTTCGAAGATGAGGATATTAAAAATTATTTTAGAAAATTTGATGATGTGAGTGAGAGTGAAGTGGATTCAGCCATATACCTTTCTGGCTCTAACATCAACACTGCTGAGAAAATACTTAGAGACGCAACAGTTGATAATTTGAATTATCTCAAGGAGTGGTTAAGAAACTGCTACAGTGAAAATTTTCTTGAGATAAATAAGAAGCTAGACTGGTTTAACGATCTCTCAAAAATCAAGAAAAGAGCCTTTCTTATGTATTCTCTTAAGCTTATGCGAGAAGCACTTGTATCAAAAATAGATCTGTCACTAGTCAAGATATCTGAGGACGAAAAGAACTTCGTGAGTAACTTTAGAAAAACCTTAGATCAGGAGTCCCTTGAAGACTTGATTTTACTTTTGGATAGATCAGTAAGTTATCTCGATAGAAATGCAAACCCTAAGATTTTATTTTTAGATTTGTCTATCAAAATTTCTAATTTTTTTCAGAAAGTAAAGACTTAAACTAATGAAGAGATTTTCACTCATTTTAATAATTTTTTTACAATCGTGTGCTATGAATAAAGACGTAATAATAACCATATCAACTTCATACGGAGATATGAAGGCTATACTGTACGAGGAAACCCCTCTTCACAAAGAAAATTTTATAAAACTCAGTGAGTCAGGTGATTTTGATTCAACCATCTTCCACAGGATAATTGAGAACTTCATGATCCAGGGAGGAGATGTAAACCTAATTCATGATGAAGAAGTTATTGACTACACTATTCCTGCAGAAATAAAGCCTAATCTTTTCCATAGGAAGGGAGAGATAGCCGCAGCAAGGATGGGAGATAATGTAAATCCAGAGAAGGAATCTAGTGGTTGTCAATTCTATATTGTTCAGGGTAAGGTATATTCGGTTGATGAACTAACTCTAGACATAAATGCTCTATACGGAGGTGTAAGAACACTGCTTCAGGACGAAAAGTATTCTGATGTAAGAGAAAAGTTTATAGCGGCCCAATCAAATCCTGCTGAGACACAGAAACTTGCCATGTCGCTAAGAGATGATGTAGAGAAAATTGGGGTTAAGACATCTAGAGACATACCTGAGGAGAGGGTAAAAGCATACACAACTGTCGGCGGAGTCCCACACCTTGACGGGGAGTATACTGTTTTTGGGAGGATCGTTGAAGGAATGGATATAATTGATAAGATTGCATCTGTCCAGACTGGTCAGGCTGATAAACCAGTTGAAGATATCCCCATGACCTTCAAGGTTGATAGAATTAGGAAAGAGGAGATAACTAAAAAGTACGGCTATAACTATCCAGAGTAATGAAGATTCTCATTACAGGTTCAAATGGTCTTGTAGGTAATGCAATTCACAAACTACTAACTAATTCAGATCATGAGCACATCAATTCATCATGGAGTCTTGGAGGTATAGCATCCCATGTTATTGATATAACTGATAATGAATCAATAGAAAAAGTTGTCGATGAATTTAGGCCCGATGCCATAATAAACTCTGCGGCCATGGCTAATGTTGACAATTGTGAGGTCGAAAGGGATAAGTGCTGGAAAGTAAATGTTGACGGTGTAAAAAATCTTGTAAATACTTGTGATAATTACGGAATTCATCTTGTACATATATCAACAGATTACATATTTGATGGAAAAAAAGTGGGAGGTATTTATACTGAGGACGATGAGCCGTCGCCTCAAGGATTCTACGCGGAAAGTAAGCTTGCTGGTGAGAAAGTAATTTTATCATCAAGCGTATCCTCATCAATTCTAAGGACAATACTCGTTTATGGTATGCACCAGAGACATAACATCGTAACCTTTGTCAAAGAAAAACTGGAAAAAGGAGAGAAGGTTAATCTAGTAAGTGATCAGGTCAGGATGCCAACGTATGTAGACGATCTCGCAAGAGCATGCATAAGCGCTGCAGAAAAAAAAGCAAAAGGAATTTTTAATATCTCTGGAGATAAACACATGAGTTATCTCGACATAGGAAATACTATCGCTGAATACTTCTCTTTAGACAAGTCCTTAATTAATCACGTGAAGACATCAGATCTAAACCAGGCAGCAAAGAGACCTCTGAAAACAGGTTTTGATCTCTCTAAATCAATATCAACCCTCGACTATTCTGCTACACCATTTATAGATTCTTTAGAATTTATATTCTTATAGAATTTCATTTTTTTTACCTTTGATTAAATTTAGTTATAAACAAAACTGCTTTTTTTCACTAAATGAGATATTTTTTTTTATTTTTTATTTTATTCTTTTCAATTAACGTTTACTCCCAGACGATAATTTCGTCTGCTGGAAAGACATCAACTAGTAATAATTTCATTATTAGCTGGACTCTAGGTGAGACAGTAGTTGCTACTCTGCAAAATGAAAATACCAATTTAACACAGGGTTTCCATCAACCTCTTATGATTGACCTTTTTCCTACCTCTTTGGAGGATGATATGGTCCTAGACATGGTTGCGTATCCTAACCCGACATACGATAAAGTTTTATTTAAGGGAGGAGATCCAACTGGAATGTATCACTTGAGACTGGTAGATAAGCTAGGGCGGGTATTGGAGCAGAAGTCCGTCCAGGCCTCTGAGCTAGAACTAGAGATGGGTAGATATACAAATGGTTCTTATCTGATTGAAGTAATAGAAAATAAATCTGAGAAGAGAGTCATATTTAATATTGTCAAGACATCACAGTGATTTAGTATGAAAATTTTACTCGTATCTCTACTTTTTTTTTACTCAGCTAACTTATTCTCCCAGCAAGTCATTTCATCTTCTGGCGCCACGAAGACAGTGAAGATTGGTGGAGGAGATTTCACTGTCAGTTGGACTATTGGAGAGGGTGTTATCACAACACTGAGCCAGCTTTCCAAAGAGCTAACACAGGGTTTTCATCAGCCAATAATGATCGAACTCTTTCCAACATCATTAGAGGGTGAGTTGGTCCTAGACATGGTTGCATATCCTAACCCGACCTACAATAAAGTTTTATTTAAAGGAGGAGATCCTACTGGCACCTACCACCTCAGGTTAGTTGATAAATTGGGTAGAGTTCTTGAACAGAAATCTGTCCCCTCTGATCAACTAGAGTTAGAGATGGGAAGGTATAATAACGGATCCTACCTCATAGAAATAGTTGAGGATAAGTCTGAGAAGAGAGTCATATTCAATATCGTTAAGTCCTCACAGTAGTAATTACAACTACAAGTGGTATATATTCGTTAATTTTGCATCTCGTATTATACTATGCAGACGAAAGCAAAAGAAAAAATAAATATTGTAACCTTAGGCTGTGCCAAGAACCTGGTAGACTCTGAGGTCCTCATGACCCAGCTCAAGGGAAATAAGAAAGATGTATTCCACCAGAGGGAAGACATCAATCCAGACATAGTAATTATCAATACGTGCGGCTTCATTGACAAGGCTAAGCAGGAGTCAATTGATACCATCCTTAAACATGCCAAGGAGAAGGAGGATGGAATAATAAAAAAACTATATGTCACGGGATGTTTGTCAGAGAGGTATAAAGATGACCTGAAGACAGATATTCCGGAGGTTGATGGATTTTACGGGACCAGAGACCTGCCTGAGTTACTCAAAAATTTTGAGGCTAAGTACAGGAACGAACTTTTAGGTGATAGGATTATCACAACGGATTCTCACTACGCATACCTAAAAATTTCTGAAGGCTGTGACAGGCCGTGCTCATTCTGTGCGATACCACTCATGAGGGGTAGACACATCTCAAAGCCCATTGACCAGATTATTCTTGAGGCAAAGAATCTTGTTAGAAACGGAGTCAGAGAGATCATGCTAATAGCACAGGACTCTACCTATTACGGGATAGATATTTATAAGAAGAGAGCAATGTCAGAGCTACTAAAAAAACTTTCTGACATCGAGGGTTTAGACTGGATAAGGATACATTATGCTTACCCTGCTGGCTTTCCAATGGATATCATTGAGGTGATGAGAGAGAGGGATAACATTTGTAACTACTTAGATATTCCGCTTCAACACGGCTCGACTAAAATGCTCAAGGTAATGAAAAGAGGCATAACAAGAGAGAAGACTGACGAGCTCATCAAAAATATAAGAGACATAAATCCAGAAATTGCACTTAGGACAACACTCATTGCAGGTCATCCCGGTGAGACAGAAAGAGACTTTCAGAAAATGTATGACTTTGTTGAGAGGTCGCAGTTTGACAGGCTTGGTATATTCACCTACTCTCACGAGGAGGGAACCTCAGCACACAAGCTAGAGGACGATGTCCCAGAGCAGGTCAAGAGGTCAAGGTCAAATAAGATTATGGCCCTTCAGCAGAAAATATCCACTGAGAAAAATAAAAATAAAATTGGCAAAACAGTTAAGGTATTAATTGACAGGGTTGATGCTAATAATTATTACGGTAGGACAGAGCAAGACTCGCCAGAAGTTGATAACGAGGTGATAATTCCATCAAAAGAGATGCACCTTAGAGTAGGAGATTTCTATGAAGTAAAAATAATAGACTCCAAAGAGTACGATTTAATTGGTAAGGTAGACTAATGGAGGCACATTGTATTGAATTTAGTAAGACAAATTTGTTCTCAAAAAAATTTTGTGAGTTCATAGATAAACATAAAGAAGAGCCTTACTATCCTTCCTACGATAATATAGAGAGGGTAGCTAATAATATAAATTGCTCTATTGATTCTAGAAAAAATTTAAGTGATTCAATCACTAGCCAGTATGGTGATATAGAAATTTCAGACAGCGTTAGTAAAAATATAAATGCATTAAGAAAGGAAAATACTTATACCGTAATCACAGGTCATCAGCTAAATATTTTTTCCGGACCACTTTATATTATCTACAAGGTAATATCTACAATAAAACTTGCTGAAAAATTAAACGCTAAGTACTCTGACAAAAACTTTATTCCAGTATACTGGATGGCGTCTGAAGATCACGATTTTGATGAGATTAAAACGTTTTTCTCAAAAGGGAAGACATACGAGTGGGACATAAATCCATCAGGTGCAGTTGGTGGAATTGACCCAAGTTCAATAAAGAAATTAGCAAGTATGATTCCTGACTCGATTGAAATATTTGAAGATGCCTACTCAACAAGTAGTACCCTCTCAGAGGCGGTGAGAAAATACATGAATACACTCTTCTCAAGTTACGGGCTTGTAGTTTTTGACCCTGACTCCAAAACTCTTAAAGCAAGCGTGAAAGAATTGATGAGAAGTGATGTATTTGATAACACCATATCTAAGGTCGAAGATTCATCAGAAAAAAAATCCGATGTGTACGTAAGAAAAATTAATTTCTTCTATATGAAAAAAGGTTTAAGAGAGAGGATTGAGTCTGTAAAAGATAAATTTATTGTCAGAGAATCAGGTATTACCTTCACCAAAGAGGAGATGGAGAATGAAATAAATAGTAATCCAGAGAGGTTTAGCCCAAATGTTGTGATGCGCTGTCTTTACCAGCAGATGATTATGCCAAACGTAGCATATATCGGTGGGCCTGCAGAGGTAGTGTACTGGCTCAGCTTCAGAAAGTTTTTTGAGAAATATGATGAAGAGTTTCCTGTAATCGTTCCAAGAGACTCAGTCCTTATCATATCCCATAAGTCTATAAAGACGATAGATAAGTATGGACTTGATCTTCAAGATATATTTAGTGGAAAAAGTAATATAGAAAAAAAATCACTAGGTGTTTTAGAAGACGGGGATAAAAATTTTTCGTCAGAAATAAAAAATATCAGAGAGCAGTTTGATTTAATCGCATCAAAATATAGGTCTGTGGACAAGACAATGTCTCCCCATGTCCTAGCCAATGCCAAGAAGACTGAGAAAATGTTAACTCAAGTTGAGAAAAGATTTATAAAATCGCAGAAAGATCAGAATAAAATTTTAGTTGAAAGAGTAGCAGACCTTTTCTACGAGTGCTTTCCTGAAGGCACACCTCAGGAGAGAAAAGATAATATCATGTCTTTCTATACCTCATCCTTTATCGAAGATTTATATAATATTCTTGACCCAATGGAATTAAAATTTAAAATTATTAAGTGATGTTGGACGTTGTTATCATAGGTGCTGGCCCTATCGGATTGTGTTGTGCAATTGAGGCAAAGAAAAATAAACTCTCATACGTTGTTATAGATAAGGGCTGCCTTGTAAACTCTCTCTACAACTACCCAAAAAATATGACATTCTTCTCCACTTCCGACAAGCTTGAAATTGGTGAAGTGCCGTTTATATCACATAATGCTAAGCCCACTAAGTCCGAGGCGCTTGAGTATTACAGGAGGGTGGTATCTTCTTGGGAGCTCGACATAAATTTATACGAGGAGGTTGAGGAGATTTTAAAGGAAGATATTTTTGAGATTAAGACTACCAAAGGAAGTTACTCAGCAAAAAAAATAATATTGTCAACAGGCTTTTACGACCTCCCTTACAAGCTCAATGTGCCAGGTGAAGATCTGCCAAAAGTAAAACATTATTACGACGAGCCCCATCCATACTTTGGGATGAATGTAGCGGTAGTGGGTGCTGCTAATTCAGCAGTTGATGTCGCACTTGAGACGTATAGAAAGGGTGCAAAGGAGGTGACTATGATAGTGAGAGAGCCTAGTCTTAGTGAGTCAGTAAAGTACTGGGTAAAGCCTGACGTAGAGAATAGAATCAAAGAAGGCTCTATCAAATCTTACTTCAATTCTAATATTACAAAAATTACAGAGGACAGTATCATTATAAGTACGCCTGAAGGTGATGTTACTCTAGAGAATGATTTTGTTCTTGCGATGACAGGTTACCAGCCAGATTTTGGATTCCTTGAGAAAATAGGTATTGAAATTGGAGATGATGAGTATAAAACTCCCATCCATAATTCCGATACTATGATGACAAATGTTGAAGGAATATATCTAGCAGGAGTTATCTGTGGGGGTCTCAAGACAAACAAGTGGTTTATTGAAAACTCCAGAGACCACTCAAAAATTATCTTTAAAGATATTCTGAGTTAATAACTCACATTTCCTATTTTTCGTTATATATCGTAAATGAAATACTTACAACTTTTAATCTTATTTCTATTATTTACACCTAAGGTTTTATTCTCACAGAATAGTTTTACTTTAAATGGTTACGTGAATGATTCAGAGACTGGTGAGGTCCTAATTGGGGCTACAGTCTACGTAAATGAATTAAAATCAGGTACTGTAACTAATGCATATGGTTTCTATTCTCTTACTCTTTCTGAAGGAGAGTATACCATAGATTTTAGGTATATAGGTTATGAGTCTTCAAGTACAACTGTATCTCTTGACGCGAATAAAAAGTTGGACATTGAGCTAATTAGTCTTGATATCCAGTTAGAGGACGTTGTTGTAAGTGATGTTGCTGAAGACTATAATGTTAGCAGTATTGAGATGAGTACAAGCAAACTTGATATTTCTAAGGTAGCTGAAATACCTACTTTCCTCGGGGAAAATGATATAATAAAAGCAATACAGTTACTGCCCGGAGTAAGTTCGGTGGGAGAGGGTGCTTCTGGGTTTAATGTACGTGGGGGGTCAGTTGGACAGAATCTTGTTCTCTTGGATGAAGCTCCAGTTTATAACTCTTCTCACCTTCTAGGTTTCTTGTCTGTTTTTAATCCTGACGCAGTTAAGGATCTGAAACTTTATAAGGGAGGTATACCTTCAAGATATGGCGGAAGAATTTCTTCTATACTTGATATAAGGATGAAAGACGGTAACAGTAAAAAGACATCTGTATCTGGGGGTATTGGTTCTATTTTTAGTAGACTAACTCTTGAGTCGCCAATAGTGAAAGATAAGTCATCCTTTATACTTGCTCTCAGGAGATCATACGCAGACATATTGTTTAGACCATTCATAAATAATTCTAGTTTTCTGGATGACGGTGCAGCGTTAAACTTTTACGATGTAACGGCTAAGGCTAACTTTGAAATTAATGACAAAAACACAATTTATCTCTCAAGTTATCTAGGTAGAGATATTTTTATGTTTGACGAGAGACAGGGTTTTAACTGGGGAAATAGGACGGGGACTTTAAGATGGAATCACTTATTTAATGACAGGCTATTCTCTAATTTCACACTTATCTATAGTAACTACGATTATCAGTTAGCTTTTGGTAGTGACGACATGAATAAATTTGAGTGGGACTCAAGGATAGAAACTGTAAACTTCAAACCCGAGTTTAGTTATTTCATCAATACGGATAACGAACTATCTGTAGGTGCTGAACTTATAAGGTATAGCTTTGAACCAGCCAATGCAATTGGAGTGAGCGAAGGTGAGATCACAGATATTACCCTTCCAGACAAGTATGCATTTGAGGGATCAGTATATATTGGAAATGAACAAAAAATTTCAAATCTTACAATTTCATATGGACTTCGTGGTTCATATTACTCTTATTACGGGCCTGGATACATATACAATTTCTCGAGTGAGGGCACTCCAGGACTTAGAAAAGAACTGACAAATGAGACACAAGTGACTGGGTCTGAATCAATAAAAACGTATTCCAGCATAGAGCCAAGGGTATCAGTAAATTTCCAGCCCTCTAATTCTTTTTCCATTAAAGCCAGCTACAATAAAATGACTCAGTATATACATCTTCTCTCAAATACTGCGGCATCAAGCTCTTTGGATGTATGGACTCCTAGTACAAATAATATAAAACCACAGTCAGGAGACATATATGTATTCGGTTTATTTAAAAATTTTAATAACAATCTATTTGAGACCTCAGTGGAAGTCTATTACAAGGATTTGAAAAATCAGATTGATTACATTGACGGAGCTGACTTACTTATTAATAAATATTTTGAGGGAGACCTTTTAAGTGGTTTAGGTAGAGCTTATGGATTAGAGTTATTACTAAGAAAAAACAGAGGTAATTTTAATGGTTGGGTAAGTTACTCCTACGGTAAGTCTGAGCTTAAAATAGATGGAATAAATAACTTTGACTGGTATCCAACAAGATACGATCAGACACACAACATCAAGATTACTTCAACATACAAGATAAATAAAAGGGTTCAGTTATCTGGAAACTTTGTTTACCTCACTGGGACCCCAGTTACTTTTCCTTCTTCAAAATATGTCATACAGGGTTTTGCTATTCCCCATAATGCAGAAAGGTCAAGACATCAGTTCAGGATTCCGGATTACCACAGATTAGATTTTTCAGTTACTATAAATGGCAAGGAGTTCAAGAGAAATGGTAAGGAAAGAAAAAATGAAAGTTCTACTGTTATTGGTATCTATAATGTTTATAACAGAAGGAATCCTTTCTCAATATATTTCTCTCAAGGTAAGTCGAATGTCTCTCAGAATTTTGTTCCAGGAGAGGTTACGAGGCTATCAATTATTGGATCATTTGTCCCATCGATAACATATAATTTTAAGTTCTAATGAGAAATACTTTACTCCCATTTCTGCTTTTAATTTTAATATCATGTGAAGACATTATTACACCGGAACTCCCTACAAATGATCCCATTCTCGTGGTTGATGCCTGGTTAAATAATTTAAATGAGCAGCAAAAGATAATATTATCTTCCACCCAAGATTATTTAGATTCTACATCATCACCATCAGTTAGTGGAGCCATTGTACAGGTCAGCGATGACCAAGGAAATGTATTTAATTTTATTGAGTCTGCACCAGGTGAATATGTTTGGCAGCCAACTATCTTAAAAAATAATTTAGGTGATGTGGGATCTTCCTACACTTTAAACATTCAGTACGATGGAAAAGAAATTATAGCACAGTCTACCATGAATAGAACTTCAACAATTGACAGCGTGAATTTTGTCAGAGGTCAGTTTCCAGAAGGTTCATACTACGCAGAATTTTGGTCAAGGGAGGAGGCAGGAATAGGTGATGCGTACTGGATTAAGTCATACGTAAATGGAATCTACCAAAATGGTTTAGATGACATAATTACTTGTATAGATGCTGGTGCCTCATCAGAGGGAGCAGTAATTGATGGCATACCATTTATACCCCCAATAAGAAGAGGAATAACAAGGTTTGAAACAGACGACGATGGAGACTTTATCTCACCATTCAATGAGGGAGACTCGCTATACGTTGAGATACACTCAGTAACCTATGAAGCTTTTGATTTCTTAAATAAGACAAGCATACAAATAAATAGACCTGGTGGATTTGGAGAGCTTTTTGCTGTCTCTCTTTCTAATGTACCTACAAACTTACAAGTAGTTAATGAAAATAGATTTCCTGTAGTTGGATTTTTTAATGTTTCAGCAGTACATGGAATGGGAAATACTCTTGACGATGAGGAACTGGAGAAGATTGAGCTTTATAACAGAGAGTGGTAATCTATTTTGTTGCCCTAGTCATTTCTTTTTTTCCTTTAGGACCTTGTAGGATTTCGATTTCAAATTTTAACTCATTCAGTATCTTTTTTAGTTTGCCAGATGATGAGTAAGTCACTATCACACCTGAGGTCTTCATCGCATCTTTTATTAATTTGAAATTTTCTTTACTCCATATGTCTGGTTGTTTACTTGGAGCAAACGCATCAAAAAAAACAAGATCATACTTCTCTTTCTCAAATGAAATCTGTTCTAATCGTGTTATGCTTTTAGTAAAAGATATGTTTTCAGATAGTTTGACTGGCTTCAGATTTTTTGGGTGATGAATTTTTTCATATATTTTTTTATCAAACCCTTCGAGCTTGTTATTAAAATCTAATTTTTTTAAGATGGAATTATCCAAGGGGAAAGGCTCTATAGCGTGGTAATGTATTTTAAGATTATTCTTTTTTGCAAACTTGAGAGTGAGAAGTAGGTTGAGACCTGTACCTAATCCAACTTCAAGAATACTTATAGATTTTTTTGAATTTTCATCTATGACACTGCTAAGACCGGCGTTGATATATACGTGCTTAGACTCGGTAACCGAACCGTGAAGGGAGTGGTAAGTTTCGTCTAATTTTTTATTGTATAAGGTGTCTGATCCGTCATCAGTCTTAATTATTTTTAAGTTCATATCTTATTTATTAGTGTTACACAGTGGGCAGCAACTCCTTCTTCTCTTCCCACAAATCCAAGCCCTTCTGTAGTTGTTGCTTTTATAGATAATTTTTTCTTGTCTATTTTCATAACAGCTGAAAGAGTTTCTATCATTTTGTCTATATGATTCCTGAGCTTAGGTCTTTGTAGGAGTACAGTTACATCAATGTTATTTATTTCAAAACCTTTTTTGTTAAGTATTTCCACAACTTCAAGGAGTAACTCTTTGCTATCAATCCCCTTATATTTTTCATTTGTATCTGGAAAATGTTTACCAATATCTCCTTCTGAAAGTGCTCCAAGAATGGAGTCACAAATTACGTGAATTATTATGTCAGCATCTGAATGACCAACAGCCCCTTTATCATGATCTATTTCTATTCCTCCAATCACAAATTTTTCACCGGTTTCTAACTTATGTACATCGTAACCATGACCTATTCTACAATTTTCTTCAATCATGGAGTAAATTTATAACTTTACTTTCTTATTATCGTCTTCTTTATATGAATAGATTTTTATTCCTCTTCTCAACTAAATCATATCTGAGTGATTATGCCAACCTACTTTTTAGGTTAGTTGTTGGTTTATCTCTAATGACCCATGGTTATTCAAAGTTAATGCGCCTTATTGAAGGTAGGATATGGAGTAGGACTCACCTCTTCTTTAATGAGGAGACATCGCTCGCACTTGTTACATTTGGTGAATTTTTCGCACCATTATTTGTAATACTTGGCCTTGGAACAAGGTTATTCTCAATTCCAATTATTTACACATTTATAATTGTCGTCTTCGATGCACACTGGGGCGACCCTTTCACTAAAATGGAAAAAGGCTTACTTTTTCTAATCTCTTATATCTATATATTTTTGGTTGGTCCAGGAAAAATTTCTGTGGATAACCTAATATCAAAAAAGTATAAATAGATCATATTTTTTTCTATATTTACTTTGGTAAACCAAACTAAACTATTGTATATAGTAACTAACTAACTTCCTGTATTCAACATTAACCTAAACATGTTGTTCGAGAACAGCAAACTATCCGACAAAACCCTCAAAAAATTATATTTATCTATTCTTAAGCCTCGATTAATTGAGGAGAAAATGCTAATTCTACTCAGACAGAATAAAATTAGTAAATGGTTTTCAGGTATTGGACAGGAAGCAACATCAGTAGGAGTAGCTCTAGCAACAAATTCGGAGGAGTATATTCTTCCAATGCATAGAAATCTGGGGGTCTTTACGTGTAGAGATATATCCCTCGTAAAATTATTTAATCAGTTTCAGGGAAAGGTTGATGGATTCACCAAAGGAAGAGACAGATCTTTTCATTTTGGAGTAAAAGATTTAAATATAGTTGGTATGATATCTCACCTAGGTCCTCAGATGGGTATCGCTGATGGAATAGGTCTAGCAAAAAAATTGAAAAACGAAAAAAAGGCTACAGTTGTCTTTACAGGTGATGGAGGAACTAGTGAGGGTGATTTCCATGAGTCGCTTAACGTAGCAGCTGTGTGGGATCTTCCTGTATTATTTGTTATTGAGAATAATGGGTACGGACTATCTACACCAAATACCGAACAATTTAAAGGTGAATCACTTGCAGTTAGAGGTGAGGGCTATGGAGTAGAATCTCTCTCAATCGATGGTAACAATATTGTCGAGGTTTACACTACTGTAAAGGAGAAAATAGAGAGTATTAGGAAAAATCCAAGACCAATTTTACTTGAATGTTTTACTTTTAGGATGAGGGGACATGAAGAGGCCTCAGGAACAAAATATGTCCCTAAAGATGTGATGGAGTACTGGGAGAAAAAAGACCCTGTAGTAAATTTTGAGAAATATCTTGTAGACAAGAAAATTTATGATAACACTGAGATAGTAAAAGAGAGGGATAGACTAAAAGATGAAATCAATGAGGCTGTAAAAACATCTTTTGATAATTCAAAGTTTGATGTCAACGAAGACACAGAAATTGAGGATGTCTTCTATCCATACACGCAGAAAGTTATTCATCCAAAAGAGAAGACCATGTCTGAGAGAAGGTATGTTGACGCTATATCGGACTCTCTTGACCAGAATATGAGAAAATACAGAGACCTTGTTATCATGGGTCAGGATATATCTGATTACGGTGGTGTTTTCAAGGTAACAGAAGGTTTTGTTGAAAAATTTGGAAGAGATAGGGTGCGAAATACTCCTCTTTGCGAGTCAGCGATAATTGGTACTGCATTGGGATTGTCAATAGAAGGCATAAAGTCGATTGTTGAGATGCAATTTGCGGATTTTGTAACATGTGGTTTCAATCAGATAGTAAATAATCTTGCAAAGATTCATTACAGGTGGGGTCAAAACGCTGATGTCGTTGTACGAATGCCTACTGGTGGTGGTGTCTCTGCAGGCCCTTTCCACTCTCAGTCTAACGAGGCATGGTTCTTTCACACACCTGGACTGAGGATTGTGTACCCATCCTGTTCTTCTGATGCTAAAGGATTACTAAATGCTGCTATTGAGGATCCAAATCCTTACCTCTTCTTTGAGCACAAGGCTCTTTACCGGTCACACACCCAGCAAGTATTTGATGACTACTATACTACCGAGGTTGGTAAAGCAAAGATTGTGAGAAAAGGAGATGACATGACAATTGTGACATACGGCATGGGTGTCCACTGGGCTCTAGATGCTCAAGAAAAGTATGACAATACATCAATTGAAATAGTTGACCTTAGAACTTTGCAGCCGTGGGATAAAGAGACAGTAAAAGAATCGGTTATAAAAACGAATAAGGTGATCGTTCTTCATGAAGATAGTATAACTGGAGGAATTGGTGCTGAAATTTCTGCATGGATTTCTGAAAATTGTTTTGAAAATTTAGACGGTCCTGTCCTAAGAGTCGGTGGACTGGATACACCAATTCCTTTCAGGAAGGAGCTGGAAGATAATTTCATGCCTCTTGATAGACTTTATAGACAGATATCAAAGCTTATTAATTACTAAAATATATAACTAAAGATATATGTTCATTCCTAATAAAATTATTACTTTTATGTCATGAAAAATTTAAGATATTTATTTATACTGTTTTTATCTGTTGTAATCATCTCATGTTCTGATGAGGATGGTGGTGACGACGTCACTCCGGTAGATCCCCTTGACACGCAAGGAAACCTGCTTAATGGTACATGGAAAGTAAAAGACGCTAACTCCGTAACGAAAGACGGATCGATAGTAGACGTTTTCACGAGCATGACCCTCACCATATCTGGAGGATCTGCGAGCGGTGGAAGCTACAGCACTTCGAATTCTGACAGCGGTGAGATCTGGCCTAGCTCAGGTTCTTGGACGTTCCAGAACGGAGACAAAAATAAGATTTTAAGAAGCGACGGTGTCGCAGTGAGTATCTCAGTAACTGAGGGAACTCTTAGAACCAGTTTTACTACCACTGGTGGTATAAAAGACGGTAACTGGGTGTTTGACTTTACTAAACAATAAGAACTATACTTTGAGAGGGATTCTATTATTCTTCTTTTTAATTCTCTCAAACTTTGTCAGTGCACAAAGCACACTTACTGTTGAGATAAATGGTCTCGAGGATGGTGATTCTGCAAAGGTAAAATTAACAAAAGGTCCATTCGTCTTAATTGTCAAGAAAGCATTAAATCCAGTAAATAAAAAAGCTCAGGTTGAGTTTACTGATTTAAGTTCAGGTGATGATTGGGTTGTAGCTATTGATGCGCCAGGTTATGCTTATCCAACATCAAAAGTAATTTCAATTCCAACAGTCTCATCACTTAGCATTGATATAACTAAATATTCTCAGAATACATTTATATACGAATGGCAAGACGATAGCAGTTACGTTGGTCATGCTACACAAACTTATATTAATGAACCTTTTGACCTTGTAGTAATAGATGATACACTTAGCGTGCCTATAGACTACTCCTCAATTAAGTTAAGGGAAGAATATGGTATAGTACTTTCTAATGACAAAAGAGAGTGGAACGATGAGGACTCTTACAGGCTATATTCTAATATTGAGAGATTGTTTTATGCGATAGGATATGCTTTTGATAATGTTGATTTTTCAACAGGGGAAAATTTAAATTCCATTTGGTTTTTAACGACAGACGAAATAGATAAGGATATATCCGTCAAAACTGTAGAAGGTGTTAAACATGTTACGTTATCAGCATCCGCTTTAGTTCATGCTTCTCCTATGATTGTTAAATTAGATGGATTGAGAGGTAAGTTTTATTCCCAAAGACTCTATAAGGCAATGCTTAATTATTTTTCTGATTTTGGAACTAAAGGAGATATTTTAGATGCACTTGCTCAGAATAGATTTGGTGTAAGGTGGATGATGCCTAATGCAGAAACTGCAGAATTAATGGGAGAACCAGCTGACCATTTCCAAGAATTTCTTCCTGAGGAAAAAATAGAGATATTATCAATGTTTGAAGAACTTCCCGAGGGATTTCATAGACAAGATTGTTTTAAATATTTGGTCAGGAGAGTGAATGGACAGTGTCATCCAACACTTGGTTGTGCGGTACCCGCAATAGCTTGGACAAGTGGAGTCATGGAATGGCTTGAGAAGGGGTTTAAAGATGTATCTCTAACATATCTCAGAAGATTAATTTTACACGAGAAAGCTCATTTTATATGGCAGTGTTATCTAGACCAGCAGACAAAAGACGAGTGGGCTGAGCTTGGAGGTTGGTACAAGGATCCGCTATCATCAAGTGGATGGAGTACATGGAAAACTGCAGAATTTGTGTCAGCATATGGACATCAGAAAAATCCTAACGAGGACTTTGCTGAGTCAATAGCTTGGTATGTAGATAATATTGATGGACTTAGGTCAAGGTCCATGCAGAAGTATGAGTTTGTTAGAGATAGAGTAATGAGCGGAACTCGTTACATAGCAAAAATTCGAGATGACTTGACTTTTACAGTATATAATCTATTTCCAGACTATTTCTATCCAGGTAAAATTATTGGAACAAAAGTTGAGGTACTTGGAGAACCAGAAGAAGATAAAACAGTAAAGTTTACCATTAGATTGAAGTCAGATTCTGTTCAATTGGATGGTGCAGCACAAGCCCAGGCAAGATTTACTTCATCAATTGGAACATTCTATGATGTTTGGTTAAATCCAAAAAATGGATCCTTAGATTCAGTTTTAACTGGTGAGTTTACTGTAAATAAACACGCAAAAGCTGGATACTGGAAACCAATTCAAATTAATGTATGGGATAATGTAGGGAATGCAAGGTATGAAAACTTGAATACAGTAGGTGTAAAAGCCTTTATAAATAATCCTCTAGAAGATATAGATCCTCCTAAATATATTTCATATAAACTAGATACGATCACAGATTACTTCAATGTTAATGGAAGAGATCTCTACAAGGATAACCCATCAGGAGATTCTATATTGTATAGAGCACTTATGTTATCTACAGAATGGTATGACAAGAGCCCAATGGGAAGGTCACTAGCTAGATTACAATTTAGAAATACTGGTGTCTATTCTAAAGATGCTCAAGTAGATCCACCGAATGACAGTGATAATGGTTATAATTCCAATAAAAAATACAGGCTATACTGGCCAATACCCGATTACTTCCCGTCAGACTACTACAGCGTTACATATATAGATGGAGAAGATATTGCTAGGAATACTGGTTCCACATATATGAGTGTCGATACAGCTAGCTTCAATGATAAACCATCTGAAGGTTTATATAAAGACGTTAGAGATAGCATACTAATCGAGACAAGTTATCCAGACACACTAGCTCCTTTAATTGATATTAGGGTTGGAAAGATTACAATTGATGCTGAGCCTGTCAATCCAGTAGCTCCAGATGGAGAGACAAAAGTTGAGGTAAATATTATTGTCAAAGACACCAGTAATTATTTTGGGAAAGAAGCTTCAGTAACACAAATTTATTATTTCTTAAGAGATCCTCAGGGTATTGACCATGAGTTCAGGTTTTATCCAGATGGAGGAAATGGAAGAATAACTTTAAAGCCCGATTCTGCAGCATATGAGTGGAGGAGACTAACATTAAATGCTAGACTACCTAAAGGATCTGCCCCAGGTCAGTGGGGATTAAGTGAGATCAGGGTATGGGATAAGGCTGGTAATCAGAGAAGGTATAATTTTGTAGAGTATGTGAGGTTTGATATAATCAAGTCAGATATTGTACTTACTTCTCCTTTGTACGCTGAGATTACAGATAAATTAGTAAATGCATCTAATGTCGATTCAATTAGTGCATTCATTACTTGCTCGCCATGTGCAGATCTAAAATATAATTACACTATTTACAGTCTTATGGGGGGTGCTGTTAAGACAGGTGAGAAGTTGATGGGTTCAGATTCAGTCTATGTAACAGACTTAGATGTTAGCGGAATTCCGGATGGTATTATTAAACTGACTGTTCAGTTAAAAGATAGCCTTGACCAACTTGTTGCAACTACTACAACTGATTATACCAAGGATGTGATCTTACCTAATTCCTACTATTTCCAATCTAATCTTCAAAATTTAGGGACAAGTAATATTGACAGTCTTGAGATAACTGTTAATACAGTAGAAGTCAATGGAGAGTACGAACTTACAATTACTGGAGATTCAATTGTTGGTGGTGGTTCGATAATCTCCATGGAAGATGCCAACGACAATACTTTTAATTCACATCAAGAGACTGTTAGAGCATCTAGGGTAATGAGAGGAAAAGTAAACGACATTGCTCAGACATTACCGATAACAGATCTGAGTAATTTTGCAGACGGACTTATAAAATTTGAACTTGTAGTTACAGATAGTGCTCTAAATGTTGGATCTGAGATATTTAAAGATTCAATTTATAAACAGACTAATAGTGTGCCAATAACATTAGATCAATCTGTTTCAACAGATGAAGATACAAGTATTATAATTTTTCTTACTGGAACTGATGAAGATGGTGATAGTTTAACTTTTACTGTGGGTAATGCTTCAAACGGAACAGTTACTCAATACGGTGATTCAGTTTTATATACTCCAAACCCTAATTATAACGGATCAGATAGTTTTGTTTATACAGTAAGTGATGGAACCTCCTCTAGTTCATCAACAATAACAATAACAGTAGAATCAATGAATGATATACCAGTCACAAATGATTTAGTAGTTACTGTTTCCGAGGACACTTCAAATTATGAAATAATACTTTCAGCAACCGACGCTGAAAATAATACTTTAATTTATTCAATTGTAGATCCTCCTTCATTTGGAAATCTAGATACAACAACTCTAGGGGATTCTAGGGTAAGAGCCTATGAGTCTAGAAATGCAGGCCAACATCAACACAATTCACATTATTCAGGTAGTCCTAAAACTACAATTGAAGGGCAAGCAAACGCAGTAGTTAGTCACTTGGTAAATGGACACCCATCTGCAATCTGGAGAGATATATATTCAATAACAGCCGATGATCCTTGGGTTTCTACTTACTCAAGAGGTACAGATGGCGAGTTAAGGCCCTCTCTACTTAGTACTGTAGGACCAGGTCTTGGATCTGGTTTCAAGGGCGGACATCTATTTGTTCCTGAAGTTATGTTTGAAACATTCAAAGCAGCTTTTAATGAGACTGCACAAGCTATTCTCGAGGATACTGCAAATTATGTTATGTTCGGTGATCCCGGAGGAAAAGTGACCTATACTCCTAATGAAAACTTCTTCGGGACAGACTCATTCACATATGTTGCAACAGACAGCAATGGTGGAGTAAGTAGTAAAGCAACAGTATCAATTACTGTTACACCTACAAATGATGAGCCAACATCTGCAGATGTAACATTAAATCTTTCTGAAGATTCCAATGGTTTTATAATACTTCCAGGAAGTGATGCAGATGGCGATAGCCTCACTTTCACTGTTGGTGCTGCATCAAATGGAACGGTTACTCAATACGGTGATACAGTTTTATACACTCCAAATCCTAATTATAACGGTATGGACAGTTTAGAGTACACAGTCAGTGACGGGATATCCACCAGCACATCGACCATTACTATCACTATCACTTCAGTCTACGATCTACCAGAGATAACATTTTCTTTAGTTGATACAATAAGTATTGAGGAGAATGAGTCGATGATTCCAATATCTATAAAGTTAGAAGGTATAGACGCTGGTGATGAGTCCGTGACTTTTGATCTTATGTTATCAGGTACTGCATCGAATAGTGATGATTATATCGTTAATACTTTAATTGGCACTTCATCATCTACTTTTGTTGGCATCCCACCTGGAGAAGTTGAAGCATCAGCTTTAATATCCATTCTTGATGATGCCGAGTATGAGGAGGAGGAAACGATAGTTATAGGTGTTGAAAACGTATCGAATGCGTTAGATACCGTTCAGAGTGTGACGATAACAATCTTAAGGAATGACGTGCCGCTGGGGGAGAACTCTCATAGAATTATTTCTCGTGTTTACCCAAATCCTGCTAAAGATTATTTTACAATAGAGTTCAGTGAAATATTTGAGCTAGAGGAGATCGATATGGTCGATCCTCTAGGAAGAGTTTATGCCCCTAGTATTATAGAAATTAATAAAAAACAACTGAAAATCGACTCTAGTATTCTTTCAGCTGGAACACACATTCTAAGGCTTAAGACGGACAAGGGTTCTGCCTCTTTCAGAATTATTGTTGAATAATAAATCTAGAAATTAAAATTTATAACCTGATTAATATCAGGGTGAAGACTTTTTGCGACAGGACAATTTTTACCAACTTCCTTGAGTTTCTTTTTTTGAACTTCTGACAGGTTATTTTCTTCGAAGTTAAGTTCAACTCTTATCTCTTTTATTTTTCTTGGCTCGGTGCTCATAATCTTAGTAATTTTTGCGGTTGAATTTGGCATCTTAAATCCTCCTTTCTCTGCACATATTCCCATTACCGTAGTCATGCAACTGCATAGGGCAGAAGAAACTAAATCAGTCGGGGCAAAAGCTTCTCCTTTACCATTATTGTCTGTTGGAGCATCAGTAATAATTATCTCTCCAGATTTCAGGTGAGTCGAAGAAGTCCTTAGCTCACCAACGTATGAATTTTCAATTATGTGATCCATTTTTTTTAATTTTATAATAATTAAACATAAAATATTTTTTTTTGTTTTTTTCAATCAAATAGAAAAAATTACGTTAAAGTACTATCTATGAAATTTATAAGGTTTCTATTATTTACTTTTTTATTATTGTCGTATTCAAATATGTCTGCACAAAATTTTGATTATTTCGATACAGAAAGAGAAGTTTATTGGGGTATTAACAAAAACTCTTGGGGAGGACTTTTTGGTGGTGGCATCTTGAAATTCTCAAATAAAATTTCAGATAATATGTACAGCACTTTGGGATTCGAGCTAGTCAATATCAAGCACCCTAAGGAGAGTAAGTATTCATCTGCAATTGGGTACGGAAGGACCTTCATCTGGGGTAAGAAAAATTATTTATTTTCCGTAAGGGGTCAGTACGGTAGAGAAATGATTTTATTTTCAAAAAAGGATGAGCAGGGAATTAGAATTAATGCTCAGCTAGCTGCTGGACCGTCTATCGGATTACAGGTTCCTTACTACTTGAAGTATAGTCGTAATAATAGGATGGAGATAGAAAACTTTGATCCTAATACACAAACTTTCAATAACGTTATAGGGTCTGCAAGTTTTTTTGAGGGTCTTGGAGAGTTAAAAATTAAGCCTGGAATAAATATAAAGGCTGCAATTAATTTTGAATTTTCTCCTAGTAAATCTGCCACTGCTCTAGAAGTTGGATTTCTTGGTGATTTCTATCCAGGAGGAGTTAATATAATGCCCACAGCCAGAGAATATAGCTTTTATCCAACAGCATTTATAACCTTATTCTATGGAAGAAAGTATTAATTTTGATTTAAATTGCGAAAATGTCAGATACTAAAATAAAGGCACCAAGATTTAAGAAACCTAACTGGCTCAGGGTCAAGCTACCTGTAGGCGAGGAATACAAAAAAGTAAGGAAGACAGTTGATAAGTACAAGCTTCATACCATCTGTGAGAGTGGTAACTGCCCTAATATGGGAGAGTGTTGGGGTGCCGGTACTGCTACTTTTATGATTCTTGGTAACGTGTGCACAAGAAGTTGTACATTTTGTGCCGTGGCAACAGGACGGCCGCCTGAATATGATGAGGAGGAGCCGATAAGAGTAGCAAAAGCAATCAAGAAGATGGGTGTAAAGCATGCAGTCATAACCTCAGTGAACAGAGATGAACTTAAAGACAGAGGGTCAGAAATTTGGTATCAGACAGTACACCAGACAAAAAAATTATCTCCAGAGACTACTATAGAAACATTAATCCCAGACGTTAGAGGTAACTGGGACGCACTCTACAGAATGATCGATGCTGGACAGGAAGTCGTTTCCCATAATATAGAGACAGTAGAGAGATTATATAAGAGAGTTCGTCCCCAGGCAAGATACGACAGAAGCTTGGAACAGATTAAACTTACAAAAGAATATGGAAAGAGGACAAAATCTGGAATTATGGTAGGGCTTGGAGAGAAGAAAGACGAAGTTCTCAAAACAATGGACGACATGGTTGAACACGGACTACACATATTGACTATAGGTCAGTATCTCCAACCTACTAAAATGCACATTGAAGTTGATGACTTTATAACCCCTGAGGTTTTTGAGATGTATAAAGAGGAGGGGTTAAGTAGAGGACTAAAGTATGTGGAATCTGGTCCACTTGTTAGGTCCTCATACCATGCTGAGAGACACGTTAATGTTGAGATTTAAAATCTTATTATTTCTTTTTTTTTTATTCTTTGATTTAACCGCTCAGGTAAATACTTCTAACATATCAATTGTCAGAGATAAGTGGGGCGTACCTCATGTATATGCCAAGACTGATAAAGAAGCTGCCTACGGACTCGCTTGGGCTCACGCAGAAGATGACTTCAAAACAATTCAGAAAACATTTCTACCAGCCAAAGGCCTACTTGGAAAACTCGAAGGTGGTGGAGGAGCAGTTCTAGATTATGCAGTACATCTGCTCCGATCTCGTAAGGTCGCTGAGCGAGAACTTAAAAATTTATCTCCCGGAGGATTGAATGTTATTTATGGTTACCTGGAGGGATTAAATGCATATGCAAAGAAATATCCTGACGAAGTTCTTATCAAAAAATCTTTCCCCTTATCAATCTATGATTATCTAACTGGACTGAATTTAATGCTACACCTTTTCTCTGATACTGGAGATGTAATCGGCCAATTATTTAACAACAGAATTGAGCCTTTGGATGAGATGTCAGGTGTTGATAATATTGGAAATACAATTGGATCAAATGGGTTTGCATTTAAAAGCTCTAAAACAAAAGATGGGAAAACATATTTAAATGTTAACACGCACCAACCTCTTGAGGGACCATTTTCTTGGTACGAAGCTCATGTGAACAGTGAGGAAGGTTGGAACATGCTCGGTGGTTTATTTCCTGGTCTACCACTGCCCGTTATAGGTACTAATGAAAATCTCGGATGGACACATACATATAACTATCCAGACATGAATGATATATACCAACTCGTCGTAAATCCTAAAGATGAGGAACTTTATCGAATTGATGGTAAATGGAAAAAATTTGAAATAGAGAAAGTAAGGCTTAAGGTTAAGATATTTCTAGGAATGAAGGTACCTGTAAAAAGAAAAATTTTGTGGTCAGACTTTGGACCAGTGATTAAAAATGATAAGGGTCACTTTGCCTTCTTCTCGCAGTCACTAAATAATATAAGCGCAATAGAGCAATGGCTTAGGATGAATAAGGCCAGAGATTTTAAGGAGTTTGAGTCTGCACTTAAACTTTTAGGGATCCCAAGATTTAATATCGTCTATGCTGATGTAGATGATAATATATTCTATATGAGCAACGCTAGGCTATCAGTCAGAGATTCTCTTGTGGATTGGAGAGAACTTATACTAGGAGATCAGTCATCTCTTATATTAGATAAATACCATCCTTACGAGGACTTACCGAAAATGATCAACCCTACGAGTGGCTATATTTTTAATACTAACAATTCTCCTTTTAACTCTACTGCTGAATTCGAGAACCTTAAAGAGGAGGATTACAATTCTACTTTCAGTTTTATGGAGGAAGAAAATAATAGAAGCATAAGGTTTATGGAGCTAATAGATGAATATGAAAAATTAAGCTATGAGGATTTTAAAGAAATTAAATACGACCAGCAGTATCCTGACTCCATCTTATACATTGGAAATATTAGCCAAATATTTGATCTTGATAAATCTGAATTTCCTAATTATGAAAATCTTATAGATCTAATCCAGAACTGGGACAGGAGAGCAGATATAGAAAATATTGGTGCAGCTCAGTGGAGTCTCTACTACAGTTATATGCTTGATGTATTATCAGAAAATGATCTAAACGTAAAAGATACCATAGATATTAAATTTCATTTAGATGCTCTCGAAAAGACAAAGGCTCGTTTAATGAATAACTTTGGGAAGTTAGATATTAGACTGGGTGATATTCAAAGGCTTGTTAGGGGTGACAAGAGTCTACCAGTGTCTGGACTAATAGATATGATTGCACCGACTTATTCAGTACCAATGGAGGGTGGAAAAGTAAGAGCTGTTTCTGGTGAATCTTATATCATGTTGATAAAATATTCTGAGGATGGACCTGAAGTTGAGACGGTATTACCATACGGAAATTCATCAAATCCCAGTAGTCCACATTACACTGATCAGATGAAGATGTATACTGAAAAGAAGTTAAAAATAATGACTCTGGATAAAGATGAAATTTTATCTCGGGCAGTAAGGATCTACAGTCCTAATTGATAATGCCTTTCTGCTTTTTTAAATTTTGAATTCTTCTAAAAGATTCATTGATTCTCAGAAGAGAAATATCACCATCTCTTACGCCTTCCTCGATAATTGATATCACCTTTTCTGGTCTTACCAGGTCCTTATAAAGCTGGTTATTTGAGAATAGGAGTACGTCCACACCAGCATTTATTGATAGGGTTACTGCCTCCTCAAGACCATAGTATTTTGTTATTGCACCCATCTGCATGTCGTCTGAGAAAACAACACCTTCATAGTCTAAAAATTCTCTAAGAAGTTTCTGAATCATCTTATCCGAAAGAGTTGCAGGGAGCATTTTGTCATCAATTTTTTTATTTACCACGTGGCTAGTCATTATCCCAGACACTTTATCTTCGATAATAAGTTTATGATACGGATAGAGTTCTTCAACAAGCCACGTGTCCGAAATATCTGTAAATTCTTTGTGAGTATCTGTGGATGAACTTCCATGACCAGGGAAATGTTTTAGTACGGTGATTATATCGTTCTCTTCGTGGGCTCTAATAAAATTTCTTGCATGGAAAAAAACTCTGTCGCTATCTCTACCATAGCTTCTTCCAGCTTTGCTGATAAAATTTTCATCATTGATTTCAAGGTCTACTGTTGGTGCTAAGTTTACGTTGATTCCCAACTCTTTGAGTAGATCGCTGGTTAGCTTTGCATAGTAGAAGGTAGAATCCAAATTATTTCGATTACCTAAATACTTAGCGGTTTTAGTCTCGTGAAAACCATATTTTGACTTTAGCCTTGTCACGTTTCCTCCCTCCTCGTCGATAGCTACAAAAGAAGGTATCTTAGATACTCTCTGTATCTCATCTACAAGTGCTTTTAGCTGGTTTTTTGATCTTTTTCTAGCTAAGTTTTTTTCGAACAAAATTATTCCTCCTAGATGCATATTTGAATAAGCCTCAAGAAGAGAATCTTCCTCAAGAACTTTTTGAGCATCTTGAATACCAAATATTAGCATTTGAGATATTTTTATTCTTAGCGAGTCGTACTGAGCTGTTTCCTCATATTCTTCGGCATTAGAATAGGATAGTATGATTAAGTTCAGTGTAAGTATTTTAAAAAATTTCATTTATTTCAATAATTTTTTTTATCAATCTAGTAAAAAAAACACCGTTGTATGGACCGTGCCAATTCATGGTGTAAGTCTCGTACTGGTTGATATCTTCTCTATCATACCATTTATCCTCAGTAATGTATCCGATATACCCCCCATTGAAACTATTTATAATCAAATTTAGTTGATTATTTGAAATTGACTTTTCTATTGGAACAATAAGTTCACCAGAGAAGTCACATGGAGTACTTACCATAAGGTTATCACCTACCCGAAGTATTGATAAATATTTTGGACTCTCTCCGACAAGAAGTTTAAAGATCCATGGTCTGACGATAATATTTTTTGTTACTCTGAATGATTCTTCTCTAAGTTCTATATCAATTTTTTTGCTAATTAGTTTAGTCTCATATTTTGCTCCCATAATTCTAAATCCCTCATAAATTTTTTCAAATAGACCATAACTTATTTCTTTTACTCTCTTTTCCCCTTCTACTGATTTTGTACGTGGACTCATACTGCCGACGGCACCTGCCCCATAAACCGCAAAGTCAATTTCTCTTGTCATCTCAAGCATTGAGGTGAGTGTTCCAGGATAGTCTCCACTCAGATCTCTCTGTTTGTGGCCGTAACATGTGGCGTGTGCTGCGTAAGAAAATATAGCGGCATTTTTTCCACTTTCTGTATTAATTTTTATTAGGCGTATGAAAGGGTCATAAGTACCTATGCTATCTCCAACAAGTCTATTAGTTACAAAATTAGACGCGTAAATTCTACCGTATCCAATTTTTGATTTTTCTTTATTGTAGTATGCTTCTTCAAGTGCAAGGATTGTTTTATTGGTTATAAATTCTAATATATTTTCACTGTATTCACCACCAAAAATTTTTCCTGCAAGACCTTCTAGGTAACCTCCAATGCTAGAGTGAGTATGACTTGCAGTAAGGTATAAGTTATCAACTTCGAACGAAAGCTGATCTAAAATTTTTTCATGATCCAAATTTGGAGGAACTATCAACAGATCCATAGAAACATATGCTGCCTTTGTGATTTCGTTATCAAATACGACAGCTTTTACAAATACTGTGTCATCAATACCCTCAAAATTTGCTCCCTTTCGAGCTCCGTACCCTGCTAGAGGGACCTGTTTTGTAGGGATTAATGATTTTTTTGCCCAACCTACTTTTATGGTGTCACCCTCAAGGATATTTACAATATCATCCCTTATCTTGTCTACGTTTTCAAGAGAATTGTAGTAGTACCTACTTCCTTCGAGGGGAGTCCTGTCAAGTGGTTTGAATACTACTATCAGTAATGAAAATACTAAAAGTATTGCTACTGTAAATTTATTAAACATTAAATTTCATGTTAAATTTGCCTAACTATACTATAAAATTATGAAATACATACTAATTATTCTCTCTTTTATGTTCTCATTAGTTGCAATGTCACCAGTGGAGAACAGAAAAAAAAATAAAACAAAGTCGATAGATTCTCTTCTTTTAGATATTGGAGAATGGAGAAATATTGGACCGTTCAGAGGTGGGAGATCTACTGCCTCAACAGGTATAACAGGAAATGACCAGGTGTACTACATGGGAACAACTGGAGGAGGCGTGTGGAAGACTGAAGATGCTGGTACCACGTGGTACAACATATCTGATGGCTATTTTGAGACAGGGTCTGTTGGCGCAGTCGCAGTGTCAGAAAGTGATAACAATATAGTGGTAGTTGGTATGGGAGAGTCTCCGGTAAGAGGTGTAATGACCTCCTCGGGAGATGGAGTGTACAAGTCTCTAGATGCTGGTGAGACGTGGGAACATATTGGGTTAGAAAATACTAAGCATATCTCTCAGGTAAGAATTCATCCTAAAGATCCAGACATCATGTATGTTGCAGCACAAGGCAGTCCGTACGCAAGTACTGATGAAAGAGGTGTTTACATGACCACAGACGGAGGAGAAAATTGGGAAAAGGTACTATTCGTAAATGGGTTTTCAGGTGTGAGTGACCTAGCTATGGATTATAACAATCCTCGTGTCCTCTACGCTGCATTTTGGGACCACCAGAGATTACCTTGGTACGTGAGAAGTGGAGGTAAAGGCAGTGGTATATGGAAGACAGTTGACGGAGGAAAAACTTGGAATAAACTAGAGGATGGGCTTCCAAATGCTTTGATGGGAAAAATTGGTGTAGCTGTCTCAAGAGCTAACTCTAAGGTTGTATATGCAATTATTGAATCAGACGAAGGCGGTCTCTACAAGTCTGAGGACGCAGGAGATTCTTGGATGCTTGTTAATGAAGATAGAGTTCTTAGGGCGCGTTCTTGGTACTATATGCATATTTACACCGACCCTTCTGATGAAAACTTGGTATACGTACTTAATGCTCCAATGATGAAATCAGTTGATGGTGGGAAGACATTTACAAACATAAGTGTACCACACGGTGACAATCACTACCTCTGGATTAACCCAAAAGACTCGGATATCATGATAAATTCTAATGACGGAGGTTCTAACATATCTTTCAATGGTGGAAGGTCATGGTCCACACAAAAAAATCAACCAACTGCTCAGTTCTACAGGGTTAATGTTGATAATAGGTTTCCTTACTGGGTTTATGGCGGACAGCAAGACAACTCGACAGTTGCTATAAAGAGTAGTACATTCAGCAGTGGTATAAGTTGGAAGGATTGGATTGCTGGTGTTGGAGGATGTGAGACAGCCTACGTCGCATTTGATAAAGACAACCCTGTCCTCATGTATGCAGGCTGCTACCAGGGTATAATTAGTGAGTATAATCTGGAGCTAGATAATAGCAAAAATATTATGGCGTATCCTTCTATGGGATTGGGTGAGCCTTCAGATGAGCAGAAGTACAGGTTTAACTGGAATGCGCCGATACTTGTTTCTCAACACGACAGCGATGTAATATATCACGCCGCCAATAAATTACTTAAATCCTCAGATAGGGGAATAAACTGGGAGGAAATAAGCCCTGACCTAACAAAAAATAAAAAAGAGAATATGGGACCTGGAGGTGGTCCAATCACCAATGAGGGTGCCGGAGGAGAGGTATACCACACAATTTATTATATAGCAGAATCACCCCACTCTAAAGATGTTATATATGCAGGTGCTGACGATGGACTTGTCCACATAACTACTGACGGAGGTAAGTCTTGGAAAAATATTTCACCTGAACTTGAGGAGGGAATGATCAACTCCATAGACGTCTCGCCTCATGACCCAGCAACTGTTTACATTGCATATAACAGGTATAAGTTTGACGACTTCAAGCCGTACATACTTAAATCTACAGACTACGGAAACTCATGGAAAATGCTTGGGACTGGGATTGAAGAAAATAGTTTTGTGAGGGTAGTGAGGGAGGATATTCAAAAAGAGGGGTTACTATATGCAGGTACAGAGCGTGGTATCTATATGTCTACTGACGCAGGTCAGAGTTGGCATAAGTGGCAAAGAAATTTACCTATAGTACCTATTACCGATCTTGTTGTGCACGGAAACGATCTTGTAGTAGCAACTCAGGGAAGGTCATTCTGGATATTAGATGACCTCTCTCCTCTACGCGAGTACACAGAGGAAATGAGATCAATGAAAGTCCACATGTTTGATGTAGAGGATAGTCATAAAGTATTGAGGTCAGCCATGAGGAGACAAGGGCCTATGGGAAAAAATCCATACTATGGTACCGAGGTTAAATTTTTCCTCAGAGATATTGACGAGGAAGACTCGACTGTTCTTAAGGTAGAGTTTATGTCTGAGGATATGAACGTTCTAAGGTCTTACACCAGTGACAACGAATTAAAACAAAACAAAATTGATCTAAAAGAAGGTTTTCACACTTTGAGGTGGGGAGGTGATGTTGAAGGTTTTGAGCTTCCTAAGGGTGTTATGCCACCTCGAGGTTCACAAGGATTTATTGAATCTTTTTCTGTAGTACCGGGAAAATATAATGTGAAGCTTTCATATGGGGATTACGAGAAGATATCAAGTTTTGAGATTTTACCTGATCCAAGAAATGAGATTGATAGGTCTCATTTTGCTAGGAAGTCAGTTCTTATGAAAGATATTCACGATGATATAAACGATATATATTCTAGTTTAAAGAAGATGCAAAGTGCTAGAGAGCAGCTTGATGACTTAGAGTCTAGACTATCTGACGAGAAATTTTCTAAAATATTAGAATTATCTAAAAGCACTGTTAAACTTATTGACGATACAGAGCTGAAATTAATTTCTCCTAAACAGAAAACATTTCAGGACGTTATCAACTTTAGAAATCAACTCGATGCTCAATTCTTAGACCTTCTTTCAAAGGTTGACGGGAATGTCCCACCAATTACAAGCGGTGAGTTAACAAGGTATAATGACTTGAAATCGGACTGGCTTAAAATTAAGACAGGATACAATCAAGTTGTCTCAAATATTCAGGATATAAATACTATGTTGATTGAGAGTTCAGTTCCATTTATTTCTAGAGGAGGTGAGTAGATGGCTAGGCTTCTCGTATTATTTCTTTTTTTTCAAATAACTCCTATTAGTTCTGTAGTCTCTCAGAGTATCAAGAAGGCTTACAGGCATTACGAGAAAGGAGAGCTGACAAAGCTAAGAGAGACACTGGAGAAACTTGATGAGAAGTCTGTAGAAAATTCGGGGAAATATTTTATGTATACTCTACTCTACCTTGAGCAGAAGGAGGAGAGAAATGTTTTAAATTCAGCCTACAAAAGCATAATTATTAGCAAGCAAAATTATCAAAGATTAGATCCAAAGGATTTGGAGGAACTAACCGAGTTAAAAATTGATATGTCTAGGATTGATTCAGTTGAAGACGTAATAGACTCACTGGAATATCAATTTGTCTTAGAGATAAATTCTATTAGGGAATACATTGAGTACGTTATCAATTATCCAAATTCAAGATTTGTTAGCGATGCAGTTTCAAGAAGAAACACGTTAGAGTTTTCTCTTACGTCTAATCAAAACACGTGGCAAGCATATAAAATTTATATGGACTCATTTCCACTTGCTCAGGAGTATAGTATAGCAAAGACACTTTACGAGAAACTTATATTTGCTGATTTGACTCAGGATGGGACTATCAGCTCTTACGAGAGTTTCATTTCAGAGTATTCTGATACGCCATACAGAGATTCGATAGAAAAAATTTTACTTAAAAAATATACCGTTGATAACTCACCAGAAGGGTACATAAAATTTATCTCTAATTTTCCTAAGAGTAAATATTCTAAAAGAGCAGTAAACTTTCTATATCATGTAATGAGAAGAGATATCTCTAAACTTAAAGGATTAGAAATTGATAAGGTACTTTTAGATTCATTAGAAAAAATATCTTCAGTAGATAAGATTTCTCTTATAGGAATTTACGAAGAACCAATCACGAACTTTATCAATGGCAGAGGCGAAAAGATTTTATCCAACTCATCGTATGAATTTGATTTGGATTATTTCTGCTCCTTTATTCTAGAGGACTTTATTGTAGCAAAACGATTTGATCAGAAAGTAATTTTAGGAAGAGATTTTACAGAAATATATTCCAATAATTTTTCCTACGTTGAAGATATGGGAGTAGGTCTTATAAAGGTTTTCTCTGAGGGGAGGCTGTCTGTGGTTCATAAGAGTGGAAAAATATTACTCGATGGGGATTATGATAATGCGTATGTCGTAAACGATAGTTACCTGCTCATTGAGGATGATGAGGAGTACACCCTATTTACCGTAATGGGTGAGAGAGTATTTAACTCAAAATTTTCAGATGTATACAAAGAAGGTCCCTTCATTATTTTTGAGAGTGCGGATACTGATAAAATTTCTATAACAAACCCATCGAATATCAGAGATCTATTTTTGGAGGGGGCTGAACTTGAATTCCTTTACAACGACTACGAATTTTTTGAAGGTAATTTTATGATATTAATTTCTGAAGGCGAGGAGTCATTAGTTGATGTTAATCTTGATGAGTTAATCCAGATGGGAAATAATATAATTGATAGAACTGATTTTGGGTGGGTATATGAAACGGAATATGGATTCAAGTTGATAACAGATTTATTTGAGACAGATTTCTCAAAGTATTATGAGTCTGTATCTAGTAATAGCAATTTTGTGCTGACAAAGTATAATGGTTACTGGGACGTCTTCTCTAAAGACAGTATGGCTTTTATCTTGAATGACAAAGACTCTGTGTTTGCCCTCAGTGGTAGTACATTATGGTACAGAGATGAGTTCAAGGAGGCAATTCTTTTTTCAAATTACTCTGAAATTGATCTCCCAGATAGATATGATCTCAAGGTGATGAAATCTAAATATGGCTCCAGTACTTTTTTCAAAGTATCTGGTAAAGAAGGAACATATATACTAGATGAATTGGGGAAAACATTGCCGCCTGCAGAATATTATTACACTGTTGAAAGTGGAAATACTGTTAGCTTTCTTTCGAAGAAGTTCAACATAAGTCAGTCTGAGTTACTTAGGTTAAACAATAAAAAAAATAAAAATTTATTCATTGGAGAGAGACTCAAGATTAAAGGTTATATACCAAATGATGCTGTTAGCGACTCTTTATTTTTAATTGAGTACGACGGGAAAAAAGGAATATCAAATCTTAGAGGAGAAATTGTATTGGAACCACAATATGATGGTTTGACAAATTTTGATGAAAATAACCTGATACTGATTCAAGGTGAAAAATTTGGTAATTACTCCCTATCTGACGGAAAAATAATTACTCCTAAATATCCTTCAATAATAAGAGCATTTGGTGAAAGTATGTATAAAGTTCCTGGAGACGAAGGAGTTATGATAACGAATTCCAAAGATGAAATTTTACTCTCATCATCGGATAAAGTTGAATTCTGGAACGACTCCTCGGCAGTAGTTTATAAGGATGATTTCATTGGCCTTTATACTCTAGGCAATGAAGAAAAAATAATAGAGTTTGATTCATATAAAATAATCGACGAGAAAAAAGGAATCATGATGATTGAGTCAGAGGAAGGTTACGGACTTTTTTCTTCAGAGTCTGGAATAATTTTAAATTCATCGTACGATCAGATACAGACAGTTCGTGATGAGGAGGGGAATATCTACTTTAAGGCACTTCAGTTGATGCCGGACGCTCAGTTACTTGTTAGTTTAATAATAAACTCTGAAGGAAAAATAATCATAAATCAAGGTCTTGATATGAAACTAAGAGATAAACTTTTCTGTACAGAGAGCATGTAGTATCTTTTTATCGTCTAAAAATACATTTAATTTCAATTTTAATTAAATTTGGCGTTACCCCAAAATTTTATATTATGAAGAAATTATTACTTATTCTTTTTATGTTCTTGTCAGTAAGCACTACCTATTCACAAGCACCACAAGGTTTTAACTACCAGGCAATAGTCCGAGACGCTAACGGAAACATAAGATCTAACCAAGGAGTGCAATTTATTTTTGAGATAAGAAACGCTGCCGGCGATGCAGTATATACTGAAGCGCATACCACAATTACAAATAAGTATGGTCTTGCTGACGATATAATTATTGGTCAGGGATCAACAGCTGACAACTTTTCTAACATAAACTGGGGAACGGGAACTTATTTCGTAAATGTAAAAGTAGACGGGGTCGATATGGGGACTACTCAACTTTTGAGTGTTCCTTACGCACTCTATGCTTTAAGTGCTGGATCAGGATCTGGTGGAGAAGATGGAGAAGACGGGGTAGGTATCGAGTCAACAGTTGACAATAAGGATGGTAGCTTTACCCTGAACTACACAGATGGGACTAGCTTTACAACCGTCGACTTAAGAGGTGCAACTGGTGCCGATGGAAAGAGTGCTTACGAGGTATGGCTGGATCTTGGCAACACTGGTACAGCAGCAGATTTTCTACTAACACTTACTGGGCCCGAAGGAGAGAAAGGAGAGAAGGGAGAGAAGGGAGATGACGCAGTTATAATAGGAGGGGCAAGCTCAGTGGTTACTGATGACCTTGATACGTCTCGAGTCCTAGTCTCCAATGTTGCAGGTAAGATCGCAGTTTCAGGTATCTCGAGCTCTGAGCTTAAAACATTAGATAACATTGAGAAAAATATACAGTCTCAGATTGATGGAAAGCAGTCTCTTAATGATAACCTCACAAGGATAGCTGCAATGAATCCAACAGATGGATCAATTATAGTTGGTGACGGAACTAAGTTTATCACTGAAGATGGGGTGAAAGCTAGAACTTCCTTGGGACTTGGAACTATGTCAACTCAGAACGCAAACTCAGTTCTTATCAATGGGGGATCAATAACTGGTATAGCTGATATCTCAATTTTTGATGGTGGTACAGGTGCATCAACTGCAAAGCAAGCAAGACTTAACCTTAATGTAGACTCGGCTGGAACTGATAACTCTACAGATGTCTCTTTAGCTAAAGTGCCATCAAATTATCTTACCCTATCAGGACAAGAGATTACAGCTGGAATTGTTCCTGTAGAACTTGGCGGAACTGGAGGAGCAAGTATTGTGGCTGCTAGGGAAAACCTTGGCCTTGGTACTATGGCTGTACAAGATAATAATAACGTATCCATCACAGGAGGGGAGGTAAAAGGTATAACTGACTTAGCGGTTGCTGACGGAGGAACCGGTGCGTCAACAGCTCCTGCAGCAAGAACAAACCTTGGACTAGGAACTATATCAATTCAAAACTCTAATAATGTAACCATAACAGGAGGAGAGATAACAGGTGCTGAGTTGAGTGGTCTATCAACTGATATTGCAATAACAGATGGTGGAACTGGATCTTCAACTGCTGAAGGTGCAAGAACTAATTTAGGTCTTGCCATTGGTTCTGACGTACAGGCATATGATGAGGAGCTAGCTGACATTGCTTCTCTTGACCCTACACTAAATAATTTTATTGTTGGAAACGGAACTTCATTTGTCAAGAAAAATGCTTCAGATTCTAGAGATGCTCTTAACCTTGGATCCATTGCAACTCAGAATTTTAATAATATTAATATCACTGGAGGCACAATTACTGGTGTCACGGATATTAGTGTTGCTGATGGAGGTACTGGTGCATCTACTGCCGAGAATGCTAGATCTAATCTAGGTCTTGAAATTGGGTCAGATGTGCAAGGATATGATGCAGAACTGAAAGCTATAGCAGGTCTTACTTCAAAAGCAAATCAAGGTATACAATTCACTGGAGCAGGAAGTGCAGCAACATTTGACCTAAGTATTGCTGCTAAGACATTATTAGACGATGGGGAC
>CABYXZ010000010.1 GCA_902523065.1 uncultured Marinoscillum sp.
ACGTGAAATATTTAATATTATTATTTGATGAATATAATTTAGATCAAAAGCGAGATAAAATTTATTATATATCTTCTAATGTTAATGAAAAAAAAGTATTAGATGAGCTTAGACTCTATTTTTTTAGTATAATTAATCACGAAAAATCTATATTTGATATTATAATCAATGAGTGTAAATAATAAAATAGCAATATTTCCGGGAACATTTGACCCTTTTACCCTTGGACATCACGACATAGTTACAAGAGGGCTTAAATTTTTTGATAAAATCTTTATTGCTATAGGAAATAATCCAAAAAAGGATAGGTATTTTAATGTCAATTTAATTAAAGAAAAAATTGATAACCTTTATAAAGATAACAGTAAGATAAATGTTATAAATTATAATAAATTAACAGCCTCTCTTGCTAAAGATTTAAATGCTAATTTTATTCTTCGGGGTTTAAGAAATACTACCGATTTTGAATTTGAAAACTCAATATCTCAAATTAATAAAGATTTGAATTCAAATTTAGAAACCGTATTTTTAATTACATCGCCAAAACTTGCTCCTATAAGTTCAACAATAATTAGAGATGTTATACGGTATGGTGGAGATATAAATAAATATTTACCATATAAAATAAATTTAGATGAAAAATAAAATTATATTATTACTAATCTTTTTAATAAACTATGCTCAAGCTCAAAATACAAATAAGCCTATTCTTCACGGAAAACATTGGATAGCAATAACAGGTAAACCTTTAGGAGCAACAGCAGGTGCAATGATATTTAATAAAGGAGGAAATGCTGTTGATGCTGCATGTGCAATGGTAGCTGCAACAGCTACAATGTGGGATGTTTTAGGATGGGGAGGTGAAACGCAAGCTTTAATTTATCACCCAAAACTAAAAAAAGTAATAGGAATTAATGCCCTCGGAGTGGCTCCATCAGGTGCAACGCCTGAATTTTATAAGGAAAAAGGATACTCTATACCTCCAAAATACGGACCATTATCAGCTGTGACTCCAGGCACACCGGCTGGTATAATGGTAATGCTTGCTGAGTATGGAACAATGAGTCTCGAGGAAATTTTACAACCATCTATTGAAATGGCTAAAGGTTATCCAATTGAAGCTCAGGCAGCAAGCTCAATCGAGAGAAATAAAGAAGAAATTAAAAAATGGAAATATTCAAAAAATATATTTTTAACAAAACCAGGAGAAGAAAGAGAAGCTCCAAATGAGGGTGAAATATTTATTCAAAAAGATTTACGAAATACTTTACTGAAATTAATTAAGACTGAAAAAAGTGCTCTAAAGAAAGGAAAAAATAGAAAAGAAGCAATATATGAAGCATATAAAAGATTTTACGAAGGAGACATTGCAGATGAAATAGCTAGATCAACTCAGGAACAGGGAGGTTTAATTACAAAAAAGGATCTAAAAGATTACAAAGTTTACATTGAAGAACCCCTTAAAACATCTTATAAAAATATTGACGTTTATAAGTTGACGACTTGGGTCCAAAGTCCTGTTCTATTACAATCCCTAAACATGGCTGAAAATATAGATTTAAAATCAATGGGTTTTAATTCTGCAAATTATATTCATAACCTATATCAGATAATGAATCTTTCATTTGCAGACAGAGATTTTTATTACGGAGATCCTTATTTTGATCCAGTAGAACCTATCGAAGGTTTACTTTCAAAGGACTATGCAAAAAGTAGGATTAAGCTCATTACTGAAAAAAATAATGAAAAAATTAAACCAGGAAACCCTTACATGTTTCAAGACGGTATCAATCCTTTTCTTAACTATCTTGATACGTGGGAAACCGATAACAATTTAGATAAAATTAAATCTGCTTTTGATCTTAATCACAATATGAGCGAAAACTATGATTATGAAGAGTCATTTATGGCTGGCACTACAACAGTTCAAGCAGCGGACACTTCAGGTTGGATAGTGTCCATCACACCAAGTGGAGGATGGATACCTGCAGTTATTGCAGGAAATACAGGAATAGGTTTGAGTCAAAGAATGCAAAGTTTTGTTTTGGATGCAAAAGACGGACCTTATAATGTTCTGGAACCTGGAAAAAGACCTAGAGCAACGCTAACACCTACCATTGCATTAAAAGACAACGAACCTTTTTTATCATTTGCTGTTCAGGGTGGCGATTCTCAGGATCAAAATTTATTACAATTTTTTCTAAATATGGTTGAATTCGAAATGAACGTTCAGGAAGCTTGTGAAGCACCCAATATAAATAGTTTTCAGATGAGATCTTCTTTTGGTTATCATGAAAACAAACCAGGAGAATTATTACTTCACGACTCAACACCACAATTTATCAGAAAAGAATTAATAAGAAAAGGTTATAAACTTCAGTTCAGAAACAAAACATCAGGACCAATAAATGCTATATTTTTTGATAGTATAAACAAAACATTCCAAGGTGGATCAAGTGACTTTGGAGAAGATTATGGAGTTGCATGGTAAATAATATTTTTAATCAATCAATCACTGTAACTAGAAAAATTAATTCATCTAAAGATAGATTATGGGAATTTATATCCTCACCTGGCTATCTTTATAAATCTCATCCATTCTGTAAGGAAAATAATATTATATCGTGGGAAAAAAATAAACATGTTGATGAATTGATTTATTTAAATAATTTAACTTATATCAGAGAGTTTATTTTATGGGAAGATAAAATAGGATATACATTATTAATAGGAGAAAAAAATAAAGAAAAATCTAAGGTTAATTGGAAAATATCATCAAATAACAATGATACATTATTAACTATAACAGTATATCCATACTTTATGGCAAAATCACCAATATTTGTTTCCTATCTACCTTATAAGTTGTATATCAGACCAAAACTTAAAAGTTATTTGAAATCGGTTATTAAAGGAATAGATTGGTACTTAGAAAAAAAAGGAATTGTTCCAAGAAATGCATTTGGTAAACATTCATGGTTCTCTTAAGTGAGCCTCGTGCCGGGATCGAACCAGCGACCTAGTGATTACAAATCACTTGCTCTACCATCTGAGCTAACGAGGCTATTGAATATTTGGTGGCAAATATAATATATCTATTCAAAAATATTTAAAAATAAATGAGGTGACCCTGTATTTTTTTTTGAGATATTTCTAAAGTTGGTAAAGGTATTTTAATATAACTAAGTGTTGTAAATACACCATTCATAAATTTAGAATTTGTTTTAATTTTTGAAAAATCAATATCTAGTGATAAATAAAATTGTCTAAATCTTTCAAAATTTGGTATTTCCACTCCTTTATAAGAACTTAAATTCTTAAATTCTCCTATCATCCCATCAGAACCATAACCAAATGATACATTAAACCATTTTGGTATTTTACTCTTTGGAAAAATACTTCTTGGAGAAATTGAAAACCAAAAAGTATAACCGTTGTAATCGTATAAAAATTCAGAAACAATATTATTTTTTCCAAGATATCCGTTTGCGACTCTAGCATACTTTGATCTTGAAAAAGATAATTTAGGTTTTATAATTTGCTCTTTGAATATTTTTTGTTGAAATATAAAAAATAAAGATCCTGCTGCATTAGCAACCATATCAGATAATGAAAACCCCCATCCATCATAATATGCATCAAAAATTTCAATTGGAGTCTCTAATATTAAACCTTGAAACCCACCTAAATAAAGAGATTTTTTTTCAGAAAAATTAAATTTTTTCATAAGTGAGTAACCAATATCACTTTCAATATATGAAGCATAAAAATGACCGAATTTATCTACTTGATTCCAACCTCTCAAATCATTATAGAAATGAAATGGAACTCTTTTTTTGTCTGAATACCATTGTTTACTCAAATAAGTTATACCACCAGTCAATACAATACCCTCAGCGGCTAAAAAAGTATAAAATTTTTTATTTTTTTTTAATTTAAGAGTGTCAATTGATTTAGAATCAGTACTAAAAACAGAAATAAAAATTAATACTAATATGTATCTCAAAATAGTAACTTTATTGAATTAACATCAATATTACCACCACAAACCATTATAAGACACTTTGATTTTGATTTAATTGAAATTTTATTGTTTAAGATAGGAACAAGACACGCAGCAGCAGCTGGTTCTGGAACAATTTTTAATCTCTCAATAATAAATTTTATAGAATTCACCATTTCTTTCTCAGAAACAAGAATAATATCATCAACAAATTTTTTAACATATTCTAAAGTAATTTTTCCTGAAAAAGGAGCAGCAAGTGTATCTGCAATTGTTATGTTATTAATAGTATCAAAGTTTTCTACTTTTCCAGACTTTAAACTTTTACTCATAACATTAGAGTTAACTGGCTCAATACCATATATTTTAATGTTTGGATTAAATAGTTTAAATACATGTGACATACCTGAAATTAATCCTCCTCCTCCAATACTAATAAAAACATTATCAATATTTTTTAATTCTTTAAGTATTTCAAGTGATATTGACCCTTGACCCTGAATGACATCTAAATCATCAAAAGGATGAACCATTGTTAATTTATCCTTTTTAATTATTTCATTACATACATCCATCATATTCTCAGAGGTTAAAATAACTTCTCCACCATATGATTTTGTTGCATTTATTTTTGATTTTGAGGCATTAATTGGCATTACAATTTTAGAATGAATACCAAATAATGATGAAGCCCAGGATACTGCTTGAGCATGGTTACCAGCAGAAATAGTAACTATTCCATTTTTTTTTTCATTAGATGAAAGAGATAAAATTTTATTTACAGCACCCCTCACCTTAAAAGAACCTGTTTTCTGAAACAATTCTAACTTAAAATATGCATCAATGTTAAATAAGTTATTAAAACTACTAGAAGTTGTAAGAGGAGTATAATTTATAAATGGTGATATTTTTTTTTGAGTTTCTTTATATTCACCTATGTCCGGAAATCTCAAACTTTATTTATTAGATTTAGTTGAAGTTTTAAAGACTCAATCTCTTTATCTGATTGGTCAATTTTAGACATATATTCTTTCTTTAAATTTTCTGCCGCAACTGATTCTTTAAGATAGTATATATTGTTTTTTAAATTTTTAATTTCAGACTCGATAGAATTTATTTTCTTTATTATATCTGATTTCTTTTTAATGATTTTATTTTTTGAATAAGGATTCTTAGCCAAGGAGTTTAATTCTATTATAAATTTAAATTTATCAAAATCATCTTTATTTAATATTTTTTCTGAAGCAGAAACTACGATATCAATTGACTGCTTAAATTTTTTCTTTAATTCATCAATATTTTCTTTAGGTATATGACCAACTTCTAAGTACTGAACTTGAAGTTTGAAAAACTCATCTTGGTTAATAGAATCATTTTTAGCAAGCTCAGTAATTTTATCACATATTGAAATTTTTAATTTAAGATTATCTTCATACAATTTAATGGTATCTTTATCCCCTAACCTCTTCCTATTATAAAAATGATCACAGGATTTTTTAAATTCTTCATAAATAGAATCTTTAAATTTTATAGGGACCTTACCAATTTTTCTCCACTCTAGTTGAATTTTTTGGATTTGATATGAAGTATTCTCCCAGTCTTCACTTTCTTTCAAATCATCAACCTTTTTAATTAAATCTTTTTTTAACTCTAAATTATTATTGTACGATTCATCTATCTTCTTAAAAAAAGCCGATTTCTTATTAAAAAACTCTTTAAAAAGGTTCCAAAAATCTTTATTTATATTTTTTGCTGAGGTCTTAGGAACACCTCCAATTGAATTCCATTTATCCTTTAACGATAATACATGTTTTGTTTTCTGAGACCACTGTTTTATCTCAGTTGAATTGAATGATTTTATTTTATTCATTTCAGATAATAGCTCATTTTTTTTCACTAAATTCTCATTGAGTGATTCTTTAATATTTGAGATAAATTCTTTCTTTTTTTTGTAGATAACATCAGAGGCAGTTTTTAATCTTTCCCAAATTTCATCTTGTTTTTCACTGGACACTGGGCCAATATGTTTAAAATCAGAATGTAAATCATTAAGCTTTGAAACTGATTTCATAATATTAGGTTCATCAGTTAAAGATTCAGCTTTTGAACATATTTTTATTTTTAAATCTAGATTTTTCTTCCTATCAAGTTCCTTTAATTCAAAATATATACTTCTATTATCGTAAAATCTGTCTAAAAGAGCGTTGTATGTAGTCCAGAGTGATTTATCCTTTGAGTTATCTACGTGACCTATTTCTTTCCACTGATCTTGTAAAGATTTAACTTTATTAAACGTATTCTTATCTTCAATTCCGTTAACAAGTTCTCTAAGTGAGTTTATAATTTCTTTTTTCTTTTTTAGTTTTTGTTGGGGTGAGATAGAAATCTTATTATCAGTATTTGATTCATTTACAATATCAGATGATTCTTTAGATTCAGAATTAATTTGTGGTAACTCCTCTACCTTTTTCTTATTAGTTTTTTCATCTAATTTTAATGACAAATCTTCCTTTTTATCTGATTTACTCATGGTGCAAATGTAATTAATATTTTAATTCAATGTAGAATCAGAGGGATAATTAGAAAATATTTTATTTCTAAATGAATCTTCTGATAATATTTTACTCCAGGATTTTTCATCAACAATTTCAAAGATCTTATCTAAATCAAAATTATTTTTTACGATCCAAGAATTTTCTTTAATTTCATCTTCAAGTTGATATTTTGACCAACCAGAGTAACCCATAAAAAATTTACATTTAATTTCTTTCCGGTTCATTTTTAATTTTAATTCATCATAATTACCACCTAAAAATACATTTTTTTTAATTTTTAATTTATCACCCCCAAGATCATTATCATTATGAACAAAGTTTAAAAAAGTATTATCGACTGGTCCACCATGGTACAAATTATTTTTTATTTTTTTATCAACATTTATTTCTAAATATTCACAATCTACTTTATCATTTAGTTTGTATCCAAAACTTCCATCTCTATCATGCTCACATATCAAAATAATTGATCTTTTGAAATTTTTATCATTCATCAAAGGTTGTGAAAATATGATACTTCCTTTCTTAACCTTATCATTGGATTTATAATTAAAATAATCGAAATTCATAATATCATAATTTATAACAATAATGAAAAGAATTCAAAATTTAAGGATAGATTATTCAGGAAAAAGTTTAGACACAAATAAAATAAATAAAAATCCAATTGAAGAGTTCAAAAAATGGTTTAAAGAAGCCCAACGCAAGGATATACTCGAACCAAATGCCATGACTTTGTCAACATTATCAGCAAATAAAAATATTAACTCAAGAACTGTGCTGTTAAAAGGTGTAAATAATAAAGGATTCATTTTTTTTACAAATTATGAAAGTAGAAAAGGAAATGACATAAAATTAAATAACACAGTCTCATTAGTTTTCCTATGGAAAGAGTTAGAAAAACAAATAATTATAAAAGGGACAGCAAAGAAAATAAGCAAAAAAGAATCAGATAAGTACTTTCAAAGTAGACCTAGAAGTAGCAGAATAGCAGCATGGGCATCAAAACAAAGTAAAAAAATTTCTTATAAAAATGAACTTAAGGAAAGCTTTTTGAAGTATGAAGAAAAATTTAGAAATAAAAAAATACCACTTCCTAATTTTTGGGGTGGATTTTTAGTTGAGCCAAAATCAATCGAATTCTGGATAGGTAAAAAATCGAGGATGCACGATAGAACAATATATCTTAAGAATTTAAAATCTTGGAAAATTCAAAAATTATATCCCTAAATAATAGTAGATATATTATTTATTTTAATTGGTTGTCTTAAAACAAAACCTTCACCATGGTTTACTCCAATCTTATGTCCCATCTCAATGGATCTTGAAGTAATAAATTCAAGAAACTCCTTTGAAGAAATAAAAGATTCAGGTTCATCGCTATTAGGATTAAAAAACTGACTTTTGAAGCATTTTACAGATTCCATTTTTTTAAGAAAATAGTCAGAAACATCAACAACTAAATCAGGTTCAACATAATCATTTTGAATCGAATGCATTAAAATTTTGGGTCTATGTGGGTTTTGAATGTTATTATTGTATTCAGTTTGATATTTTATCAATCCAGATAAAAAACATGATTTTTGAACAAGTTTTGCAGTATTCTCGTGATCTGGATGTCTATCTTTTATAGAATTTGTTATTATTATATCTGGAGTATGTAGTCTAATTTTTTTTATTATTTCAATAATATATTTCTCATCATCATTTATAAAACCATCTCGAAATCCTAGATTCTTTCTAAATTTAACGTTTAATAGTTTAGCTGATGCACTTGCTTCGCTTTCTCTTATATCTTTGTTTCCTCTTGTACCAAGTTCACCTTTTGTAAGATCTATAATACCAACTGATAAACCTTTATCTATTGATGCAAGAATTGTTCCAGAACAGCATAACTCAGCATCATCAGGATGTGCCATAATAACAAGTATATCAACATTCATTCTAAAAATTATTAGATATAAATCTTTCAGCATCAAGGGCTCCCATACAACCAGATCCCGCAGCAGTTACGGCTTGCCTATAAATATGATCCTGAGCATCTCCAGTAGCAAAAACACCTTTAATATTAGTTTGTGATGATCCAGGAATTGTTTTGATATATCCATTTTCATCCATATCAAGATAGTCTTTGAAAATATCAGTATTTGGTTTGTGTCCGATTGCAATAAATAAACCCTGAAGATTAATAATTGATATTTCATTTGAAATATTATTAAATATTCTTATTCCAGTAACAGCGTCTTCACCCAAAACCTCTTTAACCTCTGAATTCCAATGAATATTTATTTTTTTATTCTCCAAAACCCTATTTTGCATAATAGTTGATGCCCTCATCTCATCTCTTCTAACAATTAAATGAACCTCAGAAGTAAGCTTTGATAAATACAATGCCTCTTCAGCTGCAGTATCACCACCACCCACTACCGCAACTACTTGATTTTTAAAGAAAAATCCATCGCATACAGCACATGCTGAAACTCCTTTACCATTTAGCCTTTGTTCTGACTCTAAATTCAACCACTTCGCAGATGCTCCTGTTGAAATAATAACTGTTTTTGTTTCAATAACATTACCATCTTCTGCAGTTGCTTTTAAATTATCAGCTTGAAAGTCAACATCTTTTATCATACCTGATTTAATTTCTGCACCAAACCTTGATGCTTGATTTTCAAAATCAATCATCATCTGAGGACCTAATACTCCATCTGGGTATCCAGGATAATTTTCAACATCAGATGTGATAGTTAATTGTCCACCAGGTTGATCACCTTTATAGAGTAATGTTTTTAGCCCAGCTCGAGATGTATAAATAGCAGCAGTATAACCAGCTGGTCCAGAACCTATAATTAAAACATCAACACTATAACCTGCCATATTTTTACTTTTCAGGTTTTGGGATTAAAGCTTTTCTAGAAAGTCTAAATTTACCCGTTCTTCTATCGACCTCAATAAGTTTAACCTTAATTTCTTCACCTTCCTCTAAAACACCATCCATTGACTCAACCCTCTCCCATTTTATCTCAGAAATATGAAGTAAACCATCTTTTCCAGGCATAAATTCAATAAATGCACCAAAATCTTTTATTGATTTAACTTTTCCAACATATGTTTCACCAACCTCTGGAACAGCAACTATTGCTTTAACTCTCTCAACTGCATTATCCATCTCGTCTTGATTAGAAGCAAAAACACTAACAATTCCATTTTCCTCAACTTCCTCAACCAAAACTGTTGCTCCAGACTCTTTTTGTATTTCTTGAATTATTTTACCACCGGGTCCAATAACTGCTCCAATCATATCTTTAGCTATAGACATCTGATATGATCTTGGTGCATGAGATTTTAAGTCCTTATTTGGTTTATCAATAGTCTTATTCATCTCAGATAATATATGTAACCTGCCTTCTTTTGCTTGATTAAGAGCTTCTTTCAAAACATCAAAAGATAAACCATCAATTTTGATATCCATCTGACAAGCTGTTATACCATCAGCGGTACCAGTCACTTTGAAATCCATATCACCAAGATGATCTTCATCACCTAAAATATCAGATAATATAGCATATTTACCCGATTTAGAATCAGAAATCATTCCCATTGCAATTCCAGATACAGGCTTTTTGATTTCGACTCCCGCATCCATTAATGCTAAACTACCTGCACAAACTGTTGCCATTGAAGAAGAACCGTTTGATTCAAGTATATCAGATACAATCCTTATAGTATATGGATTGTCTTCATCAGATGGAATCATATTTTTTAATGCTCTTAAAGCAAGATTACCATGGCCAATTTCTCTTCTTCCAGCTCCTCTGTTCGGTCTTACTTCCCCAGTTGAGAAACCTGGAAAATTATAATGGAGTATAAATTTATTATAACCATTATACATTGCTCCATCAATCATTTGTTCGTCTAGTTTTGTACCTAATGTAACTGTTGTGAGGGATTGTGTCTCACCTCTCGTAAAAACAGATGATCCATGGGCATTAGGTAGATAATCAATCTCAGACCATATAGGTCTAATCTCATTAAGTTTTCTTCCATCTAATCTGATTTTTTTATCTAGAACGGAATTTCTAATAGCTTCCTTTTCAATATCGTGAAAGTACTTACCAAATAGAAATTCATCAAATTCTTCATCTTCCTTGATATTAGATAGATATTCCTCTCTAACCTCTTTAAACTTTTCACCCCTCTTTTTCTTATTAGATATTCCCTCCTCAGCGATTTTATATAATTTGTCATAGGTTTTCTCTTTAATATCTTTAAGTAAATCCTCATCAGAGTTCTCATGGGAGTATTCTCTTTTTTCAATATTTCCTACCTTCTTAGCAAGTTCATTTTGAAGCTGACATAATCCTTTTATTGCATCGTGTGCAACTTTCAAAGCTTCTATTATATCCTCTTCTGAAACTTCTTTAGACTCACCCTCAACCATACAAATATTTTCATAAGAAGCTCCAACCATAAGGTTAAGAGATGATTTTTTAATTTGTTCAGGTGTAGGATTTACAATGAATTCTTTTCCACACTTTACAACTCTAACTTCAGCAATGGGACCATTAAATGGTATATCAGAAACTGAGAGTGCAGCTGAAGCTGCAAGAGCAGCAAGTGCATCAGGAAGGACATCTTTGTCAGCACTAATTAGATAAAGTAAAATTTGAGTATCAGCGTGATAATCAGAAGGAAATAGTGGTCTTAAGACTCTATCGACAAGTCTACATATTAATACCTCGTGATCAGAAAGCCTTCCCTCTCTCTTTAAAAATCCTCCTGGAATTTTACCAGCAGAAGCAAATTTTTCTTGATAGTCAACTGACAAAGGTAGAAAATCCACGTTGTCCATTGCGTCTTTTTTAGATACAGCTGATGCTAATATCATTGTTTTACCCATAGTTAAAACAACAGATCCGTCTGCTTGTTTAGCTAGTTTACCTGTTTCAATTGAAACCTCTCTGCCATCAGGAAGCTTTGTACTTACATTTATCGGTTTTATCATAGTGTTATAATTTATTGATATCAGTCTATAGAATAATAAAGAAAAGGAAATTAAGCTTATTTCCTAATATCAAGCTTTGCTATAATATCTCTATACCTCTCTATGTGTTTTGAGGAAAGATAATTAAGTAACTTTCTTCTTTTACCTACTAACCTTAACAGACCCATTCTAGATGAATGATCATTTTTATTATCTTTTAAATGTTCAGTAAGGTGTTTTATTCGATAAGTAAACAAAGCTATTTGTGATTCAGCAGAACCAGTATCATTGTTTTTCTTTAACCTGCCATGATTTTTAAAAATCTTTTGTTTTTCTTCTTTATCTAAATACATGCTTAGCCAAAGTGTTTAATTGTTATTTATTTAATTGTCGCAAAAATAGGAAAATAATAATGTTTAAAAAAAAATTATTGCTTTTTCTGGACTTTAAAAATTTTGGATTTAAAATACTCAAAAATGTTATATTCAAATATGCGAGAATCTTTTTTAGCTAGGTATAATAATATAATCCCTATTGGAAATATTAAAATATTAGATAACCAGGCTGCTAGAAATGGAGATATTAAAGCTTCTCTAGCCCATTTTAATCCTAAAATATTTAAAACGTAGTATACTATATAAAATAATATTGAAATTATAACTGGAATACCTAAGCCACCTCTTTTAACTAGTGAACCTAAAGGAGCACCAACCAAAAACATTGATATACATGCAAAAGCTTGAGCGTATTTTTTAATTAATTCAATTTCGTTTTTATTTATTTCAAATTCCTGTGATTTAATTCTTGCTGCGTTTATGCTAAGATTAGTTTTTACATTTCTTGCACTATTCAATGCCCTCGTATATGTGAGACTGTTAATTTTAAGTTTATTCTGTATTGAATCATAATAATTCTTCTCTAAACTTCTTTTATCTTTGTTTTTAGAATAAAAATCTAAGACATTATCTTTTTCATTGAGTTCATCTCTCATAAATAAAACGTCCTGAGGTAGAATAAAATTATCTTTCATGTGAAAATCATAAAAAGCTGAAGATGTTTTAAACATCACATATCGCTGCTTACTTTTATTGTATTCTAATGAATCAATTGCGTTTCCAAGCTCTCCTATATTTTTCATTCTATAATCACCAGCAAATAACTCTTCCTTTGTTCTTTTAAGATCAAAAGAAGACATATCAAAAACCATTTTCATAAAAGAAAAATTATTTCTGTAAAATTGATTTATTTCATTAATATTATTTCTATTTGATGGAATTTCAGTAAATGAGTTTCCATCAAAAAGTTCAAAGACCAAATACCTATTATCTAATATGGAATACATCATAGCTGAATCAGATAATATAACCCTATTATTACCTGGATAAGTAACATGATCATATATCATAACTCCTTTAAGTAATTCATCATCAACTTTCTCATCTATCTTAATTGTATATCCCGGAATTCCACTATAAAATTGACCTTCTTTTAGATCCATTGAGGGTTTTTTTCTTTTAATATCGTATAGGAGGCTTAATGCTTTTAGATTTGCCTTTGGAACAAAATTATTATTAGAATAAAAAGCAAAAAAAGTAAGTATAATAGATACTATAAATAAAGGTAAGAGAACTCTCAATAACGAAACACCAGAACTCTTAATAGCGACTAACTCATTATTTTCACCAAGATTTCCAAATGTCATTATTGAGGATAAAAGGACAGCAAGAGGTAATGCATCAGGAGTGATTCTTACAGAAAAATAGAATAAGAATTCTAACAGTACCCAAAAACTTAAATCTTTACCAAGTATATCATCAAAATACTTAAGCATGAACTGTAATAATAAAATAAATACTACAACAAAAAAGGTAATTAGAAATGGTCCTAAAAAGGATTTTAGAATTAATGAATCAGTTTTTTTCAATTTACTAGGATATTATGCTCCAATTATCTCTTTGAGTTGGGATAATAGATTTTCCCAAATTTGATATGATTCTTCGAGGTCATCAGTATCTGTATACTCTTCAACTCGAACAAAAACAGATTGTGTTAATTCATTAATTTCAAGTCTAAATTCAAGCGTATCATTTTCTTTTGGTTTTTCATCTTCATTCAAGAATCTAAACTTGACGTATCTGTTATTTTTGATAGAGTCAATTACTGCTATTCTCTCATCACCATCAAGGATAAAAATTAGGGTTTTGTCTATGTTGTTAATGTTTACATCGTCCGCAAACCACTGGCATAATCCTGTGGCTGTACTAAGATATGGAAACAGCATTTTTCTTGAGGCATTTATCTGATATTCTCCGATAAATTTTTGTTTGGGCATTGATTATTTTTTTATCACTTCTTTAAATATATATTAAATTTTAAGAACCAAAAACATTTTCTTTATTAATAATAATATATCTAGATTTGCCTACTTTTAGCGAGGTAGCTCAGGTGGTTAGAGCGTCGGATTCATAACCCGGAGGTCGGGGGTTCAATTCCCCCTCTCGCTACTATCTGGTAAATACAAGTTCATTTTCAGTCGACAAATTACTGTCAAAAGTATATCCATCGGTATTAAATAATTTAATATCATCAACATTTTCTGACTTTCTTTCAATTAAGAATCTGGACATAAGTCCTCTTGCCTTTTTAGCATAAATAGCTATGACCTTATATGAATCATTTTTGAATTCCTTGAATACCGGTGTTATTATCTCTGCATTTAGCTTTTCCTTATTTATAGATTTGAAATATTCATCAGAAGCTAAATTTACAACTATATCATTATCTTCAACATCATCATTTAAAACATCAGTAATCTTATCACCCCAAAACTTATAGAGATTGTTTCCATTTTCATTTTCAAGTCTGGTTCCCATCTCAAGTCTGTATGGAAGAATTTTATCAAACGGCCTTAATATTCCATAATAGCCAGATATAATTCTTAATGTTTTTTGAAGATACTCGAACTTATCATCTTGAATTGTGTCTGCATCAAGTCCTGAATAAACATCACCTTTAAATGCATAAACTGCCTGTCTTGAGTTTTCTGAAGATTTTGGATCTTCCCAATTTTTGAATCTGTTAAAATTTAGTTCTGCAATCTTGTCACTTACACTCATAAGATTTTTTAAGTCCTCAGTTGAATAGTTTAACAAAATTTTATGTAAAACCTTTGTTTCGTCCATTAATCTGCTTTCAGAATTAAATTCACATTTTACTTGACTATCAAAGCTTAATGTTTTAGAAGGTGATATTAAAATTTTCATACTTTTTTATTTATAATAAATATACTTAATACAAGCGATAAGGTTTTAGAAATCTATTAACTTAAAAATATATATCAGACTCTAATTCAACTAAATTTTCATAAATTAAATCATGAATATTAGTTCTAATATTTAATTCTGAAATTTTTCTATTATCTCTAGAGTCATATACCCTATTCGATAAAAAAACATATATCAGATTATGTTCAGGATCAACCCAAAAAAATGTACCTGTGTAACCTGAATGACCATAACTTGAGTCTGAAACGTATCTTGAATAAGTACAATTGTTAATATCATATCTTGGTTTTGGTTTGTCGAAGCCTAGACCTCGATAAAATTTTAGGTTTTCATTTTCATAATCAGTAAAAAGTTTAACTACTTTATTGTCGATCACTTGATCTTCATTTTCGATATCTTCGTCCAAAAATATTTGATAAAACTTTGATAAATCTGATCCAGTAGAAAATAATCCAGCATTAGCTGACACCCCATTCATCATTGCTGCTCCCTCGTCGTGAACTACTCCATGAATTTGAAAATTTCTAAAAAAATTATCATCCTCAGTAGGAACTATTTGATTGAGCTGAAATTTTTTCAAAGGATTAAAAACCATTGTCTCTAAACCTGCTTTTTGATATATTTTTTCTAGATATGAATCAAACTCATCCCCAGATAGTGTTTTAACTATTTCAGGAATAAGGTAATAAAATAGTCCGGAGTATAAGACAGTATCGCCTTCTATAAAATTGGTATTTTTAATTTGCTTGTATATTTCCTTTTTATAATTCTTATATAAGTAAAGACTGTCAGTAAGCTTTATGTTATATCTTTTCTTATATATAAATGATAGAGTTTTCTTTTTAAAATCTCCGTTATCTTTTTTAGTAGTCTCGTGAAATGGTATCCATGATCTAATACCTGTAATATGTTGTAAGTAATCAATAACTTTCGTATCTCCTACTCTAGTATTTTTAAAATATTTTATATAGTTACTCAAAGGGGAATTTATGTCAAGTAGACCATCTTCATATAAGCTCATTAAAGCAAATGCTCCAGCTGTTGGTTTAGTGATTGAAGCTAAATCATAAATTGAATTTTTAGTTACAATATGTATGCTATCATATGTATGATAACCATAGTTTTTATTTAAAATTTCTTTCCCATCTTTTAATACAACAATTTGCGCACCAGGAAACGCTTTTTGTCTTACTGATGTATACATTATTGAATCAATCTTTTTTATAAGAATATCATTTTGAGCTGATAATGAAAAATTAAATGATAGTAAGAGAATAATAATATTTTTCATCTATATCGGTTTAACACCTAAACCTGGAGAATCTAATGGCTGGAGAGCACCATTTTTTAAGTTGAAACCTCCGTTAACAATATCTTCCTTTAAATCAAAACTACCATCTAAATCAAGATATTTCGTATTTTCAAAAGATAGAGCAGTATTTAAAGCTGCAGATATACTTATAATACTTTCGTCATTGCAACCCCACATCAAATCAATATTATTCTGATATGCTTGATTTGCAATATGTTGACCTGAAGTAATACCACCACATTTCATTAATTTAATATTAAAAATTCTACCATAATTATCACTGGATAATTTTAATGCATCTTGAAAATTAACAAGGCTCTCATCTAATGCTATTATATCTTTAATTTTAGGTGGAAATTTTAAATAACCAGTCAAATCTTTGGCAGATAGTGGCTGTTCTATCAACTCAATCTGTTTAGTTTCTGAATAAAACTTAATTGTATCATTAAGAGACCAACCCTGATTTGCGTCAATTCTAATCTTTATTTTATTACCAAACTTTTCATTGATAATATTTATCCTCCTAATATCTTCCTCAACATTATTTCCTAATTTTATTTTAATATGCTTAAAACCAAGACCCAAGTATTCATTAATTTCAGATATGGTTTCTTTGGTACTTTTAATTCCTATTGTCACAGATGTAGGAAGTGATTTAATTTTTCTTCCTAAAAATTTTCCTATCGATATATCATGATACTTACAAAAAGCATCATAAATCGCTATATTGTAAGCAGCTTTTGATCCTGGATCATTAATAAATTTATTTTCTATATCATTAATAATCATCCAAAAAGAATCTAGATCTCTACCTAATAAATGATTTAAATATTTTTTTGAATTATTGTATGAATCCGCAGTGTCTAATCCAACAACATATTTTGATACATTTGATGCACCTAAACCATAATTACCGTTAGATAAAATAACTTTGATAACTAGCGTCTTAATTGACGAAGTTGTTTTATAAGCTATAGTATATGGTTTTGTGAGATCAATATTAATAATATCAATCTCTATATTTTCAATTTTCATAAAATTTGCTTTCTAATATTTCTAAAATACCATCTAAACCTTCATCGATTGGTAAAAAAACAGGAATATCTAGATCTTTAGAAATTAATTGTTTATGAAATATTTTTTCCTGATCTGTCATTCCTTGAGTATTTAGAGTTACTGCAATGACCTCCTTACCATATGAATTTATTAATTCAATTTCTGAATCCAAAGAAGGCATAACTGCATTGACATGCTCCCAACCATCAAAATACTTTCTTTTAGGTGAGTGTTGAAGAATTACGCCATCTACATTTGCAGATATTAGGAACTCACTTCCGCAAGGACCAGATGGGTTTCTAAGCGCAGCTTGACCTTCAATTAAAATATACTTTGGTTTTTTAGAAATATAACAATCATAAATTGCCTTTTCCAATTCACCAGAAACAAAATCATTTAAGGTAGAATCAAAAATAAATCCATGATCCCAGCCTTGCATCCATCCAGTTTGACCTGTATAAACCATATCAGATTTTATATTATTCTTAGTTAAATTCTCAACAATGAGTTTTGCGGTAGTTCTTTTACCTAATCCACAATCTGTACCTAAAACTACAATTTTTGGAACATTAACCTCATGAATTTTACCAGACCAAAAACTTAACTCATTCCTAGGTCTTGAAACCCTTATATCATAAATTTTTGTATTATTTTGTCTTGAAACTTTGATTAATTCTTCATCCTCATTTAATATAGAATGAAGACCATTAATTATTGAGATATTACTTTTTAATGATAATATAACATCTTCCCTCATCTCATCAGGAAGTAGACCACCTGCAGAAGCAACTCCTATTATACAGAAATCAACCTTAACAGATGACTCAAGAAAAGAAGTCATATCATTAAAAATTGGAATATTAGATTTTTTATCCAATAAATCTATTTTACCATTTTTATCAATATGAACAAATTTATTTGTGAAGCTACTATCAATTACTGCCACTACATTAAATCTTTTTGATCCTCTTATTAAACCGTGAGCAGTCTTAGCTGATTTTGTATTAAGTTTTCCATTTGTAAGAACAACTACATTTCCTTTTATTTTCATTATCCCAATAAGATATACTTTAATTCAATATTACTAATTTTGCTATTGAAATGAAAAAATCATTAAGTAAAGAACAGATTGAAATACTGAAAAATAAAGGTACTGAAAAGGCATTTACAGGTAAGTTGCTATATAACAAAGAGGACGGAATTTATAAATGCGTTGGATGTGGAAACAATTTATTTTCTTCTGATGAAAAGTATGACTCAGGGTCTGGATGGCCAAGTTTCTCAGATATTTATTCTAAAGAATCTATCAAAACAAAAATAGATATTAGTTATAGTATGATTAGAACTGAAGTAATTTGTTATAATTGCGGTGGACATCTTGGTCATGTATTTAATGACGGTCCTTCCAAAACTGGAAAAAGATATTGTATAAATTCTGCAATACTTAATTTTAAAAAGAAATGAAAAACTCCATTGGGATTGATATTGGTGGGACAATTACGAAAATTGGTATTGTTTCAAGTGAAGGTAAATGTTTAAAAAAAACTTCATTTAGAACAAAAGAATTTAACAGTTTTGATGATTATATAATAAAGCTAATTAATACAATAGATAAACTATTATCTGAACACCAAAATATTATCGGTGTAGGGATTGGTGCTCCAAATGCATCAAAAAATGGTACTATTGAGACACCCGCAAATCTTAAGTGGAGTGGAAAACTCAATATTTTAAATAAAATAAAAGAAAAGATAAATCTTCCAATATATCTTTCAAATGATGCAAATTGTGCTGCAATGGGAGAAATGATTTATGGTAATGCAAAAGGGTTATCAGATTTTATAGTAATTACTCTTGGGACTGGTCTTGGAAGTGGAATTGTTTGTAATGGTAAGTTAGTTGAAGGCTCTGAAGGGTTTGCAGCAGAACTTGGCCACTTTTCAATAGATAATAAGGATAGATATACCGGCTTGAACGTAAAAGGAGGTTTAGAGGCTTATGTATCAGCAACAGGTATAAAGAGAACTATTTTGTATATGATGTCTAAATATATGAATGATAGTGTTTTCAGAGATATTTCATTTAACAATTTACATGGTGAGGACATTACAAGAGCTGCAGAAAATGGTGATTTTATAGCTTTAAAAGCCTATGAATATACTGGAAAAATACTTGGAAAATCCTTAGCAAACTTCGTAACGTTTACACAACCTGAAGCCATCATTTTAACAGGAGGATTGGTTCATTCTGGTGATTGGATACTGGAACCTACTAAAATTGCATTTAATAAAAACCTTCTTCCTTTTTATAAAAATAAAGTAAAAATTCTTCTCTCAGGATTAGAAGATAAAGATTCGGCTATACTGGGATCAGCAGCGCTCGTATGGAAAAATATATTATAATATTAATATTATACATAATTAATTTTTCCTCTTTTTCTCAAAGGATAGAAATCTTAGATGAAATAAATGAACCAATCTATAATGTAAGCTTATACACTTCTGATTTTAATAAATCTGCATTTACAAATTTTAAAGGTGAAGTTGAAATATCTATTTTTAATGAAAATGATAGCATTTACATACAACATCCAAGCTTTCAAAATATAATTTTAGTTAAAAGAGAAATCAACGAGAGAATCATTCTCAAAAGTGATATAATTGAAATTGATGAGGTAATAGTTAGTGTTAATAGGTGGGAAGAAAGTTTAAATGAAGTTACAAATAAAAGCCTAATTATAAATAGAAATTTAATTGAAAAAACAACGCACCAAACTGCAGCTGATCTTTTAGATAAGACAGGAGAAATTTTTGTACAAAAGAGTCAACTTGGTGGGGGGAGTCCAATGATGAGAGGTTTTTCTGCAAACAGGATTCTTTTGTCTCTTGATGGAATTAGATTAAATAATATCATATACAGGGGTGGAAATATTCATAATATAATATCAATTGATCCAAATATTTTAGATGGTGTTGAAGTTTTATTTGGTCCTGCCTCAGTTATTTACGGTAGCGATGCAATTGGTGGAGGTATTAACTTTCGAACTAAAGATCCTACATTTAAAGTTAAAAGATTGGTAACAGGCTCTCAAAATATACAATATAACACATCAAATAATTCTAAGATTTATAATATAAATGTTGAAATTGGAAACAAAAATATTTCAAACCTAACAAGTTTATCATTTAGTTCTTATGATGATTTAATATCTGGTTCAAAAAGAAAAAGATATCCTGATTATGGATTAAGAAATGAATATGTAAAAAGAGATAATCAAAATGATACTGACATAATTATTGAAAATCCAAATCCTAATAAACAAGAAGAAAGTGGATATTCACAATTAAATTTTATAAATAAAATAAATATTAAAATAAATGACTTAAGCAATATTATATACGGAATATATTACTCGAGATCATCAAATATACCGAGATATGATAGATTAATTATGTATGATGATATCTTCAATCCTAAATATGCTGAATGGTTTTATGGACCAAATACATTTTTATTAAATAAAATTCAACTGAATTCATTTAAGAAAAGAAGGATATATGATGCTTATAAAATTATTATTTCTAATCAAAAAATCAAGGAAAGTAGAAATACCAGAAAATTCAATGATAACAATTTTATTCATAGAAGCGAGAAGATAAATGTATCATCTTTAAATATCGATTTTGATAAAAATTTTTATAAAAAAGAGATTTACTATGGTTTTGAATCTATATACAATTATGTGAAATCAAATGCAAAGATGAATAATATAATTAATAATTCTGAGTTTAAAATTCCAACAAGATATCCAGACAGAGGAACTAATTTTTTTTCTAATTCAATTTATATATCATTCAAGAACACGATTAATAAAATTAAATATAATGCTGGAATTAGGGCTAATAACAGTTATTTAAATGCAAAATTTTCTAACAATTTTTATGACTTTGATTTTGATGAAATAGAAGTTAATAATACTTCAATAACTGGTAATTTAGGTATAAGATATGATAAAGGGATCTCAGTTTTAAAATTTCAATATTCAAACGGATTCAGGTCACCAAACTTGGATGATTTAGGAAAAATATTTGACTCTGAACCTGGAAATGTAATAATACCTAATCCTAATCTCAAACCCGAGTTAGCAAACAATTTTGAAATTAATTATGAAATAAATACGAAGAAATTCAATTTTCAAAATTCTATATACTATATAAGACTTAACAATGCTATAACTAGGACAAATGGTTATGTTAATGGCCAAGACTCTATATTTTATGATGGTGAACTAAGCAGAATTCAGACATTAAAAAATACAGGAAAAGCTAATGTTTATGGTTTTAGTAGTAAATTTTCCTATCCATTATTAAAGAATTTATTTTTGAAAAAAACAATTACATATAATTATTCATATGATATTAGTAATTATAAACCATTACGACATTCACCCCCATTATTTGGTAAATTTCAGCTTAATTATAAACTAAAAAGTTTTGAAATCATTTATAACCTAATTTATAATGGGAGAAAAAAAATTAAAAATTTCTCAGAGAGTGAATTAAATAAATTGTATTTATATACCCAAGACGGATCACCATCTTGGATGACACATAATATCTCAATTTACTACAACATAAATTATTTAATTAAAACTAATCTTTCAATTGAAAATATTTCTGATCTACATTACAGAACATATTCTTCAGGAATAAGTGCTCCCGGAAGAAATATAAACTTTGGAATAAATATTAAATTTTGAAAAACATAAAACATATCGTCATATCAGGTAATATTGGAGTTGGGAAAACCACCTTATCAGAAATAATATCTAAAAAATTTAATTGGGAACTTCAATTAGAAGAGGTAAAAGACAATCCATATCTTGATGACTTTTATAAGTCTATGACTGATTGGTCATTCCACCTTCAAATTTTTTTTCTTAATAGTAGATTTAATCAGATTCAAAAAATATCTGAAAGTAATAATATAGTAATCCAGGATAGATCAATATATGAGGATTTTGAAGTTTTTACTAAAACACTTCACGACTCTGGTGTTTTGATGGACAGAGAGTTTAATAATTATAAACGGTTGTATAATACAATTTTAAAATATATTGAAGAACCTGATTTACTAATCTATTTAAGAAATTTAAATATTGATAAGATCATATCAAACATAGAAAAGAGAAGTAGAAAATTTGAGAAAGCAATTGATAAGGATTATCTAATAAAATTAAACTTATACTATGAAAATTGGATTAGTAAACATCCTAAAGATAAGCTACTTACTATAGATTTATCAGAAAATGATTTTATTGAAGACCCAAAATTTTTAAAAAAAATTTATAGTATGATAGAAAAAAAGATTAATGAATTAACTTAACGCTAAGTTCATTATTTGAATCTGACTTTTTCCACGGTGCTTTTGATTTATTAGAGAAATCAATCATTAGAAAAACAATAATCAGTATCCAAATAACAACAAAAAATAAAAATAACTTTTTAGATCTACGCATATGAATATAAAAGGAAAATTAGTTGAAATTTTTGACACTGTCCAAATTACAGATACATTTAAAAAGAGAGAATTTATAATTGAAGATTCTAAAAATCCTGAATACCCAGAATTTATAAAAGTAGAATTGATACAAGATAAAGTTGATTTACTTGACAGTCTAAGTGTTGGAGATCAAATTAATGTATTAATTAACATTAAAGGAAGAAAATGGCAAGATAAAGAAGGAAATATCAAATATTTTAATTCTATACAGGGTTGGAAAATTGAAAATGTTAATGATGGAATTAATCAAGATATAAAAGAACCTGAAAACAGTTCATCTGATGATGACTTACCTTTTTAGTTGGACCTTATATTTTGTACAAAGTTTTTTATAGAGTCTTTTATATTAATATCAGATAAAGCTTTAATAAAACTTGTCCCTATAATAGCTCCATTTGAATAATTACACGCAATCTCAAAAGTCATCTTATCTGATATCCCAAATCCAATTAATTTTGGATTTTTTAGATCTAAATTATTTATTCTATTAAAATACTGAATTTGACCTTTACTAAAAGATGATTTTTTTCCAGTAATTGAAGATGATGAAACCATATAAATAAAACCATTAGAGTTTTCATCGATTTGTTTTATTCTATCATCAGATGTATTGGGAGTGATTAAAGAAATAAAA
>CABYXZ010000011.1 GCA_902523065.1 uncultured Marinoscillum sp.
ACTGAGCTCTTATTAAAACTTCTTGAACTGAATTATCACTTTTTGATACAGATACGGACATTTCTTCCGTTTCGGAATTGTTTATTAATATATCTAAATTGGTAAGACTTTCTGTAAAATTTTTTAATTCAAATTGTAGAAAAGAAATTGTATATAATACATCAATTCTATCAGATTTAAGATACAGGGACTCATATTCGTTTAAGGCTTGTTGTTTTAACCCTAGGTTTTGAAGTGATATACAAGATACTTCTAATGCAAATAAATTATTTGGTTGCATTGCTAGAATTTCTCTAGAAATCATGTAAGATGGAGCCCATTGTGATATTGTTAAATATTCTCTCATTAATGAATCTTTTAACAATACATTTTCAGGTTGAATAGCTATCATCTTGTACAAAGAATTGATTGCAACAGATGGGTCGTTGTATGATTTAGCTTTTTTATATATAGAGTTTTGTAAATCAAATTCGCTTATTTGAGAATAAGATTTGAACATAACTGAAGATGATAATAAGATAAAAAAAATAACTTTTTTCATTGTTTTAAATTTATAGTTTTCAGACCGCGAGATTTACCCAATCTAATTAAAAGCTCAAGTGCTTCTTCTTTATCATTTTTAATTTTACCATCTAAAATTTGATTTTTTATTTCATTTTTTAATTCTCCAATCATTTTTGATGGTTTAATTGCAAAAATATCAATAATTTCTTGACCAGAAATAGGTGGTTGAAAGTTTTTTACTTTATCTGATTCCTCTACGGTTTTCATTTTTTTCTCAACAACATCAAAATTCTTAAGATATCTTTTAGCTTTTTCAGGATTTTTTGTAGTAATATCTGCCCTACACAATTTCATTAAATCATCAATATCATCTCCTGCCTCATATAATAGTCTTCTTATTGCGGAATCAGTAATGTGATCTTTGACAAGTGAAATTGGCCTTAGATGTAATTTCACCAATTTAGATACATATTTCATTTTTTCATCTAGTGGGAGCCTCAGTCGTTTGAAAATTTTTGGCACTAACTTTGATCCCAAGTCTTCGTGACCATGAAATGTCCAACCAACCTTTTCACTATACTTTTTAGTTTGTGGTTTGGCAATATCATGTAGTATAGCTGCCCACCTTAACCATAAAGAGTTTGAGATTTGAGAAATATTATCAAGTACTTCTAAAGTGTGATAAAAATTATCTTTATGTGAGTGCTTATTTACTTTTTCAACTCCTTGAAGGTTGTTCATCTCAGGAAAAATAATTTTTAAAAGACCAGATGAGTATAATAGTTTGAATCCATAAGATGGTTTTTTTGATAAAATAATTTTATTTAACTCATTTGAAATGCGTTCTTTACTAATAATTTCAATTCTTTTTGCGTTTTGAATAATTGATTCAAATGTTTTTTCTTCGATATCAAAATCTAATTGTGATGCAAATCTAATTGCTCTAATCATTCTAAGTGGATCGTCAGAAAAAGTCTTTATAGGTTCATCACATGTTCTAATAATTTTATTTTTAATATCTTCAATCCCATAAAACTTATCAATTATATTTCCATAATCTTTATTGAGAGATATACATATTGCGTTTATGGTAAAATCTCTTCTGTTCATATCATCATCAAATAATCCCGAGGTTACGATTGGATTTCTAGACTCAGAACTGTAAGATTCTTTTCTTGCTCCAACAAATTCTAAATCATAGTCATTACACTTTATAGAAGCTGTACCATAATTTTTATAAAATGAAACTTTAGAAAAACCTTTTAATTTAGATAGGTTATCAACCAGATCGAAAGGATCACCAATAGTCATTATATCTATATCTTTCCCTTTTATGCCTATTATTAAATCACGCACAAAACCTCCTACCAAGTAGGATTCAATATTTATTTTTGAAACCTCGCTTCTAAGAGTTTCTATATGAATTATATCTTTTAAGTTATCTTTTAAGTTCATTTCGAATTAGTACTACAAAATAATTGTTAATTCATCTTAATAAAATAAAAAATTATAAAACTTTATAATAATTTATAGTAGTTTTATATCCCGTTACAAGAGATTCAAAAGATATAATGAAAAAATACATATTCGTAACGGGAGGAGTTACCTCATCACTTGGAAAAGGAATAATTTCATCCTCATTGGGCTTACTCTTAAAGGCTGTTGGCTATAAAGTTACCATTCAAAAATTTGATCCATATCTTAACATAGACCCTGGTACAATGAGTCCATATGAACACGGGGAATGTTATGTTACAAAAGACGGTGCTGAAACAGATCTAGATCTAGGACATTATGAAAGATTTTTGGGTGTGTCAACATCTCAAGATAATAATGTGACTACAGGAAGAATATATAACAATGTTATTTCTAAAGAGAGAAAAGGTGAATTTCTTGGAAAAACTGTTCAGGTTATTCCACACATCACAGACGAAATTAAAAATAGTTTTTATAAAATTGGTAAAAAAAATGAGTACGACATTATCATAACCGAAATTGGTGGATGTATAGGAGACATTGAGTCACTACCCTTTTTTGAAGCTGTTAGACAAGCTAAACTAGACCTAAAAAAAGAAAACTTTTTAAATATTCATTTAACACTAATACCATATCTTTCAACTTCTGGAGAATTAAAAACTAAACCGACCCAACACTCTGTAAAAAAAATGTTAGAAGCCGGAATTCAGCCAGACATACTTGTTTGTAGAAGTGAACATAAACTATCTAAAGAAGTTAAAAATAAGTTAGCTCTCTTTTGCAACGTATCAAAAAATTCTGTTATTGAATCGATTGATGCTAAATCCATTTATGATGTCCCAGTACTTATGAGAGAAGAAAAATTACATTCAATTGTTTTAGATGGTCTTGGAATAAAAAAGAAAAAGCCATTAAGATTAAGTCGATGGAAAAAATTTCTAAGTAATCTTCACTCATCAAAAAATTTAATAAAAATTGCTATTGTTGGTAAATATGTCTCTTTACATGATGCTTACAAATCAATATCAGAATCTTTAATTCATGCTGGAGCTAACCTAAATTCAAGAGTTGAAATTATGTGGGTTTTATCAGAGAAGATCACCAATCAAAATGTTAAAAATAAATTATCAAGAGTTGACGGTGTTATAGTAGCTCCTGGATTTGGAAAAAGAGGAATTGAGGGAAAAATTTCCGCAATTAAATATGTGAGGGAAAATAATATTCCATTTTTTGGAATTTGTCTTGGCATGCAATGTGCATGTATTGAATTCAGTAGAAATATTTTAAATAAAAAATCAGCTAATTCGAGTGAATTTGATAGAAACACGGACTACCCAATTATAGATCTTATGGAAAAGCAAAAAAAAATAGTTAACAAGGGAGGAACAATGCGGCTTGGATCTTATAAATGCAAGCTATCCAAAAATTCAATAGTTAGGAATGCATATAAAATGGAAACTATTGAGGAAAGACACAGACATAGATACGAATTTAACAGTACCTTCAAAAATGAATTTAATGAAAATGGTATGATAACAACTGGGATTAATGAAAAGCTAAACTTAGTTGAAGTAATTGAGTTGAAAAATCATCCATGGTTTGTTGGTACACAATATCATCCTGAGTATAAAAGCAGAGTATTAAAACCTCACCCTCTATTTATTAGCTTTGTATCAAAAATTAAATCAATTAAAAATGGATAGAGATAAATATATTGGCTTTACATTAATTTTGTTTTTGATTATAATTTATTATGGATTCTTTCTACCAAGTCAGCCTGTAAATGAAAAAATTGTTAATGAAGAAGACGAAATTAAAATTATTGAAGAAAATACACCTGAGGTAAAATCACCAGATAAAGAATTTCTATCTGATGAAAAAGGAGAAATAATTAATTTAGAAAACGATAATTTAATAGTAGATTTTAACTCAAAGGGAGGTATAATTGAAAATGTTTATTTAAAAAATTACGTCAATAATAAATCTGAAATTGTTCATCTATATGATGGGAGTGAAAGTAATATAAATTATTATTATCCTGATGAAAATATCAATTTTGGTAATATCATTTTTGAATATGATATTACCAAAAATTCAGATTATCAAAAATTAAGATTTACCTTTATTTCTAATAATGGAAATAAAATATCAATAACATACGATATTAATAAAGATTCTTATCTAATAAATAATAGCGTAATTCTAAATGAAGGTTTCAGTAAATCAGAATTTTTAAATATAACCTGGAATAATAAACCATTACACCATGAACTTAACACTTATAATGAAAAAAACCAGTCAACAATTAATTACCTTGATGATAAAGAAAACTTTGATTACCTAGACTATCCTTCTACAAATAATGAGTCTATTGAGTTAGATGATCCATTGAAATGGATTTCAATTAAACAACAATACTTTAATTCATCACTGATAAGTAACGACTTATTTTATGATACAAAGTTAAAATCCAATCATATTGAAAATGATGATTTTGTAAAAGATTTTATTATTGAATCTAAAATTCTATTAAATAATAATTCATTCAGCGTAGATTATTATTTTGGCCCAAATGATTATAAAATATTAGATAATATATCCACAGATTTTGATAAAAATATCTATCTAGGATTTGAAACTATAGGTGTTAGAGCATTCAATAAATACTTCCTGATACCAATATTTAATTTCTTAAAAAATTTTACATCAAATTATGGATTGATTATTTTATTAATGGTAATTGTTATTAGGCTAATTATTACTCCTTTAACCTATAAGTCTCATATTTCAATGGCAAAAATGAAAGTTCTCAATCCTGAGATTCAGTCAATAAGAGAAAAACATGACGGTGACATGCAAAAATCTCAAGCAGAAACAATGGAATTATATCAAAAAACTGGAGTTAGTCCATTGGGTGGTTGTTTACCAATAGTATTACAGATGCCAATACTAATATCTGTTTTTTATTTTATCCCAAACATGATTGAATTTAGAGGAAAATCTTTTTTATGGGCATCTGATCTTTCAACTTATGATTCTATAATCGATCTTCCTTTTTCAATTCCTTTTTATGGATCACACATAAGTTTATTTACCTTATTAATGGCATTCTCAATAATGCTTATGAATAAAACTAATATGCAAATGCAAGCAAATATGGATGGGCCTATGAAATATTTTCAGTATTTCATACCAGTTATGATGCTATTTTTCTTTAATAGTTTTGCTTCAGGTTTAACTTATTATTACTTTCTAACAAACATTGCTACATATGGTCAAATGAATATTTTTAAAAGATTTGTTGATGAATCAAAAATTAAAGAAGAAATTGAATTCAATAGGAAAAAAAATATAAATTCAAAAAAGTCAAGTTTTCAAATAAGACTTGATGAAGCAATGAAAGCAAGGCAGAATAAAAATAAAAAATAGTTTATGGGTAAAATTATTTCAATAGCAAATCAAAAAGGTGGAGTTGGTAAAACAACTACCTCAATAAATTTAGCTGCTAGTCTTGCTGCTTTGGAATATAAAACTCTCTTAGTTGATGCTGATCCTCAAGCAAATACCACCTCAGGATTAGGAATATCAAAAAAAGACATAAAAAAAACAGTATACGAATGTATGATAAGTGAGTCACTATCTGTGGATGATATTCTAAGTACAGAGATTAATTTTTTAGATATTTTACCATCTGATATTGATTTAGTTGGAGCAGAAGTTGAAATGGTAGATATAGACAATAGAGACTCTCGAATGAAAAACTGTTTTAATACAATCGGAGAAAATTATGACTATATTATAATTGATTGTTCCCCTTCTCTTGGAATTGTAACAGTTAATTCTCTAGTTGCATCTGATTCAGTTATAATTCCTGTACAGTGTGAGTACTTTGCTTTAGAAGGACTCGGGAAACTACTAGAAACTATCAGACTTATTCAGTCAAATCTTAATAAAGAGCTCACAATAGAGGGGATTTTAATGAGTATGTATGATGTTAGATTAAGGTTAAGCAATCAAGTTGTTGAAGAAGTTCAAACGCACTTTAAATCCCTAGTTTTTGATACAATCATTCCAAGAAATGTTAAACTTAGTGAAGCTCCTTCTTTTGGAATTCCTGCAATTTCATATGATGCTAATTGTAAAGGGTCTTTAAGTTATCTTAATCTAGCTAAAGAATTAGTTGATAATAACGAAAATGTAAAAGTATCATGGTAACTAAGAGAAATTCATTGGGCAGAGGACTAGGTTCATTACTTAATAACAACAATCAAAACAATAATCTTTTCAAAGAGATCAATATTAATCAAATTGAAATAAACCCAAATCAACCTAGAAAAAAGTTTAATGATAAAAGTCTTAAAGAGCTATCAATATCCATAAAAAATTATGGAATAATTCAGCCAATAACTGTAAGAAAACTTTCAGAAAACAGGTTTCAGTTAATATCAGGTGAAAGAAGGTTTAGAGCATCAAAATTATCTGGTATTCAAACAATTCCTTCCTTTATTAAAGATGCGGATGAGAAAGAAATATTAGAATTAGCACTTATTGAAAATATACAAAGGGAAGATCTTAATTCAATAGAAATATCAGTATCGTACAAAAAACTTCTCGATGATTTAAAAATTAGTCAGGATGAATTAGCTGAAAAAGTTGGAAAAAATAGGTCTACAATTAATAATTATTTAAGATTATTAAAGTTACCTCCTACTATCCAAAATGGAATTATTGAAAATAAAATTCATATGGGTCATGCCCGATCTTTAATCACTATTGAAAAGAGTGAAGCTCAAATTGAAATTTATAATACTATAATCAAGCGAGGTTTATCAGTTAGAAAAACTGAGGATCTGGTCAGATCACTAATTAAAATTAAAAAAAATAAAAAAAATCTTCTCAGATCAAAAGAGATTGAAAAACTAGAAGGAAAATTATCATCTCACTTTGGAACAAAAATTTATACATCAGGAAATAATAACAAAGGAAAAATAATTATACCATACAATTCTACAAATGATCTAAACAGAATTCTTGAAATTTTAGATATCATATAATGAAAAAATTGATCACAATTATGTTATTTATTAATAACATATCATACTCTCAGGATAATATTAAGTCATCAGAAAATTTTAATAATAATATAAAAAAATCGACTAGATTATCAGCTATACTTCCTGGACTAGGTCAAATCAACAATAAACAATACTGGAAAATACCAATAATATATGGAGGATATTCTGTTATTGGTCATTACATAAAATTTAATAATAATATGTATCAAGAGTTTAGGACTGCATTAATTCACGAAACCGACGATAATACATCAACTATTAATCCTTTTCCAAATTTTAGTGAAAGTGGTTTAGAAAGAAATATGGATTTTTGGAGAAGAAACAGAGATTTACTTATAATATTTTCAGGTGTTTATTACCTTTTAAATATAGCTGATGCTCATATATTTGCTCATCTCAAAGATTTTAATACTAATGACAATATATCTCTAAATATAAAACCTAGTATAGAAAATTTAAACAATACAAAGGTTATAGGTTTATCTTTAAATATAAATTTTTAATACGTTTTCAATATCTAAACATTAAATTTGCAAAATGAAAAAAGGTCCTATAAGAGAGTGGTTTGACGCTTTATTGTTTGCTGTTATTGCTGCATCATTAATTAGGTGGGCAACTTTTGAAGCATTTACTATACCCACGCCATCAATGGAAAACACCTTACTTGTAGGAGATTTTTTATTTGTAAATAAGTTAAATTATGGACCAAGAACACCAATGACCCCATTACAAGTACCTTTAACTCATCAAAAAATATGGGGAACAGATATTCCTTCATACCTCGACTGGATTAAACTACCTCAATTTAGACTTCCAGGATTTAGTGAAATTGAGAGAGGTGATGTTGTTGTCTTTAATTATCCTTCAGAAATTGATAAACCAATTGATCTCAAGACATATTATGTTAAGAGGTGTATTGGTTTACCTGGAGATACTTTATCAATAGAAAACGGAAATATTTTTATTAATAATAATAATTATAACGAACCGGACGGTCTCCAAAATAGATATTTTTTAAGGTCCGAAACCAATATAAACGACAGAATATTTAAGAAATATAATATCTGGGAATATACTAAAGTAACAAACGGTTATTATATCAACACAAATAAAGAGAACGCAGAGGCTATATCAAAAGAGTCATTTGTTAATAGCGTTACTGTCTACAGAATGGATGAATCAATTGCAGCAAATAGAATTTTTCCAAATAGTGTTGAGTATAAATGGAACACCGATTATTATGGTCCGTTAATGATACCATCTAAAGGACTTGAAATTGAGATAAATACTGATAATTTATCTAAATATGGAAGTGTAATTACTGATTATGAGAAAAATAAAAATACTACAATTGAAGATGGTATATTATATATTGATAATCAGATAGTTGAAAGTTATACATTCAAACAAGATTATTTCTTTATGATGGGAGATAATAGACATAATTCTGAAGATTCCAGATTTTGGGGATTTGTTCCGTATGATCATATTTTAGGTGAAGCTTCATTCATTTGGTTTTCTTTTAACTATCAAGAGGAAAATATTTTTAAAGCAATTAGATGGAGTAGATTTTTTAACGTTATCAGATAAAAATTACCATTCAATAATTTTAATGTTATTGTGATTTAAATACTCATTTGCTTTTATAAAATGATTCTTATTAAAAAAACCTTTATGAGCTGAAAAAGGTGAAGGGTGTGATGATTCTAATATCAAATGTTCCCTTTTGTCAATAATATCAGCTTTAGATTTAGCAAAACTTCCCCAAAGGATAAATACAATATTCTTTTTTTGCGATGATATAGTTTTAATAACATAATCAGTAAACCTTTCCCATCCTATTTTTCCGTGAGATCCAGGTTGGGATTTTCTTACTGTTAAAATTGAGTTTAATAATAGTACTCCTTGCTTTGCCCATCTGCTTAAATCACCATTAGAGTACCTATAGTTTGGATAATTATTTTTTAATTCAATAAAAATATTATTTAATGAGGGTGGAATTTTAATATTTTTATTAACTGAAAATGATAAGCCGTTAGCTTGTCCTTCTCCATGATATGGATCTTGGCCAATAATTACAACTTTTAAATTATCAAAAGGACACAAATTAAATGCATTAAAGATTTCATTACCCTTTGGATAAATAATATGATTTCTGTATTCTTTTTTAATATTATCTGTCAAACTCTTAAAAATAGTTTGATTAAAAAATGGATTCAAAACATAATTCCATGATTCCTCAATTTTAACTCTCATTTTTTAATTAATTTTGAATCAAATTTTATTAATGAAAGATAAAAAATTAATATATATACTATCAGTAATTATTATAATTTTCATTATAGTATCTTCAATCTTGATATATAATAATATTCAGAAAGAAAAAATTAGAATAAAACAGCAGACCGAACTTGATGAATTGTATATTGATCTAGATTCAGTATCAAATGTTCTAAATGATAAAATCTTAACAATTTCGCAATTAGGTGGGGATATTGATTCACTCTTAATACTAAAAGAAAATATTGAAACAGAGAAAAGAGAGTTTAGAAATAGAGCTTATGCTCAAATAAATAGATTACAAGGAAAAGTCGATGGCTATAGAGAATTACTTCTTGCTCAAGATGAGGAAATTGAAAAGTTAAAAAAATTAAATGAACAGTTATTTGAAGAAAATAAAGAACAAAAAGTTGAAATTAATACACTAAATGATAAAATAACAAATATAAATAGATCAAATAAAAAATTAGAGGAACAAATTGAAATCGCTGGTAGATTAGAAATTAAAGATATTGAAATTGTAGGGGTTTTTAGAAACGGAAGTACAAAAATAAATTCCTTTAAAAACAGGTCTTTAAATAAATTAATTGTAAACTTTACCGTCCTCGAAAATTCACTTTCAAAGATAGAAGTTTTAGATATTTATCTTAGAATTATAAAACCATCTGGTCAAGTTGTATATGATATTTCAAAAGGTTCAGGTTCATTTACATTTGATAAAAGAGAACTTTTTTATTCTATTAAAGATGAAATACTAATTGATAAGTCAGAAATGACGTATAATATAGAGTATGTTAAAAGTGAGGAATTAAATAAAGGTGAATATCAAGTTATTTTGTACACAAATAATTATGAAATTGGGAGAAGCGAATTTATTATCAAATAATTATTTTTTTTAAATCAAAACATTAGATTTGCAACTCATTTAAGATAGAGTTATGAATAAAAATTACGAGACAGTATTCATAATTAACCCCGTTCTATCTGAAAAACAGGTAGAGGATACTGTCAAAAAATATAAGAAACAACTTGACGGAAAAAAAGTTAAGTTTGTTTGTAATGAAAGTTTAGGCTTCAAGGAATTAGCTTATCCAATAAACAAAAAAAATTCAGGCTTTTATCATCTTTTCCAATACGAATCTGATGATATAAATATTGTAAAAGAACTTGAAATTGAACTTAAAAGAGATAGATCTATTCTTAGATATATGACCGTCTCTTTATGTAAAGATGGTGTTGAGTTCAATGCAAGGAGAGCTAGTGGAGAGTTTAATAAGAAAAAAACTAAAAAATGAGAAATCAGTTTAATTCAGCATTACAAAACGAATCAATAGATAGATCAAGTAAACAAAAGAAGTTTTGTCGTTTTAAAAAGAGTGGTATTAAATACATTGACTATAAGGATCCAAATTTTTTAAAACAATTTATTAATGATCAAGGTAAAATTCTTCCAAGAAGAATTACAGGAACCAGTCTTAAATACCAAAGAAAAGTCACACAAGCAATTAAAAGAGCGAGACATTTAGCTATTTTACCATACACTACAGATTCACAATAAGATGGAAGTAATATTAATCAAAGATGTACCAGGACTTGGCTTTCAAGATGAGAAAGTTATAGTGAAGGATGGGTACGGGAGAAATTATCTTATACCTCAAGGACTTTGTGTACTTGCTAATAAGTCAAATTCTAAAATACTGGAAGAAAAACTTAAGCAGACAGTCAAAAAGCAAGAAGAAGTTCTAAAAACAGCGCAAAAAATTGCTAAAAAAATTGGTGATTTAGTTCTTGAAATTAAACTTAAATCTGGATCTGAAGATAAAGTATTTGGCTCAGTAACAACCTCACATATTGCAAAAATGTTAGATGAAAAAGGATTCGAAATTGATAAGAGAAATATTACACTTAGCTCAAAAGTAAATTCAACAGGAGAGTATACTATTTTCATTAAGTTACATAAAGATATTACACATGAAATCACACTAAATGTCACTGGTACTAACATAAAAAAGAAGAAAAAAGCATCAAAAAAGAAAAAAGAAGACATTAGTGATGAATCTGTAAAAAATTCAGAGGAAAAAATATCAGAAAAAGAAAAATCCAATACTAAGAAGGATAATAAAAAAGAAGAGACCGTTGAAGATAAATCTGAGTCAAAAGAAGATCCTGAAAAAAAGAGCTAATCTCTTTTAAAAACATTAAAACATTTACTAATTTAATTTTCACACCTGATGAAAGAAAATTATTTAGTTGATGTTGTTATTCCGTTACCTCTCAATAGACATTATACATATTATTCTAAGTCTAGAGTTGAAATTGGAACACATTTAAAGGTACCATTCGGAAATAATAATGAAATAGCAGACGCGATAACAATTTCAGATTCTTACAAAAAAGATACCTCATTTCCAATCAAAGGTATTTTATCCGTAGAGAAAAAGATTTTATCAAAAAAACAGATCCAATTTTTCGTCTGGGCAAGTAAATATTATCTAGTAGAATTGCCAAAAGTTATAAATTCTTTATTTCCGAAACATATTTTTGATATTAGTAAAATAAGTAAAAATGAAATTAAATATAGGATTAATAATTTATTTAAATGTACTGTAGTCGTTGATAACTCCAAAAATTATTTTTCATTCATAGATAATAAAACAGAAAAATTAGAAGACAAAAAGTCCCAAATACTCATTCTTTGTCCTAATATTTTAAAATCTTACGAATTGATTTTGAGATTAAAAAGTAGAGCATTTTTATATAACTCAAGTATATCTGATAAGGAATCTAAAGAAATATGGGAAAAAGTATTAAATAATGAAGATTTAGTGATTATAGGTGTTAAATCTGCATTATTTCTACCATTCAAAAACCTTAGAGAAATATTTGTAGTTGATGAAAATGATATAGCCTATAAAGAGAGTGACAAAATCTTAAGATTTAATGCAAGAGATTCCGCAGTTATGCTATCAAAAATTCATAATTGTAAAATTAATCTAATGTGTAATTTTCCATCAATTGAATCAACTAAGAATATAAAAGAAAAAAAATATAATCTAATTAATAAAAAAGAATCATTAGAGTTAAAAGTTGAGAAAAGAATCAATATCAATAATATACTTGAAAAGAAAATAAAGGAACAATACGATGGTATTCTAAGCAATGATATTAGAACTAAAATTTTAGAAAGATTTAAAAAAAATAAGAAAACATTAATCTTCACTCCACTATCATCGAATATAAAAGTAATAAGAAAATCACTTTCATTTTTAGAGAGTGAAAATGTTAAGATTTATGAATTAATTAAAAAAAATCTCAACTCAAAAACGAAAATTAATAACCTTATAAAATCAATAGAAAAATTTGATATTATTATTGGGAATCAATCGGTTTTATTTAATTCTTTATTTAAAAATTTTGATCTAATTATCCTTATTGAACCTGAAAAAATTGGAAAAAGATCAAACTATAGATCAAATGAAATATTATTTAATTTATTATATAAATCAGTTAATTACCTAAAATATAATCAATCCTCAAGTCTCATTATTTTGACTAACGAATCACAAAATAAAATATTTAAAAGTGCAATTAAGTTAGATTATAAAGGATTTATTAAAGGTGAATTAATAGAAAGAAAATTATTTAAGTATCCTCCCTATTCAAAAATCATAAAGATTGAATTAATATCCTCCAACTATACAAAAAAATCTGAAATGGGTAATTTTTTATTTGAAAATATTAAAAAAGACTTTAAAAATTTAAATGTAAAAGATATTGGATTTGATTCTAATGACGATAAATATGAAATAATTATAAAAATAACTGACACAAAGCCTTTGAGTTCAATTAAAGAAAAAATAAAAAAATTCTTAAGCAAAAAAATTAAAAATAATGGTTTTAGCGAGATCTTAATTAATATTGATATTGACCCTTAGATTTTCCAATTTTTTTTAAGGTAATCTTGTCCTTTATTTGAACTCAAATCAAATTTACATGGAACTATTGAAACATAGTTGCTATTTATAGCTGACTCATCATTATCAGGATCATTATCATGGTTGACAAAATTTCCAACCATCCAAAAATATTCTCTACCATAAGGATCGTAACGTTTATCAAATTTTTCCTCCCAAATTGCATTAGCTTGCTTACATACCTTAATTCCTTTTATATTTTCATTTGATACTGCTGGTATATTTACATTTAATGCAATTGAATCTGGTATTCCGTTTTGCAATGCATTTTGAACTATTTTTTTAATAAAAGGTCCAGTATGTGATAAAGAAGCATTTGGATCATAATCACATAATGAAAATCCTATTGAGGGTGTATTTTCAATTGCTCCTTCAATTGCAGCTGACATAGTTCCTGAATATAACACACTTATAGATGAGTTACTACCATGATTTATTCCACTAACTATCAAATCAATTTTTCTTTCTTTTAATAGGTGGTGTTTAGCAATCTTAACACAATCAGCAGGTGTTCCACTACATTTATATGATAAATCGTTATCAAATAAATCTGATTTCACTAATCTTAATTTATCTCCAACAGTAATTGCATGACCCATTCCAGATTGAGGACTATCAGGCGCAACAATAACAACTTCCCCAAAATGGTTCATTATTTCTACAAGATGTCTAATACCTCTAGAATCGATTCCATCATCGTTAGTTACTAAAATCAAAGGTTTGCTCATACTTTAGATTGCATTATAATAATTGATAATTTTTGCAAGATGACTCATTTTTTTAAGATTTAATCTATTTTTTGTGAAATAAGCTTTTATCATATCATTTTTATCTTTCATAATACCTAGTAAGTCCCTTTTTTTTCCTGAAAACTTTGTGATTTGACCATTATTCTGAAGTAGAAAATAATCATACTTTACCTTATTAACATAACTGTAATTATTTTGGAATCTGGGAAGCATACTGTAACTATAGTAAGATGGGAAATAATTATTTGAAACTGATTCAGCAACTATTCTTTCTCTTAAAAGAAGGCTTAATTTTCCTTCAATAACAATTTCAAAAAGAACTGGAACACTATAATTATAACTGACATCGTACATTAGGGAATAAAATTGTCTATAATCTTTAATCGTCTCATCATATATTTCAAAAAAAAATAGATTGTTTACATTATATGCTTTTAAAGTTTGACCATCATCAAGTTGAATACTTTGGTTTTCAAAATCATACTTTAGATCTCCTTTAATGGTATCTCCATCATTTGTTACTAAAAGACCAGGATGCCATAAATCACTAGGAAACTGCTGTGCTAACATATTTAGCGGAAATAACAGAATAAAAAATACTTTATTCATAGAATTTGCTATTTTTTAAGAATATCATGGCCCATCTTATCCCTTTTGGTCTCAAGGTATTTAAGATTATAAGAGTTTGGGGCAATCTCAATTTTTGTGTTTTTAACAATTTCTATACCGTAACCTTCTAACCCAACTCTTTTCTTAGGATTGTTTGTTAATAAATTTATTTTTTTAATTTTTAAATCTTTCAAAATTTGAGCTCCTACACCATAATCTCTATGATCCATTTTAAATCCAAGTTTATGATTAGCCTCAACTGTATCAAAACCTTCTTCTTGAAGTTCATAAGCCTTCAATTTATTAATTAAACCAATTCCTCTTCCCTCTTGATTCATATAGAGTAGTAAACCTTTACCATTTTCATTGATTTTCCTAAGAGCCATCTTTAGTTGAGATCCACAATCACATCTCAAAGACCCTAAAATATCTCCAGTAACACATGAAGAATGTACTCTAACCATTACTTCATCTTCATCACTCCAAACACCTTTTTTAAGAGCGATGTGTGTTTCTTTTGAATTTATTTGTTCGTATGCTATCAAATCAAAAGAACCGTATTCAGTAGGTAAACTGATTGAAACTTTTTTTTCAATTAGAGATTCTGACTGGAGTCTATAATTGATTAAATCTTTGATAGAAATTATAACAAGTTTATGTTTTTGAGCAACTTCAAATAAATTATTTAATCTTGCCATACTGCCGTCTTCGTTTAATATTTCACATATTACACCCGAAGGATATAGGCCAGCAAGTCTTGGTAAATCAACTGATGCTTCTGTGTGACCAGCACGTCTTAGCACTCCGCCTTTTAGTGATTTTAAAGGGAATATGTGACCTGGCTTAGAAAATTTTTCAGATTTTACTTTTTTATCTACTAGTGCCTTAACAGTTTTATATCTATCTGAAGCAGATATTCCTGTAGTTACACCATCTCCAATTAAATCAACAGATACAGTAAAAGAAGTCCCAAACTTGTCAGTATTTTTCCCAACCATAAGATCTAAATCCAGTTCTTCACACCTCTCAGGTTCAAGAGAACAACAAATTAATCCTCTACCTTCTTTGGACATAAAATTCACTATTTCAGGAGTAACTTTAGTTGAAGCACAAACAAAATCACCTTCATTCTCCCTTGACTCGTCATCAACTATTATTATAACCTCTCCTTTTTTTATTGCTTCTATTGCTTCAGGAATTGTATTTAATTCTTTTTTCATATCGATGTGACGTTACCTAGTTGTTTTGCAATCTCCATTTCGGCAGATTTTAATTTATTGTGGGTATTTATAACTTCTTCTTCACTATAAGTTTCAGAATCAGAGCCTAAATTTTTTAAATTATCGTTGATCATTTTCTTTATTAATCTAAACTTTAGTCTTAATATATTATTGTACGTAGTTTTTTTCAAAGAGTCTGATTCATCTGTTACATGTATATTAAATTTTTCTTTCCACTTACTACTTATTTCATATTTTGATGTTGAAAGGTCTATCACATCATTTTTAATGTCATTATACTTCTCACTTAAGAAATGGTTAATATCAATAATATTATTTTGCTGAAACTCTTCTTTGAAAGTTTTTATTATCTTAATGTAGCTTTTATTTGTAAAATCAACATCCTCAATTTCTCTTAAAAAGTATTCTATAAAAGATTTTCTATCCAGCCCTAGGATTTCAAAATCAGATTTACCATAATTAACTAGCATTCTAACACATTCCCTTTCATGATGATTAATCACATTATTTATCTCAATTTTATTTTCATTATCATTTATTTCTTTTAAGATTTTATTTGGTTTTTGTGTGTTTTTATTGATTAGTAATTTATTCATCTCAGTAATCAATGAGTTTTCATTAATATTCAATGAGTTACTTGTCTCTTTAATAAATACTGATCTTTTGATTGAGTTTGGGATTTTTGAAATTGATTTTACAATATCAAAAATCATATCTGACTTCTTTACTGGATCATTTTTGTAATTTTCATTAAGTATTTTGACTTTATAATTTATTAGATCAGTCTCTCTACTTTTAAGAAATTCCTTGAATTTAGATTCATCAAGTTTCTTAGATAAACTGTCAGGATCCTCATTTTCTGGTAAGGACACAATTTTAACATTTAAATCATTTTCTAATATTAAATTCATCCCTCTCAAAGAAGCACTCAAACCAGCATCATCTCCATCAAATAGAATAGTTATATTTTTTGTGTACCTAGATATAAGTTTTATTTGATTATTAGTGAGAGAAGTACCTGAAGATGATACAACATTTTTAATACCTATCTGATATAATGATATAACATCAGTATATCCTTCAACTAGTATACATTTATCTTCTTTTCTTATATCATTTTTAGATTGATAAAGCCCATACAAAACATCACTTTTTACATATAGATTTGTTTCTGGAGAATTAATGTATTTAGGCTGTTTCTTATCTTCTTTAATCTGTCTTGCACCGAAGGCAATTACTTTTCCACTTAAATTATGTATTGGAAACATTAACCTATTTCTGAACCTGTCATATTTTTTGTTATTTTTTTTAATTATTAAACCAGCCTTTTCAATTAAGTCCTCTTCGTATCCATTTTCGGTTAGATAATTAAATAATGAATTCCAATCTTTACTACTATAACCAATACCAAACTCTTTAATCATGTCAGAAGAAAACCCCCTATGGTCAAGATAAGTTTTGGCAAAGTTTTGACCGTCTTGACTCTCCAAATTTTTTATAAAAAATTCATTTGATTTTGATGTGATAATATATAAACTTTCTTTTTCAGTATTTTGAGGTGAGTAACTATCAACCTCATCAATTTCAATACCATACTTTTCAGCTAAATATTTAAGTGCCTCAACATAAGACATACTTTCAACCTCTTTCAAAAATTCAATAGCATCACCACCCTTCCCTGTGCTAAAACATTTAAATATTTGCTTTGATGGAGATACAAAAAATGATGGGGTTTTTTCAGATGTAAAAGGGCTTAGTGCTTTATAACTTGATCCTGACTTTTTTAAATCAACAAAATCTCCAACAACCTCTACAATATCTATTCTTTCCTTAATCTCTTGTATTGTGTTATCACTTATCATAATTTACAAATATGAGGAATTTATTATTTTTTTAGATTTTTAATTAAATATAAATAACTTGGAACCAATGAAAAATCAAAAAGAAAAAGTAATTGAAATTTTATCAGATATAAAGCTTCCAAACAGAAATGAAGATTTAATTAGTTCTAAGAGTGTAAATAATATAAAATACGATAAAGACTTAACTACAATTACACTTTCATTGAACTCTTCAGAAATAAAATACAAAGAAATTATTAAAAGGAACTGTCTCTTTCATTTTGAAAATAAAGACCCAAAGTCAAGATATGAGATAGAATTTATTTTAGATAAAAATAAAGATGAGAATGCTGATATATCAGATAAAAATATTGAAAAAACTATAATTCCAAATATTAAAAATATTATTGCAATATCTTCAGGAAAAGGAGGCGTAGGTAAATCAACAATATCATCAAATATTTCAGTGTCTCTTTCTAAACTAGGTTATAGTGTGGGGCTAATTGATGCAGACATATTTGGACCATCAATACCAACAATATTTAATACAGAAAATGAACAACCAAACTACAAGATTATAAATGAAAAAAATATAATAATTCCTCTGGAACAGTATGGAATAAAACTAATATCGATGGGGAATGTTATTCCAAAGGAGAAAGCAGTAATTTGGAGAGGACCTATGGCTAGCTCAGCATTAAAACAATTATTTACTGACGTTGAATGGGGCAAGCTTGATTATCTAATAGTTGATCTACCTCCTGGTACAAGTGACATTCACATTACCCTATCACAAAATTTTAACATAACAGGTACAATAATAATTTCAACACCACAAAAAGTATCAACTATAGATGCAGAAAAAGCCATCTCAATGTTTCAACATAAAAATACTAATATTCCAATCATTGGACTTATAGAAAATATGTCATACTTTCAAACTGATCAAAAAAAACATTATTTATTTGGTGATGGTGGTGGAAAAAAAATTGCAAAAAAACATTCAATTGAATTTTTAGGTGAAATACCAGTTGATAACAAAATATCTGAGAGTTGCGACAATGGATATCCTATAACACTAAAAGAAAATTCCATATCTGATTTATTTATGAAAATTTCAAAAAATATAGATGATAAAATTATATCAATAAAAAAGAAATAATATTAATTTTACAAAATGTCAGATCAAAGCTTAATTGAAAAAGTTGAAATTGCAATAGATGAAATTAGACCATATCTCATTGCTGATGGTGGTGATATTAAAGTAGTATCTATTGATAATAAAAATATTGTAAATCTAGAATTACTTGGATCTTGTGAGACATGTCCTATGTCACCTATGACGCTAAAAGCAGGTGTAGAAGAAGCAATTAAAAAACAAGTTCCTGAAATAAAAGGAATTAATGCAATTAATGGAGTAATTAATTAGACTTCAATAATTCAAATATAATTTTCTAACTGTCTCAAAAGTGAGTAGAAACGTTGCAATTTTAATGGGTGGTTACTCATCTGAATTTGAAATTTCAGTGAAGAGTGGAGAAGTTGTTTTTGAAACATTAATCCAAAATAAAAATATCAATGTATACAAGATCATTATTGAGAAATATGATTGGTATCATGTAGATTACAAAGGGAGCAAATTTCCATTAGACAAGAAAAAATTTGAAATAATAAAAAAAAATGAGATAGTTAAATTTGATATAGTTTTTAATACAATTCATGGGGAACCAGGTGAAAATGGAGAGATTCAAGAATATCTTGAAAGACTAAATATCAAACAGACCTCCTCAAGGTCTAAGGAAGCCAAATTAACTTTCAATAAAACTAGGTGTAAAAATGAAGTTAGTAAATTTGGTATATTAACTCCTAAATCTTTAGTAATAAAAAAAGGACAAATAGATAAGGATGATCTGATTATTAACAACTTAAATTTTCCTTTGTTTATAAAACCTAATGAAGGAGGATCAAGCTTTGGTATTTCTAGAATAACCAAAAGAGATGACATAATAAAAAGTCTTAAAAAATGTTATAAAGAAAACAGCGACGCACTAATTGAAGAAGAAATTCAAGGCAGAGAAATATCAGTTGGGGTTATTTTTTATAATAATGAAGTGACGGCATTACCGCCAACTGAAATTATTTCTCACAATGAATTTTTTGATTATAATGCAAAATATAAAGGGCAGTCTGATGAGATAACACCAGCTGAACTTGATGAAAGTAAAATTAAAGAAGTAAAAAGTTTGGCAATTAAAATTTATCAAAAACTTAATTTGAGAGGATTTACAAGATCCGATTTTATATTGAAAAATAATAAATTTTACTTTTTAGAAGTAAATACAAACCCTGGTCTTACCAAAGAAAGTATTTTACCTCAACAGGCAAAAGCAGCAGGAATAAATATCAACAAATTATTTGAAAGCGTATTAAAATGAAAAAACTGATATATACAATTAAAAACCTTTCGATGATGATTGGTTTAGTAGGAATTATTTTAGCTTTTATTTTTAATATTTATTTCCCTTTTAAAACAAATCATGGTGACAATATTTCTGTACCAAACTTAATTGGTATGGAACTTAATGAAATTAATTCCTTCTTATATGATCGTGATTTAAGGTATGAAATTTTAGAGGATTCTTCATAT
>CABYXZ010000012.1 GCA_902523065.1 uncultured Marinoscillum sp.
TAACATTATTATTTGTTCAATCATCAATAGTATATGGACAAATTAACTTTACAAATGGTGGAGGTGATAAGCTCTTCTCTAACGCAGCAAACTGGTCAACTGGAAAAGTACCTACAGCAGCTGATAAAATTAAGTTGGATACCAATGGAGATACAATCATTGTTGATGGTGTTTATAGCGTTAGACAAATTTTAGCAACTAAGGTAAAAGGTGCTTTTATAGGTAACGGAGGAAACGATACTTTATACATAAACGGAAATAGTGGAATTGGGCAACCAATACAAGCGAATGGTACTGACGCAAGAGTAGCATTTCACCTACCAGTAGTTCTTGAGACTACAGTAGGTACTCAGACAAAATCCTTTGCTACCAATGGTGGAGGTTCTCACATAAAGTTCTTTGATGTATTTATTAATCATTCAATGCATCTCTCATTATCCAACCCTAATAATAGAGCTAATACACAAATTCATTTTGACGGAAAATTCATTTCAACAAAATGGCTGAACATAAATGCAAACGCTAAAGTAGAATTTGGACCAAACTCTGATTTCACAGAGCATAAAAGTGCAGTCAGGTTTATTGGTAATGCTGGTAATGGTCAACTTACTGTGAAGTCTGCTAAAGATAAATTCAAAACATCTGATACCAAAATTTGGGTAAATACGGGAGGTACTTTTAATGCTAATTCTGAAAATGTTCTTGCTGCTACTATTCAGGTTGACACAGATAAGATTCTAAATTTAAATATTAATGCAAATCAGGCAAGTGCAGGAAAGATAACAATGGTTTCAGGAAAAATCAATCTAGCAGTTGATAGTACTGTTACAAATCTCAATTTTGCTGATAATTCTGACTCTGATTGGGGAACTGGAAGTTTAGTTGTTACGGGTTATAAAGAAGATGTTATCGGTTTTGGAAATTCAAGTTCTGGCCTAACAAAAGCTCAGCTTGCACAAATTGATGTTAGTCCTGATTTACAAGATGGAGCGATAGTACCAACGTTGAAACTTAGTTCTACAGGTGAACTTGGGTCATATGACATAACAAACGAAAGCCTTTTGATAACCGGTGTTTTAGATGGTGATCTTTCAGGTGGATATCCAAAAGTTATTGAATTATATGCCGAGACTGATATTTGGGACCTAACAAAATATGGTATTGATGTAGCATCAAATGGAAAGGCAAGTACAAAACCAGATTACTACTTACAATCAGGTAGCCTTGCAGCTGGTAAACATTATATCATAGGTAGAAAGAGTGGTGCAGGCTCAGGTGGTTTTGATGATTGGTTTGGAGAGGCAGCAGATATGTACACCAATGGTAATACAATGAATGGTGATGATGCAATAGCTCTCTATAAAATTACAAGTTCAATTGATGCTCAATTCAATACTGTAGTAGATACTATTAATATTGATGTAGCTGGGGCTGTTGGAACAGATGGTACTGGTGAACCATGGGAGTATATTGATGGATGGTTATATAGAAATCATGCTACAAAAGCAAATACAACATTTAACATGGATGATTGGACTGCATGTAAAAAATGTGCTGATACGTATACTAAAAACTCTGATATGGCCAAGCCATTTCCAAAAGGAGCATACAAACCAACGCTTCCTGAAAAACTAATGATTACTGGAATTTTAGACGGTGACCTTTCAGGTGGATATCCTAAAGCTCTTGAATTATATGCGGTGACAGATATTGCAGACTTATCTAAGTATGGAATCGATGTTGCATCTAACGGTAAAGCAAGTAGTAGTTCAACTATCGATTATTACTTAGATGCTGGAACATTAACAGCAGGTAATTTCTATCATATAGGTAGAAGAAGTGGTGCGGGACAAGGTGGCTTCGATGACTGGTTTGGAGTTGCTGCAGATATGTATACAAATGGCAATACTTTTAATGGAGACGACGCTGTAGTTCTCTACCACATTGATGGCTCCGATACCGTTACAATGGATGTAGCTGGTGCACTTGGTACTGATGGTACAGGTGAACCTTGGGAGTATATTGATGGATGGTTATACAGAAAAAATGGTAAAGAAGCTAAAACTACTTTTGCTGTGACTGACTGGACTGCATGTAAAAAATGCGCTGATACTTACAGCAAAAATTCTGACATGCCGAACCCATTCCCTTACGAAGGATATTCAAGTGACGCATCACCTACCTCTGTTTATTTACAAGCAAGTGAGGGTTCTGTTGATGAAAGTGCTGGAACATATGCAGTTTCTGTTCTAATAGCAGATCCAAGTCCAGATTCAGCAACTATTGTACATTTTGTTTACACGGGCTCTAATCCATTTGATATAGACAACTTTACAAGTGATACACTAACATTCCCTGCAGGCTCAAGTGCAGCTCAAACTGTTAACATTCCTATAAAGAATGATGATACCCCGGAGGGAGAAGTAAGTCACACATTTGCACTACAAAATCTATCTGGTGGATATCAATCAGCATTGAGTTCTCCAAATACCTTCACTCTAACAATACTAGACGATGATTTAGGTGAATTTAGTATGGTATTTAATGAAATGCATATTGACCCTGCTAGTGATATAACTGGAGATGCAAATGGAGATGGTACAAGAGATGCAATTGCTGATGAATTCATAGAACTTATTAATAATGGTTCATCTGCTTTTGATCTAAGTGGTTATTACTTGACTGATAGTGAAGAGCCAAATTCTGCAGCTAGACATATATTCCCTGAGGGAACTATTGTTGATGCTGGTCAGGCAGTTGTTGTTTTTGGTGGAGGTATACCTGTTTCACCTTCTAATTTTGGTGGGGCAATTGTTCACACTGCATCTGAAAATAATGGTGGAGTTGCGCTTGGAAATGCTGGTAGAACAGTTATGATTAAAAACTCTGATGGTTTAACAGTATTAAGTCAAGCATATGACGCTGCTCAAGGTGGAATAAATCAATCAATCACTAGAAGTCCAGATATTACAGGTACATTTGTTTCACACTCAGGTGTGTCGGCTGCAAATGGTGCTCTTTTCTCACCTGGTATGAAACTAGACAGTACTAATTTTTATGATCATACTAGTACAAAAGTTCAATTCCAAGTCTTGAAAGGCACCTATAAAGAAGGTGAGGATGCAAGTTTCACTCTAGGTGTAACTATAAATGGAGCTAGTAGCACAAACGCTACTGAAGTTACAGTTGCTTCCTCAGGTGTAGGTAATGGAAACTTGGGAGATGTTGACGGGTTTACACCTCAAACGATTACTTTCGATGCAGGTAGTTCAGCAACTCAGTACGTAACTATTAATATTACTAATGATGATTTAGAAGAAGGCAACGAAAATATAGAGTTTGGATTATTTACGCCTTCAGGTGGAGATAATGTAAGTATAGGTTCACCAAGCAAATTTATGTTGACATTATCAGATGACGATGTTTCTAATCCTTTAGTACTAAACGAAGTACTAACGGATCCTCCTTCAGATGATGCTGCAACAACTGATGTTGTTGAGGGTGATGCTAATGGAGATGGTACAAGAAGTTTCTCAGAGGATGAATTTGTTGAATTAGTAAATACTAACTCCGTTGGATTAGACATTAGTGGATATACAATTTATGATAATGTAGGATTAAGACACACATTTGCTGAAGGAAGCTTCCTAAGTGGTGGCGGGGTTGCACTTGTTTTTGGTGGAGGATCTCCTACTGGTGAATTTGGTGGTGCTGACATAGTAACTACTGCAAGTGGAGGTAGCCTAAGCTTAAATAACTCTGGAGATAAAGTTGTCATCAACGACAAAAATGGTAATCAAATAATTGAATTTGAGTGGGGAGGCTCTACTACTTACGATGGAGGTTCTGATCAGTCTCTAACGAGGGATCCTGATCTAACTGGTGATTTTGTACTACACTCTACAACTGTTGCAGGAGGAGTCTACTCACCTGGAACTCAGACAGACGGTTCAGTATTTGATGTAGGACTAAACGACCCTACAACAATTCAATTTGCTCTTAGAGAATTTACTTTGGCCAATAACGATGGAAGTTATGATTTACAGGATTACAGTATTGAAGTTGCAATATCTAATCCAAGTGCAACCATAGCTACACAAGCTCAAGTGGTTTTCACTGCAAGTGATAATGGATCAGCTGCTGACTTAAATAACTATGTTGGTGAAGTTATAACATTTGGTTCAGGAACAAGTGATTCTCAAAACTCAGTTGTGAAGATCACTAATCCAAATATTGCATTAGGTACAAGGTACGACTTTGCACTATTAAATGTTAGTGGAGGTAATGCAGCAACAATTGGAGAAAATTCAACATTTACTCTTATTGTTGGTGATCCTGGATCTGTTCCTCTAAGTGTTGAGAATGAAAGAGCCGGTGTAACCATATCACCAAATCCATCAACTGACTTTATCAATGTGAAAATTGATAAAAATAAGGTGTTGGAGAGATATTTTGTTACTGACATGTCAGGAGCATATCTTGAGACAAAAGGTATTAACAAAGTTGTTGATCACATTAGAATTGATGCAAGAAACTTTGATAATGGTCTCTATATCTTAGGGCTTAACTTTGAAGGTGAATCAGTCAAACTGAAATTTATTAAGAGATAATTAATTTCTTTTTGAAATGAATAAAAAAGGATCTTTTTAAGATCCTTTTTTTATTATTCTAATTACCGATTTTCTATTTGAAGATTCTGCTAGAAATATATATATACCATCTGGCTTATCAGAAAAATTAAGCTTATAACTTTTTTTTGATATAGATTCTTTATTAATAATCTTACCCTCCAAAGACATAACAGTAAATTTTTTGTAATTAAGATTATCAAAATTAATATTTAGTGTTTCCTCAAATGGATTTGGCGATAACTTTATTTGATTATTATAGCTACCATCTACAGACAAGGGAGGTGACTCTATAACATTAATTATTAGCTGTAAATTAGATTTTAATACACCATCAGAAACTTGAATAACCAAAAGAAAGGAGTTATCAACATCATAATCTATCAATTTTCCATCTGAAACTATAACGTTTCCATCATTATCAATAGAAAAAATATTTTGATCATTTCCAGAAATTATACTGTAGGATAATGGATCATTCTCTGGGTCTTGTGAAATAATTTTTCCTATAATAATTCCATCGTTGGGAAACTCATTAATATTAAAAGCTGTATCACTAACTAAAGGAGCTAAATTGACAGGATCGACAATATCGTTACTAAATATAATTTCAACAGATACTGGAAGATGATCTGATGCAAAATGTAAAGCATCAGCAATATCTTGAGAGACAGATAAATTTGGCATTTCATTTATTGCCATGTTGTAATGTTTTCCATCATTCCCTAAAACATTATAGCTATTTGTCAACACAAAATTTTTTTTGCTTGTAATTAATGAATCAGAAAATAAAATATAATCAAATCTATCATCTAATCCCCCACTCGCTCCTCCGCCAAACTGAGTAGTCCTAGGTGACTGCGTGTGAACATGGGCAAACTCCTCATTATTATATTTTCCCTCTACTGTTATAAGATCATTGAATTTACCATAACCTGTTGAGGTCTCCTCAAAAAATTTTCTGTAAGCTGGTTCGTCTGTTGAGTAAATATTAAAATCACCTGCTGCAATATAAAAGTGATCATTATTCATTTGTTTCGTGTAATCCATAAGGCTTATAACTTGAGTTTCTCTTCTTATCTGATTAGATGAACCCGGACTTGCTTTTAGATGCATATTAAAAACATAGAATAGTTTATCTGTTTCAATATGTTTAAGTCTGTATACCATTACATCTCTTGGATCCCCAATAATCTTAGATGTTGAGATAATTTCAAATTTATTTTTATTAAAAAAAAGTGCTTGGTCTATATCATGATCATCAAAAAATTTAGCTGATATAAATTTATCTTGACCTCCATGGTTTAATACATTATTTAAAAAATTGCTTACACCAGAATTGTTTGACAATTCCTGAGTTATGTATATATCTGCAGAGAGCTCATCTATTATCTTTTTAAAATAAACGTTTCTATCTGTATCTCCATTGAACCTAAGAAGGTTATATGTTACAACTTTAACTGTGTCCTGGCTGAAGGATGAACTTACTATTAAAAAAAATAGAATTAATAGATTTAATGAAAACTTAGACTTTTCACCTATTGATGATAACAAACTTTTTTCTTTTAGGATTTAAAATCCCAAAGTTATTAAAAAAGATAATATATAGACCATCCTCTAGACGAGAAGTATTAATTTTAAATTTTGATTTGTTTATATAATAGCTTTCATAATTCATTATCTTATTACCGTTCTTATCATAAATTAGGAAGTGTGGTTTTTCATTAAAATTACCTTCAACAAATAATTTATTTGATCCTACAGACGGAAAAATTTTAATATTCAAATCGTTCTCTATACTCAAGGGTTGATTTGGTGAATTTTGAATTTCAGGAAACAGAAGTTTTCTTATTTCTGACTTATTGTAGAATACGAAACTGTCATGACCAACACCATTCAATGTGTACAGCTTGTGATTATCACCCATATCTCCAAAAAAATATTTAAGGTAATTATTGTAAATAATTGCTCTCTCAAGTCTATGATCACCCTGAAACATTGCAGGACAGGTCTTATCTAAAGATGACGAATTGGAATTGTTATCTCTTTTACCTACACCATATGAAATGCTTCTTCTCTTGTATCTGTTAATTAATGTATCTACATGAAAATATTTCATATACTGATTCAATTGGTGTAAACCATACTTATAATTATTATATGTTCCACAATTTGTATTTGAGGGCTTTTCGAATTCATCAACTGAATCGTCTAATCTCCTCTCATCATTAAAATATAAATATGATGAAGGAGATGCAACTAGATATTTGAACTCAATGTTATATTCTAATTCTAAATCTTCTTGAACTCTGTTTGAAGCTGCATATCTGTTAACAAACTGACCACCTCCTGAAAAACCAGTGAGCACGATTTGAGTAAGATTGGGAAATTTTCCACTATATATTATATGAGTTATGATATTGTCCATTACCTCAAAAGAACTAAAAGACTCATCTCTTGGGTATGCACCTGATGAGCTAGAAGGTGAACCATCCATCCAAGAAGCACTTGACCAGTAAAGATGATAATCATCTAACCCATTTGCTACTAGTTCTTGTGTTCCTATAAAATGTGGTGAAATAATTAAAGTCTCAAGATATTTATTTTCAGAGTTTGCAGCCTGAATTATTGCATTTTGTCTTTGCTCAGCAGTTCTATTATTACCATGTAGCACAATAACTAATCTTTTAATATTATTATTAGTAAAATTTATATTAGATGGTGAAAAATATGTGATTTTATATTGACTCTCACCAACATACAGAAATTGAGGCGATACAGGTTCCTGACACAAACTATTATTAAAAAGAAATAAAAGTATTAGCGAAAAGAAATATCTCATCGATTAATTCTTGTTGGCTCAAAGAATCCGGGAATTGGAGATGGAGTATTTGGGTTTGCATCAATTTCAGACTGTGGATACAAAAATCTTTCAGGTAATTTATCTCCACTATTAGGTAACAATTCAATCCCATATGATTCATTTCTTGTCCTTCTGACATCATTAAAACCTTCAATTTGACCATAAAAGGTTATGTACCTCTCTTCTAAAATTTCTCTTAATAGAGCATCTTCTTTGGAAATATTATCAACATTTTCAATTCCACCATTCTCAAAGTCAGACTGTATGTATGGGTTGTATTTCATTAATAATGTATCATATCCATTATTAAGATATCCTCCACTTGACATGTAACCCCTAAATTCATTTAAATGACTTAATCCCGTATAGAAGTTTTTTGATCTAAGCCCCGATTCAGCAAGTGTAAGCATGTTTTCAGAGTATGAGACCAAAGGAAAACTATTAGATCTTGAAAAGTATCCAGATATATAATTTGGTCTACCAGAACCCGAAAAATAAAAGTTATATCTAGCAGTTTCATCAGTTTTAGTATTGCCTCTATATATTTGACTATTATCATCAATTATTTGCACAATTTTTGAGTTTTCAGATGTAAGTTCTGAACCTCTTGACCCTGTAAAAAATTGATAAAATAAGTTTGAGTTTCCTTGTACTTGACCATGTACAGCCATCATACTTTCACTTGGAGACTCAATACCTAACTTTGCATAATTGTATGCCTCATCATATTTTTTTGTGTGCATGTAGAATCTAGCTTTTAATGAATTTGCTACTTTTATCCACTTTTGAGAATCACCGTTAAAGAAAATGTCAGAACCGTTAGAAGGTTTGTTAATATCCAAGGATAATTCTAAAATAGCTTGAGTTAGTAGTTCTTGAACTTTTTCGTATACTTTATCTTGATCCTCAAACTCAGGAGTGATAAATTCTATCTTTCCTGCCTGATCGAAAGGAATATCACCATAAAGTGACGCAGCAACACCAAGACCGTGTGCTTGAATCACTTTTGATATGCCAGTTATTACACCTGACCTGTCATTTAACGATGCTTTTTTCTCAACTACAATAGCATTTCTTAATGAGTTTATGAAAACATCATTCCATATAGCAGTAAAATCACTTGCCTCTACAAGGTAATTGTCAAAACCCTCATGCTGCCTATCAGTTCCTCTAAAATATCCAGACCAAATACCGGCCCTTCTTGAAGTTGCACCTTCATGAAATAAAATTGTACCAACCATGGATCCTGTTAATACTAAATCCTCAGGAGCTTCTGATGGACTGTTAGGGTTAATGTTTAAATCTTCAGGGATAAGAGTATCACATGAGACAATTAAAATTATTAACATGTATTTTAAAATATTTTTCATACTAATAGTTTAATGTAATTTTAAAAACATAAGATTTAGTACCCGGATTATTAAAATAATCAATACCACGTGTTGTACTCACCTCTGTGAGATTTGTATCTGGATCATTACCAATAAAATTTGTCCATATGTGAAGATTCCTTCCAGTTAATGAGAAATCAATAGATGATAACTTTGTTGATTTTTTAAATCGTGGACCTCTCAATGAGTAAGATAAAGTTACTTCTCTAAGTCTTGTCCAGGATCCATCTTCAACAAATTGCTCTTGAACTCCGCTAAAATAACCACCAATGCCTCTGTACCAAGACTCTGTAAGAGCAACATCTCCCGCACCAAAATCGTGGACAGTTCCTCTAAATGAAGTACCTGAGGTTATTAATCCTCCATTATAATCAAAAAGATCTTTCTCAGAAACCGTCTCAACTCCTGAATCTCTGTGCCTACCGTAATTCAAAAGAACTGCTTTTGTTCCAGCATAAATGTCAGCTCCTTGATAGGTCTCAAATAAGAAATATAAATTTAAATTTTTCCATGTGACGGTTGTACCTAGTCCGCCTTGCCAATCAGGATGAGGATCACCTATTACTCCATTCTCTGGGGCTAAGGTTGGAAAACCGTTACTATTTAAAAATATTGATCCATCATCATTCCTTGAAAATTTTGTTCCCCAAAAAACACCTAGTGGATATCCTTCAACAGCTCTTCCTGAAACAGCAGAAAGACCACCCAGTCTTATAGATTCAACTCCCTTTAGATCTAGAACCTTATTCCTGTAATAACTCCAATTGGCAGTGAGATTTATTTTAAAATCCTCTGTCTGAAAAATATCATAACCTAAATCAACTTCCATTCCCTTATTTTCAATTTTTCCAGCATTAGTGAAAATCTCATCATATCCAGATGAATTCGCAAGGGATAAATTAAAAAACACGTCTTCTGTTGTATTATAAAAATACGAATAGCCAATTTTGACTTTATTGTCAAAAAACCTTATATCAGTACCAATTTCGTATTCTTTTTTAATTTCTGGACTTAAATTTGGATCTCCCAAATCTTGCGATGGAGTAAAAGATCCAGCACCAAATAAGTCTGTAGATAATGATCCTCCATATGAATCAGAGTAATTCGGAGAAACATAAATTGACTGTGTATTGTAAGGTGGAGGCTCAACCCCTACTTCACCATATGCTAATCTTAACTTACCAAATGTTAAAAATGGAGAACCCAGGAATAAATTAAGTTTGGAAAATTGCCAAGCTAAATCGACAGATGGATAGATAAAAACTTTATCTGCATTAGGACCAATTGTAGAAGATGATTCAACCCTTAGATTTGAGTTGACAAATAACATATCAAATAGACCAATATTTCCCGAAAAATAGGTTGCTGCAGTTCTCATATGTCTATCGAAGTCATCAATATTAGTATTCTCTGGTTGGGCATTAGAAAAATCTTGCAGGTCAATAGGTAAAATAAAATCTCTTATGTTTCCTCCAATTCTGAGATATTTTCTATCGTTTAAATTTGCTCCTAGAGTTATTGAAAGGTTTATATTATCACCGAAATCAAAATTTGACCTTGCTATCATGTCAGTATTAAAGACTCTATTATTTGTTATTCCATCTGTAAAATATCCCTGTCCAAATGTTGAACCAACAGTTCCCGGTTTAAAATATTGTGTGGTTCTTGACTGATAGTAATCAATACCTGTCCTAGAAATAATGCTTAACCACTCAGTGATTTTTAAATCAATCTGTATATTAGATAAAAACCTTTCAACTGAGTTTTTATTTTCTTGGTTATTAATAGTCCAATTTGGATTATTAAAACCGGCATTAACTCTACCTCCTATTGGATTTCTGTATGATCTGTGTCTATTCTGAATCGGTGAAGAAGAGGAGGATTGGTAATAATCTCCTATATAGCCTGAATTATCAAAATCAGCGGGTGTTCTTAAAAGACCTAGATATAGTCCAGTAGAAGATGCTCCTTTTCTAATCCTGTCAGAAACTGTTTTTGAGTAAGAATTTTTAAATGTTATTTTAAACCATTCCCCTAGCTCTCTTGTACTATTAAATCTAACTGATGTTCGCCTGTAATTACTATTACTTCTTATAATCCCCTTTTGATTTAGATCACCAACGCTAAAATAATTAGTTCCATTTTCACCACCACCACTTACACTTAAGGTGTTTTCAGTAAAACTACCATTTTGAATAATTTGATCGAAATTTGATTCGTCATAAATTCTTCTACTATTTTTTAGTAAAACATTATAATGTCTTACTCCATTCTGATCAATAAAGAAGGGTCCAAAGGTATCGACAATATCCTCTGAATTATCTCTCTCAGATATTTTATCGCCCCAAGATCTGGTTGAATTAGGATTAAAAGATCCATTGTCTCCCTGTCCAAAAGTTGTCTGAAGAGGGTGTCTTGAATTGATTTGATCAACTGAATACACAGATCTAAATGAGATCTTAGGCTTATCACCTTTTTCACCACTTTTTGTTGTGATATAGATAACTCCTTTTGCTGCTTGACTACCCCAAAGAGCAGCAGCTGAAGCACCCTTTAATATCTGAATGGATTCAATATCGTTAGGATTTATGTCGTTAAGTCTTGATTGTGATACTACACCTGAGGTTGCTGTAGAACCAGTTGAGTTATCTATTGGAACACCATCTAGTATTATTAGAGGTTGTAATGATGAAGTAATTGTTACAGGACCTCTTATCTGAATATGAGAACCTGCTCCAGGATCACCTGAGCTTCTTGTTACCCTCAGGCCAGATGCTTTTCCAGCCATTCCATTAATGAGTCCTGTTTCTGCTGATCTTGATATCTGATCGCCTTCAACTTTTGAAGCGGTTAATCCTAATTTATCCCTTTCCTCTTTGAAACCTAAAGCAGTAACAACTACTTCTCCAAGCTCAGTAATATCCTCTTCCAGAAAGATAGAAATTATTGACTGATTTCCAACTGACACCTCCTGAGAAATAAAACCAACAAATGAAGCTACTATTTCATTGTCTTCTTCTGATAGATTTAATGAAAATGATCCGTCAATGGAACTAATAGTTCCAACATCCTTTCCTTTCACCATTATAGTTACCCCAACAAGCGGTTCTGAATCGTTTGAGGAGTATACCTTTCCAGAAACTGATTTCTGAGAAAATGAG
>CABYXZ010000013.1 GCA_902523065.1 uncultured Marinoscillum sp.
ATGTTCCAAATGTATTAACATAAATACCCATTGGTTTAGCTACACCAATTGCGTAACTAACTTGAACTAGAATTTCATCGCAAATACCTGCAGCACAAATATTTTTAGCAATATGCCTTGTAGCATATGCAGCGCTTCTATCAACTTTACTAGGATCTTTTCCTGAAAAAGCACCACCACCGTGAGCACCTTTACCACCATAGGTATCAACTATTATTTTTCTGCCCGTTAGTCCAGTATCACCATGAGGGCCTCCTATTACAAATTTACCTGTAGGGTTGACATGATAATTTATTTTGTCATTGAATAAATTTTTGTACTGTGGATTATTTTTTAAAAATCTTGGAATAAAAAGATTTACTACATCAGACTTAATCTTATCTAGCATTTTATCATCATTATCAAACTCATCATGCTGTGTTGAAATAACTATACTATCAATTCTACTAGGTTTACCATTTTCATATTCTAACGTGACCTGAGACTTTGAGTCAGGTCTAAGGTATCTTATTTCATCATTTTCTCTTCTTACATCCGCTAACTCAATCAATAGTTTATGAGATAGATCTATAGATAATGGCATGTAATCTTCTGTTTCATTTGAGGCGTATCCAAACATCATACCTTGATCTCCGGCACCTTGTAATTTCTCATCTTGTCTGTCAACTCCTTGGTAAATGTCTGATGACTGGGAGTGTAATGCAGAAAAAATACCACATGACTTAGCATCAAACTGATATTCACTTTTATTATAACCAATTTTATCAATTACATTTCTTATTATTTTGTCATGATCAATTATTGAATTTGTTTTTATTTCACCAGCAACAACTACCTGTCCTGTTGTAACAAGTGTTTCACATGCAACCTTTGAACTCTTATCAAATGCTAAATAATTATCAAGTAATGCATCGCTAATTTGATCAGCCATCTTATCTGGGTGTCCTTCGCTTACTGATTCTGAGGTAAATAAGTGTTTCATAACTTAACTTTTAAATTTTACCAAGATTAGATTATGAGAATCGACTTTGACTAGGATGCCCACATCGCTAAACCACCGTTATCGTTCGGTTGGTATACACTTAAGTATTCTTGATGTGTCGCAAATATAGCAATTAATATTTAATATCTATAATGTTCTGGTTTGAAAGGACCTTCTATTTTGAGACCTAGATATTCTGATTGTGTTTTATTTAATTTTTCTAACTCGACCCCTAAAGCGTCTAAGTGAAGCATTGCTACTTTTTCATCAAGTTTTTTTGGTAACATATAAACTTTATTACTGTAGTTTCCAGAATTTGTCCATAACTCAATTTGAGCAAGTGTCTGATTAGTAAATGAATTACTCATGACAAAACTTGGATGACCAGTAGCACAACCAAGATTAACTAATCTTCCCTCAGCTAGAACAATAATATCAACATCATTTTCAAGGGTATACTTATCAACCTGAGGTTTAATTTCCTCCTTAGTATGACCATAATTCTCATTTAACCACGCCATATCAATCTCATTGTCAAAATGTCCTATATTGCACACAATAGCTTTATCCTTCATAGCTAAAAAATATTCCTTAGTGACAATGTCTCTGTTTCCTGTTGTTGTAATAATAATATCTGCATTAGGTATTAAACTAGACATTTTTTTAACCTCATATCCATCCATAGATGCTTGTAATGCACATATAGGATCAATTTCTGTTATACTAACAATAGAACCAGCTCCACTGAAAGATGCTGCAGTACCTTTACCCACATCACCGTAACCCGCTACAACAACTCTCTTTCCAGCAAGCATTACATCAGTGGCACGTCTTATCGCATCAACTGCACTCTCCTTACAACCATACTTATTATCAAATTTAGATTTTGTAACTGAATCGTTCACGTTAATAGCAGGTATTGGTAGGGTTCCATTTTTCACTCTGTCATATAATCTGTGTACTCCAGTTGTTGTTTCTTCTGATAGACCTTTAATATCTTTCACTAAATCTGGATACTTATCCAATACCATATTAGTTAGATCACCACCATCATCTAAAATCATATTTAGAGGCTTTTTATCTTCGCCAAAGAAAAGAGTTTGTTCAATACACCAATCAAATTCTTCTTCATTCATTCCTTTCCATGCGTAAACTGAGATACCGGCAGCAGCGATAGCAGCAGCAGCGTGATCTTGGGTTGAAAATATATTACAAGAAGACCATGTAACTTCAGCACCAAGCTCAATTAATGTTTCAATTAATACTGCGGTCTGTATTGTCATATGAAGGCATCCTGCAATTCTTGCGCCTTTTAGAGGTTTTGAAACACCAAATTCTTTCCTAAGTGACATTAAACCAGGCATTTCAGCTTCAGCAAGTTGAATCTCTCTTCTACCCCATTCGGCTAATTGAATGTCTTTAACTTTGTATTTTATATACTTACTCATTGATTTTTTCCCATTTATTGTTAGACATAAGATTAAATGAACCTATATATAGCATATTCCATTCATCTGGACCAATAATAGAAAGAAATAGAGACTTTTTCTCATCATCTTTCTGGTATAAATGGTAAGTTTTACCTTGGATAGGTTTAAATGAATAATTTGATTTATATACTAGATCGTTCCACTTAAATTCATCAATGAGCTTAGAATATTCGTTCTTTATTTCATTAAACTTTTGTGCAAAATGGTCATTAACAGATTTTACTGCATCTGATTCCCACTTTTTAATATCATCTTGTTTTATGACAGGAGATGAAATTTCACCGGCATACTTTAGCAAATTTTTTTTCTTTTCTTTCATTTTGCTGCAAATGTATATTATTCTACGTGAAAATCAACTAAATGATTTATTGGATCTTTTAGTACCTTGACAATTTTAATTTGATATAAATCAGATACATAACTAATTTCATTTTTAAAATAATACGCTACAGAACCGCTTAAATAAAGACTTTTTGAATCGTATTTACATATAATCTCCTCAAAATAATATTTAAAATGGTTTAGTATTATCTCCTTGATCATTCTATCTTCTTTATTTTTATTTACAAATTCTGATAGTTTCGAAATCCATCTGTTTGAGTTTTTTTCATAAATAATCTTGAAGTTTTCTTTTGATATTTTATATTCATTTTCAAACGATTTAATGGTATTATCACTCAATTCACTCCTTAAATATTTTTTCAGAAAACTTCTTCCTAGTGCATAGCCAGATCCTTCATCACCCAGTAAATACCCAAGTGAGTTTATTTGCATATTTATATCATTTCCGTCAAAGTAACATGAATTAGAACCTGTTCCAAGTATTGAAACAACCCCTCTTTTATCTTTACAAAGGGCTCTACATGATCCCAATAAATCTGATAATACCGTTATTTCTGTGTTTTTAAAATAGTTTTTAATTGATTTTTCAACAACGTTTCTTGTCTCTAAACTATTAATTCCTGCACCGTAGTAGATAATTTTATTTAACTCAATTGATTCCACAGAGGATTTTATAATTTCTAAAATTTTATTAAGTGATGAAATTTTATAGGTATAGGGATTAAAACCGTCTGTTTCTATAGTCTTAACTATTGTTTTATCTACAATTACCCACCTTCCTCTGGAACCGCCAACATCTGCAATGATTTTCATTAAAAACTATTTATTTTAATATCTCGTTGTATTTTTATATAAATCTAGACAATATCATGAATATAGCAATCGTAGGTGGTGGAATCGTAGGTTTGGCTCTTGGATACAAATTATCAAAGGTTAAGGAGAATAAGGTTCATGTTTACGAAAAGGAAAAAGAGGTTGGATTTCATCAATCAGGAAGAAACAGTGGCGTACTACATTGTGGATTAGCCTATAAACCAGGCTCGCTTAAAGCAAAGTTAGCTGTATCAGGAATTAAACAAATGGTCAAATATTGTAATGATTATAAAATAAATCATGATGTATGTGGAAAGATTGTTGTTGCAAGTAATGAAGATGAGGCTAAGTTACTTGAAAATACAGCGCAAAGAGGAAATTTAAATGGACTGAAGGGATTAAAATATCTTAACAACAAAGAATTAAAGGATAGAGAACCATTCGTATCATCACATAAAACATTACTTGTTCCTGAAGAAGGGATTGTAGATTATAAGGGTGTGATGATCTCAATGAAAGAGAATATAATTAACTCAGGCGGCAATGTATTTTTGGATACTAAAATTGAAAAAGTTGAGGAAAAGAAAAATTATATTTATATAAATAAAAATTCAAGTGTTAGTTATAATACTATTATATATACTACTGGTTTACAGTCTGATATAAATTTCAAAAAATTTACAAATAATAAACTAAAAGCTAAAATTGTTCCATTCAGAGGCGAATATTATACCTTAGAAGAACATGCTAAAAAATTAGTAAATCATTTAGTTTATCCAGTCGGTAACCCAAAGTTTCCTTTTCTTGGGGTACACTTTACAAGAATGATTAATGGTGATAGAGAAGTTGGACCTAATGCTGTACTTGCATTTAAAAGAGAGGGGTATAAAAATACAGACATTTCAATAAATGAGATGTTAGACTATTTGAGTTATTTAGGTTTTCTAAAATTTATTGGAAAAAATTTCTTATTTAGCCTTAACGAATTCTCAACCTCAATATTAAAGTCTTCTTTTTTAAAGAAAACACAAAAACTTATTCCTGATATAAGTAGTTCTGATATAAAAAGTGGACCGGCTGGTGTTAGAGCACAGGGAATTGATCATAAAGGAAATTTAATGATGGACTTTGATATTAAAACACATAAGAATCAAATTCACGTAATAAACGCACCCTCTCCTGCTGCAACATCAGCGTTATCAATTGCTGACTATATAATTAAGAATTATATAAAGTAGTTACAAAACTTGTATAAACCCAAGATTATAAAGGTTTCCAGACATGTATTTGTAATCATTTTTATCTAAATAATGCAGTACCTTCTTTCTCATATTTGATGAATTACCAGTAATTATTTTAAAAGGAGGTTTATTACTATAGAAATGCTTCTCTAAAGCTAATTCAATGTTATCATAGAATTCACCATGTAGATCTATATCTTTGGGTTTCATATTATTTTCTCCATATAGCAAAGTCACCAGGAATCTTTCCTACATCATATGAAGCAACTTCAAGATTATCTTTTGATATAACCTTTATCTTATTGTAATTACTATAGTCAGTTAGACCAAAGTATACATTATTATTAATAACCTCTACAGAGTAAACCTCTGACTGATTAAAATTACCAATTACACTTGTCTCAATTAAATTCAGAAATTGATCCATTTCAGCAATTCCGCCAAGTGCAGACCTATATACCTTATTATTTAATGAATGAACTGATCCTCCACAAGGAGTATTCTTTCCATATTCTTTGATAAGTACATTTTTATTATTTGGTGAATATTGAGAAGTACCGTGAAAAGCAGCATAATTTTCATCATAGTATGTTCTTGATATGTACAATTCATCATTATTAAACTCCAAGTCTAAAGGACCATCACCTACAGTTATAATCTCCTCAATATTATTTTTTGTAATATCATATCTGATCACCTTATCCGAAGAACTATAATCCTCATTCATATTTACAGCTATAAAAAGATCTTTTCCTTGTTTAATAATACCTTCAGGTAAACCATTTATATCAATTAGTTTTTCAATTTTGTAATTAAATAAATCTAGGTACTTTACATCTTTTGTATTCCAATTTGTAAAATATAACCTTTCCCCATCAACTACCATTTCTCTTGGACTCGATCCATCAAGATCAATTTCAATGCCAGGCAAGGAAAGTCCTTCAGTGTCAATATCAAATACGTGCAATTTATGTGAATTATTTACTAGCACAAATAGTTTATTCTCATGAACTTCTACAGACTGAACAACATCTCCAAGATTTGGTATTGAATCAATTTCACCAAGACTATTTATCATATAAACTGATCCGTTAGATGCTCCGTAGTTTCCCTCACAAGCAACAAATATCCACTCTGAGTTGGAAATTTCGTTGTCATTTGAGCAAGACAAAAGAACAAAAAAAGTAAAAACTAAAATGATTTTTTTCATATATTTTTTTATTTAAATGGTAAATCACGGAAAGTTAGTTATATCGATTTTGATAGTATATCCACATCGTTTAACCACCGTTATCGTTCGGTTGGTATACAGCTAAGTATTCGTGATGTTTTGCAAATATAATATTCAGAAATTAATATCCAATTTTTTAAGTTTTTATTCTTTAGTTTGTTGATAAAAGCTTAAACTATCAATTACCTTATCATAGATTGATTCTAATTCGACTGGTCTAAAAAAATAATAAGAATAACTTTTTCTGTACGTCTCTTCATCAATCATATATTTTCTAAAAATTTCTTTTTCTTTTTCAGTAAAAAAAGTTTCAGATGTGTCTTCTGGCAATTTTAACTCCATAACAGACTCCTCAGTAAGATGCATTTCAATGAGGATACTTACCATTTTTTCTTTGTTTATAACATCAATATTATTAGTATCCACACATGATGTGATTATAAAAAATGTTAAAAGAGATAAAAACTTAATTATTATTTTATTCATTATTAAATCTATTTCTAGCTTTGCAAATAAATGTAAATTTTGAAAGAAATTTTAAAGAAAGTAAGGAAATACGAAATTGAAATAAGAAAACATATAAATAATTCTTATCAAGGAGATTATAAATCACTATTCAAAGGGACCGGATTAGATTTTGATGACACAAGACTCTACAATTACGGAGATGATCATAGATCCATAAATTGGAAAAATTCTGCTAAAGAAGATAAAATTTTTATAAACACTTACAAAGAGGAAAAAGAACAATCGGTTTTCTTTCTGATTGACGTTAGTAACTCTCAAAATATTGGAGAAAAGAAAAAAATGAATATAACGAAAGAGATTGCTTCTGTTTTATGCCTCTCAGCTATAAGAAAAAATAGTCAGGTTGGAATTTTATGCTATAGTGATATAAAAGAGTTGTTTATTCAGCCTAAAAAAGGTAACTCTCACGCCTACAGAATTATAAAAGAATTGTACGGGCTAAATAACACATCAAACAAAACTAATCTAAATGAGATGTTCAAATATTTTAATAGTACTAAAAAAAAGAAAAGTCTTGTAATTATTGTCAGTGATTTTTTAGATATAAATTTCAAAAATACACTAAAGTCTCTATCAAATAAACATGATGTAATATGTATTCATGTTGAAGATAAAAATGAAAAAAGAATTCCAAATTTAGGTCTAATCGAAATTGAAAATAATGAAAGCAAGATCAAAAAATGGGTTAATACTTCATCATCAGATTTCAATCAAATAAAAGAAAAAACATTCAAATACAAAGAGAATGAACTACAAAAATTCTTAAAAAAAATTAATACAAATTATCTTAAAATATCTTGTGATTCAGATTATGTAAAGGATCTGATAAAGCTATTTAAATTCAGAAATAACAATTAATGAGAATTGTAATTCTAATATTTATCTTTTCATCTCAATTATTTTCACAAGAAATTAATTATCAAATATACTTTTTGGAGAAGGATATCAAAATTGGTGATTCAATAAAGTTAGTTTCAATTATAAATTATCCTAAGGAAATTGAATTAATACAGCCAGACTCATCCTTTAAATTTTTTCCTTTTTCATTTGTCAAAAAGGAAAATTTCGAATCAAAATTAAATGAAAGAATAATATCAGACAGTAGTTTGTATATTCTAAGATCATTTGAAATTGATTCAATACAATCAATTAGGCTTAATTCCTTTATATTAAATGGAAAAGATTGTTTAGAAATATCTTCAAATTATGACACTGTATACTTCAATAGTTTAGTAAATAATACTGATCAAAAAGTAAAAAAAAACATATCATTTAATGAGATACTATCAATCATTAACACCTATAAACTATCACTATATAGTATAATTTTTATTTGTTTAATTCTTGCGCTATACCTCTTATTTAGAAAAAAAATTATTGCTTATTTTAGAAAAAGAAAAGTACTAAAGTGTCATGCCTTATTTAACAAGGAATTTGAAAAAATAAAAAAACAATTTAAGACTAATGCCGATAAAAATAATCTTGAAAAAATAATTCTTATATGGAAAAGATATATAGAAAAATTAACATCCATACCATATTCATCGATGACTATAAAAGAAATTATTGATTTTTTTGATAATGAAAATTTGATAAAAAGTTTAAAATATATTGACGAAATGATCTACTCTGACAAATTAATTGAAATGGATAAATTTTCCTTTAAATATTTATTGGATTATGCTGATAGTAAAACTAAAGAGTTAATTAAAAAAATTGAAAATGAATAATTATTTAGAAGGTTGGTTTTCACTTAAATGGTTCTATCCATCTCAAATTTTAAGCTACGAATGGGGAAATGAATATATTTTGTATCTAATAATAATTTTACCTGTTTTCTTAATTACAAGAAAATTAATTAGAAAAAGAAACTCTTTTAAAGTAACTATTCCAGACGTAGACCTGAAAAGTTACAAATATTCCTCTCTAAGATTTTTACCAAATATTCTAATCACAATTTGTACTCTTTTTCTGTTAATTGCCCTTGCAAGACCGCAAAAATCAAATGAAAAAATTGAAAGATGGTCAGAGGGAATAGATATCATACTTGCAATGGATATAAGTGAATCTATGCAAATAGAAGATTTTAAGCCAAATAGATTAAAGTCCGCCAAAAGTGTGGCAAAAGATTTTGTAAATGGTAGATTTCAAGATAGAATTGGGTTGGTAGTTTTTTCTGGTGAATCATATTCAAGGTGCCCACTTACAACAGATTACGACTTACTTTTAAAATATATTGATGAAATCGACTTTGACCTAATAAGCACAAGAGGCACTGCCATAGGTAGTGCATTAGCTATTTCAACAAATAGAATGAGATCATCTGACTCGATGAGCAAAATAATAATTCTTTTAAGTGATGGAGATAACACTGCAGGAAATATTGACCCTCTTACTGCTGCTGAAATCGCTAAAGCTTACAACATTAAAATATATACTATTGCTATAGGGAAAAATGGTAAAGTCCCGTTTGGAAAAGATTATTTTGGAAGAACAAGATATGTCGAGAACTCATTGGACGAAAAAAATTTAAAAGAAATTGCTCAATTAACGTCAGGCAAATTTTATAGAGCATCTAATGAAAACTCACTCAAAAATATTTTTAAGGAAATTGATGTGTTAGAAAAATCGGAAGTTAAAGAAAATAGATTTATTAATACTGTTGATTATTATCAGTACTACTTACTATATTCGATTTTCATATATTTATTATATAGTTTATCAAAATCCTCCTTTATATATAATATTACTAAAGACTAGATGGAGAATATATTAAATAATGATAATTATATATGTGTTGCTGTTAGCAAGACTAAGCCTATTGAAGAAATAAGTAAGGTTTACAATTTAGGACACAGAGACTTTGGTGAAAATAAAGTTCAAGAATTAATTAAAAAACAAAAAGAACTACCAAAGGATATTAATTGGCATATGATAGGACATTTACAAACAAATAAAGTTAAAAGGATATTACCAGTATCATATCTAATTCACAGTGTTGACAGCATTAAATTATTAAATGTAATTGATAAAGAATCAAAAAAAATAAATTCTATATCCAATATTCTTATCCAACTTAACATATCTGAGGAGACATCAAAATATGGATTTCTATATGAGGAAGCAGATGCTCTAATCAATAGAGATTTTTTAAAAAAATATAATAATATTAATTTGCGTGGATTTATGGGAATGGCCTCGTTTACAGAAGATGATAATATAATAAAAAAACAATTTGATAAACTCAACAATTTTTTTATGCAGAAGAAAAAACTAATAGAAACTGTTGATACACTATCAATGGGAATGAGTAACGATTATAAATTAGCTTTAAAATGTGGAAGTAATATGATTAGAATAGGCTCTAAAATTTTTGGAGAGAGAAACTATCAATAGATGTCTTTTAATTGTAATTACATTTATTTATAATAGCATACTATTTTATGGATAAACTTAAAATATATACATACTCAACATTAATCATAGCAATAGCTCTTGCATTTTACCTTGTCTCAAGTATCAAATATAGCATTGACGAGGAAGCAAGGATTGACAAAGCAGAATCATTAATAATTGATAATTTAAAAATTATAAGAGATGCTCAGGTTACCTACCAGAGTGTAACAGGAAGCTATACATCAAGTTGGGATAGCCTTATAAATTTTGTTGAAAATGGAGAAATTTTTATTATTCAAAGAAGAGAGGAAACTGTTTTATTAGATTATGGAGCAGAAGAGACAACTCTATATCTTGATACTTTAGGTAGTATATCAGTAGTTGACTCTATATTCTCAAATCTTATTTCTTTTAACCCACAAAAAATGAAATATGTTCCTGGTTATGATAATGTAGAATTTGAAATGTGGGCTGGACAAATTGAGAAAGGCGGTGTTTCAGTAAATGTAGTTGAAGTTAGAAATCCAAAGCCAATAGATCCTGATAGAAAAGAATCTAATGAAGCAAATATAAACAAGCCATTAAGATTCGGTTCAAGAACAAGTATTACAACTGCTGGTAATTGGGAGTAAATTCTAAAGTTGTCAAAAGTAAAAAACAACATTTTTTATATATTAGATGATTTCAAAATTTTATCTTATTTCACAATATCAAATAAAATTAAACCCAAAAAAGGTAAACCAAAAACTGATATAAATTCTAGATTAAAATATATAAGCTTAACAAATAAATTTTATATTATTCCAGATGATTCAATTAAAGAATTTAATCAAATTAATATATCTAAAGCTGTTTCTTCGAATTTACA
>CABYXZ010000014.1 GCA_902523065.1 uncultured Marinoscillum sp.
TCTTGTTTCAGTAACAGAAGCTGTTAACAACGCAATTGTACACGGTAACAAGGAGGACAAAAATAAAAAAGTCAAAATACAACTTCGAAGAAACAAGAAAAGTGTACGTTTTGTTGTTGAAGATGAGGGTGGTGGTTTTGATTTCAATAATTTGCCAGACCCAACTAGTCCAGAAAACCTTGAGAAAGTTAAGGGCAGGGGAATCTTTTTAATAAAAAACCTTTCAGACAAAGCCAAATTTAAAAATGGGGGGCGTGTTGTAGACATGTTATTCAAGCTTTAAAATGCATTTAGTAAATTTTTTCTCTGAAAAAAAAACATTTAAGATTACCGAAAAGAAAAAAATAAGATTATTGGTTAAAGAAATCTGTAAAAAAGAAAGAATAGGTTTAAGTTTCTTAAACTACATTTTCTGTACAGACAAATACCTCCTTAAAATCAATCAAAAACACCTAAACCATAACTTTCTAACAGATATAATAACATTTGATTTTTCTGAGAGCAACAATACAGCTGAGGGTGATTTGTATATAAGTGTTGAGAGGGTTGAGGATAACGCAAAAAAATATAAGGTTTTATTTTCAAAAGAATTAATACGTGTGGTAATACACGGTTTGCTTCATTTAATTGGGTATAAAGACGGATCTGAAAAAGAAAAAAAAAGGATGAGGAGCTTAGAAAATAAATACCTTTCTTTGTATAAAAATTTGTAAAGTTCCACGTGGAACGTTTAGGTATGTTTAATAAGTATGACATTATAGTTGTTGGTGCTGGACACGCGGGTTGTGAGGCTGCTGCTGCTGCCGCAAACATGGGGTCTAAAGTTTTGTTGGCAACAATGAACATGGGAACAATAGGCCAAATGTCTTGTAACCCAGCAATTGGTGGGGTTGCTAAAGGTCAAATTGTTAGAGAGATAGATGCGCTAGGTGGTTACACTGGTCGTGTTACAGACAAAACTATGGTTCAGTTTAGAATGTTAAATAGGTCTAAAGGACCTGCTATGTGGTCTCCGAGGGCGCAGAGTGATAGGTTTAGGTTTGCGGAGGAGTGGCGTTTAGTTTTAGAAAAAAACAAAAATGTAGATTTCTGGCAAGAAATGGTTAGCCAAATATTAGTTAATGGGGATAGGGTAGTTGGTATAAAAACAGCTCTGGGGGTTGAAATTTATTCAAGGTCCGTTGTTTTAACCAACGGAACTTTTTTAAATGGCCTTATCCATGTTGGTGAAAAAAACTTTGGGGGTGGAAGAAGTGGTGAAAGGGCATCAAAAGGAATAACAGAACAGCTTGAGGGTCTAGGTTTCGTTTCTGGCAGAATGAAAACAGGAACACCTCCTAGGGTTGATGGTAGATCGTTGAACTACAAAAACATGGAAAAACAACCTGGTGATAGCAATCATGGGTTTTTCTCTTTTTTAAGCAAGAAAAAACTAAAAAAACAACTTGCTTGTCATATAACCTACACCAACAGCCCTACTCATGAATGTTTAGAGGAGGGTTTTGACCGGTCCCCGATGTTTAACGGAAGAATAAAGTCGGTTGGACCTCGTTATTGTCCATCAATTGAAGATAAAATCACTAGGTTCAGAGACAAAGAAAGGCATCAAATTTTTGTAGAGCCAGAGGGGTGGAATACTGTTGAGGTATATGTAAATGGTTTTTCTACATCACTACCAGAAGAAATACAACTTAAGGCGCTTCGTACTATAAAAGGTTTTGAAAAGGTTAAAATGTTTAGACCGGGTTACGCGATTGAATATGATTATTTTCCACCTACACAGCTAAAACCAACACTTGAGACTAAGCCTATCAGAAACCTGTTTTTTGCAGGTCAAATAAACGGTACAACGGGTTATGAGGAGGCCGCTTGTCAAGGTCTAATTGCGGGAATAAACTCACACAATAAAATCAATGAAAAAGAAAGCTTCGTATTGGGGCGTTCTGACGCATATATAGGTGTTTTGATAGATGATTTAATAAACAAAGGAACAGATGAACCTTATAGAATGTTTACGTCTAGGGCAGAACACAGAATATTACTAAGACAAGATAACGCTGATCTAAGGTTAACAGAGTTAGGTTATAAAATTGGTTTAGCGTCAGAGAAAAGAATGGTTCAGGTAGAAAAAAAGAAAGAGGGTATAAAGCAAATAACAGAAGAAATAAAAAAGATAAAAATTAAACCAAAAGACATAAATCCCCTCTTAAAGTTAAAAGACTCATCGCCCATAAAAGAAAGTAAGTCGGTAATTGATTTAATAAAAAGGCCAAATATACACCTAAAAGACCTTAAACTATTCACGGGAAAAATAAACAAAAAACCCGAGGAATCAGAACAGGTTGAAATTAACACAAAATATGAGAGTTATATTGAAAAAGAAATGGAAACTGTTGACAAAATGAAAAGGCTGGAAGATAGTGTGATTCCAGAAAATTATGACTATAAAAAAATAAAATCACTTTCAGCAGAAGCTTTAGAGAAACTGTCAGCAATTAGACCTAAGTCTATAGGGCAAGCCTCAAGAATAAGTGGTGTTTCCCCTTCTGACGTATCAATATTAATGGTTCACATGAAAAAATGAGTGGCTTAAGGTGTAAGGTGTGTGGTTCTAAGGTTGACGATTATGGTTACAAAATAGAATGCACAAAGTTTATTGGTGACTTTTATGTTATAAAAAAATGTCACCGCTGTAAAACGATGTCTACATACCCTAAACCCACAAATTTGAGAGTTTTTTATGATGAGGACTATGACTCATATCAAAAAAAGAAATCTTTTTTTTCCTTAATATACAAATTAGCACAGAGACTCAACAATAATTACAAAGAATCAATTATAAAAAAATTAAATGTACATAAGGTTTTAGATTTCGGTTCTGGATCGGGTGAGTTTATAAGGCACATTAACAGAAAAGGGTATGATGCTTGGGGGCTTGAACCTATAAACAGTGTAAAAAACAAGAAAATAAAAAAAAACATGGCTGGATTCAAAAATTATAAATTTGACTGCATAACCGCTTGGCATGTTCTAGAGCATACAGAGGACCCAGGTGATGTATTAAAAAAACTTTATAATAAGCTGCATGATAACGGTGTTTTGGTATTAGCTTTACCAAATTACGATTCATACGATAACACTTTTTATGGAAAAGATTGGGCGGGATTTGATGTTCCTAGACATTTATTCCACTTTAATGTGCACTCAATTACCTTTTTGGCAAAAAAAGTTGGTCTAAAGCTAATAAAAAGAAAACCGCTTCTTCTTGATGCGTTTTATGTGTCTATACTTAGTGAAAGAAACAGGAAAAGCTACTTTTCAACAACCAGGGGGGTTTTGATTGGTTTAATCTCAAACATTTTGTCATTATTTAACAAACAACCCTCAAGTATTATTTATATATTAAAAAAATGAAAAACGTTTTTTTCTTTGTGGTGTTCTCTTTTTTAATAGGGTGTGCACAAATGAGCCCACTTACCGGCGGTTACAAAGACACTATACCGCCTAACTTAATTGCATCAATTCCACCTGAGAACTCCACAAGCGTGAATCCTAATCAATTTTATTTAGCTTTTGATGAATTAATTGATGCCTCCAAACTTCAAGAAAGTATAATTATCTCCCCTTTTTATTCGGGTAAAAAAGAAGTAAAGTACAAAAAAAATGAAGTATCAATATCTTTCGACACACTATTTGACGACAACACAACCTATATCATTAATTTTGCTGGGGGAATAAGTGATGTTACAGAAGGAAACGACCTATCTAACGCAAAATTAATTTTTTCTACAGGTGAATATATAGACTCCGCTTCAATTTCAGGTGTGATTTATAATCCAAATGAAAACAAAAGAGTAGAAGGTGCTTTAGTTGGCTTATATCAAGATGTTGATTCCTTGGATTTGTTTCATAAAAAACCTATATATTTTACCTTTTCTGATGAGTCAGGAAAGTATGAAATTAATAACGTAAAACCAGACAAATACACCATATATGCCTTTCTGGATGAAAATAAAAGCTTTATTGCTGAATTTAAAAACGAGGCTTTTGGTTTTTATAAAAACACTGTTGAGGTAAATAACATAACCAGAAAAATAAAATTAAATCTAAACAAGGAAGATCTTTCAGAGCTTCGATTAATTAGAAATAGAAGCAGAGGAAACGTTTATGAGATAATATATTCGAAAAAATTAGAAAAAATTCGATTAGTCGAGGGTTTAAATTTAAAATATAGTTTAAACGATAACAAAAATATTATCATATATAAAAATCCTATGGTTACAGACTCTTTGCTTGTAATAATTGAAGCGTTTGACTTATCTGGAAATACATCTAAAGACAGCATTTACGTTACTTTTAATGACGAGAATGAGTATAAAGAGGAGTTTAATTATACTTTTAACTCGTATTTTAAAAAAGAATTAGAAGACACTATTAATTTCAGTATCAATTTAAATAAACCGGTACTAAACAAAGATTTAAACTACCGTTTTGTTTTAGATACTATTAAAATTCCAGATTCCTTATATTTTTTTAAGTTATCTAAAGAACTAAATAGTTTTGAAGGCTTGTTTAAACTTAATCAAAACATATCTAGTCTTTTCTTAGATAATCATCAAAAAATTTACTCTAAAAACCTTAATAATGATTCTTTAATAAATCTACTTAATAGGTATTATCAAGGAATTAATAGAAATAAAATAAGTTTAATGATTGAGAGGGGTGAGGTTTTTTCTATTGAGGGTGATACTTTAGATCAAATCAAACAAGATTTTACGTTTAATGGTTCAGATTTTTATGGTCAGATTAATGGTACTGTTTTTGATACTTTAGGAAGGGAAAATTTGGTTACAGAACTTATATCTATAGATTTAAAAAGAGTATATAAAAATAGAGATGTAAATCCTAAATTCAATTTTATTAATATTCCTCCTGGGAAATATTATTTAAGAATATATAACGATATAAATAATAACAACACGGTAGATGTTGGATCTATATTATATAAAAATCCAGGAGAAGATATAATCTACTATGAAAATGAAATAGAAATAAGATCAAATTGGGTAATTGAAGATTTTATTTTTGATGTTAATAATACTGTTGATATTTTGTTTAAGGGTTTAGAAGAAGAACAATTGTAAATTATTGAAACAAAATCCAAAATATATTAACATTTAGTTATTAACTTAAATTTTTATAAAAACTTTATTATTAATATAAGTGTCTGTTAATCAGTTACTTATAAGTTTACTTATTGTTTATTACTTGTTAAAATAATTTATAAACATATAAACACTTTAATTATATTATATAGTATTAATAAAAAAGAATACATAGTATATACAATAATTAATTAGACAGATTAATAAGTCTTAAAAAAGATTAATATCCTTAGATATTTTTTATAACCTTGTCAAGTACATATGGAAAATATAATCATAAAGAAGGTTTTAATTATTGGATCAGGCGTTATGGGTTCAAGAATAGCTTGTTATTTATCTGACGTGGGTTTGTCTGTTTTTCTTCTTGATATTATAGGTAATGATAAAAACAGAAATAGTATAGTAAATAGTAATCTTAATAAAACAATCAAGTCTAGACCAGAGCCATTACTAGATAAATCAAATGTTCATAATATTACAACAGGTAACATTATCGATGATATAAATAAAATAAAAGATTGTGATTGGATTATAGAGGCTGTATCTGAAAAAGAAAATATAAAAAAGGAAGTTTTAGATATAATTGAAAAAAATAAAAAGAAAGAGTCAATAGTTTCTACAAATACGTCAGGTCTTTCAATTAATAATCTGGTAAAAGGAAGGTCAAAAGAATTTAAAGAAAACTTTTTAGGAATACATTTCTTTAATCCACCAAGACAATTAAGGTTATTAGAAATAATACCAAATAAAAAAACAAAAAAAAGTATTATAGATTTTTTTAAAGACTATTGTTCAAAAATACTGGGAAAAGAGGTTGTTCTGTGTAAAGATACACCTGGTTTTATCGGGAATAGAGTGGGTATTTTTTCATTAATGAACTGTGTTCATAACGCCATAAAACACAAACTTAGTGTTGGAGAGGTAGACGCTTTAACAGGAAAACTTGTGTTTAGACCTAAATCAGCAACATTTAGAACCATTGATATAATAGGTTTAGATACTTTAAAAAATTTGAACATCGATATCGTTGAAAGAACAGATGATATAAACACAAAAGTAAACTTTAAATTTCCTGAAGCTTTAAACGAAATGTATGAACTTGGAAGTTTCGGTGATAAATCAGGTAAAGGTTTTTATCAAAAAAGGATTGATAAAGATGGTAAGAGAAAGTTCTTAGAAATTAATTTAAAGGACAAAAAGTACGTTGAAGCTAAAAAAACAGATAATAAAAAAATAGTCTTTAGTAACAAGGACCCCTTAACATTAATCAATAAAAACAAGAAGTATGGATTGTTTTATCAAGATATTTTCTTAGACTTATTTGTTTACTGCTCTTATATGATTCCAAGAATAACGGATGAGATTTATAAAGTAGATCAAACAATGAAATTTGGGTTTGGTTGGGTTTATGGACCTTTTGAGATTTGGGATATGATGGGGGTTGAAAGGGTTTGTAAAATGATTAAAAATGAAAAAAAGAATGTATCAGAGTGGGTGATTGATATGCTGAAGCGTAACGTCAATTCATTTTATGGTATAGAAGAAAATAAAAAACTTTTCTATGATTTAAAAACGAAAAAACACTCACCTGTAAAAGAAGATGTTTTATCCCAAACACAAACATCATATAAAAAAGAAACATTGAGTTATCACTCAGAAGATGGAATTGCCCACTTTAAAATAAATAGCAACTTACTTGATCAAAAAACTCTGACAAAAACAATTGAAACACTTCACGGAATAGAGAATAATAGTAAAGGTTTGGTTATAGACTTGGTTTCAGACCCAACAAATCAGAACACCCACTCAAAAGAATTATTAATAAACATAAAAGACAAAAGTTTTCGAAAAGTTGAACAAACAATATCGTTGCAGCAGAAACTTTCTAACACCATAAAACACTTTGGAATACCTGCTGTTTCAGTTGCGTCAGGTTTTGTAGTGGGACAAAATCTAAACCTTTTAATGTCATCAAAAAATTCGTGTGTTTATAAAGAAACATATATGGGACTCCCTGAGCTTAACCTGGGAATTATTCCAATTGGTGGAAGCAGTAAAGAGCTTTTATTAACAATTGATGATGAGTACGTTGAGGGTGACCCTGAAGATAATAGGTTGACATTAATTTATAACAACTTTGCATTAAAGAAGATTTCAAACTCTGCGGTAGAAGGAAAAAACCTCCGTTTTCTTGGTTGTAAAGACAATTATTATTTTAACCCAAAACTTCTTGTTAGCAACGCAAAGGAAAAAGTCAAACAAATAATAGAGACAGGTCATGTATCTGAACCAAACAACAAAAAAATTAACGCTAGGGGCAGGTATGGTTTGTCGGTACTTTATACCCTAAGTGAAAATTATAGACAGGCGGGTCTTTTAACGGAACATGATAAACTTGTTTCTGATAGTTACGCTTCCGTTTTGTGTGTTGGTGACATTAGTGAAAAAACAAGGGTTGATCAGAATTATTTTTTAGAACACGAAAGGGAAGTTTTTTTAAGTTTATGTTCAGAAATAAAAACTATAAAAAGGATAAATTACTTTTTAAATAAAGGCAGTATAATAAGAAACTAAATGAGGGATGCGTATATTATATCTGGCTTAAGAAGCCCAATAGGTAAAGCAAAGAAAGGCAGCTTCAGGTTTACAAGATCAGACGATCTCGCAGCACAAGTTATTCAGAAACTTATAAAGAAAACCAAAGGTCTTGACCCGAACCAAGTAGATGATTTAATCGTAGGAAACGCGGTGCCAGAAGCTGAACAAGGAATGCAAATGGCTAGATATATCTCTTTGTTATCACTTCCAAAAGAAGTTCCTGGGTTCATAGTTAATAGATATTGTGGCTCTGGGTTGGAAGCAATACACCTCGCAATATCAAAAATAAAATCAGGTTACGCAGATTGTATTATTGCTGGGGGAACCGAATCCATGAGTATGGTTCCTTTTCTTGGGTATAAATCCTCACCTAACTATAACCTTTCTAAAAAATCCCCAGACTATTACCTTAATATGGGTCTTACTGCAGAAAAACTTGCAAAAAAATATAACATATCCCGAGAAGACTCAGATTTGTTTTCTTATAATTCCCACATGAAAGCGTTAAGAGCAATAAAAAACAAAAAATTTGAAGAGGAAATTGTACCTATAAATATTGAAGAAACAATAATTGTTGATTCAAAAAAAACCACAAGAAAAAAAACAATCACAGTCGACGAGGGACCTAGGAGCGAAACCACCCTTGAGGCACTTTCAAAATTAAAACCTGTATTTAAATTTGGAGGTCAAGTTACCGCAGGTAACTCTTCTCAGATGTCTGACGGTTCAGCATTTATTGTTGTTGTTTCTGAAAATTTTATGAAGAAAATAAACCAGAGTCCATTAGCTAGAATGGTATCATATTCAGCAACCGGAGTCGAACCAAATATTATGGGAATAGGCCCAGCAAAAGCAATACCAAAAGCTTTAACTATGGCGGATTTAAAAATTAACAATATTGATCAAATTGAGTTAAATGAAGCGTTTTCTTCGCAATCACTATCAGTTATTAAAGATTTAAACTTAAACCCAGAAATAATAAATGTTAACGGTGGCGCCATAGCACTTGGGCATCCTTTGGGAATGACAGGTGCTAAACTCTCTATAAGCTTAATCAATGAGTTGATAAGAAATAAACAAAAATATGGAATAGTGACAGCTTGTGTTGGGGGTGGACAAGGGGTTTGTGGTATATTTGAAAACCTTACCTTATAACCTCAACAACAACCTCAATTTCTACAGCAATATTACTTGGCAAAGACACCATTCCAACAGCAGACCTTGCGTGTTTTCCTCTGTCACCGAAAACCTCAACGATAAAATCTGAGAAGCCATTTATAACTGATGGTTGTTCGTAAAAGTCAGGTGTTGAGTTAACCATACCTATTACCTTGACAAATCTCTTGATTTTGTTAAGATCACCAATTTCCTTTTTTAGTGAAGCTAATATATTTATCCCAGTTAGCTTTGCGGCCTCATACCCCTCTTCTATAGACATGTTTTCACCTAACCTCCCAGTTATATAATCGCCATTCGCTCTTCTTGGCCCAGTGCCAGAAACATAAACCAACATAGAGTTTTTCGTCTCAGAGAACCTGACGGTTGGAACATAGTTAGCAATAGGGTCCCCAGGAACAGGAAGTGTTATGTTTAGGTTTTTAATTTTTTCCTCAACATCATAATCATATAAAAGATTATCCAACACATAATAGTCAATGGCTGTTTTGTCATTTGGTGTACAACCAACAACAACCAACAACAAAAACAAATATTTAATCTTTTCCATATGAAGTAATTACAATTTTTCTAATCCTACCTCCATTTCTATGCTCACACAAATATATTCCCTGCCACGTGCCTAACAAAGGAACACCACCTTTAATTGGAAAGTTAACAGAAGAACCCAAAAGACTTGACTTAATGTGTGAGGTCATATCATCAGGACCCTCAAATGTGTGTTTGTAGTGTGTTTCTTTTTCAGATACCATTTTATTAAAATGTGTTTCAAAATCATCTCTTACAGTGGGGTCCGCATTTTCGTTTATTGTCAGGCTTGCTGATGTGTGTTGTATGAAAACATTAACAACTCCTGTGATTTTTGGTATAGAACCTAAGACCTCATCTGTAATTACATGAAACCCACGAGGGTAAGGCCCAACCTTTATTTTTGTTTGGTTAACCACCATCACCCACCTTCATTTTTTCTGCATTTTCAGCAATTCTTAACTTCTCTGTAAACGAA
>CABYXZ010000015.1 GCA_902523065.1 uncultured Marinoscillum sp.
ATCTATTTTAAAATGTCATTTCTACCAGACTTTAAACTAGAAACTTATTTTTCAAAGTGGGAATTTAATACAAAATTCAATCTTTGCGCTTCAGATACTGAGTCCTTAGATCTTAAATATTTATTATCTATCTGTTCTAAAGATGAAAAAAAGCTTTGGGATGATATGAGACTTGGTTATACAGAAACTTTTGGTTCGGATATCTTAATCGATTCTATTTCAAAAACATATGATAATGTTGATAAAAAAGATATTTTGACATTTGCTGGTGCTGAGGAGGGGATATATATATCAATGAATTCTATATTATCATCTGATGACCATTGCGTCGTTATAACTCCAAACTACCAATCGGCTCAAACCATACCAAGTTCAATTTGTGATGTAACTAATGTAGATCTGGATTCAAAAAATAATTGGAATATGGACTTGGATATTCTTAGAGATTCAATAAAACCAAATACAAAACTTATATCAATAAACTTCCCTCACAATCCAACAGGTAAAATTATTTCACAAGATGAGTTGAATCAATTAGTTGATATATGTAGAGATAAAGGAATATATTTATTTAGCGATGAGATTTACAGGCTGATGGAGAGAGATAAAACATCAAGACTGACTCAAATTTCAGATATATATGAGAGAGGTATTTCACTCAATGGTATGTCAAAGTCCTATGGAATGCCAGGTGTGAGGATTGGTTGGATATCAACAAAGGACCATAAACTCATTGATAGGATGGAGAAACAAAAACATTATCTATCAATTTGTAATTCAGCACCAAGTGAGATATTGTCTGTTATGGCTCTAAACTCCAGAGATATAATATTAGAGAGAACTAGAACTATTATTAATAATAACTTGTTGGAACTTAATAAGTTCTTTGAAGAATATAAATATTTATTTGATTGGAATCAGCCAGATGGTGGATGTATTGGATTTCCAAGATTTAAAGCAAATGAAAAAATTGAAATCTTTTGTGAGAAGCTAATAAAAGAAAGGAGTGTTTTGCTATTACCATCAAACATTTATGATTCAAGTTTATCTAAATCTCCAGATAATCATTTTAGGATTGGATATGGAAGAGTTAATATGCCTGAAGCACTTGGTGAATTCAAAAAGTTTATAAATGACAATTATAAAAATTAAAGAATCCATTAATTTTAGCTATGGGTCTAAAAAACTGTTTCGCTTTACTTTTTGTTCTTGCATTTCTTTCTTTTTTGGTTCAGTCAGATTTTGGTAATGTTAATGTAAAATCTCACACATTACATTCATCAAATAACCAGTACGTTGTATATGATTTATATAAGCCAAGCTCTGCCTCTAAAGAAAATAAGGCTCCATTTATTGTTGTTGTTCCAGGATTCCAAAGGTCAAAGGAGGCACTATCTAACATAGCGATAGAATTATCAAGGAGAGGTAACGTAGTTGCACTAATAGATCCTTATGCCCAGGGAATGTCTTCATCTTCATTGAGTAGGAGAGCAGCTACAACTGAGGGTTATGGTATGTTTGCATTGATTGATACTGTGAGTAAGGGAAATCTATTCGACTTTGTAGATACAGATAAAATGGCCTCCACTGGCCATTCAATGGGAGGAAATGCAGCTATCAGAGGTGCAAATTATTTTGGAAGAGAGGCAATAAGAGAAAACAAAAAAAGTAAACTACATTCTGTTTATGTTTCAGGATATGTTTTGACCTTAACCGAAAAAGTTCTTGAAGATGTAAGATCAAATGTCGGTGTTAGTTATGCTCTATATGATGAAGGAGCATTTAGAAACGAGCTTCAGGGTTGGGATGCAGGAAACATGAAGATAGCACCTGAGGCTTTAAGGACTGTAAATTCAATACTCGATGAAAATCAAAAACTAGATGTTATTGAGTTAGAAAAATTTTATGGAGAAATAGATAAAAATACTGCTAGGGTAATATATAACGAGAGATTATTACATCCCTTCCAGCCCTACAATAATATTGCAACAGCCAATCAATTAATTTATTTTGATAAGGTATTTAATTCTGATGTAAAACTTGATCCTTACGATCAGATATGGCAATGGAAAGAACTATTCACTTTACTAAGTATGATTACCTCTCTAATTATGCTTATTCCTCTAACTAGATTCCTATTGAAATTAAATTTCTTTAGTGAATTAGTAAAAGAGGTACCCAAACCGTTACCCGTACAAAATAGAAAAGGGAAAGTTATTTTTTGGTCAATATTTATAATTGGAGCAACAGTTGCATGTCTAACCTTTATCCCAATGGTTGATATAGCAAAAATTATTTTCCAGAAAGCTTCCAATAGAGAATTAACTTGGTTTTTCCCTCAAAGGATGAATAATTCTGTTATGTTGTGGGCCACATTTAATGGTATTTTTGGTGCCATTTTATTTTTTGGCTCTTACCATTTATTTGGAAGAAAAGCTGGAATTAAAAAAGATTCTTGGGGTATTAAAATAACTAATATAGAAATTTTAAAAACATTTTTGTTGGGTCTTTTGGTATTCATTATTTATTATGGAACCCTTAATGTTATTCACTTTATTTTTCATGTAGATTATAGATTTTGGTTTATGGGTGTAAGAATATTTCAACCTCAGATGGTATTAGTTCTAGCAATGTACTTTCCATTCTTTTTTGTATTCTTCCTATCAAATTCTCTGAGAGTAAACGGAGCTATGAGATTTGAAAATCAACCAGAATGGATTTCAAGGTTAGTTGCAGGATTAGCAAACTCATCAGGGTTAATTATGATTATTGTAATCCAGTACTTTGTTTTCCTTTACACGGGATCTGTTTTTTGGACAACAAATTGGTTAAGTGTAAATCTACTTTTTGGAATAGTCCCCATGATGTTTTTTTTGCCTTACTTCAATAGAGTATTCTTTGAGATGACTGGAAGAATTTATTTGGGTCCTGTTATTACATGTTTAATATTTATCATGATTCTTTCAACAAATACCGTTGTTTATCTACCGATATAAATTAATTAACTAATTCTTTAGTACAGTTTTTAGTATATTTCAAAAAAAAAATAATGGGTCTATTTGATTTTATAAAAAAGAAACTCTTCGGTAAGACTAAGAAGGCTGAGGATTCTAAAAAAGCTCCAGAAAAAAAGTTAGAGAAAAAGAAGACCCCAAAAGTTAGTCAAAAAGCTGCTAAGCCAGTTAAGAAAAAGGTAAAGAAAGATGTCGCCAAACTAAAACCTTCTAAGAAGATAGAGGTCAAAAAAGAAGAAAAAAAAGGAATCTTAAGTAAAATAAAGGATGCTATTCTTCCATCAAAAAAAGAAAAAGAAGAATCCATAAAAACTAAGGAGAAGCCTAAAAAAGACACAAAGAAAAAAGCTACTCTAAAAAAAGAGAAAAGAGAAACTTTAGAGAAGGTTGAGAATATTGAGGAAGTCAAAGAAGTCAAA
>CABYXZ010000016.1 GCA_902523065.1 uncultured Marinoscillum sp.
TGTAATAGTTTTTAATCATTATAACAATGAACTGATAATTTTTGAACATCTCTATGGTGATGATAATAAATCAGAAATTGATAAAATTAAGAATATAGTATTAGGTAAGCCAGTTAATCCGTTTTCATTCAAAAAAAGTAAGGAGGAGCAAACAAATGTCTCAGACAAAGAATTTAAAAAACTAGTTGATAGGGGAATTAATCATTGTAAGATTGGGGATGTTTTTCAAATAGTTTTATCTAAAAGGTTTTATCAGGATTTTCAAGGTGATGAATTTCAAGTATATCGAGCTTTAAGATCAATCAATCCATCTCCTTATTTATTTTATTTTGACTATGGAAGTTTTAAAATTTTTGGTAGTTCTCCCGAGGCACAAATAGTGATAAAAAATAATAAGGCGACGATATATCCAATTGCGGGTACATTTAAGAGAACAGGTGATGATGAATTTGATAAGAAAGAGGCAGAAAAATTATCAAATGATATAAAAGAAAATTCTGAACATGTTATGCTGGTAGATTTAGCTAGGAATGATTTAAGTAAAGTATCAAAAAATGTTGAAGTTGAAAGATTTAAAGATATTCAGTTTTATTCACACGTTATTCATCTTGTATCTAAGGTATCTGGAAATATTAAATCAGATAAAAAAATTGATTTAATTTCTGGAACTTTTCCTGCAGGTACTTTATCAGGAGCTCCAAAACATAAAGCAATGCAACTTATAGAAGAGCATGAAAATATAAGTAGAGAATTTTATGGAGGAGCTATTGGATTTATGGGATTCAATGGGGACTTTAATCATGCCATAATTATAAGATCATTTTTAAGTAAAAACAGAAGATTATTCTACCAAGCTGGTGCTGGAATTGTTTTTAAATCAAATCCAGATAGTGAAAATCAAGAGGTTTATAATAAAATAGAAGCTTTGAGAAAAGCAATTAAAATTGCTGAGAAGATATGAGAATTTTAGTTTTAGATAATTATGATAGTTTCACTTATAATATTGTACATATTCTAAGGGAGTTAGATGGTTTGGATATATCAGTCATTAAAAACGATCTTATTAAGATGAAAGAAGTTCAGTCCTATGACAAAATTATATTATCTCCTGGTCCATCTCTACCTAAAGATGCAGGGAAGATGAATGAATTAATTTTAAATTATTACTATAGTAAACCAATACTAGGTATATGTCTGGGTCATCAAGCCATTGCAGAAAATTTTGGAGGTAAATTGTATAATATGGAAGAGCCATTACATGGAGTTCAAACAGATATTTATTTGGAGAAGGATTATATATTTAAGGGTGTTGATTCTGAAATAAAAGCTTGTAGATATCATTCATGGTCAGTAGTTAATGATCCTTTTCCAGAAGAGTTAAAAATAATTGCTAGAGATTCTGAAGGCGTCATTATGGCCTTATCTCATAAAAAATTTGATTTAAAAGGCATTCAATTTCACCCTGAATCTATACAGACAGAAACCGGTTTCAATATTATAAAAAATTTTATAAATAATTAAAATGAAAAATTTACTAAAAGATTTATATAATCATAAGATAATGAGTAAAGAAGAGTCAAAGGCTGCTTTAATATCATTGACAGATGGGAGTGCAAATAGTTCTCAGATATCTTCATTTCTTACTGTTTTTTTATTAAGAGATATAACCTCAGAAGAACTTGACGGTTTTAGGGAGGCAATGATTGAATTATCTATTGATGTGGATATTGATGGTGATGAGTTAATAGATTTATGTGGAACTGGCGGTGATGGTAAAGATACATTTAATATCTCAACAATATCATCTTTTGTGGTAGCAGGTTCTGGTATTAAAGTAGCTAAACATGGAAATTATGGTGTTTCATCTTCATGTGGTTCATCTAATATTATATCACACCTAGGACACGAATTTTCGAATGATATCAGTTCATTAAAATATAGTCTGGATAAATCAAATATATGTTTTTTACATGCTCCATTATTCCATCCATCTTTAAAAAATATTTCTCCTGTGAGAATCGAATTAGGTGTAAAAACTTTCTTTAATATGCTAGGACCAATGGTAAACCCTATTCAACCAAAAAGTCAATTAGTTGGAGTTTTTAATTCAAATATTTTTAGACTTTATTCACATATCTATAGTAAAACAAATAAAAGCTATTGCATAGTGCATAGCATTGATGGTTATGACGAGGTTTCTTTGACTGGATCTTTTAAATTATTTTCTAACAATCAAGATTTGATGCTAGAACCAAAAGATTTAGGTTTTAATGTAATTGATTCTGTTAAACTCAGTGGAGGTAAAAATATTAAAGAATCCTCAAAAATCTTTTTAGATATTTTAAAAAACAAAGGAACTAGTGAACAAGTTGATGCTGTTTTAGCCAATTCAGGCTTAGCAATTTATTGTGCAAAAAAACTTAATTCAATAAAAGATGGTATAGAGATAGCTAGAGAATCATTAGAATCTGGAAAAGCATATAATTGTTTAAAGCTTTTTATTGAGAAGAAATGAGTATACTTAGAGAAATTATTCTTAATAAAAGAAAAGAGATTGATTTTTTTAAAAAAAATAATCCAATTTCTGAAATTGAA